>NZ_JACXSS010000001.1:1340208-2680417 GCF_014850955.1 Methylomonas albis
GACCGTCAGACGCTGGCTTTGAAATTGCACGTGTTTGACAATGTTGGCGAAGGCTTGCCGGTCCGCTGCTGGTTGCAAGATGTTGAGGGCTAAATTCAGCAGGGGCTTGGCCAGTAAGCCCGGAATCCAAAGTTTGCCTACGGATAAATGGTCCACTGTCGGCAAACCGGCTGATTGCCTGAGTTCCAGTGCCAGATTGACGTATCGGCCCACAGGATTGGCCGGCAAGTGCAGTGTCGCTTCGATGAGGGCGCGGTCTTCATCGATCCGTAAGCTCGCCACGCCGTTGGCGTATTGATTGGCGAAGTAATTGATTGCCAGATCCAGCTCTTGTTGGGCTAGTTTAACTCTAGCGATAGCGCCGGATTGCAAACGGCGCGGATCGTTTTGCCGAAAAATTAGTTTGGCGCGGGCAATTTGTTCCGGCGTCAAGTCGGCGCGGTTTTGTAATTTTGGCTTATCGTCAATCGCCAGCAGCAACGTCAATCCAAGAAGAACAGGTAAAAGTAATGTCGCCAGCAGCAAGCATTTTGTAATCCATTTCATAGATGGTTCTATCCAATTCTTGCTATCGGCGATGCTAACCGTTTAACCCGGTTGCAAGGGCTTTTACTTAATGTCTATTCCGCTGCTCTTCGTATACGGCCGGGCTGACGCCGGCGCTTGCCAGGTATTCGCGCAGATGTTTGATTTCTTGCTTATTACAAATGCCGCTGTGATGTGGGTGATGCAACACGCCTTCGATCGAATTCAAGGTCACATGAAAGCGCGCACCATGGCTGGGTTGCAGATCGGCACCCAGGTGATGCAGCAGGGATTCGACTTCTCGCCAATGGATATTGCCGCTAACCGGATCCTGGAATATCGCCCGTAGCAGATTTAAATGGTGGCTCATGGCTGCATCCTCCTAAATGTTAAGTTAACAGCTTACGCCTGAAATGCCACGGCGTTCAACTTGGCAAGGGATAGGGCTACGGCGTTGGAGTGGTGGCGTGCAGGCTTATTTGTTTCATAAAAAGAAACAACCCATGTTTTAAATGGCTTATTGTAAATAAATTGTAAAGGTTTATAGTTAAGTCGTCTTCATTAAAACGACTGCAACCCAGTCAAGGCGGAAAAATGAACAAGTCAAACAACCTGTACAAAGATATCGTTACCGGATTGTTTTTCACTGTGGGCATCTTTAGCTTTATGTCCGGACAGTTCGTTCTTTCCACTATGTTGTTCGGCGCGGCGTCTTTATTCAGTAATCTGAATGTTGCCAAACCGATCAGGATCTAAGTTTTTTCGTAGTACCTCCTCCGTTGTAAATGCTCCACATTCCATAGCCCCCATCCTGCTCAAGGCGGGGGCTTTTTTTGTGCTTATCTTCAGTCCTGGTTTGATTTTTTTGCGGTGTCCGAAACCACGGTATATTCGGCTTCCAGGCTTTGATCATCGACCTGCGCATTTTTAATTTTTCGCAGCAGCCACCAGCCTCTGGCACCGATTATCGCCACCGGAATCAACAGTAAGGCAAAAAATGCCGAAAACACCACTGTACCCAATATCGCGCCGGCAAACATTGCCGGGATGGTCAGTAGATTAGACAGCTTGCCCTGTGCGGATGACTCAAGGCGGGGGGAGCCGGCGTTGTCGATGCGGATGGTTTTTTTGTAAATTTTTAACATGTCGGGCACCTATATAAATGGTACGAGGCCGGCCTCGTACCCGAAAAGGACTAGCGGGTCGTCAGCTTTCCAGGGTGGGTATTTTCGCATAACCGCTGCAAACAGTTTGGATGTTAAAAAATTCTCCAGCCATAATTGCACGGCCGGGTAGGGCGCACTGGCGAACCAGGCGTTATCCACTGCGGCAAACTGGCGGATAAATGGCAAAATAGCTGCATCGGCCCAGCCAAAACTATTGCTGCATAAGTAGTGCGTGCGCTGCAAACGGCTTTCCAGCTCGGCTAAAAACAACTCGCCTTGTTGACAGTAATCGGCTTGGGATTGTTCCGGATAGCGGTCTGCGTATTTGTAGCGGTCCAAATAGTATTTGAAATCGCCGTCGTTCCACTCGATTAAGCGCTTCGCATCTTCCGGTGATTGGCCAAGCCAATCTTGCGGATCTTGTTGCGCTAATGCCCACAGCATAATATCCAGGCTTTGTTCGATGACTTGGCCGTTGGCTAGCAGTAATACCGGCACCGTGCCTTTGGGTGAAATGGCCAGCATCGCCTCCGGCTTATGGTTGAGCTCGATTTCGCGAATAGCCACGTCGACGCCGGCCGTCGCGATGGCTAGCCGCGCTCGCATCGCATAAGGACAACGGCGGAAACTGTAAAAGATGGGATAAATTGGTTCGGGGCTAGAGCTTGATGTAATCATGCGGAGTTTTTAGTCTTGAATAGCAGCCGGACTGTCGGCGATACATTACTGTAAATGATCGTTGATTAAAGTCTGGTAAAATAGCGTTTTTTTACATCAAGCCATTTATTTAGCCACACGCCCGCACGGCGGCAACGCTCTTTTTACTCTTAATTCTCGGACACTCTCTTGATTTCTACCGCTAATATCACCATGCAATTCGGGGCCAAGCCCCTGTTTGAAAACGTTTCCGTCAAGTTCGGCAACGGCAACCGTTACGGCCTGATCGGTGCCAACGGCTGCGGCAAATCAACCTTTATGAAAATCCTCAGCGGCGATCTGGAGCCGACCGCCGGCAACGTCAGCGTCGATGCCAACGAACGCCTGGGTATCTTGCGCCAGAATCAATTCGCCTACGAGGAGCAACGGGTGTTGGACGTGGTGATGATGGGCCATGCCGAGATGTGGGCGGCTATGTCTGAACGCGATGCAATCTACGCCAATCTGGAAGCCAGCGAAGACGACTATATGCGCGCCGCCGATCTGGAATCGGTGTTCGCCGAATACGGCGGCTATACCGCCGAAGCGAGGGCCGGCGAATTGCTGTTGGGCCTGGATATTCCGCAGGCGCAACACAGCGGCCCAATGAGCGCGGTGGCGCCGGGCTGGAAATTGCGGGTATTGCTGGCGCAAGCCTTGTTCTCCAATCCCGACATCATGTTGCTCGACGAGCCGACCAACAACCTGGACATCAACACTATCCGCTGGTTGGAAAACGTGCTGAACGAGCGCAACTCGACGATGGTGATCATCTCGCATGACCGGCATTTTCTGAACAGCGTCTGTACCCATATGGCCGATCTGGACTATGGCGAATTGCGGGTTTATCCGGGCAATTACGACGATTACATGACCGCCGTGACTCAGGTGCGTGACCAATTGCTGGCCGGTAATGCCAAGAAAAAGGCGCAAATCGCCGAGCTGCAAACCTTCGTGGCGCGTTTCTCCGCCAATGCCTCCAAAGCCAAGCAAGCCACCTCGCGCGCGCGGCAGTTGGAGAAAATCAAACTCGACGAAGTCAAACCGTCCAGCCGGGTTAATCCGTTTATTCGTTTCGACCAAACCAAAAAGCTGTATCGCTTAGCTTTGGAAGCCAAAGATTTGGTTAAAGGCTATGGTGCGGAACCCTTGTTCAGAAATTTGAACATGATGATCGCGGTCGGCGAGCGGGTGGCGGTGATCGGCCCTAACGGTATTGGTAAATCCACCTTGTTAAAAACCCTGGTCGGCGATTTGACGCCGGACAGCGGTGAAGTGAAATGGTCGGAAAATGCCGAAGTCGGTTATTTTGCTCAGGATCACGCTGAAGATTTTGCCGAAGACATGCCGCTGATCGAATGGATGGGCCAATGGCGCAAAGAATCTGACGACGATCAGACCATCCGCGGCACGCTGGGGCGTTTGCTATTTTCCAATGATGAGATCAACAAATCCGTGAAAGTGATTTCCGGCGGCGAGCAAGGCCGGATGTTGTTCGGCAAATTAATTCTGCAAAAAAACAATGTGATGGTGCTGGACGAACCCACCAACCATTTGGATATGGAATCGATCGAATCGTTGAATGCCGCGTTGGAAAGCTATCCCGGCACCTTGATTTTCGTCAGTCACGACCGTGAGTTTGTGTCATCGTTGGCGACCCGCATCATCGAATTGACGCCGACCGGCATCGTCGATTTCAGCGGTAACTACGAAGATTATTTGAACAGCCAGGACATTAGTTAGGGCTATCAGGCGCAATCCGTATTGCGCCGAAAGTGGCGAGGAGGGTACCTCAGAAGTACCCCTCCGAGCTTACGAAGTACCCGGTCGAGCTTGTCAGCTATCCCGTCAATCTTCCGCAGTATCCGGCCAATCTTTCGTATTGCCATGCCGATCTTTTTCGGGGTCAAGGTGATTGTTTTAGGATTGCGGCCAATCTTTTTGGGTAGCCAATCGATGCTCGCCGCTACCATCTCGATTGTTTGCGTATCAAGCGGCGGGCAAAATTGGCAACTGTCTAGTATTTGCTCTTGAATCGTGAGCAGCGAAGGGTGAATGTCGCCGTTCAAGAGCCCCCAACTAATCGGTAAAGAAAACATGGCAGGTATTGAATGCGGAGCGGCCAAGCTGCTTTGCCGACTGCTTGGGGGCTTATCGTCCATTGGCAATGGCGCTTGCAAGATGGTGTGCGAGTTTGCTGCTAGTTGGCCTTAAATAGCGTTCCTACCTGGCAATTGCCGGATTGATGGCAATGCGTACACTTTGCTGTTGCCTCGGGTAAGAGATCAGTCTGCCCGGTCTCAATAATGGAACGTAATAATTGCGCTGTGAACCTAAGGTCGGGTAACTTCGGGCCAAACTGCGGATAGCCCAGTCCAAGCAGCAAGGAGCCAGCGAACTGGGCCTTGTTATCGCGGCCGTCCGACATCGATGCGTCTAACAAATACCGCGTAAGTGGGCAATTTTCGCCGAACACTATTTCGCTCGTCATCAATAAGTTGTGGGATACCAGTAAGGGCGCCCAGCATACGATATTGAAACAAAAAAATAAGCACCACTCTGTGGTAATTAATTGGTACAGATATGGTAATTTTATGTATTTAACGGGCTTGGATGAGGTATTACTTGGTAAGCAGCCCCTGCTCCATTGCAAAGCGGGTGACTTCAGCGGTACTGTGAAGATCCAGCTTTGCCATCAGGTTGCGGCGGTGCGAGATGACCGTCGGCGTGGCCAGGTGCAGTTGCTTCCCGATTTCCGCCGAGGTCATCCCGGTAGCGATCATTCCTAAAATCTGCCGCTGCCGTTTGGTCAGGCTTTCGGCAGCTTTACCGGTTTCTGCCTTGACTGGCGTGCGCGCTGAACTCTCGTGGATCAGCGATTCGATCCGCTTTAATAAGTCCATGCCTTCATCCTTCAGGCGCTTGCGCTGGGTAATATCCAGTATCGTGCCGACCATGCGCAGCGGGGCGTTGTTTTTGTCTCGATAAGTAACCTTGCCTTTGGCTTCGACCGTAACCCAATGGCCATTCTTATGCCGCAACTGGTGTTCGCTTTCGAAGCTGGCGGTTTCACCCTGTAAATGAGCCGAAATGTTCTGCTTGAAGCGTTCAAGGTGCTTGGGATTGATCAAACCCATCCAATTATCTTCGTCACCACCCAGTTCCTGGTTGGTATAGCCGAGCAATTCGAACCAGCGACTTCCTACGGTGATTTTACGCTCAGGAATGTTCCAGTCCCATAAAACCAGTCCCGATCCCATAAGCGCCAGCTCCAGTCGCTCCTCGCTTTCTGCTAACGCCATTTCGGCCTGCTTTTGCACAGTAACATCCTGCCCCATGCCCATCCATTCGAGGATGTGCCCCTGCTTATTGCGTATCGGCACCGCGCGCACGTTCATCCAGCGCCAGGCGCCATCGAAACGGCGAATGCGGTGCAGGTTCGAGAACGCCTTGCCATTCTCGACAGCTGATTGCCATCGCTCCACAGCGGCGGCAACATCGTCCGGATGGATGGCTTTGGTCCAGCCGGCGCCAAGCATTTCTTCCGCCGTCTGGCCGGTGAATGCCATCCATAACGGTTGCGGGGTAACTTGAAGACCCGTGGCAGGACAGAACCACGTCACCACACAGGTTGTCTCCACCAGCGTCCGGTAGCGCTCCTCGCTTGTCTGCAAGCTGGCCAAGGCTTCACGCTCCGCCGTGATGTCCCGACCGACTGCTTGGGTTTCCTTGAGGATGCCGGCAGCATCGAAAAATCCCCGATTGACGAATTGCATCCAGCGAATTTCGTTATTGGCCACAAATACCCGGTTCTCGATAGTCACGACGGGATTGTCGGGTGTCAACTCGCGCAGCCTGGCCTCGATCATAGGAACATCGTCGGGATAGGCTGCCGGATGCCAGTGATGACCGATCAGGTCTGCGGCGGATTTTCCGAATAGCCGGCAAAACACCTCATTGACGAATATGTAAGTGCCATCGGGCAAGAAGCGGGTAATGACTTCGGTCTGGTCTTCCACTACCGAGCGATACTGTGACTCGCTCTTTTCCAGCTGCTGGACATTTTGGTAGGTTTCGGTCCTGTCGATGATGGCTCCCACCACCATATCCGGATAACCCTCTAGGCTGGAGACGTTAAATTCATACCAGCCCGTGCTGCCATCCTTGCGTTTTTGCGGGATGGTTCCGTTATAGGTTCGGCCTGCCGCGATGCTCGGATAAGCCTCGGAGCCGAATGTCTTATAGCTCTTTTCATCAAGGAACAGCTGACGGGTGGGCTGGCCAATCAATTCGCCCGGTTCGTAAGCTAAGATGCGATGCAGGGCTGCGTTGGCCCAGACAATCTGCCTGTCTTTGACGATCACGATGGCGATGAAGTCGCTATTCAAAACTGCGGCATATTGACCAATTGAATTTTCGAGCATAGGGCGCCTTGGCTTGCAGGGTATTGGATGTTTTGGCGGCAGGATACACTTTAAGCGTTGCTAGACATGCGCTAGATTTCTGTCGCCACACATGCCGGCACTCAGGAATCGAGACCGACTACTGTAATTGACAATGATGATGGTATGGCAATTCTGCCATGGAGGGAATCGGCTGACCTCTCGTCAATCACTCCGCGCTTAATGCCAACCCTGTCAGCCTTCTGCGTTTAATCCACTCTCACGCTTCTCCCAGTTGGCTTTGGTTTCCATGATCGTCGGCAGTATAGTCATGAAACATTCGATAAAGTTTGGATCGAAATGCTGTCCGGCGCCTTGTTTGAGAAATGTCAAAATTTCACCCAAAGCCCACGCCTGTTTATACGGGCGGGTCATTGATAAGGCATCAAAAACATCCGCGATAGCAACAATACGCGCCGACTCGGGTATGGATAAACCGGTTAAGCCCAAGGGATAGCCACTGCCGTCCCATTTTTCGTGATGGTGTAAAGCAATTTCAGCGGCCAGATTGAATAGTGGGGAATAGCTGGTTGACAGGATGTCATAGCCAATTTGCGTGTGGGTTTTCATGATGACCCATTCTCCGGCATCCAATTTACCGGGCTTGCGCAAAATAGAGTCGGGAATGCCTATCTTGCCGGTATCATGCATGGCCGCGGCAAATTCGATGAGTTCGTATTGATCAACAGGCCAACCCAAAGCTTGAGCTAAGTGGCGAGAATAAGCGGCCATGCGCCAAATATGCATCCCGGTGTCGGTATCATTGAAATGTCCGGCTTTGCCGAGCATATAGATGGCGTCGCGATAACTATCTTCCAGTTTGGTTGCGCGAATCAAGGATAGATGCGTTTTTACCCGCGCGAGCACGATGTCGGCTGATACCGGCTTGGTAAGATAATCGACGCAGCCAATATCAAATCCCTCTTTCTCGCTGCCGCATTCCGCCAATGAGGTCACAAAAATAACCGGTATCGATTCAAGTTTAGGGTCGGCCTTTAGCGCCCGACAGACTTGGTAGCCATCCAGTTCCGGCATCCGGATATCAAGCAAAATCAAACTAGGGCGAACTTTATTGACCAATTCCAGCGCTTCTTTGCCGTTGACGGCAAACCTTAACGCGTAATCCTTTTGTAAAATCTGCCGTAAAATTGCCAGGTTGCTGGGTTCATCATCAACAATAAGAATGGGGCCATGGGTCATTGCTAGTAATCTCTATAAAAAATCAGGGCGGCGAAATCCGTATCAGTAGTTCTTTTGACAGGGCTATCGCGGCATTGAAATCAAAATCGTCAAGCCGAGAGCGAATACTCTCTATTTCCGATGCGGGCAGTTTTATTGCCAAGTCTTGTAACTGTTTTTCCGCAAGTTGAGGATCGTGCTGCTCCAAGGCCTCAAGTAACTCGCAAATTAAGCGGGTCAATGCTATTGAGTCTTTGGGCGCTTTATTGGTGGTTGCGGATTCAAGCATTTCATTATTACTTTGGATCAAAACAGCAATTGAGCTACAGGCTTCGTCTATGGCTGCTTGCAGCTCCTGGCTTGCTTTACCGGACGCCGCGTCTTCGCTTTTTAACAGTTCATTGAGCTCGCGTGCTTTCAGTGCCACCTGCTTTAATGCAAGCGTACCGGCCACGCCAACCAGTTTATGAGTCAGTATAGCTGCCGGGGCTAAGTCACCGTTGTTGATGTATTCATTGATAGTTTCGCCGACACCGGCATAGTTTTCCACAAATTTACTTAAATACTTTTGGTAAAGATCCTTATCTCGCCACTGATTAAGTAAGTAAGCCAAATCGATGCCCGGCAAAGCTACGGAAGCATAGGTGGAGATTGATGATTGTGTCGCAGGTGCTGAAGGGGTCTCCAAGGAGGTGGCAACCGAACTGTCCTTATCCCTTGCGCCCAAGTCGGTAAAGTGGTGAATCACATTCAGCAGGTGGTCCACGTTAAAGGGCTTGGACACATAATCATCCATACCGGCTTCGCGCGCGGCGTCCTCCAATTCATTGAAAGCGCCCGCCGTAAGGGCAATGATAGGCAAGCTCTGCCACTGCCGCTGTTGTCTGATCAGCTTGGTTGCCGCATAGCCATCCAGGCGCGGCATTTGTATATCCATCAAGATGATGTCAACGACGTGATCTTTAGCCGATAACCAATCCAACGCCTCTTGCCCGTCACTTGCCAGAAACACAGCGGCACCGTCAGCTTCCAGTATCTGCTTAGCTACTTCACGATTGATCTCACTGTCATCCACTACCAGGACTCTAACCCCAGATATACGCGGGAGGTAAGGCAATTTGGGCGGAGTGGACGCTAGTCCATTGTTTGGTTCGCGCCGAGATAATTGCATGGAAACCGCGTTGTACAAAACAGATGCCGTAATGGGCTTACTCAATACGGTATCGATAAAGACCATGTCGGGATGTGAGAGCAGCTCATCGTAGGTATACGCGGTGACCATAATCAGCACAGGCATGTTCTGCGCATCGCAACCCTTTGCTTGCAGCGTTTGCCGGATAGCCCGCGCAGCAGCGAAACCATCCAAGCCAGGCATTTTCCAGTCAAGCAAGATCACGTCATAGTGCGGATGGGTTTCCCATTGCGACTCAATCTGGAATAGCGCCATTTCCCCGGAAGCGGTGCTATCTGCTGTCCAGCCTAGGCATTTTGCAGTATTAACCAGCGCTGCTCGTGCCGGATCACTATCGTCACTTACCAATACATGTAGAGCACTTAAAGCGGGCGAATGCGTTTTTTCCACTTGATTATTATGAGTCATCGGCAGCGTGAACCAAAACTCACTGCCGGATCCGATTTGGCTTTTAATTTGCAGCGTGCCGCCCATTAGATTGACCAACTGACGGCTGATAGCCAAACCCAAGCCCGTGCCACCAAAGCGGCGGGTGATAGAGGTATCGGCTTGGGTAAAGGCGCTGAATATGTCGTTTTGCGCGCTGTCGGAAATGCCGATGCCGGTATCACGGACGCTAAAGCGCAACCTGACCTGCTGTGCATCCGCTGCTTCTACCGTGATGCGTAATTCAACTTCACCCTGCTGGGTAAATTTGATGGCGTTGCTGAGCAAATTAATCAGCACTTGTTGTAAACGTGCCGCGTCCCCAATTAATCTGGTAAGGTCGTGCTTTGGTGGGTTGATGATCAATTCCAGGTTTTTGCCTTTAAGCAAGGGTAGGCTTAGATCGGCTACTCGTTCCAGCATGTCGAGCAAATTAAATTGTGAGTGTTCAAGCTCTAAATGCCCAGCCTCGATCTTGGAAAAGTCCAGAATATCGTTAATGATCGTCAGCAGCGTTTCCCCGGCACTATGTATTTTCCGCACTAATTGCTGGGTGTCATCGTCCAGGGCACGCTTCTCCAGCAAATAACAAAACCCCAGCACCGCATTCATCGGCGTGCGGATTTCATGGCTCATGTTGGCTATAAAAGTGCCTTTTACTTGCGATAAGCGCTCGGCTTCCTGTCGGGCGGCGAATAATTCCTGGGTCCGATTTTCAACCAGTTTTTCGAGTTGAGCGCGATAAAGAGCAAGCTCCGATTCGTTTTCCTTACGCTCACTGATGTCTTGTTTGATAGAAATGAAATGTCGAATCACCCCATTTTGATCGGGAACCGGCGTAATAATCTTTTGCTCGAAGAAAAAGCTGCCATCCTTGCGCCTATTTTTAATTTCGCCTGACCATACATCCCCCTGGGAAATAGTCCGCCACTGAGCGTCATAGAAATCGTCACTGAGTTCAGCTGATTTGAATAATTGCCGTGGGGTCAAGCCCTTGGCCTCGGTAAGGCTATAACCCGTCATCTGGGTAAACGACGGGTTCACCCACTGAATAACATCCTCTGCATTGGTAATCATGATGCCGTTTGCTGCAGCTTCCAGCGCCCGGCCGCGTAGATCTAAATCCCTTTCAGATTGTTTGCGAAGACTAATATTTTGAACAGTACCAATCCGATACACAATCGAATCGTCTTGTTTGACACTGACCACATCAATTTGCACATCAAACTCGGTTCCCCATTTGGAAATATGCTTTGACTCAAAGGTCACTTGGCCCTCTGCATCCGCGATTTTAATTAATGCTTTGATCTGTTCGTGTCTGTCGGCCTTGTATAACCCGAAAATCGGCAGGCCGACAAGCTCATCCGGGGTATCGTAACCTTCAAGTTTGGCAAAGGCCGGATTCACGCAAAGAATCAGATTGGTGGCGGGATCAACAATGACGATGCCGTGCGCACAATTCTGAAAGGCATTCGACCAAAGCTGCAACTCCGCCAACATCTGATGCTGTGCAGTTACATCGACATGGGTGCCTATCATTCGTAAAGGGCGTCCCTTGGTATCACGGCTGATGACCATTCCCCGCGCTTGTATCCACAACATTTGGTTTTGTCGATTGCGCATTCGATATTCTTGTTGGTAAAAGGCTGTTTCGCCACGAAGATACTGCTCTACGGCTGTCATCGCCGCGTTAAGATCATCGGGATCGAGTCGCGACGACCATTCTTCAAAGCGATCGGAAATTTCCTCTTCCGCATAGCCCAACATGGTCTTCCAGCGTTTTGAGAAAAACACGCTGTCGTTTGGAATGTCCCAGTCCCAAACCCCCTGGTCGCTGCCTTCCAAGGCAAACTGCCAACGTGCCTCGGAAGCCTTTAAATTGGCTTCATTTTCTTTTAAGTCCTGAATATCGGTGCAAGTGCCTATCCATTTATAGATTTCGCCGTTTTCGTTTAGCAGTGGTACGCCCCGAATCAACCACCAGCGATAAACGCCATCAGTGCGCCGCAACCGGCATTCCAATGAATAGGCATCAAGTTGCTGTGTGGCGCGCTGCCAGGCTTCCCTTGCCCGCTGTTGATCGTCCGGATGAAAAGGGATAATCCAGCCCTGTCCACAACTTTCCTCCAGCGACAAGCCGGTATACTCCACCCATGTTTGATTGGAATAGATATTCCAGCCGTCAGGTCTGGTAGCCCAAACCATTTGTGGCATGGATTCCGCAAAAATTTGAAATTCCCGCTCTAGCGCGCTGGTCTCTGTTATTCCTCGCAGGCGGGCTATTTCAAGACGTGACTGCACGGTCGTCAGTAGTTCGCTGGCACTGAATGGCTTGACCAAGTAATCGTCGGCACCACATTTAAGTCCATCCGCGCGCGCCTCTTCACCGGCACGCGCGGATAGGAGAACAATAGGTAGTGAACTTGTCGCCGGCGACTCGCGAAGCGCCGATACTAGGCCAAATCCGTCCAGACACGGCATCATAATGTCGGTAAGGACAAGATCCGGGCGCTGCTCCTGTATGGCGGCTAGCGCGGCTTCGCCGTCCCGAAAAGCAGATACTTGATAGCCCTGTTTTTGTAATAGTTGGCTAAGGTATTCCAGCATGTCGGCGTTGTCGTCCGCCAAGACGATACGCGCCAAGGGGCTGCGGTCAGCAGCCGATGTGCTGGTTTCAGTCAATCCGCCACCAACACTTGATTCACTGTCAGCATCCGGCAGCCAGCTCGCTACTTCATTGATAAATAGTCGGGCTTCTGCCGGATCGGATTGTTGAGTGTCACGAATGTTCTCTAACTGCAAATGCCCGGTTCCCATTGGCACCGTGACGGTAAAGATACTGCCGACGTCCAATTGACTTTCTACGCGGACATCACCCCCCTGCAATCTGGCCAGTTCCTGCACCAAAGCAAGACCGATGCCGGTGCCTTCGTGCGTGCGGGATCGCGCGTTTTGAACCCGATGAAACCGCTCAAAAATCCGTGCTTGCTGGTCTTCGGCAATACCCACTCCGGTGTCGCGGACAGTAAGTTCTACGTACTTTTCGCCGCCACGCACCGAAATCTCTATCTCGCCGGCAAAGGTAAATTTCAACGCGTTGCCGAGCAGATTGATGACGATTTTTTCCCACATTCGCCTATCCACATAAACCGGCTCCGGCAGGGGCGGCGTGGAAACGATAAACCTAAGGCCGGCTTTTTCAATTGTCGAACGGAATAAACTGGCAAGATCGGCTGTGACCTTCCCCAGCTCCGTGGCTTGGTAGACAGCCTCCATGCGGTTGGCTTCTATGCTGGCAAAATCAAGTAAGGTATTGACTAGCTTGAGTAGCCGTAATCCGTTGCGCTGTACTAACTTGAGTTGATCGACTGCAGTTGCCGGTAAGTTGGCGTCTGCATGGGCAGAGCCCGCCAGCAAGTCTTCCAGCGGTCCCAGCATTAAGGTAATGGGCGTGCGGAATTCGTGGCTGACATTACTAAAGAAAGCTATTTTTGCCCGATCCAGCTCTGCGAGCGCTTCGCTACGCTGGCGCTCATCCTGGTCAGCTTGCGCTTTAACCAGCAGGCTGGACACAGCTGAACCGAGCATGGCATAGAAATTTCGGTAGGGTTCATCCAAGGCGCGTCGCGCGCTAACTCCGGCCACCAATAAGTACTGATGACGTTCAGCACCAAAGGTGGTCAAAGGCAAGACCACGGCGGAATGGACCGGCTCGGGATAGGGATCGCAAATGAAAGGACCGAAACGACTCGTTAAGTGCTCTACCTCGACGTTCCGGCCGCTCTGCACGGCTTCTGCCAGCGGCCATGCGGCGGGCGAGGTTATTGTTGAGTACATTGCCGATTGAGTGTCCTGGTTGACACCAACCTTGCCGATGAGCTGTGCCTCACCGGTTTTATCATCCAGTCGGTAACACAACACAAAAGGCACATCCAGGCTGTGTCTTGCTAGTGTCTGCAGTAGTTGCTGAAGGGTATCCGCGACACTACGCAGACTCTCTGTTTGATAGGCAATATCACGCAATACTTGCAGTCGGCGTTCAATCAGCGATTGTTGGGTCAGCTCGGTTACCGGGTGGAACAATCCGACTACAGCGCCCGATTCGTCGTGAATAGGGCTGAACGAGAAGGTGAAAAAGGTTTCTTCCAGGTAACCGTTCCGGTCGAGAAACATCCGTTGATTGGTCAGAAAAGCGGTCCGACCAGCCGCGGCACTCTCGAAAGCTGCGCCTATCACTGGCCAGGCGGTGAGCCAGCATTCCTTGAAGTCCTGGCCCATCGAATGTGGGTGTTTGGCACCAGTGATGGGCCAATAGCCGTCGTTATAGATTTGAATTCGCTCAGGGCCCCAGACAATAGAAATGGGGAAATTAGAGGAAAGACAAAGGCTCACGGTCGTGCGTAAGCTTTGCGGCCAGGACTCTATCGGACCGAGTGGTGTTTTGGACCAATTCTTGGCGGCAACCAGTTTCCCCATTTCACCGGCACTCTGCAGCCAGTTGCTTGAATTTGAATTGTTCATGGCCTGGGCGAGGAGAAAGATTTTCTAAGTTTAGCCCGTTTTAAGGTGATGATGGTGGTCTGCGGAATAGGCTGCCCGCTATTGGGTTGGCAGGTGGGGGCTCTATTGAATTGATTGCCAGCAATTCCGTGTTTTGTTGGTAAGCTAGCGGCATAATTATGCTTATAACCACACCCCCGGAGAAAATAATGACCACGCTAATTCGAATCGCTGCCGCCACTGTGTTAATCCTGAGCGGCAATGCGGCACATGCCTACGGCAGCAGCCAAAGTTCGCAACACTGCGATAAACCGGTGTTTTCCGAGTTCCAGCCGGCGACCAATAAATACTTGCAATCATTTAGTGAGTTTTCGTTTACGGCCTCTGCCAATACCACGCTGACATCGATTATGGTGACGGTCAGCGCTGGTGATACCAAATATCATTTCATGTCCAAAGAATTGCAAATTACCCACCAACCTAGCGGCCGTTTGGAGGTAAAAGGCAAAGTGGATAGACCTATAGAAGGTGGCTTTGCACGCCTGAGCATTACCGCACATAGCAAACCCGGATGCGAAAAAACCGATGGTTACTTGGTTCGGATTCATTGATCGCTTGACTCCCCGCCGCCCGACTTTTATAGCCTATCCAAACCCCTGCGGCAGTAATCCGCAGGGTTTGCAAACACCCAAAGCTTGACTGGTTAGAGCGTTTTTCGGATACGCTCTCCATCGCTGTATCTAACCGCCTCCCTGAAGCTTATCGGTTTGCCTTGTCGATTGGGTAAACAGGCATAAGCCCGTCGCCAAACTTAAGGACAGCAAGCATCCGGCAAGACCTAGTATCTGGTCTATAGTTGCGAATAAGCGCCAGAGCCAGTGCTGGCACGTTAGAGGGATACGGAGCACTTGTCATCCCTGTAAAAGCGACGATCCGGACTATTGATTTTTCTGCGTTCCAGCGTGGTATGGGCTGGAACGGCTAGAAAGCGCTGACCACTTCAATAGACTCAAAAAGGTGATAACAATGATTAAAAAGCCTGGGTTTTATCTGTTTTCCATGATGTTTTGGGCGTCCTCTTCGGTTGCGGATTACAAAAGCGACATCGGTTATCAAGCCCTGCTAATGCAACTGGGGGCAAACGTGCCGACCGGCGACGGTGTCAATGTGGTTCACGCCGAAGCGTCAGCAATTGAATCGAAAGATAACCCTGCTTACCCCATTTACGCGCCGGATATTCTTAACGCGCAATTTGCCGGCAAGACCTTTAGTTTTCCAGGTAAAAAAGCCAGTACCTCGCCATCGGCACACGCTACCAGTGTCGGTGCCAGGTTTTACGGCAACGATGCCATCGCGCATGGCATAAGCAATATCGCCAGTTACGATGCCAACGTCTGGCTCGACAGCCTCATCAGTGCAAGGGCCTTGGCACCCGTCAACGCCAGCCGGATTGCGAACCATAGCTGGATAGGCAAAGGGGATTCAGCGCCGGAAACTGCGATGCTTTTGCGTTTTGTGGACAGACAGGTGCAGCGCAACGAATTTATTCAGGTGGTTGGCATGAACAATGGCCTTGGCGACTCGCCATTATTGGGCAGTGCTTACAACGCGATCGCGGTGGGTCGTACCGACGGCCAACAAGATAGGGGTTCCGATGCGGTGGATGCCTTGTATGTCGCGGGACGGACACGCCCTGATGTCGTCGCGCCGCAAACTACCACCAGCGGAGCCACACCCATAGTAGCCGCAGCGGCAGCGCTATTAGTGGAGACTGGCCACAAGGGGGCGCAGAATCTTTCGAATGGCTCGGTCAATATTGAGGGTGTGGGGACGATTTACAACGCCGAGCGCGCCGAAACTGTCAAAGCGGCATTGTTGGCGGGTGCCGATAGAGCCACGCACAATACCTCGACCCCAGACAATATCGTCGATTATCGCAGCAGCGGCCATCAAACTATCAACGGCCTGGACGATAGATTCGGTGCCGGCCAGCTGAATATTTTGCATAGTTACCAAATCATCGCCGGCGGCGAACAAGACAGCCTGGAGGATGGCGGCCATCCGGACGATATTGGTTTGGCCGGATTCGATGTCGATACCGCGTTCGGTGGCTTGGACAGCAACAGTCTCGGGACCTATAAATTTGCCGCAGAGAAAGCATTGAAATTGCAGGCGGCTTTGGTGTGGAATCTCGGGGTATCGAACGACCTAAATCTGACAACGACCTTGCACGATCTGAATCTGGAATTATTCGATAGCACGGCGCAAAACATCGCCGCGTTTTCGGCAAGTAGTGTAGATAACAGTGAGAACTTGTGGCTCAATTTAGTCAGCGGCCACCAGTATGAGTTACGGGTCAAATCTGGCGAGGCAAGTCCGTTCAGTTGGGATTATGCATTGGCCTGGCATATGAGCCCATTACAATCCGCACCGGTGCCCTTGCCGGGGGCGTTTTACCTGTTCTTATCCGCGCTCGGCGGACTGGGCTGGGTGGTTCGCCGCAAACGATAAATACTGAAGCGTTCTGATTTAAGAAATATCTGAACAAGCAGAATTCACCAACACTTCAATAGGCTCGCTACGAACGTAATCAAATACTTTGCGTTTGCTGTTGCGCTCAACGTCTTTCCTGACTAGTAAGTAATTGTACTTTGTCAGATTACTCGAAAAACATCCCTAAGTTCGTCGTTTCGGCAGGGATTGCCGAAATCCGGACGCCATGGACGGATCGAAGCTTACCATCCATGACACTGGGTATCCGCTTCCCAGTGGGCATGACGCTTGGCCGAATATTCTTGCTAATCGGTTCTTTTTATATCCGGGATAAGTTGTGGCAAATAGCTTTTTGTATGTGTTATTTCACGGAAATACCCTGCACATTGCCGCCTGTTATCTACGTATATTTTTGTATTTAAAGAAAAATATTTTACGGTCTGAATATTGCTTTCGGATCGGGGTGTTTAGTCATTGGCGTGGACATGGCTAACACGATTAAGGGGGCTTTCAATAAACCATACTCGTTTCTCTCGCGGACTTTGCAAACTAGACGTGCCACGTGGTCTAACCGCTCTCGAATACACGGGAATGAATAATTTTTAGATGCCCCGAAAATCAAGTTCCCAATGCGCTCTAATTTCAATAAACATAAAGGTTGTAATCGTGAATAAACTAATAAAATCAATCGGCATCGCCGGATTGGCGGGGTGTGCGTTCATTGCCGAGGCCCAAGCAAATACTCTGGAAGTGTCAGGAACCATTTACAAAGTAAGCGGCGGTACTACTTACGATACCTGGAAAATCAATATGCTTAGCGACGGTACTTTCAAAGTCGATGTGTTGGCGTATGAGGCCACTCAAAAGCAAACATCCACCGCCGGTTACCAGGAAATTGACCTGAACAACGACGGTGAAATTACTTTTCTGGACCCGGATACTTATATCTACCGCGATGACGGCTTGCTGGATGCTGGCGATATGTTGGCACGTTGCGACGATTCCGACGGCAATCACTGCCCCGATAGCAGCAATCAGCCGATCTTGACTAACACCGACGGTTCGGCGGACGGTTCGCTTTTCTTGCGCGATCCGGCGTTTAATGTAACCTTGCAGGCAGGCAATTATTTATATCTGGTGGCCGATTACACCTTATCCACCAGTGAAGCCGTCGCCGGTATCAATACTAACGATAACTTGACCCTACCGACCGGGCTTCCCGCCCGCGATCATGGCGACTATCGGCTCACCTTGAGCTCCGATACCCTAAATTTTTCCCTGGCTGGCAACACCATAACCGTCTCACAAGTGCCTGTTCCCGGCGCTGTTTGGCTATTCGGCAGCGCGCTGGCCGGATTGGCGACAGCAGGGCGGCGTAAGATTGCTGTGGTTTAACCTTGCTTATCAGCGGGAAGCTCCGGCTTCCCGCTGTCTTGGTCTGGTCTATCTCCAAAACTAGCGGACTCCTTAATCGCCGCTATTCCGAAGTTTCCCTAAAAGCCTTTGTTTGCGGCAAACCTGTGCATGTGTCGGATGGGTCTGTATCCGAAATCTATTATCTTAATATCAGATATTTAGTTCTAAATATATCGTTTTTGTTGGTTATAAGCTTTGCGTAGCATACGCACCGTGGTCAAACAAAAACCCGGCTTGCCATAAGCAGATCCGATAACCCTTTTTCAGGAGCACCCATGAGATTCACGCACACCCTCAAGCCCTTACTTTTCGGTATCGCCCTGGCCCTAAGCGGCAGCGCGCTGGCCGAACGTACCCTGTTGAACGTCTCCTACGATCCGACCCGCGAGTTGTATAAAGAATATAACCAACTATTCACCCAGTACTGGAAAACCAAAACCGGCGAAGATGTGACGGTCCAACAATCGCATGGCGGCGGCGGTAAACAGACCCGCGCGGTGATAGACGGTCTGGAAGCTGATGTGGTGACTTTGGCCTTGTCAGGTGACATCGACCAAATCGTCGAAAAAGCCAACTTGTTGCCCAAAGACTGGCAAAGCAAACTACCCAACAACAGCCTGCCGTACACTTCTACCATCGTGTTTCTGGTGCGCAAAGGCAACCCTAAAGCGATTAAAAACTGGGACGATCTGATCAAAGACGGCGTCTCCGTCGTCACTCCCAACCCGAAAACCTCCGGCGGCGCCCGCTACAACTACCTGGCGGCCTGGGCGTTTGCGGAAAAGAAAAACGGCAGCAAGGACGCCGCCAAGGCTTTCGTGGAGAAGCTGTTTAAAAACGTGCCGGTACTGGATTCCGGCGCGCGCGGCTCCACCACCACCTTTGCCGAACGTGAAATCGGCGACGTATTGATCACCTGGGAAAACGAAGCGTATTTGGTGTTGAAAGAATTCGGCGCGGATAAATTCGAAGTCGTCACCCCGCCGTTCAGCATCCTGGCCGAACCGCCGGTGGCCGTGATTGAAGCAGTCGCAAAAAAGAACGGCACCCAGGACTTGGCGCTTGAATACCTGAAATATCTCTACACCAAAGACGCCCAAGAGATCATTGCCAAAAACTATTATCGGCCGACTGACAAGGACATCGCGGCAAAATACGTCAAACAATTTCCGACCCTGGATCTGGTGAGTGTCGCGCAATTGGGTGGTTGGAGTGCGATACAAAAACAACACTTCGATGACAATGGGGTGTTTGACAAGATTTATGGACACTGAGAGGAATGGGATAAAGGAGGGTATAGCCATGGTGGAACATATCATAGAAGTGCTGCGTGACGATCTGGAGCGGGCTTTGTATCTGGATTTGGACGAGTTCAAACTGGAAATCGAGCAACAGGAAGTCCTGAGCCGGTTTATCGGTCTGCGATTGCGTAGCGAGTTTCAACCGATATTCGATGCCGGAACATCTCAGGGATTGCTTGGCTACGAAGCTTTGCTGCGCACTTCCACCGGCTTGGAAGCCGTGAGTCCGGACTTTGCGTTTAGTTGGGCGGATAACCAGGGCAAATTGGTGAAGCTGGATAGAGTGGCTAGAACCCTGCACATGCTTAACTATCTCAATCTGCCTGCGGATAAGGGCTTGCTGTTTTTAAACGTACATCCCAAATTGCTGGTTAGCGTGAACACGCACGGCAAGGTGTTCGAGCACATTTTGCATCTGCATTCGGTGCCGACTACCAGAGTCGTGCTGGAGATCATGGAAAACGCGGTGGAAGCCGATCAACAGTTGCTCGAAGCGGTGGACAATTACCGCGATCGCGGCTTTCAGGTGGCTATCGATAACTTCGGTAGCCGGCATTCCAATCTGGACCGCTTGTGGCGTCTGTCACCCAGCTTTGTGAAACTGGATTTAAGCATCATTCATCAGGCCCAAACCGATGCCAAGATTCGCCGGGTGCTGCCGAAATTAATCGAAATCATCCAGGCCTTGGGCGCGCAAGCGATCATCGAAGGCATCGAAAACGAAGTACAACTGGATATTGCCTTGGATGCCGGCGGCAAATTGTTGCAAGGTTATTTTTTGGGTCGGCCGGCTACGGCCGGACACTGGCAAAAACCCAGGGCCGAGGTACAAGGCAATCCTTTAATGCCCGGCGCGCCGCAACATTTTGGCAGTTTCAGCGTCCCGGCCCAGCATGGTATGTAACATGCGACGACCGTAAGATAGTTTAATGGTTTACCGATGACTCGGTGAGATGTGCTCTCCTGTGGCAATCCTGCTAATCCCGCTGTTTCGGCGGGCTTTTTTTATCTAAAAGGTCGTACGCGACGGATAAGAACATCCGTAATAATCGATCGTTGTGGGTTTGGTTTACACTGAGCAAAACCCGTATTTCACAGGAAACCCGCCATGCCCGCTTGGTACCCCGATAATTCCCAATCGATAGGTCGTACGCCTTTAGTACGTATCAATCATATCAGCCAGGGATTACACGCCACGCTGCTGGTGAAAATTGAAAGCCGCAATCCATCCTATTCGGTGAAATGCCGGGTTGGTGCAGCGATGGTCTGGGCTGCTGAGCGTAAGGGTTTGTTGACGCCCGGTAAGGTGCTGTTGGAAGCTACCAGCGGCAATTCCGGTATTGCATTGGCTGCAGTTGCCGCCGCACGCGGCATCCCTATTACCTTGACGATGCCGGACAATATGAGCCAGGAGCGGCGCACCTTATTGTTGGCTTATGGCGCCAATCTGTTGCTGACCGACGGCGCGCTCGGCATGCGCGCGGCGGTGGAGCAGGCCGAGGCCATGGCTGCGGCCGACCCCGATCACTATCTGTTGTTGGAGCAGTTTAAAAATCCGGCCAATCCGGCGATCCACGAGCAAACCACCGGCCCGGAAATTTGGCGCGATAGCGGCGGCAAGGTCGACATCTTCGTGGCCGGCGTCGGTACCGGCGGCACGATTACCGGCGTGTCACGCTATCTGAAAAACCATTGCGGCAAGCCGGTGCTCAGCGTCGCGGTGGAACCGGCCGGCAGCCCGGTATTGAGTCAAACTCGCGCCGGTTTGCCCTTGCAAGCTGCGGCGCATGGGATACAAGGCATCGGCGCCGGCTTCGTGCCGCAAAACCTGGACTTGGCGTTGATTGATCTGATTGAATCGGTAGAAGACGACGAAGCAATCGCCTACACCCGACGCCTCGCCAAGGAGGAGGGCATCATGGCCGGCATTTCCAGCGGGGCGGCACTTGCCGTTGCCGTGCGGCTGGCCAAAAGTCCGGAGCATGCCGGTAAAACCATCGTCGCGGTGTTACCGGATTCCGGCGAACGCTACTTGAGTTGGGCCTTGTTTGGCGAGTAAACCGGAAGTAAGCGATTGCTAAATCTGGCTTGATAACTAGGTTTCTGATTCAATACCCGATTTTGGCAAAACTGACGCATGAATTATTTGACGATTTTATCCGCGCTGGCTGGGGGAGCAATGATAGGCTTATCTGCGGCCTTATTGTTGTTTACTCATAAACATACTGCCGGGATCTCCGGTATCGCGGCAGGCTTGTTACCGCCCTGGCGGGAGGCTAGTGTTTGGCGCGGCTGGTTTCTGGCCGGCTTGCTGGCCAGCGCGCCCCTGTATCGCTTGAGTGGTGCAGACATTGCGCTGGATCTGGATGCCGGGCCCGGTCTGCTGGCAATTGCCGGTCTGCTGGTCGGTTACGGCACCCGGCTGGGTGGCGGCTGCACCAGCGGCCACGGGGTTTGCGGCATAGCCCGCTTGTCAATCCGTTCCATCGTGGCGACGCTGACCTTCATGCTGACGGCCGGTATCACGGTGTTTATCGTGCGCCACCTGCTCTAAACCGGAAACTCATGATGAAAAATACAGTTTATTTGTTCGCTTACGGCCTGCTGTTTGGGCTGGGCTTGATTGTGGCCGGCATGAGTAATCCGGCCAAAGTGTTGGCTTTTCTGGATGTGGCGGGGGCGTGGGACCCGAGCTTGGCTTTGGTGATGGCTAGCGCTTTGCTGACGCTAGGGCTGGCGCGCTATTTGATGCATCGCAATAACGACGCCGCTGATCGTGAGCAAGAGCCTTCGGCCATCGTGCCGGCCAGCGTCGATGCCAAACTGATGGCTGGCGCGGCGATATTTGGTGTCGGTTGGGGTCTGTCCGGTTTTTGTCCGGGGCCGGCTTTGCTGGGATTAAGCGCCGGTATGTTGGGTAATTATGCGTTCGTTGCCGCGATGTTTGCAGGGTTTTGGCTGTTTCGTTTGTTACATCAACGCTAAGGAAGCGATGTGCCGGATCGGCTTTGCAATCGACTCTGATAAGTTAAGGATTAAGCGGATAATATTGACGCCAATTTTGCGGTCGCCGGGTCCACCGGCCAATCGGCGGCATCCACAGAATCCAAAGGCAAATTACGGACTTCAGCCTGCCACTTCTGAATAAATTTCCCCTGCGGATCGTAAAGCCGGGTTTGTTTTTCCATATCAAAATGCCGCTGGCCGCGCGGGTCGGCGCCGACGCCGGCCAGGTATTGCCAATTGCCCCAGTTACTGGCGACGTCGTAATCCAATAAATGTTGTTCGAAATAGGCCGCGCCAAACCGCCAGTCCACCGCCAATTCGTTGACCAGGCAACTGGCGACGATTTGCCGGGCGCGATTGGACATATAGCCGGTGGCCTTGAGTTGCTTCATGCAGGCATTTACCAGCGGATAAGGCGTATAGCCGTTGCACCATTTTTGAAAGCGTTCCGGATAAAAACAGGTCAAAGGTTTGCGCTGTTGGATGCCGCGAAACGCAAATAGCTGTTTGCCGTATTGCTGGGCATACCATTGAAAATACTCACGCCACAGTAGTTCAAAATACAGCCAATAGGTGGATTCGTTGGCGCCATTTTCTTGTTCGTAGCGGCGTAACTCAGCATAAATCTTTCGCACCGACAGATTGCCGTGGGCCAGCCAAGGCGAAAATTTACTGGAATTTTCCCAGCCGTCCAGCCCGTTGCGCCGATCTTTGTAATGGTTGGGGTGGCTGCTGTGGAAATAGGCTTTAAGATGTTTCTTGCCGGCCGTTTCGCCGCCATGAAAAGCCATATCCGGATCCAGTGCCGAAGTGGCCGGTAAATACACCGGAAAATTCAATAGCCAATCCGATTTCGGCGCAGGGCAGGGCGGCAGAGCATCGGGGGGCGGCAAGGGATGATCGACCGGCAAGTGTTCGACCAGATCTTTGAATGGGGTGAAGGCCTGCGGCAATTGGGCAAACGGCAAATCCTTCAGGTTGAAAAGGGTTTGCGTGTCAGATTCGACAAAACGCAATCCCGGCAAACGTTTTTGCAGTGCCTGCCATGTCTGCCGTTCCTGAAAACCAACGTGGCGGCTACGATAAACCACAGATACCGCGTGTTTTGCGACTAAGGCACTAATTGCCGCTACCGGCGCAGCGTAACAAACCAGCAGTTGTTGCCCGGCCTGCTGTAAATTTCTATCCAGATCCTGTAAAGCTTCTTTCAAAAACCGCCAGCGTTGGCTGGAGAGATTGGCCATGCCGTACTGATTGGGGGCCAGCCAAGCCGGATCCAAACAATAGACGCACAACAACTGATCGACGACCGCGCTGGCTTGTTGCAGGTTGGCATTATCGTGAACCCGCAAATCGTTGCCGAACCAGTAAAGTCCAATTCTGCGCATCATCATCTCGTCCCGATAAGCATGCCGGTATTCCACCGGCGAGCGTTGAGGTTTACAGCACTATTTTGCCGATAGCAAGGCGCTGATTTTTGCATCCAGCTGTTCCGGTGTCACGTCGCTGGGAAAGGCGGTTACGCTGGTACCATTACGATCAATCAAATATTTATGAAAATTCCAGGCCGGCGTCACGCCGGTTGCTTTGCTTAGCTTTTGGAAAAATCCGTTCGCTGTTGCGCCCTTCACCTGACTTTTCTCCAGCATCGGGAAAGTCACACCGTAATTGATGTAACAGACGTTAGCGGTTTTTTCCGCTTCGGCGAACTCCTGGTTAAAATCGTTGGACGGGAAACCGACCACTACCAGGCCCTGATCCTTATACTTTTGATACAAGGCTTCCAGACCTTTGAATTGCGGGGTGTAACCGCAGTTGCTAGCAGTGTTGACGGCCAAAATTACCTTGCCTTGAAACGCCTGGCAAAAATCGATTTGCTCGCTGGAGCGGAGTTTGGGCATTTTGAAGTTCAGCAAGCCGCTGCAAGGGTCAGCAGCGGCTACCGACACTGAGCATGCCCATAAGCTGGCTATTAAAAACGCGGTTTTTATCATTTTTCCTCCTGAGCTATTGTCCTAGAGCATACCAGTACTGAGTAGAAGTCAACCTGCGCGTGGGGTAGGAGTGGGCCATGACCGCGCTGAAAAGCTTAAATCGCGGGCATAGCGTCAGTGCGTTTGCAACATGCCTTGCTTGACGATGAAGTCTGCCACCGCTTCCAAGCCGTTGCCGGTCTTGATATTGGTGAACACGAATGGCCGCTCGCCGCGCATTTTCTTGGCATCGCGGTCCATCACCTCCAGCGAAGCGCCGACATAAGGCGCCAAGTCGATTTTATTGATCACCAATAAATCCGAGCGAGTGATGCCGGGGCCGCCCTTGCGCGGAATCTTATCGCCGGCAGACACGTCGATCACGTAAATGGTCAGATCGGCCAGCTCCGGGCTGAAGGTGGCGCTGAGATTGTCACCGCCGCTTTCCACCATAATAAAATCAAGTTCCGGCCAGCGCTCGATCAAGTCATCGACAGCCGCCAAATTCATAGAGGCATCTTCGCGGATCGCGGTATGTGGGCAACCGCCGGTTTCCACGCCTAAAATCCGCTCTTCCGCTAGCGCCTGACTACGGATCAAAAACTGCTGATCCTCGCGGGTGTAAATGTCGTTAGTGACTACGCCGATTTCGTAATCGTCGCGCATCTTCTTGCATAAGGCATCCACCAGCGCCGTCTTGCCGGAGCCGACCGGGCCGCCAATGCCTACGCGTAATACTTGTTTGTCGCTCATGTTTTCATCCAAGGTAGCCCGGATGCCAATCCGGGATTTAAGTTTGCCAAACCTCGATTCCGCTACGCTGCATCGAGGCTACGTTTTATTATGCGTAGGGTGGAAAAACGCAGTGCCTCCACCCAATTCTAAGACCGGAACAACCGCGAATACTGCATCTCATGCCGGCTGCTGGCTAAGGCCAAGCCAAAGCAACTGCCGCCGATCTCGGCCTCGTTTAGGTTTAAAGCACGTTCCACTAAAGCCGGCAACTCGCCGGCTAGATTTTTTAACAGCCGTTGTCCGGCCACCTGGCCCAATGGGACTAGCTTGACCGCACACAACACCTGATTCTCCAGCCAGCTCCACAAATAACCGGTGACGGCGTCCGTTTTGCTGATTTGCCAACGGGCCGCTGCCAGTGCAAACAAGGTCGCCAAAGTGGCATCCGTGCGTTTTAGCCAGGCATCGGCCTCGGGCAATTCCAGATTCACCAGCAAGCGTGCCAAGGCTTGGCCGGTTTGTCTATCCTCTGCGCGCAATTCGGCGGTTTCCCGACAGGCCATCAAGGTTTGGCTCCAAAGTTCTACCGCGGCCAAATCGTTCGCGTGCCAGGCGTCGTAAAGTTGGGCCAGAATCGGCGCATCCACCCACGTTAAGCCATTTTGCAACAAGCCTTGCAGCCAGTCGGCCACTTGCTCGGCGTTGGTAATCCAGCCATCGTCTACCGCCCGCTCCAATCCTTGCGAATAACTGTACATGCCGATTGGCAGGCCGGGGCTGACCAGTTGCAGCAGCCTTAACAACGCTAAATCAGTGACCATGGCTATGATACGCACCGCTTTCCGGTTCGAAGGGCAGGGTGTGATGTTCAACCTTCAGCCCTAAGCCCACCAGCATTTGGTCCAGCACATGATCGGCCAGATAACGCAACTCGTCCGGGAGGATTTGCAGGGCGATGTGGCGGTTGCCGAGGTGGTAGCAGGCACGGGCGAACAAGAGTTGGTCATTGCATTTGACCACCGACAACTGTTCCGGGGCTGCATCAATCCGCACCTTGAAGCCTTGGCCGTTGGTGAGGATTGCGCCGTGTCTAAGGGTTTGGCCCCTGGGTAAAAACACGCCGACTTGAATGCCGCCTTGGGTGGTGGCCGGTTGTCGGGATTTTTGCCGCGCCTCGAAGGGGAGGGTTAGGGTGTCGTCGGGGGTTTCTTCGGTTTGGGTGGTTTCAGTGAGTTTTAGCATTTTGTGTTTTGTGTAGGTTGGGTTAGCGAAGCGTAACCCAACACGTCGGCTTTTAGATTATTTGATGTCTTTTGGTTTTGTTGTGTCGCTGTTGCGACGGGTGTTTTAAATGTCGGTTCGCGGACCGACAACCGCGATACTTTCTTTTGCTTGGCCAAAAGAAAGTATCCAAAGAAAAGGCCACCCGGAATTCCGCCAATTTCCTGCGCTTCTCGCTTTTGGCGAGGGTTTTCGGAAGGGGCTTCCTGCCCCTCCGAAAACTAGCGGCATCCCTGCCGCTCCCCTACGGGCTAATCTCGCCAAAAGCTGCGATGCTCGGGGCGGAATAACGTGGCTAAACCCCCGCTCGATTTAAATTTGGATATATTGAATTTAATACAAGCATCCAATATTTCTGTCAGTTAATCGAGTTTTTACGAGCTTGGCATTTTGTCATCATAAGTAATATAACGCTCATCTTCCCAAAATCGGCTTTCAGAAACAGAGCCAAAGTTCGACCCTTTATAATCCCATTGATGATTTATAAAGTCATAAACGAATAGACCGCTTTCCCAACCACTATAAGACTTGTAAGTTAATCTCGGCGACCGCCAATCAAAATGCGTGTATTCGACCCTATCGTTTTTAACGATTCCGGCTCGCGGTAACTCTTTTGGAAACAACCCGTTTTGTTGTCTATAACTTTCAAACGTATTAGACAACTTTTCCATTTGCTTGCGCTCCTCTAATTTGGCGGAATAGTGAGCAAATGGAATCACAAACGCACAAGTAAAAGTGATCAAAATGGTTTGAACTGTTAATTTAACCCCAGATGCCTTACCTTTTGAAACCCGCCAAATTCGAACTGCAAACCAAATGATCGGCACAAGTAACAGAAGTGGCGTCGTAGCTAAGAGCAAGAGCAAAATGAGCCAAAGATCACTCCAAGGTGCAAAGGCGAAAAAAACAATCAAACAAAACAATAATGTGCGTGGATACTTCCTGAGCAGAACAATCGGAAAGACAAATTTGAATACATCTCCAGCTTTCGATAATTTATTTAGCTTATCTTGGTGACCCAGGTTTTCATTCTCTAGTTTTTCAATAATCTTGGTGCAATGGACATAATAAGAGTAGTTTGCATATGTCGCAGGAAAGAGAAACATACATAACAACCATAAGCCAAAGTTTATATTTAACGCACCAAATACCGATAAAAGCACAAAACCAATCAGCAGATATAAAATCGCATTCACCCAAAGTTTTCGATAAGCGCACCATAAAAACGTGGCAAAGAACGCCGTCCAGTTCCAAGACCAACAAAATCCCTGGCTTGAATAAAATCTGGAGAAACACTTCAAATAATATTCCTGATCTTCATCACCAACTATGGCTTTATAAAACTCCTCACTATCTCCCAATGTAAATTTTTGTTTTGGCTCTGGTTGTTGGTCCTGTTGAGATATAGATTCATATCCGCCCATTTTCTTTCCCTACGCTTGGTTGTATCGAGCATTAGAATAACAAATCACATTTTTACTACACACAATAACCGCGGTTGTCGGTCCGCGAACCGACATATAAAACATTCGTCGCGACAGCGACACAAAACCCAGCAAAGCCACATCCAGATAAAACTGTGAAAAACCTCACACTTCTCCAGTCGACAAGTTAACAGCACAAGGGTGGGCACGATTTAGTGCCCACGCGGAATTAAAATCAAATGGTGGGCGAAATTGCCCACCCTACGCCTACACCCAATAACTGTTGAAGTGCCGCATTCCCGTTATTCCGCCCCGAGCATCGCAGCTTTTGGCGAGAATAGCCCGCAGGGGAGCGGCAGGGATGCCGCTCGTTTTCGGAGGGCCAAGGATGGCCCTTCCGAAAACCCTCGCCAAAAGCGAGAAGCGCAGGAAATTGGCGGAATTTCGGGTGGCTTTTTCTTTGGATACTTTCTTTTGGCCAAACAAAAGAAAGTATCTCGGCTGTCGGGCCGAGACCCGACTTTAAATAAACCCGTCGCGAGAGCAACGCAAAAACCCAATATCCAAAACCCAGCAAAGCTATACCCACATAAAACTGTGAAATAGCTCACACTTCTCCAGCCAATAAGTTAACAGAGAACACCCCTCGATTTCCCTAAATTAACACCGTCCCCGCTAATTACGCCACCAGTAAAACCGGAGCGCAAATGCCGTAGGACACGCTGCCCTTGAATTTTCAGGAACGCCAATTTTTTACCCGAGAAGCAAGTACAGCGTTAATTCATCCACTCGCGTGTTTAATTTATAAAAGGTGAAGGTCATGAAAACAATCAAAAATCTATTCTTAATGCTATCTGTCGTTGCCGCTACCATGTTCGGTGCCAGTGCGGCCAATGCGGCGAGTTGTTCCGCCGGTTGGGTGAATGTCACCGGTGTTTACGAATATAACGTCAACGGTACGACATACGGCTATATCTACACCGTACCGGAGCACAATGTGTTACCGGCCTATACCAATTATTTCGTCACCTATAATCAAAACGCCTTGATCCAGGCCAAAATGGCGATGCAAAACCATCAAACCTACTACTTGTATGGTGACTCAGGTACTGCTGCCTGCCCAACCTCCGGCTCTTTCCGCTACCTGGGTACTTTAACCTACCTGTACGAGTACTAATCGCTGCATCCGATCATGCGGAATCTTTGGTCTGATTCATCCGGCCGGGATTCCGCTCCGAACCAACTCAACCTAGGTCAAGATCATGAATAAACTTGTCTCAATACTGGGTGTGGCTAGCGTTTTTGCGAGCGGATATTTTGCGGGTCAGCTATTCCCCGATCGCGGCGAGAGCCATCCGGCGGCGCTGGAGCATGCCGCTTCAGTTTCCGCGCCCATTATCGCGGTCGGCGCGAACAGAAAGCTCGATATTCCGCCGGCAAACGCTGCAATGTCTCCGGTCATTCGATTACCCCCGCACGAACAGCAACGGCAGGCGCTTGCCAATAGCTTGTCGCCCGAGGATGAGGCGGCGCGTAGTGAAGCCAATGCCGATTTGATTGCGTCGATGCGAGCCAATCACTTACCGGAAGAGCAGGTCGCTCAATTGGAGCAGACTCTGAAAGATCAAGAGTCCGCCACGGCCGTTCAGCCTGAAGAACCGGTATCCGAACGAACCAACGCGGAATTAAGCGCCGAGCTACGCGAAAGCCTAAAGCAATCCGGTGCGCCGCCGGAAATCATCAATGCCATGGCTCAGCCACTCGAAGCCGGCGCAACCACCACGGACGAACCGGTTCTACCGCACAAAAACAGTATCCCAGGTTCCTAGTTTCAACTGATGGCAAATGCCGCCATCGCTTCCGCTGCATACAGTTTGTTTTCGGTAAGGCCACGGATGGCTCTACCGAAAACTCTGACCCTTCTCAAAACAAAAAATACCGCTGCGCCATCGGCAAAACCACCGCCGGCTCGCAAGTCAACAACATCCCATCCGCCTTGACCTGATACGTCTGCGGACAAACCTCCATCACCGGCTGGTAGTCGTTCAACTGCATATCCGCCTTGCCTATGTTGCGAGTATTGCGAACCACCCCGACTCGCTTTTGCAAGCCCAATTCCCCAGCCACGCCGGCCGACACCGCCGCTTGCGGTAGAAAGATCATCGAGTTGTTTGCGGCGGTGCGGCCGAAGCTGCCGAACATCGGCCGGTAATGCACCGGTTGCGGAGTGGGGATGGAGGCGTTGGCGTCGCCCATCGGCGCGGCGGCGATCAGGCCGCCTTTTAGGATCAAACTGGGTTTGACGCCAAAAAACGCCGGTTGCCACAGTACCAGGTCGGCCAGCTTGCCGGCTTCGATGGAACCCACTTCGTGGCTGATACCGTGGCTGATGGCCGGGTTGATGGTGTATTTGGCGATGTAGCGTTTGATGCGCTGGTTGTCGCTGCTCGCCGGGTCGCCGGCCAGCGCACCGCGCTGCGCCTTCATTTTATGCGCGGTTTGCCAGGTGCGAATCACCACTTCGCCGACCCGGCCCATGGCTTGCGAATCCGAGGAAATCATCGAAAATGCGCCTAAGTCATGCAGGATGTCTTCGGCAGCAATGGTTTCGCGGCGGATGCGCGATTCTGCAAAAGCCACGTCTTCCGGGATGCTGGGGTCAAGATGATGGCAGACCATCAACATGTCCAAATGCTCGTCTACGGTGTTGATCGTGTAAGGCCGGGTGGGGTTGGTTGAGGACGGTAACACGTTGCTCAAACCGCAGGCCTTGATGATGTCCGGGGCGTGGCCGCCGCCGGCGCCTTCGGTGTGGTAGGTGTGGATGGTGCGGCCCTTAAAGGCGGCGAAGGTGTCTTCCACAAAGCCGGATTCGTTCAAGGTGTCGGTGTGGATGGCTACCTGCACGTCGTATTTTTCCGCGACGCTTAGACAGCAATCAATCGATGCCGGCGTGGTGCCCCAGTCTTCGTGCAGTTTCAGGCCCATTACTCCGGCTTGGACTTGTTCTTCCAAAGCGTCGGGCAAACTGGCGTTGCCCTTGCCGAGCAAGCCAAAGTTCATCGGCAAGCCGTCCAGCGCTTTCAACATTTGCTGGATATGCCACGGCCCCGGCGTGCAGGTGGTGGCGTTGGTGCCGGTGGCCGGGCCGGTGCCGCCGCCTATCATGGTGGTGACGCCGGAACACAGCGCTTCCTCGATCTGCTGCGGGCAGATGAAATGGATGTGGGCGTCGATGCCGCCAGCGGTGAGAATCTGGCCTTCGCCGGCGATAACTTCGGTGCCGGGGCCGACGATGATGTTCACGCCGGCTTGCACGTCCGGATTGCCGGCTTTGCCGATCTTGAAAATGCGGCCGTCTTTGACGCCGACATCGGCTTTGACGATGCCCCAATAGTCGATGATCAAGGCGTTGGTAATCACCAAATCCACCGCGTGTTCTCTACCTAGCTGGCTTTGGCCCATGCCGTCGCGGATCACCTTGCCGCCGCCGAATTTCACTTCGTCGCCGTAGACGGTGTAATCGGCTTCCACTTGCAGGATCAAATCGGTGTCGGCCAACCGCAAGCGGTCGCCGGTGGTGGGGCCGAACATGTCGGCGTAAGCGTGTCGGCTGATTTTGCTCATGCGTGTTTCTCCAGTGCGCCCATCACCTCACCTCTAAAGCCGTAGACCTTGCGGGTGCCGGCGAAAGCCACCAACTGTACCTCGCGCTGCTGGCCGGGCTCGAAGCGCACCGCCGTGCCGGCCGGGATGTCCAAGCGATAACCCAAGGCCAGGCTGCGGTCGAAATGCAAGGCCGGGTTGGTTTCGTAAAAATGGTAATGCGAGCCAACTTGAATTGGCCGGTCACCGCTATTGGCAACCAGGACTTTGACAGTGGCCAGACCGACATTCAGTTCGATGTCGCCGGCGGCGGGGAAGATTTCTCCGGGGATCATATTGGGCTCCTTTTAAGTTTGTTTTTCCGCGTGGGCACGAAGCATCGTGTCCACCCTAGCTGCTGGATTTACAGGGCTTTCTAGCGGATTTTCGTAGGCTGGGCACTGGCTGTTTGTGCCCACGGGTACATCAAACGATGGGCTCATGTACCGTTACCAATTTAGTGCCATCGGGAAACGTCGCCTCGACCTGCACCTCTGTGAGCATATCGGCGATGCCGTCCATTACATCGTCGATGCTTAACAGCGTTCGGCCATACGCCATCAACTCGGCAACGGTCTGGCCGTCGCGCGCGCCTTCCATGATGGCGGCAGAGATATACGCCACGGCTTCCGGATAGTTGAGTTTCAAACCTCTGGCTTTGCGGCGCTCGGCGAGGAGGGCGGCAGTGAAGAGGAGGAGTTTGTCTTTTTCTCTAGGTGTTAGTTGCATGGTGTTTGTGTTGATTTTTGTGTCGCTGCCGCGACGGGTATTTTAATGTCGGTTCGCGGACCGACAGCCGAGATACTTTCTTTTGCTTGGCCAAAAGAAAGTATCCAAAGAAAAAGCCACCACATGCCGCTTGTATCCTACGCGCCGAAGGGTTTGAACGGGGTTTTCGGAAGGGCTATCCATAGCCCTCCGAAAACGCGATGCATCCCTGCATCGCCCCTTCGGGCTGATCCGCTCAAACCCTTCGGTGCTCGGCGCGGCAAAAGGGGAGAAAACCATCCCGGAATTGAAGGTACCAGCTCATAGGGTGCAATAGCGACAGCGTATTGCACCGGTCGAAGCCCACAGCTGGTGTAATACGGCTAGCGCCTATTACACCCTATGGCCCTACGCGGGCTAGCGCCATAAGTTAATTTATATAAATAATATCAACGGTCCGGATTTTTAGTTTCATTGGCAAACTGTACAAATGCGAACCACAGCATTGAAAGAAAGAATAATATTGTCCACGGATAAAGATACGATTGTTTCAATGAGGTATAGGCTTGTATCTGCTCTGAAAAGCGCATTATTAATACTCCTTCAACTTCTAACTGATAAAGCCAAGTTGTTCCTCCTACCTGATACCACCATGCTTTTCCAATTTTTCCTTGCATCTCTGGAAATCTTTTTTCTGAAATACAGGGCTTATCGTTGAAAGGTAGTAAGCAATTAAAAGATATATTTTTCCGACCAATCGACAAAGTATAATAGTCATTTGTTCTTGACCTGAAATTATTAATTCTAATTTTTCCAGTATCAACATTTAATTGATTAAACGTCGGTGGCTCGAAGAACAAAATATCCAGTTCGCTTGAAGATAAGAATCCAAAAAACAGCAGAATAATTAAAGCAAACTTCTTAATATTATTATTAATTAAAGACATACAAATCCGCCTAGCTTTTCAATTTCCGTTTGTTGTTTATAGAGCCGAAGGATGTGCTGAACGAATTGAAACGCATCGTTCGCGACAGATGTGCCTCCTAACGTCGGCAGCATCCTACAATAGAACTTGAAACCCAAAATACAAATTTATCCAACAACTTTTCTTCGCGCTAGGGGGGTTAATCCCCTGATGCCGCGCCGAGCACCGGAGGGTTTGAACGGTTCAGCCCGCAGGGGCGATGCAGGGATGCATCGCGTTTTTCGCAAGGGCTGGGATGCCCTTTCGAAAAACCCCGTTCAAACCCTTCGGAGCGCAGGATATAAGCGGCATGGGGTGGCCTTTTCTTTGGATACTTTCTTTTGGCCACGCAAAAGAAAGTATCTCGGCTGTCGGGCCGAGACCCGACTTCTAAATAACCCCGTCGCGCTAGCGACACCAAATCGCAACTCGAAGCCATCCATGGCTTCTGGATTCCGGCAATCCATGCCGGAATGACGTGTTCATTGAGCCGATTACGGACATCATTGAGTGCCCTGGCGGCATAAAGTTAGCTGTTGGAAAAATTGCCCACCCTATTATCTGGCGTAATATTTTTTAGCCTCTTCGATACTCAAAGTCTCGCTATCATCGACGTCTATCAACTGCACCAAGGCATAATTTTCCAGAACATTTTCAATCTTCTCGAAAGTATCAATATCCAGTTGTACCGCGACTCTTTGGCTGTCTTCATTAACGATATACTGCCTTTTAAATTCCATAACCGTCTCCCAGGAAAGGTCAGTGGTCACGATACCCATCCACTAGAGAAAAATCAAACCGGCTTATGTCGCCCAAATCCTCGGCAAACAAACCTCCTTCCCAACCACTTCCCCTCTAACTAACCCCCAAACCCGCTCAAAAAACCCCTTCAACAAATCCGCCCGCCTATCCAACGCCCGACAAATCAACAAGCCCTCAATCAAAGTCACCCCGCGATTCGGTTCCTCGCCTATCAATGCCTGCACCGCCGCCAGATGCAAAGCCGTTGCCGGATAAGCAAACAGCGTCCCGCACGCGGAATGCCCAAACAAACCCCAGCGGGCTTGGAAGGCGGCCGCATCCAGGCGTAAGCGTTCCAGGTACAGCAAACGTCCGGCACGACTGATGCGCCAATTTAGGTTGGCTGAACCATTGTCAAAACCTTCGCCGGCGGCTGGGCGGCCTAAGGCTAATATTTCCCAGCCGATAAAACGGCCGTGCTCGGCCAAATCGATAGTCATGCTGGAATCTAAGCGGGCGCCTTGGTAAACGATGGTTTCCTGCGGTAGCCATTCCAGGCTGGCGTGTTCAGCAACTTTGAGATTAACAGCCTGCTGGGCTTCGCCGCCGCCGCTGCGGTAAAACTTGCCGGCGGCGGGCGTGGTGATCAGCGCTTGGGCAGCGGCTTCGGCGCTGGCGTTGATGGTCAAGCGGTCGCCGGCCACTACGCCGCCGGGCGGATGCAGCAGGTAGACGTGACAGATTTCGGCTTCCGGATAAAATGGGCGCTGCACGGTAAGTGGGCCGCGATGCTGGCGCTTGACCAAGGCGGTTTTGTCGCCGCGTTGGCTAAAGCCCAGCGTTAATTCGGCTTCCCACGCCGTTGCATCCATTATGGTATCGGGAATGGATGAAGCTGCGAAGTTTGGGGGCATGGTGATGGACTCACAAGTTATTGGATCGGCCCGTTAGTTTTAGTTATTACAGCGGTCGGCTGGCTAAGGCAATCTATTGAGTTGCGCATTGTCGTTCCCCTCTTTAAAAAAGAGGGGCTAGGGGAGATTTTTTAAATAAATCCCCCTCAATCCCCCTTTTTTAAAGGGGGAAGTTCCTGCTTAACGGCATCTTGACTAATAACGTGCAATATAACCGGGCCAAGTGCTAATCCCAAAATCAATACACAAACCAGAAAGGCCGGTAGGTAAGGGATTTCCAAGACAGGATGAAAAAAGGCGCGGGTCAATTGTAGAAGGTTGCCGCCTGTGAGCATAGCCTCATGACTGTCGTGGGCCTCGCTACGCATCGACCAGACCAGGAGCAAGGCGCCGACAGCAGATAGATATTTTTCAGAATTCATCGTAGGTTCTCCCCAGGAATGTAATCGGTAGGGTGGATGCGCTACGCTTATCCACCCTACATTTGTATTGCGTTTACACCGTCAAATACCGTTTCACCATATCATCGGCCAACGCGTCCATCGCCCCCACTGCCACATGCCGGCCCCGGTCCATGATGCAAAACTGATTGGCCACTTTGCGGGCGAACGGCAGTTTTTGTTCCACCAACAGCACGGTTACGCCCAGTTCTTTGTGGATGCGGTCGATGGCTTGATGGATTTCGCCGGTTTCCGGTTTAGGAATGGGTGTCGCTACGCCGCGCGCCTTGTTCAGGCGAATGATTACGTCGCCGATTTCGCTGACGATATTGGGCTGGATACCTTCGGTCGGCTCGTCCAAAATCAATAAACGAGGGTTCAAAACCAAGGCCCGGCCAATCGCCAATTGTTGTTGCTGGCCGCCGGACAAGTCACCGCCACGGCGCTTTAACATTTGTTTCAGCACCGGAAAGATTTCGAAAATGCTGTCCGGGACTTTTTTAATACCGTGTTTTTGGGCCGCGCGCAGGCCGGTTTTCAGGTTTTCTTCCACGGTCAGCAGCGGAAAGATTTCCCGGCCTTGCGGCACGTAACCGATGCCCAGTTCCGCGCGGGATTCGGCCTTGGCTTTGGCCAGTTCCACGCCGTCGAATTGGATGCTGCCGTCGGCCACCGGCAATAGGCCCATGATGGCTTTGAGTAAGGTGGTTTTACCGACGCCGTTACGGCCCATCAGACAGACGCACGCGCCTTGTGGCACGCTCAAGTCCAGGTCCCACAAGGTGTGGCTGGCGCCGTAGTATTGTTGCAATGCGCTAATGTTTAACATCATCCCCCCAGGTAAACTTGGATCACGCGCGGATCGTTTTGGACTTCGTCCATAGTGCCTTCGGTCAGCACCGAGCCTTCGTGCAGCACGGTAACCTTACGGGCGATGCTGCGCACGAACTCCATGTCGTGTTCGACCACGACGATGGAATGTTTGCCCTGTAGGGACAGTAATAGTTCGGCGGTACGTTCCACTTCCTGATGGGTCATGCCGGCGATGGGCTCGTCAACCAGCATCACTTTTGGGTCTTGCATCAGCAACATGCCGATCTCCAGCCATTGCTTTTGGCCGTGCGACAAGGCCCCGGCCAGCTGGCGTTGCTGAGCCGGGAGGGCGATGGTTTGCAACACATCGTGAATGCGGTCGCGTTGTTCGCTGTTGAGTTTATGAAACAGAGTCGACCAGGTGCGTTTGTCGGTTTTTAAAGCCAGTTCCAGGTTCTCGAACACGGTCAAGGCGTCGAACACGCTGGGCTTTTGAAACTTGCGGCAGATGCCGGCTTGGGCAATGGCTGGTTCGTCCAGTTCCAGCAAATCGATGGTCTGGCCAAAGAATACCGAGCCGCTGTCCGGTTTGGTTTTACCGGTGATGACGTCCATTAGCGTGGTTTTGCCGGCACCGTTGGGGCCGATCAGGCAGCGCAGTTCGCCGTCGTCGATGTACAGAGACAAGTGGTTCAGCGCCCGGAAACCGTCGAAACTGACGCTGACGTCTTCCATGTACAGAATCGGGCCGTGGCGGGCGTCGACTTCGCCGGCCAATGGCAGGCTGGCACCCGATTCCATGGTGGTAGCGGTGGAGATCATCATGCCGGCTGCCCTCCGGTAGTGGTTAGCGTGGGTTTAGGTTTAATCCGGCGACGCAGTAAGCCGACGATGCCGTCGGGCATTAACAAGGTCACCAGCACGAAGGCACCGCCCAAACAAAACAGCCAGGCGTCGGGCATCAAGCCAGTTAATACTGTTTTGGCGTAATTCACCAGCACCGCGCCGATGATGGCCCCGTACAGCGTGCCGCGGCCACCGACCGCCACCCAGATGACGATTTCCAAGGAGTTGAGCGGCGAGAATTCGCTGGGGTTGATGATGCCGACCTGCGGCACATACAGCGCCCCGGCCAGACCGGCCAGCATGGCTGCGAACACGAACACCCAGAGTTTGAACAATTCCACCCGGTAACCCAAAAAGCGTACCCGCGATTCCTGATCGCGAACCGCCGTCACCACCCGGCCCAGTTTGCTGTTCACGATCCAGCGGCAGAGCAGCAGAGCGCCGATCAGGCTGAGGCCGGTAATCAATAATAAGAAGGAGCGGACTGCTTCGGATTGAATGTTAAAACCGAGGATGTCTTTGAAATCGGTGAGGCCGTTATTGCCACCGAAGCCCATTTCGTTACGGAAGAAGGCCAGCAACAAGGCGTAAGTCAGCGCCTGGGTAATGATGGACAGATAGACGCCGGTGACCCGTGAACGGAAGGCCAGCCAGCCGAAGACGAAGGCCAGTAGGCCTGGGGCAAGCAATACCATCAACATGGCAAAGCCGAAGTGTTCGAAGCCGTACCAATACCAGGGCAGTTCGGTCCAGTTCAGGAACACCATGAAGTCTGGCAACTCCGCGTTGCCGTAAACGCCGCGGGTGCCGATCTGCCGCATTAGATACATGCCCATCGCATAGCCGCCTAAAGCGAAGAACGCGCCTTGGCCAAGAACCAGAATGCCGGCGTAACCCCAGACCATGTCCAGGGATAAGCCGAGCAGGGCGAAGGTTAGGTATTTGCCGATTAGGGATACCGAGTAGGCTGAAAAGTGCAGGGCCGAGTCTTCGGGGAAGATTAGGTTGCAGAGGGGGATTAATAGGGTAACGCTTGCTAGGGCGAGTAGCACGGTGGTGTAGGTTTTGTCTTTAGTCAGATCTTGTAGTTTCATGTGACTGCCTGGTTTGGTGTCGCTGTCGCGACGGCTTATTTAATGTCGGTTCTCGGACCGACAACCGAGACACTTTTCTTTGCTCCGCCAAAGAAAAGTATCCAAAAGAAAGGCGGCCCGGATGCCGCTTTGATCCTGCGCGCCGAAGTTTTTGAATGGGGTTGACGGAAGGGGCTTCCTGCCCCTCCGTCAACGCGATGCATCCCTGCATCGCCCCTGCGGGCTAATCCATTCAAAAACTCCGGTGCTCGGCGCGGCATACGGGGTTAAAACCATCAGCCGTCCAAAATTGCGTAGGGTGGGCAACTTTGCCCACCGTTGGCTGTGGTTCCGCGTGGGCACTCAATCGTGCCCACCCTACGACTAATCCCTGTATCGTGTCATTTGCTACGTTTTCTCTTTAAAAACATTAACTTGAATCATATTTATGATTTTGATAGATTGGGGGCTTCATAACAACTTCCAGGGAAAATTAAATGCCTTCCGTTATTTTCACTCGTGACACGGCAGCTGAGCGCTCCGCTATGCATTACATTGACACCACCCCCAAAAAACCACTTGAACCAATTGATTACCAAAAAATTGCAAAAAAAGTTCTGAACAAATCCGCAATGAAAATCGATCTAGACATAATGATTTACGCAGGCCTCCAATGGGGCCTCTACAAAACCGATGATCTCGAGGAACACTTGCAATTGAAGTTGCGTGAGTGGTTAGCTATTCCCTGAATTCGGATATGATTGTTTTTCTCCGCTCGCCTCGCCGAGTGAGTAGGATGTGCTGAGCAAATGCGAAGCCCATCGGTCGCGAGCGATGCGCCTCCTATCGTCGGCACATCCTACAAATTCTCACCATCTTCAAACTATTCAGGCACTCCAAATCGCGCGACGGGTTTCGTCCCATCTGCCGCGCCGAGCACCGGAGGGTTTGAACGGAATAGCCCGTTAGGGGCGACGCATGGATGCGTCGCGTTGCATGCAGGGGCTGGGAAGCCCCTTCAGGCAACCCCGTTCAAACCCGAGGAGCGCAGGGACCAAGCGGCGGCGGGGTGGCTTTTTCTTTGGATACTTTCTTTTGGCCAAACAAAAGAAAGTATCTCGGCTGTCGGGCCGAGACCCGACATTAAAAAACCGTCGCGGTAGCGACACCAAACCAAATCCAAGCCCCAGTCGCCGCAGCGCGGAAGGTCCGGGTTCCCACGCAGCGCATGGGAACCAGCAAACCCGGTCGCGGCAGCGACACAAAAATCAAGATTCCGCTGCCCGTCCTTTCTGCGGAAACAATCCCCGCGGCTTCTTCTGAATAAACAAAATAATAAACACCAACACCAAAATCTTCGCCAACACCGCCCCGGCATAAGGCTCCAACACCTTATTGGCAATGCCCAGCGTGAATCCCGCCACTAAAGTTCCAAACAAATTGCCGACGCCACCAAACACCACCACCATGAACGAATCCACAATGTAAGCCTGGCCCAAGTTCGGTCCGACGTTGGTGATCTGGCTCAAGGCCACGCCTGCGACACCAGCAATGCCGGAGCCCAAGCCAAAAGTCATCGCATCGACCCGCGCGGTGGGAATGCCCATCGCTCTAGCCATGCCGCGATTCTGGGCGACTGCACGAACTTCCAAACCCAGTTTGGTACGTTTCAAGATTTGCAGCAACGCGGTAAACACCAGCAGGCAGAAAATCAGGATGTAGAAGCGGTTCCAGGTCAGCGACAGAAAGTCGTTGATCTGCCAGGAGCCGCTCATCCATTCCGGGGTGGAGACGCTGCGGTTTAATGGCGAGAAGATCGAGCGCACGGCTTGTTGCAGAAATAAACTGACACCAAAGGTCGCCAACAGGGTTTCCAGCGGTCGGCCGTATAAAAAGCGAATGATGCCGCGTTCGATGGCAATGCCGACTAGCGCGGCCACCAGAAACGCCATGGGGATGGACAAAATTAATGCAGTGCCTAAATTGTTGGGCAGCAGTTGTTGCATGACATAAGTGGTGTAAGCGCCCAGCATCATCAGTTCGCCGTGGGCCATGTTGATAATGCCCATGACCCCAAAGGTGATGGCCAGGCCTATCGCGGATAGCACCAACACTGCTCCCAGACTCAGTCCAAAGAACACGGTTTCGACGGCCGCGTAGGCTTGCATGCGGTCGCGAATTTTGATCAACGCTGCCTCGGCCAAGTTGCGCACGTCGCTGTCGCTTTCCAGAAAGTTGCCATCGGCGTCTTTATCGATAATGACTTGCAGTTTGTTGACCACATCCTGGCTGTCCAGGTCTTTTAAGGCGGCGATAGCGGCTACGCGTTGGTCTTTTTCCGGACTGTTGATGTCTTGCAATAACAGCATTTTGTTGATGGCGGTTTTGATCTCGGCATCGGTTTCGTTGGCCAGATGATCGCGTAATAAAATCACGGCTTTGTCGTCTATCTCATTGGCCAATGCTTGCACTGCGATCAGGCGCAACACCGGATCGGTGTCGTTCAATTGCAATTGGGCGATGGTTTTGCGCAGCACGCCGCGCAGTTTGTTGTTTAAATTGATTTTACCTACTGCGCCGCGTTCAACTTCTGCCAATGCCGCGTCGCTGAGCGGATCACTGAGTTGGTAGCCGGCCGCGCTTTCCCGGGCAAGGACCAGCTTGGCCTCGGCTTTGAAATCGAACAGTTTGCCGTCTTGCAGGGCTTGCAGCAGTTTCAGGTTACCGCTATCGCTACCTAAAGTCTCGATGGCTTGCTCGCGCTCCTGCATACTGCCTTGTCTAAGTTGCTGCAAAGCACTGCCGGCGTCTTGGGCCAGGGCGGGTTGCGCGGCGAGGAATATCATCGCCAGCAAGCAGCCGGCAAGTTTTGGAAGCCGTTTAAAAACGCCGCCGGCTGTCAATCCGGCCTGAGTAGAAGTGTTAGTCATCATGCTCAAGAAGCTGTCCTTGGGGGAACGGTTGGCCGGGCGCGAACCGGGCGGCGTTTTTAAACGGGTTCTGAAACTGGGTGTGTGCATCGCCTGTCCTCTTTTGGGGGGCGAGGCCCGCGGCATCCTGCCGTGAACCTCGCGGGTAACATCCGCTGTTAATAGTTCTGTCCTGAACACTTTTTGGTTTTAGTGTTGTAGTTGCCGCAGCTGATAGGCGCGGTCCAGTCGGCAATGATCGGTTTGCTATCAGGCAGGAAGTCCGACCAGGCGTCGCCATCGACCAGTTTGTTGGTTTGCCAGACGGTGACGAACTGGCCGTCGTCTTGAATCTCGCCAATCAACACCGGTTTACTGATGTGGTGGTTAGGCAGCATTTTTGACATACCGCCGGTCAGGTTGGGGTACTCGACGCCGATGATGGCTTTTTGTACCGCATCAGGATCGGTGGTACCGGCTTTCTCGACCGCTTTCACCCACATATTGAAACCAATGTAATGCGCTTCCATTGGGTCGTTGGTGACGCGTTTCGGGTTTTTGATGTAGTCCTTCCATTGTTGGATGAAGGCCGCGTTTTTGGTGGTATCGACGCTCATGAAGTAGTTCCAGGCCGCCAAATGTCCGACCAGCGGTTTGGTGTCCATACCGGATAATTCTTCCTCACCCACCGAGAAGGCGATGACCGGGATTTTTTCTGCGGAGATACCTTGGTTGCCCAGCTCTTTATAAAAAGGAATGTTGGCGTCGCCGTTGATGGTGGAAACCACTGCGGTTTTCTTGCCGGTAGAGCCGAATTTTTTAATGTCGGCGACGATGCTCTGCCAATCGGAATGACCGAATGGGGTGTAGTTGATCATGATGTCCGCTGGTTTAACCCCTTTGGATTTTAAGTACGCTTCCAGGATTTTGTTGGTGGTGCGCGGATAGACGTAGTCGGTACCGGCCAACACCCAGCGTTGTACTTTCAGGTCGTTCATCAGGTAATCGACCGCCGGAATCGCTTGCTGGTTGGGCGCGGCGCCGGTATAGAACACGTTTTTAGACGACTCTTCGCCTTCGTATTGCACCGGGTAGAACAGCACGCTGTTTAACTCTTCGATGACCGGTAATACCGACTTGCGTGAAACGGAAGTCCAGCAACCAAAGATGGAGGCCACTTTGTCTTTGGTGATCAGCTCACGGGCTTTTTCCGCGAATAGCGGCCAGTTGGAGGCCGGATCGACCACCACCGCTTCCAGCTTCTTGCCCAGTAAGCCGCCTTTTTTGTTTTGTTCGTCGATCAGCATCAGCATGGTGTCTTTCAAGGTGGTTTCGCTGATCGCCATGGTGCCGGATAGCGAATGCAGCACGCCGACTTTAATGGTGTCTTCGGCGCGGGCCGAGTTGGCGGTGCCGAACAGCGCGGCGGATAGAGCCGCGACGGTCGCCAGTTTGTGGAAGGAATTGCTCAGTAGTTTCATCGTTATAATCCTATGTCGAGAATAAATCGTGGGCGAATCAACAGCCCGTTTTTTGTAGGGTGGGCATGCAATGCCCACGCGTGGCGTTTGTTCCGCGTGGGCACATAAACCGTGCCCACCCTACGCTTATATTTGCCATTGGAAGCCGACCATGACCTGGCTGGAGTTCTCGCCGGTAGCGGTGGATTTGTAGTTCAAGCCTTTGGTCAACAAATCGCCGTATTGGTAGCTGGCAAACACCTTGGCGTTGTGGCCGTCGATGATGTAGTTGACGCCGCCTTCGTAGACTTCGCGGGTGCTGCTGGTGCTAGGTGCGACGTTGACGTAGCGCAGGAAAGGTTGGAATTGGCCGATGCCGACTTTTTGAGGGAATAAATACATGCCGCTGACGTCGTAAGCGTTGCCCTCAAACATATCAAAGCCGCCGCCGGCGTCGCGCGAGGCTTGGCTGTAGCCATTGGAGATACCGTAGTTTTTATACTCGCCATTCAGGGTAACGACACCGCCGCCCGGCAAGACTTTTTCCATCAACACATCCGCAGTTGTGCCGCGAAAGTTGCCCGGATCGTTGGCTGTGCCGGCGCCGCCTTCTTGATATTGATTAGAAACACCGACGGTCAGGATGTCGCCGCCCTTGCCGTAGTAAGTGCCGGATGTGTAATAACCGGGATTTTTCTCAACGTCCCAAAAGTTGTAAGCAACGCGTTGGCCGTACAAAATGTTGTCGTTGACATTGGCACCGCCGCGGAGGCCCCGGAAGAAACCGGCCGCATATTGTAAACGGCCATCGAATACTGCCCCCCAGAAGGTGGCACCGTCGTCACGGCCAAAGGAGCCGGCTGAGACGCCACCTGGCTTGATTACAGTGTTGTAATCAGCAGGCTCAAACGGCGTGCCGGCCGAGAAGATGTTGTAAACCGCGCTGTAAAACGGACCGTTCATTTCGCGGCGTTCGGCGGGTACCAGCATCCGGCCTACCCACAAATTGGCGTAAGGCGTGACTTCGAATTTGCCGATGGCGTCCAGCACCCTTACTTCGCCGCCGTTGCCGCAGGTTTGGCAGTCGGTGTTAAATTCCACTTTCAGATATTTATGAATCTGACCGTTAATGTATAAACGAATGTTGTCCAGATTGAAGTCGTTGTTCCATTTTTCGCCATTGGCTCCGGCACCGCTTTCCTGGGCGCGGAAACTGGTCCTTAAGCCCGCGCCGACACTGACCCATTTGGTGTCGTCGATTTTAAATGTCGCGCCGGCCTGCGCTTCGGGTGCCTGTGCCAAGCCGATAGCGCCCAAGGCCACCCCGCTCAGCAAACCGATGGCCCGGCTGCTTAATTTTTGTGGGTTAAAACCAGTCATTTGTATTCCCCTTTATCTGGATTAAACAAGCCATTGCCGATAGCGATGGCGATTGAAAACGTCGGGGAGATTGTTGAATTTTGCAGAGACCGCCACAATCGGGTAAATGACTCATCAGTCATTTGACGTATGGCCGGGAAATAGGGGCTTGCGTAGAGTGCGGCTTAACTTGGGAGATTTAAGATGATGAAAATAACATCCGCTAGAGGTCTGTTTTTACTACTGTGTTTATTAGGCATTGGCCCATTCCGGCCGGCGCTGGCCGAGACGGCAGTCGACAGCGTCAAACCGTTGCAGGCTATCGAATTTGGATTGGCGCAAGATAATTTGCAGCAGTTTGCGACGCCACTTGACGTTGCGGCAATCGCCGAACGCGTCCGTGCCAATCTAACCGAGTGGGAGTTTCCGCTCGCCGCCAAAGGCCCTTACAGCCATCGCTTGCAGGCCAAACTTGGCAAGATTGCCCACCGGGAAACGCCGGTGGGTTTTTCGTTTTCGTCTGGCAATTCTGATCCGCGTGCCTCTGACTTTCAAAAGGCTGATGTCTTGCCGATTACTTGTACCTTGCGCGATGCCGGCAATCAAGCGGTGTTGGTGGAACGCGAATCGACGTTTAGCGCGCATGCTTTGGATAAGGATGTTTTGCCGGCGCGCATCGTTGATAAGCTGGTGGATCAGATCGGCACGGCTTGTCTGGATGTGTTGGAATATGCGCCGCTGCCGAAGCAAGCTGGTCGAGTGAAAACCGAGTTATTCAAACCCAAGTGGATGCCGGATGTACGGGTGGAGGTTAGGGAGGTTAAGGGTGCCGTTGATGCGAACGGCGTTGCACAGCCTGCCGCTGTCGGTGACGAGCCGAAGAAGGAGATTATTATTCATAATCAGGGGACGCCGGTGATATTTCAGTTTGGGCATGAGAGGAAGTGATGTTGTTTTGCTTGGTTTGAAACCGGTTTTTTGGATTTGGGAATAAGGTGTCGCTGGCGCGACGGCTGGTTTGAATGTCGGGTCTCGGCCCGACAGCCGAGATACTTTCTTTTGTTTGGCCAAAAGAAAGTATCCAAAGAAAAGGCCACCCGACATTCCGCCTTAATCCTGCGCTTCTCGCTTTTGTCGAGGGTTTTCGGAAGGGCCATCCCTGGCCCTCCGAAAACGAGCGGCATCCCTGCCGCTCCCCTGCGGGCTGATCTCACCAAAAACTGCGATGCTCGGGGCGGAATAACGGGAGTAATCCCGTCGCGAGATGAAGGGTTATTAGATGATTTTGAAAGCTAGGATTTTGATTGTGTTGTAGGATGATGACGATAGGAGGCGCATTGTTCGCGACCGATGCGCTTCACGCCGTTCAGCACATCCGATAAGACTTAGGCTTGTCAATATTTGGATTTTCTTGGGCTTTTGTAGTGTTAGCAATTTCATTCCCTATTATTTTGCAAAGTAACAAAGAATTGTACATAAAGGCGATGGTACCCAACCTGAAATAACAAAAAACTAATGAGTAAATCATCGAAGTTAAAGTGATGCATGCAAATAAAAAGTATATAAGTGAGTTTTCAAGAGAAAAATATTTAAATTGGTATTTTTATTCTTATAAATCGCTAGCAATGCTGATATTGATGTTTCTTATATTGCTATACAGCAATTATTTGTTGAGCGCTTTATTTGTGTTGCTGTTTGTTCTAATAAATACTGTTGTTTCTATAGCGTATATTGCTTTATCAGTTGCCGGAAAAACAAAAAATCGAACACTAACGCTAGCTACGCATACAATATTTGCAGTTATATTTCAATTGTTAGCTATTGTGCTGGTTTTTCCCAATCGTTGGGTTATTGATTTTGTGTGCACATCTGCAATTGTTCGAATAGTAGAGCCGATACTAATGCAAAAGTTAGATGGCCTACATAATCCGGCCTTTAAATTCCATAAATTTTATTTTGGACAAGTTATGGGGCGTGTTCGCTGGGTTATTTATGACGAAAGTGAACAAGTTCTTTTAATTCCTGAGAAGCGAAGCCAAGAGTGGTGGTCAATAACTGGGGAAGATAAATATTATGACAATGATTGTTTAGATGCCGCACGAAAAATCCATTCACATTTTTTTATTCGCTACAGCTTTTGTATATAGCAACGTAGGGTGGGCACGGCTTTTTGTGCCCACGCGGGGAAACCGCAACCCCCGCATTAACCGCCGAAAATTAACGACCAAAAAATAATGTCCCGTTACCGCCGCCCGCAAAACCCCGGTGCTACTTATTTCTTCACGGTGGTGACGTATCGGCGGCAAGCGATTTTATGTGATGAACCGGTGCGGGCGGCTTTGCGAAGGGCGATTGCAAGCACCCGCGCCAAATGGCCGTTTATCATCGACGCCTGGGTGTTGTTACCTGATCATTTGCATTGTATTTGGACATTGCCGGTGGACGACGGAGATTTTGCGACCCGTTGGAGCGTGATCAAACGGCAGGTGAGCGTGGCATGTGGCGAAACGTATCGGCGAGCCGAATGGATCAATGCGTCGAAACAAAAGCATCGGGAATCGACATTGTGGCAACGCCGGTTTTGGGAGCATCAAATTCGCGATGAAACCGATTTTGCCCGGCATATGGATTACATCCATTACAACCCGGTGAAACATGGATATTGCCGGCAAGTCAGCGAATGGCCTTATTCGACGTTTCATCGTTATGTTAAGGACGGTGTTTATCCGTTTGATTGGGGTTGTGTTGGTGTTGACGATTTGGTTGCGGGGGAATGAGAGGTTTGTCCGCGTGGGCACAAAAAGCCGTGCCCACCCTACGAAAATCGGCTGGTTTCGTCCCGTTATTCTGCCCCGAGCATCGCAGCTCTTGTGCCCTGTGGGTATTTGGCGAGATTAGCCCGTAGCCCTCGCCAAAAGCGAGAAGCGCAGGATTAAGGCGGAATGTCGGGTGGCTTTTTCTTTGAATACTTTCTTTTGGCCAAACAAAAGAAAGTATTTCGGCCGTCGGGCCGAGACCCGACTTCAACAAAACCCGTCGCGTTAGCGACACAACTATGAAGCCAATTCACCAAAACATCACCAAAATCCGCCGCGACTACAACGCCTTGGTCGCTAACGAAACCCTGGAAGACTACGCGCTACGCTATGCACCGCGCAGTTTTCGGAAATGGAGCGAATTCCAGGTCGCCAACACCGCGTTCGGCTCGACCTCGTTTCTGGTGCTGGAAGCCATCGGCGGTTTTTTGTCTATCAACTACGGCTTTACCAATGCCTGCTGGGCGATATTGATCGTCGGCATCGTGATTTTTATCACCAGCTTGCCGATTAGTTATTACGCGGCCCGCTACCATATCGACATCGATCTATTGACCCGCGCCGCCGGTTTTGGCTACATCGGCTCTACTGTCACCTCGCTAATTTACGCCTCGTTTACCTTCACGCTGTTTGCGCTGGAAGCCTCGATTATGTCGCTGGCGATTGAATTATATTTCCAGATTCCGCTGGCTCTTGCGCATGTGGTCAGTGCGGTAATTGTGGTGCCGCTGGTGACTTTTGGGATTACCACCATCAGCCGCATGCAGTTATGGACCCAGCCGATCTGGCTGCTACTGTTAATTGCGCCTTATATTGCGGTGGCCAATGCCGAGCCGGAAGCGCTGATGACATTGCAGGCGTATTTCTGGATCGCCGGCAGCGGGGAAGGCTTCGATTGGCTGTTATTCGGCACTGCCACCACCGTGGCATTTTCGATGGTGGCGCAAATTGGCGAGCAGGTGGACTTTCTGCGCTTCATGCCGGATAAAACCAAGGCCAATAAATTCAAGTGGTGGGCGGCGATGCTGGCGGCCGGGCCGGGCTGGATCGTGTTTGGGGTAGTTCGACAAATTGCCGGTGCGTTGTTGGCGCATCTGGCGATTCGGCACGGTATTAGTCCGCAGCATGCTCACGAGCCGACGCAGATGTATCTGGTGGCGTACAACGAACTGTTCGAAAATCCGCAATGGGCTTTGGCGACCACGACCTTATTCGTGGTGCTCAGCCAGCTAAAAATCAACGTCACCAATGCTTATGCCGGATCGCTGGCCTGGTCCAATTTTTTCTCAAGGTTGACGCATAGCCATCCGGGGCGGGTGGTGTGGTTGCTGTTTAACGTGCTCATCGCCCTGTTGCTGATGGAGTTTGGCGTGTTTGGCGCGCTGGAAAAAGTGTTGGGTCTGTTTTCGAATATGTCTATCGCCTGGATCAGCGCGGTGGCGGCGGAATTGATGATTAACAAGCCCTTGGGACTGAGTCCGAAGGAAATCGAATTCAAGCGCGCCTATTTGTCGGATCTCAATCCGGTGGGGATGGTCGCCACGTTTGTGGCGTCGGTGGTGTCGATTCTGGCTTATGTGGGCCTGTTCGGTGAATGGCCTAAGGCGTTCTCGGCGTTTATCGCTCTGAGTCTGGCTTTTGTCCTGGTACCGGTGATGGCGTATTGCTGCGGTGGTAAACATTACCTGGCCCGCGACCGGAAAAAACACAATCGTCAAGCGCACGGCAAATGCTCGATTTGCGAGAACGAATTCGAACACGATGACATGGCGTATTGCCCGGCTTACGCCGGCAGTATTTGTTCTTTGTGCTGCACGCTGGACGCCCGCTGTCTGGATGCCTGCAAGCCGGGCTTTCGCTTCGACGATTATCTGGAAAGCCTGGCCAAGAGCCTGATGCCGGATTTTATCGGCATAACCGCGCGTTTGCGCCTGTTGCGCTTTGGGCTGTTGTTCGGCTTTCTGACCATCCTGACTGGGATCTTTATCAGTATCATTTATTATCAGGATTTGCTGAGTATTCAGCATAATCAGCCGGCCTTTGGCTTATTGGTCAATAACTTCCTAAAGATATACGCGTCTTTGCTGGTGTTTATCGGTTTGTGTACCTGGTGGCTGATTCTGAATGCCGAGAGCCGGCGGGTGGCGCATGAGGAAACAGCCAAGCAAACCCAGTTGCTGTTGCAGGAAATCGAGCAACACAAGCAAACCGATCTGAAGTTGCAGCAGGCGCGACGGATGGCGGATGCCGCGAATCAGGCCAAGAGTCGGTTTTTAAGTAATATGAGCCACGAGATTCGTTCGCCGTTGAACAGCATTGTCGGCTACGCCCATATTTTGCACCAGGACCCGAATATCCCGGAAAACCGGCGGCAAGCAGTGGATACTTTAAAGCGTAGCGGCGAGCACTTGAGTGCGCTGATCGAAGACATTTTGGACATCGCCCGCATAGAGGCGCGCAAATTCGATTTTAAATACCAGCCTATCGATTTTCCCGGCTTTATCGAGCATTTGGTGTGCGTCTATAAAGCCCAAGCCGAAGATAAAGGTTTGAGTTTTAATTGCCAGTTGACCACCGTGCTGCCGCAGCGCATCCGCGGCGATGAAAAGCGGGTAGGGCAGATCTTGATGAATTTGCTCGGCAACGCCATCAAATTTACCAGCCAGGGCAGTATCGGTTTTCGGATCGGTTACAGCAGCGGTGTGGCCAGTTTTCAGGTATCCGATACCGGTAGCGGCATCGACGAACAACAATTGCAAAACATCTTTCAACCCTTCACCCGGCTGGATACGCCGACCGGCAATGCGGTATCCGGCAGTGGTTTGGGACTGACGATTTGTAAAGTCCTTACCGAAGTGATGGGCGGTGAATTGACGGTACAAAGCCGCGTTGGTGAAGGCTCCACGTTTAGCGTAAGGCTGTTGTTGCCGAGTGTGGGAGTGGAAAGTGACACCGAGCCGCATGCACCCATCATCGGCTATCAAGGCACGCGCCGACGGATCATGGTGGTGGACGACCAGCGCGAACATCGCGAGTTGTTGTTATCTTTGCTGGAGCCGCTGGGGTTTTATCTGGAGGAGGCCGATTCCGGCGAGACTTGTTTGGATAAGGCGGCGGCGCAAACTCCCGATTTGATCTTGTTGGATATTTCGATGAGCGGTATAGATGGTATCGAAACCGCGATGCGTTTGCGCGAGCGCGGGCTGCAGATGCCGATTTTGGTGCTGAGCGCCAATGCCTACCCCGGTGATCGGCTGGCGGTATTAAATGCCGGGTGTAACGACTTTCTGTCCAAGCCGATTCAGGTAACGCAGTTGATCAGTAAGCTGAAATTATATTTGTCGCTTGTCTGGTTATATCAGGATGACCCTGGGCAAGCGGTTCCCGAAAAAGCCGCTCAACCGATGTTGGTACCGCCACCGGAACTCTTGCACGCCTGTGTGGAGTGCGTGCGGATCGGCGACTTATTGGGTTTGAAGAAAGTGTTGGAACAGCTCAGTCAAGCCGAGCCGCGTTACGGCGCTTTTTTTGCCAAGCTGACGGCGTTGGCGAATCAATTTAGGGTAGGCGAAATCAGAAAACTACTGCAGATGCACAAACAGGAGGTGTCCCGATGATGGAAGTATCAGCCAGCAATGGCACAGTGTTGATAGTCGACGATACGCCCGGTAATCTGGCCTTGCTATCCGATACGCTTTCCGAGGCCAATTACCGGGTTCTGGTGGCGACCGACGGTTGTTCCGCCATCGAGCAAATTCAATACGTCAAGCCGGACATCATTTTACTGGACGTGATGATGCCGGGCATAGACGGTTTCGAGACCTGTAGCCGTCTTAAAGCCGATCCGGCCACCGCGCCGATCCCGGTGTTGTTCATGACGGGACTCAGCGAGTTGGACGATTTGTTGCGCGGCTTTGGCGAGGGTGCGTTGGATTACATCGTCAAGCCGATTCGCCCCGCCGAGGTGTTGGCGCGTATCGAAGTGCATCTGACCCAATCCCGTAATTTACGCCGCGCCGAGAGTTTACTGGATCATCACGATTTTGCTGCGGTGGCGGTGGATGCGGCGGGCGGTATTGTCTGGCTGACGCCGGCTGCTCGCGAATGGTTGGACGATTTTGCCGAATTACAAGAAGGAGGGGGCAGCAGACTGCGGATAAGCTATTGCCGGAAATCGTGCGCGGCTGGTTTCAAAGATGGTTGCGGCAAAGCGGGCGCAGCGAGGTAGAAGCCGAATCGGAAGCGCATCGTTTGGCGCCAGGCTTTGCGTTGCGGGTCAGCGCCTGTCAGAATCCGGATGAATATTTGCTGTTGTTGCAACGGGAAGACGCGCAATGGACCCCGGAAACCTTGCGCGACAAACTGAAACTGACTTTTCGCGAAGCCGAGATTTTGATGTGGATTGCTCGCGGCAAGACTAATAAAGAGATCGGGATTATTCTGACCACCAGCCCCAGAACCGTGAACAAACATCTGGAACATATCTTCGAGAAATTGGGGGTTTCCACCCGGGCGGCGGCGGTGGCGATGGTGTTGCAGCGGGGGTGATCAAGTAATAAAAAAGGCCGGTAACTCAATGGGTTGCCGGCCTTTTTTGTTTGAAGCAATGTGCCTGGCTTTAAGGCATGTACATGCCGCCATTCACATGCAAGGTTTCGCCGGTGATGTAAGACGCTTGCTCGGAGGCCAGGAAGGACACCGCATGGGCAATTTCTTGCGGCTGGCCGAGGCGGCCCAAAGCAATCGAACCGAGTAGGGCGTTTTTGATGTCTTCCGACAGTTCTTTGGTCATGTCGGTATCGATAAAGCCGGGAGAGACAGTGTTGACGGTGATGCCGCGCGAACCGACTTCTTTGGCCATCGATTTGGCAAAGCCTATCATGCCGGCTTTGGCAGCTGCATAGTTGGCTTGGCCGGCGTTGCCGGTGGAACCCACCACTGAGGAAATATTGATGATGCGGCCGTAACGGACTTTCATCATGGCGCGCAGCACAGCTTTGCTCATGCGAAAAATCGAGGTCAGGTTGGTATTGATGATGTCGTCCCATTCCTCGTCTTTCATCCGCATCAACAGGTTGTCGCGGGTGATGCCGGCGTTGTTGACCAAGACTGCCGGAGTGCCGTAGGCGTCGCCGGTGGTTTTGATAAAGCTGTCGATGTCGGCGGAATCGGCGACATTTAATTTGTAGCCTTGGCCGTTCTCGCCCAGATAAGCGGAAATAGCCTCGGCGCCGTTATCGGAGGTGGCAGTGCCGACCACAAAAAAGCCATCGGCGACTAATTTTTCAGCAATGGCCCGGCCTATGCCGCGACTGGCGCCGGTAACAATGGCGAGTTTTTTATCCACGGAGTTGCTCCACAACGTTGTTGATGGTTTCGGGGTCGAACATGGTCAGATGTGCGGCGTCCGGCGCAATGCGTTTGTTTAGACCGACTAATACTTTGCCGGGTCCGCATTCGACGAAGGCGGTAACGCCTTGTTCGTGCATGAATTTGACGCTTTCCACCCAACGCACTGGTTTGAACAATTGTTCTTTCAACGCGTAACGAATCACTTCGGGCGAGCCGTGCGATTTAACGTCGGCGTTGTGGATCAGCGTGCTATTTGGCATCTCCAGCGTAATGCCTTGCAATATGTCGTTTAGCTTGTCGGAAGCGGCTTCCATCAACGCACAGTGCGAAGGCACACTGACCGGCAGTTTTAATGTGCGTTTGGCGCCCAGCGTTTTCAAGGCTGCCATCGCGCGTTCCACTGCGGCGGTTTCGCCGGCAATCACAACCTGACCAGGGGCGTTGAAATTGGCGGCGGCGACGATTTCGCCATTGGCCACTTCGGCGCAGGTATTAACGACTTGATGATCTTCCAAGCCCAGAATGGCCGCCATCGCGCCTTTTCCGGCCGGTACGGCTTCCTGCATCAGTCGGCCGCGTTCGGCCACCAGACGAATGGCGTCTTCATAGCCTAGCGCACCGGCGCAAACCAGGGCAGTGTATTCGCCCAAGCTATGGCCAGCCATCCAGGCGGGTTTGATGTTGGTTGTTTCGCACCAGGCCCGCCATACTGCAACGCCGGCTGCCAGCATCGCCGGCTGGGTGTTATGGGTTTGATTTAAGTCGGTGTCAGGGCCGTTTGCGACCAGATTCCACAAATCAAACCCCAGTACGTCGGAGGCTTGTTCGAACGTTTGCTTGACCAGTGGGTTGGCGGTGGCCAGCGTGCCCAGCATACCGACGGCTTGCGAGCCTTGTCCGGGAAATACGAATGCCACATTGTAACTTTGTTCTATCGTCGTCATGTTTAGTACCTGATTAATGCGGAACCCCAGGTAAAACCGGCTCCAAAAGCTTCCATTAATACGGTTTGTCCGCGTTGAATGCGGCCGTCGCGCACACCTTCGTTAAACGCCAATAACACGGAGGCAGAGGAGGTGTTGCCTTGGCTTTCCAGGGTCAGAATCACTTGATCCATGGACATGCCCAGCTTTTTGGCAGTGGCGGCGATGATGCGGGTATTGGCCTGATGCGGCACCAGCCAATCGATATCGCTTTGTTGCATGCCGTTGGCTTCCAGGGTTTCATCGACGATGCGGCCCAGGGTATTAACAGCGACTTTGAATACTTCATTGCCGCGCATGCTGATGTAAGCCAATTCGTTTTGTTTGGCGACTGCAGCTGCCTGCGGATTAGGGCAATACAATAAATCTTCGTAACCGCCGTCGGAATGTATATGCGTGGACAAGATGCCCGGTTTATCGCCAGCGGTCAGCAAAATCGCGCCGGCGCCGTCGCCGAACAAAATGCAGGTGCCACGGTCGGTCCAATCGACGATACGGGAGCAAATCTCCGTACCTACTACCAATACGTTTTTGGCAAAACCGGTTTTCAGGTATTGATCGGCGATGCTTAGCCCGTAAACCGAACCCGAGCAGGCGGCCTGAATATCGAACCCGACGCATTGCTTGATGCCCAGGCGTTCCTGCAACAGGCAGGCGGTGCTGGGATAGACGCGATCCGGCGTGCCGGTGGCGACGATGATCATGTCGATGTCTGCGGCGGCGATGCCGGCCATCTCTATGGCTTGTCGGGCGGCAATTTCCGCCATGCTGGAGGCGGTTTCTTCGGGGCCGGCTATGCGGCGACTTTTGATGCCGGTTCTTTCGTAGATCCAGCTGTCCGATGTATCCACCGTGGCGGAAATTTCGTCATTGGTGCGTATGGTTTCGGGCAGGTAGCCGCCCGTACCGATAACATGAGTCCAGCGTGTCATTCATCAACCTTTTGGGTCAGCGCGAGTTCTAGTTTTTCGCTGATTTTACGAATAACGCCCTGCGCAACTTCGACTTCCGCCAAATGGATGGCGGTTTCGAAAGCCAGTGCGTCGGCGCCGCCGTGGCTTTTGATCACCAGACCGCGCAGGCCGATGAAACTGGCGCCGTTATACAGGCGCGGGTCTATGCTGTTTTTGAAGCGCTTGAGAACCGGGTAGGCAATCAGTCCGGCTACTTTTGTCAGCCAGTTTTGCGAAAAACTGTCTTTCAGTTTGCCGCCTATCATTTTTGCCGCGCCTTCAATCGATTTCAGGGCCACGTTACCCACGAAACCGTCGGCGACGATCAAATCGACTTTGACGTTGCCGGCGTTGATCGAGTTGCCTTCCACGTAGCCGATATAATTCAGCCCGGAATTTTCCAGCAATTTGGCGGCGGCTTTAACTTGCTCGTTGCCTTTCATGTCTTCTTCGCCGATGTTCAGCAAGCCGATACGCGGACGCTCGATTTTCTCGACGGCCTTGACTACTTCTTCACCCATTACCGCAAATTGGTAGAGATGTTCGGCGCTGGAATCGACGTTGGCGCCCAAATCCAGCATGTGGGTGTGGCCGAAAACCGATGGTAAGGTGGAAATAATCGCCGGGCGTTCGATGCCGGGAATCATTTTCAACACAAAACGGGCCGTAGCCATCAATGCACCGGTATTACCGGCGCTGACGCAAGCATCGGCCTTGCCTTCCTGGACTAAGTTGATGGCCACCCGCATGGAAGAATCTTTTTTGTTCTTCAAGGCTTTTTGCGGCGCTTCGTCCATTTCGACGACTTGCGAGGCGTGTTGAATACTGATCCGGCCTTCAAACTCGACCAGCGCTTGGGATAGCAGGTTACCAAGAACCGCTTCATCGCCAACCATGATTAAATTTAAACCCGGATTTTTTCTTAAACAGGCCAGTGAGGCGGGAACGGTCACTTGAGGACCGAAATCCCCACCCATGGCATCAATTGAGAGAGTTGAGCTCACGCTTAGGACTAACTCCAGTAGTTGAAAGGAGCCAACAGCTGTCCAGTGACGCGTTGGCTTACCCAGAGACTATCGATAAATCAAATATTACTGCCTGTCGTGCAGACGATTGCGCTGGAAAACGCGATGCTTGCGGCCGGTCTTGGACTGAGGGCTGCTCGACTCGTCTTGCGAATAGGCAGCGAGTCGGCATAGGGCAGTTTAAAACGATTAATCTTCGTTGTTGCCGGCAATGATTTGACGGCCTTTGAAGAAACCGTCCGGCGTCATGTGGTGACGCAGATGGGTTTCGCCGGTCAACGGATCCTGAGCCAGGGTTTTGCCGACTAATGCATCGTGTGAACGACGTTGACCGCGTCTGGAACGCGATACTTTGCTCTTTTGTACTGCCATTTCAATCTCCAGTTTTTTTAAGTTTTGCTAAAACAGAAAAAGGGTTGTTAGCCTTAGTCTGACTATCTGTTGCGCTGTAATCGGCATCTTCCGAATGGTTGTGCGCGAGACAATTGTGTTCATGCCGAGGGTAGTCGGGCAATGCCAGCAGGATTTCGTCTTCGACCAGCGCGTTTAACGAAAGGGTGTCGCCGTCCAGCAATAACGGTTCGCAATCGTTCAGTTGCTTTTCTTCTTGTAGCGAAGCGACAACAGCCAATTTAAAATCGATATCCAGTGGCCAGGTCAGTGCTTGTAAACAAGATTGACACTGTACTTCCACAACACCCTCGATATGGCCGGCAACGACTATGCGTTTGCCTTCCTTACCAAATTCGATCCTGACGTTAACACTGCCGTCATGATCAATCACGCTATCAGACAAGCGCTCGAGAGTAGCGATTTTTAATTCTCCGGACACAGCGCTTCGTCTTTCGGCGAAGAGTACGGGATCAATAAGGTCGGGAAACTTGTCTGACATAACTGTACAATCATACAGATAACTAACTGTTGCGTCAAACCCACTACTAGCCGATGAACACCATTGTCCTTGCCTCTAGTTCGAAATATCGTCGCCAGTTATTGGAAAAACTGGGTCTAGATTTTCTAAGTTGCAGCAGTGACATCGATGAGAGCCCGCAAGCGGGCGAATCCCCGGCAGCTTTGGTAAGCAGGTTATCGATGGCCAAAGCTGAAGAAGTCGGCAAAACACATCCTAATCATTTAATCATCGGTTCCGATCAGGTTGCGGCACTGGACCAAGACATATTGGGAAAACCCGGTGGGCGCGACGCAGCGTTTCAACAACTTGCCAAGCAATCCGGCCGAGTGGTGCAATTTTATACCGGCATCTGTGTTTTGAATAGCGCAACGGGTCGCCGCTTAAGCGATCTGGATGTTTGTAGCGTGTATTTCAAAACGCTGGGGTCATCCCAAATTCAAAACTATATTGATCGGGATCAGCCCTTCGATTGTGCCGGCAGCTTTAAGTCCGAGGGCTTGGGCATCGCGCTGTTTAATAGAGTTGTCGGCGAGGATCCGAATGCTTTGGTCGGTTTGCCGTTGATAAAACTGGTGGGATTATTGGAAAAGTTCGGCGTCAATATTCTCTAATGTGGTTCAGGCAAGCGTTTGCTTAAGCCGGCGGCATTTAATGAAACTTCTTGTTCGGGCCGAGTAATTCAAACATCTGCAAAAACTCGTCCTCCACCTGCGCCATTATCACTATGATTTGCTCTCGAGTCAGACGCACAAGCGTTAAGGAATGATTGGAAAACTCCGCAATAGCTATTTCCAGGCCATCGGCTTGTTGGTCACTATCGACCAGACGGGCTGCCATATGCAGTAAATGCGTGTCCAATTTGTGTGCGTGAGCATCGGCAGGGTTAAGATAGCAGCCTATTGTTTCGTAAAGGGACGCCGGTAAGCCCCAGGTTTTTAGCAATTCCCCGCCGACCTCGGCGTGAGTGAAACCAATCAGTTCTTGTTCGAAGCCGGCCAGCAAGGCGCGATTGTGGTCTGCGGCAAGCAATACGCGCAGATATTGCTCGGGCATTTTTTGACTCAGCAGCAGCGAGCCTATGTCGTGCAGCAAGCCGGCCAAAAACAGTCTTTCGGTTTGCAGTACTGCGCTGGATTTTGCCAGCAGGCGCGCTATTACTGCGCAATGTATGCTACGCATCCAGAAGGATGTCATGTCAATCAGCTCGTCGGGAATTTTCCCGAAGCGGTCAACTACGCTGGTTGCAAGTACCAGATTACTTAAGTCGTCTATGCCGATAACGGTAACGGCGCGGGAAATGGTGTCGATCTTGGCTTGAAAACCGTAGAAAGGGCTATTTACCACGCGTAACAAGCGCGCACTCAGGGCCGGGTCTTTGGCGATAACCTTGCCAATGTCGGCCAGCGAGAAACGCGGGTCGCGGATCATCTCGCTGAGTTGGAAATAAATGTCGGGCAGGGAGAATAGTTCGATCGAGCCGGCAATCAATTGCTTAATAGCAGCCGCTTTCAATTAACTTTTCCGATACAGCGACATGACGTGCTGCACATAATTGCGGGTTTCGGGATAGGGCGGCACGCTGTTATTGTATTTCATCACCGCGCCTTCGCCGGCATTGTAACCGGCCACCGCCAGGGTTAAATTGGAGTTGAACATGGCCAGCAAGTCTTTCAAATAACGGGTGCCGCCGTCGACATTCTGCTCGGCATCGCGCCGGTCGGTAACACCGTAACGGCGCGCGGTATCAGGCATTAATTGCATCAAGCCCACCGCGCCGGCTGACGATACGGCGTTGGGGTTATAGGCTGATTCGGCTTGAATCACCGCGTGCAGCAGTTTTGGGTCCATTTGGTGCTTGGCCGCCGCCTTGGCAACCAAGTCATTGAATTTAAGCTTATTGCCCGACATGAACTTTAGGTCACGGCTGTAAGTACGCGGCCGGGTGCGGATGATCAAGCGGTAATCGAAGCCTTTTTTGGGCTCGTCGGTGTAATACACTCGGCCGCTGGGATCGGTATATTTAAAAATATCCGCCGCCACATCCGCGATTAATCCTAGGGATAAAATGGTGATCAGGAGGGGTTTCATCGCAGTCACCTTTAACGGACTCAACTCATTGAGTAACGTTAATCAGGCTGGCCGCCTGAACTGCTTTGGCGCGGGCATTGCTGACAGTATCAGCGGTGGCGAGCGCCACGCCCATGCGTCTTGTCACAAAAGCTTCCGGTTTGCCGAATAGGCGGATGTCGGTGTCGGTAATCGCCAAGGCTTTGTCCAGGCCTTGATAGCTAATCGATTTAGCGTCTATGCCGCCCAAAATGACTGCGCTGGCGGCGGTTTTGTCCAACTCAGTATGCACCGGCAAGCCCAGTATGGCGCGGGCATGTAAATCAAACTCGCTTTGCCGCTGGCTGGCCATGGTCACCATGCCGGTGTCGTGCGGACGGGGGCTGACTTCGCTAAACCAGACTTGATCGCCGTCGATAAACAATTCCACACCGAATAAACCCAAACCGCCCAAGGCTGTGGTCACTTTGGCGGCAATTTGCTGAGACAGTTCGATAGCCTTGTCACTCATCACCTGCGGCTGCCAGCTTTCCCGGTAATCGCCGTTTTCCTGACGATGGCCGATAGGTTCGCAGAAATAGGTTTGCACCTGGCCGTCGCTATCCAGCGCGCGTACCGTCAGCAAGGTAATTTCAAAATCAAAGTCTATCTTGGCTTCGACGATGACTTTGCCGGTATCTGCCCGGCCGCCGGCTTTGGCATAATTCCACGCGGTTTGCAGTTGGTCGGCACTTTTCACCATGGATTGGCCCTTGCCGGACGAGGACATCGTCGGCTTGATAAAGCAAGGGTAGCCAATGCCGTTATCGACGGCGGCTTTGAGTTGTTCGAATGTGTCGGCGAACGCGTATTTCGAGGTCGGTAGCCCGAGTTCCGCAGCGGCCAGTTGGCGGATACCCTCGCGGTTCATCGTTAATTGAATGGCTCTGGCATTGGGCACTATGGTGGTTTGGCCTTGAGCTTCTATCTCCGCCAGCGCCTCGGTAGCGATGGCTTCGATTTCGGGGATGATGTAATTCGGCTGCTCGGCGGCAATCAACTGTTTTACCGCTGCAGCATCGGTCATATCGATCACATGGTGGCGGTGCGCCACTTGCATGGCGGGCGCACCGGCATAGCGATCAACTGCAATCACTTCCACGCCGAAGCGTTGCAAGGAGATGGCTATTTCTTTTCCCAATTCGCCGCTGCCCAGTAATAGAGCTTTGGTGGCGCTGGCGCTGTCCGGCGTACCTATTTTCATGATTTTGCTAAATAGTTATCGATGTCTTGTTTGGAAAAGCCGATTTTCTTTGCGACCCGGTCAGCATGGCTGACTCTGGAAATGCCGGCTACCAATTTAAATGTCGGCAAGTCGTCGGCGAATTCCACTTGTTTGGGTACTGCGATCTTTCTCTTCACGAATTCATCCACCAATTGATGATTGTGGGTAATTAAAATGGTGCTATTGCCTTTGCGGTAAAAACCGTCCAGCACGTCGATAGATGACTGCATTTTCTCTTCAAAGGTAGTGCCTTCCGCCATTTCGTCAAGCACGACCAAGCTTTTAGCCGTGCTGGCCAGGAAAATATCGCGGGTGCGTTTCAGTTCGGTGCCGAAGCGGCCTTCGCCGTCGTCGAGGTGACTGATCTCCGGGCATTGATAGAAAATCCGGTCTGCGACACTCAAGCTGGCAGCTTGGGCCGGTACGAAACAGCCGATCTGCGCCAGCAATTGAATCTGCGTGACGGTTTTGCAAAATGCGGTTTTGCCGCCGCTGTTGGGGCCGGTTACGCACACCAGGCGCTCGTCGTCCATGCTGAAATCGTTGCCGACATAGCTTGGATTTTTTTGGCCCAGTACCGGATTTTTCGCGGCAACTAGTTTGAGCTGGTGGCGTTCGCTACCGTTCATGTCCGGCAGCACCATTTCGCTACCGTAATCTTCGGCGTATTTGATGAAGGCCAGCAATTCGTCAAGTTGGCCCAGGCCGTCCAGCATGTCGCCCAGCGCTTGCGAGTTTTTATAAATATTCCTTAGCGGAATAATGCAGTTATCTCTATCGTAGCCGCCGATTACCGGAATATAGGCCAGTGCCAAGGGCAGGAAAAACACCGAAGCCACCGATAAACCGTCGCGCGTGACCTGAAAAATATCGGTGGGGAAGATTTGCGTCAGGCCCCAGATCGCGGCGATCAACAAACCGATTAACATGGGTTTGAATAGAGTGGGCCGGAAGATCGTTGCTGGCGAGAAGGAATTTTTGCGCTCTTCCTTGCTCTGCAGGCCTTTTTCACTGTTATAAACCGGGCCGACCATCAGCGAATATTCGTTGCTGTGCGAAAAATTGCCGATTTTCTCGAATACGCTTTGCAGGTAAGGGCTTTGTGGCTTGCCGGAGTTGTAGATCGCGCCGACCAGATTCAATACCACGCGCACGCCGCGCTTATATTGTTTGTAGCCATAACCTTCGATTTGATGGTCTTCGCGAGCGGTGCCGAAGCCGCCCAGAAACTCGCCGAATAGCAATAAATAGAGTCTATTCTCCGAGGCGGTGGCATTGGCGATAATGTTTTCGACATTGGCGCGCACATCGGGATTGTCTTGAATTTCCCGAACCGCGGCTTGTTTCGCGGCTATCGCCTCGAGATCGTCCAAGGGTCGGCTCAGCGAACGATACAGCACGGTTTTACCCGCGGTGGTAGTGGCATAGTTGACGTAATCGAATAGCTCGTCAACTTCTATGGTGTTAAACGCACCCTGATCAATCACGCCGTCACCGGTAGCTAAGGGCTTGCTGGTGCGCACCGCCGGCCATTCGTCATTCCAGCTTTGTAAAATGTTTTGTTGCATGTTGCCCCCGGTTTTTATTAGCCGCGCTTTATTCAGTGCACGGTTTTGATTAAATCTAGCATCACCTCGACATGAGCGTCGCTGTCGTTTAAACACGGAATATAGCGATAAGTCTCGCCGCCGGCTTCCAGAAAAATATCCTGGTTGGCAATGGCTATCTCTTCCAACGTTTCCAGACAGTCTACCGAGAATCCCGGACAAATCACGTCCACGTTTTTGACACCTTGCTTCGGCAGGTTTTGCAACACTTCCACACAATAAGGTTTCAGCCATTCGGCCTTGCCGAAACGCGATTGAAATACCAGTTGCCATTGTTGAGCGTCCAATCCCAATTGCTCGGCGAGCAGGCGGCCGGTGGTTTGGCATTGATGGAAATACGGGTCGCCCCATTCGCTCAGTTTAACCGGTAAACCGTGAAACGACAGCAGCAGCAATTCAGCCTGACCATTGGCTTGCCAATGTTGGCGCACCGATTGCGCCAAGGCTTCGATGTAACTGGGGTGTTGATGAAAGTCGCTGATAAAGTGCAGGCCGGGCATGTGCCGCCAGCTGATGAATTCCTCGGCAACCACGTCGAAAATCGAGGCGGTGGTGGTGGATGAATACTGTGGGTATAGCGGCAGGATGACGATTTCGTGGACGCCTTGTTTATGAAAATTTTGCAGTTTCTCCCTCAAGGCCGGCTTGCCGTAGCGCATCGCGCAGTCGATGACTAAATTGGTGCCGTCTACACCCGTAAAACCTTGCAACTTGGCGGTTAGCTTTTCGGTGAATGCGATTAAGGGCGAGCCTTGCTCGGTCCAGATCGATTGATAGGCATGCGCCGATTTTTTGGGCCGAAACGGCAGCACAAACAGATTCAGAATCAGCCACCATAACGGTCTGGGCAGATTAACTACCCGCGGGTCGCCGAGAAACTCGCGCAGAAAACGGCGCACATCGCCGGTTTTGGGGGTGGCGGGAGAGCCCAGATTGACCAGTAACACCCCGGTCATTTTTGCGCCGGTTTCGGTCATGATTATTTACGGTTGATCAGGTTTAAAAATTCGGAGCGGGTACTGATTTCCTCCCTGAAAATCCCCAGCATTACTGAAGTGGTCATTACGGAGTTTTGTTTTTCCACCCCGCGCATCATCATGCACAAATGCTTGGCTTCGATGACCACCGCCACGCCGCGGGCGTCTATGGCCGTTTCCACCGCCTTGGCGATTTGCCGGGTCAATTGTTCTTGGATTTGCAGCCGGCGACCGTACATATCAACGATACGCGCGAGTTTGGATAAGCCTAAGACTTTGCCTTGCGGTAGATAACCAATATGGCATTTACCTATGAAGGGCAGCAGATGATGCTCGCATAAGGAGTAAAGCTCGATGTCTTTCACGATCACCATGTCTTCGGTGTCTGCTTGAAATATCGCGCCGTTCAGTACTTCTTCCAGGGTTTTTTCGTAACCGTTATTTAGGAATTTAAAGGCTTTTGCGGCACGTTTTGGCGTGTCGCGCAAACCTTCCCGATTCACGTCTTCGCCTATCGCCTGAATGATTTTGGAGAAATATTCTTCCATTGCCGCCCCCGAGTAAAAAAATGTCGTGAGTATACAGCATCAAACTGTAAATTCTAAGGCGTCCAAAATCACCTGGCTATCGGCTCCAAAACGCGTGGCATTTTCGCTGAGATGGCGCCGCCAAGCCCGTGCGCCATCGACGCCGTGAAACAGGCCCAGAATGTGGCGGGCCATGCAATGTAGTCTCACGCCTTGCTGTAATTGTTGTTCGATATACGGTAATAAGGCCAATACTGTCTCTTGCCGCGACTTGATCGGATGCGCGTCGTTGAATAGGCGCTGATCCACCTCGGCCAATAAATACGGGTTGTGATACACCTCTCGGCCCAGCATTACGCCATCGACTTGCTCCAATAATTCCAGCGAACTATCCAAGGAATTGATGCCGCCGTTGATGACGATCTTGAGCTCAGGAAAATCTTGCTTCAGTTGAAACACCAGATCGTAACGTAGCGGCGGTACATCACGATTTTGCTTGGGAGACAGCCCGGACAACCAGGCTTTACGCGCATGCACGATAAATGTTTCGCAACCGGCTGCAGCTACCGTACTTATGAAATGTGTCAGCTCTTCATAAGAGTCGCGATCGTCGATACCAATCCGCGATTTCACCGTTATCGGCGTGGATACCGCTTGCCGCATTGCCGCCACGCATTCTGCCACCAGCTGTGGTTCCGCCATCAGGCAGGCACCGAAGCGACCGTTCTGTACTCGGTCGCTGGGGCAGCCGACATTTAGATTGATTTCGTCGTAGCCATAGTCTTGTGCAATCTTCGCGCACTCGGCGAGATCAGCCGGGCAGCTACCGCCCAGTTGCAAAGCAACGGCTTGTTCTGCCTTATCGAACTGTAAATGCCGGTCGCGATTGCCATGTAAAATGGCGCCGCTGGTGACCATCTCGGTGTATAGCAAGGCATGTTGCGATAGGGTTCTATGGAAAAACCGACAATGCCGGTCAGTCCAATCCAACATGGGAGCTACGGAGAATCTACAGGCTAAATTTGTGTCGGCTTTGGGTCGAACATGGTCGCGGTCAGCGGTCATCGATTGTTTTGCTAGTTGGGAAGTACGCTTTAAATTCTATACTGCGTCGGACTGAATAAAAATGGCTGTGTGAAAGAAGCCTGTGATGACGGCGGAAAGAACGGTTTTGAAAGGATGGGGAAATAATTAGTCGGCTTTGTCGGTGTAAATCTTGTTGACCAACTCTTTAAACCAGCGTGGTCGAAAAATTACCACGTACAAACCGATGCTGCTGGTAATCGGGACCGGGCCGATACTGAACAATATAAATACGATAAAAACTATCGCGCACTTAATTCTGGTCAGGCTTGTCGGATTCATATTGCCCTGCGGATGTTAGGTCATGCCAAAAGCTAACGTGTAGTCGGTAAATAGCGCTAGGAGGGGGCGCGAAAATCTTCGTTTCCGAATTGAAATATTGTTGTCGAGCTATTGTGGGTTCGGATTGGCTATCCGGTTTGTCCTTGTGGACGTTGCAATATTATGTAGATTGCCAATAAGTGCTTATTTATATTGTTTGCTGGCTTTGCTCTGGATCGGGTTGCCAACACATTTGCTGTTCGATTGCTTGGTATAAAACCGATGGAGCGAATTGCCGACGGGCTGGACCATAGAGCGAGCCCCCGATTTGATTGGCCGCGAGGCAAGAGCGTTAATTATTTCCATACTGCCCACGCATTGGTTCTGCTTTGGCATAGAGGCGGCAGGGGCGTTATGGGTGGCCAGAAATACGCCAATAACGATCAGCACAAAGCTTATGCCGCAACGTTTCAGTTCACGTACACAGGTTTTCAGGATTTCTTGAGAATTCATAATTTGTCTCCTAAGGTTGAGCTTATAAAATATTTTCAAGCAGCGTATTCCAAGTTTTTAATGCTCATACAGCTATGGGCGGTTGGGTAAACGGTGCCAAGGATTTCGCTCTGAACGCCGGTAACAGAGGACACCGATCCAATTCACAAAATGTCATGCCTAACGATAGTTATTGGCCGCAGTCCATTGATGAGCCGCCAGATTTATAACAAGACCATGCTTAAACCAATCTGAAGCGAATTTTCTCTACGTGATTTTTTGCATGCATTTCTTGGTAAATTTCCAGTGCTTCACTGTGCATCTGGCTGCAGAAGGCACAAAGGCCTGCGTTGTCGGTATCTGATTTTTCATGGGCTGACAATAAGTCGCCGCATCTTTTACAACGAGTAAGCTGCTGGAGAATTTTCATGGTGATCGCCTCGTAATCGGAATAATTGGAAATAACGGACTATGGTTTTGCTTGGCGTCCAGCCCTCCTTCACTGGGAGAGATGTGCTATCAAACGCAAAATAAATGCCACTGCAGATACGCTTATGCCAAAAGTATTGTAACTAGTTGTTTACGTGATATTTTATGGCCTAGCAATGGTGAGAAGTAGTGAAAAAATACACAGTTAATTGTTGATTTCAGCACTAAATATCGTATCGGTTACGAAATGCCGTATAAGTTATCTAAAGCGGGTCGATGATCCTACGGCGTTAGAGGCTTTAGTTGGTCATTGATGACATACCCTGAATTTAACGTCGGTACCCAGCGGTGAGTTTTTGGGTGTCGGTATGGTCATCACCGCAGCACGGGAGCGGTGATATGCAAGGGCGGGATTAACAGGTTGTTGGGCAAATCGTAGTTAATCTGGGTTGCCGCTCCGCTTTGTTTTGGGGCGACATAGTGCAGGCGTTTTTGCGATTAAATTTTGACGAAATATCGTCAACTGTTCAATAATATGTGATACCTTTCACTTTAATTCTATCGGGACGAGATCCTCACTTAACTAGGTAGTGTCCGTATCCTACCGATTAAATGCTAGAGAGCAAGCATGCGGCAACGATACTATCCAGCCAAACTTAAAACGCTAAGCGGCGCTATCGTTTATTTGCTCTGCGGATTCGCGATTATTATCCCCGCCATGGCTGCTGCTGCCGGTCACATGGATCATATGTCCAGCAAGAGTGCCAGTGGCTTGCCGGGCGATTTTCTGTTGTTTCCCGCTTTGACCAGTATCGTGCGTTTTGATCAAGAGCCTCGGAAAAAACTTAGCGATAGCGACGTTATTCCCGAGATTAACGTGTTTTACACCACCGACTATCAGCGCTTTCGGTTTCTCGGCGAATGGCTGGTCAGCACCAAAACCCATAATCTGGAGAGATTCCAGTTAGGCATGCATGTGGGCGAAGAAGCCACTCTTTGGCTGGGTCGTTTTCACAACCCGATCGGTTACTGGAACATGCAGTTCCACCACGGCGGTTTTCTACAGACCACTATTTCCCGCCCCGGCATTATGGCTTTCGAAACGGCCGGTGGCGTGATACCCAACCATTTGACCGGGTTTTTATGGGAAGGTGTTCATGATCTGAGCGAGGGCGGTTTATATTACTCGGTTGGTGCTGGTGCAGGCCCGCAAATCAATAAAGGCTTGGAAGCCTTCAATTTGATTGAGCCGGGCGGATCGCGTCGGCCCGGCGTGACGTTTCGATTGGGCTATCAGCCTATCAGCTACGGTGTCGACGAATTTGGCATTTCCGGGGCGTATAACCAAATTCACTCCGACGAACTGGCGGTTAAAAACGTTAATCAATTTGTCGCCAGTGCCTACGCCAATAAGCAAATCCAATCGGTACGCCTATTAGGCGAAATTGTCTATGTGAACAATACCTTGGAAAGTCCGTTGGGCGCCAGAACTCAGGACGACTTTCTCAGTGCTTACGGGCAAGTCGAGTGGGCGGTCGATCAGACTTGGACCTTGGTGGGTAGGGTAGAGGGTAGCTTTGGCGCTAGTCATGACCCGTACTTGGCAATGTTTCCCAAATTTGTGGAAGATAGGTTTCTCGGTGGCGTACGCTACAAACTTAATCACACCAACGCCTTAAAGATTGAAGCCTCGCGGGATCATCTGCGCGACGATCATTTCGGGCAAGTGATGTTTCAATGGAGCGCGGTGTTTCCATGAAAATGCTCCGTGGCCTTGGTATGGTTGGTTTGATATTACTGCTCGGTGCGCAGAGTCTATCTGCCATCACCCGCCACTCCCTGGTATTGGCCACCAGCGCAAACTCATCAATGCCGCCTTTAACCGTGCAGGAGGCTAGAAAATTGTTTCTGGGTGTGCCGCTGGAGAAGGACGGCGAGCACCCCGTGCCGTTATTGAACATCAGCGATCCGTTAATTTTCGAAGTATTTCTGCAAAAAGTGGCGTTTATGTCGGCCAATGCTTATGAAAGTCAGACAATTTCGGTGGTTTTTCGCCTAGGCGGTAAACGTCCGGCAAGTTTTAACGACCTAAAGAGCTTGGTTGACACCTTGCAGCAGAATCCCGGCACGGTGACATATTTGTGGGAGGATCAAGTCAGTGCAAATCAAGGCCTTAAAGCGGTTAATGTGTTATGGCAAGGAGCGCTGGAATGAGTCGGTTTTTTCATAGTTTTAATGGCCGAATGATTCTGGCGGTGGTCGGTATTCATTTGGTGCTGGTGCCGGTGTTGTTATTCGGCATTTATCGGGTGATTAAACCCAGTTTGGAAGCGCAGTTTGTCAATTACGTCAGGTCTGATGCCTTACTGTTCAGCAACCTAGTCACGCCGCGGCTGGAGCATACCAAAACCGGCGAATTACAAGGTCTGCTAGGTGAGTTTCTATTGAACGGCCGTTTGGCGTTTGCGGAAATCGCCACGGAGCGCGGTAATATTCGCGCGGACATTGAACTCAACGCTCAGCAGCAGTTTCAAGAAGATTTTTTCTTCGGCGAGCACGACGACGATATTTATTTTCTGGCTGTGCCGATTCTGAATCCTGAAGACGGCTCGCTGGCGATGTTAAGACTGGGTTACGACGAGCGGCAAATTCAACGCGACATTACCACCATCTACCAGCGCAGTGCCTATTTTGTGGCCATTTACATGGGCTTGACCCTGTTGGTAGTGGGTTTGTTTGGGCGCAAACTGGTTAAGCCGCTGGAACGTTTACGCGACGAAGCCGAACAAATCGCCGCCGGCAATCACACCGGGCAATTTAATTCAGGCACAAAGATCACCGAAGTGGCGGCGCTGGCCGAGCATTTGGAAAAAATGCGCCAAGCTTTGCTTTCCGCCCGCGATGCGGCGCTGCAAGCGGCCGGTGCCAAGAGCGAATTTCTAGCAAATATGAGCCACGAGATCCGCACGCCGATGAATGGCATCATCGGCATGATAGGCTTGGCCTTGCGCACCGAGCTTACCCCGCAGCAGCGCGAGTTTCTGGGAATGGCGAACAGCTCGGCGGATGCCTTGCTGCGTATTGTTAACGATATTCTGGACTTTTCTAAAATCGAGGCCCGCAAACTCGAGCTTGACCATGCGCCTTTTAAAGTGCGGGAGAGTCTTGGCGACACCTTAAAACTGTTGGGCGGCCACGCCCACGAAAAAAACCTGGAGTTGATGCTGCGCATCGATCCGGAAACCCCGGACGATTTGATCGGCGATATTGGCCGCTTGAATCAAGTGATTATCAATTTGGTGGGCAATGCCATCAAATTTACTCAGCACGGCGAAATCGTGGTGCAAGTCAAACCTGAAACGGTCGACGAAAATAAAGTCTGCTTACAGATTGCGGTTAGCGACACAGGTATTGGCATTTCGTCGGATAAACAACAGCTTATTTTCGAAGCGTTCGCGCAAATCGATGCGTCGTCGACGCGAAAATTCGGCGGCACCGGTTTGGGTTTGTCGATTTCTTCACGCTTAGTGGAATTGATGGGTGGGCATTTGTCGCTGGAAAGCGAGGAGCATAAAGGCAGCACTTTTTTCTTTACCGCGGTGTTTGACAGGCACACTAAAAGCGAGCTCGATGCCCCTTTTCAACCCCTGATAGATGTCAAAAATTTGCCGGTGCTGATCGTGGATGACAATCTCATCAATTTGCGGGTTTTTTCGGAAATCCTGAATCATTGGGGTATGCGGCCGACCACGGTCGATAGTGGTGAGGCTGCTATCATTGCGCTGCAGAATATGGCGGAGTCGGGCGAAGCCTATGCGCTGATTCTACTCGATGCGATGATGCCTATCATGGACGGCTTTATGGTGGCGCAAGCCATCAGAGAAGATCAACGCTTCGAGCCGGTAACCATCATGATGCTATCGTCGGCCGACCGGCCTGATGATTGCGAACGCTGCCACGATTTAGGGATTAATTTGTACGTGCGCAAACCGGTCAAACATTCCGAATTATGGAATGCCATCCAGTCGGCACTGGGTAAATCGGCCAAAGCCTCTGAAGCGTCGCCAACAGCATTGGCCGAGCCGCCACGCAAATTGCGGATTTTGTTGGCGGAAGATAATCCGGTTAACCAATACATGGCGGTGGTGTTGCTGGAAGAACGCGGCCATATCGTGAAGGTGGCCAACAACGGTCAAGAAGTGCTGGATTTATTGGCTATGGATAGCTTATTCGATCTGATCTTAATGGACGTACAGATGCCGGTAATGGATGGCTTTCAGGCTACCGAAGCCATCCGGGATAAGGAGCGCCTTACCGGCGAACACATGCGCATCATCGCGATGACCGCACATGCCTTGAAAGGCGATAAGGAACGCTGCTTGGCCGCCGGTATGGACGACTATATCGCCAAGCCGGTGCAAGAGCAGGATTTGTTGGCAATGGTGGAGTGCTGGAATATGGCGGGAACAGAGCAAGCGAATAACAATAGCCTGGCGTCGGTGATACTGGCCGAGCCGGCGCTCGATTGGCAACAAGCTTTAAATCGAGTGCGCGGCCGACAACAAATGTTATGCAAAATGATGACCTTGTTCCAGGAACAGTCCACGCCGTTGTTGAATGACATGGCCGACGCGATACAACGCCAGGATGCGGATTTATTACGACTTTCCGCGCATACCCTAAAAAGCTCCGCCAACAGCATCGGCGCCTTTCCGTTCGGCAAGGTCGCCCAGCAACTGGAAACGATGGGCCACGAGGCCGCCTTTATCGATGCCGCCGCCAGCTACGAGCTACTGCAGCAAGCGAGTATCCGGCTGGAGCCGGCCATTCAGGATTATTTACATGAATTTCAGGAATGATACTGTCAGTTGTTCGGATAGGTTAAGGAGAAATGCGTGACTCATAAGCGGCAGCGCGATAAACCGTTAATTTTGATGCTGGATGACAACCCGGTTAATTTAGAAGAGTTGGCCGGCTTGGTCGATGAAGCCGGGTTTGACGTGTTACGTGCGGAATCCGGGGAAGTGGCTTTAGTGCAAGCCGTGGCGCAGTTGCCGGACTTGATTTTGCTGGATGTACTGATGCCGGGTATGGATGGCTTTACCGTTTGTCAGACCTTGAAAACCATTCCGACGACCCGCGATATTCCGGTGTTATTCATGACGGCCTTGGCGGATACCGCCGATAAGTTGAAGGGTTTTCAAGTGGGCGCGGTGGATTACATCACCAAGCCGTTTCAATACGAAGAGGTGATTGCCCGCGTGCAAACCCACCTCACTCTGCAAAAGTTGAAGCTGGAGTTGCAAGAAAAAGAGCAGCGCCTGTCGCGGATTTTCGAAAACGCGATGGATGCGATTCTGACGCTGGACGAAGCAGGGCGGATTACCTTGTTCAACACGGCTGCCGAACAGATGTTTCGTTGTAAAGCAGTCGATAACATCGGCCGGGCGGTAGATCGGTTTTTGTCACCCGAGCTTTACAAAACCCTGACTAATTTTCGTAATGGCGTGCCGGCGGATCAGGCCATCTGGGTCTCTGAAGGTATGAATGCGGTGCGGGCCGACGAGAGCAGTTTCCCCATCGAAGCGACGATTTCCAGAGTGGAAGCCATCGGCCAGAAGCTTTTTATTCTGATTCTGCGCGACATCAACGAACGCAAAGCCCGGCAGCAGGCGGAAGCGGAATGCAACACCTTGCGGGGGATTAATCTTTATTTGCAAGAAGAAGTCTTGGCCAGTCGGGATGGCGAAGAATTGATCGGCAACTCCCCGGCATTGCATCAAGCCATGGATCTGGTGAGACAGGTAGCGAGTACCGACGCGACAGTGTTGATCACCGGCGAGACTGGCACCGGTAAGGAATTGATTGCACGGGCGATTCATAATCTCAGTGCTCGCAAAGACAAAACCTTGGTGAAATTGAATTGCGCGACGATCCCGGAAAACTTGGCCGAAAGCGAATTGTTCGGTCACGAAAAAGGCTCGTTTACCGGTGCGATTGCTCGTAAATTGGGCCGTTTTGAATTGGCGAACGGCGGCAGCTTGTTTCTGGACGAAATCGGCGAATTGCCGCTGGAAATGCAGGCCAAACTGTTGCGAGTTTTACAGGAAGGCGAGTTCGAGCGGGTAGGTGGTACCCAAACGCTGACCTGTGATGTGCGGGTAATCGCCGCCACTCACCGGGATTTGGCGCAGTTTTCGCAGCAGGGTAAATTTCGGGCCGACTTGTATTACCGTCTGAATGTCTTTCCCATCAATCTGCCGCCGCTACGTGAGCGCAAGGAAGACGTGCCGTTTTTGGTGAAACATTTCATCGATAAGTACGCGGCGAAATTCGGCAAGAAAATACAATCGATTCCGGAACGGATGATGGCCGATCTGCAAAGCTATTTCTGGCCCGGCAATATTCGCGAGCTGCAACATATCATCGAGCGCGCGGTGATTTTAACCAAAGGCAGTCAACTGGCCGCTGTCGATTGCGTGAATGTGATAGGGGTCGGTGCGCCCACCGCTGCGCCGATTGTCACCCTGGACGAAGCCGAACGCGCCCATATTCTGAAAGCGTTGGACGCGACCTCCTGGAGGATTGCCGGCAATCAGGGCGCCGCGAAGATTTTGGGCGTACCTTCCACTACTCTGCGCTCGCGGATGGAAAAGCTGGGGATTAGTAAACCGGCCTGATACAGACTAGTTTTCAAATACATCCACGCCTTTCGGCGCTTTGAAATTAAACAAGGCGTCGTCCAGCTTGGGATTGAGCTGGATGTTGGAAAAATAAATGCGGGTTAGTTGGCCGAAATTGTCGCTTAACTCCATACCGCCCAACTGGTTGCCGTTCAAGCCGATCAGGATGTATTTAAACCCGCTTTCTTCGTTCTTGGGTGATAGTTTCACCCAATTCATCCCGTCGTCCTCTTTGCCTTGTTCTTGCAGGATGAACTTTTCCTCAATATTTACTTCGCCGGTCAACAGTAAGGCCGGGGTCGAACCTAGCGAGTCGTCGAGCTGCTTTACCGTCACTTGCTCCAGATCGGCATCGTAAAACCAGACTTTACCGGTATTGGACACAATCTCTTGTACAAAGGGTTTTTGGTAATTCCAACGAAATTTACCGGGCCGGCTCAGATAAAACTTGCCAAAGCTATTTTGCGCGGGACGGCCGCTTTTATCGAAACTGATTTGTTTGAAATCCGCCGCCAAGGAAGAACTGCTGGCTAAAAAGCTTTTCAGTCGGGTAATCGGCGCATCGTCGGCCTGGACTGAATGAGCGGTGGCGATCAGGAAAACCAGAGCAAAAATGTGTTTAAGAAACATAGTTAAAAAGGGTTCAGGTTATTAAGCCAGCTTTCGCCGGATTCCGGACTTGCTCCGCAGTCGGCAAACTGGCTGGGTGCCGAGCCATCCACGAAAGGCATTAGTTTTGCGCCGGGGCAGCCCTCATTGCTGAGCAAGCCGCTGGTCGCGTCGATCCAGGTCATTTGCACATTGTCGGGTGGTACCAGGCTGACCGGCTTCTTCGACACTTGGCGCATCAGCTCGGACCAGATTTGTAAGGCACCGGTTCCACCGGTCAACCCGGTGGGTTTGTTGTCGTCCCGGCCAACCCAGACTACGGAGAGAAAATCGCCGCTAAAGCCGGCAAACCAGCTGTCGCGCAACTGGTTGGTAGTGCCGGTTTTGCCGACCAAAGCCATGTTTTGCGGTAGATAGTTATAAGCAGAATGGCCGGTGCCGGCGTACATCACTTCCTGCAAAATGGTGTTGGTGATAAAGCTGGCAGCCGGATCGACTGCTTGCCGCACGGTAAACGGATAACTTTGCAGCGCCTTGCCGTCGGCGGCATTGACCGCGCGGATCGAACGGAGCGGCGTTGCATAACCGTCCCCGGCCAGGGTTTGATACAACTGGGTAACTTCCAGCGGTGTCAGCGGTTGTGCGCCCAGCAAGAAGGACGGGAACAAATCCACCGGCCGGCTGACGCCCATGCTTTTTAAGGTATTGGCGACTTTGGCCAAGCCGATGTCCATGCCAATCCGCACCGTAGCCATATTGTAGGAGTGGGCCAGGGCACTATGCAGCGGCACGACGCCGTGTTCCTGATTGTCGTAGTTGTCCGGCGACCAGGTTTTGCCTCTTTCGGCTGGAATTTCCAGGCGGGTATCGCTGATCGGCGTGGCGATGGTGTAGCGGTCCGGGTATTCCAGTGCGGTCAAATAAACGACCGGTTTAATCAGCGAACCGATCGGCCGCACCGCGTCCAAAGCGCGATTGAAGCCGGTGTCCTCGGCGTCGCGGCCGCCGGCGAGGGCGACAATTTCACCACTGTCACGGCGGGTAACAATGGCGGCGGTTTCCAAATCGTTACTTTTCGGACTTTTCTCTAGGTGTTTCAGCTTGCTGGCGATGGATTTTTCCAGCGTGTCCTGAATGCGGGTGTCAAGCGTTGTGACGATGCGTAAGCCTTCCGAGGTCAGGTCGTCTTCTTTATATTCCTGCTTGAGTTGCCGTTTGACCAAATCGATAAAACCCGGATAGCGGTTGGCGGAGCGATGAATTACCGTGGCCACCCCTAACGGTTGTTTCTTTGCTTCGCTCGCTTGCTGTTCGTCGATAAAGCCTTCAGTGTGCATCGCATCCAGCACGATGTTGCGGCGCTCCAGCGTATGTTCCGGATTGCGGCGTGGATCGTATTCCGAAGGCCCACGCACCAGCGCAACCAAAGTGGCGACTTGCTGCAGGTTCAGGGTTTTCAAGGATTGACCAAAATAAAATTCGCTGGCTAAGCCAAAGCCATGCACCGCGCTGGCGCCGTCTTGGCCCAGGAAGATTTCGTTTAGATAAGCCTCCAGAATTTCGTCCTTGCTATACCGATATTCCAGAATAAAAGACATCAAGGCTTCTTTCAGCTTGCGGCGTAGCGTCCGCTTAGGATTCAGGAAAAAGTTTTTCACCAATTGCTGGGTGATGGTGCTACCACCTTGCACCATGCCGCCGGCTTTGACGTTGGACCACATGGCCCGGACGATGCCCTTGGGCGAGATGCCGAAATGGTTGTAGAAATCCTTATCCTCCGTGGACAGCAGGCCTTGCACCAGGGTTTGCGGCGCTTCGTCCAACTTAATCAGAATGCGGTCTTCTTTGCGGGTTGGGTAAAAACTGCCGATTTGCACCGGGTCCATGCGGACGATGGCCAAGCTTTCGCCAGTACCGGAGTCGCTTATGCCGGCGATGCCGCCGCTAGTGAAACTAACGCTGATTTTGCGGCTTTCCTGGGGCGTGTTGCCAAAATTGAAAGCGCGGGTGCGGATGTTGATCTGGCCGCCTTTGCCGTAGTAAGAGCCTTCTCCGGCCAGTTGATAATCCTGGCGATAATGCAATTCCAGCAACAGGTCTTCCAGATTTTTACTGGAGATTTCGTAACCGGCGTACAGCTCGACAGGGCTGGCATAAACCCGGGCTGGAATGGACCAACGCTTGCCTTCGAATTGTTCGCGTACCGTGTAATCGAGGTAACTGACATATGCCGCTAGTACGAAAACCGCTATTAACACTAGCGAAACAAGCGAGCGTTTCAGCCATGATGCTTGGGGCTTCGATTTTCTGCGTCTAACGGTCGATTTACTGCTTCTGGGTCGTCTAGGCATTAAGTCGGTATTTGATCTCGCCACCGGCATTTAGCGGCAGGCAGTGTGAATGGAGCGGAAATCGCACCTGCTGGGTCGGTGGATTCATTTAACTTGTTATTATCTAATAAAATGAGCGCTTCCGTACATATTGCTGGAACTATTGAGGAGGATAGACGAGTGCTAACACTGAAAAGCTTTCCGGAATGGCCGGCCCAGTTATCGTCGATACTGATGGGTTTTGGTTTGGCGCTGTTACTATCGCTGGCGACAATGCCGGCTTTCGGCGCCGACAATACCGCCGAAAGCCCGGTGGATATTGAGGCTTTTGTGCGTGATGGTTGTCCGCATTGTCAGCAAGCCGAACTGTTTTTGGCGGTTTTGCAAGGCGAGCAACCCGATTTGCGGATAGTCCTTAGCAATATTTCCCAAATGCCGGCAGCCCTGGAACGTTTGCAGCGGCTTGCAGAATCCCGGCAAGCCGGGCCCGTCAGATTGCCGACATTTTTAGTGCGGGGCGAGTATATCGTCGGTTACTCGGAAGAGGCCGGCAGCAGCGATTTGATACGCAATGCTTTACGCGCTGGCGCTGGTGTTCGGCGAACTCAGACGGCCAACGCGGAGGCTGGTAGCTGCGAAGTGCAGACCAGTGAATCTTGCGATGTGCCGGTTAGCCAATCGGTGTCAACCAAGGCCGAAGTGTTTGCCGTGCATCTGTTTGGTCAGCGCATTGATCTTGAAGAAGTCGGTTTACCGGCGTTTACCCTAGCCATGGGTTTGTTGGATGGTTTTAATCCTTGCTCGATGTGGGTGTTGATCCTGATGATTTCGATGTTGGCGCCTATGCATAATCGACCGAGGATGATCGCGGTGGCCGGCACTTTCGTGGTGGTTGAGGGATTGGCTTATTTCGTGTTCATGGCCGCCTGGTTGAATCTGTTTTTATTGATCGGCTTATCGCGGGCCTCGGAGTTGGCTATTGCCGGCATCGCGTTGTTGGCCGGTGCTATTAATCTGAAAGATTTTTGGGCATTTGGCGTGGGTGTTTCTTTGTCGATTCCTGCCTCGGCCAAACCCGGCATCTACAACCGGATGCGGCGGATTTTGCAAGCTGAAAATCTGCTGGGCGCGATGCTGGGCGCTGTGGTGCTGGCCTTGCTGGTGCAGATTGTAGAGCTGCTGTGTACGTCGGGGTTTCCCGCCTTATATACACGTATCCTCACCCTGAGGGAATTGCGTGGGTTGGACTATTACGGCTACTTATTGCTGTACAATCTGGCTTACATGTTGGATGACATTATAGTGTTGGGTGTGGGTATCGTCACTTTAAGTCAACATCGCTTGCAGGAAAAAGAAGGCCGTTGGCTGAAATTGCTTAGCGGCTTGGTGATGGTGGGTTTGGGGCTATATTTATTTTTGCGGGATTTTGTCGGGTAGACGGGGGTTGCCGGCGGCCTGCCGTTTGAACGCAGCATGCTTTCATACTAGCACTTGCCTTAAAACCGAAACGATCTAGGAGAATTCGTGATTGATAACAAGCGCAGGCACCCGCGCCTAAAGCATCGTGCCAAAATCAGAGTGACGGTGCCGGCTTCAGCAGTGGCCATGGTTGTAGATATGCGGGATTTTTCCGAGACTGGCTTGTTTTTACTGTGCGCCAACGACTTAATTCCACCGATTGGCGCGGTCGTGGAGGTACAGACCACCGAATTCGACGATGCGCCGATACAAACGGCTATTGTGGTGAGAGTGGAGCCCGATGTCGGATTTGGCTTGGAGTTTGCATCGCGTTGATCAGGCTGTAACGTCGATGAGCTTGCCGTTAGCGCTGGGTTGTTTTTGCGAATTTAACAATTCCCCGCGGGCCTTATTTGCCATTGCGGCAGCCTTGGCGGCGATGCTTTGATCCGGGCCTGATGGATTGGCCGGCGCTAATGCTGCACGGCGGATGGTTTCCGCTTTGCGTATGGTGGCTTGCGGGTCGCCCGGTTCTTCCGAAACATCTATGCTAACGTCGCCGCCGGCGGCGTAACGTAGTCCATCCGGGCCGGTCACATAACTAAAATGTGCCCCGCCACGCGCTAGACTGCCGGCGGCACTAAGATGAGCTTGTTCGTGAGTACGCACTTCCTGGTCGCGGGCTTTGAGCTCGGCAATTTGGCTTAGCTGTTCCGGGCTATATTGGTCGGATTCGGCGCTTCCGCTTTTTGCGGTTTGTGCAATGGGTTCGACAGGCGTTTGGGCGGTGGGCGTGGCAAGGCTGCGGCCGGTTAGCCGATATAGCGGGGTTTGATTGGAAGATGCGGTGACCAGCATGTTTGGCCTCGAGCGGATTTTTTTTAACTGGTTCCTAGAATACACCTTGACTTCATGCCAGTTCAAGTGTTTGGCGTCCATTTAGCCTGGGTTTTTGCTACAGTCTCGTCCCCGTCGCTAAATGTTCAGATTGTCCAGTTTCTCTAAAGCCCACTGTATATGCTCGCGCAGCATCTGCGAATCGTGACTGGATTTATCTGTCAAAGCCGCTTTGGCCGTAGGTGTGGGCTGACCGTTGCCCAGCGCCACGGCAATATTGCGCAGCCAGCGCAGATGGCCGATGCGGCGGATCGCCGAGCCTTCGGTTTTTTGCAGAAATTCAGCTTCGGTCCAATGAAACAATTCGATTAAAGTCGACTGATCCAATCGATGCCGGGGTTTGAAATCGCTTTCCGCACTGAGTTTGGCGAAGCGGTTCCACGGGCAAACTAACTGGCAATCGTCGCAACCGTAGATGCGATTACCCAGCAAGGGCCGTAATTCCACGGGAATGCTGCCGTGCAGTTCGATGGTTAAATACGATATGCAACGCCGGGCATCGACCTGGTACGGGCCGACGATGGCTTGCGTGGGGCAAACATCCAGGCAGGCGCGGCATTGTCCGCAATGATTGCTGGCCGCTTCATCGCTGGGTAAGGCCAGATCGGTATAGATTTCGCCCAAAAAAACCAGGAGCCGGCGCGGCGGTTGATCAAATTGCTGTGTTTGCCTATCCAGCCCAGACCGGCTTTTTCCGCAATAGCTTTTTCCAGTACCGGAGCGCTATCGACAAACGCACGGTAGCCGAACGGGCCAATCTCCTCGGCGATTTTGTCCGCCAGTTTTTGCAATCTATTGCGCAGCAGCTTGTGATAATCACGACCCAAGGCATAGCGAGATACGAACGCTGCGGCCGGGTCATCCAATAATTGTTTGCTGGCTGCCGACGGTTCCGGCAAATAATCCATCCGCGCCGAGATAATGCTGCGGGTGCCTGCCTGCAATAATGCCGGTCGGCTACGCTTTAAACCGTGTGCGGCCATGTATTGCATCTCGCCGTTAAAGCCCTTATCCAGCCACTGCTGCAGATGCTGTTCGGCGGCGCTTAAATCCGTGTCGCTGATGCCGATCTGCTGAAACCCCAATTCCTCGCCCCAGCGTTTGATGTGTTGGGCCAGTTGTATACGGTCATCGACGGGAATAGCGCTTATGTTCAAATTTACGCAACCTCAAACAGTTGGAGAAGTCGATTACAAATTAACGTGTGTATTTCCGGCATGGCTTGCCGAAACCCAGACGCTAACAATGGCAAAGGTCGTTGACCCTATCCGTTAGTGTGTCTCGCGGAGACATAAGGGCGCACGATTATTTGTCTTCCTTCTTGTCAAACACCCCGCTAAAACTAAAGCCAATATCAATTTTGCCGATTTCCTCGATCACTTTTTGGCTTAATTCGTCCACCGGTTTGTCGGAAAACACCGCATAGCGCATCAGGTTTTCCGTGTAGGTTTGCTTGTCTTTGTATTGGCTGTAAAACGCAAACATCAACGCGGCTATGCCGGTCACCGTAGTTTGCACAATCGCGGATTTATACCATTCGCGCTCGCCCAGGCGGTCTTTTAATAACACGCCCAACGATGGCCACAAAAACACCGCCACCGCCGAAACCAGCGACAACCAGAAAAACACTTTGTTTAAAATCGCATAACTTCTGGCTTTAACGTACAGATCGTAAATCAACACCAGCTTACGCTCCTCGTCAACTGTCGTAGGCTTTGCTGTGCCGGTTGAATCGGTTTTACACACGGCGGTCTTGGCGTAATCCATCAGCAACTTCGCGCTGGTTTGATTGGGGTTGAGGATGCCGACGACATCCTTATCGCAGGATTCCGACGCGCAGCCGCCTAGCGCAAGCAGTGTCATGATGATTAATAGAAATTGGCGCATGGTTTTGCTCCGCATCGATTTAGTGGGGCAATTGTGACATACCCGGCCTGATGGATTGTCCGTAAAATGATGTTCGGCGCGGCTTGACAGAGTATTTTTCGGTAGTTTTTTCTGTGATGGGATCTCTGGATCTTCTAGCAATCGACAAAAGGTGACCGGTTGTGGACTATCGTTCAATCTGATTCAATGGCGGCAGCTTGTTTGTTGCCTGTCGTAGCCAACTGTCGCTTATGATGGTTAGAATAATAAATTCTTTTATAATCAATCGGTTATTATGTTGATAATTATTTTCCGGTGGATCTATGGTTAACAGTTTATTAACTTGCTGGGCATTACGATGAAACGCCAAAATTGTAAGCTCATTTTCATGGCTCTATTGATTCATCTGTTAGTTGCTTGCTCAGACCCTCCACCAATTACCCCCCCCAATTGAACTTCTGGCTCATAAAGCTAGTTTTTCTATTTCAGGCAGAGTTTTTCAATTGCCATTAATAGCGGTTTCAAGTGGATTTAGAACTAACGTGCATATGGCATGCAAAGAAGGCAAACAGTGGAAATGTGAGATGCCACTTGAGTCTATTGCTAATAGTCATGAGCCAATTACTCTTGATAGTTTAGAAATCGAGCTTGAGAACTACAGTTCTTTTTATGACACCCGAATCGACGGTACGATACCAATGCCTGAGCTTTGCAAACTGTTATCGCAACAATGGGCTCAAAAAATTTGCCAAAAGGGTCGGATAATTGACTATGCGTTATATCTACGGAGATTCACATTGGTTAAAGCAGACGATCTTGGCACTATATCCTATATTGACGGCGCTACTGAATCTACAGGGCAAATGGTAAAGAAAATGTCTCTTGATGAGACTCCTTCACTTTTCTGTGACGTTGACAAACAAGGAAAACCACTTAGCCTTTGTCCGGTGGCTATGAAAGTTAGCGATAATCTTTTAGCCGTCTGGATTGTGGGTGCTAGGGAGTCAGGAAACGCTACAATAGCTAAACAAGCTCAAGTTATAAGAGCGCTATTACAATTTGCATTTGGAGAATTTGAGGATACTCAAGCTTTGTATACGGCCTTGCAGGGACTCTAGCCTAGAAATCCGGTCACAGGGGGCTTTCTGAACGTTTCAAGAATGTGTGAAAGTTTGGCAGCGCGTTTGGAGCGAGTCGAACAACCTGCCCCGCCTATATACAAAATTGGCCATGAAATGATTTGGCGTTATGCTTTGCAAGCTTGCTTGGCCGGGTGGGGCACAATGAGCCTAGAAAATTATGCCGCAACTAAATCTTTGGAATTCATCATGTTAAACATCGAAATCGATAACCCTGAGCTGGAAGCCAGCTTGCAGCAGTTGTTTGGCAATAATCAGCAGTCCATTGCCAGTGCCTTCGCCGAGTTTGTGCAGCATCGCAAGATCAAGCAGGACGTCGGCGTGTCGGTTACGCAACTGACTGCTGGTGAAGGTTTGCCGTTACAACAGGTGATGCAGGACATTCGCCGGAAATATGAGTGAGTACCGCATTGTCTTTTCGCCGCGCGCCGGACAGCGCTTGGCTGAAATAGCCGACTATCTTTATCGGCAAAATTTGTCGCAGCGCTTTGTGCTGGATTATCTGCAACGCTTTGAAGATTGGTAGGGTACGCACCGCGTACCTTCTGGCTTTTGCCACTATGATAGCTCCAAGGGTACGCGGTGCGTACCCTACATGTGAAATGCAATTAGCATTTGATCGAGTGTTATAGGCTCCGAACCAGACATATAGATAGAAAGTAAGTTTAACAGGCTGCTTTTGGTCAGCAGATACCAAACCCTATAAGCATTCGCGTTAGAATCAGCGACAAAAATCCTCAAGGCTAAGCCATGCAAACACCCTCAAACAAACTCTACTGCACCGCCCAAATTCGCGAAGCCGAGCGTTATGCGATTGACGAACTAGGGATTCCGGGCCGGGAATTGATGCGTCGGGCCGGATACGCGCTGTTCGAGCAGATACGGCGGCGTTGGCCGGAACACGCCGCGATCACGGTGTTTTGCGGTGGCGGCAATAATGGCGGCGATGGTTATGAGGTGGCGACGCTGGCCTTGCAGGCTAATTGCCGGGTAACCGTTTATGCCCTGACTGATCCGCATGGTTTGCCCGGCGATGCGCTCAGTGCCTATCAAGATTTTATACTGGTCGGTGGCAGTGTTACCGGCTTCGAAGCCGGGCACTCCAAGCTGCAAGGCGTAATTGTCGACGCCTTATTCGGGATCGGTTTGAGTCGAGAGGTGGGGGATGCTTATGCCTTAGCCATCGCCGCAATCAATGATTCCTGCTGTCCGGTGCTTGCCGTGGATGTGCCGTCCGGTTTACATGCTTATACCGGCTTGGTATTGGCTTGTGCGGTGAAGGCTGATGTAACGGTGACCTTCATCGGTTTGAAATGCGGCTTGTTTACCGGCGAAGCGCCTGAGTATTGCGGCGAGATCGTTTGCAGTACATTGGATATTGACGACGCGGTGTTAGCGGCAATGCCGCCGTTCGCGCTATTGCTGGATAAACTCGACTTGCCGCGTCGGGCGCGCATTGCCCATAAAGGCAATTTCGGGCATGTGCTGTTAATTGGCGGCAATTATGGTTATAGCGGGGCGATACGCTTGGCGGGCGAAGCGGCCTTGCGTTCCGGAGCCGGTCTGGTTAGCATCGTCACCCGCACCGCGCATAGCGGCTTGATCAATATTGGTAGGCCGGAATTGATGTGCCATGGCGTGGAATGCGGGGAAGCCTTGCAAGCCTTGTTGCATAAAGTCAGCGTGGTGGTAATCGGGCCGGGTCTGGGTCAGGATGATTGGGGCAGAGAGATGTTTAATACCGTATTGGCCAGTGATAAACCGTGCGTGTTAGATGCCGATGCCTTGAATTTGCTCGCAGAGCAGCCGACGCGACGTGATAACTGGATATTAACGCCGCATCCCGGCGAGGCCGCGCGCTTGCTGGCTTGTAACACCCGGCAAATATCCGCAGACCGCTATGCGGCATTGGTGGATTTGCACAGCCAATATGGCGGTAGCTGTTTATTAAAAGGCGCCGGTACCTTAATCGGCAGCGGTGAAACGGTGTATGTCGGCACCACCGGCAACCCTGGTATGGCCAGCGGCGGCATGGGCGATGTGTTGTCCGGCTTGATCGGCGGCTTGCTGGCGCAAGGTTTGAGTTTGGAGCAGGCAACCCGGTTGGGGGTATATGTGCATGGCGAAGCGGCCGATAGTCTGGCTTTGGAATTTGGCGAGCGCGGCTTGCTGGCCGGCGATTTGCCGGAACGAATTAGGAAATTATTGAATTAATGAACATCACGCTGGAAACCCCCGAAGACACCGAAGCGCTGGGGGCTGCGCTGTGGCAAGCTTTGCCGGAAAAATGCCTGTTGTTTTTGTACGGCGATCTGGGTGCCGGCAAAACCACGCTGGTACGCGGTTTATTGCGCGCCGCCGGCCATCAAGGAGCGGTGAAAAGCCCAACTTACACTCTGGTCGAGGAATACGAGATTAGCGGCCGGCGCTTGTTTCATTTTGATTTGTATCGGCTCAAAGATCCAGAAGAACTGGAATGGATGGGGATGGACGATTATCTCAATCAAAACGCTTTGTGCTGCGTCGAATGGCCGCAAATGGGCGCGGGATTTCTGCCGGTGGCCGATTTGGAAGTAAGGTTGAATTATTTTCAGCAGCAACGTACCGCTGAAATCAATATGTTAGCTGAAAACCATCAGGCTGGCATAAAACTAAACTGGAAAAACAAAGACATACTGCTATAATCTCGACAATATTGTCACTAGCGGTCGAGTGGGTCATGCAGCAAATTTATCGAATTTTCTGGATATGGGGCATGTTATTGCCTTCGTTCTCGGTGTTTGCGGCCCAGGCTGAACTGGGTTCCGTGAGCTATTCGGCGTCTAATCAGCTGGTGTTTAATTTACCCGGCGCGGTACGTCACAAGGCCTTCGTGCTCAAAAGTCCTAGCCGTTTGGTGATTGATTTTATCGACGCCAAAATGCCGCAAGCGATTGATCAACCGTCCGCGGATCATCCCTTATTCGGTTTTGCCCGTAGCGCGGTGCGCAATACCGGTGATTTGCGTGTGGTTGTGGAGTTAAAAGCCGATGCCGACGCCAAAATGGCGATGGTTGGTAAGTCTTTGCAAATTAGTTTAGCCGCTAAGACAGTGCAGCCGGAACCCGTAGCCGCTGCTGTCAAACCTGAAAAAATGCTTGCGGTAGCGGCCGTAGCCGCGCCTGAAAAACCCACGGCACCCCTTAAAAAGCAGGAAGCTGCTATCAAACCGGCCGTGGTTAAAACGGCGATAAAAGCCAAGGGCCGTCATATAGTGGTCGCTATCGATGCCGGGCATGGCGGCAAGGATATTGGCGCGCAGGGTGCGAACGGCACGCAGGAAAAAGATGTGGTGTTTGCGATTGCCAAGAGCCTGCAGGGCATGGTCAATAGCCAGCCGGGCATGAAGGCGGTGATGATTCGCGACGGTGATTATTTTGTAAAATTAAACGAACGCCGCCGCATTGCGCGTGCTGCGAAAGCCGATTTGTTCGTGTCCATCCACGCCGACGCATTTAGCGACAGCCAAGCTCATGGCGCATCCGTCTACACCTTGGCTAGTAACGGTGCTTCCAGCGCCGGCGCGGGTTGGTTGGCCGCCAGCGAAAATGCAGTGGATGGCGGTGCAGGCGAAGATCGGGATGATACCTTGACCTCGGTGTTGATGGATTTATCCAACAAAGCGGCGAAAGAAGCCAGCCAAAACGTTGGTAACAAGGTTTTGAAAAGCGTGAAAAGCGTCGGACATTTACACAGAAGCGGGGTGCAAAAAGCCGCGTTTGTGGTGTTGAAGTCGGCGGAAATTCCGTCGATTCTGGTGGAAACCGCCTTTATCTCCAATCCGGAAGAAGAGCGCCGTCTGAACACTAAGGCCTATCAAAACAAAATGGCTTCTGCGGTGTTTAGCGGGATTGTCGGCCACTTTAAACAATATGCGCCGGCCGACACCATGATGGCGCAGCTCAATCGCTCTGGTAAATCTAAAGCCGTGCAATTGGCGAGTGCTGATATAGGCGAAGGTGCTCCGGCCGCTAAGTCCAGAGTAGAATCAAAACCGGTGTTGGCGGCTAGAGAGCAAGATGCCAGTCCGACAGTGTTGGCGAGCAATGCCGCCGGCACTCACCATGTGATCAATCGCGGCGAAACGCTTTCGGGCATAGCCCAGCAATACGGGATAAGCATGCGGGCCTTGCGCATGGCTAATGCAATGAACGACGGCAATGTGCATATCGGCCAAGTATTGCAGATTCCGCGAGACAGCTAATTAAGCAATCTTAAAACGGGGCGAATCATTTCGCCCCGTTTCATTTTCATCCGCTAAAATACGCGCTTTTTGCCGAGCGCAGCCGATGCGGATTCAAGCCTTACCCACTCAATTAGTCAATCAAATCGCCGCCGGCGAGGTGGTCGAACGCCCGGCGTCGGTGGTGAAAGAGCTGGTGGAAAACTGTTTCGATGCCGGCGCGACCCAGATTCAGATTGATGTGGAGCAGGGCGGGGCGCGGCAAATCAAGATACGCGATAACGGCTGCGGTATAGTCAAAGACGATTTGGCGCTGGCTTTGTCAAGGCACGCCACCAGCAAGATTGCCTCCTTGGACGACTTGGAGCATGTGGTCAGCATGGGTTTTCGCGGCGAGGCCTTGCCCAGTATTAGTTCGGTAGCTCGTTTGACGCTGATTTCCCGTACTGCCGATGCCGAATGCGCCTGGCAAGTCAGCGCCGATGGCAGCGAACGAAACTTCGATCCGCAACCCGATCCGCATCCGCCTGGCACTACTGTTGATGTTCGCGACCTGTTTTACAACACCCCGGCTCGCCGCAAATTTTTAAAAGCCGAGAAAACCGAGTTTACCCACATCGAGAGCCTGATCCAAAAACTGGCCTTGGCGCGTTTCGATGTGGGCTTCATCCTCAATCACAATCAGCGCGAAGTACTGAATCTCAAGCCCGCCGCGACGCAGCAGGCCCAGGAGAAACGTATCGCTGCGATTTGCGGCTCGGCGTTTGTGGACAATAGCGTGAAGATCGATTTTGCCGCGTCCGGTTTGCATTTACACGGTTGGGTCGGCTTGCCGACTTTTTCCCGCAGCCAGCAGGACATGCAGTTTTTCTACGTCAATGGCCGCTTGATCAAAGACCGGCTGGTCGCGCACGCGGTGAAGCAAGCCTATCAGGATGTGCTGTACCACGGCCGGCATTCGGTGTTTGTGTTGTATCTGGAACTCAATCCGGCCTTGGTCGATGTCAACGCCCATCCCACCAAGCTGGAAGTGCGCTTTCGGGAAGGCCGGATGGTGCACGATTTTCTGTATCAGGCTTTGCATTGCAGCTTGGCCGATCAGCGGCCCGGCGCGCAGCCTCTGCCGCAACAGATCGAAACTGTCGCGGAACTTGCGGAATTGCAAACTCCTGCAGTGACGCTACCGACACCATTAAATCAACAAACCTCCTTACCGCTGACTTTGCCGGAACAAAGTTTGGACAGTATTGCGCCGCGCGCGACGCCTGCGCCACAGGCTTTCGGCGCTTATCGCTATCCGCCGGAGCGGGCGAATTTGTCGGACGTGTCCGAGCAAATCAAAGCCTATGGCAAACTTTATCCGCTAAACGCTAGCGAAATTCCGGCGCAACCCGCGACCGAATCGGCGCTGCCGCCCTTGGGTTTTGCGCTGGCGCATATCCACAATATTTACATCCTGGCCGAAACGGCTTCGGGCATTATTTTGGTCGATGCCCATGCCGCCCATGAACGGGTGACTTACGAACGACTGAAACAGCATTATCACAATCGTGCCATCGTCTCCCAGCCCTTGCTGTTGCCGATCAAATTGCAAGTCACCGCCGCCGAGGCCGATCTGGCGGAGCAAGAGCACGAATTTTTTATGAATTTGGGTTTTGAAATTAACCGTTCCGGCCCGGAAACCGTGGTACTCAGAGCCACGCCGGCCTTGCTGGCCAAAACCGATGTCGATCGATTGGTGCGCGACATCCTGGCCGACTTGGCCACTCATGGCGTCAGCCATAAAGTCCAGGAAAGTATCAACGCGATTTTGGCGACCATGGCCTGCCACGGCTCGGTGCGGGCGCGGCGTAAACTCAGTATTGAGGAAATGAACGCCTTACTGCGGGACATGGAACAAACCGAGCGCATCGGTCAATGCAATCACGGCAGACCGACCTGGGTGGCGCTGAGCCATCAGGACTTGGACCGGTTTTTCATGCGCGGCCAATAAATGAGCGAATTGCAAAAACCGTCGGCCATCCTGTTGATGGGTCCGACTGCGTCCGGCAAGACTGCGCTCGGCGTGGCGCTGGCGCAAGCCTTGAATGCCGAGATCATCAGCGTCGATTCGGCCTTGGTGTATAGAGGCATGGACATCGGCACCGCCAAGCCAACCCTGGCCGAGCGCGGCGGCGTGCCGCATCATTTAATCGATATTCTCGATCCCGACGAAGCGTTTTCCACCGGTCAGTTCCGCAATCGGGCGTTGGAATTGATGGCGGAAATTACGGCGCGCGGCAAGCTGCCGTTGTTGGTGGGCGGCACCATGCTGTATTTCAGCGCCTTGACGCAGGGCCTGGCGCAATTGCCGGAAGCCGATCCGGACATACGGCAACGACTGGACGATGAGTTACAGCAAATGGGCAAAGAGGTTTTGCACGCCCGCTTGGCGCAAGTCGATCCTCTCGCCGCAGCGCGGATACATGTCAACGATCCGCAGCGCATTCAGCGGGCCCTGGAAGTGTATGAAATCAGCGGTCGGCCGCTGTCGAGTTTTTTTGCAGCCGATCAGCAAACCGAACAGCCTTACCGATTCATTAAACTGATTATCGCGCCGGAGCAGCGCAAAACCCTGCACGACAAGATTGCTCAGCGTTTCGATCAGATGCTGGCGCAGGGTTTTCTCGACGAGGTCCAGGGGTTGTTGCAACGCGGCGATCTCGACGAAAGCCTGCCGTCGATACGCTGCGTCGGCTATCGGCAAGCCTGGTCCTATCTGAACGGTGAATATGATTTGGAGACGATGCGCGAAAAAGCCATCATCGCCACCCGGCAACTGGCCAAGCGCCAATTTACCTGGTTGCGCAAGGAACAGGATGCCCGGTATTTAATCAGCGGCGCTGCCGATCTGCTTGAGCAGGCCTTGAGTTATTGCCGCGAACATGGATAAAGCCCGGCAGCGCCAAATTGCCTATGCGGCTCGAAATGCGCAGTTGGATAAGGACGCCGTCAGCGCGGAAATCTGCCGGCGCGTCGTCGAGCAACCCTGGTATCAAGGCGCGAGGACGGTAATGTGGTATCTGCATTGCCGCTCGGAAGTGCAGACACTGTCCACCGTAGCCACTGAACTGAGCACCGGCAAGCGCATTGTTGTGCCATATTGCACGGTCGATATCGAGGGTCAGAAGCAACTGGGTTTGTGGCATTTGCAGTCTATCGACGAGTTGCAGCCGGGCATGTGGAATATTCTTGAGCCGCCGCGCCAGCGCTGGCTTGAGCCTGCCAAGCAAATTCGCCCGGATGAACTGGACGCGATCATCGTGCCGGGCGTGGCGTTTGATACGCAAGGTGGGCGCTTGGGTAACGGCGCCGGCTATTATGACCGGCTGTTGCAAAAAGTGCGTGCCGATACGGTGTTGGCGGCGGTGTGCTACGAAGCGCAACTATTACCTGTGATAGCGATGGAGGCGAACGATGTGTTCATGGACTATGTGATCACCGAGCAAGCGATTTATTCAGGCAAGGGCCGTGCTTGCCGATGAATTGGACCGACCTAAAGCAACAAATTCAAACCAGCCCGGCCTTTGTGCTGGACGAAGACCAAGTACTTACTAACCTACAACCCTTGCTGGCTTTGCGGCGGGCGACGGGCTGCAAGCTGTTGTATGCGATGAAGGCTTTACCTTTGGCGTCTTTACTGGCGCTGATAAAAGATCAAGTCGACGGCATGTCGGTTAGTTCCTTGTTTGAGGCGCGGCTGGCGAAAGAGGTTTTACAGGAAACGGCCGGTAGTCTACATCTGACGACGCCGGGCATCCGTCCCGACGAATTTTCCGAACTTGGCAGACTTTGCAGTCATATCAGTTTCAATTCGCTGTCGCAGTATCAAGGGTTGCAGGCGCTGGCTGATGGCTATTCGACAGGTTTGCGCGTCAATCCCAAACTGTCATTTGCTAACGATCCGCGCTACGACCCGTGCCGGCCGCACTCCAAGTTGGGTGTCGATATTGCGCTTTTACAAGACGGTTTGGCGACAGGTATCGAGGGTTTGCATTTTCATACGGTGTTTGCTTGCCGGGACTTTATGCCCTTGCAACAAACCCTGGAAAAGCTGCGGCCGATTCTAAAACGCAGCCCGCTTAAATGGCTGAATTTGGGTGGCGGCTATTTGTATAACGGTATTGCTAATCACGCGCCTATTGTCGACTTAATCAGTGGTCTGCGTGCCGAGTTTGACGTGGAGGTTTATCTGGAACCGGGTAAAGCCGTAGTTGGTAATGCCGGTTATTTATTGACCACCGTGTTGGATAGATTCGCCAGCGACGGCAAGCAGGTGTTGATTCTGGACACCTCGGTGAATCATCATCCGGAAGTGTTCGAATATCAGATGAAACCGCGTTTGCTGGAGGAAGATACTGCCGGCGAACAGTCGGCAATTCTGGCGGGTTCTACCTGCTTGGCCGGCGATGTGTTCGGCGAATATCGGTTTGGGCGGATTCCCGAGGTTGGCGAACGACTAGTGTTTGCCGATGTCGGCGCGTATTCCCTGATCAAGGCCAACCGGTTTAACGGTTATAACCTGCCGGATGTTTATAGCGCCAATCCTGCCCGCTTGGTGCTGCAAAAGCGTTATAGTTATGCCGATTATCGCCGGCAATGGACGAATAGCGGCGACTAGCGTTTAGTAGCCGGCTTTACGTTTAAGGGTGGGCGTGCGGCGGTGCTTGATCTTGGTCCAGGCCGGCCATTAGCGCTTCCATCTTCTGAATGCTGGCATCGCAGCCTTCGATGCTGGCTTGCACTTTGGCTTTAAAACGCAGGCTCATGCTTTCGCCATCGCTTTCCCGTTCCGCATATTCGTTCAACAGCTGACAGGCGTCGTGCATGGCTTGTTCGGTCTTTTCGAAGGTCTCGTTATCCGGCAATTGCTCTGCTTCACTGAGCATCATGAGTCGACTTAATACCGTGCTCTGGTGACGGAATACCGATTCGGCATAGTCGGAAAAACTGTCGTGCTGGCTATTTGGCGGCACGCTGGCGCAACCGATTAAGCCGCTCAGCATCGTCAACAGGGTTAAAAATTTCAAACGGGGTAAAACCATCGGCATCTTGCTAAGCCTTTTGCGCAGTAAAAATACAATATTCAGTCAGTTTTTCAGTGAATAACTGGTGTTGTGCCAGACCGACCAAATAGTTGGCGGTTTGAGCTTTGGAACGCAGCCCTAGCCATTGGCTGATAGTTTGGACCGGTTTCAGGCGTTTGGCTACTTGGTACATATGCTCAACCGAGGCTTGGGTTTGGGCGGTGATGTCGTGGCAAACGATGGCTTGAAAACCTTGCTGCGCCAACAAGCCGGTAAATTCGTTTCGAGCGCAAAGATTCGGCACGGCCCAACCGTTTAAGCAGGTTACAACCGCTCGCCATTGCTGTTCGGTAAATTGCCGTTGCAACACAAAGCCATCGCAAACCACAATGCGGCCGCCGGGCTTTAACACCCGCCAGGCTTCGCGTAAAAAGTCAGCTTTGTTTAAGGCGTGGCAAGAGCTTTCCAAGGCCCAAACCACATCGAACGACGCATCCGGAAAGGGCGTGGCGCAAAAATCGGCCACTTCAAAATCAACCAATTCCGCTACGCCGTGGCGTTTGGCATGCTGACGGGCGTAGTCGGCTTGTTTGGCGCTGATGGTGATGCCGGTTACCCGGTTGCCATGCTGTTTGGCCATCCAGATCGTGCTGCCGCCAATACCACAGCCGGCGTCCAGCACTTTATCGCCGGCCTGAATCCGGGCGGTGTCGTAAAGAATCTGGTTTTTGTTCAGTAGGGCTTGATGTTGATCATAGGGCTTGGCCTCGTCCCAATAACCGTAATGTAAAGCCAGATTGTCGCGGTTACACCAGGCGACGAGATAGTCGTTATAGCAATCGTCGTAGTGTTTGGCGGCGTCGGCTTGCAGTTCGGTGCTGGATAATTCGGCGTTATCGCGCAGGCTTTGGTCGCGGTAATCTTGATTGGGTTCTAGGGTGTACATCGTAGCGGAAATTGAGGAACGGGACGGCGGTGCAAAAGACAATGTAAACGGCCGGATTAGTTTGCTTGGCGGCCATTATAATTCAGATCGGCTACTTGCTTCATGTTAGTGCAGTGATTATTAAATTGCGGGTGATTGATGTTCAGCAGTGCAAATATTTGTTTGATTGCTAAGGCTTTTATTTGATCCGGTTCCATACCAAAACGAATCTTAAACAAGCGCCGCTGCTTGCCAACCGGTAGAGTGGCCAGAATTTGAGTTAAGCGTTCGTCGATCAGTTGCCTAGCCAGAAGCATTTCCGGGCTAAATCCTGTGTCCTTGGTTTGCAGCATTTTGTCGGCTGGCGCCACTGCTGGCGCTGGTTGGTTGGCCGCAGCGGCGCGTTGTCGCATCTCCTGCAAGCGCGTGCTTTTGCCGGGATTGACCAACAGGGTATCGGCTGGGCTGTCGGGTGATTTATCCATGATGTTTATTGTGGGTTGAATGCGCGGGATCATGAATCAAATGTCGGATTACTACCGAGGCACACACGCCGCCAAAAGCGGCAGGCAAATAGGAAATGGTGCCGTAAGCCGATTTCTTATAATTGCTGCCGTCGGTATACATCAAGGAATCCTTGTTGACCACTTCCGGTGAAAATACCACCTTCAAGCCACGGCTGATACCTTGTTTACGCAAACGAGTCCGAATGAACTGGGCGAACGGGCAGTTATAGGTTTTGGAGATGTCCACCACTTTTAAATGCGTGGGGTCCATCTTGCCGCCGGCACCCATGGAGCTGACGATTTTCATATTGTTGGTTTTGGCGGCACAGATTAGATGAATCTTTGGCGTCAGGCTGTCGATTGCGTCGACGACATAATCGTAATGTGTGCTCAGCAATTCGGCGGCGGTATCCGGGGTGATGAACTCGTGCCGGATATGCAGCTTTAAATCGGGATTGATAGCCAATAGACGCTCGCCCATGATGTCGGCTTTGGATAAGCCATGGGTGGTGGCCAGCGCCGGCAATTGCCGGTTGCGGTTGCTCGGGTCGACTACGTCGCCGTCAACGATAGTCATCTCGCCAACTCCGGCCCGGCAGATAAACTCGGCGGCAAACGAGCCCACACCGCCCATCCCCACCACCAGCACATGCGCTTGCTGTAGTTTGTCGAGTTTGGGCTTGCCGATCAGCAATTCGGTACGGGAAAGCCAGCTTAAATCAGTCATGCGTGAATACTCTTTCAAAATTGGCAACGATCTGCCGTTGCAGGGTGGGGAGATCCAAACCGAGGATTTTAGCCGCTTGGCTATAGATCGCGCCAATCGAAACCTCTTCGGCGGCGTCGGTTTCCAGGAATAGCCGGTGCAGCGCTATGTTGGGTAGCGTAACAGTTACCGGGTGCTTGGGTTTTAGCAAGGCTTTACCAAGCGACAGGTAGCAACCGTGTTCCAGCAATTGTGCCGCCAGCGCCGGTTTACCGGTGAAGCCGTGAATAATCCAGACTTGGCTGGGCTTTAGCGCTTTGCGCAATGCAAGCAGCTCGTTAAAGGCCCTGACACAATGGATGATCAGCGGTTTGCGGATTTGTTCGGCAAGCTCGATTTGTCGGCGGAACACCGCAGTTTGCGTTTCCAGCGGTGTTTTTATGCACTTGTCCAGCCCGCATTCGCCAATGGCTAGCACATTAGTCAGCCGGCATACGTTTTCGAGCAACTCAAAAGCGGCGTAAATATCCTGCTTGGCAATAAACCAGGGATGAATGCCGACACTGATAGGGTTAGGCGATGCCTCTGCGCCGCTCTGTTTGGCCAAGGCTAAATCCGAGGTGTCGAAACTTAAAATTTGCAAGGCTTCGTCGTTCCGGCGCTGGTGGCAGTGGATATCGATAGGGTAGGAATGCGTCAAAAGATGATGAGACATACATCATTCTAATCTGATAATTTGGTTCGGGAGCAAGCGGCATAATTAATAGCCGGTAGTCTGGATGAAGTGTGGCGAATTTCAGGGATTGATAGTCTTCATTTCTCGGCTTTGATGTCCTTGCACAGGACTGCTCCGGCTCGGACTTATACACAGGATTGCTGACACGGGTGCTGCCGCCGGCAAATTTACAGCCTTGCATTTCGCCGGGTCACGGTATAATGGCGTTTTCTTTTGTTTCCTAGAAAGCAATGGCGCAATACATATTTTCGATGAACCGGGTTGGCAAGATCGTGCCGCCCAAAAAGCATATTCTTAAGGACATTTCCCTCTCGTTTTTTCCGGGCGCCAAAATCGGCGTACTGGGTCTGAACGGTTCCGGCAAATCCACTCTGTTGCGGATTATGGCCGGCATCGACAAGGAAATTGAAGGCGAGGCGATTCCGCTGAAAGGCACCAAGATCGGCTATCTGTCGCAAGAACCGCAACTGGATCCGAATAAAACCGTGCGCGGCAATATCGAGGAAGCGGTTGCGGAAATAAAAGATGTGCTGGCCAGATTGGATGCAGTCTACGCGGCTTACGCCGATGCTGATGCTGATTTCGATGCGCTGGCCGTCGAGCAAGCCAAGTTGGAAGATATTATCAATGCCTGTGACGGGCATAATCTGGATCGCACACTGGAAGTCGCAGCCGACGCCTTACGTCTGCCGGATTGGGATGCCGATGTCACCAAATTGTCCGGTGGTGAAAAACGCCGTGTCGCCTTGTGTCGTTTGTTGCTGTCCAAGCCAGATATGCTCTTGCTGGACGAGCCTACCAACCATTTGGATGCCGAATCGGTGGCTTGGTTGGAGCGCTTTCTCCACGATTATCCCGGTACCGTGGTGGCGGTGACCCATGACAGGTACTTCCTCGACAATGTGGCCGGCTGGATTTTGGAGCTGGACCGAGGCATGGGCATTCCATGGGAAGGCAATTATTCGTCCTGGCTGGAGCAAAAAGAGAAGCGTTTGGAGCTGGAGGAGAAGCAGGAGTCGTCTCGGCAAAAAGCCATGAAAGCCGAACTGGAGTGGGTGCGCTCCAATCAGAAAGGTCGGCATGCGAAGAGCAAGGCGCGTCTGGCGCGTTTTGAAGAGTTGTCGTCGGTTGAAACCCAAAAACGTAACGAGACCCAGGAAATTTACATTCCACCCGGTCCGCGTCTGGGCGATGTGGTGATCGAAGTCGACAATGTCAACAAAGGTTTTGGCGACAGATTGCTGATCAACAATCTTAGCTTCAAATTGCCGCCCGGCGGGATTGTCGGCATCATCGGTCCTAACGGCGCCGGTAAAACCACCTTGTTCCGGATGATGGCGGGATTTGAAAAACCGGATGCCGGCGACATCAAATTCGGCCAAACCGTGCAGATGGCCTATGTCGATCAGATGCGCGACGACATGGACAACAACAAGACGGTTTGGGAAGAAATTTCCGATGGCTTGGACATGATTACGGTCGGCAAATACGAAACGCCGTCGCGGGCGTATATTGGTCGTTTCAACTTCAAGGGCGGGGATCAGCAAAAACGCATCGGCGAATTGTCCGGCGGCGAGCGCAATCGCGTGCATTTGGCCAAGCTGCTGAAAAGCGGTGGTAACGTGTTGCTGCTCGACGAACCGACCAACGATTTGGACGTGGAAACCTTGCGGGCCCTGGAAGAAGCCTTGTTGGCTTTCCCCGGTTGCGCGGTGGTGATCTCGCATGATCGCTGGTTTCTGGATCGTATCGCCACGCACATGCTGGCATTCGAGGGTAATAGCGAAGTGCTCTGGTTTGAAGGTAACTATGCCGACTACGAAGCCGATAGGCATCGCCGCTTGGGAACCGATGCCGATAACCCACATCGTCTCAAATATAAAAAAATCGGCTAAGCTGAACTTAAGCAGCCGTTGTTATTTTGGCAACGGCTTTGCGAATAAAGCTCTAATTGAACTTGAAATAGCGCAAGCCAGTCCCAAAGTTATCAACAGTTTTTTATTGATCCGTAGCCCGCGTGTTGAAATTGGCGGGTGTAGCGGGTAATGTATTAATAGCGCACCGAACAATAATAAGGAGAAATAGGATGTCGAAAGCACAAAACTTGCAGGACAACTTTTTGAATGCCCTCAGAAAAGAGCACACTCCCGTGTCGATTTTTTTGGTTAACGGTATCAAACTGCAAGGCCGCGTCGATTCTTTCGACCAATACGTGGTGATGCTGAAAAACACCGTGAATCAGATGGTTTACAAGCACGCCATATCCACTATCGTTCCTGGCAAAAATGTCACGATGCACCGTGAACCCGACGTTAGCGATGAAAGCTAAGAGGTTATTTTTTGTTTGAACGTCCCGATGCGGGTGAACGAGCCATTCTCGTTCACCTCAATTTGCAAGTTGGTCAAGAAGACCTCGACGAGCTGAAAGAACTAACCAAATCCGCAGGTGCCCAACCCACACATGTAGTCACCGGAAGCCGTCATCGGCCTGATCCGAAATATTTCGTTGGCACGGGCAAGGTTGAAGAAATCAGGTCGGCGATCATAGAGCACGAAGCCAATATCGTTATCGTTAATCATCCGCTAACACCTAGCCAAGAGCGCAATCTGGAAAAAGCCCTGGAAGTCAGGGTGGTGGATCGTAATGGTCTGATCCTGGATATTTTTGCGCAGCGGGCGCAAACCTTCGAAGGTAAATTGCAGGTGGAACTGGCGCAGCTCAAGCATTTGTCTACCCGACTAATTCGCGGTTGGACGCACTTGGAGCGGCAAAAGGGCGGTATCGGTTTACGCGGTCCTGGCGAAACCCAGCTGGAGACCGACAGGCGCTTGTTGGCTGTGCGTATCAAGCAGATTCAACAGCGCTTGGGTAAGGTTGAGAAGCAGCGTCATCAAGGCCGAAGTAAACGGAAAAAGGCCGAAATCCCTGCTGTGTCCCTGGTTGGTTATACCAATGCCGGTAAGTCGACGCTCTTCAACACCTTAACCGGTGCCGGTATTTATGCCGCTGATCAGTTGTTTGCTACGTTGGATCCTACTTTGCGGCAATTGTCTCTCAGCAATGGCGGGGAGATCATTTTGGCGGACACCGTTGGGTTTATCCGGCATTTGCCCCACGAATTGGTAGCGGCATTCCGTTCCACTTTGCAGGAAGCCAGCGAGGCGGATTTGCTGTTGCATGTGATCGATGCGGCCGCTGAAGATCGTGAAGATACGATTTATCAGGTAAACCAGGTCTTAAACGATATTGATGCCGCTAAAATCCCGCAGTTGATGGTTTTCAATAAAATCGACTTGCTCGAGGATGTTGCGCCGCATATCGACTACGATGCCGACGGCAAACCCGTCAGTGTCTGGATTTCCGCGCAAAATGGGGTAGGCTGTGATTTGTTACAACAGGCCTTATCCGAGTTATTTGCGAGTAGCAAAGTCATTCGAAAATGCTATTTGCCAGCCAGTCAAGCCGGTTTAAAGGCGAAATTGTTTACTTTTGTAAAGATAATCAAGGAAGTAAATAACGATAACGGCGATTGCGAAATGACGATAGAAATCGACAGGAAGCATTTGGGCTTGTTGAAGGACATTGAGGTTTACGAGCAGGTTTAATCGGTCAATCGCCGGAACAATCACCTAGTTATTTGCTCGGAAATGGCTAATTTACGATAGAATGGCGGTTTTTCGGATAGACAAGCCAAGGCTTCGAATTATCGAGTAGGCTGTCCGTACGAGATATAGCTTTAGAGTTTTCAAATCCAATTATTGGAGTGTTTGGTATGTCTTGGAATGAACCCGGCGGTGGTAAAAAAGACCCCTGGAGTGGTCGTAATGATAAGAATGATCCACCCGATTTGGAGGAGGTGATTCGTTCGCTACAGGACAAACTGGGCGGTATTTTTGGCGGCGGTTCCAAAGGAGGCCTCGGTAACGGGCCTTCGATGAAAGGTGTCGGTTTTCTCGCTGCTGGAGCAGTCATTCTATGGGGCTTGAGCGGGTTTTATACCGTCGACGAGGGTACTCGTGGCGTGGTAACTCGTTTCGGCGCCTACGTAAACACCACCCAGCCGGGTCTGAACTGGCATATTCCATCTCCTGTAGAGCAGGTGTCGGTTATTAATGTCGAGCAGCAACGCTTTATCGAAGTCGGTTATCGTTCCGGCGGCGGTCAGGGTATGGGCTCCGTGCCTAAGGAAGCCATGATGCTGACTAAAGACGAAAATATCGTCGATGTACGTTTGGCTGTCCAATACCAAGTCAAAGATGCCAAAGATTACGCATTTAATGTGCTGGATCCAGCCTCAACTTTAAAACAAGTTACCGAAAGTGTGCAGCGTGGCGTAATCGGCCGCAGCGATATGGATTTTGTGCTGACCGAAGGTCGTAGCGACATCGTTCTGGCGATTAAATCCGAAATTCAAGCGGTCATGGATGCTTACAAAACCGGTATTTTGATCACCAGCGTCAACTTGCAAGATGCTCAGCCGCCCGAACAAGTGCAAGGTTCCTTCGAGGATGCCATCAAGGCGCGGGAGGACAAGCAGCGCCTGATTAACGAAGCAGAAGCTTATTCCAACGATGTAGTGCCTAAAGCCCGCGGTGCGGCTTCGCGTATCGTGCAAGAATCCGAAGGTTATAAAGAGAAAGTGATTGCCCGTGCCAATGGTGATGTCAGCCGCTTCTCGCAATTGTTGACCGAATACAAAAAAGCGCCTGCGGTAACCAAGCAGCGTATGTACATCGAAGCGATGGAATTGGTTTTAGGTCGCTCCAACAACGTATTAGTTGATGTTAAGGGCGGTAACAACATCATGTATCTGCCGCTGGAGAAGTTGGCTAACAAAACGGTCGAGGATGCCACGCCAGCGCCGGTAGCCAGTCATGAGCCGGTTTCTTTGACTTCCCCGCCGGTGAAAGACATTAAAACCGATGTGCGTGCGTCAAGCCGTGAACGCGATGTGAGAGGACGCTAAGATGGGAAATAAGATTTTAGTCGCCATTGGCGCAGTAGTGGTCTTGCTCTCGATGTCGGTATTTACCGTGGCCGAAACCGAGCGGGTCATCAAATTTCAGTTGGGTGAGATTGTAGGGGCCGATTTTCAGCCCGGCATGCATCTTAAACTGCCTTTTATCAATAATGTCAAAAAGTTCGACGCGCGGATTCTGACCATGGATTCAACGCCGGAGCGCTTTTTAACAGCGGAAAAGAAAAACGTTATCGTCGATTCTTTTGTGAAATGGCGGATTGGCGATGTTAAAACTTTTTACACCACCGTTGCCGGCGATGTGAATCAGGCTAATATTCGTCTCGATCAAATCATCAAAGATTCCGCGCGTAGCGAGTTCAGTAAACGCGAGATCAAACAATTGGTATCCACTGATCGCAGCGCAATCCGTGATGCTTTGATTACCAATGTCTCGCCGCACGCGGCTAAGCTGGGTATCACTATTGTTGATGTGCAAGTAAAACGCATCGATTTGCCTGCGGAAGTCAGTACCTCGGTATATCAACGGATGGAAGCTGAGCGGGCGCGAGTTGCTCGGGAGTTCCGTTCGCAAGGTTCTGAAGCGGCTGAGCGAATTCGCGCCGATGCCGATAAACAACGCGAGATCATTTTAGCGAATGCTTACCGTGATTCAGAAGTAATGCGAGGCGAAGGTGATGCTAAAGCTGCCGATATATTCGCGAAAGCTTACAGCGAGGACAGCGATTTCTTTGCTTTCTACCGCAGTCTGATTGCTTATAAGGAAAGTTTGGGAAAATCCGGTAACATTATGGTGTTGGAACCGAATTCCGATTTCTTCAAATATTTCAAGAATCAGAAATAACCTCCATTTGAATTATAGATAGTCAAACGCCCCGCAATGCGGGGCGTTTGCTGTGTTTGAGATAGACAAAATGCAAAGAAAAGACACCTGGCTATTACCGGAAGGTATTACCGAAGTATTGCCGGAACAGGCCGCACATCTCGAAACCTTGCGTAGAAAGCTGCTGGATACTTTTGCCTGCTGGGGTTACCAGTTGGTCATTCCGCCGTTTGTAGACTTTCTGCATTCATTGCTCATCGGCTCCGGGCATGACCTGGACCTGCAGACTTTTAAGCTGACAGATCAGTTGAGCGGAGAAATGTTGGGCGTGCGCGCGGATATGACGCCGCAGGTTGCCAGAATCGACGCGCATCACTTTCAACACGAAGGCCCAACTCGCTTGTGCTATGCAGGGACTGTGCTGCATACCCTGGGCGATCCCTTGGAAAAAAGCCGCAGCCCTATGCAAATTGGCGCTGAACTATACGGCCATGCCGGCCTGGAAAGCGATTACGAAGTCATCCAACTGATGCTGGAAATGTTGGCCATTAGCGGTTTGCAAAATGTGCATCTGGATTTGGGGCACGTCGGTATTTATCGAGCCTTGGCCGAACATGCCGGTCTTAATCCGCAACAAGAGGCCGAATTGTTCGATGTTCTGCAACGCAAGGCCAGAACCGAACTGGCGGAATTGCTTGCAGAGTTTGAGATTGACGCGCGTTATAAAGACATATTCAATGCCTTACCGAAACTGAATGGCGGTCGGGACATGCTCGATAAGGCCAAAGCATTGTTAACCGGTTTTGCCGGCGCCGATGAGATTGCCGGTGCCTTGGCCGATTTACACGGCATATCCGCTAAATTGCGTCGTGATTTTCCGGCATTGACCGTTAGTTTCGATTTGGCCGAGTTACGCGGTTATCACTACCATACTGGCATGGTATTCGCCGCTTTTGTGCCCAATCTGGGGAAAGAAATCGCCCGCGGCGGTCGCTACGATAATATCGGCGAAGTATTTGGCCGAGCTAGAGCCGCTACCGGTTTCAGTGCGGATTTAAAAGTACTGGCAGCCATGTTTAAAGCCGATGGCGAAGCGGCACAAATCGTGTCTGCACCCTTCGCGGAAGACGCCGATTTGCTGGGAGCTGTCAGAGATTTACGCGCACAAGGCGTGGTCGTAATTCAACATCTGCCGGAACAACAGGGCGGCCCTGAACAACAGGGCTGCAACGCTATTTTAGAAAAACACAATCAACAGTGGGTCGTTAGATCAATAAGCTGTCGTTAAACCACTAGTTTAGGGTTAGATAATATGGGAAAGAATGTTGTTGTTATCGGCACGCAATGGGGCGATGAAGGTAAAGGAAAGCTGGTTGATCTTTTAACCGAACAGGCCGCTGCGGTGGTGCGCTTTCAAGGCGGTCACAATGCTGGTCACACTTTGGTGATTAACGGCGAAAAAACCGTCTTGCATCTGATTCCTTCCGGGGTATTACGGGAAGGGGTGCAATGCATGATAGGCAACGGAGTAGTGCTGTGTCCGGAAGCTTTATTGAAGGAAATCGAGATTCTGGAAAAGTCCGGCGTTCCGGTTCGGCATAGGTTGCAGATCAGCGAAGCCTGCGCATTGATTTTACCCATCCATGTCGCTATCGATCAGGCCCGTGAAAAAGCCAGAGGCAGCAAAGCCATCGGCACTACCGGTCGCGGCATTGGGCCTGCTTATGAAGATAAGGTAGCCAGACGCGGCTTGCGCGCCGGCGATTTGCGCAATACCGAAGAATTCGCCGCTCGCTTAAAAGAGCTGGTCGAATATCACAATTTCATGTTGGTCAACTATTATCACGCCGAGCCGGTCAATTATGACGAGGTGTTGACCAATACCTTGCGCTTGGGTGAGATCATCGAGCCGATGCTGACCGATGTTGGCGAGGCTATCTATAGCTATCAAAATCAAGGTGAGAACGTGCTGTTCGAAGGCGCGCAAGGCGCGTTGCTGGACATTGATCACGGTACTTATCCGTATGTGACCTCGTCCAATACTACGGCTGGAGGCGCGGCTACGGGCACCGGCGTTGGGCCTTTGGCATTGGATTATGTACTGGGTATTACCAAAGCCTATTCCACCCGAGTGGGTAACGGCCCGTTCCCGACCGAATTGTTGGATAACTACGGCGAGCATTTGGGCGTGAAAGGCCATGAGTTTGGTGCGACTACGGGTCGTAAGCGCCGCTGTGGCTGGTTCGATGCGGTATCCATGCGTAAATCAGCGCAATTAAATAGCCTAAGCGGAATCTGTCTGACCAAGCTTGATGTGCTGGACGGCCTGGATAAAATCGGGATCTGTACCGCGTATAAGATTAACGGTCAAGTGACTGAAACCGCGCCTCTGGGTGCTGATCAATACGCCGCCTGTGAAGCTGTTGTCGAGGAAATGCCCGGTTGGACAGGCACGACTGCCGGCGTTACCGATTTTGCGCAATTGCCGGAAAATGCCAAAGCCTATATCGCCCGGATCGAGCAGTTGATCGGTGTAAAAGTAACGATTTTGTCTACGGGTCCGGATCGGAACGAAACTATCGTTTTGGAAAACCCCTTTCGGGCTTAAGCTTTAAAGCTCTTTAAAAGCGCTGAATAGATTCATTGAATATATTCAGCGTTCTTTCAAAGTCCTCGCTAGCATTTAGCTATCGGATTCTGGAGATGGCGCTTTGCTTGAGCATCAGGCATTCAATCTGTTGCGACAGGCCGATTTCGGTTGCTTATCCATTCGCTCCATGAGCCGGCGTAAAGCCTAGAACCGCTTAAACCTGCAATTTCCATTGCCAACAGGTTGTGGCAGGCCGTCACCCCGGAGCCGCACATATGAGCCACTTGCTCGGCACGGTAAGGTGCTATTAGCTTGCTAAATTGCTGGCGCAGTTGGTCGGCGGGTAAAAATAGTCCAGATTTATCCAGATTAGATTGCAATGGCCTGTTTAAAGCTTTGGGCACATGGCCTGCGATAGGGTCTATCGGTTCTTGTCGGCCATGGAAACGCTCCGGCGTTCTGGCGTCTATCAGCGTGATTTTTCGTGCCGCCAAGCCATCAGCAACTTGCGCAGCATCCAGCCATTGTTGATTGTCTAGATAGGCGCGGAATTGGCTGGCGGCAATTTTCGGTAGCGTGGTAGTGACCGGCAAACCCTGTTTTCGCCAGTGTCCAAAACCGCCGTCCAATACAGCAATCTGAGTATGGCCCATTGTGCGTAATAACCACCACATTCGCCCGGCAAACGCGCCGCCGGCATCGTCGTACACCACGATTTGATTGCGATTGGTAACGCCCCACGCTCCCAACTTTTCGGCTAGTAATCTAAAGTCCGGCAATGGATGGCGGCCGGTATAGGATTGTACTGGTGCAGACAAATCCTGGTTTAAATCGGCATAGCGAGCGCCAGGAATATGGCCTTGTCTATAGGATTGGTGCCCCGCTGTGACATCGGCGAGCGAGAAGCGGCAATCAAATATGCGCCAATCCGGGTTGTCGAGATTGGCGGCTAAAGTTCTTGCGGAAACCAGTGCGGTGTGGGACATGCTTATACCTCCAAAATAATTTTACCGATATGTTGGCTGCTTTCCATTCGTTCGTGGGCTTGAGCGGCCAGGGCTAGCGGAAAAACCGAATCGATTATGGGTTCGAGTTGGCCGGATTCCAGTAGCGGCCAGACTTTTTCAAGAAGTTGCCCAGCTATTTTAGCCTTGAAATTGTCGTTGCGGGGACGCAAGGTCGTACCGGCAATGGTTAACCGTTTCATTAGTAACGCAGCCAGGTTGATTTCGCTCTTGCTGCCGTTTTGGATGGCTATCTGTTGTAGTCGGCCATCGATAGTGAGGCATTTCAAGTTGCGGGGTAAGTAGTCGCCACCGATTATGTCCAAAATTACATTCACGCCCTTGCCATCGGTATGATGCATCACCGCTTCGACAAAATCCTGCTGTCGATAATTTATGGCCAGATCAGCGCCCAGTTCGCGACAAAATTGGCATTTGTCATCGCTGCCGGCCGTCACTATTACCTGGCTGCCGAAGGCTTTGCCGAGTTGAATCGCGTTAGTGCCGATGCCGCTTGTGCCGCCATGCACCAATAATATTTCGCCAGCCTGCAGTTTCGCGAGGTCGAAAATATTGCTCCAGACAGTAAAAAAAGTTTCGGGTAACGCAGCGGCCTGGATGAAGCTCAAACTTTTGGGTATAGGCAGGCAGCAACAGGCGCTGGCCAGACAATATTCCGCATAACCGCCGCCAGTTAGTAGAGCGCAAACCGCGTCGCCAATTTTAAATTCAGTTACTTCGCTGCCGAGTGAGGCGATAGTGCCAGCCACTTCCAAGCCGAGAACTCTGGATGCGTCCGGTGGCGGCGGATACAAGCCTTTGCGTTGCATCAGGTCGGGTCGGTTTATCCCGGCAGCAAGAACTTTTATCAGCACTTGATGTGGGCCTGGTGTGGGTGGCAGCTGATCAGTAACAATTAAATCGGTGAGCTCGGCGGTGCGATAAATCTCAATGGCGCGCATGATGTTAAGCTTTGCGGGGAGAGTGTCGTATTATATTCGCCGTATTTGACTAACAGTATTTTTTCAACGAGAGCATTCATGATACGTGCAGGTATTGTCGGCGGCACCGGGTACACCGGCGTCGAATTGTTAAGAATTTTGGTATTGCATCCTCAGGTCGAAGTCAGCGTAGTGACTTCCCGGGCCGATGCCGGAGTGCGAGTGGATCAGTTGTATCCAAATCTACGCGGCTACTGCGATGTGAAATTTAGCCTGCCGGAGTTGGATAATCTAAAAGATTGCGATGTGGTGTTTTTCGCAACGCCAAATGGTACCGCCATGCTGATGGCTGAGGCACTGTTGGAACTTGGTATCAAAGTCATCGATTTGTCTGCCGATTTTCGGATTAAAGACCGGCAGGAATGGGAAAAGTGGTACGGCATGCAGCACGCCAGTCCCGATCTGATCTCGGAAGCGGTCTACGGTTTGCCGGAAGTCAATCGGGAGCAGATCAAGTTGGCACGTTTGATTGCGTGTCCTGGGTGTTACCCCACCGCGGTTCAGCTAGGTTTTTTGCCATTATTGGAAGCTGGCGCGATTGATGAGCAGCAGTTGATTGCCGATGTGAAGTCCGGCGTTAGCGGCGCGGGGCGTAAGGCGGAAATATCGTCGTTAATGAGCGAAGCGGGCGAGAGTTTTAAGGCTTATGCGGTCGCCGGGCACAGGCATTTGCCGGAAATCAGGCAGGGTTTGCAAAATGTCGCCAAGCAGGTGGTTGGTTTGACTTTCGTGCCGCATTTGACGCCGATGATCCGCGGTATTCACGCTACTCTGTATGCGCGTTTAAATAGGAAGCTGGATTTGCAATTTGTGTTTGAACAGAGGTATAGCGAAGAGAGATTTGTCGATGTGTTACCGCCTGGTAGCCACGCCGATACTCGCAATGTGCGCGGCAGCAATCGTTGTCAGATAGCGTTATATCAACCGCAAGGCGGTGATACGGTGGTGATTTTGTCGGTGATCGACAACTTGGTCAAAGGTGCTTCCGGGCAGGCGGTGCAGAATATGAATTTGATGTTCAGATTACCCGAGTCGCAAGGTTTGGAGGCAGTGGCTCTTTATCCTTAAATTTATCAAAGTTTGGCGCAAAAAAAACCGCCTCCCTTCTTTTTCGAGAGGCGGTTTTTGCTGTGAGGACGTAAGCTTGATTTTAGGCTGCTAGGGCTTTATTTTTGCGATTCATTCTCCAGCCTAACATGCCGCTAGCCAATAACAACAAGCTGGTTGGCTCTGGAACGCTACCAGCACCACCGCCACCGCCACAAACGCCGCCATTGGTAGTTGTGGCGCAAGCAGTTCCGGATATGCCAGACAATTTGAAGTAGTCATTCCCGAAGTCCAGGAGGCTTGAGTTATCGCCACCAGTACCTGCTACGCTGGTGTAAGCGCTAATTAGCCAGTAGCTGGAATATACGTTGCCTGTATTGATGGTTTTGGCGGTATTCAGAGCCATGTTGTAACTGCCGATGAATGCCCAGCCTCTGCTAAGCAGGTCTGCAAAACTTTCGCCGGAAACATTTGCGTTAGTTGGCAGTGCAACGTTACTCGGAGACCCAATATACGCTAATACGGTAATATCAGCGTCGCCAGATACATAGCCTACCGTAAGGCTATTGAGAGAGACTCCGGCGTTAAACTGGAAAAGGGCAGCATCGACAGCGCCATCTGGTCCAAAGTCTTGGTCGTAATTCACGCCGCTTGTGGTTCCCGTGCCCCCGCGACCGTCATTGTCGAATCCGTGATCGGGGGCTGCAAGAACGCCTGACGCATTTAAATCGGCGGTGGAGTTTACACCCAACCCAGCAGAGCTATAGGTACCAATATTTGCTGAGCCGAATGCGGCGCCAGCAGCTTGACCTGTTGTGTAAGCAGTAGTGCTTGTGATCCCGCTTGTTGTGGAGCCTGATAAATATACAGTGGCGTGCGCCGATAGTGGCGCCAACAGCAGTGCTGAAATGGCTAGATAATGTTTGATCATTTTTATGTCCTCACTTTTTCGATTTTGCTTTTCGCTATTGTCGACGCTGGGTTGGTTAAAGTCATTGTACTTCCGGGCATCAAACTAATAACGCTCGCTCTTTTCATTCAGCAATATTGAGGCCAATTATGCTGTTGGTAATTTAATCATATAGATAAGGGATTAGGATGAGGTAAGAAAGACAGGTAAAAAAATATAATGTAAAAAAAGTCGACATTTCTAAAAAATCGTCTAAGGCTTGAGTTTTTGTAACAGCGCTTTGGCTTGTTCTATGCCGTTAAAAGACTCGCCGGATTTTAAAATGCTTTCCAGTTCTTGTCTGGCTTCGTCCTTGCGTTGCAGTTGATGCAGGGCTACTGCTATGTGGTAGCGGATCTCGGGGTCTTGTGATAGTCGTGAATGGGCATTGCGTAAATAGTTTAATCCCTGCTCGGCTTGTCCCTGATTGACGAGAATCCAGCCTAAAGTATCGTTAGTAGACGCCTGGTCCGGAGCAAGTTTTTGGGCTTGTTCGGCATAGGACAAGGCTTTTTCATTGCCGGTAGTTAAAAATATATAAGCTAAGTTGTTGAGAAATTGCGGCTCTTGAGGAAATTGCTTTAACAATGTGTCGTAGTACTTCTCCGCTTCATTAAGTTTTCCGGCTTGCAATAGCTCGTCGGCGAGTGCAGCCATAGGCACGCTGTCCTTGGGGTGCTTTTTAACCCATTGATCCAGAAGATCAAAAGCTTTGTCGGCTTGAGAGGTTTTTTTCAGGATGTCATGCAATTGCATCAGAGCGCCGGCATTGGGTTCCAGATCGAAAGCGGCTTGATAATGAGTGTTCGCTAAACTGATGTTTTTTTCGTGAACGGCAATATCACCCAATAACCGATGTGGAAACGACCGTTTGGGGTATTGTTTCAGCAGGTTTTCCGCCCGGCTCAACGCAAATACCGGTTTACCATAATTCAATTCCATTTCCACCAATGCTATTTGCGATGGAATATGGTTTTCGTCAGCTAAGACTGCTTTTTTTAAAGTTTTGATTGCTTCAAAGTTATCGCCGTTTTCTATTTGGTAGCGCGCTGCCTTGTAAAGTTGTTTGACATTAAAGCGTGCCTGTTCTGCCATTCGGATGAAAACACCCAATGCTTTTTCTCTGCTATTGGTAGCTAAATAGCTTTTTGCTAACGCATCCATCACTTCGATATTGTTTTTCTCGATCAATTCAGCGGCTTGAGCTATTGCTAATGCTTCGGAGGGTCTACCTATTTTTAGTTTTAGATTCACCAGTGACAGCAGGACTGGCAGAGATTTTTGATCGAGTTTTCTGGCGTTTTCCAGCCAGGTGTTTGCGCTGTCGTAGTTACCGGCGGCTTGCTCGACAGTTGCCAGTTCCAGCAGTATTGGCACGTTGTTAGGTGTTTTTTGATTGAGAGCCGCAAGGCGTTTTCTGGCTTGATCTAGTTTCTTCTCGGCGACATCCAGTTTGCTGAGGTTTAGATGAGCGGTGATGAAGTTGGGATCAAGTTCTACAGCATTTTCGAAGCTGCGTCGCGCCTGTTGTAATTGTTGGGCGCTAACTTGGGCAGTACCCAATAAATTAAGTAGTGTAAGATTTTTCGACGCTTTTTCATGCATGGCTTTAGCGACACGCAACGCCTTCTCGGATTCGCCGCGCGAGATGTAGAGAGCCACTAACGGGATGCCGGCTTGAGTATTGCCGGGGTTGTCTTTAAAGCCGGCCTCAAGTTCGTTAATAGCTGGCTGCTCCTGTCCCATAGAGAGGCGATTCAAGCCGATTTCCGAATGGATGTTTTCCCCTTCGGTGTTCATTGCCGAGGCCTTGTCCAAAAGGCTATTGGCCATATCATGTTTTCCGACTTGCATATAAGCGCTTCCCAGCAGAAATAACAAGCGGTGATCGTTGGGATTGCGCAGTTGCACCGGCCTCAGCAAATCTATGACCTGTTCCGGCTCGTGTTTGGATAACAATATCGCGGCGAGTAACTTGTAAGGGCCGGGTTGCTCCGGATATTGCTTGACGTATTGCCGCAAATAATCCGCCGCGATGTCCAGGCGTTGCAAGCCGTAATTGACGAGACCGGACAGCATTAATGTGGGGCCGTGCGCGCCAAGATATTCCGGTTTGATGCCGGCTAAAATGTCGGCTGCCGCTTCCAATTCCTTAACCGATGCGTCGGTTTGGCCCATGCGTTGTAATAGCACGGAGTGCAGATAAGCTGCTTTGGGTTCGAATGGGTAGGTCTTACGTAAAAACTCAAGATCTTGCTCGGCGCGTTCGTCTTGTTTCAAATCCATCAAAATACCGGCGCGCGCGATTCTGGCATCGAGATGGTCAGGTAGCAGTTCCAACGCTTTGTCATAGTCTTTCAGCGCTTCTTCCATTGCAAACTTGGCGTGTTTAATGGATGCTCTGGCGAACCAAGTGTCGGCATTTTCCGGCTGCATTTGCATAGCCTTTTCCGCTGCTTGGCTCGCGCCTTCCATATCGCCGCGCCGCAACAGCGTATTGGCTTTACCGATTATGGCGTCTATCTGATTTGCATCGATCTGAGCAGCCATCTCGTATTCGTTGAGCGCTTCACTGAGTAGATTGAGTTGCAAATACGCATGTCCGCGGAAGATATGCAGTTCCGGTCGCAACTCTCTGCCGTAGTTGCTAGGCTCGATTTCTTTTATCAGCTGGTTGTATTTAATCTGATACAGATAGAGTTGGGCCAGGGGTTTGACTGTCAGAGAGCGGTCGGCACCCAGTTGATTCGCCAAATTGATTTGTACTTCGGCTTCGGAAAGCGATTTTTGTTTTAGATAAATTTCCCCCAACAGGATATGCGCGGCGACATAGTTTTGATTTTGTTGCAACGCATTCTTTAGCTGGATGATGGCTTCGGCGTTATTTTGGCTTCGGTAAGACTGTAACGCCTCCTCGTAAAACTTTCCGGCCTGGATATCATCGGCAAAGCTTATCTGGATTGGGTTGAGCGCCAGAATCAGCAGCAGTTTATTTAACGGGAAATAGGATTTCATCGGATTTTTGCGCATAACGGAAATGGGGTTGCTCAAGTTATGCACATAGCATAGTCGTAAAGCCAACTCGCCACCAGTTTGGAACTGATAGCCGGCTTCTTGTCGTCAAAAACTTGACTTGGCTTGTTTAAGTTGATGTTTAAAAACAAAAAATTAAATGGTCTAAATTTTGCTGTTAGCGCTTAGACAATTAATTAGGCGACTAAATATGGGTGCTTTAGAGCTGCATCAACAACAAAAAACCGAGCGCTTAACCGACGCATTTCGGATTTTTAACGAACTTTCCGAAAATCTCGCTCATTCGTACCAAGGTTTGGAAGAGCAGGTAGCCAAGCTTAATCGCGAGTTGCAGGCAGCGCGTAGCGAGCGCTTGAACACGCTGATCGAGAAGGAAAAGCTTGCCAGCCGCTTGCAACAAATTTTGGCAGCCTTGCCGGCGGCGGTCATTGTGCTGAATGCGCAGGGTTCGATCATCGATTGCAATATCCATTCCGTGGATTTTTTGGGCGAACCTTTACTGGGTCAATTGTGGTCGAGTGTGGCAGCGCGCAGTCTGCAACCGGTCTTCGAATCGCCGCACGAGCGCCAGCTGCGAGACGGTCGTAAAGTCAATATCACCCACAATTCATTGGGTAATAGTGCCGAACAAATCATTCTGTTGTCGGACGTCAGTGAATTGCGTTCCTTGCAGGATACGCTGGCCCAGCATAAGCAGTTGAGCGCGATGGGGGAAATGGTGGCCGGTCTGGCGCATCAGGTCCGCACGCCGCTGGCAACTGCGATTCTGTACGCTTCGCAAATGAGTAAGCCCACGGTAGCCGAGGAAAAACGCCAACAGTTCTCTGAGAAAATTTTAGAACGTCTGCATTACCTGGAGCGCCAAGTTAACGACATGCTGATTTTCGCCAAACAGGGCCGAATGGCGATGCAAAGTGTTTCGCTGCAACGGCTTCTGGCGCATCTTGCGGAAGCGGCAGACAGTTTTATCGGCGAATTTAGTATCCAAAACCGAATCAGTACCGATCAATTGTTGGGCAATGAAGACGCGCTGCGCGGGGCGTTGTTGAATTTAATTAATAACGCTGCCGAGGCTGGTGCCGGCAAAATTTCTTTAACTGTCCAACGTGGGGATTCGGGTGGTATCAACATCGTGGTTACCGATGACGGCCCCGGTATAACTCAAGAACAACAGAGCAAATTATTCGAACCGTTCTACACCACCAAGTCCAATGGCACAGGTTTGGGGCTGGCGGTAGTCGACAGCGTGGCGCGTGCCCATGGCGGCGGCGTCAAGTGTCATTCGACGCCAGGACAAGGCACGAGGTTTACCCTGAGTTTGCCTTGTATCAGCCAATATACCCTGGGATTGTCCGCCGGTATTGCCAAAATGGAGCAAGATTATGAAACAGTATGATGTGCTAATCGTCGAAGACGACATGGCTTTATGCGAAGCGCTATGCGATACCCTGGAAATTGAAGGCTATCGGGTCGTCTCCGCTAAAAACGGTATAGAAGCGCTGAGTCAGTTGGCAAAATATCCCGTCAGGCTGGTGGTCAGTGATGTACAAATGCCGGTGATGGATGGCTTTCAGCTGTTGAAGAATATTCAGCAAAAATTCGAGCAGTTGCCGGTGTTGCTGATGACGGCTTACGGCACAATCCCCAAAGCGGTGGAAGCCATGCAGTCCGGCGCGGCCGACTATCTGATTAAACCGTTTGAGGCGGTCATGTTAGTGGATAAGGTGGCGTCATTGATTCCGCGGCAACCGCCAGTCGTTAACGAGCGAGTAGTGGCTGACGAGCGGATGAAAAAACTGTACGCATTGGCCAGCAAAGTGGCCAAAACCGATGTAACCATGTTGCTGGAAGGCGAGAGCGGTACCGGTAAAGAAGTGCTGGCCCGTTATGTTCACCGGAACTCGCATTATCATGCGGGGCCGTTCGAGGCCATCAATTGCGCGGCGATTCCGGAAAACATGCTGGAAGCAATGTTGTTCGGCTACGAGAAAGGCGCATTTACCGGCGCCATTCAATCGGCGCCCGGCAAATTCGAGCAGGCACAAGGCGGCACCTTATTGCTGGACGAGATTTCCGAGATGGATATATCGCTGCAAGCTAAACTGCTACGGGTGTTGCAGGAAAAAGAAGTCGAGCGCTTGGGTAGCCATCGCAAGATAGCGCTGAACGTCAGAATTTTGGCGACTACCAATCGTAAATTAAAAGAATATGTGCAGGATGGCCGGTTTCGCGAAGATCTGTATTTTCGATTAAGTGTATTTCCGCTCAGAATTCCGCCGCTTCGGGAGCGGGTCGGCGATATTTTGCCGTTAGCACTGGAATTATTGAACAAGCACAGCCCGGCCGGGAAAGCCGCTTGCAGCTTCGACGATGCGGCATTGGCCAAATTGTCTCAATACAGCTGGCCGGGTAATGTCAGAGAGTTGGAAAATGTGGTCCAGCGCGCGTTGATTCTGCAAAGTCGGGGTCAAATCGGTGCCGACGACCTGATATTTGAAGAAGATATGCTGGTTTTGCCGAGTTTGCCCATCGCTGTGCAAAGTCTTGCCGTAGAATCTTGGCAAGACTACAGCGACAGTAGCCGTGCCGAGCTCGCCAGCTTGGGTGATGGTGTGCGTTCCGCCGAAGAAAAAATTATATTGCAAATGTTGCACGACGTTAGCGGCAGCCGGAAAACCACAGCCGCCAAGCTTGGCATCAGTCCGCGCACTTTGCGTTACAAAATCGCGCGGATGAAGGAAGCGGGTGTGAGGGTGCCAGGTTAATATCTTGGCTTAAAAAGTGCTTGTTATAGGCAAGGCAACCGAAAAGAGTCATTATCATGTCAGATATGAATGTTAACCAAGTGCTCGCGCAGATGCGAGCTATGTCCATAGAGGCTGGCGCGAAGCCGCAGCCTAGCGACACGTCGGGCGATTTCGCCGCCATGTTGAAACAATCCATCGACGCAGTAAATAATACTCAGCAAAACGCCAGTGGGTTGGCTAAATCCTTTGAGATGGGTCAGGGTGACGTCAGTTTGGCGGAAGTAATGATTGCCTCGCAAAAAGCCAGCGTTTCCTTTCAGGCCATGCTCCAGGTGCGTAACAAACTGGTGGATGCATACAAGGACGTGATGGGCATGTCAATGTAGGCTAGCGGAAGATAAGCCATGAGCGAACTAGACAGAAATCTACCGATGGAGGCCCAAAGCCAATTAAGTACGGCAAACGCCGACAAAATGCATCCAGCCCTGAAAAGCCTGAGCAAAATGCCGATGCTTCGTCAGCTTGTTCTAATGTTGGGCTTGGCATTCAGCGTTGCGATGGGCGTGGCCGTGGTGATGTGGTCGCAGGCCCCGTCTTACGATTTGCTGTTTTCCGGCGTGGCGGAAAAAGATTCTGCGGAAATTCTCGACGCGTTGACCAAGTTAAATGTGGACTATAAGGTCGAAACCGGCTCAGGCGCAATAATGGTGCCGGCGGGTAATGTCCGGGAACTGAAGCTGCAATTGGCTGCGCAAGGTTTGCCGCGCAGTACCAGCCTGGGTTACGAGCTATTGGACAAAGACAACGGTTTCGGGGCCAGCAAGAATGTCGAGCAAATGCGTTTTCAACGAGCTTTAGAGGGTGAAATCGCGCTGACTATTCAAACCATTCAAAACGTCAAATCCGCGAAAGTACTGCTGGCCATTCCGGTTCAGTCGGTATTTGTCCGCGAACGCAAAAAGCCCAGTGCCTCGGTGGTGGTGGAGCTATATCAAGGTAGGACCCTCGAAAAAGAGCAAATCGAATCCATTATCCATTTGGTTGCCTCCAGCGTACCGCTGATGGAATCCGGTCAAGTGACGGTCGTGGATCAGAAAGGTCGCTTGTTGAACAGCAAGGAAAGCGGCGAAGATATGTCTTTGTCCAGCAAGCAGTTCGAATACAAGAAAAACATAGAAGAACACCTGCGTGAACGCATTGAAAATATCCTGACGCCATTGGTCGGCGGCGACGGTATGCGGGCGCAAATTTCCGCAGATCTTGACTTTACTGTTACCGAAAAAACTCAAGAAATGTTTAACCCGGATTTGCCTGCCTTGCGCAGCGAACAAACCCAAGAAGAAAATAACTCGCTGTCCAAAGTGCAGGGCGTGCCCGGCGCCTTGTCCAACCAGCCGCCTCCAACCGGAACGGCGCCGGAAGTGGCCAGCGGCCAGGAAAAACAAGCTGCTGCGGAAGCAGGTGGCGGTGCGTCTAACAAAACCGCGACCCGCAATTACGAACTTGATAAAACCATTACGCATACCCGACTGGCCACTGGTGCGCTACGGCGCTTATCGGTGGCTGTCGTAGTTGACGATAAAAAAGTGGTGCAAGCCGATGGTAAAGCCACGCTGGTTGCTTACTCGCAAGAAGACCTCAATCAACTGCGCGATTTGGTCAAACAGGCGGTGGGTTATGATAATAGCCGGGGCGATCAAGTGACTGTTACCAACGTGGCATTCAGGTTGCCTGACGCAATGGAAGAAGTACCTGCCGAACCTTTCTGGCAACAACCTTGGTTCGCCGGGGCGTTGAAACAATTGGCCGCAGTTGCCGTAGTCTTGCTGCTCATTATGGGCGTATTACGCCCAGGGCTGAGAACCTTGATTGCCAAGGAAGAACAGCTTGAAGCACTTGAGCAGGCTAAAGCGATCGCGGAAGCTACCGGTGGGATCGTGCGCTTCGATGAGAGCGGCAAGCCGGTCGCAGTAGCGGTATCGGTTGACGAGCAAACCGGCGAGGTTCGCACCATTACTGCGGGCGTGGAAGACTTGTTATTGCTCGAAGCCCCACAAAGCTATGAAAAACGTCTGGAATACATCCAAAAGCTGATAGACGAAGATCCTAAACTGGTCGCGCAAGTGATTAAAACCTGGTTAAGAGACGATGGCTGATCAAGAGAAATTAAATCACGCGCAACGGGCTTCACTGTTGTTGCTGGCGGTCGGCCAGGATAGAGCCGCCTCTGTGTTGCGGCACATGGGGCCTAAGGAAGTGCAGTTGGTGGGCTCTAACATGGCGCAGCTCGGTCCGATCACCTCCACCATGGTGGATGAAGTGTTGGAAGAATTCATCATCGAAATCAAAAACGAAACCGGTTTGGGTCTGGATTCCGACGAATACATTCGCAACATGCTGACCAACGCTCTAGGTGCCGACAAAGCCGGCAGCATCATCGACCGAATTCTGCTGGGTGCCAACAGCAAGGGTATTGAACAATTGAAGTGGATGGATACCCGCTCGATTGCCGATTTGATTCGCCTGGAACATCCGCAGATTATCTCCATTATCTTGTCGTTGTTGGACGCCGATCAGGCAGCCGATGTTTTGACGCTGTTGCCGCAAAATATGCGTTCCGATATTTTGATGCGTATCGCCACCCTGGAAGGGGTGCAGCCGGCCGCTTTGCGTGAGTTGGATGACATTATGGAGAAACAGTTGACTGGCAGCGACGGTGTCAAATCATCGCAAATCGGCGGTATTGATGCGGCAGCCAACATCCTCAACTTCATCGAAAGCGGCGTCAGCGATCCGATGATGCAAGACATTAACGAAGCCAACGCCGATTTGGGTCAACGTATCCAGGACAAAATGTTCGTGTTCGGCGATTTGATCAACGTCGATGATCGCGGTATTCAAACGCTATTGCGCGAAGTATCCACCGACCAGTTGTTGTTGGCGCTGCGTGGTGTGGAAGCCGGATTACGGGATAAAGTCTTCGCCAATATGTCCAGACGTGCGGCGGAAATGTTGCGGGACGACTTGGACGCGGCGCCTCCTGCGCGCTTGAGCGAAGTGGAATCCGCGCAAAAAGATATTCTGGCGATAGCCAAACGCTTGTCCGATTCGGGTGAAATAGCCTTGGGCGGTGGTGGTGGTGGCGATGAGTTCGTCTAAGAGCAATAAGTTTTCAGATTCGGAGTTGCAGGCTCTGGATCGTTGGACCAATCTGCAGGATTTTAGCAACCCGCGTTCCGAAGCGGTCGAATTGGAGGACGTGACCGAAGTTCTGACTGCCGAGCAAATTGAAGACATTCAGAAACAGGCCTATGCCGAAGCTTTCGAACAAGGTAAGCAGCAAGGCTATGCGGAAGGACAAAAGGAAGGGCTCGAAACCGGACGCAAGCAGGGTTATGAAGAAAATCTGCATTTGTTGCAAAAGCAGGCGGCAGAGTTCGCCAGTTTGCTGGAGGCGCTTAGCGAACCGTTCAAGCAACTCGATGAATCGGTCGAGCAGGAGTTGGTGAGGTTGACCATCGCGATCGCCAGCCAATTAATCCGCCGGGAATTGAAATTGGAACCCGGCGAGATCGTTGGTGTGGTTAGAGAAGCGATCAATGCCTTGCCGCTGGCGTCGCAGAAAGTCACCGTGAATTTACATCCTGAAGATGCGGCCTTGGTGCGCACCGCCTTAAAACTCGATGAAAACATGCCGGCCTGGCGCTTACAGGAAAATCCGTTGTTGAGCCGTGGCGGATGCACCGTCGAGACCGAAATTTCCAGAATCGATGCTAGTGTCGAAAGCCGTGTGGCCGCCGTTGTTGCCACGGTATTGGGCGGCGAGCGCCGCGAGGATATGGGGCGATGATCCCTAGCGTCGATCGTTCTGATATATGGTTGGCGCGCTTGTTGCCTTATCGGGAAAGACTGGTTGCCGATCCCCTGGAGTTGGTAGTCGAAGGTAAGTTATCGCGCATGGTGGGTTTGACCTTGGAGGCGGAAGGCTGCAGAGCCGCGATTGGTTCGCTGTGCCAAGTGATTACCAAATCCGGCAAGATCATTACGGCTGAGGTCGTCGGTTTTGGCGGATCCCGTTTATTTTTGATGCCGACCGGCGATACGCATGGTCTGGAACCCGGTTGCCGGGTGATTCCGATGGGTAAGAATAGCTTGGCCAACGTCGGTTTTGGTCTGTTGGGTAGGGTGCTCGACGGCGCGGGCAGACCCCTGGATAGCAAGGGTCCGCTGGATACCGATGCCAAGGTTTCCTTATCCGGCGCCACCATCAATCCGCTCAGCCGTAAACCGATCCGCGAGGCCTTGGATGTCGGGGTTCGGGCGATCAATTCCATTCTCAGCGTTGGTCGCGGTCAGCGTATGGGCTTGTTTGCCGGTACCGGCGTCGGCAAAAGCGTATTGTTGGGGATGATGACTAAATTTACCAATGCCGATGTGGTGGTGGTGGGCCTGGTCGGCGAACGGGGCAGGGAGGTCAACGAATTTGTACTCAAGATCCTCGGTGAAGAAGGCTTGCGCAGAGCGGTAGTAATAGCCTCGCCGGCTGACGACTCGCCATTGATGCGGGTGCATGGTGCATTGCTGGCGACCAGTATCGCCGAGTATTTCCGCGATCAAGGCCTGGATGTGTTGCTGCTGATGGACTCCTTGACTCGTTACGCTCAGGCGTATCGAGAAATCGCCTTGGCGATAGACGAGCCGCCGGCCACCAAGGGTTATCCGCCGTCGGTATTTGCGAAATTGCCGCAACTGGTGGAGCGCGCCGGCAACGGCGATGAAGGTGGTGGTTCCATTACCGCGTTTTACACGGTTTTGACGGAAGGCGACGACACCAACGATCCGATTGCCGACGCCGCGCGAGGTGTTCTGGACGGCCATGTGGTGCTGTCGCGTTCCTTGGCCGAATCCGGTCATTATCCGGCCATCGATATTGAAGCGTCGATCAGCCGGGTGATGCCGGATATTATCGAGCCGGAACATCTGCAAATGGCCCGCGATTTACGGCGTTTGTATTCGATCTATCAACAGAATAAAGATTTGATCAGTGTCGGCGCTTATCGGCCGGGAGCCGATCCACGCATCGACAAGGCGATAGAAAAAAATCCGGCGATCATGGATTTTCTGCAACAAAGCATGGACGAGTCGGTGGATTTTAGCCGGAGTCTGAGCGAGTTAGCGCAATTATTGGCTAGTTGATGAAAAAGTCGCAGCGGCTAAAAGTCATTATCGATCTGCACGCGCGTCAGGAGCGTGACGCTTTGGAGGCGATGGGTGTCTGTCAGCAAAAGCTGCAAGAGCAGCAAGCTCAACTCGAAAGCTTACAAAGCTATCGCCTGGATTATTTAGCTAAATTTGCTGTCAGGCAGCAGGCTGGAATTAACATTGGCCAGTTGATGGAATTCAGAGCCTTTGCCGATAAGCTCGATCAGGCTATCGAAAGTCAGCAGCAGACGGTAAACAACCATGAGCGTGAAGTGCAGCGGGCGCGTAAGCGCTGGGAAGATGCGCATCAGCGTACCAAAAGTCTGCAAAAAGTCAGCGATTTGGCGCTAGTCGAAGAAATGAAAGTTGAGCAAAAGCGTGAACAAGCCGAGCAAGATGACCGGGCGGCACGATCAGGACGTAAGGATGGCACAGGAAGTGCTTGATCAAATATAAATGTCAGGAGAAATGCCATGAATATCCAAGGTTTCAATCCGCTGTCTCTATTGTCTTCCGCCGATAGTGCCGGAGTGCCCTCCGCAGCTCTTTTGGGCGAAGGCGGCGGTGCAGGTATGTTTTCGGCGACCCTGCTTGAACAACTGGCGCAATTGCAGAATAGTTTGTTGAGTAAAGGCGCGGCGAATAACGCCGGCTTAGCGAATTTGCAGCAGTTGGGCGGTTTGGGGGCGGACGCTTTGACTGGTCAAAGTATGCAGGACTTTACCGCATTGTTCGGCAAAAGTTTGCCGACGGCAACCAAGCTTGATCAGGATATTAATCTGGACGATACCCTACAAGCCTTGGCGGATGTTATGCAATATCTGCAAGGCTTGGAGTCTGCAGGTGTCGGACAACAAACTCCAGCGTTGCCGGCTGCGACCGCAAATCAAGATAATTCCGCCGATATAACGACGGAACATGCCGAGACGGCAAATGAGCAGGCAGCGAATGCAGCGGTAACGGCAGGGATGCAGACTCAGTCTTTGCCGATTGTGGATAATAGCAATAGCGTCAACGAGGCGTTAAAGTCCGCGGTAGCAACCAGTGGGGCGATGGCAGCCATTAAAAACAGTCCGGAACTATTGGGTATGGATGCCAAAAAAGAGGCGCTGGCTGTATTGAATGGCGCGGATGACGGAAGGAATGGTTTGGCGGCAGAGGGTGGCTTTACCAAAGCTCTCGCCACCGAGAGCGGTGCGTCTCAGCAATTCGCGCAAGACAACGGTGCTAACGCTTTTCAAAATGAACCGGGCGATGTGGCGAAAAATCAAATTACCGGTAGCGACACTGACGCTGGTTTGTCGAGAATGACGGCTGACATCGCGCAGCTGAATAAATCGGTAGATAGTGCCGGGCAAACACCGGCGCCGGTGATCGAAAAACATTTAACGCATCCGGAATGGAACGCCGAGTTGGGTGAAAAGCTGCTGTGGATGCATAAGCAAGCGGTGCCTTCCGCCGAAATTCGGCTGAATCCGGAACATCTTGGCCCCATTTCGATCAAGATCGACGTCAGTCAGGATCAGGCCAGCGTGGTCTTTACCGCACAGCATGCGGCGGTCAGGGATGCAATAGAGGCGGCTATCCCCAAATTGCGGGAAATGTTGGGTGGGCAAAACTTGAATTTGGCGGATGTTAATGTTTCCCAGCAACAATCCGAACAAAGATCGGGGCGCGAGTCCTTCCAAATGGCGGGCGAGCAAAATCGCGGCGGCAATAGTCAAGGCCAAGGCCATGCCGATAGCGCGGCAACAGATACCTCCAACACTATTCTCGACGAAATTGAAGCAGGCCGTGCCATCGCCAGCAATGGTTTGTTGAGCCTGTTTGCCTAGCTTCCTCAGGTGCGTTGAAAAATTGCTTTGCAAAAACAGCGCCTGTTTCTATAATGCCCAGCTTTTTGGGGAATTTATCCCCACCCCTTGCTTCACCGTCCAAGCGGATGGGAGGCTTTTAAACCCGTAAGGAGAAATCATGCGACATTATGAAATTGTCTTCTTAGTCCACCCTGACCAAAGTGCTCAGGTGCCGGCTATGATAGAACGTTATAAATCCACTGTTGAAGAAGCCGCTGGCAAAATTCATCGATTGGAAGATTGGGGCCGTAGACATTTGGCCTACCCTATCAAAAAAATTCATAAAGCACATTACGTGTTGATGAACATTGAATGCGACCAAGCCACTCTTGAAGAACTGGAAAGCGGTTTTCGATTCAATGACGCTATCTTGCGCAGCCAGACCTTGGCGCAAAAAGCGGCCGTAACCGAGCCTTCCGCGATTGCTGTCAGCGGTAACGACGGCCAAAAAGCCGGTAACCGCGTTAAGGAAGAAGTCGAAGAAGAAGTCGAAGAAGCTGAAGTAGAAGTCGTCGAAGAGGCTGCAGTAGTCGTAGCGGATTCCGAATAATCAACATTGAACCAAGAGAATTGTGATGGCACGTAATAACATTAGACGCAAAAAGGGTTGCCGTTTTAGCGGTGACGACGCAATCGTAATCGATTATAAAGATCTGGATTTATTGGGCGAGTACGTCTCCGAAACCGGCAAAATCATTCCTAGCCGTATTACCGGTACCAGTGCGAAATATCAAAGACAGTTGACGTCAGCGATTAAACAAGCGCGGTTCCTGGCTTTGTTGCCGTTCTGCGACGCACACAAGTGATTTAGCGGGAGGGCGTAGCGCGTGCAATTTTTGGCCACTTTCATTATGAAAGGACGGATGCAGGCCATGACGGTCGCATCCACTTTGGCCTTGCTGTCGCTGCTTTTTCCTCCTGTCAGTATTGTAAGTTCAGCTGCGGTCTCGTTGGTAACATTGAGGCGAGGGGCTGGTGAAGGCTTGTATGTGCTGATTTGCTCATGCCTGGCGGCTGCCGCGTTAAGTACCTTATTGATAGGTAATTACCAGTACGCATTGCTTTATGGTCTGGCTTTTTGGCTGCCGGTTTGGCTGATTTCGATAGTGCTGCGCGAGGGGCGTTATCTGACGCTGGCAATTGAAATTGCCGTGTTGTTGGGCGTCGCGGTTGTGCTAGGTATTTATATGATTCAAGATCAGCCGGTTCAGCTTTGGCGCGAAGTGTTGAGCTTCATGCTACAGCCTATGCTTGAAGGCAAAACCGACGTGCCATTGGATCAAATCAAGCAGTCCGCAGAACTCTTGGCGCATTTTATGACCGGAGTTGCCGCAGCCGGCAGTGTTTACGGCCTGTTGTTCGGTTTGTTTTTGGCCAGATGGTGGCAAGCGGCGTTATACAACCCAGGTGGCTTCAGAGCTGAGTTTTTGGGATTGAAAGGGCATGTGCATCTGACATTAATTACCTTGCTTGTGGCCGGGGTGGCGATGCTGACTTCCGGCAAGACTGCAGAGCTGAGCTGGAACGTATTGTTGGTGCTGTTGGTGACCTATACGATGATAGGCACCGCAGTATTGCACTCCGCGTTCTCGGTCATGAAGGGTAGCCGTTTCATGGTGCCTTTTTTATACGTCACATTGATGTTGATCCCGCATGTGATGGTGGTGATTGTGTTATGCGGACTGACTGATACCTGGCTGGACTTACGAAATAAACTAAAACCAAAGGGAGCGTAAGCCCCCGATTTTTCGACAATCAAGTCGATTTAAGAGGTAGAAAACGATGGAAGTCATTCTTCTGGAAAAAACGGCGAACCTGGGTAACCTGGGCGACAAAGTAACCATCAAAGCAGGTTACGGCAGAAACTATCTGATCCCGCAAGGCAAAGCAGTTCCTGCTACGCCCAAGAAAATCAGAGAGTTTGAAGAGCGTCGCGCCGAGCTGGAAAAACAAGCGGCTGAAAAACTGGCTGCCGCAACGGCTCGTGGCGAAGCGATCAGTAAATTGAACGTGTCGATTGCTCACAAAACCGGCGACGAAGGTCGTTTGTTTGGCTCGGTCGGTACACAAAACATTGCGGATGCAATTAGCGCTGCCGGCATTAAAGTCGAGAAACACGAAGTGCGTTTGCCAAATGGCGTAATCCGTAACATTGGCTCGTACGACATTGCTATCAATCTGCATACCGATATTGTTATCTCGCTGCCGGTTAAAGTAGTAGCCGAGTAAGTCCGTGATCATCGTAACCGGTGGCGCCGGCTTCATCGGCAGCAATCTGGTTTTGGGCCTGAATGCGCGCGGTTATGATGATATTTTAGTCGTCGATCATTTAAGCAACGGTATCAAATACCGCAACTTGGTCGACTGCAAGATAGCGGATTATCTGGATAGAAGCACCTTTTTGGAACGACTGCAACAAGGTGCTTTCCAAGCAGAAACGATAGAAGCCATATTTCATCAGGGCGCCTGCTCCAGCACTACCGAGTGGGACGGCCGCTATATGATGGACAACAATTATGAATACAGCAAAACCCTGTTTCATTATTGCCAAAGCCATAAAATCCCGTTTATTTACGCCTCCAGCGCCGCGACCTACGGTGCCGATTTAAGCTTTAAGGAAGAATTGGCTTATGAAGGCCCGCTGAATGTCTACGGTTATTCCAAGTTTCAGTTCGACCAATATTTGCGCAGGCACAGCAAACTGACCGCGCAAGTAGTGGGTCTGCGCTATTTCAATGTCTACGGTCCGCGTGAAGCGCACAAAGGCAGTATGGCCAGCGTTGCGTTTCATCTCAACAACCAGATCAAGCAAGGCGACGAGTTAAAATTGTTCGAAGGTTGTGATGGCTATGGCAACGGTGAGCAACGCCGCGATTTCGTATATGTCGGCGATGTGGTCGATATTAATCTCTGGTTTCTGGATAACCCGCAAGTGTCCGGCATCTACAACTGCGGCACGGGTCGCAGCCAAACCTTTAACGACGTAGCCAATGCGGTGATCAAGTTCCATCAGCGTGGCGAGATCAAGTACATCCCTTTCCCCGAGCAGCTTAAAGGTTGCTACCAAAGCTTCACCGAAGCCAATCTGGACAAATTACGCGCCACCGGCTGCAGCCATCACTTCAAAACAGTCGAGCAGGGCGTGCAACTTTATATGGAATGGCTTAACCGCTAAACTGCCAATCAGGGATATGCCGCAAAGCGCTGCGGCATATCACGTATTTTTTCCACCCGCCATTCCCGGTATGCGCCGGCGAAAAAGCTTAATCGCCTGATTTCTATTTGCTTGTGCGCTTGGGCGCGTATCGTGCTGGTAACATCCGGACAATAACGCAGCGATGGCACATGTCCGACCAAGTATTTTCCGCAAAATCTTCCGACAGCGGCGCGCAAGCCGAACCAAGCGCAGAACAAATTGCGGCATTCATCGATAAACATCGTGATGAACTTAGTCGTTTTATCGTGCGTAAACTGGGTTCGGAGGATATGTCCGCGGACATACTACAGGATGCTTATTTGCGACTGAGCCGCCAGCAAACCCAGGAAACCATCGATAATCCGCGGGCTTTCGTGTTTCGGGTTGTCGGCAATCTGGTGATCGACTACCAACGCCTTAGTGCCAATCGGCTCAAGCAGGATGTCGACGACGACACCTTCAACGCCGTTCCCGAACAGTCGCCCGGTCCCGAGCAGCGTTATCAGCAGAACCAGCGCTTGCAAGCCATTCATCAGGCCTTGGCGGAATTGCCCGAAGACTGCCGTCTGGCTTTTTATTGGAACCGGGTCGAAGGTCTTAGCCATACCGAAGTTGCGGCCCGCCTGCGCATTTCGGACAGCATGGTCGCCAAGCATTTGGCGCGGGCCATGCGGCATTGCCGGGACCGGCTCAAGCAACATTAAGGCACATGCCGGCCGCCCGGAAAATATCAGCAAGAACCGCCGCGTCATCCGTCATAATAGTTTCAACCGTCCACACCTTATGCCGATGAGTAACGCACCCGTTTCCGAAATCACCACCTTGTCCGATCAGGCCATTGATTGGGTGATACGGCTGCGCGCCGGAAACGCCGGCGCGCAGGAGCGGCGCGCGGCCGCCGAATGGCAAAATCGCAGCCCCTCGCACCGTCGCGCCTTTGCCGAGGCCGAACAACTATGGCTGGACATGGGCGAGGTCTGGTCGGTAACGGAGCTGCCGAGACCGACGCAAGCCATGGGCCGCCGATTTAGCCGGCCGGTCTGGCGCGGCTTGGCAGCGGCCGCTCTGGCTTTGGCTCTGGTTTTGCCGTTTTCCGGCCTTGGCGACCGCTGGTTCAGCGACTATTACACCGCTGTCGGCGAACAAAAAACCGTGACTTTGGCCGACGGCAGCCAAGTGCTGTTGAATACCGATACCGCATTGACGGTTGCCTATTCGGATACCGGCCGCAAACTGACATTGAAACACGGCCAGGCCTTATTCAAGGTCGCCGCCGACCGCAACCGGCCGTTTGAGGTAGCCACCGATACCGCAGTGGTCAAAGCGTTGGGGACGGTCTTTGAAGTGCTGCAGCAAGACCACGCCGCCCGCATCACGGTGCAGGAACACGCGGTTGGCGTAAAAGGTCTGCACGCTCCGGATTACCCGCCCGACGCCCGCATTCAAGAAGGCCAACAAGCGGTTTACAGTGCCGCCAACGGCTTGCAAGCCGCAGTGGCCGCCGATCCGCAGCAAAGCGCCGCCTGGCAGCGCGGTAAACTGGTCTTTAAAAATCAAGCCCTGGCCGACGTGGTTGCGGAACTGGACCGCTATTTCCCCGGAAAGATCGTTATCAGCGACGCCAAGCTGGCGGCGCTAAGGGTCAGCGGCGTCTTCCCCCTGGCGGACCGCGCTGCCACACTGGCGATGCTGCAACAAATCCTCGCGGTAAAAATCAGTCAAATCACGCCGTGGTTGACCGTGTTGCACGGTTAGCGCAAAAAAAAGTCCACCGCCATTACAAGATTTTTCCAGCCGTCCGTCTTAACCGGTACGCGGCAATGGTGCCGCCGCCACGTTAAGGACTACAGATGAAAAAATCACTCGATACCGGCAGCGTCCATCCCGGCCGGGCCCGTATGTTTAAACCCAAGCCTATTGCCGCATTATTACCGCTCGGCACTATCAGCCTGACCGCGATGGCCGGCGATGCTGCGCAAGCCTTTAACATCCCGGCGCAAGCCCTGGACAGCGCCCTCACCGAACTCGCCTACCAGACCAACCTGCGCCTGCTCTATCCGGCGGAACTGGTCGGCAAACTCCACTCCAGCCCGGTGTCCGGCCAATACACCCCGGAGCAGGCCATGCAGCGGATGTTGCAGGATTCCGGCTTGACTGTGCGAAAAACGGCGGATGGTACGTTTACGGTGGAACCAGCAGCGAATGCCGAGCCGCGCGCGGCGGCAACGATGCCGGCGGTGACGGTGATGGGGAAGGCTGTTTATGATTCGACTGATCCTTATAATCAAGATTACAACTTGACCAACACTAAAACTGCAACCAAAACGGATACCCCTATTATGGAGACGCCGTTTTCGGTGCAAGTGGTTTCCAAACAGGTCATCGAAGATCAGCAAGTAATACGTTTGAAAGACGCGCTGAGAAATATCAGTGGTGTAGTACAAGGTGGAGATGCGACGGGTTCCGACCATTTTAATATCCGTGGTTTCGATACGACGATGGTTTATCGGGACGGATCGCCCTTTCCGATCGCAGCAGGCATACCAACCAACCGCCGTGAAACCGCCAATATTGAGAGCATAGACGTGTTAAAAGGGCCGGCTTCACTGTTGTATGGGCGCACCGAACCGGGTGGCATAGTCAACGTCACGACGAAGCAGCCATTGTCCCATGCCTATTACTTGTTGCAGCAGCAATTCGGTTCTTACGACTTATACCGCACCACCGTAGACGCCACAGGGCCGATAACATCGGATAACTCACTACTCTATCGATTCAATTTGGCTTACCAAGACAACAATAGTTTTCGAGACTATGTCGGTAATGAACGTGTGTTTGTAGCGCCTGTTCTAACTTGGAATATCGATGCCAAAACCAAAGCAACATTTGAATTGGAATATCTTCATGACGAAAGCATCAACGATCCAGGTGTTCCGGGATTAGGTAATCGTCCAGCACCGGCGCCCCGAAATTCGTTTTTGAGCGAACCCAATGCCAAGATCACTACGGATAAGGTACTGGTCGGATTAAACTGGTCTCACCAGTTCAATGACGATTGGGAAATCTCACAGAGGTTTAATGCGGAATTCACCCAATACGACCAAATAGGCAGCTTTTTTTTCGGTCAGGCGTCTACGTCTGGAAATGTTGACAGAGGCTTTTTTAAAACCGAATCTCCCTGGGAAAAATACTACACCAATGTCAATTTGACCGGTAAATTCAATACCGGCGTGGTAAAACACAAATTATTAATGGGCGGCGATTACTTTCGAGAGGATCTTAATGTTAAGGAAGGTTGCTGCCCAAGTCCCAGCACACCTATCAACGTTTTCAATCCGATCCCCACCGGCTTGCCGAATTTCGACGTGGCACTGGTTGTAAAAACCAGTTCGGATTGGTTCGGCCTATACCTGCAGGATCAGTTGGAGTTACCGCATAATTTCTTTGCGCTTGGCGGCATGCGTTACGACAATGCCCAGGGTAATGACGAATTAAACGCCGGGGCCGTCACTATTGACGAGGATAGAGTTAGCCCGAGAGGCGGACTATTGTGGCGGCCGATTCCGGAGTTATCGCTCTATGGCAGTTACACAGAGAATTTCGGCGCGAATAACGGAGCGAACCGAAACGGGCAATTACTAAAACCCGAAACCGCCCAGCAATGGGAGACCGGTGTAAAAACCGAATGGTGGGATGGCCGTTTTTCCGCTTCCTTGGCCTATTTTGAACTAACTAAACAAAATATTCGAGTGACCGATCCAACTAATTTCACCTTGTCGAAATCAATAGGCGAAGCCAAGAGCCAAGGTATTGAAATAGACGCAAAAGGCGAAGTTATTCCTGGATGGAATATTATCGGCTCTTATGCGCATATTCCGGTGGCCAATATCACTAAGGATTTTGACTCCAGCGGCGGAAACGGTAACCAAGGGAATAGGCTATACAACTCGGCACGTAATTCAGGCAGTCTTTGGAATGTTTACGAATTCCAGGATGGCGATATGCAAGGCTTAAAGTTTGGTGCCGGAGCGGTAGTCGTTGGCAAGCGGCAAGCGGATAACGAAAATCTTGTGCAAATGCCAGGTTACGTTACGCTGAATCTAATGACGAGTTATCAACAGAGAATAGGGAATTCAAAGTTTACCGTCCAATTCAACGTCGATAATTTGTTGGATAAATCCTATTTCGCGTCGGCCAATGGTTTTAACCAACATTTCTTTGGTACGCCTAGAACCTTTTTGGGTTCGGTTCGGTTGGAGTATTAAATCGCGTACATTACTCGTTCCCACGCGCTGCGCGGGAATTCTAAACTCCGCCGCGCTACGGCACGAAATTACCGTGCCCGCACGATTGGTTTTAGTCCCTAAGCGCAACGGATTGGCTACCGGCCTGATGGTTTAAAACCCGTTGCAAACCCCGCCCGAAACCTTACGGGCGGGGTTTAGGCCAGTGAGATTGATGCTTGGCTCATACTGTCCGGAACCGGCTTGGGGTAGCTATGTGTGCAACAGCCAAGCAGGTTTTGAATTGATTAAACTCAACAGACTGGAGCCCATGCATTCTGCTTGCCTGATGTGCAAAATATCTGTATAAAAAACACATCATTTAACCAAGAGGAGCTGCTCATGTCCGTACGTTTCAATGTTGTGTTGTCCGATGACCTGAATCGGGAACTGGATAAGGCCGCGGAGGAAGGCGAAACCAATAAAAGCGAAATTTTGCGTAAAGCGATCACCCTGTATCTGGCGGCCAAGGATGGACGTCGGCGCGGGCTGAAAATCGGTTTGGTCGAACCTGAAACCCAAAAGCTGGAAACCGAAATTATCGGCTTATGAGCCATATCGATCTCAATAATCCGCCGCCCAATCATACATTCAGCGTTTCGGTTGACCGGCAGGAAACCGACGCCGAACGGAATGTCCGCTTATTCAAGGATTTAGCGCTCTTCATTGTTGCACTCGGTTTTGTGGTTTTAATCGTCTGGTTGTGCTACGCCACCTTGGTGGCAACTACCACCAGCGCGGAAGAGAAAAAGTGGGCGATGTCGGTCTTATCCGCGGCGACAGGCGGGATAATCGGTTATCTGTTGCGTAAATAATTCACCGTTTCTTGGCGGGGCAGGGAGTTAACCCCGACCTTAACAATTAACCCGCTTTAAAATTCCGCTAAAGCCTTGTGTGCCGGGATTACACCCGCCCCAGGTGACAGTTCCAGACCCTTGCCGATTACCGCCAACGGCGTATGCTTATAAGGATAAGCATAACTACAGCCAAGGAGCGCAACATGTCCACGCACAATCAATACATCCGCTGGTTTGCAGAACTTACCATCCACGATATTCCGCTGGTCGGCGGTAAAAATGCCTCGCTCGGCGAGATGTATCGCGAGTTGGCCTCGGAGGGCGTGATTGTCCCCAATGGTTTTGCGATTACCGCCGAAGCTTATCGTTATATGCTGGATCAGGCCAATGCTTGGCCTCGTTTGCATGCCTTACTCGACGACGTCGATGCCGACGATGTTGCAGACTTGGCGCGCCGTGCGCAACAGGTGCGTGATTTGGTATATGCGGCGCCGTTGCCGGCCGATTTGCAGCAACAAATTCTGGATGCTTTTCATGAATTACAGCAGCAGTATCCAGAAGACTTAACCGTCGCGGTGCGCAGCTCCGCCACCGCCGAGGATTTGCCCACCGCTAGCTTTGCCGGTCAGCAAGATACGTATCTGAATATTCGCGGCGGCCAAGCTTTGCTGGATGCCTGCAAGCGTTGTTTTGCCAGTCTGTTTACCGACCGGGCGATTCATTATCGGCTGGATCAAGGCTTCGATCATTTCAAAATCGGTTTGTCGATTGGCGTGATGAAAATGGTGCGTTCCGACTTGGCGGCCAGCGGCGTGATGTTTTCGCTGGATACCGAGTCGGGCTTCAGCGATGCCGTGTTTATCACCGGGGCTTATGGCTTGGGTGAAAACGTCGTACAAGGCGCGGTCGATCCGGACGAGTTTTACGTGCATAAACCCACATTCACACAAGGCTATCGGGCGGTATTGCGACGCACGCTGGGTGCCAAAAAAATCAAGATGATCTATAGCGATGGCCGCACCCGCGAACCGATTCGCAACGTCGCCACCTCAAATCAGGAGCGTCGGCAGTTTTGTATCGACGATGCGGAAGTGCTGCAATTGGCCGATTACGCGCTGAAAATTGAACGCCACTACGGCCGGTCTATGGACATGGAATGGGCCAAGGACGGTTTGGACGGGAAGCTATATATCGTGCAGGCCCGCCCGGAAACCGTGGCTTCCCAAAAGTTGGGTAACGTGTTGGAACAATACCAGCTCAAACAAGCAGGCGACGCCATCGTCAAAGGTCATGCCGTAGGCAGTAAGATCGCGGTGGGTCAGGCGCGGGTGATAGACAACGTCGCTAAACTGGGTAGTTTCAAACCGGGCGAAGTCTTGGTGGCCGATATGACCACGCCGGATTGGGAGCCGGTGATGAAAACCGCCGCCGCCATCGTCACCAACCGCGGCGGGCGTACTTGCCACGCAGCGATCATTGCCCGCGAGTTGGGCGTGCCGGCCGTAATCGGTTGCGAGAACGCGACGGCCGCGATAGCGAGCGGCAGCCTGGTCACGGTGTCGTGCGCGGAAGGCGATGTCGGCAAAGTCTATGCCGGCCGGCTGGATTTTGACGTGACGCAGACGGATTTGTCGCAACTGCAGCGGCCAAAAACCAAGATCATGCTCAATCTGGGTAATCCGGAGTTGGCGTTTAAACTTAGCTTTCTGCCCAATGACGGCGTCGGCCTGGCGCGGATGGAGTTCATCATCACCGAATATATCAAGGCCCATCCGATGGCTTTGATTCACCCGGAAAAAGTCGCAGACGCCGGCGAACTGGAGCAACTAAAGCAGTTGACCGAAGGCTATACCCTGCCGGAAGAGTTCTTTATTCAACGTTTGGCGGAAGGTGTTGGTACCATCGGCGCGGCGTTTTATCCGAAGCCGGTGGTGGTGCGGATGTCGGACTTTAAAACCAACGAATACGCCACCTTGCTGGGCGGGCGTTGGTTCGAGCGCGATGAAGCCAATCCGATGATCGGGTTTCGCGGTGCCTCCCGCTATGTACATCCGGCCTATGCCGAAGGTTTTGCCTTGGAATGCGCGGCAATGAAGCGCGTGCGCGAGCAAATGGGGCTGAAGAATGTGGTGTTGATGATCCCTTTTTGCCGGCGAATAGACGAAGCCGAGCGGGTATTAGCTTACATGGCGGAGCTGGGTTTAAAACGTGGCGATGACGGCCTGGACATTTACGTAATGTGCGAGATACCGAATAACGTCATTCTGATCGACGAGTTCGCCAAGCTGTTCGACGGTTTTTCGATTGGCTCCAACGACTTGACCCAATTGACCCTGGGTGTAGACCGGGATTCGGAAATCGTCGCCAACGACTTTGACGAGCGCGATGCCGGCGTGAAGACCATGATCAAATGGGCTGTGGAAGGTGCGCGCCGCAATGGTCGGCATTCCGGTTTGTGTGGTCAAGCGCCATCCGATTACCCGGAAATGGCCGAATATCTGGTAGAAATCGGCATCGATTCGATGAGTTTGAATCCGGATACCGTGTTGCAGACCACTCAACTCGTACTGGCGCTGGAAAAAAGACTAGGTCGTTGAATTTGTGGATGTTAACGCCCACTTAGAGAAGGAGTTGGTGGGACTCCGCCAATTTTACCTCGCTTCTAAGTAGCTGAGATCAGACTGCTTGGTTCTGCGACAAAATGTATGAGCGGATTTATTCGTTAGTATTCGGCGAAGACATTGGCTGAATAATTTGAGCTTGGCTAACAAGCTTTTGAATAAGCTGTGAGAAATAGGCGATCCCCCGTTGGTGGGTGAGGCATATAACCTGTTTTATCTGTAAAGTTAAACTTTATCTTCTTAACTATTTGAATATATTGAATTATAAATGCGGCATTAATGTTGCTTATCATTGGTTGCAGCTATGAGGTGGCGCTTGCAATATGGCACTTCAATCCAATGCTGTGTATCTGTAACACTATATTCAATCAGGAAGGAACAATGACGCAATTTAAAAAACTGGCTATCGCAGGCGCTATCTCAGCGGCAATGATGGGCGCGCCTTCAGCGGAAGCTTCAGTGGTTTACAACCTCAACACTGGTCTCGCCAACGGCGATGCGGTAGGTCCATGGTCCGATGGCACAAACACCAGTCCAACGGGTTATACCGGCCATTTGCCAGCAACTTGGCTGGATAATATCCAAACCAACAATCAAACGGACACTGTTTCCACTGCTGGTCTGCTAGCCGCAGCTCCCTCCACCACTCTCAAGGTTGAGTCTCTGTCCAACCGATGGAATCCTGCCAATAGCTGGGGTAATGCGCTGGATTTTGGCCTAATCACCTTAAGCTCCGTAAGTAATTTAACCATTACGGTTGCGGCTGATGCGTCCCTTAGCTCAAATTTTAAACCAGGTTTTACCTTGTTTAGCGGCTGGGATACGTCTGCTACTAGCAATAAGCATGGCTCATGGAACGTAGCCTTACCCGCAGTGCCGGTTAATCCTAGAGGCACAACCGGTTTAACTTATCTAGGCCAAGCATCCTCTGCTGTAGGTGGCGGCACAGCTACCTATACTTTTACCAATCTGGCAGCAGGCAATTACAGCTTGTGGATTGGTGGTGCAGGCCTAGGTACTTCAACCACTGGTGGTCAAACCTATGTCGCCACTCTTAGTACTTCGCCGGTGCCCGTTCCCGGTGCGGTTTGGCTATTCGGTAGTGCTATGGCTGGCCTGATCGGCTTCGGTGGTCGTCGTAAAGCGGCGGTCACTGCTTAAGGTCGGAAATGCCGCTGCAAGTCTGAATGTTTGTAGCGCAAGGAATTGTAGTATCAGGATTAATCAGGAAGATTCGCCACGGATGGCGTATTTGTAGATTGGTCTGCTAAGGACTTGGCGGGCGTACCCCCCCCAAGGCTTTAGCCGAATTCGGTTGGATTAACATCGTATTGGGTAATCTCGAGACCCGCTTCGGCGGCGCTTGCCGTGCCTTCGACTGTGCCAAGTATGGCATTCGCTACTTCGCGGCATTTGTGTATCGCTTTGACCGTGTTTTCACCTGGACGCTTTAGCCTTGCGTTTACACGTTACCGCAGTCAATATCGCCCCGCCAAATCGGCTGCCCGTCAAGCTGAAGGAGCTTTCTAACCGGAAGGTAGGTTTATGAAGGGCATCAGTCTGCCAGTTGAGCACGGGTGAACAGGTGGTCAGGGGAATCAAAATTATGTTATTTCACTTATTTTTTCTAAGCTGAATCACGAGTTTTTCCTGAGAGTCAAGAATAAGTAAACTCTAATTGCTTGTAATTAATACGTTTTATAGATGGCATAAGGATTGCATTTTGCAGGCAAGCGCCTGTCAGTGATTGCTTACAAGATTGTTGTTGAGTCCTGGGTCTAAGGCGCTTTCTCCCCTAATTTAAGACGTAAGGTAAAACGTATGATCAAAACAAAACTAGCAAAAGCGATTTCGCTGGCGGTTGCAGGTATGGCTCTATCAGCTACTGCGTCGGCGACCGTCACAACCATGTACAACGCGACGACTGGTGTCGACGGATCTGTCGCTGCCGGCACGACGAATCCGAATGCGTATCAGTCGGTTGATGCAAATAACAATCCGATTACGATTCGGGACCCCTCATATCTCGGCCAGACGGATGGTTGGAGCAACGGTGCCGGTGAGCAGACATTAGGGGGCGCTACGACGCCAGCGGTATCCGGCTGGACCAATCCGACCACAGGCGTCACCTATGCCGCCGGAGCACGAGTACCGGTTGGTTACTATGCTACTCAAAATTGGGTGGGAACCGGTAGTCCAAGTACGGCAGCGTTTGGTTATGACGGTGCGCACATGAACTGGGGTATCAACATAACCGGCGGTAACGGCGGTACCGGTACCATTTCGGCGGCGGATTCCTTTGCAAACTACGGCATTTATGCGGATCTCGATACCGCTAAAGGTGCTTGGGCAGCTACCAATACGGGCGGTGCGCAAGCTGGTTGGCGCCACGACCTAGACGTCGGATTGTTCAAGTCCGATACTTCCGGTACTGTGACTCTTACTGCGCAAGGCATTCTGAATCCTAATGCCCAATTTGGCTTCACTGTATTTCATGGCATGGATCACACCACCGGCTATATGCACCACGTTTCCTGGAATGCCAACAACAATACCACTGGCATAACTGATCTCTCCAATCCTTACATCGGCGGTACAAACCCGCTTAACAATGGCACAAACTCCGGAACCGGCTTAACAACGGCCGAAATTGTTGCTGCCAGCGTTGGGGTTCTGAGTACGACAGACCCTTTCACCGGCACTACCAACATGAACACCATTACGTTTAATGCTGTCGCCGGCGAATATTACACCATCTTCCTGGGTGGCTATATGGGCGGAGCTTGGCAAACAACGACTGACGGCTATTCTTTGACTGTCTCTCAAGTGCCAGTCCCTGGCGCAGTCTGGCTGTTCGGCAGTGCAATGGCTGGCCTGATCGGTTTTGGCGGTCGTCGTAAAGCTGCAGTAGCTGTCTAAAGAAGGCTGTTAGTTGTAAAACTGATGGTTTGTAGCGCAAGGAATATAGTTTTAGGATTAGTCAGGAAGATTCGCCACGGATGGCGTTTTATTGATAAGTCTGCTCAAGACTAGGCGTAGCTAGAGCATGCAATCAGCGCCAACAGCGGCGGGGTGTCACTGTCAGTCTATCGTCGTTGGCGGGCGCACACCCAAGGCTTTAGCCGAATTCGGTTGGATCAACACCGCTTCGGATAATCTCAAAACCAGCTTCGACTTTGTCAAGTACGACATTCGCTACTTGGCTGCATTTGTGTATCGGTTTAACCGGGCTTCCACTTGGCAGCTTGACCTATGCGTTTATTCCTTACCACCGTCAATATCGGGCCCCGCCAATTGAGCTGGCTTCGTGAAGTTGAAGGAGCATTCAAATCAGGGTGTGGGCCTATGCAGGGCATCAGCCTGCCAGCAGAGTACGGGTCGACAGATGGTCAGGGGAATCGTAATTATGTTATTTCACTTATTTTTTCTGAGCTAAATCACCGGTTTTTACTGGGTGCCTAGAATAAGTAAACTCTAATTGTTTGTAATTTATACGTTTTATAAGTGGCATAAGGATTGCCTTATCGAGACAGGCGTCTGTCGGTTATGGCTTACAGGTTTGTTTGCCGTGTATGTAGCCTAAGGTGCTTTCTCCCCTAACTTTAGATGTAAGGTAAAAACGTATGATCAACACAAAATTGGCTAAGGCTGTTTCTTTAGCTGTTGCCGGCGTGGCGCTGTCAGCGGGTTCGACCAGCGCATTGGCGTCAACCACGATGTATAACACTTTCAATGCATTTGGCTCTGCTCAAGCAACCGATGCTAATTCGACTGGCACACAACCCACTACAGATGGTTGGACACATTTATATGATGGGGCTGATGTTAATACTGTAGCCACTGGTGTGGAAAGTAAAGGGCATTTGGGTACGGTTGTGCCTTGGGTAGGCACTACAGGCGGCGCTCAACCATTTGGGTACACTGGGTCTGCTCCTCTAAACTGGGCAATTCAACTGGGCTCTGCTTCCGATAGCGGCGTAATTTCCCAGGCTGATTCGACCAAGTACGGCATCTTTGCGGATATTGATACTGCCAAGGGTGCATGGAGCGACGCTTCTCTCAGCGGCGCTTCCGGTTGGAGGCATAATATCGATATCGGTTTGTTCAAGGCGGATGTTGCTACCGACGTGAAATTAAGCGCTGCTGGTTTGACCCAAGCAGGCACCAACTTCGGTTTTACCATTTTTAAAGGATTGGATACCTTGCAGGGCGATTATGGGCATCATGGGAGTTGGAACAACGGTAACAATTCAGCAGGTGTAACGTCTACCTCATTGTTTTCTGCTGCGACTTCGTTTACCACTGCGGATATCGTTGCCTACAGTGTGGGTGGAGCAACGCCTAGCAATATCAACGATATTATCTTCCATGCGGATGCCGGCCAAGTTTATACCATCGTTTTGGGTGGCTATCGCAATGGCGCCTGGGGTAATACTGGTGACGGCTATGTCTTAAACGTTCAAGCGGTTCCAGTGCCCGGCGCTGTTTGGTTGTTCGGTAGTGCAATGGCTGGCCTGATCGGCTTTGGCGGTCGTCGTAAAGCGGCGGTAACCGCTTAAAGTCGGAAAGGTTGCTGCAAATCTGAGGTTTTGTAGTGTAAGGGATTGTAGGTTCAGGATTAATCAGGAAGATTCGCCACGGACGGCGTCTTTGTAGATAGGTCTGCCAAGGACTTGGTGGACCTATTTCATTCAGTAGGCTTGACACCACCATGTCTCGGGCTACTGCTGTAATAGCCATTAAATTCTAAGCATACCCTTTTGCTATACTCTCATTATTTTTGAGGGGGGATGTTCGTGCTCAATGTCGCAATGATGGTTGCAAAACGCTCTGTGTTCTTGCTGCCCGACTGGTTTTAAAAGCAGATGCGTCAGCTCTATACCCTGGTCTTCGGTCTGATTTTACCTGTCGTATTGCTTCGGCTTTACCGGCGTGGACGCAAAGCACCCGCCTATCGGCAGCGCTGGCGTGAGCGCTTGGGTATCTATTCCACTAAGTCCAAGCGCAATGTCATCTGGTTGCACGCTGTTTCGGTGGGGGAAGCGGAAGCGGCTTTTCCATTGATTAAGCTGTTGCAGGCTAAATATCCGGATATGCCGATATTGGTTACCACCACCACGCCCACCGGTTCGGCACGAGTGCAAGCAGTGCTGGCCGACCAAGTCGAACATGTCTATCTGCCTTATGATTTACCATTTATAGTCGAGCGCTTTCTTAAGCATTTTCGGCCAAGGCTGGCGGTAATCATGGAAAAGGAGATCTGGCCGAATTTGTTTGCCGCTTGCGCGGCGCATGCGATTCCACTGTTTGTGATCAATGCGCGATTGTCCGAGCGATCAGCCCGTTCTTATCGAAAAATCCCGCTGTTGGTAAAACCCGCTTTGGCTTGCGTGAACACGATTGCCGTGCAAACCGGGGAAGATCGCTTGCGGTTTATCGGAATCGGTGCTGAATCCGCGCAAGTGCAGGTGTTGGGGAATATCAAGTTTGACGTGACTATAGATGCCGATACGATCAATGCAGGGCTGGCACTGAAGCAACAGTTATTTGCCCAACGTTGGGTTTTGATTATCGCCAGCACCCATCAAGGCGAAGAGGAGGTTTTTTTTGATCTCTACCCAGCTCTGAAGGCTAGCATACCTGAGTTGTTACTGTTGATCGTGCCGCGTCATCCCGAACGTTTTCAATCGGTGAAAAAGCTTTGTGAACAGCGCGAGTTGGCTGTGCTGATGCGTAGTGAGCAGCGGGCCTGCCACGATCAAACCGATGTCTATATCGGCGATAGTATGGGCGAGTTAAAAATGTTGTATGCCGTCGCCGATCTTGCTTTCGTGGGCGGCAGTTTGGTCGCGGTGGGTGGACACAATGTGCTGGAGCCGGCAGCGATTGGTGTGCCGGTATTATTTGGCCCTGAGATGTTTAATTTTCAGGAAATTGCCGAGCGAATTTTAGCCGCTGAAGGCGCTATACAGTGCACCGACAGCTCGTCCCTGATGGCTACGGTCATGCATTTGTATCGGGATGAGCCGTTTAGAAGTAGCCTGGCCGGCAATGGCAGGCTGTTTGTGCAGAATAATCAAGGGGCAACGGCTAAGGTAGCGGCTTTGCTCGAACAGAACTTGTAAGTTTTGCCGAAAGAGGCGGGTGGTTTGCAGGGAACTGCGTGGTTTTTTCCGTTATAATTCGCCTGTTTTTTAATTTGTATAAAGGTGTGAAGCGCGTTATGTCCGATATTAAAAAAGTGGTGTTGGCCTATTCCGGTGGATTGGATACCTCGGTTATTTTGAAGTGGCTGCAAGATGTCTATCAATGCGAAGTGGTGACATTTACCGCCGACATCGGCCAAGGCGAGGAGTTGGAGCCGGCCCGAGCCAAGGCGACCGCCGCAGGCATCAAGGAAATTTATATCGACGATTTACGCGAAGAGTTTGCCCGTGATTTCGTGTTTCCCATGTTCCGCGCCAATACTGTTTACGAAGGCGAGTATCTGCTCGGTACGTCGATTGCGCGGCCGCTAATTGCTAAGCGTTTGATCGAAATTGCCAACGAAACCGGTGCCGAGGCGGTTTCGCACGGGGCGACCGGTAAAGGTAACGACCAAGTGCGCTTTGAATTGGGCGCTTATGCCTTGCGTCCGGATATTAAAATCATTGCACCATGGCGCGAATGGGATTTGAACTCCCGGCAGAAACTGCTGGACTATGCCGAACAGCATGGCATTTCCGTAGAAATGAAAAAGGGTAAAACCTCGCCTTATTCCATGGATGCCAACTCGCTGCATATTTCTTACGAAGGCCGGATTCTGGAAAATCCCTGGACGGAGCCCGAAGAAGATATGTGGCGCTGGACCGTATCCCCGGAAAATGCGCCTGACAAAGCCACTTATATCGAGCTGACGTACCAAAACGGTGACATCGTTGCCATTGACGATGTGCCGCATACGCCGCATCAAGTAATGGAGAAACTGAACAAAATCGCCGGTGCCAACGGCGTGGGTCGTTTGGACATCGTCGAGAACCGTTATGTCGGCATGAAGTCCAGAGGCTGCTACGAAACGCCGGCCGGCACCGTGATGTTGAGAGCGCATCGAGCAATCGAATCGCTGACGCTGGACCGCGAAGTGGCACATTTGAAAGACGAGTTGATGCCGCGCTATGCCTCCTTGATTTATAACGGTTACTGGTGGAGTCCGGAACGGGCAATGCTGCAAACCATGATCGACGCTTCGCAGGTCAACGTTAACGGTAAGGTCCGGGTGAAATTGTATAAAGGCAATGTGATTGTGGTTGGTCGGGCTTCGGAAACCAATAGTTTGTTCGATGAAAATATCGCCACTTTTGAAGAAGATGGCGGCGCTTACAACCAAAAAGATGCCGAAGGCTTTATCAAACTGAACGCTTTGAGAATGCGGATTGCTGCTAAAAAAGGTCGCTGATTGCGGTTTGTATAAAACAGGACATTTTTGATTTAGCTTGTATAATGCGCCGATGTATTTCCGTTGTGCATGTGGTTCCATTTAGGCGCCACATGCTCTGGTTAATATCAATAGAGCTTCCCGATTAGCAACACTAAAAGAATAATGAGCGATATGCCTGAGATTAATCTGGATGATGTCAATACCGATAAGCATGAGATAGTCTATCTGCGCGCCCATCAGCATCAGGCGCTGATGAAGGCTAATCGCTTTTTGTTGATGCTGGTGTTGGCCTTGATGGCAGCGGTTTTTTTGTTGGGTTTTGTCTTATTACCTAAGCAAAACCTGTTGACCGAAATGCAAAAAAATCAGGCTATCTCGACGGCTTATGCTACCCAGAATCCGGCGCTATCCGCCGAAATCAGCGCGTTGAAAGGCCAGTTGTTCGGTTTGTTAAGCGGTTCTATTGACAGCAAATTAAGATCTCTGGAAGAAAATATCAAAAAAGGTAGCGTCGCCGATTCCTTGGATACCATTCAGGATTTGAAAGGCGATGTGAAAATACTGACCACTTATTCTGTCGATCCGCCGGCTAAGGTTGAAGGCGCGACTGTCAATCAGGCTCTGATCAAAGAATTGAATGACATTAAGGATTTGGTATATCTGACTTTTGTCTCTTGCGGGCTGATGATCGCGGCGTTTGCCGGGGTTTGGTTGCGCAGCCGCTATCGCTTAACCCAGCAACGTAGCCCGCAGGCTTATCTCGGTCGTCAAGACTAGCCGGCTTTTACAGTTACCATAAAAAAGCCGCTGTCCCGTGAGGGGCAGCGGCTTTTTGTTTGCCTGGAAGGCTACGATTATTTTTTCAGATATTCGTAAACTGCATCGATCGCTTGGTCTTCGGTGTAACCTGATTTTTTCACAGGACCGATTTCCATGATGGCTGCAACAGCTTTAGGCATACCATTTTTGCCTTCTTTTAAAACTTTGGCGAATTGGTCTTTAGGCAGTTTGCCGGCGCCGATCAAAGCCGATAATTGTGGGTTGGAAGCGATGTCATGGCAAGCGCCGCAACCACGACCGAAAGCACGCTCATAAATTTTTGCGCCGATTTCTTCCGCTTCGTTAGCTGCAACTTGACCGCTGATAGCGATTAAGGTCGCGCCTACTAATAAACCGAATGACTTTTTCATATGATTCTCTCGTTGTGTTAAAAAAAAAGAACTGCATATTGTTATTTGAATAAGCAGTTGATTGGGAAATTAAGCGGGTAAAGGATAGGGAACTTTAGCGAAAAATTCAATCGATTTTCTCTTTTGCTTCAGTCTTTACCGGGCTTGCGGACTGATTTTTCCAGGTAAAACTTAATATTGCCTGAATTAGGGAAAAATTCATGTAGGTCTAGTTGGGATTGGGTTGAAACCATTCTAACTGTTTGCGCAGACGCACTACCGTGCCGACGATAATCAAGGTTGGCGGTTTGATGTCGGCGTTTTCAACGCGTTTGGGCATATCGCCCAAAGTGCCGGTAATTACCCGTTGATGACGGGTAGTGCCTTGCTGAATCAGCGCAATCGGCTGTTCGGCCGGGCAGCCGTGCTCGATCAACGATTGGCAGATAGTCTCCAGGCCGACTAGACCCATATAAATCACAATGGTCTGATTCGGCGCAGCTAACTGGCTCCAATTTAGATTGATATTGCCGTCTTTCAAATGTCCGGTCACGAAGGTACAAGACTGGGCATGATCGCGGTGGGTTAACGGAATTCCGGCGTAACTGGCGCAACCGGCTGCGGCGGTAATGCCGGGCACGACCTGAAATTGAATGCCTTGTTGCATTAGTGTTTCGATTTCCTCGCCGCCACGGCCGAAAATAAACGGATCGCCGCCTTTCAAACGTGCGACGCGTTTGCCCGACAGGGCCAGATTCGCCAGCAGCTCGTTAATCGATTCTTGCGGTAAGCTGTGATTGCTGCGTTGTTTGCCCACGTAGATTTTTTCGGCGTCACGGCGAGCCATTTCCAATATCTCCTGGGACACCAGCCTATCGTAGACAATCACATCCGCTTGCTGCATTAATCTCAGGGCTCGGAATGTCAGCAAATCAGGATCTCCGGGACCGGCGCCGATCAGATACACCTCGCCGCGATGCTGTGTCTGCTCCGCGGCATCGAGTTTGGCTTGCAATTCTGTTGCAGCTTGTTCGCGATGGCCGGAGAACACTAATTCGGCGATATGTCCCTGCAATGCGTCCTCCCAAAAGACCCGGCGGCGGTTGGGCTCTTTTAGTCTATCCTTGACCAATGCTCGAAAATCCTCGGCAAACTGCGCTAGCAGCCCGAACGCGGCAGGAATGGCGCTTTCTACCTTGGAGCGTAGCAAGCGCGCCAGCACCGGCGACACGCCGCCAGACGACACGGCGACGATTAGTGGTGAGCGATCAACAATCGCTGGAAAGATAAAACTGCACAAATCGGGATTGTCGACGACATTCACCGGAATATTCTGAGATGTGGCGGCCTGAGCAACTGCTTCGTTGATCGTGCGCCGGTCGGTGGCAGATATGACTACGCGCATGCCGTTCACATCGTCTGCTGCAAAGGCTTTTTCTTGGATAACTAAGCGATTATCTCGGCCCATCTCTGCGACGCTGGTGCCAATATCCAGAGCCACCACCGTAATCCTCGCCCCGGCCTTTGCTAAGAGCTCGATTTTACGCGAGGCGATTTCGCCGGCCCCTACTACTAGGCATGGCTGGTCTTTTAGTTTTAAGAAAAGCGGGAAGTAATCCATGGTGCTTGATTTTCGTGGTCTGGGGTTGGTGTTATTATAAGCGTTGTCTAAGGAACAGTTGAGTGAGCATTAAAATGATCGAGTTTGATTTGGAAGTCGATGCCAGCGGATTGCAATGTCCGTTACCGTTACTGCGTTTGAAGAAGGCGATTATGGAAGTTGAAAGTGGCAGAGTAGTCAAAGTGATTGCCACCGATCCAGCCGCTCATCTGGATTTTGGTGTCTATATAGATCAGGCGGGGCATATTCCGCTGAGAATATTCAAGGAAGCCGACAAGCAAGTTTTCTTTATACAGAAAAAATAGAAGCGATTCAATATTGTCAGGGTTCAAGGTTCAAAATAGTGCGCTCTCTTGAATCGTAATCCCTGAGCCTATTGCCTCAAACTGATAATCGGCCAATTCGCCTGTTTGGCGGCTGCCAGTAGTTTTTCATCGGGATCGACCGCGACAGGTTGATCGACCAAGCTTAATAGCGGCAAATCGTTATGGGAATCGCTGTAGAACCAGCTGCCTGCCAGAGTTTCCGTGGAATTGGCTAACCAATCTTGCAGCAATTCTACTTTTCCTTGCTGAAAGCAGGGCGTGCCGTTGAATTTGCCGGTGTAGCGACCATCGACAAATTCCGGTGTGGTCGCCAACAGGTTTTCAATGCCGTAAAGTTTCACAATGGGTTCGGTGACGAAGCGATTCGTGGCGGTAATCACCAGCAAGGTATCGCCGGCCGAACGATGCTTTTCCACTAAAGCCTGCGCGGCATCCAGCATGATGGGCTTAATCAGTGTTTCGACGAATTCCGCGCGCCAGCGATACAGTTGTTCGGCGTCGTGTTGCGCCAGCGGCGCTAGCGAGAAATGCAAAAATTCGACGATATCCAGCGAGCCTTGTTTGTAATCCTCGTAGAATTTTTTATTGGCCTGTTCGTACTTGTCCTTGTCGACGATACCTCGGTCGACCAGAAATTGCCCCCATAAAAAATCGCTGTCATCGGCGATCAGCGTGTTATCCAGATCAAAAATCGCTAAGCTCACGGCAAATCCGTCGTCATAAAGAAAAAAGTAGCGGCCTGTGGCGTCCGCCGGTTATTTGTGGAACAATTGCGCCATTCATTTTAATGGCCGTGCCGTTGTTAATTTTAACATCCAGGCATTAGCAACAGGGCGGCAAATAATACAGGTTTTTACATGATAGACTCGAAAGGATACCGGCCTAATGTCGGCATTATCCTTTGCAATGACGAGGGTCGTGTGTTTTGGGCCAAGCGCAAGGGCGCTAATTCGTGGCAGTTTCCGCAGGGCGGAATTGACGGCGATGAGGATCCGGAAACCGCGATGTATCGGGAGTTGTGGGAGGAAACCGGCTTGTGTGCAGAGCACGTGCAGTTGCTGGGGCGCACCCGTTATTGGTTGCGCTATAAATTGCCGGATCGCTATATCCGCAAAAATTCCACGCCGTTGTGCATAGGCCAAAAGCAGATTTGGTTTATTTTGCGGTTGATGACCGATGAGTCCAATGTCAGGTTCGATTGTGGCCATAAGCAAGAGTTCGACAATTGGAAGTGGGTAGAGTACTGGTACCCGCTAAAAGACGTGGTCTACTTCAAGCGGCGGGTTTACCGTAAAGCAATGGATGAACTTGGGGCCTTGCTGATTGCCAACGATGTGGGTGTCAATACTGAAAGTTATTTGTCCGGACGGCTGGCATTCGGCTAATAGCTGTGCGACTTGGTTTGTAAGTCGCGCATACCGATTGGCAGATAGTGGCAACTGGATTGCAAAGCCCCCTTATCTAATAATTCAAAGACCCTGTAGCCGGGCGGTAAGGTATCCAACTCAAACTCTGTCGCTAAGGGTTTGAACTGAAAGCAGCTGGCCGGCGTTGCGAATATCGCTATTTGTTTATGTCTCGTTTGCATTTCCTGATGCAAATGCCCGCAAGTGATGGCTTTAACCTGCGGAAACTGTTCCGCTATTGCCAGCAATGCCTCGCCGTTCTCAATTTGCATCGTATCCATCCAACTGCTCCCGCTGGCAACACAATGATGGTGCACCGCCAGCAGGGCAGGCATGTCATGTGCGCTTAGCGTTTGCTCTAAAAATGTCAGTTCTGCCGGAGATAAAAACCCAGCGGGGCTGCCGGGTTTTTGGCTGTTTAAGGCAAGAATCTGCCAATTCTTCAGCAGCAAATGTTTACGACAACTGACGAGACCTTCATTCAGCTCGATTGCCATCAGTTCCTGGTCGTCATGATTGCCCGGCAAACACAGGCAAGGTGTTTGATAAGTTTGCAGATGCCGGCAAATTCGCCGGTAGCTGTCAGCGCTGGGGTCTTGGCCCAAATCGCCGGTCAACAATATCAGATCGAATGGGCCGTGAGTGGCATGCGCGTGGGCTAAGGTTTGCTGGAAATACTGTTCGGTATCGATACCAAGCATACTGTCGCCGGCATGCGGCAATATATGCTGGTCGGTTAGCTGCAAGACTTTTAAAGCGGGCATGGTTCAGCGCAGATAGGGGTAGTAGGCTTGGCTGTTAGGGTGAACCTCGCTCAAATCTCCGTTTTTACCAATCCAGCGGTAATCAGAGTGCTGTTGTGCCGGTAGCTGATTAATATCCAGATCCAGCTGCAATTGATAGCCTAAAACCACGTAATGGGTAGTTACACCCGGTTGTTTGGCAAAATTAGTCTCATACAGATGGGTGAAAGCACCGAGTAAATCAGCGCTGTCGATGCTATAGGCCGTGCCTAGTTCGGTTTCGGTGATTCTTTGAAAAGCATTTTCCAGCGTTTCTGATTTATAAATTCTGCCGCCCGGCACGAACCAATAGTCGGCGGCCGGTTCATTTACGCGCAAACCCATCAATAGTTCATCTCTGCTGGAACGCACAATCAAATCGATAGAGACTAAGGGGGTGTTTTTTACGACTGTAAGAAAATCCTGTTTATCTAGCATCCTAAATCCTGAAGGCTGAGTATATGGAGGGTGGGATTAGACGTCTTTATACAATACCTTGGCATTGCGCTGATAGTTGTAAGCGCTTTTCATAGGTTCGGGCAAATCGTCGATTTCGCACGGTGCAAAACCGCGCTCGACAAACCAATGCACGGTCTGTGTGGAACGTACGAACAAGCGGCGAATAGTTTCGGATTTGGCTTTGTTGCTTAGATAGTCCAATAAGCTGTTGCCGCGCGCGCCTTTTTGATAATCGGCATGCACTGCAAGACAAGCAATTTCCGCGCTGTTGTCGTCGGCCATCACATGAAACGCCGTGCAACCGATGATCAAGCCATCACGTTCGATGACGATATAGTCGCCAATTTCCATTTCCAGCTTTTCCCGCGAACGCTTGACCAGGATGCCTTGCTGCTCCAAAGGTTTGATCAGCTCCATAATGCCGCCGATGTCGTCTAATGTCGCCGCCCGTATGGTTTCGAAGGCGTTAGAGCTGACCAGCGTACCGATACCGTCGCGAGTAAACAGTTCTAGTAGCAGAGCGCCATCAACATGCCTATTGATCAGGTGCGCACGCTGAACGCCTTTTTCGCAGCTTTGCATCGCGGCGCGTAATGAACGGGCGACTTCATCCGGGACTGTCGGCGCCTCTTGCAATAGTGCTGAAACTTGAGCCGTGGTGAGCTGTTGGATGGGCTGATTACCGTCAGGCGATACGCAATTTTGTTCGGTCAACAAAATCAACTTTTCGGCTTGCAAGGCGATGGCTACTTCGGTTGCCACTTCCTCGGCCGACAGATTGAAGATTTCGCCGCTGGGCGAATAACCGATAGGTGAAATCAAAACCAGGTTGTTTTGGTCGAGCTGCTGGTGAATGGCTTGTGCATCGATACGCCGGACCTTGCCGGTGTGGCAATAGTCGATGCCATCCAGTACGCCCAGGGGTTTGGCGGTGACGAAATTGCCGGACGCCACGCGAATCTTCGCGCCGGCCATAGGCGAGCCGGACACGCCCATCGACAACAAGGCTTCGATTTCAACCCTTACTAGACCTGCCGCTTGTTTGACGTATTGCAGCGTGGTGGCGTCGGTGATGCGTAAATGCCGGTGAAATTGCGGCGTGTTGCCATGCCCGGTCACCTGCTCGTCGATCTGGGCGCGGATGCCGTGCACCAGCAGGAGTCTGACGCCCAGGCTTTTAAGCAATGCAAAATCATGAATCAGATTGTCGAAATCCGGCTCGCTGACCGCATTACCCCCGAAAAAAATCACGAAGGTGCGATTGCGATGAGCGTGAATGTAGGGGGAGGAGTTTCTGAACCAGTTGACGAAGGTTGATTGATATTCCATGGTGTATTTACAAATGGGTTGCGGCGTCGCTAACTGATTAAGTTTAACCTTGCCGGCGTTAAAACCCAATCGGCGACCGATTACTTGGCATTTTTCCAACGACTGCCGACATAGTCCAATGCTTCTTGAATGTTAAGGTCTCGTGTGCCGCCGCCGGTTCGCACGAAGAATTTGGGTGTGTTGCTTTGGGTCAAAAACACGGGGCGACGTGACGGTAAAACAATCACGCGACACACATCTTTATCGCCAATTTTATGAAACAGCACATGCACTAGCGAACACAGGTCTGCGCCGAGATTAGTGGAAATACTTGTGATCAGGGTTTGCTCGAAGCCGTCCTGGTCGGGTTTTTTTAGGGTTTGAAAATCGGACTCCAGGCCGAGGATTTCGCCGTTGTCGGCCACGCCGATCAGCAAGGTACCGCCGACCGAGCTGTTAAAGAATCCGGCCAGGGTTTTCAAAATCACGCCTTCCAGTGTTTTATTCACGCGCTGCTCCTGAATGTCCCAGCGTAGCGATGATTTAAACTCCAGCAGCGGCCCCTCACCCTGACGGATGATGGTTGGTAAATCCTTTTCCAGTTCGGCTTTCAGCGCGTCCAGGTCAACCAGCCGTCTATGCAATATCTGATAAAAACCCAAGGATAGCAGGCCCAATATAGCGCCGATTTCGGCATAAAACAGGATCAAATTGTTTTGGTTGATCTGGCCGGACATTACCTCGGTGAATTGGCCTAGCACGAATTCGAGCGATGAAATTGGGTCGGCGTTGCGCTCGCGCGAACTGATGTAATCGTAACTGGGCGCTAATAAAAATATCCCCATGCCGGCGCCTACCCAGCCGGCCAGGACATAGATTTTTAGTTTTTGTTTCCAGATGTGCAGAAGTTGAAGCAGGAAGCGTTTCATCGGCAAGGTGGATTTAGGCGAGGTAAGGGTAGAATGACATCAAGGAACTGCTCGATTGGACTGCCTGATTCAGCCGGGCAGAGAGTTAAGCCGGTTTTGAGCGCTCGCGCTGTGCTCAATCCGAATTATCTGTCACTGTATCTCAGCCATCTTTCGACACTTCGCCGGCTTAGTGGTCTTCGAGCCGTGACAAATCCCGCACCGCGCCTTTGTCGGCGGACGTGGCAAAATGGGCATAGGCTTTGAGCGCCACCGAAACTTTGCGCGCACGTGGCTTGGCGGGTTTCCAGCCTAGTTGGTTCTGTTCGGTGCGGCGTTGGTCCAGTTCTTCGTCGCTGAGCAATACATTGATGGTGCGGTTAGGAATGTCGATGCGGATACGGTCGCCATTTTTCACCAAGCCGATGGCGCCGCCTGCTGCCGCTTCCGGTGAACAGTGACCAATTGATAAGCCGGAGGTGCCGCCGGAAAAACGTCCGTCGGTCAATAGCGCGCAAGCTTTGCCTAAACCTTTGGATTTGATATAGCTGGTTGGATAGAGCATTTCCTGCATCCCAGGTCCGCCTTTCGGGCCTTCGTAGCGCACGACTACCACATCACCTGCTTTAACTTTGTCACTGAGGATATTCTCCACGGCTTCATCCTGCGACTCGACCACATGGGCGTTGCCTTCAAATACCAGCAGGCTGTCATCGACGCCGGCTGTTTTGATCACGCAGCCATCCACGGCGATATTGCCATGCAATACCGCTAACCCGCCTTCTTGGCTGAAGGCATGGTCAATGGAGCGGATACAGCCTTCGGCACGATCAGTGTCCAGGCTGGGCCAGCGCGTGTTCTGACTAAAAGCCACCTGAGACGGAATGCCGGCAGGCCCGGCCATATAAAAGTTTTTTACCGCTTCGCTCGGGTTAGCGGCAATGTCCCATTCCGTCAGGGCATCGCCCAGAGTTTTGGCGTGTACGGTCGGTACATCGGTATGCAAGCGGCCAGCCCGGTTCAGCTCCGCCAGAATCGCCATGATGCCGCCGGCGCGGTGCACGTCTTCGATGTGGTATTTGTTGGTGTTGGGTGCCACCTTGCACAACTGCGGCACCACTTTTGACATGCGATCAATATCCGCCAGTGTGAAATCGATACCGCCTTCTTGGGCCACGGCCAGCAAATGCAGAATGGTGTTGGTCGAACCGCCCATCGCAATGTCCAGTGCGATGGCGTTTTCGAAGGCTTTGAAGCCAACCGCGCGGGGCAGTACCGATGCGTCATTTTGCTCGTAATATTGTTTGGCTAGTTCGACGATACGACGACCGGCCTGTTTGAACAATTGTTCACGGTCGGCATGGGTGGCTAACACGGTGCCGTTGCCAGGCAGCGACAGGCCGAGGGCTTCGGTCAGACAGTTCATCGAATTGGCGGTGAACATGCCTGAGCAGGAGCCGCAGGTGGGGCAGGCCGAGCGTTCGACAGCTGCTAGATCGGTGTCCGACACTTTGCTGTCTGCCGCCATGACCATCGCGTCGACCAAGTCCAGCCTCTTGATGTCAGCGCTTTCGGCCAACCGTACTTTACCGGCTTCCATGGGGCCGCCGGAGACAAAGATCACCGGAATATTGATGCGCATAGCCGCCATCAACATGCCGGGGGTGATTTTATCGCAGTTGGAAATACACACCAGCGCATCGGCACAGTGGGCATTGACCATATACTCGACGCTGTCGGCGATCAGATCGCGACTGGGCAAGCTGTACAGCATGCCGTCGTGGCCCATGGCAATACCGTCGTCGACAGCAATGGTGTTGAATTCTTTAGCCACGCCGCCGGCTTTTTCGATCTCGCGCGCCACCAGTTGTCCCAGGTCTTTTAAATGCACATGGCCGGGCACGAATTGAGTAAACGAGTTTGCGACCGCAATAATCGGCTTATTGAAGTCGCCGTCTTTCATGCCGGTGGCGCGCCACAACGCGCGTGCGCCCGCCATGTTACGGCCTTGAGTGGTGGTGTGAGAACGATATGCAGGCATGATGATTCCTACTGAAAGCAAAGAGCGGCACGTAAACTGCCGCAGTGGAAAGGGTTTGATTAACCTCGGCGCAAACCCGCGGTTAAATCAGTTAAAAATTAAAAACTGTCCCAGCCGCTGGAGCGACGGCGCCAGCTGAGTTTGGGCAGAATAAAGCCCAGCAAAACGCCGAATAAAGCCAAGCCGCCACCGTATAAAAACCAATCCTGGTTACTGCTGTCGGTCAGCGCCTGATTTTCGCGCTTGAGTTGTTGCGATTCGCGTTCGACGGCAATCACGCGCTCCTGCAATTGGTCGCGCTGTTGTTTAAGTTGTATCGCATTGGCAGCGGTTTGCTGTAATTCGCTGAGTTCGGTGTTGAGGCGGTCACGCTCTTTGCCGGCTTCCTGGCCGGTGGCTTGCGCGGTTTTCAACAGTTTGTTTTCTTCTTGTAGTGTTTCCAGTTTTTTTGTGATCGCGTCAAGTTGGGTGCGGGCGCTGGGCTCGCCGGTCAAGTAGCGACTTAGAATGAAGCCTTCCGCGCCGTTATTGGTTTGGATGTAGGTGTAGCCGTTTTCGGTACTTTCCTGCAACACGCTGACCGGAATGCCGTTTTCCAACATTTTCACAATCTTGGTGCGTTCGCTTTCGCCGCTGCGTAGTGGTACCTCGACTTTGTCGGTAACGTACGCGGTTCTTGCCATGGCAAGCGGGCTAATCAGCAGACAGGCAAAAATGTAGGCAAAAGTTTTTTTCACAGTATCACTCTTCGTTCGGCTTAAATAAAGCGGCGATTCTAGCGAAATTATCGGCAGATGAGAAATTCCAGTAGCGCTTTCTGAGCGTGCAGGCGATTCTCGGCTTCCGGGAATATCACGCTTTGTGGGCCGTCGATAACCTCGGCGGTCACTTCTTCGCCGCGATGTGCCGGCAGGCAATGCATGAACAGCGCATCGGATTTGGCGGCAGCCATGGTTTTGGCGTTGACCTGAAAATCCTTAAATACGAATTCGCGTTTTTTCTGTTCGTCTTCCTGGCCCATGCTGGCCCACACATCGGTCACCACTAAATCGGCTTGCTGCGCGGCTTGTTCCGGCGTATTGAAAAACGCCACTCTGTGCCCGGCGGCATCGACAATATTTTGTAGAGGCCGGTAATCGACAGGGCAGGCGATGTTCAATTTAAAATCGAACTGGCGCGCTGCATTGATATAGGAATGGCACATATTGTTACCATCGCCGACCCAGGTCACGGTTTTGCCGACGATGTCACCACGTAGTTCAAAATAGGTCTGCATGTCTGCCAGCAATTGACACGGATGCAATAAATCGGTCAGGCCATTGATAACCGGCACTCTCGAGTGCTTGGCAAACGTGGTTACTGTCTCGTGATCGTTGGTACGCAGCATGATGCAATCCACCATGCTGGAGATTACTTTGGCACTATCTTCCAAAGGTTCGCCGCGACCGAGTTGCGTGTCTCGCGGCGACAAGAACAGAGCGCTGCCGCCGAATTGGGCCATGCCGGATTCGAAGGAGATGCGGGTACGGGTCGAGGATTTTTCGAAAATCATCGCCAGTACTTTGCCTTTAAAAGGCTGATAGTTCGGGTCGCGATGCGTTTTGAGTTGAATCGCCCGCTGGATCAGGGTGTGTAATTCGGCGCTGGACAAATCCAGCAGACTGATGAAGTGTCTGGGTTGCATGGTTATTGTCTGCTAAATTCCTGAATGAGCGCTAACAGGGTTTCGGTCAGCGTTAGTATTTGCGCGTCGTCGATAATCAACGGCGGCAATAAACGGATAGTGCAATCGGCGGTGACGTTGATCAACAAACCTTGTGCCAAGGCTTTGCCAACCAGTTCGCCGCAAGGCCGGTCTAGTTCAATGCCTATCATCAAGCCTTTATGGCGAATATCGACGATATGCGGGTTGTCAGCCAGTGCGTCTGTGAAGAGTTGGCAAATTCGCTTGCCCTTGGTTTGCACATCGGCGATCAGTGTGCCGGATGTTAACGTTTCCAGCACAGCCAAAGCCGCACTACAGGCGAGCGGATTGCCGCCAAAGGTCGAGCCGTGATTGCCGGCCTGTAATACGTCTGCAGCTTTGCCTCTGGCCAGGCAGGCGCCAATCGGCACACCGTTGCCCAAGGCTTTGGCCATCGTGCAAACATCCGGCAGGATGCTGTTATGTTGATACGCCAGAAAAAGTCCGGTACGGCCGGCACCGGTTTGAATTTCGTCCAGCATCATCAGCAAATTATGCCGGTCGCATAGATCGCGAATTTGATTCAAATAATCCGCTGCCGGAATATTCACGCCACCTTCGCCTTGCACTGGTTCGACCAGGATTGCGACGATGTTTTTATCGGCGGCGATGGCGGTTTCGATAGCCGCAATGTCGTTGTAAGGTACATGAATAAACCCGGCCAGCAAGGGCTCGAAACCTTGTTTGATCTTGGTGTTGCCCGTGGCACTCAGGGTGCCCATGGTCCGGCCGTGGAAGCTTTTTTCCATGGTCAAAACCACGGGATTGTCGATGCCTTGTTGATGACCGTATTTGCGGGCGATTTTGATCGCCGCTTCGTTGGCTTCCGCGCCGGAGTTGCTGAAAAACACATTATCCATGCCGCTCAGCTCGATTAATTTATCCGCGAGTTGCGACTGTAGCGCCACGCCGTAAAGATTAGAGGTATGCAGCAAGGTTTTGCTTTGCCGGCAGAGCGCTTCATACACGGCCGGATGGGCGTGGCCCAGGTTGCACACTGCAATGCCGGCGACTGAGTCGAGATAGCGACGTCCATCGGTATCCCACAGCCACGCGCCTTCGCCGCGTGCAAAAGTGACCGACTGGCGGGCATAAGTAGGCATGATGTGACTGGTCATTTTGCTAAGACTCTGAAAGTGTTTTGAAAAAACGCTATTCGCTCGAAAAAAGCGCGCGATTATATTTTTTTAATCCGACATAAGCAATAAATAGTTTTTCCTGGAAAGCCGGTAGTTTCGTATCTGTGTAAAGCATTATCGGCGAGGCTGGGAGGAAATTTTCGAGCGTCGGGGAGTTTGTTATAAATCTGTAACATTAATGCTTTAGATTTGTGCAAATTAAGCTGTTTCGATCGGTTTGAGTTTGCCGGCGATATACTCACAAAGGACTTGCGTTGAACGAAAACGAACATCTTTTAGACGATAAAAAGCACATCGTTTCGATCCGGTTGAACAACTCCGACCGGATTGCCGTGCGTTCCATGGCTGCTCGGCTGTTTGTGCGCGAGTCCGAATTGTACCGGTTTGCGGTCTATCATTTGCTAAATCGTTTACACAAGCTGCATGAAGACACCTGTGTCGGCAGCGATTTGTTGCCCTTATTTATCGAGTTTAAGGACGAGCTCAATACCCATTTGGGCTTAAAAAAACATCAGCTTTTCAAGATTTTTAACGGTAAGAACCCTGATCCGGAAAAATTCGTGTCGATGGCGGATATAGAGCTATTGTTGCTGCCGCAGCACGCCGTACGGCAGCGTTTGCAGCAAATGAACGAAGCTGCCGGGCAACGCCGAGCCGATACCAATGCCTGGTTATTGGAATACTTGAAGGAAAAATACCATTTCAGCGTGTATGACGCGGATGCTGAGTTGCCGTTGTTGGATGCGCTGGCTCTGGAAAATAGATAAATCTGAGGCTATTTCACTCATCCCCTGAGCGTTTCGGGCTCACTGGCGCCCGCCACATCATTGCAGTAGTAGTGGGTTTTAGCTATGCTGATCAGCTAGATTGTTTTGTTGCGCGGAGGCTGCATGTCATTGACCCCATCATTGTTTCCGGAATTGATTCAAGCGCTTATCGACGATATTGCGGCGCATGCCGAGGAAGTAACCGAGCTGGATCAGGCAATAGGCGACGGCGACCACGTATTTAATTTACAGCGTGGTTTGCAGGCCTTGCATGAGCATGCGAGTGAGATCGCGCCGCTCGACTGGGTTGCCGCGTGGCAGAAAATCGGCATGACGGTGATGGCTGCTGTGGGAGGTGCTTCCGGCTCCTTGTATGCGACTTTGTTTATCGCGTTGGCCAAGAGCGGTCGAGATAAAGTCATCGATATTTCCGGATTTTCTGACGCATTTCTACAGGCTGTCGAGGCTGTGAAGCTACGCGGCAAGGCCGAGGTTGGCGAAAAGACCATGCTGGACGTGTTGGTGCCGGTGGCTTTGGCCTTACGAGATGAGGCTGCTGCCGGTAAATCGCTAGCGGAGATTCTGGATCGGCTTTGCCAAGTGGCGGCAGATGGCGTGGAAGCTACTCGGGATATGCTGGCCACCAAGGGTCGCGCTTCGTTTCTGGGTGAGCGCAGTAAAGGCCATATCGATGCCGGCGCCAAGACTGCGCAGTTAATGATTACGGCTATAGCCGCGGTGTTGAAAAAATCCTGCGATTAGGGGGCGGGAGTGGTCGTCGCTCCCGTTTTGCTGTTCGGTCCAATGGCTTTTGCGCTTTGGGTCCTATTAACAGCCCCAACGCAGTGCAGCAGTATTCACTGGTGCATCCCATAAACCCTGCATGTCTTCATCCAGCAGCGTTAGAGTTAGCGAGCAGCCGGCCATATCCAGCGAGGTGGTGAAATTGCCGACTAAGGAGCGCTGGATGATCAGGCCGCGTTTGCTGAAATATTGCCAGGCCAGTTCGTAAATCAAATGTAGTTCGATTAGCGGTGTGGCGCCGAAGCCGTTCACGTGCAGCAAAACGGCTTGTCCCGCAGCCGGTTTCAGTTCGTCGACAATGTGCCCGGCTAATTGTTCGACAATTTCGCTGGCACTCATCATTTTCACGGTTTCTCGGCCGCGTTCACCGTGTATACCAACCCCCAATTCGATTTCGTCATCGGCGATGGCGAAGGTCGGATGACCTAAGGCCGGTACTGTACAGCTGCTCAAGGCTACCCCGATGGAAGCGGTCGCTCGATTGACGCGTTCGCCCAACGCCTTGCAAGTGGCTAAGTCGGCGCCATTTTCGGCGGCGGCGCCGACGATTTTCTCGACGATAGTCGTGCCGGCTACCCCTCGACGGCCTATGCTGTGGGTTTTTGGTAAGGAAATATCGTCGTCGATCAAAATGCTGGCGTTCGGTAGGTCCAGCATCTCGGCGGCCATTTCAAAATTCATCACGTCGCCGGCGTAATTTTTAACAATAAATAGCACGCCAGCGCCGCCGTCCACGGCTTGCGCGGCGGCCAGCATCTGGTCCGGCGTCGGTGAGGTGAATACCTGGCCGGGGCAGGTCGCATCCAGCATGCCGACGCCGACAAAGCCGCTATGCAAAGGTTCGTGACCGGAACCGCCCCCGGAAATCAGCGCTACCTTGCCGGTTTTGCGGACGTTTCGATACACAAAACGCGGATCTGGATTGAATTGCACGATGTCGGCATGAGCTTTGGCAAAGCCCTGTAGGCTGGTTTGCAATAAGGTGTCCGGGCTGTCGATAAATTTTTTCATGATTCGCCTCCGCTGTCTTGGTGTGGGATGAGCTTAAAGTGGGTTGTTCCGCAATAGTGTAGTGACGTCGCGGATGTCCGGTACGATCCAGTTCGGGCCGAAATCGGCTGCTGCGACGTCTTGTTTGGTGGATATGCCGCTAAGTACCATCAGGCTGCGGATGCCGGTGCGTACTGCGCCCAAAATATCGGTGTCTAGTCGGTCGCCGATAGCAATAGTGTAGGCCGTATCGACGTTTAGCAGGCTTAAAGCCTGCCGGTAGATGATCGGTTCGGGTTTGCCGATAATCATCGGCTTGACGCCGGTTGATGCGGTCAGTGCTGCCAAAATAGCGCCGTTGCCGTGCGTCTCGCCGCGTTCGGTCGGCAGGGACAGGTCGCCGTTGGTGCCGATGAAGTGAGCGCCGGCCCTTAGATTCAGGGTTGCGGTGGCCAGCTTGTCCCAGCTCAACTCTCGGTCCATGCCGCACACTACGAGGTGCGCGCGCTGATCAGGGTTGGTGTCGTTCAGCCCTGTCAGTGTAAAGCCTAAATCCATTAGAGGTTGTCGGGCGCCTATCCCGCCGATTACAAATATGCGGGTAGTTAGCGGGTCGTAGCGTTCGGACAGATAAAGTGCGGTGGCCATGCCCGATGTCAGAATTTCGTTCAACGTTACCGTTACGCCCATTTTCGCCAGCTTGACCACATACTGCTCTGCGGTCAGGCTGGCGTTATTGGTGGCCAGGATGAAAGGCAGTTTTAAATCGCGCAGGGTCTGAAAAAACTCAACGATACCGGCTTGAGCTTGGTCGCCGTGCCAAAGGACGCCATCCATGTCTATGATCAGGGCGCGGATGTCGGAAAAAGCTTGCATATCTGTCTCGCTTGCTTGAGGCTGTTTGGAATTGGCTAATGTGCGGTCAAAGCCTGATATTTCATAGGAGAAATGCCAGGAATTTGTGGTGGGCAAGAATTGCATAAATCCCCGCTTGCTGTCCAGTTAGGTGGGCTTAAAGGTATTTTTCTTGACTAATCGTTTATAACCTAGTTTAATGCGCGGCTCTTGACGCCCAGGTAGCTCAGTCGGTAGAGCAGAGGACTGAAAATCCTCGTGTCGACAGTTCGATTCTGTCCCTGGGCACCATTCTGGTTTTAGGTTAGGTCGCTGCCCAGGTAGCTCAGTCGGTAGAGCAGAGGACTGAAAATCCTCGTGTCGACAGTTCGATTCTGTCCCTGGGCACCATCCTGCATGCAAGCACTCCCTTCAAATACTAGCTGTTCGGCTAAATTATCCAAAATCACAGTTTTTGTGTTGCATTAAAGGGCGACAGGCGGATTTTCATGGGTCAATTCAAGCCAATTTGGCGGGCGGCTACGGTTGTAGAACGCTTAAGAGTTAATTTCTGATCCCCGACTCAAGATGTTTTTTGTGCTCAGAGCGATGTTGTCGTGCTTGATGGCTAATATCTTTTTGGCTGACTGACAATGTCTACGCGGTGCGGATACTGTTGCATGCGGACGGTTCACAGGGAAGGGAGTCGGTGCCGGCAGTCAACCCTGGTCAGCGACATGCTAATGTTGATTTACATCCTTGAAAGATCTGGTTATAATCCGGCTTTTAATTTTTCGCTGCAGTCTCCGGGCGGAAAATTGTTTCCTGGGAAGCGTGGTTTGCGAGATCTAAAGTCTCAATAACTGAGGGATTATTCCTCGATGCTGTCTCAAGCGTGGTTTTGCTAAGAAAGCCCCTATAAGGGGTTTTTTCTTTTGTGGGCTTTCGAAAACGCGAAGCCCACGGGTTTTGCTTGTTTATGGAAGAGCCTGAGGCTCTTTTTTTTTGGGTTTGAAAAGGTGAGGCGTTAATGAAACAGGCTCCTGAACATTTGGTGGATTTGATCGAGCCAATTGTCGAAGGTCTTGGCTATGAGTGCGTGGGGATCGAGTACAGCCCGCATCCGACGCACGGTATGTTGCGCATCTATATTGATAGCGAAAACGGTATTTTGCTGGAAGATTGCACCAAGGTTAGTCATCAGCTCAGTGGAGCGCTGGATGTCGAAGATCCGATTCAAGGCGAATATCATTTGGAAGTTTCTTCGCCTGGCGCGGATCGGCCATTTTTCAAGCTCAGCCAATTTCAACGCTTTTTGGGGAGCACTGTACTGGTGAGTTTATTCAAGCCCATCGATAAACGCCGCAAAATTACCGGGCAGATTAAGGCCGTCGAAGGCGAGACTGTGCTGTTGCAGGATGGCGAGCTGTTATTAAGCATCCCGTTTCAGGCAATGAGCAAGGCACGCTTGGTGCCGGATTACTTACTCAATAAAGGAGGTCGCAGTGGCAAATAAAGAAATTTTATTAGTAGCAGACGTTTTTGCTAACGAAAAAGAAATAGACAAGGAAATTATCTTTCAGGCCATTGAGTCCGCTTTGGAAGCGGCGACTATCAAACGTTACGAAAATCCAATTAAAGCTCGGGTGGCTATTGATCGTCATACCGGCGATTATTCGACATACCGGCGTTGGTTGGTGGTCGATGTCAATCCGGAAGTCAACGGCGATGTCGAACATCCCGGCTGGCAGGTATTGTTGGAAGTGGCTCAATTCGATAATGCTGATATTCAAATCGGCGATTATGTGGAAGAAGAGATCGAATCGGTTGACTTTTGCCGAATCGCCGCGCAAACCGCCAAACAAGTCATTATCCAAAAGGTTCGCGAAGCCGAGCGTAAGAAAATTGTCGAAGCTTATCAAGATCGGGTTGGCGAATTGGTCACCGGCGTCGTGAAGCGTTTGGAAAAAGGCAGTGTTTATCTGGATTTGGGCGGTCATGTTGAGGCATACATTGCCCGTGAAGATATGATCCCGAAAGAGCCGGTTAGAATGGGTGATAGAGTGCGCGGGTATTTGAAAGCGGTGCGCTCAGAGCCGCGCGGTCCGCAGTTGTTCGTCAGTCGCACTGCTCCCGAATTATTGATAGCTTTATTTCGTTTGGAAGTGCCGGAGGTTGGCGAAGGTTTGATCGATATTCTGGCTGCGGCCCGTGATCCTGGTTCCCGCGCTAAAATCGCGGTAAGAGCCAACGATCCGCGCCTTGATCCCATCGGTGCTTGCGTCGGTATGCGCGGTTCCAGAGTGCAAGCTATCTCCAATGAATTGGCCGGCGAACGGGTCGACATCATTTTATGGAACGGCAATGACGCGCAATTCGTGATCAATGCCATGTCGCCGGCGGAGATTCAGTCGATAGTGGTGGATGAGGATAAGCACAGCATGGATGTGGCGGTTGCTACCGACAGCTTGTCGCAAGCCATCGGTCGTGGCGGTCAAAACGTGCGTCTGGCTACAGAGTTGACCGGTTGGGAATTGAATATTCAGGATGCCGCGCAAGTCGATAAAAATCATGATGAAGCAGCGGCTAAATCCAAACAGCAGTTCATTGAGTTGCTGGATGTCGATGAAGAAATTGCCGGTATTTTGGTAGACGTGGGTTTGAATAACATCGAAGAAATTGCCTATATCCCAGTTGACGAAATGCTGGAAATCGAAGGCTTCGACGAGGAGTTGGTGGAAGCTTTGCGTAGCCGCGCTAAAGACGCTTTACTGATCAGCGCGATCGCATCCGAAGAAAAAATTGAAACCGCCGTGCCTAGCGAGGAATTGCTGGGAATGGAAGATATGGACGAAGAACTGGCGCATCAAATGGCAGCCAAAGGCATCGTCACCATAGACGACTTGGCGGAACAGGCGATAGACGACATTATCGAATTTACCGGCATGACCGAGGAGCGTGCTGGTAAACTAATCATGAAAGCCCGCGAATCTTGGTTCGCAGAGGATAAGGGCTGAGGCAGGAGGATACTATGAGCGATAAAACAGTACAGGAATTGGCAGAGGTTGTTGGCATCCCTTTGGAGCGTTTTTTAGAACAATTGAAGGAAGCCGGTTTGACAGCCAGCGAGCCCGACGATTTGATAAATGACGAAGAGAAAGTCAAACTACTTGCGCATTTGCGTAAGCGCCATGGCAAGTCGGATGCTGATCAGGAAGCTGCTGCCCCCAAGCGCATTACCTTGAAACGCAGTACCAAAACCGAATTAAAACAATCCACCCCGCCGGGTACAGCCGTTAAAACCGTCAGTGTTGAGGTGCGTAAGCAAAAAACGTACATCAAGCGCAGCGATGCTTCGGGTAACGATGATCTGAGACAGGCCGAATTAGCCAAGCAAGCCTTGGAAGTACAGAAGCGGCAACAAACCATCGAAGAAGAAAAACGCAAACATCTGCACGAACAAAAGTCCGCGCCCACTGTTGAAGATGAGCAAGTGGTCAGTCAGGATGTGGTCCAGTCTGCTGAAGTGTCAGCGTCGGCTGCATCGGTCGCTGCGGAACCGGTAGTTGCGGAGCTTCAGGAGGCTAATGAATTGCCAGTGGTTGCGGAAGCGCAGTCTGAAGTGGTCGCCAAGGTCGATGCTCATGTGCCGAGCGCTGTTCCGGAGATGACCGAAGAGCAGCGTTTGGAAAAAGAAAAGAAAGAAAGGCTGGAAGCTGCGGTGCAAAGAACCGCCGAAAAAGTCAAACAAAAAGCCGAAGCCAAACAGCAGCAAACTACGCTGCATAAGAAAAAAGCCGAATTCAAACCTACGCGTGGCCCAACGACCGATGGCGATATCGGTGGTGGTGGCGATGCGGCGCGTCGTGGCGCCAAAGGCAAAAAAGGCAAAGGGCCTTCGCGTCGGGATAAACCGGAGTTCGAACCGGATCTTAATCAAGGTCGGCATAAATTCGAAAAACCGCTCGCACCGACTGTCTACGATGTGACCATTCCTGAAACCATCGTGGTTTCGGATTTGGCTGCAAAAATGAACATTAAGGCAGCGGAAGTCATCAAGCATTTGATGAAGCTGGGCATTATGTCTACGATCAATCAAACCATCGACCAAGAAACGGCGGTGATTTTGGTCGAGGAAATGGGTCACAAAGCCATCATGCAGAGTGAAGATGACTTTGAGCAGGAAATGCTGGCCGAAGTACAAGGTGAAACGGACGAACGTAAAGTGCAATTTAGAGCACCTATCGTCACCATCATGGGTCACGTCGATCATGGTAAAACCTCTTTGTTGGATTACATCCGCAAAACGCGGGTGGCTGCCGGCGAAGCGGGCGGTATTACCCAGCATATTGGTGCTTATCAGGTAAAAACCGATCATGGTGCGGTAACCTTTCTGGATACACCGGGCCATGCCGCGTTTACCGCGATGCGGGCTCGCGGTGCGGAAGTGACTGATATCGTTATCGTAGTGGTCGCTGCCGACGACGGCGTGATGCCGCAAACCAGAGAAGCGATCGATCACGCGCGTGCGGCTAATGTGCCTATCATCGTGGCATTGAACAAAATCGATAAACCGGAAGCTAATCCTGACAGAGTGATGCAAGAACTGGCCACGCTGAATGTGGTGCCCGAAGAGTGGGGCGGTGATGTGCAATTCCTCAAAGTATCGGCTAAGGTCGGTACGGGTATTGATGAATTGATCGAAGCGCTGATCGTACAGTCGGAAGTTCTGGAGTTGAAAGCGCCGATTGACGGTATCGCTTCCGGTATTTGTATCGAATCGCGTCTCGATAGAGGCCGCGGTGCAGTGGCGACCATACTGATTCAAAAAGGTACGTTGAGCAAAGGCGAATTTGTGCTTTGCGGACACGAATATGGCCGGATTCGGGCTATGTTCGACGAGAATGCGCACGCTATCAAATCGGCAGGACCCAGTATGCCGGTGGAAATTCTTGGTTTGTCCGGTACACCGGACGCCGGCGACGAATTTCTGGTGGTGCAAAACGAACGCGTTGCTCGCGAACTGGCGGCTCATCGGGAAGATCGTAAACGCTCCAACCGTCACGCCGCGCAACATGCGTCCAAATTGGACGACGTGTTCTCGCGGATGGCAGCCGGCGAAACCTCCACGCTTAATGTCGTTATCAAAACCGATGTACAAGGCAGTTTGGAAGCGTTGCGCGAATCCTTAGTCGGCTTGTCTAACGAAGAAGTGCAAGTTAAATGCATTTTCGGCGGTGTCGGCGGCATTAACGAAGGCGATGCCAACTTGGCTTTGGCTTCCAGTGCGATTCTGATCGGTTTCAATGTGCGTGCCGATGCGGTAGCCCGGAAATTGATCGAAGAAAAAGACATCGATCTGCATTACTACAGCATTATTTACGAAGCCATCGACGAAGTGAAACGGGCGATCAGCGGTATGCTGGCGCCGGAGATCCAGGAAAAAATCGTCGGTCTGGCCGAAGTGCGGGATGTGTTCCGTTCGCCGAAATTCGGTGCGGTTGCCGGTTGTATGGTTATCGATGGTTTCGTCAAGCGCAATCTGCCGATTCGGGTATTGCGGAACAATGTGGTGATTTACGAAGGACAGCTGGAATCCTTGCGTCGCTTCAAAGACGATGTCAATGAAGTGAAGATGGGCATGGAGTGCGGTATCGGCGTGAAGAATTACAACGATGTGCAAAATGGCGATCATATCGAAGTCTTTGAACGTATCGAAGTCAGACGGGAAATCTAAATCATGGCAAGAGAGTTCGGCCGCAGCCAGCGGGTGGCGTCGGAAATGCAGAAAGAATTGGCGTCGATACTACAGCGTGATGTCGACGACAGTCGCTTGGGTTTTGTGACGATCAACGACGTCGAATTGTCCAAAGATTTGGCGGTCGCCAAGATATTCGTGACGGTGTTGGATGCTCGGGATGATGCCGCTAAGCGTGCAAATGTGAAGGTGTTGAACGAGATCTCGCCGTTTATTCGGCATGAGCTGGCCAGACGCATGCGTTTGCGGCATATCTCCGAGCTGCATTTTTACTACGACCATTCCTTCGATACCGGGATGCGTGTCGCCGAGTTACTTGGTGATGTACATCACAATGAAGGGGAGGACGCTAGCGCCGCGTCGGGGACAGTCGCGGATAAACCGCAACAGGACGATTGATGGCAAAACGTAAGTCCGGGCGCGATGTGCATGGCATCGTGCTACTCGACAAACGTTTAGGCGCATCGTCCAATCAGGCTTTGCAGGAAGTTAGGCGCTTGTTCAACGCCAACAAGGCAGGCCATACCGGGGCGTTAGATCCGTTGGCGACCGGCTTATTGCCCTTATGTTTTGGCGAGGCGACTAAAGTTTCGGCATTGATGTTGGATGACGATAAGCGTTATCAGGTGACAATACAGCTGGGTGTAATGACCGATACCGGCGATAGTGAGGGTAAAATCGTCGCCGAAATGCCGGTGCCGGCCTTGGATAGCGAGCGGTTAGAGGCTTGCTTGCAACATTTTACCGGTTCTATCGAGCAAGTGCCGCCGATGTATTCGGCCTTGAAGCATCAAGGCAAGAAATTGTATGAGTTGGCCAGGGAAGGTAAGACCGTAGACAGGCAACCCAGGGCGATTACTATCTATGAATTGCGGCTGTTAAATGTCGATGCCGAAGTGGGGCAATTGACGCTGGATGTATTTTGCTCCAAGGGTACTTACATAAGATCGTTGGCCGAAGATATTGGTCAGTGGCTGGGTAGTTGCGGTACGGTCACAGCGCTACGCAGAACTAAAGCTGGTATGTTCGATCTGGATCGAGCTTATACCTTGCAGCAGTTGCAGGCTATGGGCTTCGCGCAATTGCAGAATACACTGATAGCACTGGATGTGCCCTTGAAAAGCATACCGGACGTGTCCTTGTCCTTAGAGCAGGCCGAAAAAATCAAGCAGGGTCAGCGCATAGCCTTTAACGGCGGTATGGCCGGTCAGGTCAGAATATACTCGCAACAGACTTTTTTAGGGTTGGGGGAAATCCTATTGGATGGTAAACTAGCACCAAGAAAACTATTTCATTTGGATGATCAAACAGCTTGATTATTCAGGAAAAAACCGCAAAGTTTCTACACCCTATTGTGGAAACGCGGCTACACGGTCATCAAACGATGGCCTTTATTTAATCAAAATTAATCGATAGGGATTAAGAATGTCATTAACCGCAGAACAAAAAAAAGCAATCGTTGAAGAATATCGTTTGTCAGACACCGATACAGGTTCAACGGAAGTCCAAGTTGCCTTGTTGACCGCCAACATCAATCAACTGACTCCGCATTTTGCAGCACATAAAAAAGACAATCACTCGCGCCGCGGCTTGCTGCGCATGGTAAACCAACGCCGCAAATTGTTGGATTACCTGAAAAACACAGAAGTTGCGCGTTACCGTTCGTTGATCGAACGTTTGGGCATTCGTAAGTAGCACAAAAATGGAAACGGCGCATCGGGCGCCGTTTCTGCTTTAAAGCACATTTCAGCATAACCTTTAAACAAAGGAACCTTATAGTGAATCCTATCAGGAAAGAATTTCAGTACGGCGATCGTCTCGTCACCTTATCCACCGGTGAAATTGCCCGCCAAGCCAATGGTGCGGTAATGATCGATGTCGAAGGCACCTCGCTGCTGGTGACAGTAGTGGGTAAAAAAGAAGCTAGCGGCGGCGATTTTTTCCCGCTTACCGTTAACTATCAGGAAAAAGCCTTTGCGGCCGGTAAAATCCCCGGCGGCTTTTTCAAACGTGAAGGCCGTCCTAGCGAAACAGAAACCCTGATTTCCCGCCTGATCGACAGACCGATTCGTCCGCTGTTTCCGGAAGGCTTCACTAACGAAGTGCAGATTATTGCTACTGTCGTATCACTGAACCCTGAAGTGGATACCGAAATTCCAGCCCTGTTAGGCGCTTCCGCAGCCTTGGCTGTATCGGGCTTGCCTTTCAACGGTCCGTTGGGCGCCGCTTGTGTCGGGTATAAAGACGGCGCATATTTGCTGAATCCAGCCAAACCAGCGTTGAAAGAATCGCAACTGCAATTGGTAGTTGCCGGTACTCAACATGCGGTATTAATGGTCGAATCCGAAGCCGATCTGTTATCCGAAGAAGTGATGCTGGGCGCGGTATTGTTCGGTCACGAACAAATGCAAGTAGCGATCAATGCCATTAACGAATTCGCCGCTGCCGTTGGTACGCCAGCTGTCGGCTGGACACCAGCGGAAACTAATACCGCATTGAAAGCCGCAGTGGCTGCCGAAGCGGAGCAAAGCATCAAGGCGGCTTACCAAGTCGCGGAAAAACTGCTTAGACAAGACACGCTCAGCGCAATCAGGAGCGCGGTAGTTGAAAAGCTGACTGCCGATGGCCTGTATAACGAAAAAGACATTCGTGACGTCATCGAACATCTGGAATACGACGTGGTGCGCGGTGCGATTCTGAACGACCGCAAACGTATCGACGGCCGTGATTTGACCACCGTCAGACCGATTAGCGTCAGAACCGGCGTACTGCCTAGAACTCATGGTTCTGCGTTGTTTACACGTGGCGAAACTCAAGCTTTGGTCGTAGCAACCCTAGGTACCGAACGCGATGCGCAAATCATCGATGCGTTGTCCGGCGAGTATAAAGACCCGTTCATGCTGCATTACAACTTCCCGCCGTATAGCGTAGGCGAAACCGGTTTTGTCGGCTCGCCAAAACGTCGGGAAATCGGTCACGGCCGCTTGGCAAAACGCGGTGTGGCGGCAGTATTGCCGAATATGGCGGAATTCCCTTACGTGATTCGGGTGGTTTCAGAAATTACCGAATCCAACGGCTCCAGCTCCATGGCGTCAGTCTGCGGTAGCAGCTTGGCGTTGATGGATGCCGGTGTGCCGATCAAAGCGCCCGTCGCCGGTATTGCGATGGGTCTGATCAAAGAAGGTGATCAATTTGCAGTCTTGTCAGACATCCTGGGTGACGAAGATCACTTGGGCGACATGGACTTTAAAGTGGCCGGTTCCGAAAGCGGTGTCACCGCGCTGCAAATGGACATCAAGATCGACGGCATTACCGCTGAAATCATGAAAGTCGCGCTGGAACAAGCCAAACAAGGCCGTCTGCACATTTTGGGTGAGATGAACAAAGCCTTGTCCAGCACCCGTTCTGAAATGTCAGACTTCGCGCCGCGCATCATCACCTTTAAAATTGATCCGGCTAAAATCCGTGAAGTTATTGGTAAAGGCGGCGTCACCATTCGCGCCATTACCGAACAAACCGGTGCCAGCATCGATTTGACCGACGATGGCGTCGTGAATGTTGCTTCTGTCGACAGAGCGGCTGGTGAAGAAGCCAGACGCATGATCGAAGAAATCACTGCGGAAGTCGAAGTAGGCAAAGTCTACGAAGGTAAAGTCGTACGCTTGATGGACTTCGGTGCGTTTGTGACCATCCTGCCGGGTAAAGACGGTTTGGTGCATATTTCACAAATCTCCGACGAGCGCGTGGAAAAAGTCAGCGACAAACTGTCGGAAGGCGATGTCGTAAAAGTAAAAGTGCTGGAAATCGACCGTCAAGGCCGAGTGCGCTTGAGCATGAAAGAAGTCGATAGCGAATAGGTTTTAAGTTCGTTTGACACTGCAACAGAAAGGGCCGCAAGGCCCTTTTTTTGTGGCTGAAATTTTGTTGAGCTATGAATGTATGTTGACTTTTTAGATGTGGCTTAGCAGTATTGACCCCTAATCGTCCTGTTAAAACGGTTGAGCGGCATTGATCAACTACGTGTCAGTGCTCAGGGTTTAAATCTATTCGGAGGTTCCAAAGCGCATGAGTACTGCCAAATTCGACACGATTGGACAATACCTCCTCAAACGCCTCTATCAGGCCGGCGTAAAAGACATCTTTGGTGTGCCCGGCGACTACGTGCTGGGATTTTATGATCTGATGATAAAAAGTCAGGTTCGGCATATCGGCACCACCCGGGAAGATTCGGCAGCCTTTGCGGCCGACGGCTATGCGCGTTGCGTAGGTATGGGTGCGCTGGCAGTGACATACGGCGTCGGCGCCTTAAACACGGTGAATGCGATTGCCGGCGCTTACGCGGAGTCGTCCCCGGTGGTACTTATCAGCGGGGCACCCGGCGTCAGCGAGCAAAAAGACGATCCGTTAATTCACCATCGCTTCGGGCCGTTCACCTTCCAGAGGGAAATTTTTGAACGGATTAGCTGTGCGTCGGTGGTACTAAACGACCCGGTAATCGCCTTTCGGCAAATCGACCATGCCATCGAAGCTGCGCGCCGTTTTTGTAAACCGGTGTACATTGAGCTTCCCCGTGATTTGGTGATGGCGGAAGGCTATCCAATGCCGACCGAGACGGCGGAAGTATTTACCAGTGACCAAGCGGCTTTATCCGAAGCGATTGCGGAGACTATGGCGCTGTTAGCACACGCCAAGTCGCCTATGATCGTCGCGGGCGTTGAATTGCATCGGCGCGGGCTGCAAGCGGCTTTGGCCGAGTTTGTCGAGCGTACCGGCTTGCCGGTGGTTGCTACGCTAACCGGTAAATCAGTGATGTCTGAGCGGCATCCGGCTTATCTGGGGATTTACGAAGGGGCGATGAGTTCGGAGGCCGTGCGCGACAGAGTCGAACAATCCGATTTGCTGCTGATGTTTGGGGTGACTTTGAATGAAATCGATACCGGCATCTACACCGCCAAATTAAACTCCCATTCCACCATCCGCGCGGCGTTGAACGAGGTGGTGATCAGTGCGCATCGTTATCCTGGCATCGCCTTGGAAGATTTTCTCGATGCCTTGGCCGGCTCGGTTGGCACATTCAGCGGAGGAAGTGTGGTATCCAGCTCTGAGCCATCAGCAAGCATTGCGTTTCCCGAGCCCGACCGGCCAATTACTACAGCTCGATTGGTTGAGAGGCTAAATGGTGCGCTGAGCAACGACATGATCGTGGTTTGCGATGTCGGCGATTGCCTGTTTGCGGCTATCGATTTACGCGTGCACGAGCAGAGCGAATTTCTGGCTTCGGCTTTTTATACCACGATGGGCTTTGCCGTACCCGCCGCGCTCGGTGCGCAAATTGCGCGTCCTGATCGGCGTGCGTTAATTTTGGTTGGAGACGGCGCTTTTCAAATGACCGGGACTGAGCTGTCCACCCATGCGCGTCTTGGTTTGAATCCCATCGTGGTGGTGTTTAACAACGGCGGTTACAGTACGGAACGCTGTATTCTGGAAGGCCCGTTCAACGATATTAATCCATGGCGCTTCGACCGTTTGGGAGAAGTCTTCGGTCCGTTGGCGGGCTACGAGGCGGCTACGGAAAGCGAGTTCGAAGTCGCTCTGCTAAATGCCCTAGCAAACCATGAAATGCCCAGTATCATCAATGTCCATCTGGCGGCCGACGACTCGTCCGAAGCAATGAAACGGCTTGCCGAGCATTTGCAGTCGAAGATAAAAAGGGAGGATTGAGCGGGCGGTCGGTTTGCGCGACCGACGTGAACAATTAGCCTGCCGAGTCGAATTTTCGGCAGAGTGTATCTACACTAATCATTTCACTTAATACACATTCGTCGCGTTATGCAAATCGCCAACTGTTATCTCGAACCCGCCAGTTATGCCGTTGATTTTGAGGATATACGGTATGTGCGAAATTTGGTGTTCGTAGTCGAACAGCAAATACCGATTGAGGTGGAATTCGACGAACTGGATCAGGATTGCCAGCACTTTCTGGTGCGGGATGCGGATTTCCGGCCAATCGCTACCTGTCGGCTCTCGCCGGAGGGCAAAATCGGGCGGATGGCCGTTCTGAGCGAATGGCGGGGGCAAGGTGTCGGCGCGTCTTTGCTGCGTGCCGTGATCGACAAAGCGCACAAACTGAGCCTGACTGGCGTCACCGCCAGCGCACAACTCACCGCATTGGGTTTCTACCAAAAATTCGGGTTTACAATTGAAGGCGATGTGTTTGCTGAAGCCGGTATTCCGCATCAGGCTATCCGACTCATATTGCCGCCGCGCGAGCAAGCAGTGCGATCGACACCTCAGACCGGAGAGGCGGCTATTGAGGCGGTTCGACTGGAAACAGTGGAATCGACCTTAACCGCTACCCGGCAATTGGTGATGGCGGCGCGCAGACAGATTTATATCTATAGCCGAGATCTGGAACATGCCTTGTATGGGCAAAAAGACCTTGTCGAGGCGCTGAAACAGTTTGCACTCGGAAATCGTAATGCTAGCGTGCAGATCATTGTGCAGGACTCGACTAGCTTGCGCCATCAGGTGCATCCTGTAGTGGAATTGGCTCAGCGTTTGCCATCGTATGTGCTGATTCGTGTGCCCGATGAGGCCGAGGATTTGCAATATGCCTCTGCTTTCGTGGTGAATGATAGCGACGGTTATTTATTTCGCTTGCTTGGCAATTGCTACGAGGGACATTGGAGTCCAAATTTACCGGCCCGCAATCGGCCATTGCGCGAGGAGTTTGAGCGCGTTTGGCAACGCTCAAGCGCTTGCGCGGAATTTAGGGCCTTGAGTTTGTAGTTTATTCGGCGTGAAGCATTTAGGTCTTCGTTGCGTGCACGATTCAAAAAACCCGCCTTGCGGCGGGTTTGCTTTGCTCTGAATTAATTGGATTGATCAGGTTTTCTTACTTTTTCAAAGGCTGTTGCGTTTTGTTGTCCACTTCCAATTGCACACGGCGGTTGTTGGCGCGCCCTTCTTCAGTTTCGTTGGTGTCGATAGGTTGATCCCAGCTATACCCTTTAGAAGATATATTTGGTGACTCGCTACCCTTTGTCAGGTATTTTTTAACAGCCAACGCGCGGCGCTCTGACAACTTCAAATTGTGTTTGTACGAACCGGTATTGCTGGTGTGGCCTTGCACTTCAAACGCTGTGCCAGGGTACTGTTTGATACGATCAACTACTTTATCCAGTTTTGGGAAATACTGCGGTTTGATAACATCTTTGTCATTGTCGAACTTAACATCAACGATCCAGCAGCCGTAGATACTGACCTCAACGCCCGGCAAAGTACTAGGACATTTATCCAGGCAGTTGTTCACGCCGTCTTTGTCGTCATCCATTTTCGAGCAATCCAGTTTAGCCGGCATAGGCGCTGGAGGCGGAGTCGGCTCGGCTTTAGCAACCACAGCGGCTTTAGGTTTTTCGCCGAACGGAATCACGAAACCCAGATTAACCGTCATGTCATGAAATTCTTCGGTGCCAGGTTGTAGCTTGGCATTGAAGTTGTTGTTGTAACGGTAGCGTACGTCGCTGCGAATCAGGAAGTTATCGTGCAGTTCGTAGGTAAAACCCGCTCCCGCTTCGCCGATGAAACCCGCGCCGCTGTCGCCATTGTGCGTAGAGTTTATGCCGCCTACGCCAATTACTGCATAAGGTGAGAATTTATCTCTGAAAAAGTAGTATTGCGCATCGACCGTGCCGCCAGTCAAATCCCAGTTGCCGTTAGCTTTCGCACCTTCCAGGTTTTGGTATAAACCTCTGATCTCAACGTTAAAATGTTCGTTGATGATTTTGCCTAGGCCGAGACCACCGCCCCAACCACTATGAGCGTTACGATCACCACCAGGTTGCACGAAGGTGCCGAATGGTGCCGCGTACCATCTGTCGTCAAGGAACTCGTCGGCCTGTGCTGCCGGCAGCGAACCGAGCGTTGTTATTGTGGCTAATGTCAGTAAACTCTTCTTAAACATAAAGACTCCGTTATGAGGTGTAAAAAATTGATAATTCGTTGCTTTTGAAAGGGATGGTTAAGGCCGGGGTTTAAAAAAACAGGCATTAAAAACCAAAGGAGGAAGTGCGATTTTTGCTACGCTTGTTGTAAAAATACCACGGTTTTCTGCGATAACAAACATTTAGCGTAATCCTGCGCTGATATTTATTGATTCCCACCCCTTTTGTTCCTTAGGTTTGGCTATTGATAATGGCAACATCCGGGCCAAGAGCGCTGATTTATTTTCAGCCCGGTTATCCGATACTTGTCATTTTTGACTGGAATTCAGTACGCCGTTGTTAGTGGTCGATGAGGGTATGAAATGAAGATGGCGTTCGTTATTCCCATGTAATTTAATCCAAATAGGCGATCAGGAGTGTTACGAGCATCACCGCTATTGATGTTTGGTGACGAATAATGGGCGTTGCACTATTTGTTGTGGCCTGTGTTTAGTGTTGTTGTAAGGTCAAATAGAGCAATTAACCAACGCGAGAGGCGCAAGAAATCTCGGGCTCAGGTAAAATTCCGACAATTTGAGCGTCTATCGTTTTATGTCTTATTCATCCTATTTTAATCAAGACTGTCAGGCATGCCTGCGGTTAAGCGAATTCCTTTGCGAGGTGAAGGAGAAATATCCGGCCTATCACGCCTTGCCCGTGGCGCCGTTCGGCGATCCGCAAGCGCGGTTGCTGATCGTCGGCTTGGCGCCGGGCATGCACGGCGCGAACGCTACCGGCAGACCTTTTACCGGCGACTACGCCGGTTTGTTGCTGTATCAGGCTTTGTACGATTTCGGTTACAGCAATCAATTGGAATCGACCAATTTGGCTGATGGTTTACAGCTGAGTAACTGCCGGATTACCAATGCAGTGAAATGTTTGCCACCGCAAAACAAACCGACCGGCGACGAGATTAAACAATGCAATCCTTATCTGGCTGCAGAAATTAATACGTTGCCGGAACGTGCGGTGATATTGGCCTTGGGCAATATCGCCCATCAAGCGGTGTTGCGTGCCTATGACCTGAAAAGCAGTGCGGCTAAATTTGCCCATCATGTCAGCTTTGAACTGCCGGACGGCAATATGCTAGTTAGTTCTTATCATTGCAGCCGCTATAACGTGCAAACCAAACGCTTGAGTATGGCGATGCTGGCAGCTGTGTTCGTAACCATTCAAACCTTGCTGTCTGCTCGTGACTGAAAATCAGCCCGTCGATTTTGACGCTAAAGCCTTTATTAAGACATTGACCCAGCGGCCCGGCATTTACAAGATGCTGGACGACAAGGGGGAGATTATTTATATCGGCAAGGCCAAGAATCTGAAGAACCGGGTGTCCAGTTACTTTAGAAGCAATGCCGCGTCGCCGAAACAACAGGCGATGGTTGCCAAAGTGGCGGGGATAGAAGTCACCGTTACGCATACCGAAGGCGAGGCCTTGCTGCTGGAAAGCCAGCAAATCAAGCGTCACAAGCCGCGCTATAACATCAGTTTGCGCGACGATAAATCTTATCCGTATGTGTTTATTTCCAGCTTTCACGACTTTCCACAACTGACTTTTCATCGCGGCGCCAAGAAGCGGCGCGGTAAGTATTTCGGGCCGTATCCCAGTGCCAGCGCGGTGAAGGAAACCTTGAAGTTATTGCAAAAAATTTTCCCGGTGCGGCAATGCGAGGATTCTTATTACAGCGCCCGTTCCCGGCCTTGTCTACAACATCAAATTGAGCGTTGCACCGCGCCTTGCGTGGGGTTGGTCAGCAAGGAACAGTATGCCAACGATGTGGAAAATACGATTTTGTTTTTAGAGGGGCAGGGGGGCTTACTGATAGATCGCTTGGTCGGCAAAATGGAAGCCGCTGCCGCGCAATTGGAGTTTGAGCAAGCCGCCGCTTATCGCGATCAAATCGCCCGCTTGCGCGCGGTGTTGGAAAAACATTGGGTGGAAGGCGAAAAAGGCGATGTGGACATCGTGGCTTGCGCGGCTAAAAACGGTGCGGCTTGTGTGCAGGTGTTTTTTATCCGCAACGGCCAGCATCTGGGTAACCGGCAGTTTTTTCCAAAAATCGGCGATGAAAATCAGCCCGAGGAAATCTTGCAGGCGTTTATCGCCCAATATTATTTGGACAAAACAGTACCTCATGAATTGATCGTCAGTCATGCGTTGCCCGAATCGGCTTTAGTAGCTGAGGTATTGAGCGAACAGGCTAAACATGCGGTAGCGATTGCCTGCAATGTGCGCGGCGAAAGAAGTAAATGGCTGCAAATGGCGGCGACTAATGCCGAAAATGCCTTAAGTGCCAAGCTGGCCGACAGGCAGGGCTTGCAAGGACGCTTTATCAGTTTGCAGCAAGAATTGGGCTGTGATACAACGCCAAGCCGCTTGGAGTGCTTCGATATTAGTCATACCCAAGGCGAACTGACTGTTGCGTCGTGCGTGGTGTTCGATAGAGACGGGCCGGTGAAATCCGATTATCGACGCTTTAATATAGAAGGTATTACAGCGGGCGATGACTATGCCGCAATTCATCAGGCCGTTTTCAGACGTTTCAATCGCTTGAAGAATGGCGAGCATCCGGCGCCGGATATTCTTTTAATCGATGGCGGCAAAGGCCAAGTCGCCGAGGCGGAAAAGGCTTTGGCTGAATTGGAGATAAACGATGTTATGATAGTCGGCGTTGCCAAAGGCCCTGATCGCAAAGCCGGAATGGAGAAGATCATTTTGGTGGGTAATCGGCAGCCCTTGGACGTGACACCGGGTGCTTCCGCCTTGTTATTGATTCAACAGATTCGCGACGAAGCGCATCGTTTTGCGATAACCGGACACAGACAGCGACGAGCTAAGGTTAACAAACAATCGGTATTGGAAGATATTGCCGGACTGGGGCCGAAAAGAAGACAGGTGTTGCTGAAACAGTTTGGCGGGTTACAGGGTGTGTCCAGCGCGGGTGTGGATGCTTTAGCCAGTATAGATGGCATTAGCCGACAATTAGCGCAGCGAATTTACGACACATTTCACCATCAAGATGGCCATTAGATTCACCATTCCGACCTATTTAACCCTGTTACGGATTGCCCTGATTCCGTTATTGGCCATTGTGTTTTATTTGCCGTGGCAATATTCGAATCTGGCCTGCACTGCAATTTTTTTGGTTGCGGGCTTTACCGATTGGTTGGATGGTTACTTGGCCAGAAAAATGAATATGCAAACCGCGTTCGGGGCATTTCTGGATCCGGTGGCTGATAAATTGATGGTGGCGTTTGTGTTGGTATTGGTCGTTCAGGCTCAGGGGAATCCCTATCTTGCGGTACCCGCAGCTATTATTATCGGCAGGGAAATTGCGATCGCTTCGCTGAGAGAATGGATGGCCGAGATCGGTCAGCGTGCCAAAGTTAAGGTTTCGCAGTTGGGAAAATGGAAAACCACGGCGCAAATGACGGCAGTCAGTTTGTTGCTTTATCGGGATGATTTATTAGGTCTGCCTATCAACACCATGGGTTACTGGTTGTTATACTTGTCGGCAATTTTAACCTTATGGTCGATGGTTAATTACCTTGTCGCGGCGTTCTCGACCATCAACGAATAATAAAGCAGTATCCATACTGCCCACAACAGAGAGTAAACAGCAGGTAAAGCTGTATATAAGAGCATGGAACAAGAATTAGAACTAGAAAATAAACCGAATAAAACTATTAGTCAGGATGAAGTGTTGCAGGCCGCTTTAAAGTTGTTTGCCAAGAAGGGATATTTCAATACCTCATTAACCGATATAAAAGATGCAGCCGGCATAACAACCAGTAGCGGCATAAGTCAACATTTCAAAACCAAGCAAGCCATAGCGCAAGCCTTACACGAAAATATACTGGATAGTCTGAGTATCTCGATTGACGATATTCGCCGCAGGAATCGTAAGGCTGCCGAGCAATTGCGAGAAATAGTCGATTTACTATTCAAATTGACTGACGACGCACCGGAGATTGTCGAGTTTTTGTTGTTTGTAAAGAGCGAGGAGTTTTTGGCGGAACCTAAGCCTTTGCTGGAAACTGCGGCATTTACCAAAATAAATCGAATTTTTCAGAACGGCGTTAAAGACGGCGAAATGAAGGCGATAGATCCGTTATTGGCCTACACTTATTTCTTCGGCATTATCAATCATACCTTGGCGATGGTGTTGAGCGGCAACTTGCCTAAAACAGCGGAGAATTATCAGGCTCAGGCCTGGCTGATGGCTTGGGGCTGTGTAGTCAAAAAATAATTTAGTGCCATTAATACTCAAAGTGGGGCGGAGGAGGATTTACTAGATGTTAGATAACATTAAAATCGGCATGATTGGGCTTGGCTACGTGGGATTACCGCTAGCTGTGGAATTTGGCCGCAAATATCCAACCGTTGGTTTTGATATTAACCAGCATCGAATCCAAGAGTTACGATCTGGTCGCGATCATACATTGGAGGTGAGCGAAGAAGAACTTGCCGAAGCCAAACTGCTGATATACAGTGCCGATTTACAAGATATAGCCGATTGTTCGGTGTATATAGTCACGGTCCCTACGCCAATCAACGAACATAAACAACCGGATTTAACGCCTTTGCAAAAGGCCAGCGACTTGCTGGGGAAGGTTATTAAAGTCGGTGATATTGTTATTTACGAATCGACTGTATATCCCGGTGCAACCGAAGAGGTCTGCGTGCCGATTCTGGAAAAAGTATCCGGTCTAAGGTTTAATCAGGATTTTTACGTGGGTTATAGCCCGGAGCGTATCAATCCAGGTGATAAACAACACCGCGTGACCAATATTCTAAAGGTTACCTCGGGATCTACCCCGGAAATAGCCGAAAAAGTCGATGCTTTGTATAAAAGCATCATTACTGCCGGCACGCACAAAGCCAGTAGTATCAAAGTTGCCGAGGCTGCTAAGGTCATTGAAAATACTCAGCGCGACGTGAATATCGCTTTGATCAACGAACTGGCCTTGATCTTCAATAAATTGGGTATAAATACCGAGGAAGTTTTGCTCGCCGCAGGCACTAAATGGAATTTTCTGCCGTTTCGGCCCGGTTTGGTCGGCGGACACTGTATCGGTGTGGATCCTTACTATTTAACCCACAAAGCCCAAGCGATTGGTTACAACCCCGAAGTGATTCTTTCTGGGCGCCGTATCAATGACGGCATGGGTGTCTACGTCGTTTCGCAATTGGTAAAACTGATGCTGAAGAAACGTGTGCATGTGCAGGAAGCTAATGTGCTGATTATGGGGTTGACCTTCAAGGAAAACTGTCCTGATATTCGTAATACACGGGTGGTGGACATCGTTGCTGAATTGGAAACTTATGGTGTAAATGTCGAAGTTTACGATCCCTGGGTTAATTCTGAGGAAGCGAATCATGAATATGGTATTACTCCGGTCGATAAACCGGCGACCGGAAAATACGACGCAGTCATTCTCGCCGTGGCTCATGATCAATTCAAAAAAATGGCAATTTCGGACATTAGGGCGTTGGGCACTTCGCAGGCCATTATTTATGATCTCAAATACTTGTTTCCTACAGATCAAACAGACGCAAGGCTCTAAAAATGAAGATTATGGTGACCGGTACTGCCGGTTTTATAGGGAATCATTTGGCGCTAAGGCTGTTGGAGCGCGGTGACGAAGTTATCGGCGTCGATAATCTTAACGACTATTACGATGTTAACCTGAAGTTAAGTCGTTTAGATCGAATCAAGGATTTTGCTGGCTTTACCGATGTCAGGTTGGATATTGCCGATAGAGCCGGTATGGAAGCACTATTCAAAAAATACCAACCGCAAAAAGTAGTTAATCTAGCGGCTCAAGCGGGTGTACGTTATTCCATCGAGAATCCGCATGCCTATATCGATAGTAATATTGTCGGTTTTATCAATATCCTGGAAGGCTGCCGGCATAATCGGGTGGAGCATTTGGTCTATGCGTCTAGCAGCTCGGTATATGGCGCGAATGAATCCATGCCGTTCTCTGTGCATGACAATGTCGATCATCCTTTGAGCTTGTATGCGGCGTCAAAAAAAGCCAATGAGTTGATGGCGCATACCTATAGTAATCTGTATCAGTTACCTACCACGGGTTTGCGCTTTTTTACTGTATATGGTCCTTGGGGTCGTCCGGACATGGCATTGTTTTTGTTCACCAAGGCTATTTTAAATGGCGAAAAAATCAATGTATTTAACTATGGCAAGCATAGGCGTGATTTCACTTATATAGACGACATTGTTGAGGGCGTGATTCGCACCATGGATCATAATGCTTCGCCCAATCCGTATTGGAGCGGAGCAACCCCCGATCCCGGTACAAGCAAAGCGCCTTGGCGGGTTTACAATATTGGTAATCAGAATCCAGTGGAATTGATGTCTTATATCGAAACCTTGGAACGTTTTCTCGGCAAAACAGCCGAGAAAATCTTGTTGCCATTGCAGCCTGGTGACGTTCCAGATACTTTTGCCGATGTAGAAGCGTTAGCCGCAGATGTTGGGTATAAACCAAATACAACTATCGAGCAGGGTATAGAGCGGTTTGTTGCTTGGTATCTTGAGTATTATCGCTGAATAATTCCAGTTAGTCCGTTAGCACAGGAATAATTCTTGCGTTTTATCTACTGCTTTAAACAATGGGTCGCTTTCAATGTGGCGATTTAATTGCTTTTTAAGTGCCGTAAATATGTCGGGATAAGACGCTATTACATCTAGATACGGGTCGTTTTCTAAGTCGTAAAGCTGATAAACAGGCTTGGTATAAGTTGCTATATATATTAGCTTCCACTTTTCATTTTGTATGGAACGGCTTTTCGCACGGATAACAGTAGGATAATGCTTTTCATTGACTACCAGTGTGCCAGATTTTTTGTCCGGAATATCCAGTAATTCAACAATGTTCGGATATGAAATTTGTTCGGGGTGTAAGCCAGGTATTTTACCTAACCAAATTCCTGTTTCTTGAAAGGCAAAAAGCTCTGGCGATTTCTGTGTATTTACATACGGAATCAAGTTAATACCATCCAGGTTTGTTGGAATAGGAATATTCAACAAGTCCAATAAAGTTGGCATTACATCTATAGATCGGGTAGTTGGCTCAAAATTGATACCAATAGGTACGCCGGGGCCTTTTATCACTAACGGAATTCTCCCGCTAGGATCATCGCCGACCAAGGTATTGCCTTGTCCCCAGCATCCGGTTTCAAAAAAATCCGCCCCATGATCGCTGTATATGATTATGATGGTGTTATCAGATAAACTCGATTTTTCAATATAATCAATTATTTTTCCGACTTCATCGTCGAATTGTTTGACGCAGCTGTCATATAAATTAATGATTTGCGGTACATCAAAAAACTCGGAACTTTTTTCCTGTTTTTTGATGATTTCTTCCGCCGATGCCAGGCGCGTCATAATAAACCGTGATTCACCTTTATAGTCTTTTGGGGTAAATAAATTGTAATAAGGATATTCTGAATTGAACGGGACGTGGGTGGTCGAAGTGAACAAGTTAATAAAAAATGGTTGTGAGTTTTTAGCAGAACGGGCAATTAGCTGGCGGCATTCGCGGCCCAAGTTCCTGGTTAAAGGTACGCCAGCCAGATAATAGAACTCGGGTAAGAAGCGTTTTCCTAATGCATTATTTGTGAACAGCGACAGGACGTTTCTAATTAAAGACGGGCCTTGTCTTAGTAGCAGTTTTATATTCCATTGATCTTCAGCGACAGAGAGTTCCTTAAAGTTAAAACTTAACTTTGCGAAATCCGCTCCGCACCAATCGGAGATGGATGCAGTCAGGTAACCATGCTCATTCAGAATATCAATCAACGAAGGTTGCGGTAACTTACAGTCGGCCTGTGATGGATAATTATCGCGAATTTTATGGTTATGAGGCCATAGACCAGTGAATAGAGATGCAATGCTTGGCGCCGTCCTAGCTACAGGGGTAATGCATTTATAGAGTCGTAATCCGTTTGCGCTTAATTTATCGATATTGGGGGTAAGATTTCTATGATAGTTACTGCCGCCTAATCTGTCATGTCGTAACGTATCCGATCCTATCATTACTACGTTAGGCTTTACCTGGGTTGTGGCTTTGCCGATCGTAGGTTCGTTACTGATTGTTGCGGAATAAATATAAGCATATAAACAAGCCAAGGCTAATATGTAGGCTATTAGTGGCGTATTATTTTCTTCGATAGCAAAAAATAGGGCGATTGCGGATGTTATAGACAGAAATAAAAGTAATGAATATTTTATGCCAGTTATTAATGCGGGGGACAGCACCTTCCATATAACAAACAGCCTGGAAAATCTATACTGGAAAGATAATTGAATGGTGCCGGGAGTATATAGTAGTTGATGTAAAAAAAAATAAGTTGTAACTAATGTGGTTGATATAAGGCAGCCGATTAGGTTGGTGGTAAAGTCAAATTGAATCAATACCGTAAGCTTTGATAACGAATAAGCTGCAATGGAACCCGGAAAGGATGTTAGAAAAAATATAGTAAATAACCATAAGGCTAATCTCGATAGAGCGAAAACTACATAATATCCAAATTTTTTTTCTATTTCTTTTTGGATGCCGGGTCCGGTTCGAGAATAATTGTGTAATGTTAGAAAGGTTAATGTAATAGTACAAAGCAGGGCGGCGACGGAAGAGCAGTAGAGGGGTAGCAATATTTTTTCCATCTCTATTTATTCGATTGGATTTTGGTGGTCAGATTATTATTTTTCGATTTTTTTTGTATTGCTGTTCAGTTGCTTGTGCTTTTTCCGAAAGCTCTTGCAATGCAAATTTCTTAATTAACATGGCTATGAAGACTAAATGATATATTAAATCCCAGTATGATAAGCCGAGGAAGGCGGTACCAACCATATAGCAAATGATCGATGTTCTGACCATAAGGCTATAGTGGCGGACCCATTCCATGCCTTCTATACTCTTCGCTTGTCTGGACAAGCTGGTTAAGCCGAATACGCTGCCCACTATCAATGAAATCCACAATCCAAATGCAATGAAGCCATGTTCCGCAAGCATTTCGACATAAGAACTGTGCCAGTCGCGCATGGTCACATGTAACCAGCCATCGAATCCCGCGCCAGTGAATGGGTGGCTCAGCGCATGATTCCAGCCATCTGTCCATGCCTCAATTCGCGACATGGCAGAAAGGTCCTCCTCATAGGTCTCCATGGTGTGCATGCGTCCAAACCATTCTTCAGGTAAATAGGGGATGACGAAAAATGCGCCGCCAATTACCAGTGGAATCATCAAATATTTACGTTTGCTGTTTGAAATCAACGTAAATGTCAAGGCGATCATGGTAAGTAAGGCGCCTCGAGACCATGATGATAAGGATGCTGCATAGATAATCGGAATAGAGAGTAATATTCCCTTTTTAAGCCAGTTTTTCTGTAATTCTTTTTCCCAAACCAATAGGAGAGGAACTGAAATAAGCATCGCTACAGCAAATAAATTATTGTCTTCGAATTGCGTATTGGGTGGCCCATATACTCGATGGCTAAAGCCGGTCAGTATGGCGAATATACCGCCTTTAACTGCAACTATGCCAATAGATATGCCTATGGTGGAAATCAAATAATATAGTTTTTCTCTGGTATTGATCAGGACCCATGTGAAATAGAACGGTATAAATATTTTAGTGACAAACCAAAATTTTCCCCAAGCCACCTCCGGTAATGGAGATTGAGTTGTGGTAAATATGAAATAGAACCACAGTGTTATGAAAGTATAAATCCGCCAGTCCTTGGGTATGGGCTGTTTATCTTTTGTATTAAGTGTACTGACTACAACGACCAGAAACAGTACATAATATACCGGAAGTGAGCGCACGGCTCCCCACGCATAGGCGTGTGGATTCAAATAGCTGAATATTGCTAAAGACAGCACGCCCCACCACGGTTTTTTCAACGCGGCGACTATGCAGATTACTAAAAATATAAGGACAACTATATCGCGCACTTTGTGTGAGAGTGTATTTTTTAGGTGTGTGAAATATTGCAGGTTGTCATCGTCATTTTTTACGCATCATGTTGATATTTTTGGCGTAAGAAACAACCATAAATTTGGCCAAGTGAATAGGTAACATTCATTAACTGTCGAATATTAGCGCGTTTTGAGGATCTTATTAGATTAATCCATTTGAAAAGCTGTCTAACGGCTTGAGAAATTAGAAAAGGTGGAATGCCTAAATAACTTTTTTCATAAATCGGTAGCTCATAAAACGCGGACTTTTGTCCGGCGAGAAAATGCAACTTTAGGAAATAACGACGAGTTAATCTCCAAGGTTCTATAGAGTGGATGACAGCCATTTTCGGTTGATAGCGCATACGAGCTTTTTGTTTGAATAAACTCTTAAACATTGCTAAGTCTTCCCCTCCTCCAATGGCTTTACCTTTTCGATCATATCGTTCGTCAAAACGTAATGAAGGATCGCTGCGGAATAGTCGCATATCGTATGCAATATTGGCTGTCCAAATCGGTGTGGCTGGGTCTTCAATCCAAAATGGGGAGCTGCCATAATCGACGGCCGCTAAAAAACCAAGCATCTCATCTTCAAGCCAAGCCGGGCGAGAGTATTGGGAGAAATCAATGTAAACCTTGCCCCCGGCACATTGGGCGCCTTCATTTATAATGGCATCTGCAACTGCTTCTAGTAGCCCTGCTCTTGGTAATTCGTCATCATCCATAAAAACTAGAATGTCGGAATCCATCGCTTCTAGTATTGCTCTGTTACGCGCGGCCACTATGCCTTGATTTGGCTCATGAACGTAACGTAGCACCGGGCCGGGTAATTGCGTAAGTTGTTTTAATATGTCGCCTGTCGAATCACTACTATTGTTGTCAACCGCAAGAATTTCAAATGGAATCGGGCAAGATTGAGCGCGCATGGCCGAAACCAGATTCTCCAATCTGTTTGCGCGGTTGTATGTGCAAAAAGCGAAGGTGAGTTTTTTGGGGGCGTTTTCCGGGCTCATTTTCTATATCAAAACGCAGGGTTTAGTGATGAATTGCCGGGCAAAGTCATGTGCATAAGATTTGGGATGTTGGAACTCGGTGCAAAAGATTTTGCTAGGGTTGCTCCTGGAAAAACCTCTTTAGGTAGTTTCATCACTGCTCATACAGGTTTTGCCAGAAGTACGCATCGATATTTGCAATCAGAAGCTGTGAATTAGTTTATCCCAAACACGGTCGGCATAGTAGCGAGTCATTTTTTTCCAGGATACGTCGTTATCTGCGAAGTTTAGTTTGCGAGCCAGAGTACTAACGCTGTCGCCGGAAAATATGGCAATACGTCTGACCATATACGGGTTCGGTTCGCTGTCAAACCAGCCGGGGCGGGTGGTGCAGGCCATGCTATAACCGGTTTGTTCGGCTACGGTAACCGAATCGGCATTAAATCTGCCAAATGGGTAAGCCAAGCTGCTTACTTGGGTGGATAGTAGCTCTTCCAATACCGCTTTGGCTTTTGTAAGTTCTAATTGTTGTTGATCAAGGCTGAGTACGGAAAGGTCGGGATGCGAACAAGTGTGCGAAGCAATTTCCATTCCGGCTACGTGCATTTCAAGCAGGTGTTCCGAATTTAACATTTGAGTTTGTGTCGATGGTTTGCCCAGCCAATGAGCATGACCGCCTATACAGTCGGTGGCGATAAACCAAGTTGCCTTCATGCCATGTGACATAAGCGGCAAAAAGGCCCCGTGATAATTGTCTTCGTAGCCATCATCAAACGTGATCACAACGCTTTTTTCAGGCAGTGCGTCGACATCTTGCAGGTCTTTGAACAAAACCGTTGTCCAGCCTTCTTGCTGCAAATATCGCAAATGTTTGGCAAATAAGCCGGCGTGAATCGAGTAATGTGACTCTGGCTGAGCATCGGGTGTACCGTGATACATCAACACGATGGGTCGGCGATATTGGGTCATGGCTTTAACTTGAAGAAACGGGGTATTTTGTATTGCCAAAGAAGTGTATTGCAAAAAACCAAGAATTTCAGGGAAAAGTTTTGCGACGACATTTTTTGGTGTGTGTGATCGATAATTTTGTAGAAGTGCGTGACAGTGTAGCTGTGCTAAAAAGATATGAGTGGCAGGGAAGCATAAAATTTAATAACCAAGCTATTTACTCAGGATTTAAATAAGACTAAAATAGTCCTAAATGAAAAGAGAGTGTAATGTTAAGGCTAAGTAAGCTGACCGACTATGCAACGGTGATCTTGAGCTATATGGCCAAAGATAGGAGCCGCGTACACGGCGCTCTGGAAATTGCCGATGCCACCGGCATTGCTCAGCCCACTGTCAGTAAAATATTGAAAATATTGCTCAAGGCTGGCGTGTTGAATTCCATGCGGGGTGCCAAGGGCGGTTATGCATTGGCCAGAGAGCCTAGCCGGATTACGGTGGCTACCGTGATCGGTGCGCTGGAAGGGCCGATTGCGTTGACCGAGTGTACCGCTTCCCACAAAGGTTGTGATCAAGCCAGCGGTTGCCGGATTCAAGGCAATTGGCACTTAATCAACCAAAAAATTGCCAATGCACTCGAATCGGTGACTTTAGCCGATCTGATTTTGCCATTTAAGCAGCCGGAAGAAGTCTTCATTCCGGTTAACCAGTTGTTTCGCTAATTATTGAAAACGATTATGTCTACTAGCGCCCAAGAAATTGAACAGTTAATTAGCCAGGAATACAAACAAGGCTTTGTGACCGAACTGGAAGTCGATACTTTTCCGCCCGGCTTGGACGAAGACGTGATTCGCCGGCTGTCCAAAGTCAAAAACGAGCCGGAGTTCATGCTGGAATATCGCCTGAAAGCCTTTCGGCATTGGCAAACCATGCCGTCGCCGGACTGGGCGCAACTCAAAATCGATCCTATCGACTATCAAGCCATCAGCTATTACTCGGCCCCTAAGTCGAAAAAGGCCGGTCCGAAAAGCTTGGACGAAGTCGATCCGGAATTGTTGGATACCTACAAAAAATTAGGCATTCCGCTGGATGAGCAAGAGCGGCTGGCGGGTATTGCGGTCGATGCGGTGTTCGATAGCGTCTCTGTCGCCACCACTTTTAAAGGCAAGCTCAAAGATGCAGGCGTGATTTTCTGCCCGATCTCCGAAGCCTTGCACGAGCATCCCGAGCTGGTAAAACAGTATCTAGGCAGCGTAGTGCCGACCGGCGATAATTTTTTCGCCGCGCTGAATGCGGCAGTGTTTACCGACGGTTCCTTCGTTTACATCCCTAAAGGCGTACGTTGCCCGATGGAATTGTCCACTTATTTCAGGATCAACGCCGCCAACACCGGTCAGTTCGAACGGACCCTGATTATTGCCGACGCAGGCTCGCACGTTTCCTACTTGGAAGGTTGCACAGCGCCGATGCGCGACGAAAACCAACTGCATGCGGCAGTAGTAGAGCTGGTGGCTTTGGACAATGCGCAAATCAAATACTCCACCGTACAGAACTGGTATCCGGGCGACAAAGACGGCAAGGGCGGTATCTATAACTTTGTGACCAAACGCGCCGAATGCCGTGGGCATAACTCCAAAGTGTCCTGGACCCAAGTCGAAACCGGCTCGGCCATCACCTGGAAATACCCCAGTTGCGTGTTGTTGGGCGACGACTCGGTCGGCGAATTTTATTCAGTGGCTTTGACCAACAACCTGCAACAAGCCGACACCGGCACCAAGATGATCCACATCGGCAAGAACACCCGCAGCACTATCGTGTCGAAAGGCATTTCCGCCGGCCGGGCGCAGAACACCTATCGCGGTTTGGTCAAAGTCGCCAAATCCGCCGAAAACGCGCGCAATCACACCCAGTGCGATTCGCTGTTAGTCGGTGACAAATGCGGTGCGCATACTTTTCCTTACGTGGAAGTGAAGCAACCGACTGCCCAGATCGAACATGAGGCGACCACATCCAAAATTAGCGAAGACCAATTGTTCTTCTGCCAGCAGCGCGGTTTGTCTGCGGAAGATGCTGTGTCGATGATTGTGAATGGCTTTTGTAAGGAAGTGTTTAAGGAATTGCCGATGGAGTTTGCGGTTGAGGCGCAGGCGTTGTTGGGGATTAGTTTGGAAGGGGCCGTTGGTTAAAAGGTTTTTCGTTCCATCTCCCTCAGGGAGAGGGCTAGGGTGAGGGGCTTTTGCTTTTAAGGTGTCGCTGCCGCGACGGGTTGTTTTTAAGTCGGGTCTCGGCCCGACAGCCGAGATACTTTCTTTTGTTTGGCCAAAAGAAAGTATCCAAAGAAAAGGCCACCCGGAATTCCGCCAATTTCCTGCGCGTCTCGCTTTTGGCGAGGGTTTTCGGAAGGGCCATCCCTGGCCCTCCGAAAACGAGCGGCATCCCTGCCGCTCCCCTGCGGGCCGATCTCGCCAAAAGCTGCGATGCTCGGGGAGGAATAACGGGAAGAACCTCGTCGCGGGATTGATAGTGGTTAGATTATTTTGTTTGTGTTGGATTTAGGAGGCGCATCGTTCGCGACAGATGCGCTTCACTCCGCTCAGCAAATCCTAAGATTTTGATTTTTTAGGATGGATAGCTTCGGCGGCGGATGGTCTTGCCCCGTATGCCGCGCCGAGCACCGGAGCTTTTGAACGGATGAGCCCGTAGGGGCGCCGCAGGGATGCGGCGCGTTGCCGAAGGGGCAGGAAGCCCCTTTCGGCAACCCCGTTCAAAAGCGAGGAGCGCAGGGAGCAAGCGGCATCCGGGTGTATTTTCTTTTGGATACTTTTCTTTGGACAAGCAAAGAAAAGTATCTCGCCTGTCGGTGCGAGAACCGACATTAAATTGGCTTCGCGTTAGCGAAACTTAAATACGGTTTTTGATCTGTTGAGCTAATTAAAGCAAAGAGATGTTGATGTGATAGATTCCAAAATTGCTTTGTTAATTAACCAAGCAGAACAAAAGGATTTGGATAGCATAAGAATATTCAAAGAAAGAGCGGATAAATTATATTGTAATAGCATTGTAAGGCGTGAGTATATGCCAATTGCTGACTTACATATTAATCATCAAGGAGTATCGCATCGTTTTCAATTACCATCTGAGGAAGCTTTCGATTCATTATTAATGACGTTTAGACATTTCTGGCTTCAAGACGAACCTTGCAATTTTTTTAAAATTTTAAAAATTATCGATCGTTATGTGCCTGATGCTAGGAATCATACCAAATCACTTAAAAGCCTATGGAAGCAGGGGTTGTTTCATTCAACGCATATAATAATTGATGACGTCCAGTTGACTTCAGAGAAGCTAATTGATATTTGGTTAAATGCTGAGTTTTTTCATAATGATAAAACCAAGAGATTCGAATTGGAATCTATAATCAATAGAATCGATTTTGATTCTCCAGGCTTTACGAGGTTTTTGTTAATTGTTTCAATTATTGAATGTTGCAATGTGATTTTTGAATTAAATAAATTATTAGGAAAGGTGTAGCTAGCCAATTGGTTAAATGGAATGAACCTAGCTAATTGACTTAGAAATTGTGGCTTTCTGTTAAGTATTTGTAGGGCCTTTTCTTTTGGATACTTTTGTTTGGATAAGCAAAGAAAAGTATCTCGGCTGTCGGGCCGAGACCCGACTTTAAAACACCGTCGCGATAGCGACAGAAAAACAGAGGTTAAAGTGCTAGGTTTAAAAGCCTAGCCAGGCCAAATGGTGACGCTGGAGCGTCGACAACTGCGTTCCCACGCCGGAGCGTGGGAACGATAAGGTTCGGAATTATTTAAAAAACTTAGGTGACTAAACGTATGCTCAGCATCAAAAATCTCCACGTATCCATCAACGACAAGCCCATATTAAAAGGCCTAACCCTGGACATAAACCCAGGCGAAGTCCATGCCATCATGGGCCCGAACGGTGCCGGCAAAAGCACCTTGTCGCATGTGTTGTCCGGTAAAGCCGGCTACACCGTCACTGAAGGCAGCGTGACTTACCAAGGCAAAGACTTATTGGAACTAGCCCCGGAAATCCGCGCCCGCGAAGGTGTGTTTTTGGCTTTTCAATATCCGGTGGAAATTCCCGGCGTCAGTAATATTTATCTGCTAAAAGCCGCGCTGAACGCGATGCGCAGACATCATGGCCTGCCGGAAGTCGATGCGATGGATTTTCTGACCATAGTCAAAAGCAAGGTCAAGCTGTTGCAGATGGACGAAAAGTTTTTGTACCGCGCGGTGAACGAAGGTTTTTCCGGTGGCGAAAAGAAGCGTAATGAAATCTTGCAAGCGGCCATATTGGAACCCAAATTGTGCATTTTGGACGAGACCGATTCCGGCTTGGACATCGATGCCTTGCGTATAGTCTCCGAAGGCGTCAACTCCTTGCGCAATGCCGAGCGCTCGTTCCTGATGATTACCCATTACCAACGGCTGTTGGATTACATCAAACCCGATGTGGTGCATGTATTGGCGGACGGCAAAATCGTTAAATCCGGCGGGCCGGAGTTGGCGCTGGAGCTGGAAGAAAGAGGCTATAGCTGGCTGGAAGGGCAAGCGGCATGAGTGGCGAAGCGTATTTGACTGCATATCCGGCCCTGGCAGCCAGTTTGCCGGGCTTGGACGTGCCTTGGCTACAAGGCTTTAGAAACCAGGCCTTGCAGGCTTTTGGCGTCAGTGGCTTTCCGGGTAATCGTGAAGAAGAATGGCGCTATACCAATTTGTCCGCGCTGAATAAAACCTTGTTTGCGGCCAGTGACAGTCTGAATGTCGATGAAGAGTGGTTGCAGCCCTATCGCTTGGACGATGCGGCGAGTGTGGTATTGGTGAATGGCCAGTTTTCTGAGTCCTTGTCACGTCTGCAAGACCTGGCTGGCAACGTCTCTGTGTCCAGTTTGAAGCAGGTTTTGCAAGCCGATCCGGCTTGGCTGGAAGGTCGCTTGGGCCAAGCTGTTACTAGCGCAGAACATAATTTGGTGGCGTTCAATAATGCCTGGTTTGCTGACGGTGTGGTTATCGAAGTGGCCGCCAAGCAGCAATTGGCTAAGCCGCTGCAGATTCTGCATGTGGTGACCCAAGCCGATGCGCTGGCGGCAACCCGTAATTTGCTGGTGATCAACGAGCAAGCTGAAGCGGAAATCATCGAAACCTATGTTGGTAGCGTGGATAGCTATTTCACCGCCTCGGTTAACGAATGCTTGCTGGCTGGCAATGCCGCGTTGACACTGTATAAAGTGCAACTCGAAGCTGAAAAAGCCCAGCATTTTGGCGGTACTTACGTTAAGCAAGCGCGAGACAGCCGTTTTATGCATCATAATTTTGCGCTGGGCAGTGGTCTGGCGCGCAGCGATATTCATAGCGATCTGGATACCGCCGCGGAATGTTCCTTGAATGGTCTGTTCGTGGCTGGCAAACGCCAGCACATCGACAACCATACCCGTATCAATCACTTAAAACCACACGGCATCAGCCGCGAGTTTTATAAAGGGGTGCTGGATAATAAAGCGCGCGGGGTATTTCAGGGCCGGGTGATCGTCGCCGAAGATGCACAGCAGACCGATTCAGAAATGAACAACCGCAATTTGTTGTTATCCGCAGATGCCGAAGTAGACACTAAACCACAATTGGAGATTTACGCCGACGATGTGAAATGTTCGCACGGGGTGACCGTCGGGCAGTTGGAAGAAAAGTCGGTGTTTTATCTGCAAGCGCGCGGCGTTGATGAAGCCACGGCACGCAATATTCTGACCTTTGCGTTTGCCAATGAGATGGTGGATAAGGTCGATAACGTCGAATTGAAAGCCTTGCTGTTGAACGAGTTGTTGGAGCGGTTTCCGGCGATCAGTTTATAAGATCGATCCGACAGAGACTTGAAGCGCCGGTAAGGCTACTAGATTGATACTATCGGCTTTTGTCAGTACTGATTTATCCAGGTAATCGCCGTCTTGCGGTTGCCGGTAAACTTCCAGGCAGTCGTCGATGAGGTTGACTATCCAGTATTCGCTAATACCGTGGGTAGCATACAAGCGCAGTTTTTGGGAGCGGTCGAAGCGCAGGGTGCTGTCGGAGACTTCTACTAACAGCAGCACGTCCGAGGCTGCGGGATGGCGACTCGTGTAGTCGTCGGCATCCGGCTTTACCAAAACCAAATCAGGTTCGGGTTCGGATAGGTCGCCAAGTTGGATGGGGTTTTGGGATCGAATCGAAACAGTGTCATCCAACAAACGGAAGAAGTAACGAGTTAACCGGGTAACATGTCCTGCATGATTAAATCCTATCGGGGCCATATGCAAGATTTCTCCTTCAATGAGTTCCATACGAGCTTCGGGTGGGAAAATTCCGGCCTCGCCCATGCGATGCCACTCGGCGATGTCGGTGAGGTGTTTCTGCGGAAAGACGGCAACCATAGTTTTATCCAATTAACGAATCGACTTGTTCGATTCTAATGTTTAGTACAGACCAAATCAATTAAACCAAATAGTTAGCGATGAGCATATTTCCAATCGAACAAATCCGCGCCGATTTCCCCATTCTCGGTGAAACCATCCGTAACAAGCCCTTGGTTTATTTGGATAACGCCGCCAGCTGCCAGAAGCCGCAAGCCGTAATCGACAGCATCGTGCACACCTACAGCCACGAATACGCCAATATTCATCGCGGCGTGCATACCTTAAGCGTGCGGGCTACTGACAAGTTTGAAGGCGCTCGGGAAAAGGTCAGAGCGTTTATCAATGCTGCCAGAGCCAAGGAAATTATCTTCGTGCGCGGCGCCACCGAAGCAATCAATTTGGTGGCGCAAAGTTACGGCAAATCGCAACTCAAAGTCGGCGATGAAATTGTCATTAGCGCGATGGAACATCACGCCAACATCGTACCTTGGCAAATGCTTTGCCAGCAAATGGGGGCGGTTTTGAAGGTGGCGGCGATGAATCAGCAAGGGGAGTTGCTGTTCGATGAGTTTGCGCAATTGTTGAACGCCAAAACCAAGCTGGTCGCTATCACCCAAATGTCTAATGCTCTGGGTACGATAAATCCGGTGGAAAAAATTATCGCCGCTGCCCACGCTAGAGGCATTCCGGTGCTGCTGGACGGCGCGCAAGCGATTCCGCATATGGCGGTGGATGTACAAGCCTTGGATTGCGACTTTTATGTGTTTTCCGGCCACAAGCTTTATGGACCGTCCGGTACGGGTGTGCTTTATGGTAAGCAAGCTTTGCTGGAAGCCATGCCGCCGTATCAGGGCGGCGGCGATATGATCCGGCAGGTGACGTTCGAAAAAACCGAGTACGCCGGTCTGCCGCATAAATTCGAAGCCGGCACGCCGGCCATTGCTGAAATTATCGGTTTGGGTGCGGCAATCGATTACGTCACCGCGATTGGTATGGATAAAATCGCCGCTTACGAAGCCGAGTTGCTGGATTACGCCACGCAGCAAGCCGAGCAGATCAAGGGCATGAACATCATCGGCCAGGCGGCGCACAAGGGCGGCATCTTGTCGTTCACGCTGGATCGGATTCATCCACACGACATCGGCACCATGCTGGACAGTTTGGGTATTGCCATCCGCGCCGGTCACCATTGCGCGATGCCGGTGATGGACTTTTACGGCGTACCCGCCACGGCGCGCGCCTCATTTGCCATGTACAATACTCGCCAAGAAATCGATGTGTTGATGCAAGGCATCAAGTCCCTAATAGAGGTGTTTGGCTAATGTTTGAAGATTTACGCGATCTATACCAAGAGGTCATATTCGACCATAATCGTAATCCGCGCAATTTCCGGGTAATGGCGGATGCCAATCGCCAGGTGGAAGGCTTTAATCCGCTCTGCGGTGACAGGCTGACGTTGTTTCTGAAAATTGACGATCACTTGATCAGCGATGCCAGTTTTCAAGGCTCCGGCTGCGCGATTTCCACGGCTTCAGTGTCCTTGATGACTGAAATCGTCAAGGGTAAAACCGAGGACGAAGCGGAAACCTTGTTCAAGCAATTTCACGAAATGACCACCGGCAAAACCGAGGACATTAATCTGGAAGCCATCGGCAAGCTGGCGGTGTTGGCCGGCGTGCGCGAATACCCGGCCCGGGTCAAATGCGCGACACTGGCTTGGCATACTTTAGATGCTGCTTTGAAAAACGAAGCCCAGTCTATTTCCACCGAGTAATTCAGCGCGGGTGAGAAGTTTGTCAGAACAAGGTGCGGTGGTCTATGCCGAGGACTCGGCGTTGCCCGCCAGTCAGGCGCTCGCCGAGCGTTTGGGCTGGCCCTTCCTGGCTTTGCCTGATCTGTCGACCGACTCACCAGCATTATTCTTTTTAAGTTTTCGGGACGGATGCCTGAAATTATTGGATAAGCAAACCTTGAAGAAGGGCGGGCTGGCAGTCGATGTCGATCCACGTCCCGGCGAACAGCATTCCTACCCTGCCCCCAAAAAAGACTTGTTAGCGCAGGCCATCGGCAAGAAAACCAAAACCGTCATCGATGCCACCACGGGCTGGGCCCAAGATAGCTTGGCCTTGTTTCGTATGGGGTATGAGGTGAGCTGCATTGAGCGCTCGCCGGTGATGGCCGAGCTGATTGCCGATGGTTTTCAGCGTCTGGCACAGAAGGATTGGGTGCTAAACCGGCAGTTGCAAACCCCAAAGTTAAGGGTTGGAAATGCTATCGAATTATTAGCAGGTTTATCGGACAAGCCGGATTGTATTTACCTGGACCCGATGTTTCCAGCCAAGCGCAAGCAAACCGCGGCAACGCGTAAATCCATGGCCATACTGCGCGATATTTTGGGTGATGACCTGGATAGGGCCGATTTGTTCGCGGCGGCCTGGCAGGCGACCGGCAAGCGGGTGGTGGTTAAAAGTCCCGACTACGCTGAGCCGCTGGGAGGCAAGCCTAGTGAAAGTTACCAGGGCAAATTGCTCCGATACGACGTATATCTAAAATAAATGGGCAGACGCAGCCCAAGCGAAACGAGGCAAGCATGAGTGATTGGATTGATGTGGTAGCCGAAGCGGCGCTGGCAAACGGTGAGCATGTCGTGGTCGATGTCGATGGCATCGATGTGGCGATTTTTAAAATCGACGATCAATGTTACGCGATCGAAGATGTCTGCACCCACGATGGTGCTGAAATCGCCAGTGGCGAGTTGGACGGCGATGAAATCATCTGTCCACGCCACGGCGCCCGGTTTTGCGTGAAAACCGGCGCGGTAAAATGCGCGCCGGCCTATGAAGATGTGACCACCTTTGCGGTGCGGATAGTGGACGGCAGGATACAAGTCGAGAATCCGGACTAAAACGGCGCTAGGCAAAAGATAAACGGCGAAAAAAACCAGTCGGCGTTAGAATTCCCGCTCTTTCCCGATTCAACGGTAACCACTCCCGCATCATCATGGAACACTTCATCTGGAATATAGACCCCATTCTCGTCGACTTCGGTCTCCTGAAAATTCGCTGGTACGGCTTGATGTTCGCATCCGGCTTTGTCGGCAGCTTTTTAACCATGCAATGGATTTATCAGCGCGAAGGTAAGAACATCGAAGAGCTGGATACGCTGCTTTGGTATATGGTGATTGCTACCATCCTCGGCGCGCGTCTGGGTCATACCATGCTTTACGATCCTGCTTATTATTTGTCGCACCCCTTGAAAATCCTGGCGATATGGGAGGGTGGTCTAGCCAGTCATGGCGCGACCCTGGGGATTATCCTGGCTTTATATTTGTACCGGCGTAAATACGGTGACAGCTATTTCTGGTTGTTGGATCGCGTCAGTATTCCGACCGCGTTGGCCGGCGCGCTGATCCGCATCGGCAACTTTTTTAACTCCGAGATTTTAGGAACGCCTACTGAATTGTCTTGGGGTGTGGTGTTTGCCCGTGTCGACCCGCTGCCGCGCCATCCGGTGCAACTTTACGAAGCGGCATGCTACTTGGTGATTTACCTGGTCTCGCTGGCGATCTATAAAAAGCAAGCTGATAAGCCAGGCTTGGTGTTTGGCTGTTTCATCAGCATGCTGTTTAGCGTGCGGTTTGTCCTGGAATACTTTAAAACCGAGCAAGCCATGTACGATACCGGCGTCATGTTTACTACCGGTCAATTGCTCAGCATACCGTTCGTGCTGGCCGGTATTGGCTGTATCGTTTGGGCCTTGAAAAACCATCAGCCCAAGCCGGCGGCTTAATCGTTTATAATCACCAGCTTTTTAATCGCCGGGGCTACTCGGCGTCTAGTGCCCCGTTTTGGGGGTATTCGCTTGGGTTTTGAGAGTTCATGCAAGAAATTAATCCGATTAAATACAAGATAGCCGATCTGCGCGCACGTAGCGTCGGATTGAAAACCTATCTGGATTTCGACAACAAAAGCGAGCGCTTGGTGGAAGTGCTGCGCGAGCTGGAAGATCCGGCAATCTGGAATAAGCCGGAACAAGCGCAAGCCATGGGTAAGGAACGGGCGATGCTGGAAGGCATCGTCAACACTATCCTGGAACTGGAGCAAGGCCTATCTGACGCCGAAGAATTGCTGTTGATGGCGGTGGAAGAAGATGACGAAGAAACCGTCGATACCGTCGCCGCCGATCTGGAACAATACGAAAAACAAGTGGCCGGCTTGGAGTTTCAACGCATGTTCGCCGGGGAAATGGATGCTAATAATGCATTTTTGGATGTGCAGTCCGGTTCCGGCGGCACTGAAGCCCAGGATTGGGCATCGATGATCGAACGCATGTATTTGCGTTGGGGTGAAGCCAAAGGTTTCAAAACCGAATTAATCGAAGAATCGCCGGGCGACGTGGCCGGCATCAAGAGCGCCACCATCAAATTTGAAGGGCCGTATGCGTTTGGCTGGTTACGTACCGAAACCGGTGTGCATCGCTTGGTGAGAAAGTCGCCGTTCGATTCCGGTAACCGCCGGCATACCTCGTTTGCCTCGGTGTTTGTGTCGCCGGAAATTGATGACGATATTGAAGTCGACATCAACCCGGCCGATTTGCGTATCGACGTGTATCGGGCCAGTGGTGCTGGTGGTCAGCACGTTAACAGAACCGAATCCGCGGTGCGGATTACCCATGGCCCCAGCGGTATTGTGACCCAATGCCAAAGCGATAGGTCGCAGCATAAAAACAAAGACACCGCGATGAAACAGCTCAAAGCCAAGCTTTACGAGATGGAAATGTTGAAACGTAGCGAAGGCTTGCAGGCGATTGAAGATTCCAAATCCGACATCGGCTGGGGCAGCCAGATTCGTTCCTACGTACTGGATCAATCCCGCATCAAGGACCTACGTACCAACGTTGAAACCGGCAATACTCAAGCGGTATTGGATGGGGCGCTGGATCAGTTTATTGAGGCTAGTTTGAAGAGCGGGTTGTAACTTTTTCTATTTGCTAGACGGCCGAGCTATCTCGAAGCTGCACTATTGTTAGCTGCGGCAGCTTGAATAAAACCATATATTTGCATACACATGTCAGAACTCGAACACGACGAACAAGAACAGATCAAACAACGCCGCGAAAAACTTAACGCTCTGCGTGAAGAAGGCATCGCATTCCCTACCGATTTTCGACGTAATGTGGTGGCCGGCGAATTGCTGGCTGAATACGGTGAAAAAACCGAAGAAGAACTGTTGGCCGAGCCGATTCGGGTGAAGATCGCCGGGCGGATGATGACACGGCGCATCATGGGTAAAGCGAGTTTCTGCCATTTGCAGGACATGTCCGGGCAGATTCAGGTCTATGTGGCGCGAGATAATCTGGCCGAAGGCGTTTACAACGACCAGTTCAAAAAGTGGGATATTGGCGACATCGTCGGTGCCGAGGGCACGTTGTTCAAAACCAAGGTGGGCGAACTGAGCGTCAGGCTTGACGATATTCGTTTGCTGACCAAAGCCTTGCGACCCTTGCCGGAAAAATTCCACGGCATCGCCGATCAGGAGATCAAATATCGCCAGCGCTATCTGGATTTGATCATGAGCGACGAGACGCGCAAGACCTTCCTGATGCGTTCCAAAATCGTCAATTACATCCGCGAATTTTTGATCGCCCGCGACTTTTTGGAAGTGGAAACGCCGATGATGCAAGTCATCCCCGGCGGCGCCACCGCTCGGCCGTTCACCACTTTCCACAATGCGCTGGATATGGAACTGTATCTGCGTATCGCGCCGGAACTGTATTTGAAACGGCTGGTGGTGGGTGGCTTCGAGCGGGTTTTCGAGATCAACCGCAATTTCCGTAATGAAGGCTTGTCGACTCGGCACAACCCTGAATTCACGATGATGGAGTTCTATCAAGCCTATGCCGAATACGGCGATCTGATGGACCTGACCGAAGCCATGCTGAAAGGCATTGCCGAAGATGTGGTCGGTTCTGCTGTTATCGAATATCAGGGCGAGCAATTCGATTTCGGCAAACCATTTGACCGCATGACGGTGCTGGAATCGATTCTGCACTTCAATCCTGATTTGACCCTGGCCGATCTGTCGACGCGCGACGCGGCCGTTAAAGTCGCTGAGAGCCTGAAAATTCCGGTTAAAGACAGCTACGGTTTAGGTAAGGTACAAATCGAGATCTTCGAGAAGACCGTCGAACACCGCTTGATGAATCCTACTTTCATCACTGCTTATCCGGTGGAAGTTTCGCCCTTGGCGCGTCGCAATGACAACGATCCGCATGTGACTGACCGCTTCGAGTTTTTCGTCGGCGGCCGGGAGATTGCCAACGGCTTTACCGAGTTGAACGACGCCGAGGATCAAGCCGAACGTTTCCAGAAACAAGTGGAAGAAAAAGAAGCTGGCGACAACGAAGCCATGCATTTCGATGCCGATTACATCACGGCGTTGGAACACGGTATGCCGCCGACAGCCGGCGAGGGCATCGGTATCGACCGCTTGGTGATGCTGTTTACCAATTCACCCAGCATTCGCGACGTGTTGTTGTTTCCGCATATGCGCCCCAAAAATTGATGGCGTAATCAGACGTCACTATCGGTGATAGTGCTATTGGACCTAAGAGAAAATTATGAGCGTTGAAGCTACACAATTTAAAAATGCCCTTAAATTATGGGCCAGCGGCGTGACGGTGGTGACCACCCAGGGGCGAGACAATCAGCCCAGAGGCATGACTGCAACCGCATTTAGCAGCGTGTCCCTGGATCCACCGCAAATTCTGGTGTGTTTGAATCAAGCGACGGATACCGGTGCGGCTTTGCTGGAAAGCCGCCGCTTTGCAGTCAATATTCTGAATAGTGCGCAAGAAGATGTTTCTAATCAATTTGCCGGCAGTACCACTCAAGAACAGCGCTTTGCCAGCATTGCCTGGCAAGAGGGTGAAAACGGTGCGCCGATTTTGTCTGAAGCCTTGGCGGTACTGGAGTGTCGAGTGGTGCAACAAGTACAGGCAGGTAGTCACTGGGTGATTATTGGTGAAGTCGATAGCGTGGCTTGTCGGGAAGGTGGTCCATTGCTGTATTACCATTCTGCGTATCGCACGGTTGCTACACAAAGCTAAAGATTTACTGTCGTTTGCTATGTCTATATGCTCCGACAATTGTTGTGTTTGCTACAAATGCCGCATGAATTGTAGGTGAATAGCTGCTATTTTTGGCAACACCTTTTTTGTAATGCCTTGAACTACAAATGAAATAACGGCTTCTAAAAAATGGCCCTTATTTTGCTTATATAACTTTGAGTTTTATCCAACCTTCTGAGTTATCACGGAGTTATCAATGTCAATTAAGGTCATCAAAGAGTTTTCTGAAAAAGCCAAAGGCGATGAGGGGCTGAAAGAAAAACTGAAAGCCTGCGTCAAAATCAAGGAAATGCTGTTATTGGCTAAGGAAAGCGGGTTTGAAATTGAAGAAGACGAACTGTATCCACCCAACGAACCTCAATTCGTTGAAGAGCAGCTTTCAGAAAAACTGGCTAAAGCGCTACTAAGAGTTTAACGACTGAGTGCCATCCTGCCTCCCGGCGGGATGGCCAGCCAGTTATCGGTACAGTGTAAAACGGTAACCGGTAAATTCTAAAAAACGACTCGACAACGGTAAACTACGCGTTTGCTGTTATCGAGGAGTTTTCAAATATGTTCAATGCGATCGACAAGCCCCAATTGATGGGGATACTCAATGTCACCCCCGATAGTTTTTCCGATGGCGGTAAATTTACCGGCGTAGCAGCAGCGATCGCTCAAGCCGAAAAAATGATTGCTGAGGGTGCCGATATTATCGATGTCGGCGGCGAGTCGACCCGGCCTGGCTCCGATCCTGTTTCCGCAGACAAGCAAATTCGCAGGGTGGTGCCGGTGATAACCGCAATCCGAGCGCTTGATCCCCAAATTCAAATCAGTATAGATACCACTTTAAGCCAAGTTGCTTCAGCCGCTGTGGCGGCGGGGGCGAGTATTATCAACGATGTCTCGGCCGGCCAGGGCGATCCTGAGATGTTGCCTTTTGCAGCGACAGCCCAAGTTCCCATTATCCTGATGCATATGCAGGGCACTCCCAAAACCATGCAGGACCAGCCGGGTTACGACAATGTGCTTGTCGATGTGATCGCCGCTTTGCAACAACGTATTGCGGAAGCGTTGGTGGTCGGCGTGTTGGCGGAAAATATCGCAATAGATCCCGGCATTGGTTTTGGCAAAGGTAAGCAAGATAACATCGATCTATTGGCGCATTTATCCCGCTTTGTTGACTTAGGCTATCCGGTCTTATTGGGAACCAGCCGCAAGCGTTTTATGGGTAGTATCTGCAATGTCAGCGAACCCGCCGAGCTGGTTACCGCGACAGCCGTGACCACGGCGTTAGGGGTAATGGCGGGTGTGCAACTGTTTCGAGTACACGATGTAAAGGCCAACCGTCAGGCGGTAGACGTGGCTTGGGCCATCAAACAAGCGCAGTGACAGGTTTACATCCCCGTCTGCAGCTGTTGCAGTCGGAATTGGTTGAATCACCACTGACTAGGATTAAGGATCCGGAGTTAAGCAAGCGGCAGTTGGAATTGTGGATCAAGCGCGACGACTTGCTACATCCGATTATCTCCGGCAATAAATGGCGTAAGCTCAAATATATCCTCAATCATGCCTTATACGCTGGCGCCGATTGCATCGTCAGCATGGGCGGGGCCTATTCCAATCATCTGCATGCCCTGGCTTTTAGCAGTAAAGTATTGGGGCTGAAAACCATAGGCTACATTCGCGGCGAGAGGCCGCCGCAGCTCAACGCGACGTTGCAAGATCTGCTTGACTGGGGCATGGAATTGCGCTTTGTATCACGTAGCGACTACCGGCATTTGCGGGATTACAAAAACCACGATAGCTTACCCGAACTTCAGTCCGGCCAATATTGGTTGCCGGAAGGCGGAGCCACAGACTTGGCTTTGCAAGGCGTTGCCGAACTGGTCGATGAAATCGAAATCGGTTTCGACACGCTGGCCGTGGCCTGCGGCACTGGCACCACTCTGGCTGGTTTGCTGGCCTCGCCGCTAACTCAACAGGCTATCGGCGTGGCCGCGCTGAAGGGTGGAGACTTTCTAATCGACGATGTCGAGCAATTGCTGAATAAACAGGGAATCACCAGTCATGCAGACCGGCGAATTCTGTTGGATTACCATTTCGGTGGTTTCGCCAAAACGACGCCGGCTTTGCTGGCGTTTATGCAGGATTTTCAGCATCGGCACGGCATCGAACTAGAGCCGATCTACACCGGAAAGCTGTTGTTTGCGATCTACGATTTAATTCGGCAGGGCTATTTTCCCGCCGGACAGAGGATAGTGGCAATCCATACCGGCGGTTTACAAGGTAAGCGGAATTAATATTCCCAGCCGTTTTAGCGTTGAAAAATCAGATAGATATTGAGTCATTACCGAAAATGGTGATAATAGCCGCTGCCTAAAATAATAAAAAAGGTGGCATCATGGTTGCGCAGATCATTTCATTCCCCGAACAAAAAAGCAGCAATAAACTGGCGGTGTCTTTCCGCTTTTTACTCAGTTTGTACGCCATTGTGCCGCTGTGTCTATTGGTGCTATGGCTGGATAGTTTTGGTTTGGATCATGCCATTCGGGATATGCTGCCCAGCAGCCCCAGTCATTTTTTGCTATTTCAGATTCTGTTCGGTACTCCGCATATCATCGCCAGCAATCTATTGTTGCTTAGTCACGATGAGTATCTAAATGCTTTTAAACGTAAATTAATGGCGATGACTTTATTCATCATGGTTTTTTTCGGTATCGGTAGTCTGTTTATTCCTTATCGCGGGCTTTACATCATCACCGCTTGCTGGACGGTGTATCACGTCTTGAAGCAACAACATGGTATCGCCAAAGCCGTGTGTCGCTTGCCGAATTGGGCGTTTTATTTGCAATTGTGGGTCAGCGTCAGTGCCGGGATTTTTATCTATATGGGGATATTTCTAAAAAATAGCCTGGAGCCGGGGCAAGCAGCGCTGGTATTAGAGATCGCCAGCGTGCTGACTGCGGGTTTGATGATTAGTACCTTGGTATGTCTACGCTATGTGCCCAGTCGGTTTGGGCTGTATTTTTTGTGGGCTAACACCCTGCTGGTTGTCAGCAGTTGGTATGTTTACAGCCAACAGTATTATTTTCTGGCCATCCTGATGCCGCGTCTGGTGCATGACATCACCGCTTACAGTTTTTACGTGACTCACGATGTGAATCGCCACGGCGAACAGGCGCAGAATAACTTGTTCAAAGCCGCAGCGGCAGTTCGATTGCCGATTTGGCTGGTGTTGCCCCTGCTATCTTTTGTTTTGACTTATCTATTGCAGGCTTACGGCGATGATCTGGTCAATTTGCTGTTGCAAACCTTGTTTTCCACTCAGATCTATAAAGCGGTGACGCTTGGTCTTCTAGGTTATTTGGCCCTGATGCATTACTACACCGAGGCCTTCGTCTGGGCCTCCGGTTCGCCGCTAAGGCGCTATATTCGCTTTAGCGGCATCTAATGGCCTAATGCTGCAGCGTGTATCCCACTTTAATGGTTACCTGCCAATGTGCGACCTTGCCGTTATCAATATGGCCGCGGGTTTCCACCACTTCAAACCAGCGCATATTCTGAGTAGTCTCACCGGCTTTGGCGATGGCGTTTTCGATGGCTTGTTGAATGCCAAGGCTGGATGAGCCGGTTAGTTCGATTTTTTGATAGACATGTTCGGGCATGAGTTTTACTCCGCTTGATGGTTGAATAAGACTTGGTAGGCGCGCGCTGCCGCTTCCGGTTCATGGTCAAAAATACCGCCTATCACGGCTAATAAGTCTGCGCCCGCTGCCAGTAAAGTTCCACCGTTTTCCGGCAGAATACCGCCGATGGCGACTATGGGAATGGTTATCGATTGTTTGGCTAGTTGCAGGCTGACAATCTCGGCTGGCGCCGCCAGCGGTTTCGAACCGGATGGAAAAAAGCGGCCGAATGCTACGTAATCCGCGCCGGCCGCGGCCATGGCCTGCGCTTTTTCCACATCGTTATAACACGATACGCCAATGATGGCGTCCGCACCTAACAGGCGCCGCGCTTCGGCGATTTCGCCATCGTCGCGACCTAAATGCACACCGTCCGCTCCGACCGCCAATGCCAACTCGACGCTATCGTTAATCAACAGGGGGGCATCGTAGACATGGCAGATTTCCACTAAATGGCTAGCCAGATACTGAGCATCCAACGGATTTTTATCGCGGTATTGAATCATCGTTGCGCCGCCGCGCAGGGCCGCTTCCACGTCTTTTACCACTTGGGTAACCGTTCTGTTTTCGGGTTGGGTGATGGCGTAAAGGCCTCGGCGCGGAAGTTTCATTCCGCTACCCAAAATAGCCGGTCCGGGTTGTATTGGCCTTGTCCGGGGCGGTAGGCGGCGGCCAGCGACTGCCAAGTAAATTCCTGGGCCTCGCTGACGGCGGTAAACACATCAAGACCTTGAGCGAGTAGGGCGGCGCTGGCGCTGGCCAGCGTGCAGCCCGAACCGTGATAACTGTGCGGCAGACGCTGCCAATTGAAGGTTTCATCCAGATCGTCGGGCATGTATAAACGGTTATGCACCAACTCCGAGCTTTCGTGGGTGCCGGTTATTAACACGTATTCGGCGCCTTTGCTTTGCAAGAAACGGCCGCAGTCGCCCAAATCCTCATGCCCGGACAGGCGGCGGGCTTCCTCGCTGTTGGGTGTCAATAAGGTGGTCAACGGCAGGAGTTGCTCGACGATGACATCAATTAATTGCTGACCAGCCAGTTCTGTGCCGCCGCCGGCTGCTAGAACCGGGTCCAGTACTACCGGTATAGCTGGGTATTGCCGCAGAATTTGCGCAATCGCTTCGGCTACGCCGGCATCGCCGATCAGGCCGATTTTGAACGCGGCGACTTTAAAGTCTGCCAACAGCGTTTGCGCTTGGCTGAAAATGTCTGCGGGCTGTTGCGGAATCAGCTTCTTGACGTTGCGGCTATCCTGCTCCGTTAACGCGGTGATGACGCTAGCCGCGTGGCATTGGTGGCCGATGATAGCCTCAATGTCGGCTTGCACACCGGCTCCACCGCTGGGATCGTGGCCGGAAAAGCACAGCACCACCGGGCGGTTGCGGCTCATGCCTCTTCTCCAGTCAGTAATTTCAGAAATTCCTGCTCAGTAATAACGCTGACGCCTTTTTCGCGAGCGGCATTGGTTTTATTGGCGCCGACATTGTCGCCAGCGACCAGATAGTCGGTTTTCGCCGATACCGAGCTACCGACTTTAGCGCCTTTGCCTTTGGCTAGTTTGCTCAAGTCGTCGCGGCTACCGCTGTGCAGCGTGCCGGTGAATACCAAGGTTTTGCCGGCCAGCGGATGGGCGCTGTCGGTCACCTGGTTCTGAGTTGGCGTGAGAGTAAAACCCAGTGACATCAGGCTATCGAACAAGGGTTTGATCTTGGCAAAGCCTTCCGTGATCACCGCTGCGGTTTTTTCCGCAAAACCTTCGATAGCGACGATGTCCGCTTCGCTGAGATTGAAAATATCCGGTAACGCGTAATGCGCCAATAGCCGTTCGCAGTTGCCCAAGCCCATCCGAAACACGCCGAACGCGGACAGAAAACGCCAGTCTTCGATGGCTTCGTTGCGGCTGCGCACTAATTGATCGACCAGGTTTTGCGATTGCTTGGGTCCGAAGCCCATGCTTTCGAATTGTTCGGCGGACAGTGCATAAATTTCATCGACACGGCGAATACCGTATTCGTAAAGCTTTTTAATCGTCGCAGCCCCGAAACCGTCGTTGTTTTTCAGCACCCGGAAGAAATGTTCCATGCTGTTGCTGATTTGCGCCGGGCATTCCAGGTTATTCGGGCAGATCAGATAGTCGTTGTCCCAGACCAACTCGTGATCGCAGCTGGGGCAGGCATCAGGGACCTGTGGTTCGGCAGGACGCAAAACCTCCTCGATTTTGGGGATCACTTCGCCGGAGCGCGCCAAGCGAATCAGTGCGCCAGGGCCTATGCCTTTGTCTAAGACCATTTTGTAATGGTGGGCGGTGGCTCTGGATAGTAGGGCGCCGCTGAGTCGCACCGGTTCCAACTCGGCAACCGGGGTGATGCGGCCGGAGCGCGAAGTTTGCGGGGTGACGCCAATGACGGTGACTTCGGCGGTTTCCAGGTTTTCTTTGTATGCCAGTTGCCAGCGGTGATGATGGCGGGTGGCGCCCATCGCTTGTTTGAGTGGCTCGTCGACGATTTCCAGAATCACCCCATCGACGTCGTAATCCAGCTTATGCCAGATGTCTTTGACGATGGTTTCGAAATTGTCGATCAGCTCCTGCCATAAGCCCGTCCAGCAAGGCAGTATCGCAAACGGATAAAACACCGCCGCGTGATCGGCGATGGCGCGTTCAGCGTGCTCGTCCAACTCCTTTTCCTTGATCACGCTGGCTTGGAAGTTACGAGCATTGTCAAAAAAATCGGCTAGATTGGTGTCGAAATAACTGCGGCTGACCACGATTTCGCCGGCACCCAGCCCGCGTTGGCCTTGATCGGCGACTTGCAAGCCGCGCTCGAACACACGGGTAATGTCGGTGCCTTTGCGGCCGTCACCGCGGGTATACAGCATCTGGCCGTCGTCATAGGCGGCGTAACCATCCAGCTTGGGCGTGACTTTAAAAATCAGTTCGGCAAAGTTTTTGTCCAGATCGCCAGCGGCTTTTTCGATGCGGCCGGCCCAGCGTTCCACTTCTTCGCGGCTATAGGCTTTATCGGTGGACAGCATGATGGTTGGCAGATCGACTGTTTTGCCGGCGAAGATTGGTTCCGGCTCGACGCTATGTAGCAGCGGATGATCGGGCTGACGTTTTTTCAATTCCGCCAAATACACAAAATCGTAATCGGCATCGCTGATAATCGGCTCGCCGCCACGATACAAGGCATTGGTAATTTCCAGGAATGCGACCAGTTCGCTGTCCCTTACGGTATTCAGCAAATCCGGGTGTTTGCACAATTCGCAAAAGCGTTTCTCACCAATATCGTTGGGATCTAGGGTAGTTTGCAAAAGAATAGCTTTTTGACTGTCGGTGAGCATACGAGGATAGATAAGTCGGCTAGGGCGGCGATTATAGGATAATACCGCAAAAAAAAAGGCGGGAGAGAAAACTCGCCCGCCGAAGCATCTATCTTTCAAGAGGATCATGTCAACGGTAGGAATGCGCGTGACATGGGTCTAATATAAAGTTTTCCGCCGAATAAGGGTTGATCTAGGTCAATGTTTATCGAGTTATTGAGTGGCGTTTTCTTCGAGAGTATTTGATGTCGCGTGGCAGGATTTGCATAAACCATGAATTTCGATGGTTTTACGTTGCGAAATAAAGCCGGCTTCGCCCAATTCGCCGGCAAGCGCGCCTAACACCAGCGGCGCAGAACGTTCTTCCACAGTATTGCAGGCGGTACAGATCAATAACAATTGGTCGTGCTGAGTGTCGGAGCAATGGCAACCGACGAAAGCGTTTAAACTTTCCACGCGATGAATCAGGCCCTGTTCAAGTAGAAAGTCCAAAGCCCGGTAGACTGTCGACGGTTTTGCTGCATCGTTTACCGGTCTGATTTGATCCAGTAAGTCGTATGCTTTTACCGCCTTATGGCTGTTCCAGATTAGTTCCAGAATCTTATGGCGTATGGGGGTCAGTTGGACTCCGCGCGTTAAGCAAAGTTGTTCGGCTACACTTATCGCCTTGCGGATGCATATGCTGTGGTCATGCTCTGGTGTCGGGAAGGTTGCGTTGTCGGTCATTTTACAAAGGGTGATTAGGTTCATTCATTTTGCGAACGCGGTAAGTTATAGTGCCAGCATAAACAACCCATTTCAAATCGGATTACTAAATAGAGTTTGCGTGCTTTCATGGTGTTTACTTGAACGCCATAGTATGGTTGTTTGGCGGTTTTCGGCGGATTTTTGCGAAGCGGCTATCAGTAATTTTTGAGGCTATAGATGAGAAGGATTACATTCCTGGTTTATACAGTGCTATGGATATTGTTGATTAGCCTGAGTCTTTACCAGCAATTAACGGACACCAAGCAGTACGCGGAAAAAATTGCCACGCGGCAGGCGGAGATGTTTTTTGACCATATTGTGTTGATCAACAAATGGAATGCTTCGCATGGCGGTGTTTACGTTCCCATTACCGAAACGACTCAGCCTAACCCTTATTTAAGTATTCCTGATCGGGATATTGAAACCACGGATGGTAAACAGCTTACGTTGATCAACCCTGCCCATATGACTCGGCAATTAGCTGAAATGAGCGGTGAATCGAATATTGCCTTTCACCTAACCGACTTCCATCCGGTTCGAGTGGAAAGTCGGCCGGATCAATGGGAGGCCGAAGCCTTGCTGGCTTTTCAACGTGGTCAAAAAAGCGTCAGTGGTATCGGCACTATCAATGGTCAATCTTTTTATCGCTACATGGCGCCGCTACATGTTGTGCAAAGTTGCATCGTTTGTCATCAGCAGCAAGGTTACAAAGAGGGCGATATTCGCGGCGGTATTAGCGTTAGCATTCCGAGTGCCAGTATAGATGCCTTTGTGAATGAGCGTCTGGAGCATTTGACAATCACCCATGCCATCGTGGCTTGTATCGGTCTGATCGTATTGTTATTGTCTTATTTGGCGCAAGCCAGACTCAGTCAGCGGCTGGATAAAGCCAAAAGCCGTATGCAATTGGCTTATCTGGATTCCCTGACCTTACTCCCCAATCGTCGTTACTACGATGCCTTTGTAAAAAGGGAATGGAAGCGCGCCTTGCGTCATCAGTACCCAATCTCGATGATCATGATCGACATCGATTTTTTTAAGTTATACAACGATAACCTTGGACATATCGAGGGCGATCACTGTTTGCGGCAAGTGGCTAAAACCATGAAGCGTTTTTTTAGGCGGCCGGGGGATTTGATCGCCCGCTATGGCGGAGAAGAGTTTTGCGTAGTCGCGGCTTGCGACGCGGAGCAAATCATGGTGCTGGCGGAGATTCTCAGAAAAGCGGTGGAAAATATGCGCTTACCGCATCCAGCTTCTAAAGTTTCTCCATTCGTCACTATTAGCCTTGGCGCGGCTTCTATCGTGCCAAGTGACGATGAGTCTTTCGAAAGTTTGCTGCATTCCGCAGATCAGGCGCTTTACGACGCCAAGGCCACCGGCAGAAATCGGGTTGGAAAGTACCGGAATTGAACCGATGGGCCGGCGTTAACCGGCCCTTGTTTGCTGTGTATTTAAGACTGTTTTTCCAGAAGTTTGGCGTGAGCTGCCGCCAAACGAGCGACCGGAATTCGCGGTGCCGAACACGATACATAGTTCAAGCCTAGATCATGCACGAAGCGAATAGAACGCGGATGTCCGCCGTGCTCCCCGCAAATACCGATTTTCAAATCCGGCCGTTGCTGACGACCCAGCTCCACGGCCATTTTCATCAGCTTGCCCAAACCCTCAATGTCCAGCGTTTCGAACGGATTGTCCTCCAGCAGTCCGGATTCTTCGTACAGTGGTAAGAATTTGTTTTCGGCATCCTCGCGGGAGAACGAGAAGGTGGCCTGGGTTAAATCGTTGGTGCCGAACGAGAAGAAAGCAGCCGTCACGGCCAGTCGGTCGGCACGGGTGCAAGCCCGCACAGTTTCGATCATCGTGCCGAATTTGAAGTTAAGCTTAAGTTTGTATTGGGCCTCTACTTCGGCTTGAATTTCGTTGACATAGGTTTTGACGGTTTTCAATTCCTGCGCGGTGATCACTTGCGGCACCATGATTTCCGGTTCGACCGCAATCCGCTGTTTGACGCACAATGCTGCCGCTTCCAGAATTGAACGGATCTGCATTTTGTAAATTTCCGGATAGCTCATACCCAGACGAACGCCGCGATGACCCAGCATCGGATTGACTTCGTAAAGCTCCAGCACTTTATCCAGCATCATCTGTTTTTTGCTGATCGCTTCCAAAATTACGTCTTCGTTCAACATGTTGAACGGCGCCGGCATTTCCGCCGGATGTGCTAGCGTATCCAGCGTGACGCGTTGGCCCTTGACGATAGTCAGGTAGTGTTTTAGAGCATCCAGTTCTTCGAGCAATTGATGCTCGTTGGGCAGAAATTCATGCATTGGCGGATCGAGCAAACGCACGGTAACCGGGTGCGGCGACATGGCTTCGAACAACTGTTGGAAATCGTCGCGCTGAATCGGGAACAACTTGGCCAATGCGGCTTCACGCTCTTCGGTGTTGTGCGCCAGTATCATGTCCACCACTAGCGGCAAGCGGTCGGCGGCATTGAACATGCGTTCGGTACGACACAGGCCTATGCCTTTGGCGCCGTAGCTGACCGCCAGTCGCGCGGTTTCCGGCGTATCGACATTGGCATGCACACGCAAACGAGCAATACTGTCAGCCCAGCCCAGCAAGGTTTTAAGTTCCTCGGAGAAGGAGGGCGGAATCGTGGGAATGCGGCCCAAGTAGATATTGCCGTTACTGCCGTCGATGGTGATTAAATCGCCTTCTTTAATGTGAATGTCGCCAACAATGGCCAAGCGGGCGCGCACATCGACTTTAATATCTTCCGCGCCGGCCACGCAGGCTTTGCCCATGCCGCGAGCCACCACGGCAGCGTGTGAGGTTTTGCCGCCGCGGCTGGTCAATATACCTTGCGCGGCGAAAAAGCCGTGGATGTCTTCCGGTTTGGTTTCCTCGCGCAGCAGGATCAAGTCTTGGCCGGTTTTGCCTAAGCGGACCGCTGTGTCGGCATCGAACACGCAATGTCCGCAAGCAGCGCCAGGGGAAGCCGGTAGGCCTTGAGCAATGGCTTTGACTTCGTGATTGGGGGCCAATTGCGGATGTAACAGTTGTTCCAGCATGTCCGGGTTGATCCGCAGCAGTGCTTGTTCCTTGGTAATCAGGCCTTCCGCCACCATGTCGATGGAAGTTTTGACCATCGCGGTCGCATTCATTTTGCCGTTACGGGTTTGTAGGCAATACAAAACGCCGCGTTCTATGGTGTATTCGTAGTCCTGTACCTCGTGATAATGGGCTTCCAGCTTATTGCGCAGCTCGACCAGTTGTCGGTATTGATCTGGCATTTCACGTGCCATTTCCTGCACGGGTTTGGGGGTGCGGATCCCGGCTACTACGTCCTCACCTTGGGCATTGACCAGGTATTCACCGTACATTTCGTTGATGCCGGTGCCTGGGTTACGGGTGAAACCGACGCCAGTGGCGCAGTCGTCGCCCATATTGCCGAACACCATCGTGACGATATTGACCGCTGTGCCGTTGGCTATGTCCGGTGTGATGTGAAATTCGCGGCGGTAATCCACCGCACGTCTACCTAACCAGGAGTTGAATACCGCCCGAATGGCAATTTCCAGTTGCTGATAAACGTCTTCAGGAAACGGCCGGCCGGTTTCTTCGTGGACCACGGTCAGGAACAGCTCGCTAATTTCCTGGAGTTGGTCGGCGGTCAAGGCGACATCGGCCTTGATGCCGGCAGCGCGCTTGACGTTGTTAAAATGCACATCGAACTTCTCGTCTTCGATGCCCAGTGCGACCTTACCGAATAATTGAATGAAACGCCGATACGCATCGTAAGCAAAGCGAGGGTCGTCGGTCATTTCGATCAAGCCGGCCAGGGTTTGCTTGTTCAAACCCAAGTTAAGAATGGTGTCCATCATGCCCGGCATTGAGATGGCCGAGCCGGAACGTACCGAAACCAGTAGCGGGTCGCTGGCGCCGCCAAACGATTTACCGCTCAGGCGTTCGATGTCGGCTATTTGCTGACGAACTTCGTCCATTAAATCACTGGGTAATTGTTTGTTTTCCAGGTAGGTCACGCAGGTTTGCGTGGTGATGACAAATCCCGGCGGCACGTTGAATCCCATTTGCGTCATTTCGCAAAGGTTTGCGCCTTTGCCGCCCAGTAATGCCTTATTTTTGCCGTCGCCCGAATTGAATGAATAGCTGTATTTTGGAGTCATTATGGCCTTGTCGAAGTGTTGAAGTTGGATGATGGCTGCTGGAAACGCCTTGAGTGCCTCGTTGGCGTCTCGGGATGCCGGGTATTGCGGTTAGAATACCCCACTTTTTACCTATTTTTCCGAGTCATTACAAGTTATGCGCCATGGATAAATTTGATGTCATCATCGTCGGAGCCGGCGCGTCTGGGTTAATGTGCGCCATCGAAGCCGCCAAACGCGGCCGGCGGGTGAAAATAGTGGAACACGCCAACAAGCCGGGTAAGAAAATTCTGATGTCCGGTGGCGGGCGTTGCAATTTCACCAACTACAGCATAGCGCCGGAAAATTACATTTCCAATAACCCACATTTCTGCAAGTCGGCGCTTAGCCGCTTCACGCAATGGGATTTTTTAGGCTTTGTACAGCGCCACCAAATCCCGTTTCACGAACGCTTGCATGGGCAATTGTTTTGCGATAACAGCGCCAAAGATATTTTGGATGCGCTGCTAAAAGAATGTGGTCAAGCTGGCGTGACGCTGGCGTTAAATTGTCGGGTGGACCGATTAGAGAAGCACAGCGACGGCGATTTTTTACTGCACACCAGCAACGGTCTGATTTCTGCATCGGCCTTGGTAATTGCCAGTGGCGGCCTATCGATACCGAAAATGGGCGCAACGCCGTTTGGGTATAAAGTCGCGGAACAATTTGGCATCAAAGTCTGGCCGACGCGCGCCGGCTTGGTCCCTTTAACGCTGCAACCGGACGACACAAAACGCTTTACCCCGCTGACCGGCATCGCGGTGCCGTGTCGCGTTAGCAATCAACAACAGTCTTTCAAAGAAAATATTTTATTTACCCATCGCGGTTTGAGTGGTCCGGCCATCCTGCAAATTTCCTCGTATTGGCATCCAGGTGAGGCTCTGAATGTGGACTTGTTACCGGACATGGATTTGTCGACGGAATTTAAAGAAAAACGCCGGCAAGGCAGTAAGTTAAAACTGCAGAATCTGTTGACTGAATACTTGCCGAAACGTTTGTTGCAAGCTTTGCTTGACGAGCGGCAGTTGGATATAACGGTTGCTAATTGCGCCGACAAAGACCTGCATGCTATAGCGGAAAGTCTGCACAACTGGACGATTAAACCCAATGCCACCGAAGGCTATCGCACTGCCGAGGTAACCGTTGGCGGCGTCGATTGCGATGCTGTTTCCTCGAAAACCATGGAGAGCTTGCAAGTGCCGGGGCTCTATTTTGTTGGGGAAGTGTTGGATGTTACGGGGTGGCTGGGGGGATTTAACTTTCAGTGGGCTTGGGCCTCGGGGTGGTGTGCGGGGCAGTATGTTTGAGGGTGGAAAATCATAATTGCATAACGGTATCCAATTGAGCGCGTTACAGGCTAACGGAGATGTTCGGCTTGGAGAACTCGGTAGCGGCTGAGGCCGATAGTGTTAACCTGGTTTGGATTGGTAGGCTTTATGTAGTGGTGGGTACGTAGTCTCGTTCCCCCCAGAGGTATGGGAACGAGACTAACCGACTTTAAACATTCGCCGTCGGCGACACCTAATGTGAGCTAAGCGTAAACCGCGGCTAATTCAGCTTCTCTAACAAAGCCGGTTTTACCTGATCAAGCCAATCAAAAATCCGGGTTTTGGTCATTTCGGGTTGGTTGTGATGATCCAATACCAATCCAACAAACTTGCCATCGACTACCGAACTGGAATGGGTGAAGTGATAACCTTCCGTGCTCCAGGCGCCGACCACCTCTGCACCATAGCTGGCAACATGGTGATACAAATGAATCAAGGAACTGGCAAAGCGCGCGTAGTATTTTTGCTGGTTACCCAAACCAAACAGGGCTACACGCTTACCGGATAAATCGGTTTGGTCCAGGCGGAATAAAAACTCTTCCCAGTTGCCTTCCTCGCTGCCGGTGGTCCTACCTGGAATTTCGCCTACGCCATAGCTGGGCATGCCTAAAATCAAGGCTTTGTAGCCAAGCAGTTCAGCTACTGTCGCCCGATTTACGTTCACCGGCTCACTGGCAATCTCGTCGCCTAACACCCGATACATCACCTGGGCCATCATCTCTGTCATACCTTTCTCGGTGCCGTAGAAAATGCCAATCTTATTCATTCTGAAACCCCAGTGATTTGTCTACAAATAGCCAAGCAAAATTTAAACCATCATGAATATGCGGCTTGGGTTAGTTGCTAATTGACGTTGGGGGATGAGCTAAATCCCCAAGATAAGTGCTTTGCGACAAATTTAAGCGCTTAGTCGACGAGGAAACGGTACAGAAAAATAAGCAAGGTGTTTGGTTATCTTTGTAACAATAAAACCGAGAGGATGGGTAATTGGCCACAAAAACCTAACAGAAAAGCTACGGCGTTTGGTTTGCGCCAAAACTATTCCAGTATCCGGTGGTGCTTTTATAAAACAGGCGAAGAAGTAGGGAGTGCATTTGCGGGTATTCCGCGTTAATGAATACTGGCTTAATCTTCAGGCGGATCATGCCATAAGGGTTTGGCCTATTCACATTGCCTGTGTGATAATCAAATTCAACTGCTAAGCTTTTGCTAACAGAAAACTGAGGAAACCATGTCAAACGATACTTTACTGGTCAGGCATAGCGCTACCGGAAAAGAAGTTGAATATCCGTTGTTGAAGGGGTCTTTGGGTGCAGATACTGTCGACATTCGCTCTTTAAACAAAGATCTTGGGTGTTTTACTTATGATCCGGGCTTTATTGCCACGGCTGCTTGCAAAAGCAAAATTACATATATTGATGGCGATAACGGCATTTTGTTGTATCGCGGTTATCCCATCGAGCAATTGGCGGAGAACTGCGAATTTACTGAAGTTGCCTATTTGCTGATGAACGGCGAGCTGCCGGATGCCATGCAGTTGCGCGACTTTAACGAGGAAATCAGCGACCGGGCCATCATTCACGAAGCCTTGCGCAAATTCTTCGACGGCTTTCATTACGATGCGCATCCAATGGCGATGTTGGTCGGTGTGGTGGGCTCTTTATCGGCGTTTTATCACAGTGATCTGAATATTAAAGATCCCGCTAGCCGCATAATCTGCGCGACACGGCTGATCGGCAAGATGCCGACCATCGCCGCCGCTTCTTACAGGCACTCGATCGGTAGGCCCTTCGTTTATCCGCGTATGGATTTGAGTTATTGCGAAAATTTTCTGAACATGATGTTCTCGCGATCTTCGCAAAATTATATCGACCAGGAACATTACATCGATCCCAACCTGGTTCAGGCACTGAATCTGTTGTTTATTCTGCATGCTGATCACGAGCAAAACGCCAGCACTTCTACTGTGCGGATGGCGGGCAGTACCGGTGCCAATCCATATGCCTGCGTTGCGGCCGGGATAGCGGCGTTGTGGGGGCCCGCGCACGGAGGTGCCAACGAAGCGGTTTTGAATATGCTGGCGCAAATCGGTAGCGTCGAAAACGTACCCAAATATATAGCCAAGGCCAAGGACCACGACGACCCGTTCCGTTTGATGGGCTTTGGGCATCGGGTTTATAAAAACTTCGATCCGCGCGCCACCATCATCCGCAAAACCTGCTACGAAGTATTGAGTCGAACCAACACCAGCGATCCCTTGTTTGAATTAGCTCTGGCATTGGAGGAGTATGCGTTGAAAGACGAATATTTTATCGAGAAAAAACTTTATCCCAATGTCGATTTTTACTCAGGCATCATCTATAAAGCTCTGCACATCCCTGTCGAAATGTTTACCGTGATGTTCGCAATAGCCAGAACCGCCGGCTGGATTTCGCATTGGCTGGAGATGATGGAAGAGCCCTCGACGCCGATCAGCAGGCCAAGACAGTTGTATGTGGGGCCGCCGCGTCGTGATTATGTGGCTATCAATAATCGCTAAATTATGCAGAAAACCGATATGAAGTCAGAGCATACTACCAATCGAGAAACGCGTGAAAACGCTCAGCCCGAAGCTGAGAAGACGCCGTCCGGGGAAAAAGATCCAGCCATTCCGACTGAAATTAACGGCCCAAAAGGGCCGGAGCCAACGCGCTTCGGCGATTGGGAACGGAAAGGCCGTTGCGTCGATTTTTGATAACACATTATTTTTTCAACTTTAAATACAGGGTAAATCATGTCAGCAAACAGACCGCTTTCGCCCCATCTGCAAGTCTATCGATTGCCCTTAACCGGCCTGGTTTCAATCACTCACCGCATGACCGGAGTGTTTCTTTCCATGGGCTTGGTGTTGTTTGTCTATGTACTGTTTGCCATCGCTGCCGGCGAAGGTGCTTACGGTGCTATGCAGGCATTCATGTCGTTTTGGCTGTTTAAATTGGTCTATTGGGGCTTTATCTACGCGCTGTTTTTTCATCTGGTGCACGGCATTCGGCATTTGATTTGGGATTTTTGCAAAACGTTCGAACGCATGACATTGGATAAATATGCGGTCTACGAACTGATTGCTTCCGCATCGTTGACATTGATTACCTTTGTCGTTTCTTAAAAGAGGGCTGGTTATGGATTACAAAGCATTATTGGAAAAAGCCGCCGATTTTTTTTCGGTACATAGCGGCTCAGGTCATTTTTGGTATCAGCGCGTAACCGCCGTGGCCTTGGTGCCATTGTCGATTTGGTTGATTGTGCTACTAAACAAGGCCTTAAATGCGCCGTATGCGGATACCGTGGATTGGTTGTCTTCACCATTCAACACCCTGGCGATTATCGCCTGGACCGTGGCGGTGGTTTATCACGCCGCGTTGGGTGTGCAGGTGGTGATCGAAGATTATGTGTCCACCATCCCGGTAAGAAACTTGGCGATACGTGCAACTAATCTGACTTTTTTAGTTTTGGGTGTTGCGGCATTGCTCGCGATTATCATTATTCTCTTGGCAAGGTAACTCATGGCCTCAGCATATAACATCATCGAACACCAACATGACGTCGTCGTGGTTGGCGCCGGCGGGGCCGGTTTGCGAGCGACCTTTGGCATGGTGGAAAAAGGTCTAAAAACCGCTTGTATCAGTAAAGTGTTTCCTACCCGTAGTCATACTGTGGCGGCACAAGGCGGTATTAGTGCCGCACTGGGCAATATGGGCGAAGATGACTGGCGTTTTCACATGTACGACACGGTAAAGGGTTCTGACTGGTTGGGCGATCAAGATGCCATTGAGTATATGTGTCGGGAGGCGATTCCGGCCATCATTGAATTAGAACACTACGGCGTGCCGTTCTCACGGACCGCAGAAGGTAAAATTTACCAGCGGGCTTTTGGCGGTATGTCTACACATTACGGTAAAGGCCAGGCGCAAAGAACCTGTGCAGCCGCTGACGTAACCGGGCACGCAATTTTGCATACTTTGTATCAACAGGCTTTGAAGCACAATGCCGAATTCTTCGTCGAGTACATCGCGCTGGACTTGATCATGGATGAGGGCGAGTGCCGCGGTGTCCTGGCCTGGTGCCTAGACGACGGTTCTATTCATCTGTTTCGCGGCCATCAAACGGTAATGGCTACAGGCGGATACGGCCGTACCTTTTTGTCCTGCACCTCGGCGCACACTGTTACCGGCGACGGCAACGGCATGATCTTGAGAGCTGGTTTGCCTTTGCAAGACATGGAGTTCGTGCAATTTCATCCGACGGGTATTTATGGTTCCGGCTGTTTGATGTCCGAAGGTGCGCGCGGGGAGGGCGGGTATTTGACCAATTCCGAAGGCGAGCGCTTTATGGAACGTTACGCGCCGCATGCCAAAGACTTGGCCTCTCGCGACGTGGTTAGCAGGGCGATTACGGTCGAAGTTAACGAAGGACGCGGTATCGGCCCTAAGAAAGATCATGTGCATTTGCATTTGGAGCACCTGGATCCGGCCATCATCCATGAGCGATTGCCCGGCATCACCGAAACAGCCCGAATTTTTGCCGGTGTCGATGCGACGAAGCAGCCGATTCCGGTTTTGCCGACCGTGCATTACAACATGGGTGGTATTCCCACCAACTACAAGGCCGAAGTGGTTACACTGAAAGACGGTGATCCCGATTATGTGGTTCCCGGTTTGATGGCCATCGGCGAAACCGCCTGCGTTTCGGTGCATGGCGCCAATCGTTTAGGTTCTAACTCTTTGTTGGATTTGGTGGTGTTTGGCCGAGCGGCTGCGATTCGCTGCACAGAGCTGATTAAACCGGGCATGCCGCATAAGCCGTTGGCGAAAGATGCCACAGATCAAGCGCTGTCCCGTTTCGATAGAATCCGCAATGCCAACGGTAGTCGCACAACCGCGGAAATTCGCATGGATATGCAAACGACTATGCAGTCTAAGGCAGCGGTATTCAGAACTGAGGCCACACTAAACGAAGGTATCAAGGCGATGGGCGAGATTGCTGCGTCGTTTGATGATGTCAAAGTGGGTGATAAATCGCTGATCTGGAATACCGATCTGGTGGAAACCCTGGAACTGGACAATTTGCTAGGTCAGGCTCAGGTTACTATTACTGCCGCCGGTAATCGTCAGGAAAGTCGCGGTGGTCATGCGCGCGAGGACTTCCCGAAACGTGATGACAAGAATTGGATGAAGCACACTCTGACCTGGCGGGAAGGCAACAAAGTCAAAATCGACTACCGCCCCGTCCACCTGTATACGCTCACCGACGAAGTCGAAGTCGTTGCGCCTAAAGAGAGGGTTTACTAATGGTTGAATTTACGCTACCCAAAAACTCGGTCATTAAAAAGGGTAAAACCTTTAAAGCCGAAGGCGCTACCAATATTCGCCTTTTTGAAGTTTATCGCTGGGATCCTGATTCCGGTGAAAATCCGCGCATTGATACCTATGAGATCGATATGGATCAATGTGGGCCTATGGTGCTGGACGCGATTCTCAAAATTAAAAATGAAATCGACAGCAGTCTGACGTTTCGCCGCTCCTGTCGCGAAGGTGTTTGTGGATCGTGCGCGATGAATATCAACGGCAAAAACACGCTGGCGTGTACCAAAGCGATTAGCGACTATAAAGGTACCGTGAAAATATTCCCGTTGCCGCATATGTCCGTGGTCAAGGATTTGGTCGCGGATATGACACATTTCTTTGAGCAATACACATCGATAAAACCCTGGTTAACCACCGAATCGGAAGCCCCCACCGAAACCGAACGTCTGCAAAGCAGGGATGAGCGTGCCAAACTCGACGGTCTTTACGAATGCGTACTCTGCGCATGTTGTTCAACCAGTTGTCCCAGCTATTGGTGGAACAGCGATAAATATCTCGGGCCGGCGATCCTATTACAAGCCTATCGCTGGTTGGCCGACAGCCGCGACGAAAACGATAAAGAACGCCTGGACGAACTCGACGAGTCGTTTAAATTGTATCGTTGCCACACCATCATGAACTGCACGGATACTTGTCCGAAAGGACTCAACCCAGCCAAGGCTATTGCGGAAATCAAGAAGCTGTTGGTGGAACGCGACCATCTGTGAGCGAAAACATCAATAAACTGCGCTGGCGCTGCCGGCGCGGTACCCTTGAGCTTGATTTGATGCTGCTCAGGTATTTGGAGAATCGTTATCTCGCGGCGGAGCCTACGGAACAGCAGGAGTTTTTGCTATTGCTGGAGCTTGAAGATACCGAATTGATGCGATATTTAATGGGCGAACAATTGCCGGAATTCGAAAGCCTGACAAAGCTGGTCTTAGCAATAAGAGCTTTGCCCGTTTAAATTTGGCTAAAAAATTCGCCCATAGCGATGGAAGGTCGAAGACGTACTCTCGCTTCAGTATCGATGCTTCCAATCATACAAATAGATCTTAAGTACTAGGGGCTGTTGCCGTTTTGGGATGATAGCCTTGAAATCGAACTGAATAGCCCAAATGCTTGAGTTTTTCAATCAACCTATACTCAAGCGATGCCACGACAGTTGTTTACGGATGAATACTGGAATAAATTCAAAGCCATCATGTTGAGCCTGGGGATTTATGACAAGCCTTCGCTACGACAAACGGTAGAGGGGATTTTTTATCGCTTGCGAGTAGGCTGTCCCTGGCGAGACTTGCCTATAACGTTTGGCAAATGGAATGCCGTGTATAAGCGATTCAACGCTTGGTCGCTTCAGGAAAAATTGATGGGTATCTTTCGGGGGCTGGTGGTGGAACCGGATTTGGAATGGGCATTTATCGACGGCAGTATTGTGAAAGCTCATCAACATAGTAGTGGCGCGGCCCATGAGCAGGAAACAGCCATCGGAAAATCCGTAGCGGGTAACACCACCAAAATCCATATGGCAGTTGATGCTTGCGGGCTGCCCATTCATTTCTCGGTGACGGGGGGCGAGGTGCACGACTGTAAAGAAGCGCCGGAATTGGTGGCTAAACTCCCTTTGGCTACCCACATGATTGCTGACAAAGGCTATGACAGTGAGTCTTTACGGATTCAAATTCGAGACAAAGGGAGTGTGCCTATCATTCCTAGAAAACAGAACTCAACCATCGGGAATGACGAAATGGACTGGTGCCTCTACCAATATCGCCACCTCGTTGAAAATGTATTTGCACGACTGAAACATTTCAGAGCCATCGCGACGCGATATGACAAATTGAAACGCAATTTTGAAAGTGTCGTCGCTTTGGCCTGCGCTTTCATTTGGTTACCCATGTAAAACGGCAACAGCCCCTAAAACTTCTCCTTTATTTTTCTTGCGGGCGATAAGGTCCCAAGAGTGTTCAAAAGTCATTTAAATAATATTAGTAATGAAAAAGAGCGACTTCAATTACCAGTTGCCCGAGCAACTTATTGCTCAGTATCCGCTACCCGAACGGAGCGCCAGTAGGTTGCTACGTTTGGATAAGCAAAGTGCGGCGATTGCAGACTGTCAGTTTGCTGATTTTATCGACATGTTAAGAACTGACGACTTATTGGTTTTTAACAATACCAAAGTGATGCCTGCTCGCTTGTTCGCGCATAAGTCGAGTGGTGGAAAAGTCGAAATGTTGATCGAACGTATAGAAGATACTCATACCGCGCTTGCCCATGTGAAAGCGAGTAAATCTCCAAAGACTGATGCCTTGTTAACCTTGGAGAATGGTGTGGTTTGCAAGGTTATTGGCAGAAATGACGATTTGTTTCGGCTGCAGTTTGAAACTAAGGCCGGTTTACTGGCGTTACTGGATGAGGTAGGTCATATTCCGTTGCCGCCTTATATCAGCCGCACTGACGAAGCGAGCGATCTGGATCGTTATCAAACCGTCTTTGCGGATCAGCTTGGTGCGGTGGCGGCGCCCACAGCCGGTTTACATTTCGATCAAGCAATGTTGGATCGGTTAGATCAAAAAGGCATAGCGCGCAGTTTCGTGACTTTGCATGTCGGCAGCGGCACATTTCGCCCGGTACGTGTCGAAGACTTATCAGAACATGTCATGCATAAAGAATCTTATAGCGTATCTCAGCATTGTGTAGACGCCGTAAACCAGGCTAGGGCCAGAGGTGGCCGGGTTGTGGCTGTAGGCACCACGGCAGTAAGAGCTTTGGAGTCTGCTTCACTTAGTGGTGTGTTGCAGGCTGGATTTGGTGATACCGATTTGTTTATTACGCCAGGTTATTCGTTTAAATCGGTGGATGCACTGCTAACCAATTTTCATTTGCCGGAGTCGACTTTGTTAATGTTGGTTTCTGCATTCGCCAGCTATGATGCCGTAATGAATGCTTATAGGCATGCTATTGATCAACGGTATCGGTTTTTCAGCTATGGCGATGCGATGCTGGTTATTTGAGATTCAGTTTGAAGAAAATAAATTATTTTTTCCAACAGGCATCTGCACTCAAACTGGCCGAGGTCACGGATTTTTGCCCTAGCTGGTCTATCGAGAGAATGCCGCATTTGTCGGTAGCCATTCTTCCCCCGGTGATAGGAGTTGCCGTTAACGTATACGTTGTGGCTGTTAATGTTGCTGTAATATTGTATAAGGCCGTGCCTGTTTTAGGCGATGTCGAATATGGCAGGGTTACGTCAGTTGTAAGATCAGATCTTTTATTGTAACTATTTGCCTCGGTAAAGTTTCGCTCCAAAAATTGTGCATTTTCCAGAAGTACAGCTTTCGCATCAGTTCTATTTCCCCTGGCAATATATTCAGAGTAAGACGGGATGGCGATGGCGGCTAGGATCCCGACTATTCCCACTGTTACCATCAGTTCAATCAAAGTGACGCCTATTTGTAATTTTATCTTCATTGACTTTCCGTATGCTAGACGAAGTTTATTGAATTTGTAGCCAATATAGGCGATTGGATGTGCCTGTTGGGGTGATCACCGGTTTGTTATTGTCTACATCCATGATCATAGTGCTAGTTATCGACAGTTCTTTCACAAATTTATTAGTACCTGCTCTATCTAGCATAAGCGCTGAATCAGCCATACCGCCAGTGATCCCTATGCCTGATCCGGTACCGCCGTTAGATAACGTATCATTGCTATCAAACTTATCGTCACTATTGAAGTCGAAGGACGAAACAGCGGTTGCGCTGCCGGTTTTGAAATCTAACTCCATTAACCAACTTGAGCCGCCAGGACTGCAGGGGTCGGTTGATGGGATTGAGGTCACAAATATAATTCGATCAAACATTAATACTGCTGAAGATATAACGCGTTCTCCTGCAGCAGTACCTGAGTTTGGTAGTAAATCCATATACCAACCTCGCTTAGATGTATAGTCTACTGTACCAGATGATGTACCTCTAACCGGATATTGGAAAGTGACTAAGCATTCATTCGCTGGCGTGGCTGGATCGTCGGTACAGCTGCTGATAGTTTTGGTACTACCCGCGGCTACGTCTAAATTTATGGTTTGCTGTACTAGACTGCTAAGCGCTACTGTGCCTGAGGTTGATGGTTTATCCCATATTCCGTAAAAACTTTGTACTTCTAAATTGGCCACGTCGGTTGTGGTTAGGTAGCGTCCTGTACCAAAAAATACTAAAACACCACCATCCGAGTGAGCGCCAAGAGTGGGTTGCGTTGTGATCGGTTGAGTATATGTGACGGAACCAAATGTTCTGCTTGTTGAAAAAAGTGGAGCCCCATCGTTACCCAAACCCCAACTAGTCTGCGAATTTGAACTCAAATCGAATTTCCATAAATTACCTTGTAAATCGCCAGCATAAACAGTATCTACAAATTTATCGCCGTCACTATCAAATAATTTGGGAGTGGATAGCCCGTTACTGGTACTGGAGTTGGTCGGTATTTTTTTTATCAAAGCGCCGTTACTTAAATTAACGATGTAAAGAAATGCTTTTTCCGAAGTACTGTTGTAGCCGTTACCAAAAATAGCGGCCCAGGTGCCGTCCTTGAGTAGAGCAATCTGAGGTTGGCTGTAGGTCAGCCCCATACCATCCGCGTCTGTAGTTCCGACGGAGCCAGTATCGGTACTGGATCCTTGGTATTCCCATAATACGTCGGTACTTGGGGTGAAGGCACTTGGGTTTGAAATGTTTAACGCATATATGGATTTGCCACCCTTATTCAATCCCCCCAATAGAACAGTTTTCCAGTTACCTCCTAAGTAAGCATCGCTTATAGTAGGTGAACCATCGACATAAAAGGTGTGGGAGTAACTGAATTCTGTCAGTTTACTCAGATTGGTATAAACACCAGCCGGTATATAGGCCAATATCTCTTTCCCTGAGCTAGAGTTGCCAATGTCAGCACGAAAACCATGTAGCATGCCATCGTTCGCACCAGCGTAAATCATTGCTACACGCGGTGTTGTGCCACTGGCCTTGTCTGTAACGTACTGCGCATAGGTTGATTGCCCAGGAGTGCCGGTTGGCAAGCTGCTAAAACCGTAATCTTCACTTTTGGTATATACCGGATCTGAATTGATAATGTCACCAAGTAGCGTGCTTTCACGGTTACGAAAAATACCGCCATTGCGTTGTTCTTGGGTGGTGTCTCCTCTTATCCAATTTAATCTGTTTTGACCGCGCGTGACCGATCCAACCAAGCCAACTGAGCTAGTTTGCAATGTCGTTTGCTGAGAAGCACTCAAGTTATCCCAGACAAAAGTAGCGCCTACGTTATTGCTGTAAGTATAAATATTTCGCGAGGATGTTGGAATCAGTGTGCCGGCATCCCAATTTGCATCAGCTCCGTCTAACTTACCGTCTTGGTTTATATCTACGACTTTACCTGTACTGCTCACGGGATAATCAAAAAGATGCCCGCTCCAGTCCGTGGAATTGAATTGAGCTTGATACAGCATGGTACCGGTCTGAATGCCTGTGGAATTGGCTGCAGCTGAAGATGCCGCTGCAGTGCGCTTCAATACATCGTCTAAGGCTTGTTTTAGCGAAACTTCAAGCTGTCTAGGGTCTGTTGCAAAAAAATAGCGGTCCGGTTTGCCGTCTGAATTACTGTCCCATTCGGAATTTACATTCGGCTTTTTATCGTTATTAGTATCGATAAATCCACCCCATTTTGCCGCATAAAATAGCGGTTGTTCCAAACTCAGTGCTGAACTGGAGCCTATCGAATAGGTTACTGATGTGGCTGCGTCTCCGACATTACAATTGGAACAACCTGTGACGCCCTGGGGGTCGGTATAAGCGTAACCTTCAATGCCGGAATGAGCATGATAGCCATCCTTAGTCGTGCCACTGATAATGTAACCAAAGCCCATGTTATATATGGTAGATTCAGCGATAACGTCAGTAGTGATAGTAACTTCCGTGGAGGAAATTGAATAGTTTAAAACTCCCCATTCGTCCTGGTCGAAATCTCCACCTTGTTCGCTATCCTCCCAATTTACATATAGCTTGCCGGTGTTGAGCGTGGATGTGCTTGATTGGCTGACGATTTTAAAGTCGACGATATTGCAGTTACCGCCAATGTCGGTGTTCTGACAGGCCGGCAAAATGGTAATTTTTTTAGTTGAGCTTCCGGGAACCGGAACTACTAATTTAGGGACTTGCGGCGATAAAGCAACGCCATAGATAGTCACTAATTGGTTGCCTTGCACGTCGGAACGAATGTCATTAGTGTGAGCGTAATGAGCTAGCCCACTAACATGGTAAGAACCGGAAAGTCTCGGAGCGTCCGGGCATGTGCCCCGAACGTCACTGAGATTACTAACGGTTTTAGCTGTGCAAAGTTGGTTATTGTCTGTCCCGTTTTCCCCGACAAAATAGCTGTTGCTTGGAATGTTTTCGCCAACGCCAACCACATCGGTTAGTGTGTTCATTGAGCTGGAACTAATATCTGTCACGCTGCTTAACTCGTCGCCGTCGTAAGAGCTGGTACTCGCATTAAATTGGATGACACTTTGCGTCGCACACCACTGGGTCGGTATTACTGGGTCGGTGTGTGTGGCTGTCGTAAGGCCGGAAATATAGCCGCTGTCGTCTACGCTATATGTACTTGAAGCCGACTTTCCTGCTAAGTAGCGCAACGATTCCAGCAAAATTTCCGATTGGGGGTTACCCCAGTTATTGCAATCGCCATTGCTGAAGGTATTTAAACCCCAGCTACAATCAGCGCTGTTAGTTACACCGAAATAGGTGCCGTCATCATGGCGATAACCGTAGATTCTCATCGAATTAAGCGTGTTGATGATACCACCGGTTGACGGTGTGGATTTAAAGGTGCCGTTGGTGGCTATATTGATCTCGTCTGAAATAGATGACACGTTTTTACGCAACACGCCGCCTGATTTATTCTTACCGTAAGAACCAGTAAGCAAGCCAAAGCGTAGCTTATCGTTGTCGCCATAGGTTTGTAATAATCCAATCGGTTTTCTGGTGCCATCGGTATAGATTTTGCAGTTTTCGGTTCCTATATAATTTGAGTCGCAGACCTTGATTCTGGCAACGTAATCTTGCGAGCCAAGGCCATTAGTTGTTTTAGATGGATTACTGCTTTGAGCACTAATGCCGGAGGTGGTCGACGAATTGGCGTTTGACGCTGATTTTTCTTCGGACCAGCGGCATTGCCAACGTTCGTTGGCCGCCCACAGAGAGTAATTACCTTTCGCCACTCGGATTAATGGATTGTCGGTTACGTTTTGTGATAACACGGTACTTGAGACTGTCGTATTGCATAAGCTGATGCCATTGGCGACCTCTGTTGATGTAAATGGTGTGAGTTGGGTTAAATCAGAGCCGTTATAAAACTTCGCGAAGCTGTGCGCATCGTTCGGTAGGTAGCTGCGTTGCAAAACTGTTGTACCTTCAATTGGACCGTCTGTGGTGGTGGTCGTGGTAGTGGTAGTGGTTTGATACGGGGTACTGCTTGTCGAGGTAAATGTTTTAGTATAGTTGTTAGTGTAAGGAGTGATTCTTGTAGTACACATGCCTCCGCTGGTTGTATCTTTTTTTCTGGTTATTGTATAAGTAGTACTGTAAGTCTTTGTGTAGTAAGTGGAAGTCGTTCTGGTGAACGTGCTGTTATAACTGGTATTAAAACTAGTGGTTGTAGTGATACCTAGCGCTGATTCAGAGGTCGCGGTGATAGGTGTGCTGTTGCTAGGCGTACTGTTAGTTGGGGTACTGTCTGTGCTCGGACCAGTTTGGGTCGCGCTCGCTGCAGAATCCGAGCTCGGTGACGACTCGGCGCTAGTGATCGGCAATAATGAACAAAGCGTATTGGGTCCATCAGTTCTCGATCCAGAGTTAGTGTTGGTCAGAACAGTATCGGTAAGCGTATAAGCTGTAGCTGGCGAGCTTGCGCCGGTGGTAACCGGCGCAGACGTAACTGGGGGCGTCGTGCTTGTTGAGGTTGCGGTCGTGTTGCCAGTATCGATCGAGCGTAAGCCACCGTATAAAATCTTCCGAATGGTATCCATACGCGTCATGCTGGCCCAGTTCAAAAAGTTGCCGCTCCAGCCGCTATTGCAATACTTTGTGGTAGTGTTGGCACTCGGCTCGAAACGGCTATTGGTGGTGTTGTAGCTGTAACATTTATAACTGTCGAAATAGCCGTAGTAATCAATAGAGTGTTTGTATGTCGTTTCAGGCGAACCATCTTCGTCAATATCTGAATAATCATCGAACGCCTTGAAGGACAATTGATGATCCTTGGAGATATTCAGCATAGCAATCGGCGTAGTTGATGACGTAAGGAACAAAGGGTTGTCAGACAGGCTTAGTTGGGCTGTATTACCAGTAGTAAGAAAAACAGACAGCATGATGCCCAGAAACAAATGCCAAGGGAGTATGTTGCTTTTTACCGAAGTAGTTTTTTTCATTGCGGCTGTCCTGTGTCTGTTCATCTGACTAAGGTGTAACGCTAAACATTGCTTGTAAAATCACAACGGCAGAACTGTCACCGCCAACCGCACGGGTTGTCACGCGGTATTTCTCAGTTGTTCCACTGTTGGCTAACCGTTCTACTAGATACATGGGTTGAGCTGTTATTTGATTAAGACTGAGAGCAACGGTCCGGGCATTTGCGCTGGTCCAAGTGAATTGTCGGGGCGTACCATTGCAATCAGCCGAACCGCTGCCGTTCCAATAACTGGCGTTGTTAGGCAAGCAAACATTGATTGCTCTTAAGCCCGCTGCGGCCACTGTACCGCTGGTGTTGTTTGCAGGAGCTGGGATCAGAGTACGAATATTTTGTCCGGTAGTAAGGTTTGCTTCGACGTGTTTCAATGCTGCTTCCGCTGCTTGCAGGGCCAGATCTTGGTTGCGATTATTCCCTGCCATGCGTTCTTCCAATGCACTCATCTGTGCTAGGTTAGCGCCCAGTAAAGCAAGGATGATTAAGAATATTAAGGCAGTGAAAAGTGTCGCTCCGGTTTGGCGATTTATCTTATAGTTCAGTGCATTAAGATCGTAAAAGTTAACTGAATGGGTGATGCTTAATGCCGAAATCGGCACGTTTGTCATTTTCATAACCGGTTTTTAATAGCGATGGTGGTAGAAAAAACTTTACGAAATAGCCGGTCAGTAGGCGTAATCTTTTCTCCTGCATCCAGCACATCGCCATCACCATTCATGTCGATAGCGTATTGTTGCGCCGAAGTGGTAATACCTCGTTCGTCTTGACGCGAAACCATAAGTAAGCTAACGCGAATTCCCAGCACTTTTGACCAGTCGGTTACACTGTCAGCTGTTACATAAGCATCAACTCCTCTGTCAGTGCCGTTGTCAACAGCGTACGATAGTTGCATGTCTTGTACTCCTTCGATCAGTTCCTCTGCCGTAGTCGAAGGTGAGCCCGCACTAGTACTTAATACTTGTCGATATAATGAAGGTTCGTTGCTCGGATTGTTTCTAATATAGTAAGTCGTTGCGCTTAAGCGAAATAGCCGTGAGCCTAAGTCAAATGTATCAGCGGTGCCTGCTGGACACGCACCGATCGGGTTACCTAGGCCTATCGCTCGGTTGCCGCTGCTGCAGGTGCCGGTGGCATTGTGTTTGATAATGTTGCAAGGACTGGGGCTACAATCGTGCGTGTTTTGGAATATCGCTGTCCGAGAGCAATCAGGTTTGGCTGCAATTAGAATTTGACCTTGATTAATGTCATGATTTGCTGTCAGGGTGAACTGTGGCGGGGCATGAGCTGATACTATGTATTCCTTCGTGTTGTCGGCATGTAAAACAGTGAGTACATCGCCACTTACCACATTTCCCACTACACCTGTTACGCCTGCAGGAAAGGCGCTCCAAGCCGTTGCACTAGCCTTTTCATAACCAATAAGTGGCTGGCCAAACAAGTTTTTATCCCAATCCGCAGCGCTGACAAGCACGTTAATGTCTCCACCACTAGCGGAGTTTACCGGGCAACCTCGGAAGCCAGTCATCCTAATGTCTTTATTCATCAGTTGAAAAGCTGCTCTAGCACCTTCCTGCATCCTGGATAGTACGTCTTGAGATCGGTAGTTTTGTTTGGAGCCTAAGAAAACATATCCAATCGCAGCAATGATGACAAGGCCGATTGTAAGGGATACCATTAACTCTATAAGTGTAACCCCTGTTTGAATTTTGGGATGAGAGTTCTGGCTTCTTGAGTTTTTGAGAATGCTCATATGACGCTTTGGGTTGTAAAGGTTGTTAAGGCCGAATTAGGACCATTAACGACTTCGCTCCAGCGTATGGTTATCGTAACATTCCCGCCGCCGTCCACCGTTACTTGGCCGTCACCATTTGGAAGAGCACTTTCCAAATTACTTTTCCAATCTCGCAGTTCAACGTGTTGTATTGAGGTCCCACTAGGAACGCTATCGCTGGGATCATCCCCACTCGTAGCGAAATTAATGTTAAAGCTACCTGCGACAGCTAAGGATCGGTTCAGACGCACTCGCTCTAAAATGTCGTAAATTAATAAAGTTGCTTGGCTGCGCATATATGCTGAGTGGTTGGCTTTTGACGATAGGGCTATGACCCCGGCTTGTCCCAGTAAGCCTAGCGAAACTATGATCATAGTAACCAAGACCTCAATCAAGGTGCTGCCAACTTGTAAATTAGGGAGTCCAAAGGACTTGGTGGACATGGAAATAGACTTCGTCATGGTCATGGATTGTTACATGATGTTAGGCCATCGGGTATGCCGTCGTTGTTATTATCCGGGTTTTGTCTCAATCGTCCTGTACTGTTCACAACAATATGCTTGGCTGTACGGCTTTCCGGGATGTTATTGCCATCGGTGTTGTCGCAGATAGCAAAAGAGCCATTTGTGTTACTTTCTCCGCTAGGGAAGTAACTAATGTAGTTAGGGAAATTATTGGATCTCAAGGTGAAGTTATTTGGCAAAGGTTCGTAAATGCGGAGCTTGCAGTCTTCTGCCGCTTCACACAAATTGTTGTCGTTGTCATCGTTAAATACATTAGTCCTAGCCGCTGTTGATCTGTCAATGTCAACAAAAACCTCCCAGCCGTTCTCCCAATTGGCCCCATTAATTCTTGCAACTACAATTTGTCCACGCTTGACTGCCTCACTGCGAGCGAAGCTCAACGACGCAATAAATTGGTTGGCAGACGCGGTCAAGCGGCTAGCTCTGATTGCCGTAATGAAACTTGGAATAGCTATTGCTGAAAGGATGCCGACAATTACTACGACAATCATCAATTCTATTAGTGTAACTCCTTTGATGGATGCCACTTTGATGCTCATAATGGATTTACGCTCCGCTAGAAATCCGATTGAAGATACCCAGTCGAATATTTCAAAATCGAATTTGAAGATAGCACAAGATTCAACAAAGTTATGCGAGTTAAACCACAATCGGAGTGTGAGTGTTTAGAGGTTTTCGCCAATATGGCGATCTCGGCAATGGAAGGTCTAGATTTTTAAAATGAGTGTTTTTCGGCAAGATCAGCTTTCTCTAACTACAATCTTAGCTGAGCTTAGCTACAATCTCAGCAATGTAAATTTCTAAGGCGAACTGACAATCGCAGTTTGCAATGATTTAACAGTTTTAACTTATGTTCGATAAATTTGGAGGAAAAAATTGTGGCAACAATTCTTGCTGTAGACGATTCCGCGTCAATGAGACAGATGGTGGCGTTTACCCTAAAAGGCGCCGGCTATAACGTTGTGGAGGCTGTGGATGGTGCGGATGCGCTAAATAAAGCCAAGGCGCAAGCTTTTGACTGTGTTGTTACGGATGTAAACATGCCCAATAAGGATGGGATCGAGTTGATCAGAGATTTGCGCGCCTTGCCCAATTACAAGTTCATACCGATGTTGATGTTGACCACTGAGGCCGGAACGGATAAAAAACAGCAGGGCAAGGATGCCGGCGCAACCGGCTGGATAGTAAAGCCGTTTAATCCCGATCAATTACTAAAGACGATTAAGAAAGTGATGGGTTAAATGTCTTCTTTTTCTGAGACATGGGCAATCGGATAATTCTATGTCAATCGATATGGCGCAATTTCATCAGGTGTTTTTCGAAGAAAGCTTCGAAGGACTTGATGCAATGGAATCAGGATTGCTGAATCTTGATTTGGGAGATGTTAATGCGGAAGACATCAATACTATTTTTCGCGCCGCACACTCCATAAAAGGTGGTAGCGGTACTTTCGGTTTTACCGCAGTCTCGGACTTTACCCACGTCATGGAGACCTTGCTTGATGAAATGCGGGATGGACGTAGAAAAATCACGCAGCCGGCAGTCGATGTTTTGTTGGGGTCGGTCGATTGTCTTAGGGATATGCTGCAATCGATACAAAATGGCAGCGAAGTTGACCAATCCGACGTGGCTGAACACAAATTGGCCTTGGATAACGAACTGAATAATGCTGTTTCGAATAGTGCCTCTGCGGGAAAACATTCACCAAAAGACTCTGCGGCAATTGGCGCTGCAGTTTTGCCTGCTGACGAGGTTAAGCAAATAGCGGGTTGGGTTATTGCCTTTAGTCCGCACTTGCATTTACTGAAGACCGGCAACGAACCGGTGAGGATGTTTAGGGAATTAGCTTCCTTGGGACATTTGACGACAACCTTGGATTTGCAAGGTGTGCCAAGCCTTTACGATTTGGATCCTGAAGAGTGTCATTTGTCCTGGAAATTAGAGGTGTCTGGCGATATTCCGGAAACCGAAGTGGACGAAATTTTCGCTTGGGTCGAGGACGATTGTGATCTGGCTAAACAGCCGATCTTCCAAACGCCAACTGAATCGACGCACTTTCATAGTTCACCAGAGGTCGCGATAAATCACGCTGCCAGGAGCGTGAGCTCGGAGCGTACAAACAGCGAAGAATCCGAATTAGACCGTAAATCCAGCAAAAAAGAAGAGGCAAAAGCCGCACCAAAAGGTTCAAGCTCCATTCGTGTTGATACCAGTAAAATCGATACCTTGATTAACATGGTGGGGGAGTTGGTCATTACGCAATCCATGCTCAGTTTATTAGGAGAACATTTCGAACTTAATAAACTGGACCAATTAAAAAATGGTCTTTCTCAATTAGAGCGACATACCCGCGAGTTGCAGGAAAGCGTGATGAATATTCGCATGCTGCCTATCAGTTTCGTGTTTAGCCGTTTCCCGCGATTGGCGCATGATATCAGCAGTAAACTCGGCAAAAAAATCGAACTTAAACTGGTGGGCGAAAACACCGAAGTCGATAAGACAGTCGTCGAACTGCTGAGCGATCCTTTGGTTCATTTAGTTAGAAACAGCTTGGATCATGGCATTGAAATGCCTGATGTCAGGCTCGCGGCCGGCAAACCCGAAACGGGTACGGTTACCCTTGAAGCGTACCATCGCGGCGGCAATATCGTGATTGAAGTGGTTGACGATGGTAAAGGCCTCGACAAAGATAAATTGCGTGCCAAAGCGATTGAAAAAGGGTTGATCGATGCTGATGCAATCTTGAGCGATAAGCAAATTTATGAGCTGATTTTTATGCCTGGGTTTTCGACTGCGGAAAAGCTTACTGATATTTCCGGTCGCGGTGTGGGGATGGATGTCGTCCGCCGTAATATCCAGGCTTTGGGCGGCAACATAGAAATCCTTTCCGAGTTGGGCAAGGGATCCACCATTGCCATTCATCTGCCACTTACTTTAGCTATCCTGGATGGTCAGTCGATCGCGGTAGGCGACGAAACCTATATTTTACCCTTGGGTTCTATTATCGAGTCACTCCATGTTAAGGAGGATAGGCTCAATCGGGTGGTTGGCAAAGGGGAAACCTTTCTGTTACGCGGTCAATATCTACCGATTATCAGGATGCATCAAATTTTTGACGTGCCCTCCGCGAAAACCTCCAAGCTAACCGAAGGTTTGATAGTGGTTGTCGAAGGGCAAGGTTTGCGTTGCGGATTATTCGTGGATGATCTGCTTGGGCAGCAGCAAGTGGTAATCAAGTCTTTGGAAGCTAATTATCGGCGTATCGAAGGCGTATCCGGAGCGACTATTCTGGGCGACGGATCGGTGGCTCTGATCCTTGACATCCCCGGTCTGGTGCGTTTGGCCAATCAATAAACCTAATTCTAAGCGTGCCATGTCGGAAATAATCGAACTTAGCAGTGCAGACCAGCAAGATGCAAAAAGGTTAGACACAAGTTTGCAGTTTTTAAGTTTTACCTTGGGCCAGGAAGAATATGGTGTGGATATCCTGCGAGTTCAGGAAATTCGCAGCTGGGAACCTGTATCGCGAATTCCTAATGTGCCAAATTACGAAAAAGGTGTAGTTAACCTGCGAGGTGCGATTGTGCCTATCATCGATTTACGCGAACGTTTTCAACTGGGACATAAGGATTATTCGCCTTTGACGGTAGTTGTGGTCTTGCAAGCGCGTATGGCCGATAAAACCAGGATCATTGGCGTAGTGGTGGATTCCGTTTCCGATGTTGTTGATGTCAATAAAAAAAGTATCCAAAGCTCACCGAATTTTGGTGCAAAAGTCAGTACTGAATTTATAAACGGATTGGTTTCGGTAAATGGTCGTATGGTAATGCTATTGGATGTAGATAAATTATTAAAACTTGATGGCCTGGATGGTGAAGATGAAAGTTGAAAAAAGAGCTGTTTATGGCTGGCTTGTAACGGAGGATATGCAATGAAACTCAATCACCCTGTGACCGATCACGAAGTTTTGATGAAGCCTGGCACCATCTTGGTCACGCGCACCAATTTGAAAGGCATCATTACCTACGCAAACGATGCTTTTATCGAAATTAGCGGCTTTAGCAAAGATGAGCTTGTCGGGGCTAATCACAATATGGTTCGGCATCCGGACATGCCGCCAGCAGCATTCGAAGATTTATGGAATTGTTTGAAGGCAGGGCGCCCATGGTCCGCACCGGTCAAAAATAGGACCAAATCCGGAGACTATTATTGGGTGGAGGCTAACGTTACGCCGGTTTTTAAGAATGGCAAGGTACATGAATATCTATCCGTTCGTTATGCGCCATCCCGAGAACAAATCCAACACGCTGAATCCTTATACGAAAAACTGAATGCCAATAAAACTACGATACGCCCGATAGGGATTAATGCGGCAATAAAAAAGGTGTGGGAGTTAGGCCTGTGGAAAAAGGTCGGGATTATTTATCTGATCTTTTTGTTGCCAACCATCAATTCAATTTACGATCATTATCTTGAACAGAAATACCCGGAGATGTTTCTGTTTTTGGGCTTGGCGGGGTTTGCCTCTCTATTGGGATATTCGGTGATTCGTAGTGTGAGCAAAGCTTTAGAGAAATCGATAAGCATTTGTTATCGGATGGCGGATGAACAATTTCGGAATACGATAGATCTGGATCGCGGCGATGAAATCGGTGACTTCTATCGGGCGTTATACGGTATGCAAGTTAAATTGAATTCTGATCTGGCTTATTCAAAACAAGTAGCTTCAGAGGCGATGCGCATCAAACAAGCGCTCGATAATGTGCAGTCCTGTGTCATGGTGGCTAACAATGATCTAGACATCATTTATATGAACAAGACAGTAGCTGATATGTTTCAAAATGCCGAAGCGGACATTCGGAAGCAATTACCTGAATTCAATGCTAGTAAGTTGCTGGGTGCAAATATCGATCAATTCCATAAAAAGCCTGCCCATCAACGTGGTCTGTTAGCAAATTTATCGAGCACGTTCAGCTCTGCGTTGGTGATTGGCGGCAGACACATGAATATCGTTGCCAATCCAGTTAGAAGCGATGAAAACGAGCGAATCGGTATCGTGGTCGAGTGGCTGGATAGAACGCATGAAGTGAAAATTGAGCAAGAAATCGCCAGTATAGTGGAAGCTGTGAAGGCCGGTGAATTATCCAGCCGAATTGAGATGGCCGATAAACAAGGCTTTTTTGAAACGCTTAGCGAAGGCATCAATGAACTGACCGATGTGATCGAGAATGTATTCAGAGACGTTGGCAGTACGATGCAAAGCATGGCTTCTGGGGATTTGACCAATCGAATCACTAGCGATTACCAAGGCGTTTATTTAAACTGCAAGAACGATATTAATACCACTATCGATAAGCTGGATGAGATTTTCAGTCAAGTTAGTGAGTCGGCTCACTTTATTAACAACTCATCCCAAGAAATTGCCAGCGGTAATAACAATTTATCGCAACGCGCCGAACAACAAGCTGCGAATTTGCAGCAAACCGCTGCCAGCATGGAAGAGCTGACCAGCACTGTGAAAAATAATGCCGATAACGCTCAACAGGCAAATGCAGTAGCCAGCAACGCCAAAGAGTTGGCTGAAAAAGGTGGGAATGTTGTGAAGGCGGCTGTTTCCGCTATGCAGGAGATCAATGAAAGCAGTAATAAAATTGCCGACATTATTAGCGTAATCGATGAAATTGCCTTCCAAACTAATTTGCTGGCGTTAAATGCTTCCGTGGAAGCCGCCAGAGCAGGGGAGCAAGGCCGGGGCTTTTCCGTCGTTGCCACAGAGGTTAGAAATCTAGCGCAACGTAGTGCTACTGCTGCGAAGGAAAGTAAAGAGCTTATTCAAACCAGTGTACAAAAGGTGAGAGCGGGCACGGAGTTTGTGAATGAAACCGGTAAATCTCTAACCGAAATTGTTGCAGGCGTGCAAAAAGTTGGTGAGATCGTTGCTCAAATCGCCGACGCAAGTGTCGAGCAGTCGGCAGGTATTGGTCAGGTGAATCAGGCCGTTGCGCAGATGGATGAAATTACCCAGCAAAACGCGGCGTTAGCCGAACAAGCATCGGCTGCCAGCGTATCCATGAGTGACTTGTCGACCAATATGGTGGAGATGTTGGCGTTTTTCAAAACAGAAAAAAAAGCGGCTGAGCATCAAGTTGCACGGCATGTGGAGCGTTCCAGCGTCGTTCGGGCAGAAGCCACTAGAACTGTTGCGTCACAGTCGGTTCGTCAGCCTAGTGGATTCAAACACACCTCTCAATCCGATGACGAATGGCAGGATTTTTAACGGAGTGGCTTGATTGACCAATAATTTAGATAGGGAATAACCGCGATGACAGCCGATTTAGTGTCCGATCAGCAAGTTGAGCAATTTCTGACTTTTGAGTTAGAAGGCGAAGCATATGGCATCGAAATTTTGAAAGTCCAGGAGATCAGAGGATGGGAGCCGATCAGAAAAATCCCCAATACGCCCAATTTTGTTAAAGGCGCATTAAATTTACGCGGTTCCATCGTGCCGATTGTCGACCTGCGCGAGCGTTTTCAGATGGAAAAAGTCGAATATACGCCCGTTACGGTGGTTATTGTCATGAGTGTTAATACTCCTTCAGGAGTCTCGGTGATGGGGATCGTCGCCGATGCGGTATCCGATGTGTTGGATATTAACCTGTCCGATATCAAAGAAACGCCGAATTTGGGTTCGAAAATCAATACTCAATATATGCGCGGAATGTTTGTCGGCAAAAAGAATATGGTGATGTTACTAGATGTGGACAAGCTTTTGAATCCGGAAGAGTTTGTCGATATTGCCGGGCTTGCTGCTATTTCAGAGGGTAAATGAGAACAAGGATTGTAGCGGTCCTTAACCAGAAGGGCGGGGTCGGAAAAACCACAACCTCAGTAAATTTGACCCATGCGCTAGCAAAATTGGGTAAAAAAATTACGGTGATAGACTTTGATCCGCAGAGCCATTTGGCTGTGTCGCTAGGTGTGGTTGACCGGCAAAAAGGCGGGATTGATGAGGTGTTGCTGGAGGGGTGCAGTCTCGCGAGGCAATTAATGCCGGTAAGAAAAAATCTCAATTTGGTAATTGCCGGCCCGCGCTTGCAGGAAATCGAACAATTAGTGGATGGAGGCGCTAGGCGCAGCGATCTTCTGCGCAAGGCTTTGCATGAGGGTAATCGTGATGAAGATTTTATCTTTATAGATTGCCCTCCTTCATCCGGCGTGTTGGTGGCGAATGCCTTGTTTGCCGCCGACGAAATATTGGTGCCGATGACTAGTGACTATTTGGCCCTACAAGGTCTGTCGCATTTGATGGGAACCATCAAAAAGTTTGAAAACGCCTTGAAAAGACCTTATAAATTTTCTCTGGTCATGTCCCGATATATACCGACCAGACGCATTTCAAAAGACGTGTTGAGTGTGATACAAAAATATTTCCCCGGCCAAATTTTGGCTACGACAATTCGGGAAACAGCCTTACTTGCCGAATGCCCTAGTTTTGGCAAAACCATTTTTGAGTATCGCCCCGGGTGTCGTTCCGCAAGAGATTTTACGGCACTTGCTAAAGACTTTTTGGAAGGGAGAATGATGTAATGGCGGAAAAAGATGACGATAGTTTGATCGGTTACGATCCTTTGGCCTGGATGCATGGCTCCGATTTCAATCATGACGCACAAAAACTCGAAGTTGAAAAATTGGAATCAGATAGCTCAACAGAATTTGTCAGCTCGATAGACGAAGTCCTAAATCCAGAAATTGACCAGGCTCAAACGCCGGCCATTGTCTCTGAGTCATCCACGTCCGAAAGCGAGAGAGCGCTTTTGGTGTTGGAGCCGGTGCTGAATATCCAGAATGTCGCGGCTCTGCACCAAAGCCTGATGCAGATGCTCAGTAATTTTGATGCTATTGATATCGATGCCTCTACCGTGACAATGATAGATACCGCGACCTTGCAACTGTTATTGATTTTAAAGCAAACGGCAATTGGCTTAGAGAAATCCATATCGATCGATTTCCCTTCCGATAAGTTTATTGCCGCGGCAGAGCTGTTGGGAATTGCCGAAATGTTGGAAGTCGATCAAGCTGCATCCGGCTTCTTTTAATGGGGCGACAACCCAAAACACAATGAAAGAAAAAGCGCGCGAGTTTGAATATACCCAAGCGGATTTTGACGTTCTAAGAAAAATATCCAACCAACATTCCGGGATCTTGGTACCGGACGATAAATTCGATATGTTTTATTCGAGATTGTCGAAACGGGTCCGTATGTTGGGGCTCACCAGTTTCAAACAGTATTGTCACTATTTGAAAAATAATCCGGATAGTGAATTTACCGAATTTATTAATGCCGTTACCACTAACCTTACTTCGTTTTTTCGCGAAAACCATCATTTTGAATATTTAAGTAAGACAGTTGTGCCGGGATTGCTTAAAAAAAACGCCGCCCATAAAAAAATTAAAGTTTGGTCTGCGGGCTGCTCAACGGGAGAAGAGCCTTATTCTTTGGCTATGACCTTGAAGGAAAGCGTCCCGGCTGATTGGACTATAAGTATTCTTGCTACGGATCTTGATACCAATGTTTTGGCCTCTGCCGCGGCAGGCGTTTATCCGGCTGATCGCGTAACAGGAATAACCGAGCAACGTCTCAAAGACTGGTTTCAAAAAGGTACGGGCGGGCAAGCGAACAAGGTACGAGTTAAGCCTGATTTGAAAGAGTTAATAGAGTTTAAACAACTGAATTTGATGCAGGAATGGCCGTTAAAGGGGTATTTTGATTTTATTTTTTGTCGCAATGTCTTGATCTATTTTGATCGGGAAACCAAGGTAATGTTAGCGAATCGGTACTGTGGTTTATTGGAGGAGGGTTCGTATTTGTTTATCGGGCATTCCGAATCTTTGCACCAGCTTGATACCGGATTCAGTTTGATAGGTAACACCATCTATAGGAAGTCGACTAAGTGAGTTATATACGGGATGTCGAAAAAGCGCATATTCCCGGCTTTGAAAATGTCAACCGTTATTGGGATCAAGAAAATCAGATTGTGGCGGCAAAATTGATGCCCGGCGATTACTACGTCACCAAACAGGATGAAATGATTACCACCGTGCTGGGTTCCTGTGTGGCTGCATGTATACGGGATGTGGTTGCCGGCGTGGGCGGCATGAACCATTTTATGTTGCCGGAGACCAGTAAAAGCCGGTTGACCGACTGGGATGAAGGCGTGGTTGGCAACGCCTTGCGTTATGGCAATTACGCGATGGAGCATTTGATTAACTCTATTTTGCAAAATGGTGGGAAGCGTAAAAACTTGGAAGTAAAGTTGTTTGGCGGCGGCAAAATTGTTGCTACCTTGGGTGACGTTGGGGCCAGAAACATTCAATTTGTTTTGGATTATGTGGATGCCGAGGCATTGAATCTGGTTTCACAGGATTTGGGCGATATTTATCCGCGTAAGGTGAATTTCTTTCCGCAAACCGGACGGGTCAGAATGAAAAAAATTAAAGACCTGCATAATCAAACTATCTTCATACGCGAGAAACAATACAGTTCGAGTATCAAGGATGCACCGGTTGAAGGTAGCATAGAGCTATTTTAGGAAGCCAGGATGACAAAGATTAAGCTATTAATAGTTGACGACTCGGCATTGATTCGGCAAATGCTAACCCAGATTTTCAATGAGGCGGGTGATATTGAAGTCGTCGGCACGGCAAGTGATCCGATTATTGCCCGGGAAAAAATTAAGGCATTGAACCCGGATGTTTTGACGCTTGATGTAGAAATGCCGCGAATGGACGGGCTTACTTTTTTAAGAAATCTGATGCGACTACGGCCTATGCCGGTGGTCATGATTTCGACCTTGACCGAGAAAGGCGCTGAGGTGACGCTGGACGCATTGGCCCTAGGAGCCGTTGATTTTGTGGCCAAGCCAAAGGTCGATGTATCCCAAGGCTTGCGAGCCTATGCCGATGAGATTGTCGGCAAAATCAGAATGGCCGCGCAGGCTAAAGTTAAAGCATTGGAAACCAATAGAGCTAATGTCTCAGCTGTGAGCTCGGTGAATGAGACTGCGAATATTGGAATGAAAAGACATTTCAAAACAACTCATAAAATTGTGGCGTTGGGTTCGTCAACAGGGGGCACGGAGGCTGTTAAGCAAGTGATAAAAAATCTGCCCAGAACGGCTCCCGCTATTGTGATTTCACAACATTTGCCGCTTGCCTTCAGTGCGTCGTTTGCCAAACATGTGGACGAGGCGTCCGAGATGACTGCTTGTGTGGCGAGCGACGGACAACTGATATTGCCCGGACATATCTATATAGCGCCCGGTGATCAACACCTAATAGTAGTGAGGGATGGCGCACGCTATGCTTGTCGCCTTAACGATGGTCCACCTGTAAACCGGCATAAACCTTCCGTGGATGTAATGTTCCGATCAGTTGCCGAGAATGTCGGTAGCAATGCGATCGGCGTGATGCTGACCGGGATGGGGGCGGATGGTGCAAAAGCTATGCTGGAGATGCGTGAAGCCGGGGCAACTAACATAGTGCAGGATGAAGCCTCCAGTATAGTCTGGGGGATGCCTGGCGAAGCCTACAAGTTGGGGGCCGCGCATCATGTGTTATCCTTGGAGAAGATAGCTGAAAAAATCCTGGCCCTGGTAGATTGAATTTATGCTGCAGTTCCTCAAAAACAACGCGCTACTTGTGTCGTTAACACTGGTCGTTTTGTTCTTGCCGTTGTTTTTCCCCATTACGTTGGTTTATTGGTTAACGACGCCAGTTTTGATCATATTGTGGATGGTTAAAACATTTCGTGCGCAACGGGCGGGAGTATCGGCTTCGGCAAATAGTAGCGAGCAAAGCGAAGCCGAACTAGCGGGCGCGATTGATGCTTATTTGTTGCATCTGCATGATTGTATTGATCAGGAAGCATCTTACTTTCGCGCAGAGTTAGAGCAGCTGAAATCCATGCTCGCGGATGCGGTCAATACGATGTCCAATAGTTTCAATAGTTTAGTTGGTTTGACATCCGGACAGTCGTCGATAGTCTGCTCATTGGTGACTGACTTGGAAGGAAGCACAGACAAGGGGCGCGGCAGTCTTAATTTCTCTAGCTTTGCGCAGGAAACCGATGATGTGCTGCAGTTTTTCATCGACCATATTTTGCAAATCAGTAAGCAAAGCATGGAAATGGTTGGTGTGATTAACGATGTGGGTGGGCATATGGCTCATGTTGAAAAATTGTTGGGCGATGTGCAAAGGATTGCCGATCAGACCAATTTGTTGGCACTGAACGCTGCTATAGAAGCGGCCAGAGCGGGTGAGGCCGGTCGAGGCTTCGCTGTGGTTGCGGGAGAAGTACGGAATTTGTCGAAAAACTCCGATAAGTTTAGCGAAGAAATCAAGCTAGTGGTAAAAGCCTCCAAGGATAATATTCGAAATGCGCAGGCTATGATTGAAAGCATGGCCTCCAAAGATATGAATGTGGCGATTAGCTCTAAGGCCAGTATCAACAAGATGATGGCTGATATTGCTGTCATTAATGCCAATATCACCAGCAATGTTGGCGAGATCTCACAATTGACTAACAAAATTGAGGCCAGTGTGGGCAACGCAGTGAGAGGTTTGCAATTTGAGGATATGGCCCGGCAATTGATTGAATATTTGCAATTCAATTTACAGCATTTTGATTCGCTCTCCGACGAGGTAAGTATAGGTTTGGGTGCGTTTAAAACGGGGAGCGACTCAAGTTGGCGTGACCAATTGTTGCAAGGTACTAATCGCTTGAAAATCATGAAGCAGCAGTGGCAAGTCAGAAAATCGAATATTGTTTCCCAGTCTTCCATGGATGAAGGTGATGTGGATCTGTTTTAGTAAAGGCCAGGGGGTAACATGATAAGTTTTGAGGATAACAGGCATGGGAATTGAGGCAAAAGTGGATGCTGGGGTGCTGTCCATTAGAATAAACGGTCGGTTCGACTTTGGTGTACACAATGAATTTCGCGAAGCGACTAAGTTTGTCGACAGTGGCATAAAACTGGTAGAAGTCGATTTGAACGGTACAGACTATTTAGATAGCTCCGCCTTAGGCATGTTATTGGTGCTGCGAGACAAAGTGGCTGGCGATAAGTCGGCAATACGGATTAAAAATTCGCGTACCGAAGTGAAAAAAATTCTGGAAATCGCTAATTTCGATAAATTGTTTACACTGTCCTGAGCAATCCCGCTTTTTTTTAATTTATCTAATGGCGCAATTGAACCAGCCTCGTGTCATGTTGCCGCCAAAACTCTATGAATCAACAGACTGATTTTTCCGGTTCCGATTTCATTCGGAATTTTTTCCAGCGATTTCTGCCCAATTCCCAAGTGGTTTCCCTTGCCATCGTCTTGCTGGGTGGCTTTTTACTGATATATGGTTTGCTGGACTTGTTGATGCCGGTTTTTGTGGCGATTGTGTTGGCTTACTTACTGGAAGGGCTGGTGGTTAAAGCCGAACAACGCCAAATGGGCCGCTTGATTTCGGTGCATCTGGTGTTCTTTGCGTTTATGGCAGTGCTGGGTTTTGTGTTGTTTGTGTTGGTGCCCATGGTGTCCGAGCAAACAGTGCAACTCGTTCAGCATATTCCCGAGATTGTTTCCCGCGCCCAATTGGAAATCATGCGTTTTCCTGAGCGTCACCCCGAGTTGATCTCAGACGCTCGCGTCCGCGAGATCATGTACTCCATCCAGAAAGATTTGCTTAAGTACGGGCAGGATCTGATTTCCGGTTCTGCTCAATCGTTCGTGGGATTGGTTGCAGTGATCGTCTATTTGTTTCTGGTCCCGCTGATGGTATTTTTTTTCCTGAAAGACAAACAGGTACTGTTAGGTTGGTTTGTGCAGTTTTTGCCGAAGGACACCAGTCTTAGTTTGCGAGTATGGCATGAAGTTGACCGACAAATAGCCAATTATGTCAGAGGTAAATTTCTTGAGGTATTTATCCTTTGGGCCATCAGTTTTACAGTTTTTTGGTGGCTCGGTTTGAATTACGCGATGCTGCTCGCCGTGTTGATGGGCTTGTCCGTTGTCATTCCTTATGTTGGCGCAACGCTGGTGACATTCCCGGTTTTGGCTGTGGCCTACGTGCAATGGGGCGTCGGTGGCGGGGATCAGTTTATGTACGTTTTTATAGCCTATTCGGTTATCCAGGCTTTGGATGGGGTGATTCTTGTGCCGCTATTGTTTTCGGAAGCGGTGAATTTGCACCCGATAGCCATTATCGTGGCTATCCTGTTTTTTGGCGGCCTGTGGGGTTTTTGGGGGGTGTTTTTTGCGATACCTCTGGCCACGCTGGTTAAAGCGGTATTAACTGCGTGGCCGAAGTTGGATATTGAACGAATATCAGCTTGAGCGGGTTATAAGTTGTCGGAGGCAAAATCCGCCAAGCGCGAACGTTCACCACGGCGCAGGGTAATATGCGCGCTATTTGGCCAAGACTTGAAACGATCAACCACATAGGTCAAACCGGAGCTAGTGGCGGTTAGATACGGAGTATCGATTTGTGCCAAGTTGCCGATACAGATGATTTTTGTGCCCGGTCCCGCACGGGTAATTAAAGTCTTCATCTGTTTTGGCGTCAGATTCTGGGCTTCGTCGATAATCAAATAACGGTTTAGAAAAGTCCGTCCACGCATAAAGTTCAGTGAACGAATTTTTACCCGATTCATCATCATGTTTTGCGAAGCGCCTTGCTCCCATTCGGTAGTCCCTGAGCGGCTGCCTAACAATTCCAGGTTGTCCATCAATGCCCCCATCCACGGCGCCATTTTTTCTTCTTCTGTGCCAGGTAAAAAACCAATGTCTTCGCCAACCGGCATGGTCTCCCGTGTCATGATGATTTCCAGATAGAGTTTGCTTTCCAGTGTTAATGACAGGCCGGCGGCCAGTGCCAACAGGGTTTTGCCGGTGCCAGCCGAGCCTATCAGCGTGACAAAATCCACGTTTGGATCGAGCAGGGCATTCAAGGCAAAGTTTTGCTCGCGGTTTTTTGCGGAAATACCCCAGATACTGTTGTGCTTGGTGCGGTAATCACGAGCCAATTGCAGTACCGCCGTTTCACCTACTCGGCTTTTTACAATGGCTTCGAAATTGTCGTCACCTTCCATATACAAATATTGGTTCGGATACCATTCCGCCACCAAAGGGCCGTTGACTCTGTAATAGGTATTGTTGTTTTCCTGCCAGGACTCCATCTTGCCGCCGTGCTCTTCCCAAAAGTCGCTGTCCAGCGCCATCGTGCCGTTGTAGAGCAGGTCTATGTCTTCAATGGTTTGATCGTTATGGTAATCCTCGGCACTGATTTGCAGCGCCGCCGCTTTAATGCGCATATTGATGTCTTTGGAGACCAGGATTACGTTCACATCCGGGTATTCCTTGCCCAAGGCCAGCACTATGCTCAGGATGGAATTATCGGCAATTTGTCCGGGCAGGTCTGCGGGCAATAGATGCGACAGCTGTCGGGTTTGAAAATACAGACGGCCGTCGAATTCGCGTTCACCATTCGGTGCATGCTCGATGCGGGAAAGCGGCAAGCCGGCATTGATGGTTTGCTGATCGGCATCGCGGATTAATTCGTCAAGGAAACGGCTGACTTGGCGGACGTTACGCGATACATCGGATAGGCCTTTTTTGGCGTGGTCTAGCTCTTCCAGTACGACCATCGGAATGAAAACATTGTGCTCTTGAAAGCGAAAGATGGACGTTGGGTCGTGCATCAATACGTTGGTGTCCAACACGAACAATTTTTTGCCGGCGGATTGAATGTTCATATGTTCCTTAAAACAAGCGTGGAAAGGCGGATTCAACAGAAATCCGGTGTTGCGCGGATGGTATTTCTACTCTATCTGCAGAGTTAACGTCAACAGAGCTATAGCTTATAGCGTGTCCTGCTTAGTGTTGGTGTTTTCATGCAGAGCAATACGATATTTTCTTCAATTCCGGTATTTTTTAAAAATACTTGCCCAAATAATCGAGTACCCTCCAGGTTCTCTATACTTAACCCGTCGTCATGCGTTTTGTATAGTCGGTTACAATAGAACAAATATGTCGCGACAACTTATTTTGTATCGGTATTTTTTTAGGATAGCTATTTATGACATTTTCACCATCACATCAGCCCGACTTGGATTGGAGCCAGATTCGAGAAACCATCAAGCTATTGACTGTGTCGGTCGCACAGGTTGAGGGTAGCATGCGAGCAGGCGACGAATCGGTCAGTGCCTTGGCCTGCTCGTTTACTGGTATGGTTGACGATATGAAGAATATTCATGAAATATTAAGCGGTTTACAGCAGAGTGGAAGCCGTGATAATGCCTTGCAGCATTGTGAGGCCGCCCAGCATCGGATTAATTCGGCGATAGTGGCGTTTCAGTTTTATGATCGCTTGCAGCAGTGTTTGCAACACGTGTCCGACAATCTGAAGGGCTTGTCGACCATCATCGATACGCCGCATAAGTTATATAATCCCGCCGAATGGTATAAGTTTCAGGAAAGCATTCGCAACCATTACACTATGGAGTCTGAAAAAGTTATGTTTGATGCCATTCATCAAGGCAAGAGTGTCGATGAGGCATTGGCCTTGTTTCAGCAAGCAAATCAACATAGCGATGAAGATGAAATCGAACTGTTTTAATTTTTACTTGGCTACTTAAATCGTAAATGAATAATAAATCTCTGTTAATTTTGTGCCCTCTGTTACTGATATTAACGGCGTGTGGCAACCCTGGCTCGGAACCGCCGGTTGCCGGTAGCGTACCGACCAAAAAAGCCCCAGCCAAAAGAACGGCGGCGAATAAAGCGCCAGCTGCGCCCACCGCAAAAAAACCGGCATCTACCCCCGATACGGCGACTTATGCGATCGAAGGTGTTAGCAATAATTTTAAAGATGAACCTAATTTGCCGACATTTCGCGCCGAGCCGTTGATGCCGCCGGCCGATATTCCACCGCCAGCTGCGCCAGCCAGTCCCGCAGCACTTGCGCCAGCGGCCGTGGCAACGACACCTGCACCTGTACCAAAGTTTGTAATTGAAGACGCACGCATCCCCAGCGGCACACCGCCGGCCGTGGTTGCTCTAATTAGTGAGTCTGATCGCAGTCGCAATGGCGGCGATCTCGATGCCGCGGTGGTAGTGATGGAGCGGGCCTTGCGTATCGATTCACGTAATCCAACCCTGACTTATAAGTTGGCGCAGCTCAGAATCAAACAAAATAAACCGCAATTGGCGGAAGAGTTGGCCGGCAAGGCCGCTTTGCTGGCGGGTGGCGATCTGGATCTAAAACGCAAAAGTTGGTTGCTGATTGCCGAAGCTCGGCAAATGCAGCAAAATTCTCAAGGTGCCAAAGAAGCTAAAGCCAAGGCGGACAGCTTTTTCGGTCGCTAGTGGCAGAGAGTTCCAAACCGGCGCTTTCCGGCACCGCCGCGAAATTGGCCGATATTTTTGGTGAAGGCGGCACCTTAGCCGAGGTTATCCATGGCTATTCGCCGCGCGCTGCGCAGATCGAGATGGCCGAAAAAATCGCCCATGCCATAGAGTCGCAGCAAAACCTGATTGCCGAGGCCGGCACCGGCACCGGCAAAACCTTTGCCTATCTGATTCCCGCCATTCTGTCCGGCAAAAAAGTCATCGTCTCCACCGGGACCAAAAATCTGCAAGACCAATTGTTCAACAAGGATCTGCCGGTGATACGCAAAGCCCTGAGCAGGCGGCCGTTCAAAGCCAGCTTGTTAAAGGGCCGCGCGAATTATTTATGCACTTATCGGCTGGATCAGGCCTTGAATTCCGCGTTCGGCTACAGCCAGGAAGATGCTGCGGCCTTGGCGCAAATCAAGGCTTGGTCTAAACGCACCAAGGCCGGCGACGTTTCAGAAGTGGCCGATGTACATGACGGCGATCCGGTCTGGTTTCACGCTACCTCCACCACCGATAATTGCCTGGGGCAGAACTGCCCTGATTACGCAGATTGCTTTTTGACCAAAGCTCGCAAACAGGCCCAGGAAGCCGAGATCGTCGTCGTCAATCATCATCTGCTGTGTGCCGACTGGTCGATCCGCGAAACCGGCTTCGGTGAATTATTGCCTGATGCCGAAGTCGTGGTCATCGACGAAGCGCATCAACTGGCCGATACCGCATCCAATTTTTTGGGCGTAACGATCAGCGGCAAGCAGTTGGTCGATCTGGCTGACGACAGTCTGGCCGAATATTTTACCGACGCTAAGGACATGCCGGACTTGCGCACGGCCTGCGAAGACCTGCAACACGAAGTCAAGGATTTACGGTTGGCTTTTGGCTTGGAACTGCGGCGCGGTGACTGGGTAGACATCGAGACCAATCCAAAAATCGCCGGCGCGTTGGAATCTTTGCAAAAGCAATTGGCGCGATTAACCGACCAATTGGAACGCGCCTCGGTGCGCAGTAAAGGCCTGGAATCCTGCTTCGACCGCGCCGAAGCGCTGGACGCCCAACTGGAAACGCTGATCAACGACCAGGATGGACAGTGGATCAAATGGTACGAAACCTATAGCAAGTCTTTCACGCTCAGTCGCACGCCGCTGGATATTGCCAAGGAATTTCGCGGTTTCATGGCCCGGCACAAAGCTGCCTGGATTTTCACCTCGGCGACTCTGAGCGTGGCTAATAACTTTGTGCATTTTTCCAAGAATCTGGGTTTAAGCGGCGCACTCAGCCAGAGTTGGGATAGCCCGTTCGATTATCCGAATCAAGCCTTGTTTTACCATCCCAAAGGTTTGCCGCAGCCCAGCGATCCCGATTTTACCGATAAAATTGTCGATTTCGCGTTGCCGGTGCTGGAAGCCAGCCGGGGCCGGGCATTTTTCCTGTTTACCAGTCACCGCGCCCTACAACGCGCGGCGCAATTGCTGGAAGGCAAGCTCGATCATCCGCTATTGGTGCAGGGTACGCGTTCCAAGGGCGTGTTGTTGGATCAGTTCAAGGAACTGGGCAACGCGGTATTGTTGGCAACCGCCAGTTTCTGGGAAGGTGTGGACGTGCGCGGCGACGCCTTGTCCTGCGTCATCATCGATAAACTGCCGTTTGCCTCGCCGGGCGACCCGGTGTTGAAAGCACGCATGAATGCGATGGAAAAGCAGGGTCGCAATCCGTTTTTCGAGCATCAATTACCCAGCGCCATCATTATGCTGCGGCAAGGTGTGGGCCGCTTAATCCGCGATGTTAACGACCGCGGCGTACTGATGGTTTGTGATCCCCGCTTGTTAAAGCGCTCATACGGTCAGATGTTTTTGGATAGCGTGCCGGCGATGAAACGCAGTCGTGAGATCGAGGACGTGCGACAGTTTTTTGCAATAGAGGAAAACCGTTGAAATTATTGGCAGTAGAAACTTCCACCGATGCCTGCTCGGCGGCTTTATTCATTAATGGCGAGATTGCCGAAAAATTTGCGGTTGCGCCGCGCGAACACACCAAGCTGATTTTGCCGATGATCGATGAATTGATGGCCGAAGCTCAGCTTAAACCGCAACAACTCGATGCGATTGGTTTGAGCCGCGGCCCCGGTTCGTTTACCGGGGTACGAATTGCCGGCGGCGTGGTACAAGGTATTGCCTATGGAGCGGATTTGCCGGTGGTGCCGGTTTCGACCTTGGCGGCAATCGCGCAAGACTTTTTTAACCAGCACGCCGAAGCCGAGCTGAGCTTTACGGCAATGGATGCGCGGATGAATGAGATTTTTTGGGGTGCGTATCAACGTGATGCATTGGGCTTGGCGGAGCTGATCGGTGCGGAAGCCGTTACGCCCGCCGGCGAAGTGATCTTTCCCGATCTCGCCGGTTTCGGTGTCGGGTCCGGTTGGGGTGTTTATGCGGACCAGTTGAGCCAACGTTTAGGTGCGCGCGTGCAGGGTGTCGAGGTAGATGTTTGGCCGCGTGCCGCTTGTATTGCCCAGTTGGGCGCTTATGGATTTGCCAACGGCTTGGCCGTGGCGGTCGAGCAGGCCATGCCGGTTTATCTACGCGATAAAGTCGCGAAAAAGCAATCGGAAAGATAGCAAGATTTGTGGCGTTAACCCGCTGCTGAAACTGCCTCGCGACGTTTTTGAGCCCTTCTAAGGTACAATGCCGTTTTACCTAAGCCGATATTCTTAGCCAATGGCGCAATATTTCGAAATTCATCCGAAGAACCCGCAGCCGCGCTTGATTCAACAAGCGGTCAATATCCTGCGCGAAGGCGGCGTAATCGTCTACCCAACGGAAGCTTCCTACGCGCTGGGTTGCCAAATAGGCGATAAAGCGGCGATGGATCAAATCCGCAGCCTCCGCCGGCTCGACGATAATCATAACTTTACCTTGTTGTGTACTGATCTTTCGCAGGTCTCCACCTTTACCAAAATGGGCAACGAAGCGCATCGCTTGATTAAAAAACTCACGCCCGGCCCGTTTACTTTTTTACTGGACGCCACGCGGGAAGTGCCGCGGCGTTTGCAGCATCCGAAAAAGAAAACCATAGGGGTGAGGATTACCGAACATCCGGTTGCCCAGGCCTTGGTCGAACAGCTCGGTGAACCTTTGTTGACATCTACGTTGATGATGCCCGGCGATAGCGAGCCGTTGGCCGATCCTTACGAAATCAGAAAACGGCTGGAAAAAGAACTGGCCTTGGTCATTGATGCTGGGGTTATCGAGTACCAACCTACTACCGTCATCGCTTGCGGCGATAAGTCGATTGAAATTGTCCGACAAGGTATCGGTATTGCGCCGATGTTGGAGTGAAAAAGCCATGATGGACGAATTAAGCCTGATACAAAGGATCGTAGTGTGGATTTTGCCGGTGGTTTTCGCAATTACCGGTCACGAAGTAGCGCACGGTTGGGTGGCCAAGAAGTTAGGCGATAACACCGCCGCCGATCAAGGTCGTTTGACGCTTAACCCACTGAAACATATTGATATTCTTGGTACGCTCATCATTCCCGGCTTGTTATTGCTGACCTTTACCGGCTTTGTGTTCGGTTGGGCCAAGCCGGTGCCGGTCGATCCCAGAGCGTTTAAGAAACCGCGTCAAGCCATGGCGATGGTGGCGCTGGCTGGCCCAGTCTCCAACTTGTTGATGGCTACGGCCTGGGCTTTGCTGGCTAGAATCGGCGTGATGCTGGAAATCGAGTATATCTCCTTTCCGTTGATATACAGTGGGGTAGCGGGGATCAGCATCAATTTGGTATTGGCTTTGATCAATCTGTTGCCGATACCGCCTCTGGACGGTAGCCGGATTTTGTCGGGTGTATTACCGGATTACTGGGCTTGGCAATACAATCGTTTGGAACGTTTTGGCTTTATTTTTCTGCTGATTTTGTTGGCGACCGACGTGTTGCAATATATCCTGGCCTATCCGATGTACTACGCTCAACAGTGGTTTTTTAGCTTGGCGGGCATGTAGTTTTGAGCGAAGTAGCATTGCCGGTCGAAGCCGCGTTGCCGCCATTGGCGTTGGTGCAGGGCCAGCCGTATCAAGACTTACCGGACGATCTCTACATTCCGCCGGATGCGCTGGAAGTGTTTCTGGATGCGTTCGAAGGGCCGCTGGATTTGTTGTTGTATTTGATTCGCCGGCAGAATCTGGATATTCTCGATATCCCCATCGCCCAGATCACCCGGCAATATATTGCCTACATCGACATGATGGAAAATATGCGTCTGGAACTGGCCGCCGAATATCTGGTGATGGCCGCGCTGCTGGCCGAGATCAAATCGCGGATGCTGCTACCCAGACAACCGGAAAGCGAAGAGGAAGAAGAGGACCCCAGAGCTTTTTTGATTCGCAAATTGCAGGAATACGAAGCGATCAAAAAAGTGGCGGAAGAAATCGATCTGCTGCCCAGAAACGAGCGCGATACCTTTGAATTCGGCGTCGACACCTCGAGCGTGGATGTACAGCAAATTCTGCCGGATGTGGAGCTTAAGGAGCTCTTGCTGGCTTTTCAGGACATATTGAAGCGTGCCGAGAGGCTTTCTCACCATCAAATAACCAAAGAACCCCTATCAGTCCGTGAACGAATGGCAGCCATTTTGGAAAAACTTAACCAATCGGATAACCACCTCCCTTTCCCAGCATGTTTTGCCCGAAGTGAAGGAAAAAACGGAGTGGTTGTCGCGTTTCTTGCCATCCTTGAGCTCTCCAAGGAACGCATCATCGACATCTTCCAGTCCGAACCCTACGCCGGAATCGAAGTTAGAGTCCGCGTCGATAGCGGCACTGGGGACTGAGTCAGCGCTAGCCGAAACCGTCGCCGATGTTGTTATTCCCGCAGCCAAACCCAGGGCGCCGCGCAAGCTGCGCATTAAACCCGAGCCGGTTACGATATTTGTGCCAGTCAAGCGGCGAGCCGTGCGTTTGCCGGCTGTCTGGGCTAGCGAACCGCGTGTTCCGGTTTTTCAGATCCCTGAACGACGTGAAGCCGTTATTTTGCCAAAACCACGTCGACGAACAGCGCGTTTGTTGCCGGTTTGGCGCAGTAGCTGGCAGCCAGTCGCGCCCAGGGCTATGGCCGTTAGCCGGTGTAGAGGCGCCGCTCGCTTGCCTCAGCGTTGGGCCGACATTATTCGGGCCAGCACTTACGAACCCATCGTGGTCGAGCGCCATCGGCTACTGCCTGACATAATTAAAGAGTGCGATATGAACACCAAGCGCATCGTAGAAGCCATACTATTTGCCGCCAATCGCCCGATGACTATTAAACAGATTCAGGAAGTCTTTCCGGAACTGGAGCAGCCCGATACCTTGACCGTGCAGATGGCCTTGGAAGATATTGCCCGCGACTACGCTGACCGTCCAATCGGACTCAGGCAATTAGCTAGCGGTTACCGGTTTCAGGTAAGAGAAGGCTTGTCGCCCTGGGTGACGCGCTTGTTTGAGGAAAAACCGGCTCGTTATTCGCGCGCGCTTTTAGAAACCCTGGCTATCATCGCCTATCGTCAACCGGTGACGCGCGGCGAAATCGAGGATATTCGCGGGGTCGGCGTCAGCAGTTCCATCATTCAAACCATGCTGGAGCGCGAGTGGATTCGCGTTATCGCCCATAAGGAAGTGCCCGGCCGGCCGGCCTTGTTCGGCACCACCAAACAATTTCTGGATTATTTCAATTTAACTTCATTGAGCGAATTACCGACGCTGGAAGAAATCGTCAATTTCGATTTCGGCAATTCGCCTCAACCGCAACCTGAGCAGGACCACAGTGAAAGACCGCAAACCGCCGAGACCGAACAACCCATCAGCCCCACTGGACAAACGGACCCAGAAACCGCAGTCTCGGAAACCGAGTTCGACACCCAGACCGAAGCCGGCCCCGGCGCCGAAAACCTCACCCTCCACTAACGCGCCAGCCGGCGGCGAACGCATCCAGAAATTGCTGGCGCGGGCCGGTGTGGGTTCCCGGCGGGAAATCGAGCGCTGGATCGAGGAAGGCAAACTCACAGTTAACGGCAATCCGGTGCAGCCGGGTTACCACTTAAAACCCGACGATCATTTGCAGATCAACGGCCGGGTGGTGAAATGGGAAAAATATGCCGAGCAACCGACTAGAGTACTGGTCTATCACAAGCCGGTCGGTGAACTGGTGACCCGCCGCGACCCCGAAGGCCGCCCGGTGATCTTTACCCAACTGCCGCGCCTGCAAGTGGGCCGCTGGATTGCGGTAGGTCGCCTGGATATCAATACCTCCGGTATGATTTTAGTCACCAATAACGGTGAATTGGCCAACCGCTTGATGCACCCGTCCCAGGAAGTCGAGCGCGAATATGCCGTGCGGATCTTGGGCGAAGTCGACGACGCGATGCTGGCACGCCTGAAGCAGGGTGTGGAACTGGAAGACGGCCCGGCGCATTTCGAAGATGTTAGCTTCTACGCCGGGGAAGGGGCAAATAAATGGTTTTATGCCACGGTGAAGCAGGGGCGTAACCGATTGGTGCGGCGTTTGTGGGAATCGCAAGGCGTCAAAGTCAGCCGCCTGATTCGGGTGCGTTACGGCGATGTGACCTTGCCGGAGCGGGTCAGGGCGCATTCGTTTTATGAGTTGGAGGCTAAGGAATTGGCGACTTTGATGGAATTTGTGGGGTTGTAGTTTTTGTTGGGTGGGCAAATTGCCCACCGTAGCAAGCTGCCGATCATCGGGGAACCAAGGTTCTGCCGACTAGAAGTTGTCATAGCAGACAGGTCTACTTTATATACATGTACATAATTCGGTTTTTGGCCAGAAAGTAAGCATGCTCGGACAAACCCGGTAAATTTTCCCGCAAATAATTGCTTATTTTCTCGTGAATCGTGGCATATGGTTCGCTGTAGAAAGCATTGCTTTTACGTACAAGCATCTGAAGCTGTGTTGCGGTTGCAGTCGCGTTTTTAATATCAGCCGGTGATAAGTCAGGAAGTTTCATAATCATTTTTTCAGCGAAAGTATCTACTGAAGGTACTCCTCCCCATTTATCCATTTCTGAGAATATTTCTGAAACAAGGTCTATTTCTTCCATCATCAACTCCTAAAAAAATCATTGGGTATTCAGTGTAGCTCCGATTGGCGATAGCGTAATCGGAGGAATGTTGACTACGAAATGTGCGATTACGCAAGCTAATCGCACCTACATTTTAAATGACAGACTTAGGGTGGGCACGATTTCGCGCTCACGCGGAATTTCGATTGCATATACAACGACTCGCTACCGCGAAACTCAATTGAATGCCGGTTCCCGCACCGGCGGGCGGGTTACTTTTCTTTACTTGTCCAAAGAAAAGTAACCAAAAGAAAAGACACCCGAATGCCGCTTTTATCCTGCGCTCCGAAGCTTTCGCCGGGGGTTGCCGAAGGGGCTTCCTGCCCTTCGGCAACGCGATGCATCCTTGCATCGCCCCTAACGGGCTAGTCCCGGCGAAAGCTTCGGTGCTCGGCGCGGCAAACGGGGCAAAAACGGTCACCAAATTTATATCGGGCGTAGGGTGGGCACGATTTTTGTGCCCACGCGGCAATTAGCAGCTGAATAAACGAGTGTGAGGTTTATGCTCAGCCTGCGCGCTTCCCTCGCCAATAAAACTCCCATCAAAGCAATTAGCTAGCCTTCGGAAATATAGATGGCTTACCATGGGCCGACTTTCGATGTTTGTTCCAATTCAATCAGGGTTTTATACCGGGGCGGATAGAATAATGGCAATTTGGCGGATTAGCTCAACCCTAAGGTTTACCTTTCTGGCGGCTGCTTTCCTGGTTTCCGGGTGTGCCAATCATGCCGATTTGGCGCAGGCGCCCGGCGAAGGCCTTGTTGTCCAATCTGAGCCGGATTTGAATTATCTGGCAACGCAAAATTACTATCACGAGCTGATTTCCGGCGCCATGCCCAGCATCGCCGAATTGACCCTGTTTACCAATCAACTGCCCAAGGGCGGCGATCTTCACCACCACTATTCGGGTGCGCTGTATGTCGAGACTTATCTGGATTGGGTGGATAAAAGCCATTTTTGTATTTGCTTGGACAATGCCTGCCAAGGCGGCACCAAAGGTGGCCTGGAGTCGGCGGCGAAATACGAGGTTGTCAAAAATTGGAAGTCAGGCGGGTGTATTAGTGCGGGCGATCTGCGGACCCAAAAAAAATATTCGGCTTTCTACCGCGATCTGCTGAAACGCTGGTCGGATAAAGATTTTGCCAACCACTTTCACGAACAATCCCCGCCGGATCAACAGTTTTTCGACACCTTCGGTTTCTTCGGTTCGGTGTCCGACTATTCCTATCAAGCAGGTTTGCAGGCGCTTAAAGAACGGGCCATAGCCGAAAACGTGTTGTATTTGGAGACCATGCTGAAAAGCGCGCCGGCCGTCGATAACCCGTCGCTGGCAAAAACACTCAACGCCCTAAATGCCGACAGCTCCGACCGGGACATGGAGGCGGCTTTTCAGGCTTATTTCGATTTTCTTGCAAGCGATCCGGCAGCCAAAGCCGTCGTCGAGGAGTATGCCCGCTCCCATGCACAGGCGGCGGCCGGTATCAACGACAGCCATTTTACGCTGCGCTTTCAGACCTATGTGTCGCGCAACAGCGCTCCGGCCAAGGTGTTTTCCGGTTTGTACGCCGCTTTCGCCGCCGCGCAGCAATCGGCGTTGATTGTTGGCGTTAATTTGGTGGGGCCGGAAAACGGTTATATCGCGATGCGCGACTATAGCCTACATATGAAAATGCTAAGGTTTTTGCGGCAGCGCTTTCCCGAAACCAAGCTGTCTTTGCATGCCGGTGAGTTGGTGTTGGGCATGGTGCCGCCGGAAGGCTTGAAGAGCCATATCAACGAAGCGCTAAATATTGCCGGGGCGCGGCGTATTGGGCACGCGGTGGACATTGTGCATGAAGCCGATGCCTACCAATTGCTGGAGCAGATGAAAACCGGCGGCGTGGCGGTCGAGATCAATCTGACCAGCAATGCTTTTATTTTGGGAGTGGAATACGAGGCTCATCCCTTGCAGTTATATCGGCGCTATAACGTGCCTTATGTGATTTCCACCGATGATGCCGGCGTGTCGCGTAACAATCTAAGCAACGAATATCTGTTATTTACCAGTCGTTACAAGCCTACTTACGAGGAATTGAAGGCTGTGGTTTATAACAGTATCGATTACGCTTTTTTGCATGACCAGGAAAAAGCTGATGCACGGCGGGAATTGGATAAGCGCTTTGCCGGCTTCGAAGCACAAATAGCCAAACAGCTTGAACTTGAAGAATAGCCCTGAGGCGCGCAATTGGCGTTACGGTCTTGGGCAATGCCGTTAAGTTAAGGTTTAACCGTTCGTTTTGAACTTGTCGAAGGGCGGATGGTTAAGCCGTTCATGGTTCGACAGGCTCACCACGAACGGCTTAACTTAACAGCTGTGCGGTCTTGGGGGCGTCAACATTTCAATGAAAATCCCTGGATTGACTCTCCAAATCGCCGATCCAGTTACTCCAGTCCTCCAGCTTGCCAGCGACCAGATGCAGTACGCCATCTTCCTGTTGAATGGTGCCGGTGACAGACAACAATCGGGCTTTTAATAGCGGTTTACGCTGCGCTAACGCTGTAGCCGGCCAGACCACCAGATTGACTTGGCCGGTTTCATCTTCCAGTGTCACAAAAGTCACGCCGGCAGCCGTCATCGGCCGTTGCCGGCAGATCACCAGACCGGCGACCTGGGCGATGCTGCCATTACGGCGTTGCCATAAGGATGCTGCAGTCGTAACGCCGCGGCGGCGCAAGCGTTCCCTTAGCAGGCCCAGCGGATGCTCGCGCAAGCTGAGCCGGGTGCTGGCATAATCCGCTAATACCTCCTGGCCCGGTTTGGGTGCTTTTAGTAGTGGGGTGGCTTCGGCGATCTCCGCCACCCCAAATACTGGCGTGGCTGCTTCCACACCGCCTGCCGCCCAAAAGGCGCGATGCCGGTTGCCGGCCAGGCTTCTCAAGGCATCCGCTGTCGCCAAGTGTTCCAAATCCTGCCTGGACAGATCAGCGCGCATAGACAGATCGCTTACATTGGCAAAGGCTTGTTTACCACGAGCTTGGACAATTTTGGTCGCGGCTGTTGCCGATAAACCCTTGATTTGATTAAAACCCAAGCGCAAGGCTGGCGCGGTGTTTGCCGGAAACTCCAACGAGCATTGACACAAACTGCTCTGCACATCCACCGGACGCACCTCAACCCCATGCCGACGCGCATCCTGTACCAGTTGCGATGGGCCGTAAAAGCCCATCGGCTGACTGTTTAATAAGGCACAGCAAAATGCCGCCGGATGATGACGTTTCAACCAGGCCGAGACATAAGCCAGCAAGGCAAAGCTGGCGGAATGCGATTCCGGAAAACCGTAATCGCCAAAGCCTTTGATTTGCTGAAATATCCGCTGGGCAAATTCGGCGCTGTAGCCGCGCGCCCGCATGCCGTCCAGCAGTTTCCGTTCAAATGGCTCCAGCCCGCCCTTGCGCTTCCAGGCCGCCATGGCACGGCGCAACTCATCTGCCTCGCCGGCAGTGAAACCGGCCGCCACCATAGCCAGTTGCATCACTTGTTCCTGAAAAATCGGAATGCCCAAGGTGCGTTCCAATACAGTTTTAACTTCCGGGCTCGGGTAATCAACCGGCTCCAAGCCCTTGCGCCGGGCCAGATAGGGATGCACCATTTCGCCCTGGATCGGGCCGGGGCGGACGATGGCGATTTCGATCACCAAGTCGTAATAATTGGCCGGTTTCAGGCGCGGCAACATGGTCATTTGCGCCCGCGATTCGACTTGAAACACGCCTATGCTATCGGCTTGTTGCAACATGGCGTAAACCGCTGGGTCTTCGGCGGGAATGTCGGCCAGAGCCCAGGAACGGCCAGTGTATTGACCAAGATATGCGAATGTTTTACGAATCGCACTGAGCATGCCCAGCGCCAACACATCGACCTTCAGCAAGCCCATGGCTTCCAGATCGTCTTTTTCCCATTGAATCACGGTGCGGTCGACCATCGCGGCGTTTTCCACCGGTACCAGCCGGGATAATTCGTCGCGCGCAATCACAAAACCGCCGACATGCTGCGATAGATGGCGCGGAAAGCCTTGGATTTGCTCGACCAACACGGTCAGGCGTTGCAGCGTTGGGCTGTCCGGGTCGAAACCGCAGTCCCTTAGCGCTTGCGGCATCAGTTTATAGCCGTCCCAACGATCCACCGTATCGGCCAAGCGTTCGATTTGCGCCAGATTTAAACCCAGGGCTTTGCCGACGTCGCGTACCGCGCTGCGGGTGCGGTAGGTAATGACTGTCGCGGCCAGTGCCGCACGATGCCGGCCGTATTTTTGATAAATGTATTGAATCACTTGCTCGCGGCGTTCGTGTTCGAAATCCACATCAATATCCGGCGCCTCGTTACGCTCGCGCGACAGGAAACGTTCAAACAATAGATTCATTCGACTGGGGTCGACCTCGGTAATCCCCAGGCAATAACAGACTGCCGAATTGGCCGCCGAACCGCGGCCTTGACACAGTATGCCTTGCTCGCGAGCGTATCTGACGATGTCGTGCACAGTCAGAAAGTAAGGTTCGTAGATTAATTCGGCAATCAACGCCAGTTCATGCTCGATTTGCCGATGGACTTTATCCGGTACACCTTGCGGCCAGCGCCGAAGCGCGCCGGCTTCGGTCAAGTGTCGCAGCCAACTGCTTGGCGTATGCCCGCTTGGGGTCAGTTCACGCGGATATTCGTAGCGTAATTCGTCCAGGGAGAAACGGCAGCGTTCGGCGATAAGCTGCGATTGTTGTAACCATTCCGGCGGATAAAGTTCTGCCAAGCGGGGCAGGGGACGTAAATGCCGCTCGCCATTGGCGAACAAGCTGTAACCCAGTTGCGCCAGCGGCTGCCCGAGGCGAATCGCGGTTAAGGTATCTTGCAAGGCCTGGCGGGAGCGGCGATGCATGTGTACGTCATTGCAGGCAACGACGGGAATGCCCAGGCTTTGGCCGATGCTTTCGACATGTGCCATCAGCATCTGGTCTTGCCCCGATAAAAACCGGCCGCAACCCAGCCACAGATCATTGGCAAATAATTGTTTTAACCAGCGGCCGTCGGCTTCGCAAGGCGGATAGCTTGCTAACCAAATGGCTAAGCAAGCCTGCGGAAAGTGCGCAGCCAGATCGGCTCTGCTTAACCGGTAGCTCCCTTTGTCAGCTTGGCGGCGGGCCAGGGTGATCAGTGCGGACAGGTTGCCGTAGCTGTTACGCTCGGTTGCCAGTAGCACCAGTTTCAGGCCGTCTTGCAACACCAATTCGCTGCCGATGATCAGTTTGATAGCATGTTTGCGAGCGGCCAGATGCGCCCGCACCACCCCGGCCAGCGAGCATTCGTCGGTCAACGCCAGGGCTAGATAACCCAGGCGGGCAGCTTCTTCGACCAGCTCTTCCGGGTGCGACGCACCCCGTAAAAAGCTAAAGTTGGACAGACAATGCAGCTCGGCAAAGTCGAGGTGCAGCGCCTTGGTATCAGCCGAACAAGCCATGCACAAACCACTGTTGTTTGGCGTTTAAGTTGCGATAAACCCAGAGTTTGCGGCCAAGCCTATCCTGGGCAATGTGGTAGTCGCGGCGCATCGGTTGGTTGTCCCACCAGCCGGATTCGACGCGTTCCGCTGCCGATAGCAGACGAATATCCACTAGCCGCAGCGGATCCGGAACCGGCAGCAGCCACAATGGTCGCGGCGCTAAGCCAGCGGTAGAGTGCAAAGGGGCAGGGGCGTTGGTCACGGCTCTTTCCGGGCGATGATCGGCTCGGGTTCCCGGAAACTGCAAGGCCTGATGTCCCAAGCGAGCTTGCAATTGATCCAAAACAGCTTGCCATTCGCTGGCGCTGTCCGCTGACGCGTTATCCGCGAATAAGCTGAAGCCTTCCGGTTGAAACGGGATGATGGCTTGACTAAGCAGGCTGACGGCCAGCACCGGCGCCGATAATGGCGAGCGTTCCAGTTTTTCGTGCAGCAAGCTGCACCAGTGTTTGGGGTCGCGGCTGCCGGCACGAAATTCCACTGCCAGTCGCGTGGCCGGACTGCTGTGATGGTGCAGCTCCAGTGTGATACCTAAGGCGGTGGCGTCACGTACTTTTAAAAATACCGCAAACTCGGCGGCCAGTTGGGTGATGGCTGGAAAGAAGTGTTCGATACGCTCTAGTTCGATGGGCATTTCCCGGCTGGCGTGGAAGCGTGGCGGCCGATGACAGGCTTGTAACACTTGAGTTTGCTGGCCGACAAGTCTGTCCAGCTGTTGTAGTAAGCCAGCGCCATACCGCTTGGCTAGGCCGTCGCGCGGCAAACGCCACAGGTCGATCAGCTGGCGCAGGCCGGTGCGTGCTAGGCGGCGTAAGCTTTTATCGTCCAGCGCCAGGGCGGCGATGGGTAAGGGGCCCAGCACCGAGCGTAAAGCCGAGCGCTCGGTGACGATGATTTCCAGGCCAAGTCTTGCCAACAACACACTGGCTGTCGGTGATGGGCTGATGACCATTATTGGACGATGCCTATCGGTTTGTAATGCTGTTCTGAGTTTATCTCGCAAGTTTTCCACGCCGCCAAACAAGCTCAGGCAGGCGCGGACTTCCAGTAACAAGCAATCCTGCTGACCCAGACTGACCCACGGGCTGAAATTTAAGGCAATATCGGCTAATTCATCTAATGCCTGACGTTCGGCCAGCGGCTCGCGCTTATCAATGATCAAGCCGGGGCATAAAGCCAGTGCGGCGGCGGGCGGCATGCCTGGTTCGACGCCAGCTTGTTGCGCGGTTTTAGAAACGGCATGTAAGCGAAGCTGGCCTTTGTTCAGTGTCGAGCAGGCGACGGCCTGAGATAAATCCAACTGCAGGGCTGCCAACGCTAAATCAGGAAAGTAGACGCAGATCCACAGTTGGCTATTGGCCGGCTTGAGTTTGCTGGTAGCGTCGACTCGGTTGGTTAGTGTTGGCGATAGTGCCCTGGCGGTTGCGGCCATGCGGGTTTATAACGGCAGGATTATAGATGCGCGTTGCAAACTGCCGCGCGCTTTGAGGATGTGTAAGGCCAGACCAGTCTCCGTCGGCCGGACTTCCAAACGCAATGCCGTGTAACCGGCGCCGTTGCGTTGTTTTGGAAATAATACCGCCAACGCGGAGCCGGCCTCGGCGGCCAGTTGTAAACGGCGGATCTGATGATCGCTGAGTCGGCGCGGCCAAGTCAGCGTCATACCGCAGCGGCCGCTACGCAATAATTTTTCCAGACTCCAGGGTATGTCGGCCTCATGTGGGCAGTCCACAATCAGCACATAGGCTAAATCGATGCCAGCCTGCGCCAAGGCCGGGGCATAAACTTGCTGTGGCGGCGCGACCCAGGCTATCCAGCGTTTGGCTTGGGTCAGGTAGGCCATGGCCGGCAGCAACAGCTTTAATTCACCAACACCCAGACAAGTCGATAAGATTTCCAGCACGCCGCCCAGCGGCCAGCCGCCACCGGGTAGCAAGGCATCCAGTGCGGGAAAGCCGGTGGCGATGACCGGCCAGCTTTGGTTATCCGCATGTAATCCGCGCCAGACCCCGGCTTGGGAACGCAGGATGTGCTCCAGGGCGCCGGTGCTCATAATCCGCTACGAATGACGCCGACCACCACGCCCTCGATGACCAAAGCTTCGCGTTGCAAGTCTACTTCTATTGCTGCGAAATCCGGGTTGGCGGGTTCCAGAAAGGCTTTGCTTCCCTCCAGTCGTAAGCGCTTCACGGTGGCTTCGTCGTGTATCCGGGCGACCACGATCTGGCCGTTACGTGCTTCCGGGGTGCGTTGCACGGCTAGTAAATCGCCATCCAGAATGCCGGCGTTGCGCATGCTCAAGCCTTGTACCCTGAGTAGGTAATCGGCGCGGTGATCGAACAATTCCGGGCCCAGGCGGCAATAGCCTTCGATATGTTCTTCGGCCAGAATCGGCTGGCCCGCCGCCACTCGACCAATCAGCGGCAGGCCTTGATCCGGATTGGGCGTGGGTTTCAGTAAACGAATGCCGCGCGATGCGGCCGGTACCAGCTCGATGGCACCTTTGCGCGCCAGGGCCTGCAAATGGCCACGAATACTGTTGGTGGAGCGCACACCAAAGGCCGCGGCAATTTCGGCGATAGTCGGCGGAAAGCCGTCCTGCACCAGGCTGCGCTCGATGAAGTTCAGAATGTCTTGTTGGCGGTCGGTAAGTGGTTTCATGCTGTTTTTATGATTACTGCTTTTATTAGCAGTATAATTTGACTGCTGAAGATGTGCAAGAAATGAAAAAGAGATTAAAAGCAGCCTTAAACATAGCGGCCACATCATAAATTGGCGACAGCCTGTATTTATCGATTGCGCGAGGATATAGCAAACTACGTTTTAGGGGTTACGAGTATTCCTTGCTAAAACAATGAGTTGTTATATGAGATAGAAAAATGGTCAGGCGTATTTTTATGCCAGAGTACTTCGAAGCGTTAGTGATGTATGCCTTGCACTCTTTAGTATGGTTTTATAGGTAACGATGTATCCAGTAAACTAGCGTCAGCAGCAAACTACAGGCCGATTTTATGCTTTTCAACTCTTACACGTTTATCCTGGCTTTTTTGCCGGTAACGCTACTGATATTTTTTATCCTAGGGCGGTATGCAGGGCGCCGAGTGGCCATCAGTTGGATGGTGGCGGCCTCGCTGTTTTTTTACGGGTGGTGGAACCCTGCCTACCTTGGGCTGATTGTTGCGTCAATTTTGTTTAACTACTCAATAGGAACCATACTTGGCGATGAACGCCGCCAAACTAGCACTCGCTATCGCACGTTCGTGTTTGCCGTGGTGGTGAATTTGGCGGTATTGGGTTATTACAAGTACGCGAATTTCTTTCTGGAGAATCTCAATGTCGTATTGGGAGTCGGTTATGTCCATGCCGACATAATTCTGCCCTTGGGTATTTCCTTTTTTACATTTACTCAAATTGCCTTCCTGGTAGATGCCTATCGAGGCGAGGCGCGAGAATACAATTTTTTGCATTACGCCTTGTTTGTTACTTATTTCCCGCACTTGATTGCTGGTCCCGTATTACATCACAAGGAAATGATGCCGCAGTTTGGACAAAAGAGCATTTTTCATTTTGATGCCCTGAATTTCTCCTCAGGATTGAGTTACTTCGTGCTGGGCTTGTTCAAAAAAGTCATCATTGCCGACAGCATCGCCAGTCTTGGTTCACCGATATTTGCGGCCGCAGCCAAAGGCCAACCGATTTTGGCATTGGATGCCTGGGGTGGGGCTTTGTCATATACATTTCAATTGTATTTCGACTTTTCCGGCTACTCGGACATGGCGATTGGTTTGGCTTTGATGATGGGCGTACGCTTACCATTGAATTTCAACTCACCCTACAAAGCCGTCAATATCATTGATTTCTGGCGCCGCTGGCACATGACGCTTTCTCGCTTTTTACGTGACTATTTATACATTTCGCTCGGCGGCAATAAAAAAGGCTCCATCCGCAGATACTCAAATTTATTGATTACAATGTTGCTTGGCGGCCTCTGGCATGGTGCAGGTTGGACCTTCATCATCTGGGGCGCGCTGCATGGTTTGTTTTTAATCATCAATCACGGATGGCGTGCTCTACGCCAGCAGTTAGGGCACGATCTAAACTCATCCAGTCGACTGGGTCGTAGCCTCTCCAATATACTGACATTCTTGGCGGTGTTAGTAGGCTGGGTCTATTTTCGCTCCAACGATGTTGCGTCCGCCCATCGCATCCTGGATAGCTTGTTTTCCCCGTCGAATTTTCGACTGTCACCATTTTATGCGGATTTAGTGATGCAGTCATCGCTGGGACGTTGGGTTGGCATCACAGGTATTACCGTTAGTGCGGAAATGGTATTGCTGTCAACGCTAACCGTTATAGCCGGCATTACTTTTTGCTCCCCCAACACCCAGGAAATCATGGGGCGCTTCTACTTTGCCCCATGTGGTTGCAAGGAAAATACCGCATCGTATCCCTCCGGCATCTGGTTACCTACTTTACGTTGGGCCTGCTTGATCAGCGTGGCGACGGTTTGGTCTTTGCTTGGCCTGACGCAAATCAGCGAGTTTTTGTACTTCCAGTTCTAAAGCGGGATAGCCATTATGAAACAGGCAAACAATTATTTACGGTGCTGGAGCAGTTGTGTGATCGGCTTGCTATTGCTGGTCGCCGGCTTTAACTGGTTTGTGAATCCATTCAGTATTTTTAATGCGCCTGCCATTCCCCATTTCAATGCCAATAAACCAGATTACGCCAGCCACTTGCGCTTAACGCATGTCTACCGCGTCGAAAATCTGAGACCGAATTGTGTCTTTCTTGGTACATCCCGAGCCGGACGCGGTTTGTCTCCAAATCATCCCCTGCTGGCAAATTTAAATTGTTACAACATGGCCCTGCCATCGGCAAGCATGTATCAGCTACGCCGTGGCTTTCAACATGCGCAAGCCATCAATCCGCAAAAGCTTGTTATCCTGACCTTGGATCTTCGGGTATTTCATCCGGAAACCGACACCAGTGGTGCTTTTTCCGATATGCGTCTGGCGGTCGACGAGAATGGGGAAAAACAATTCAACTTATTTTCTGCACGGCTACCCGATATGGCTTCGTCTCTGATTTCGGTATCGGCATTGCAAGCCAGTTTGACTACAATTCGCAAGCAATCCTGGGTCAAAGATACTCTGGCGACAAACGGCTTTTGGCTACCCTTGACGGACGAATTTGACCATGTCAAAACCTTCGATTTCTACACGCGTACCTATGTGGGACAGTTTAAGGAAATGCGCCAAAACTCGACGGGTTTTCAGAAAAGTCTGGACGAATTCCGGCTGTTATTGAGAGAGGCGCATACACAAAATGTGGAACTAAAGCTAATCATTCATCCGGCACATGCCTGGCAATGGCAAACACTTTTGCTATCGGATTTATGGTCGCGTTTTGAAACCATGAAATATCAAATGGTTGAGATTAACGCCCAAGAAGCAAGTTGGGCAAATCAGCAGCCTTACCCTATATGGGATTTCAGCGGTAGCTACGGTCCGTCGTTAGAACCAGTACCGACCAAGCAAGGTGAGTTAATGCATTGGTTTTGGGAGCCAGCCCATTACAAGCAAGTCCTTGGAGACTTGATTTTGGATAGAGTGCTCGGAGAGAAACCGCCTACCGACGCGGCGTTCGCAGACTTCGGTGCAAGGTTGGATAATGGCGGACTAGAAATTCATCTGACTAAGCTACGCGGGTTACAGGATATCTATGCGGCGGGTCATCCGATAGACATGGCGAAAATCCAATCGATAGTTAACGAAACACAAAATAGTGCAAATAACGCCAACACGGTAACGGGATTTTAGTCGATATGACTACTCGGATTTTGTTAGCAGTTGTTTTGATCGCGTCTTGCGCATATATCGCCGGAGCTAAGACTTACCCGACGCTATACAACTGGTTACATCCGACAAATACTCCCGAGTATTTCAATTGGCCCGATGGTTTTACCGTTTGGGATATCCCTAGCTCCATAGATGGCAACCTGCAAAAAGCCTATTTTTATTCTGCACCTGGAAAAACAAAACGGCCGTTGTTGATTAGTTTGCATTTCTGGGCGGGAATCTATGCCACACCTGACCCTCTTGCGGCGTATGCAAAAACGTATGGTTGGAATTATATCCATCCTGATTTTCGCGGACCTAATATAGGGACTGATAATTGCCTGAGCGATAAGGTCATCGCTGATTTAGATGATGCAATTGAATTTGCTTTACAAAATGGCAGCGTTGACGCGCAAAATATTTTTGTAGTTGGTTTTTCAGGTGGCGCTTACGCAACATTAGGGCTGTATGCAAAAACTCGTCACTCGGTCAAGGCATGGCTGGCCTGGGCCGCCATCTCCGACTTGGAGGCTTGGCAGCGGGAAACAGCTGCTCATGGAAATATTGAATTGAGTGACGACGTGCTACGTTGCACTGGCAGCGGCTCGCAAATCGATACTGAAGCGGCAAAGCGTCGTTCCCCTTTGTTTTGGGCTTTACCCAATGTCCCGCGCGGGCGGATAGAGTTATATGCGGGTATCAAGGATGGACACAAAGGAACCGGAACAGTCGCCATTTCGCATTCAATAGCTTATTTCAATTATCTTACGAGCCGATACAATAAGTTCGATGCCGTTGTCGATGTTAAAGAAGCAATGCCGCTATTGACTCAGGGGAGTGTTGCAACTCCGCTGCTCATCGGGGATAGAAAAGTATTTTTGAGGCGCGACGTCGGTTTCGCGTCGTTGACCGTGTTCAACGGAGGGCACGAAATGCTGCCAAGCTATTGCTTCGAACACTTGCTAGAGCTTAAAGATGACAAGGATTGGGGCAAACAGCACGGTAGTCCGTAAGAGCAAAGTCCAGTTATGCCTATCAAAAGTCTTCAATCCGGTTCCAGCACCCGAAACAACATTTCCTTCACGGTCTGCGGGTCGAAGGGTTTGTCGCAAATCGCCGAGACGCCGGCTTTATGCACATTGCTGAGGCGGGTTTCGTTTTCTTCGCTGGTGACCATCAAGATCGGCACGATAGAATTGCCCAATTCCTGGCGAATGGTTTTGATCAATTGTTGGCCGTCCATGATCGGCATATTGTAATCGGTGACGATCAGCTCGAACGCATTCTGGTCCCTGCTAAATATATCCACGCCTTCCTTACCGTCATTGGCTTGGGTAATCTTGACGATCCCCATATTGTTCAATACCCGGCTAATGTGCTTGCGGGCCAGGGGACTATCGTCTACCACCAAAACTCTCACGTTTTCGATGTCGTAATGTTCCAAACTGATTTCTTGCGGATCGATAAATTCGATGGTTGCACGCAAGGCGTTTTTTAAATCCTCATGGGCGAACGGTTTGGGCAAAATGGCTACTACGCCGGCCTGGCGGATGGTGTCCAGCACCTCGAAGCTGGATTCGCTGGATATCAACATGAAGGGGACATGGTTCAGGGCTTCGTCGCCACGTAGATGCTCGACTAGTGCGGTGGCCATCATATCCGGTAGATACAGGCTGCTGATAATCAAATCCGGTCGATGATTGTGCAAACTTTCCAGTGCGGCTGCGGCATTGGCAACGCCTTCAATGTTGGCAATACCTTCGTTGCGTAAATGCTGCATGATGACTTTTAACTGCGTGGTCGAAGGTTCAATCAGCAAGATCGACAAGTCGGCAATATCTATGGCGTGCATAAGCGTGTGGCCTGGTTAATGTTGGTTGGAATAGCATCCTGCATTCGCCAGCGAGAAAAAAAAATCCCACAGTCTAGCCGGCGAGATTAAAATTGAGCGTTGGTTTGCCGGTAAACCGGCAACATTTCACGTTTCAGGATAGACCTAAACAAACATGATTCAAGAAATCCTCATCACCACCGTCAATCTGCAAGGCGATACGCACATCGCGCCGATGGGGGTGCATGTTGATAAAGATCAATACATTATCTTGCCGTTTCGGCCCTCGACCACACTGGATAACCTGTTGACTACCAAAACCGCCGTCATCAATTTTTGCGACGATGTGCGGATTTTTGCCGGTTGTCTGACTGGGCGTAGGGATTGGCCCTTATCGCCGACCCAACAAATCGCCGGTTATTATTTAGCCGATACCTTGGCGCATACCGAGCTGAAACTAATCCGGATCGAAGACGACGACACCCGGCCGAAATTGTTTTGCCAGGCTGTGTATACTGTCAACCATAGGCCGTTTCAAGGTTTTAATCGGGCCCAGTATTCGGTGCTGGAAGCGGCAATATTAATTAGCCGGCTGGGTAGATTGCCGTGGGAGAAGATTCAAGCCGAACTGGATTATTTGCGTATCGGCCTGGATAAAACCGCCGGCGAACGCGAACGGGAGGCCTGGGATTGGTTAATGACGGCTATCGAGCAACATCGCCAGGGAGTGCAAGCATGACCGGGATGTTGGCTAGCGTGAATAGTTTGGCCGAAGCTTTGTTGGTTGAAGCTGCCGCCGTGGATATTATCGACCTAAAGCAACCGGCTCGGGGAGCGTTGGGGGCGTTGGATATTGCCGTGGTTGCCGAGATTGTCCGCCACTTGCAACCGGCTAGCTGTGTTAGCGCTACTATCGGCGATTTACCGATGCAGCCCGAGTTGATACTGCCGGCCGTGCAAGCCATGGCGGCTACCGGTGTCAATTATGTGAAGATCGGTTTTTTTCCGGGTGGCGACTGGCTGGCCTGCATCGATGGTTTACAAGTGCTTGCTGCGCAGGGCGTGGCCTTGGTAGCCGTATTGTTTGCTGATACACACCCGGATATGGCGATTATCGATGCCTTATACAAGGCTGGGTTTCGCGGTGTGATGTTGGATACTGCTGATAAACAGCTCGGCTCATTGACACAGTTGATGGCTCTCGATGAATTGCAAACTTTTGTTGATAGGGTAGCGAGTCTGGGCTTGCTGAGTGGCTTGGCGGGGTCTTTGCGCGCTGAGGATGTCGCGCGTTTGTTGCCGTTAGGTGCGGATTATTTGGGGTTTCGTGGGGCCTTATGCCTACAGCATTCCCGCACCGCGCAACTGGATGTCATGCAAATCTCTATACTTAGAGAACATTGGCAGGCTTTGGCGTATTGAATGCCCCGGCTGATGAATGGCAGTACCCATCGCCTCATCGACAGAACAATAACAATAATATTTGCCGCTAACAGACTTAAGTCTACATAATGTTGGCAGACTGGCAAACAGCAAGGGAACACTGTGGAGCAATATAGCAAACAAAATCAGGCACAGCGTCTGCTTTGGACGGTGCTACTGCTTTTACTTGCGCAGTTGTTTAGCTTGTATTTTCCGGTATCAGAATATTTGCAGCCATTTGTGAGTCAATCTTTGGGCGTGCATATGTTGATGGAAGGTTTTTCCATCGTGATTTCCGCGTTGGTGTTCGCGGTGGGTTGGAGCGTTTATCAAAAGGAGAACTCCGCCGGATTCATGGTGCTGGCCTGCTGCTTTTTAGGCGTGGCCATCTTTGATTTGATGCATACCTTGTCTTTCAAAGGCATGCCGGCCTTTATTACCGAGAGCGATATGGAAAAAGCCATCGCTTTTTGGCTAATGGCTCGCGGGTTTGCGGCGATAGGTTTGGTGATGGGATTGTTGGTGCCGAGCAAGCAAATAACGCCGGTATCTCGCTCTTTGATGTTGAGCGGTGTGGTGCTTTATATTATCTTGGGTTGCTGGCTGGTGTTTTTCCATCAAGCCTGGTTACCGCGTACCTTTGATGAAACCCAAGGATTAAGCGCATTTAAAAAAGTCTGCGAATACATATTGGCGAGCGTTTATGCCTTAAGCGGCATAGGCTATTTACGCCAAACTCGCTGCCAACATGCCTACGATCCAGCTGGCTTGGCTGCTGCTGCGGCCATCATGGCCATGAGCGAGTTATTCGTGACCTTTTATGCCAGCGTGACTGATTTGTATATTCTGTTGGGGCATGTCTATAAGGTAGTCGCCTATGCCTTGATTTACCGTTCGGTTTTCCTCAATAGTATCCAACTGCCTTACCAAAGGCTCTATCAAGCGCATCAGGCGTTGTCCGGCAGCGAAGCCAAATTTCACGCGATTATCGAAGAGTCGCCGATTGCCTATGCGCTGCATGACAGTCAGGGCAATATCAGTTACTTGAATTCGGCTTTCGTCAAAACCTTTGGCTATACCTTGACCGATATTCCGACCTTGGCGGAATGGTGGTGGCATGCCCATCCCGAGGCCGACTATAGGCAACAAGTCATAGAAAGCTGGCATAGCTATCAGCGCGACCCCAATTCCACGGACGAGTCCAATCAGGCTGCAGAATTAAAGGTGTATTGCAAGGATGCCAGATGCCGGATGGTTTTGATCAATATCGTTTTGCTGGGCGATAGTTTGGCGGGTAATCAATTACTGATTTTGCGCGATGTTACTGATCTCCTGGAAACCATGCGCAAGCTGGCCGACTCGGTGAACATGCTGCAAACCGTCATCAACACCATCCCCAATCGTGTGTTCTGGAAAGACTTGAATTATCGTTATCTGGGCGCCAATTTGGCATTCAGTAACGATGCCGGTTTCGATAGCCCGGCCGAGCTGATCGGTAAATCGGATGACCAATTGATTTGGCGGGATTTGGCGCCAATATACCGTACGGACGACAAACAGGTAATCGACAGCAATACCGCAAAATTGGGTTACGAAGAGACCCAAATGGGGCCGCAAGGTAAAACCCTATGCTTGCGAACCTCGAAAGTGCCATTGCGTAATACGCAGCAACAGGTGATTGGCGTGTTGGGTGTGTATGAGGACATTACCGCGCGGAAAAGTGCCGAAGCGGAAATGCAATTGGCCGCCTTGGTGTATTTGCATAGCAGCGAGGCGATGATGGTTACCGATGCCACGGGCAGCATTATTACGGTTAACCCGGCATTTACCACAGTAACCGGTTATTCGGCCGAGGAAGTGATAGGCCGCGTCTTTGTCGGCGGTGCCACGGAGCATCACGATCAGGCTTTCTATAAAACCGTGTTGCGAGTTATCAATACCAATGGGCATTGGGCCGGCGAAATCAGCGGTCGCCGCAAGAATGGTGAAGATTGCATACAGTGGGTAACCATTAATTCCATTTTGAATGAAAATGGCGGTGTACATAGACGCGTAGCGTTGATTGCAGACATCACCGACCGCAAAAAATCCGAGGAGCTAATTTGGCAGCAAGCCAATTTCGATCCGCTGACCGGCTTGCCGAATCGGAATATGTTTTTAGATCGGCTCAATCAGGAGATCAAAAAGGCATTTAGGCATGGTCAGCACGTAGCGTTGATGTTTCTGGACTTGGATCGCTTCAAGGATGTCAACGACAGCATGGGCCACTTTATGGGCGACATACTGTTGAAGGAAGCCGCGCGGCGCATCAGCGGCTGCGTACGCGATTCCGATAGCATCGCCAGACTGGGCGGCGATGAATTTACCGTGATTCTGGGTGAGCTGGATCAGGTCGATGGTGTGAACCGGATCGCCAGGAAAATTTTACAACGGTTGGCGGAGCCGTTTCATTTGGGCAACGAGACCGCCTATATATCCGGGAGTATAGGCATTGCACTGTATCCGGACGATGCGCTGGATACCGATGCCTTATTAAAAAATGCCGATCAGGCAATGTACGCCGCCAAAAATCAGGGTCGGGATCGTTACCATTATTTCACTGCCTTGATGCAGAAGAATGCTCAGATGCGCATGCGTCTGGCCAACGATTTGCACGGTGCGCTGGCCCATCGGCAGTTTTTATTGTATTACCAACCGATCATCGAATTTGCCAGCGGCACTATTGCCAAAGCGGAAGCATTGCTGCGTTGGCAGCATCCAACCTTGGGCATGGTGAGTCCGGCCGAATTTATTCCGGTTGCTGAAGATACCGGGGTTATCGTCGATATTGGCGATTGGGTTTTTGACACCGCCGCGCGTCAGGCCAAGCAGTGGCGACAAAACTATCGCCCGGATTTCCAGATCAGCGTCAATAAATCGCCAGTGCAGTTCCGCAGACAAGCCATGGAAGCCAATCAATGGCTTGCCGTATTGCAAGAGCTGGACTTAGCAGGCCAGAGCATAATCGTTGAAATTACCGAAGGTTTGATATTGGATGCCAGCAACAGCACTCGCGAGCAGTTGTTGGCGTTTCGTGAGGGGGGTATGCAGGTGGCTTTGGACGATTTCGGCACCGGATATTCGTCCTTGGCCTATTTGAAGAAATTCGACATTGATTACATCAAAATAGACCAAGCTTTTGTCAGGAGCCTGGTAGCCGGCTCCAGCGATATGGCCTTATGCGAAGCCATTGTGGTGATGGCGCACAAGCTGGGTATTAAAGTCGTCGCCGAAGGCATAGAGACCCAGGAACAATACGATCTTTTGAAGCGAATGGGCTGCGAATACGGTCAAGGCTATTTAATTTCCAAACCGGTCCCTGCTGACCAATTCGAACGGCTACTCGACAAGGCCTTAGCCCAAACGCCTGCCGGCGATGAGTGAATTTAGTCGAAATAGTCGAATTGCCAGCTAGGAATACAATGGCCTATTTTTGTTAAGAACTGCTAGGACTAGCCTATCCGCTGAAAGTCTTAGCAGGCAAGATAGTTGGCTTAAGCCGCGATTCGGCCGCTTTAGCCAACTGCCCAGGCCGCCAGCCTGATAAAATGCGCGGCATGAATACAACCCTGATGCAAATGACTGTGCTGATGCTCTGCGGAGCCGGTTGGCGGGTATTGACGCCTAATCGTCTGTCGGCCGATCAGACGCGCTTGGTGTTAACCAGTGTGGTTTATTACTTTTTCATGCCGGTTATGGTGCTGGATGTGCTGTGGCGAGCCGATATTGGCTGGCAATCGCTACAATATTCCGCCCTGGGTTCTATCAGCATCTTGTTGTCGATTGTGGCGAGCTGGATGTTTGCCAAGGTATTTAAATTCAAAAATCAACAAACCGGGGCGGTGATTTTGGCGGCCGCCTTTCCGAATGTCACGTATTTGGGATTGCCGGTATTGGAGCAGATCTTCGGCGACTGGAGCCGATCTTTGGTCATCCAAATCGATTTGTTTGCCGAAGCGCCCTTGGTTTACACCTTGGGGATAGCGCTGGCCCGACATTATGGTGCAAGCGGTGAGCCGAAACCGAAATCGATCTTCGCGTTTTTCAATGCGCCGCCGTTCTGGGCGGCTTTTGTAGCTGTAGTGTTAAATCTGAATCAAGTGCCGATACCTGAATGGTTGGCCGGCTTACTGCAAAAATGTTCCGGAGCGGTCGCGCCGTTGATGATTTTTTCTTTAGGTTTGGCGCTGAGTTGGCGGGATATACGCTTACGCAACTTACCGTTCATCGCACCCACCGCATTAATTAAATTATGGATGATGCCACTAATAGCGTTGTGGTTGGCAAACTTGCTCAATTTGACCGGCCAGCCCAAAGCCGCAGCCGTGATGGATATAGCCATGCCCAGCATGGTGATGGGTATCGTGTTGTGTGATCGCTATAAACTGGACAGCGGTTTATACGCGATGGCTGTGACAGTGACGACGGCCTTGAGTTTAGTGAGCTTGCCGCTCTGGTATCGAGTGTTATGAAACAAATCGCCGAAATATTCTCGCAAGGAGAAGAAATCGTCTGCGGACAGACCGTGGACAGCAACGCGGCCTGGCTATCCCAACAACTGGTCGAGCTGGGCTTTACTCTAAAACGGCATACAGCGGTAGGCGATAATCTGCAGGACTTGATTGCCTTGTTCACGGAAATTGCCGAGCGCGCCGATTGCTGTATTTGCACCGGCGGTTTGGGGCCGACCATCGACGATCTAACCGCCGAGGCGCTCAGCGCTGCCAGCGCTCAGCCCTTGCAATTTGACGCAGAGGCCTTTGCCGAAATTCAACACTATTACGCCCGTCGCAACCGGGTCATGCCGGAAGCTAACCGTAAACAAGCCCTGTTGCCGCAGTCAGCAGTACGCATAGATAACGCCTACGGCACCGCGCCTGGTTTTGCTTTGCAATTCAAACGCTGCTGGTTTGTGTGTCTGCCGGGTGTGCCGTCGGAAATGAAGCACATGTTCACCGCCTTGGTACGCCGGCAATTGTTGCAAAGCTTTCCCTTGCAGCCCGATTGTCTGGTGAGCTTGCGCAGCATAGGCATAGGCGAGTCGGCGATTCAGCAAAGTCTGGACGGCATCCAGCTACCGGCAGGCGTACAGCTGGGTTTTCGCGCCGCGCCGGACGAAGTGCAAACCAAGCTGTTATTTCCCGGCGATTTTCCAGAGACGGACAAACAAACCTGCGTGGCCGAAGTTGCAGAACGGATCGGCGCTTATGTGTTTGCTATCGACGGCTTACACGAATCGCAAGGCGATCTGTTGGAGGTTGTGGCGGCGGCGATGAGCAAAAGCCGCTATTCCCTGGCACTGATGGAAACTGCTAGCCAAGGTCTGTTAGCCGCCAAATGCTTGGGCCGCGACTGGCTCGCTCGGGTAGAAATCAATCTCGATTGGGGACGCAACACGGGATCATTGCCGGTCGATCCGAGTGCCGGCGATTTGCAACAAATTGCCGGTATCTGGGCCGAACAGCTCAAAGCCCGCGAGCAAACCGACTTTGCCCTGGTGCAACTCTACAGCGGCAGTGCCGAAGACTATCTGCATAAAGATAAATCCATCGTCCTTTATAATGCTTTAGCCACACCCAGCGGGGTGATCTCGACTCAGCTGAATGCCCACGGCGCCCTTAAACACAAACAAAACCAGGCCGCCTTACTGGCGCTGGACTTACTTAGACGTCACCTACAAAACAAATGCCTTTAATCCGCTTAACCAATGTTTCCATCGCCTTCGGCACCCATGCGCTGCTCGATAACTCTGCCTTTCAACTTGATGCCGGCGAGCGGGTCGGCCTGCTAGGCCGCAACGGCGAGGGTAAATCGACCTTGATGAAAATCATCGCCGGCGATATTTATGCCGATCACGGCGAAATCTGGAAACAGCCGGAATTGCGGCTGGCCTGGCTGGAGCAATCGCCCAATCTGGATGAAAATGAAACCATTTACGAGGCGGTAGCTGGCGGACTAGGTGAGTTGGGTCGGGTGATCGCCCGCTATCACGAATTGTTACACCACATGGACGGCAGCGAGCAGTCGCTACAAGCCTTGGGTGATGTGCAGCATAAACTGGAAGCTGAGAACGGTTGGGAGTTTCAAACCCGCGTCGAAGCGGTGTTGAGCAAATTGCAATTGCCGGCGGATGTGCTGGTCGGCAGTTTGTCCGGTGGCTGGAAGCGGCGGGTGGCGCTGGCGCGGGCCTTGGTGATCGACCCGGAAGTCTTGCTGCTGGACGAGCCGACCAACCATTTGGATTTCGAAAGTATCGCCTGGCTGGAAGAGCAAATTCTGGCCTTCCAGGGCGCGGTGATGTTCGTCACTCATGACCGGGCATTTCTCCAAAAATTGGCGACACGCATCATTGACCTGGATCGTGGTCAGCTGACTTCCTGGGCCGGTAATTACCAAGATTATTTAACGCGCAAGGCGGCGGCTTTGGAAGACGAAGCCAATCAGAACGCTGAGTTTGACAAAAAGCTGGCCAAGGAAGAAGTCTGGATTAGACAAGGTGTAAAAGCGCGTCGCACCCGTAACGAAGGCCGGGTCAGAGCCTTGAAACGGCTGCGCGACGAACGCTCCGAGCGCCGCAACACCCAAGGCACCGCCAAATTGAGTTTGAACAAAGGCGAGGCCTCCGGCAAAAAAGTGGTCGAAGCCATCGACGTCAATTTTCAATATCAGGATAAACCCATCATCAATGATTTTTCGCTGCGCATCGAACGCGGTGACAAGATCGGTTTGATCGGCAATAACGGTGCCGGCAAATCCACCTTATTAAAATTGCTGCTGGGTCAATTGCAGCCCACCACCGGCACGATCGAGTTGGGTACCAATTTACAAATTGCGTATTTCGACCAATTGCGCGAGCAGCTAGATCCGGAAATTTCGGTGGCTGATAGCGTGCTGGATGGCGGCGAGTTTGTGGACACGCCGAACGGCAAACGCCACGTGATGTCGTATCTGGCCGACTTTCTGTTCGCCCCAGCCAGGGCCCGTTCGCCGGTGAAAAGCCTGTCCGGCGGCGAGAAAAATCGCTTGTTGCTGGCACGTCTGTTTACCAAGACCGCCAACCTGATAGTGATGGACGAACCCACCAACGACCTGGATTTGGAAACCCTGGAAATTTTGGAAGAAAAACTGGTCGATTACCAAGGCACGCTGTTATTGGTCAGCCATGATCGGGCGTTTCTGGATAACGTCGTCACCAGCGTCCTGGTGTTTGAAGGCGAGGGCAGGGTAGAAGAATATATCGGCGGTTATGCCGACTGGTTTGCCCTGATGGAACAGAACAAAAAAACCGAAGCAGTAAAAGCCGCCGAACAAGCGGTTAAAAAGGAAAAGCCCAAAACCAGCCCGACCAAGAAGCTTAGTTTTAAAGAACAGCGGGAGTTGGAGCAATTACCGGTGCTGATCGAACAACTGGAAACCCTGCAAAGCCAGCTGACGGCGGAAATGAACGGAGCCAATTTTTATAAACAAAGCGCGGATGCGGTGGCGACCAAGCTGGCGCAATTGCAAAATGCCGAAGCTGAGTTAAGTCGGGCCTATCAGCGTTGGGATGAACTGGAAGCCATGCAGGGCTGAGGCTTTCGGCTGTTTCCGGTCTATAGTTCGATATTCAGCATCGCGATCAGTGTGGTGGGTTGACCTTGCAGAAACTTGATAATTTCGACCCGTGCGACAGCAACTGCGATGCCCTTGCTTTGCAGGACCTTTAATATAGTGTCGAAGGCCTGGCGCTGTCGTTCGCCGCGTTCAGAATGGTCACGCCGACAGCCGAACTCGTCCATTAGAGTAGAGCCGCAGCGGCAGTTTCTGAATACTTCCACTAGAATTAAGCCGTCGTCCTCGATGGCCGAGCGTAACGATGAACGGCCGCGGGGCATGTCTTGGGTGTCGATAAAAAACTGCTCAGCCGAGATATACACGTAACCGCAACTGGCGCAGGTTTTCGGAAATGTTGAGTCTAGCAAGGCGCGTAAGCCTTCGAAATCTTGAATATCCATAACCAATACCTGAGTTTGGAAAAGCCCGGCAGAGTAAAAACGTTGTGCCATAATGACTGACGTAGGTAGTCAGCCAGGACCCTTCTGATAACGGATCGCGGATGAGTATTTTAACGTGGAACGACCAATTATTGGTCGGTATAGAGAATGTGGATAGTCAGCACCGGCATTTGGTGGAGCTGATTAATCGTCTGGACGAACTAAATGCGGTGGGCGCCGATCTGCAAACTGTCGTCGATACCGTGAAACAGCTGGTTGATTACACCGTTTATCATTTCCAGGACGAAGAGCAACTGATGACGGATGTGGGTTTTAATCCGCGCATGCAGGCCGAGCACTGCCAGCAACATCAAGATTTTATCGATAAAGTCCGGCAGGTGCATATCCAGGCCCAATCCGATATTTCGGTTATTTCCAAGGATTTACTGGATTTTTTGGTTGACTGGCTTTGCCACCATATTTTAAAAACCGACAAACTGATGGCGATTAGCCTTAAACAGGGTGTCGATGCCGCTCAAGTCAGTATCGATAGGGATGAGCATGTCGATATTCTGCACAGTAACTTATATTCGGCTTTGCGGGAAAGCGAAGAACGCTTTAAGGAATTGGCCGACCATCTGCCGGCCTTGATCTGGGTGACCAACCCGAAAAACCTGCCGATTTTTTGTAACCGTTTCTGGTTTAAAACTTTTAACATCGAACGCGGGTTTGTTGATCGCCGGCAATGGTTGAATACCATACACCCCGACGACAGGGATAAAGTGGTGGAGGCCTATCAGCAGGCGGCGGCGGAATTGACCAAGTTCAAGATACAGTATCGTCTGTGTACTGCGGATGCCAAGGAAATCTGGATTTTGGAAACTGCCGTGCCCAGGGTCCGCAAGAATGGCGAATTTGCCGGTTTGATGGGCTGCGGCATGGACATCAGCACCCAAAAGCAGGCGGAAGCGACTTTGCTGAAAATCAATCAGCAACTGGAAGAGCGGGTCGCGGAACGCACCCAAGCACTGACCGAAGCCAATCGGACCCTCGAGCTGGAGAAAAACCAGCAAACTTTGCTAAATCAGCAGCTCCAGGAAACTCAGGCGCATTTGGTGCAAGCCGAGAAAATGGCGTCGATCGGCCAGTTGGCGGCCGGCGTGGCGCACGAGATCAATAATCCGCTCGGGTATATTTATTCCAACCTGAACAGTCTAAAGCAGTACATACAAGAATTAACCGATGTTGCTGAATTGGCGGAACGTCTGGCCGGGCAATTGCCCGATAACCATCCGGACGCGCTAGCCTTTAAGCAATTTAAACAAACAGTCGATTTAGCGTTTGTAAAAAGCGATGCCGCCGATTTGGTGGAGGAGTCTTTGGAAGGCGCGAATCGTGCCAAGAAAATCGTCCAGGATCTCCGCGATTTTTCCCGGATCGATAAACAGGACAGGGGGATGTTCGATCTGGAAGCCGGCATAGACGCCACTTTGAATATCGTCAACAACGAGCTGAAATTCAAGGCCGCAGTGATAAAAGAATACGGCGGCATCAAACCCTTTGAATGTGTCGGCGCACAGCTTAATCAGGTATTCATGAATCTATTGGTGAATGCCGCTCAAGCTATACCCGATTTCGGCAAAATTACCGTACGCACCGGTTATCAGGATGCCGACTGGGTATGGGTGGAGATAGAGGATACCGGGCAAGGCATGAGCGAAGCTACCAGAGCCCGAATATTCGATCCGTTTTTTACCACCAAACCGGTGGGTAAAGGCACCGGTTTGGGTTTGTCGCTGTCGTATAAAATCATCCAGGACCATCACGGTCGCATCGAGGTAGAGTCGGTCGTCGGTCAAGGGACTCGATTCCGCATTTATTTGCCGACCAGTGCACTCGCCAATAAGTAATTATCCAAGCCGCGCCTATGACTGAGCTTTCCCAACATACCAACACAGTCGCCAATCTGTTATTTGTCGATGACGAGCCCAACGTGTTAAAGGCTTTGCGCCGCTTGTTTCGCAGTGCCGAATACAATGTGCAACTGGCGGAAGGCGGTGCCGATGGCCTGGAAATTCTGCAGCAACATCCTATCGATCTGATTATCTCCGACATGCGCATGCCGCATATGGATGGCGCGGAGTTTTTGACCCGAGCCGCCGAACGCTGGCCGGATTGCGTGCGGATCTTATTGACCGGTTATGCCGATATTGAATCGACCATCGCGGCAGTAAACAAGGGCAAGATATACAGCTATTGCAGCAAGCCGTGGGAAGACAACGAGCTAAAAATTCTGGTAAACAACGCGCTGGAACAAAAGCGCTTGCGCGACGAACGCCGGCAACTGTTCGAAATTATCAACCGGCAAAATCTTGAGCTGAAAGAGCTGAATGCCGGTTTGGAAGAAAAGGTGGAAAAACGCACCGAACAGTTGAGAAAGTCTTTGCAGATGATCGATCAAGCTCACGATGCCTTGAAAAAACAGTATGCCGATTCGGTTAAGGTGTTCGCAAAAACCATCGAAATGCGGCCAGGTATCAAAAGTGGTCACGCCAAATATGTGGCGGAAAACGCCAGGGAAGTCGGGCGGCGGTTGGGGATGGACGCCGCGGCGCTGAAGGATTTGGTCTACGCCGGCCTGCTACTGCAAATCGGCAAAATGAGCCTGCCCGACAGTCTGCTGACGCTGCCCTTATTGAGCATGAATAGCCAGCAACGCAAACGCTATTTAAATCATGCTTTGGAAGGGCAATCCTTATTAAAAGGCCTGGAGCCATTGCATCACGCCGGGGAACTGATCGCCGCCCAATACGAACATTTCGACGGTTCCGGCCAACCTTTGGGTTGGGCTGGTTCGGGGATACCCTTGGGTGCGAGGATATTGACCCTGGTGCGCGACTATATTAATTGCCTGGACGGCTCGATTACCGGTACCGCTATGACCACCGAGCAGGTGAAAGAGCGTTTGCTGGGTAAAAAAGCCAAAGACTACGATCCGCTGGTGGTTGATACGTTTTTGGCCTTGCTTGCCGAGTCCGAAACCAGCGACGAACGGCCGATTATCGAAATTTCCTGGACCCAGTTGCAAGCAGGCATGGAAGCCGCCGAGATTATTTGTAACGACGTCTTGTATTTAAAAAATCAGATTCTCAACGAAAAAAACGTCGAAGACATTCTTGAACTCAGGAAGCACAAGAAAAACCTGATTTTGCGGGTAAGAATGGGCAGTGAGCGACAACGCGGTTGAATTGGCCGGAACGGCGGAAACCATTTTAGATAGGCAGGTAACTATGAGCAAAAAGCACCCACCCAAAGCCGACAAGCAAGTTTATAAAGACACTTTACAGCTACTGCAGGTGGAGCTGGTCAAGTTGCAGAACCATATCATCAAGCATGGCGACAAAATCCTGATTATCCTGGAAGGCCGCGATGCCGGGGGCAAGGATGGCACCATCAAGCGTATCATTCAGCATCTCAGCCCGAGGGAAATTCGGGTGGTGGCACTGGGCAAACCGTCCGACCGCGACCTCAGCACCTGGTATTTCCAACGCTATACCCACCATTTGCCGGCCGCACAGGAAATGGTGTTGTTCAACCGCAGTTGGTACAACCGGGCCGGCGTGGAGCGGGTGATGGGGTTTTGCAACGATGACGAATACCACGAGTTTATCGAAACCGTCTCGCATTACGAACAGCTACTGGTGCGCTCCGGCATCAAGCTGCTGAAATACTATCTGGACATCAGCAAAGCCGAACAAAAAGAACGCTTAAAACAACGCCAAAAAGATCCGCTGAAACAATGGAAAATCAGCCCCATCGACAAGGAAGCACAGAAACACTGGCAGCAATACAGCGAAGCCCGCAACATTATGTTTGCCAGAACCCACCATTTATCCGCGCCCTGGACGGTCGTTAGATCCGACGATAAACAAGCCGCGCGGATCAATATCATCAAGGATTTATTGTTTCGTTTGGATTACAAGGGTAAGGACGAAGCGCTGGTCTTGCCGGATGCGAATATAGTGTTTAATTACGAGGAAAGCTATTTGCATAATGGCATGATTGCGCCTTGAGGCGTGGTCGGGAAAAGAGTCGGGTTGGTGATAAATACCTATATGCACCAAACTGAGCAAGCCATATTCAAACGTAGGGTGGGCAACGCTTTTCTGCCCACCATTTCACGTGATTGCTTTAATTCCGCGTGGGCACAAAAACCGTGCCCACCCTTGACTACATGACTAAAACATGGGTTGGGATCTTTTAAATTTGTTTATCGCTCCGGGGACCTTGCGCTTAATCGTCTGCGCAGTGGCGATAGGCGCTGTCGCTACTTTTCTGGTGGTGCTGTGGTTTAGCGTTTCCGCCGCCCGGCGCAATATCGATAATCCTAAACTCCGATACCTGACGATGGGTTTGGTTCTGGCGATATTCCTGGTGCCTGTGGCTTACAAACTTCATCAACATTACCAAAAGCAGCAGATTATCGACGCCCAGCGCGCCGCCAAACACGCCACGATGGCGAAAGCGCTAGCGCGCTATCAGGAACTCTGCAAAGACGCGGGCGAGAAGATTTACCGTACCGTCGACAATGTCGACGGCGTGTTTTTGATGAAGCTGGAGTTCGATGAAAACACCGGCATCAGCCAGTACAGCAACGATGCTAAGAGTCCTTATGAAAGTCTGGGAGAATTCGACAGAGTTTTGTATAAAAATTTCCACTCTATTCGATATATGAGATTCGATGGCTATATTGCATCTTTCCTGCATGACAAAGCCATTTCCGACAGGTCGCCCATAAAAGAGGTCAAAAACATCAAGCCATTGCCGGCATTCCGCTTTGTCGAGGCCAAGGACCCCATCGATCACAAGCGCTATCGCTACACCGGCAGTTGGCAACCAGTCGATACCAACGACTGGGATAAATGGGGCCAGCTAATCGATAAACAGGGATACATCCCCCGAGAGATGCTGGAGCCGGTTAATTGGATTGACGGCGTCCGCGTCGAATTCGTATTGACCCGCGAACCGGCCGGTAACCCGCCGCCGCGATACGGTGTGACCTACGACGACCTGGAAACCCCGGAAGAGCGGAAGATGTGGATCGCCGGTAGCGCCTTGAAAGTGATCGATCTTGAAACCGGCGAATTGCTGGGCCAGCGCGTCGGCTATCTGCATGACCAAGGCGGTGGCGGTAATGGCGCCGGCCGGCAACCGTGGGCTCATGCCATGCGGGGAGTTGGCTGGTCATGCCCAAGCTGGTACTCACCTGCTAATAATAAAACTGGTTTTATTTTCAAAATACTCCATTCCAAATCAGGAGAAAATTAACCCGATAAGGTGCGCTAATAGATACCGTGTAAACCATTCTATGCAAGCCAGCGTAGGGCGCATTAAGGCCGTAAGGCGCAATAACCAACGGGCATTGCTCCGAATTTGATAAACCTGCCTCTGATACCTAACAAATGGATTACCGGCAGATTTGGCGCCCTGGCGGAACCGTTTTTTACTATCAGCCCGCGTAGGGCGAATTAGCGTTAGCGTAATGCGCCGAATGATTAAGGCCAATATGCAGCGCAATACGGCTACGCCTATTGACGGCCTACGATTGTGCCTTACGACCTTATGTTTTCGTAGAGCCGAAAGCTAGGGAAACGGCAAGGGCGTTGTCGAGAAGCAGTGTCTGGAAGACGCCGAACCCACAGCTGCGGGGCGATGAACACGAACCGGATATAAGGCGTGTGGCGATTACGCCATGCTACAGGGATTACATTCATTAAATTCGGTCAAACATGGCTGGGCATTACAGCTTAACTATGTTGGTGAAAACACATACAATTGCCTCAGCTTAGGGAATAGCCAATTCACCAATAATTTTTAACCATTTAGCAAATCTGGAGAAATATCATTATGTTCAAGCTTAGACTTGTTGTTTCCGCTTTAGCATTAACGTGTTTGCCAAATGCGCAGGCCGCTTATATTGGTAGCCTGACATTTGTACAAGCGACGGGCACCGTCTCTTCTAGCGAGGATATTCCGGTTTGGCTCAGGTTAACCTTGGATCCGGCATCCGATCCGCTCGTACTAAGCGGTAATAGTAGTGATACCCCGCCTTTCGGCGTAAGTCCGAGCAATTACCCCAGCAGTTTTTTCGCTTTCGACTCGGCGACTAACCAAGATATTTCCATCAGTAACGGCGTGCTCATTTCGGTGGACAATATTAGTTTGAATACGTCTTTCGGATGTAGCGGCACATTTACGGATGGCGGATGCCCGTCAACGTCTACGGGCGCGTACAACTTTAATTTCAATGCCGGCGCGGACAGCATCAACTCGATGAGTCAAATTGCTTTAAATCCTGGCGATAGCCGGGACTATCTGTTCGGTACTTTTACGCCCAATGGCCCGGTGTCTGCTGGAAATTACGAGTTTTACTGGTCCAGTCTGATCATAGGCTTTAGCGGTACGGTAAGAGCGCCTAAATTGGATGACAACGGTGATCCCATTCTGGATCAGAATGGCGATCCGATTTTGCAGGAGTTTAGTAATGCTTCCGGCGATTATGACATAGCCACGACCGGCTGCAATAACCAAAACAACCAAGTTTGCGCGGCGGCATTTACTCGCACCGTTAGTGCGGTGCCTTTGCCGGCGACTTTTTGGTTGTTTGGTTCGGCTATGCTGGGTGTTGCAGGTTACGCTCGCCGCCGGCCTATTTGAAATCTAGCCAAATCTGAACCGGCAACCCTAAGCTTAGGTTCAGAAGTGCGTTGCGAGGGTAGGGACGAATGAATTCGTCCCTACCGGTTTGATAGTTGAAACTTATTTAGCCGGTTCCGCAGGTTTGGCTGCGGCAGCCGGTGCTTTGGCTTTGGCTGGAGCGGCTTTTTCCTCTACCTGAGCTGCTTTTTCCGGTTCTTGCTTAGGTCCGATATAACCTTTATGCCAAGCACAGGCCGCGCCGGCCAGCAAGATCAGCAGAAATACATAGCTTTTCCAATGGCTTTTCTTTTCGCCGAACGGGTCGACCATTTGCATTTCCGCGTCTTTCGGCAGTTTGGCGACGCCGGTTAATAAGCGACCGAAAGGGATGTTGATAAAGGCCTTGGCATTCACCGCCCAGCCGCAGGCGTCCAGTACCGGCGCCAGATTGCGTTGGCGTAGTTTTAGATAGGCGATGAACATGGACGGACCGGAAATCGCCAGCATTAAGCCGATGATGGCCAGTGGCATTTGCCACCATTGCAAGCCCATGAAACTGCTCATGACGGTAGCCAGTGCGGTGCCGATCGCGCCTATCGCCAAACCGATGGCGGCGAAAATCCCGGCAAATTTACCCACATCAAACGGGACCGGTGGTTCCTTGCCTTGCCCGGCATGGCTGCCGGCATCCGAAATACCTTTGAAGGTATTTTCGTGAGCGGCTTTGTCGCGGGCCGACGCGCTTTTTTCCACTTGCTCGTTAATCATGCGCGCGACGCGTTTGTACGGCGCCCAAAATGCTTCCTTGATACTGATCGGGTTTTCGATGATTTTAACGATAGTCGCATCCCAGTCCAGGCCGTTGCGGTCGTAAAACACGCCGTTGCGGCCGACGCGCAGATTGTCGCTGTCGCCGCCGGTAAAGGCTGCGGCAATGGTGAGTGTTTCGTTACTGCCTTGGCGGCGGCATTCGCAATAGGCCAGAAAAATCTTGCTGAGTTCGGCCAGTTTGCTATGGCTGTCTACGTCCTCTACCTTTACGCACAATTGGCAACTCCTGCCGTCCAGATACAGCGTGCCGGCTTGGAAAATGCCGTGCGGCTCGGCGCTGTAAAAATCGCGGAATGACACGAAGTTATTCAACAAGGTGTAAAGGTCGCGATAGTAATGCAGCAAGCGGACGACCGAGGCTATGGCTTTGGCGTGCGGTTCTAAAGCCAGGTCCTGTTCGATCAAGCCGGTCAATTTGGCTTGCGCATCGCTTTGCAACAGGATTTTGATGCGTTCCAGCCCCAGGTCTTCCACGGCATTGACCGGCTTTTTCTGTAACCAGGCTTGGTAATCGGCGAATTGACCGACTACGGATTGCCATTGCGCGTAGGCTAGGCTGTCCGCTTCGCCAAGCAACGGTTGCAGTACCAGGATTTTTAACTGCTCGACCGCAGCCCGCCAAGCCGGATTTAAGCCGGCGCTCAGGGGTAAGTTGCCGCCGGCCACGATAGAGGCCAGCGGTAATTTGGCAAGTTCGTCATTGCTTGCCGACAGGTCAATGCCGGCTAGCGCTTCGTAGCGGCTGTCGGCCGGATTCAGTAAATTAGCGGCGCCATCGTCAAACTCGGCTAGTTGGCAGCGGGTAAAAAAGTCGTCGATTTTGGGCTTTAACTGGGCCAGCAACGCCGCTGCCGCTTCGGTGTCGGCGATTTGATTGCGAATCCGCACGGCTTCGGCGTCGCTCTGTTGCCACCAATCGAAGTAAGCGCCGGCGTCTTTAAAAAACTGCTCGATTTTTTCCAGATTAATGCCCGGCTCACCGCAACGATCCTGAACATCGCCCAAGCAGGTGATGACGTCCGCGATGACTTGTTGGTCGGCCTCGTCGCTTGCGGCTTTAACCGGAATAATGCCGTCGCCGTTGAATTGGGTGTTGGCGAAAATCAGGGTCATATCGGCCAGATCGTCGGCGGTAATTTCGGTGGCATCGCCTTTGCCCAGATTTTTCAAAATCTCGATGGCCGAGGCCAATAATTGTTGGCCTTCAGGATCTTGATCGTTGATCGCCGCCAGCGGTAAGGTGGCTTTTTGTTGGATTAAATCGGCCGGATTTTTTAGTACCTTACTGACCCAGCGTACCGCTTCGATTACTTCATTGGCTCTGATACGGCCGTCATTATCGGTATCCAGCAGCGCTAGGGTTTGGGCATCGAAGAACAATCCGTGCGTCGGGCAACTCAGTGCCGCCCACAATTTCTGATCCAGTTCCGGCAGTGCGATTAAATCGCTACCGCGTTTCAATTCAACCTGATCGAAGCCGCCGAGTCTGGCAAACCGCCATTTTTCGGCAAGGTTACGGCTGGATATGGGCGTCATTGTCTCTCTCCTGTGTTGAGTGTTTTTGTTAGGTTTATCACGGAATTGCGCTAGTTTTACAGACTTAGGTCGCTTGACGCAACTTGCTTTGTCGGAGTGCAGGCGGGGCAGGAAACTTGCAATAACTCGCCGCTATGTCTGTGTCTTAAAGGACGGGCGCGGCCGTCCAATTGGTTCATCTCTTGGTACAAACGGTTTTCCTGGTTGAGTACTTCGTGTTCGTGCTCGAAGGGGTACAGGGTGGGGGCCATGCCGCCGCCGTCGATAAAATGCTGGCTGTCCAGCAACATCAATTTGGCATGCAGCAATTCATGCAATAAGGCGTCTGCCGGGGAGATACTGCAGGCGGGCGTGGTGTCGCAGCCCGGATCGTTCAGCAATTGCGCACCAAAGCGGGTGTCGAAATAAATCGTCACGCTATCCACACCAAATTGATTGCCAAAGGCCTGGGTTTGCCAGGTGTTTTGCCGGTATTTGAGTACGAGTTTTTGACCACGCAGTTCATTTATCAAGCTTACGGCTTGCGGGTAGTGTGAAAAATAGTCGGCCATCACTGCAAAGTCAGCCCTGATGTTGCCTGGATCGGCGGACTCGGCCTGATAGATAGTGCTGAGAAAATTGGATATTTCGGTTTTCGCCTGCGGATCGCTGTTCAGCGTGCTCTGCTTTTGGCTGTAAGCGGCCATCACCTGCGCAGCGTTGGGAGGTAGGCGTTGCCGCAAGTGAATTGTCGATACACCATCCTTGTCGACGGACAGCTTGGCCTGCATTTGGTTGACTGGCTCGGCCAGTTGGCTGGCAATAGAATGTACAGCATTGACGGGCTGTAAATCGTTGGCGGTTACCGCGCGTGAAGAAGCCATCATGCCTATACAAAAACTCAGCACTAAACCGATATTACGGCGGCGGTTATGCAGGATAGAGGCATCGTCGCGCTGCCGGCTGTCTTCTTTTAGATAGAGGCCATAGCGCCGGGCGATTGCTTCTAACTCGGTAAAAGCGGTGCCGGCGTTGCGACTCAAACCGGCTTGGCACACTAGCGCCGGTTTGCCGACGATTAAGCAGGGATGCAGAAAGTTGCGTTCTACCGGCTGTTGTAAATACCAGCTATTTAAATCGCCGGCTAATTTCTCGATTCCCTCGATCCGGCTGGTCGCGCCGCCAAAGGCCTGTAGCAGGGTGGATATTTCGTTCATAGCGTTATTTGATGCTGATGGATGCAGGTTTGCCGACCAACTCTAACAGTGCTTGAGCGCTGCCGCCAACTAGAGTGACTTTCGTGCCACCGATTAGGGAGGGCGCGGCGCGGCCGGGTTTGTCATAAAACAGTCATGTTTTTCCAGCATAATCGAAGCATGATGAAATTTGCGGGTGTTTCAAGATTTGCTTTCGATTGGAAAGCGGCAGAGTGGAGGGTGTCCGGCGGTGCCTATCTTCCATGGTTTGCGACAGCCCTGGCTACGGCCTATTTGCTTGTCGCGTTGTACTTTAGCTTGTCCGCCGTAGCGTTGAATGCCGACCAGAGTGCCGCAGAGGCTGCGGCACCCGCTCGAACGGAAACGGTTGCACAAAATGCTGTGGATTTACTGGAAATCGGCACCTGGCATTTATTTGGTCAAAGCCTGCATAGCGCTGCCGGTACGGGATCTATTTCGGAGACGCAATTGCAGCTCAAGTTGCTGGGTGTTTTGTTTTTGTCCAAGGATACCGGAAATGCCAGCGGCATCATTCAAGCCGACGACGGCCAACAGAAGAAATACAGATTAGGTGACGAATTGCCCGGTGGTGCGGTGCTGCAGGCGGTCGAGCAAGACCGGGTGCTGCTGAAACATGGCGAACGCCAGGAATCCTTATTATTGAAGAAAGATAGCGTCCGCGTACCCACTGTCACCGAATAACCCCCTCCCTTGTAAACACTGCAAATGAAAACACGCTTGTTGATCGGCTTTCTTCTGGCCATTTTCTGCCCGATATTACTGGCGGAAAAAGACGAATTTTCGCTGAATCTCAAAGATGTCGATATACGCGCGCTGATCGAAACGGTAGCCGATGTCACCGGCAAAAACTTTATTATCGATCCGCGCATCACCGGCAATATATCGGTGGTGACCTCTACCCCGATGAAGTCCACCCAGGTTTACGATGTATTCCTGTCCATACTAAAGGTACACGGCTACTCGGCCATTCCGAACGGCAATATTGTCAAAATTATTCCTAATGTCACTGCCAAACAGGACGGCGAGGAAAGCGAGTTGCTCGGCAATCCGCAGAATGGCGATGAGCAACTGACCAGGGTTTTGCAGGTGCATCATGTCGATGCCACCCAGGTTGTACAAACCTTGCTGCCGTTAATGCCTCAGTATGCGTTCATTGGCGCGGTGCCTGAAAGTAATTCGATTATTTTGTCCGATACCGCTGCCAACGTGAACCGCCTGGCCTTGATGATCAGGCAAATCGATAAAAGCGAGATACAAAACATTGAAATCATCAATTTACGGCATGCCAATGCCGCCGATTTGATTCTCCCGTTGAATACGCTGATTACCAATAATAGCGCGGGGAAAACCACGGCTGTCGCGCCGCCGATGGTGGCGGATGAACGCTCCAATTCCATTATCCTCGGCGGCGATCAGGAAATGCGGCTGCAAATGCGAGCCTTGATTGCCAATCTGGATACGCCGATTGAAAAGGACGGCAATACCGAAGTCATTTATATGCGCTACGCAGTGGCCAAGGAGCTGGTCGAAACATTGACGGGAGTGGGCTCGCATAAGGACGAGAAAGCCGATAAGCCCAAAACGGTGGCGACTACTGAAAAGGCATTCGATATACGCGCCGACGAAGCCGCCAATGCCCTAATAATCACCGCACCGCACGATTTGATGAAGACCCTGAAATCGGTAGTCAGACAATTGGATGTACGCCGCGCGCAAGTGCATATCGAAGCGATCATAGCCGAAGTCAGCTACGACAAATCGCGAAAATTAGGCGTTGAGTGGCAAACCAAGGAAAAAGGTAATGTGTTCGGCGCCAATAGAAGCGGTGCGGATAATTCCTTGGATTTATCACAATTTATATCCGGCGTCGGTAAAGGCCTGAGCATAGGCTATCTTGCCGGTAACGAGTTAAAAGCCATGATCACCGCTTTAGCGACCGAATCCGATTTCAATATCTTGTCTACGCCATCCATCGTCACGCTGGATAATGAAGAAGCCAGTATGTTGGTCGGTCAAAATATTCCGCTAACCACCGGGCAATACACCCCCAGTGCCGGTACCGGTGTCAGTACGCCGTTTCAGACGACGCAACGGCAGGATGTCGGTATCAAACTTAAAGTGTTGCCACAGATCAGCGAAGGCGATGCGGTTAAGCTAAAGGTTACCCAGGAAGTTTCGAGTGTGATCGATAATAGTGGTGCCAGCGGCCTGCAAAGCTTTGATAAACGGCAGTTTGAGACTTCGGTATTGGTGGATGACGGTCGGGTCCTGGTGATCGGCGGCTTGATCAAGGACGATGTGACGGAATCGGCTACATCCATCCCCATATTAGGCGACATCCCATACATCGGCCATTTATTCGAGACCAACTCGTCTACCTCGACTAAGAAAAATCTAATGGTGTTTTTGCGACCGCAAATTATCAGGGACACCAACAAGTCGGCCGTTCTGACCAACGATAAATACGGGCAGATGCGCGAAAAGCAAATGGATTTTAATAAGGACGGTGTGTTTTTGATGCAAGATCAACAGCAGCCGTTGATGGAAAATTTGCCGAGCGCCGATGCGGTCATCGACAACGATGAACCAGCCGGCCGCAATGGCAAGCAATAGCGCGTCAGGCAGCGACATGGAAACCGTAAAACTGCCGTCTTACGGTTTTGCCAAACGCCACGGCGTGATCGTTGCAGAATGTTCCGCGCAGCAGGCGCGTATCGTCTATCAGCCCAAAGCCTCGGTAACGGCTTTACTGGAAACCCGCCGCTTCGTGGATAGGCCGGCCAGTTACGAAGCGGTCGGCGCGGAAGAGTTCGAGCGTCTGTTGCAGGCGGTTTACGAACACAAAACCGGCCATGCCCAGCAAATGGTCGACGACATGCATGACAATCTGGATTTGTCCGAGATGGCCCAGCATCTGCCCAAGCCGGAAGACTTACTGGAAAGCGAAGACGAAGCACCGATCATCCGCTTGATCAACGCCTTGCTCACCGAAGCCATCAAGGAAAATGCCTCGGACATTCATATCGAATCCTACGAAAAACGCATGGTGGTGCGGTTTCGGGTGGACGGCACCTTACGGGAGATTATCGAGCCGCAACGCGAATTTGCGCCCATGGTGATTTCCCGCCTGAAAGTCATGGCCAAGCTGGACATAGCCGAAAAGCGCTTGCCGCAAGATGGCCGTATTTCTTTGAATATCGGCGGCCGCACCGTGGATGTGCGGGTATCGACTTTGCCTTCCGGCCACGGCGAGCGCGTGGTGCTGCGTTTGCTGGACAAGCAAGCCAACCAATTGAGCCTGAAGCAAGTCGGCATGTCGGATTACGAGCTGAACAGCATTCAGCAAATGATCGCCCGCCCGCACGGCATTATTCTGGTGACCGGGCCGACTGGTTCAGGGAAAACCACCAGTTTGTACGCGGTGGTCAATCAATTGAATCAACGCAGCCGCAATATTCTCACCGTCGAAGACCCTATCGAATATTACCTGGACGGTGTCGGCCAAACTCAAGTCAATGCCAAGGTTGATATGACCTTTGCCAAGGGCTTGCGGGCGATTTTGCGGCAGGACCCGGATATTGTCATGGTCGGCGAGATTCGCGACCGGGAAACCGCCGAGATTGCCGTGCAGGCCAGCTTGACCGGCCACTTGGTGCTATCGACATTGCATACCAATACCGCCGTGGGCGCCATCACCCGGCTGCGCGACATGGGCATAGAACCTTTTCTGTTGGCATCCAGTTTGGTCGGCGTGATCGCGCAACGGCTGGTACGCAAGCTCTGTCCGCATTGTAAAAAGCCTGAGCAGGTGCCGGTACAGGATTTAGCCAAGCTGGGCTATGGCAACCCAGCCGGCGGGCCGGTTACGGTTTATCAAGCCCAAGGCTGCCCGCAATGCCATAACCACGGGTACAAAGGCCGGGCCGGCATCTTTGAAATGATCATGCTGGATAGCACGATGCAACAACTAATCCACGACGGCGCGGGCGATTTGGAACTGGAACGGCATGCCCGACTTTCATCGCGCAGCATCCAGCAAAGTGCGCTGGAAAAAGTGCTGAACGGCGATACCAGTATCGACGAAGCCATCCGTATTACCTTAAAGGATTAAGGGGCGATATGGCGGTATTCGAATATCAAGCGCTGAACGGCAAGGGCAAGTCGGTAAAAGGCACGCTTGAAAGCGACACCATCAAAACTGCGCGCCAACAATTGAAGGCTAATGATTTAACTCTGTTGGACATTCAGGAAGTTCATAAAAAAGAACGCAGCGGACAGTCGCCGCTATTGGCGCAGAACATCGGCATGCGCGCGCTGGCGCACATCACCCGGCAGTTAGCCGCTCTGCTGAAGTCCGGCTTGGCTATCGATGAAGCCTTGGGCATTATCGCCAGGCAACTGGAGTCGGCGCGGGCCAGACGGATTTTGCTGGCGATCAGAAGCCGAATTCTGGAAGGGCAAAGTCTGGCCGTGGCTTGCCAGGCCTTTCCCAGCACCTTTCCGCCACTTTACCGCGCCACCATCGAAGCCGGCGAATCTTCCGGCAAGCTGGATCAGGTCTTGGAAAAGCTGGCTGACTATCTAAGCGACAAAGGCCAGTTGCATCGCAAATTGCAGATGGCCATGATTTACCCGGTGTTGCTGTCGTCGGTGTCCATATTGGTGGTCATCGGCCTGCTGGCGTATGTGGTGCCGGAAATCACCGGCGTGTTCGACAAAATGGGCCACGAGCTGCCGGCTATTACCCAGGCCTTAATTAGCTGTAGTGATTTCTTGCAGAGCAATGGCTTGTTGTTGCTGGTCATCGCGGTGATCTTGTCTGCCGCGGCAAAGCTGATTTTGCGCCGGGAGCGGCCGCGCATGCTGTTTCACCGTTGGTTGTTGACGATGCCGATTACCGCTAGGTTCTCCAAGGGTTTAAACACGGCCCGTTTTACCCGCACGCTGGCGATTTTGACCAATAGCGGCGTCGAGTTGCTGGAAGCCTTAAAAATCTCCAGTCAGGTTTTGTCCAATAACGCGATGCAACAGGCGGTTGCCCACACCGCGATTCGTGTGCGGGAAGGTCAGAGTTTGAACAAGGCGCTGGAAGCCAGCGGCTTCTTCCCGCCGGTGACGATTCATTTGGTCGCCAGCGGCGAAGCCAGCGGCCAGTTGCCGCGCATGCTGGAAAGCGCCGCCGACGATCAGGAGCGCGATATTCAGGCGCTTACCGAATTGACCATGGGTTTATTCGAGCCGGCCTTAATTTTATTCATGGGTTTGGTGGTGCTGACCATCGTGCTGGCGATTTTGTTACCGATTTTTGAAATGAACCAATTGATTAGATAGCGCCTTTGTCATACGCCTGTCACCTTGGCTTTCTAATCTTCTCTGCGTTGCCCCACACTGGGCGGGGCGTGCATTAACTCTACCGACTTTACACCGTTATGAGCAACAAAAAACAGCAAGGCTTTACCCTGATCGAAGTGATGATCGTGGTGGTGATTTTGGGAATTCTGGCGTCCATCGTCGTCCCTAAAATTATGGGCAGACCGGACGAAGCCCGTGCCACGCGCACTTTGCAAGACATTAGAGCCATCAGCGCCGCGTTGGATCTGTACCGCTTGGATAATTTCAGCTATCCCACCACCGACCAAGGCCTGGAAGCTTTAGTGCATAAGCCGGCCAATCTGCCGCAAGGCGCGCATTGGAAGCAGGGCGGCTATCTGGATCAACTGCCGGCCGACGCCTGGGGTAAACCGTATTTTTACATGCAGCCTGGCGCACACAGCGAGTTTGATTTGTATTCCTTCGGCGCGGACGGTGTGGAAGGCGGCAGCGAAGCCGGCGCGGACATCACCAATTGGGCGCAAAAGTAAGCCCGATTCAAGGTTTGAACATACGCGGCTTCACGCTGATCGAGCTGCTGATTGCGATGGTGTTGATCGGTCTGATGAGCAGTATGGCCATGCTGGCGATGGGTAACGCCGATCACAGCAAGCAGCAACAGTTGGAAGCGGAACGCTTATCCAAACTATTGGCACTCACCGAGCAGGAAGCGATGATACGCGGCGACAGTATCGGTTTAGAGCTGATTGGCCAAAGCTATCGATTTTTGACCCTGGCGCAAGGCGAATGGCGGCCGGAGCTGAGCGATGCTTTATTCAGGCAGCGGGATTTGCCGGCCGGGATGAGCTTGACGCTAACACTGGATGAAAAGGCGGTGTTTCTAACGAAGCGTTTTGCTGACAAAGTCCATCCTGAACCGCAGATTGTCTTTACTCCGGACGGTGCGGCGGAATCCTTCCAAATTGGGATTGCCTTGCAAAAAAGCGATAGCCTGTTTTTGGTAGCCAATACTTCCGAGGCTGGCTTGGCGGTTTCCAGTCTGGCTGTCAAGCCGTGATTGGCGCGGGACAAGCCAAACCGGCCGAAGGCTTTACCTTGCTGGAAGTGTTGATTGCACTGGCTTTGCTGGCAATTCTGATGGCCGGCCTGATCAAAATTACCGCGGATAATACCCAGAATCTTTGGTATCTGGAAAACAAAACCCTGGCGGCGACAATTGCCGCTAATCATGCGGTGCAATTGCGCTTGGATAAGGACAAGCCGGAGAACCAGGACGGTTGGGAGACGATGGCCGGTCGGCGTTGGTATTGGCAGGCTAAGCGCGGTGTGACGCCGGCTTTCGGCGGTGCGGTCTGGGATTATCGGATCGAAGTGTTTTTGGAAGGGGATAAATCGCCTTACGCCGGTTTGCTAAGTTATGTTCCGGTCGAGCATGAACAGTAAAGCCGGCAGCAGTCGCGGCTTCACTTTGCTGGAAATCCTGATCGCGATGGCCGTGTTTGCGATCATGGCGGCGATGGCTTACGCCGGTTTGAGCGCGGTGCTGGACGCCAGAGCGGGCACCGAAAAACGCTCGGACAGCATCGCCGAGTTACAGCAAACGATGTACTTACTGAACGAAGATTTAGCCCAGGCTTTGCCGCGCTCGATTAGGGACGAATTCGGCAGCGAACAGTCGGCATTTTCCGGCGGCAATGGCGAGGAATTGTTGACTTTAACCCGCAGCGTGCCGGACTGGTCGCAGTTGTCGATGCACAGCCAATTGCAACGCATCAGTTATCGCCTGGAAAACGGTGTCTTGTACCGGCAAGTTTGGACGGTGTTGGATCGCACTCAACAGACGCAGTTTCACCGCAAAAAATTGTTGAACGTTACCGCGCTTGAATTGCGCTTTTACGGCGGCGACGAATGGCACCCGCACTGGTCGGCTGAGGGCGCCGGGATGCCCGGCGCGGTGGAAGCGAACTTTAGTTTGGCCGGCTTGGGCGACATCCGACGGCTGTTTTTGGTGCGGGAATGAGCTCGCTAAAGCAGAGGCAGCGCGGGATCGCGTTGATTACGGTCATGCTGGTGCTGGCTATCGCGACGGTCGCGGTAGTGTCGATGTCCAGTGCGCGGCAGATGGATATTCGTCGTACCGAAAATCAACTGCGTAGCATGCAAGCTTGGGAATACGCGTACGGCTTGGAAAGTTGGGCTATCGGCCGGTTAGATGCCGATTCCGATGCCGCGGCCAAAACCAAGGTTGATGAAAAAGCCGAGGCTGATGAAGTTGATAGCCTGGATGATGCTTGGTCTAAACCGCTGGCAAGCACAGGTGTGGCGGGTGGCAGGATGCAGGCCGGCATTGCGGATTTGCAAGGCCGGATTAATCTGAACAATTTATTGGTCGAGGGTAAGGTTTCCGCGCCGGATGTAAAGCGCTTGGAACGCTTGCTGGCGCAGCTAAAGCTGAAAACCGAGTTGGCTCAGGCAATCACGGATTGGATCGATGCGGATATGCAGATCAGTTATCCACACGGCGCGGAAGACGAAACCTATACCCGGCTAAACCCGGCCTATCGCGCGGCTAACCGGCAATTTGCCGATGTCAGCGAGTTGCTGCTGGTGCAGGGTATGACGCGGGAGACTTATCGGGCATTGCTGCCGTATCTGTATGCCGTGGATGGTTACGCGCCGCTGAACGTCAATACCGCCAGCGCCATCGTATTGCGCTGTTTGGCGGACGACATCAGCGCCGATCAGGCGGAATCCATGTTCAGAGCCAGAGGTAAACCGTTCGAAAAAGTCGCCGAATTTTTAAAGGACGAAGCGGTTGCCGATGCCGGCATCGGTAAATACGGCTTGGCCGTCAGTTCGCAAAATTTTTTATTGAGAGGGCAAATCGATATGGGCAAAACCCATCTGCAGTTTGAGTCGCAATTGCAGCGCGGCGGCGGGACGCGGATAGTGAAACGACAGCGTGTAGGCTTGGCGCATGGCTGACAAACTATTGGTCAGATTCGGGGCAGGGTCTGCAGACAAGCTGGAATGGTTGAGTCTTGCCGAGCCGGATAGTCAGCCGGCGTCCGGTACCATGGCCGAGTTGACGGCGGCTGCGCAGGGTAAGTCCGTGCTGTTGCTGTTGCCGGCCGCTTCGGTGTTATTGCTGGAAATCGAGCTGGCGATTAAAAGCACCGCTCAACTGAAAAAGGCCTTGCCGTTTGCGTTGGAAGACTTACTGGCCGAGGACGTGGAAAACTATCATCTGGTTTGGTTAAAGCAAGACCAAGATAAACTTGCGGTGGCGGCGGTCGCGCACGAAAGATTGTCGGCGTGGCTTGCGCCGTTTCGGGAAGCCGGTTTGGCGCTGGAAGCGGCGTATTCGGAAGCTTTATGCTTGCCGTATAGCCAGGGACAATGCACCTTGCTGATCGACGACGCTAATGTGATTCTGCGCAGCGCCGCCTATCTTGGCGGCGGTGTGGATGCGTTATTTTTGCCGCAACTGCTGGAAAAAGCCCGTGCTGAAGGCGCTGATTTCAGCACTTTAACAATCTGCAAAGCCCACGACGAAACGAGTCTGCCGGACAATTTACCGCTTGCGGAATTGGAAATTTCTGTTTGTAAGCCCTTGCGGTTTATGGCCAGCACTGCCGAGTTATTGCCCGCCGAGTTGAATTTATTGAATGGGGTTTATGCCGTCAGCAACCGACAAGTAGGCCGCTGGCAACAGTGGCTGCCGGCCGGCATGATTTTGTGCGTAGCGCTGGTGCTGCAGAGCTATGCGCTATTGCATACCTATTGGCAACAACAAGCCGAGTTGAGTGAGTTGGAGCTTAAAACCCAAGAGCTGTTCAAGCAAACCTTTCCGGATGTGAAACGCATCGTCAATGTCAAAGCCCAAGCCGATCAACAATTGGTGCAGCTCAGAAAGCAACACGATTTCGTCGGTAGCGGCTTTATGCGATTGATTTATCGTTCCGGATTGCTGTTGAAAGACACGCCGGCCGTGCGTTTGAAAAAATTCAATTATCTGAACGGCAATTTGCAATTGCATGTGGTTGCCAACGACATCGGCCAGCTGGAGCAATTCAAACAACAGTTGCAAATCACTGTGCAAGTCAAAATTCAATCGGCCGATAGCGGCGCAAAAGGCGTGGAGGCGCAACTTGAGATTCGCGAAAAATGACATAAGGCGATTTACGGCAATAAATGTACCCAAAGCAAGCAATTTTCCGTTGACTGAGCAGACTTGTGCTGAGCGAAGTGGAAGTCAACTGTTCGATGAGCGAAGTGGAAGTCAACTGTTCGATGAGCGAAGTGGAAGTCAACTGTTCGATGAGCGAAGTGGAAGTCAACTGTTCGATGAGCGAAGTGGAAGTCAACTGTTCGATGAGCGAAGTGGAAGTCAACTGTTCGATGAGCGAAGTCGAAGTCAACTGTTCGATGAGCGAAGTCGAAGTCAACTGTTCGCTGACCGAAGCCGAAGTCAACTGTTCGCCGAGCGAAGTCGAAGTCAACCGTTCGCTGACCGAAGCCGAAGTCAACTGTTCGCCGAGCGAAGTCGAAGTCAACCGTTCGCCGAGCGAAGTCGAAGTCAACCGTTCGCCGAGCGAAGTCGAAGTCAACCGTTCGCTGAGCGGAGTCGAAGCGAACGACATATTTGGCATTGCCAATGGGTATAACTTTTCTCAAAAATCACCTAAGCCAGCGTTTTGCCGATTTAACGCCCAGAGAGCGGTGGTTGGCCGTTGGCGGTTTGCTGATCGTGCTGGTGTATGGCGCTTACTTGGCGTTTTATCAACCGTTTGCCGAACAGAGCCGCTCGTTGAGGCAAAAAATCCAGGCGCAAGGGCAAATCTATAACTATTTACAACAAGTCGGCAATCAAGCAGCGGCCTTGCGGCAGCAGGCTGTGGTTGACGCACCGGCAGAAGGTAGCGCAAATCAATCGCCGATGGCGATAGTTGATTTCAGCAGTCAACAACTGGAGATAAAGCCGGCGATCAAACACCTGTCACCGGAAGGCGAAGATAAAGTCAGCGTCTGGCTGGAGCATCTGCCTTTCGATAAATTGATGTCGTGGCTGGCGATTCTGGAAACCAAGCACCGCTTGCAGGTGCTGCAAATCGATGTCGAGAAACCAAGCGATGCCGGAGAGGGCGTTGTCAATGGCAAAGTTTTGCTGGGTGTTTAGGGAAGCGCTAAAAATTGCCATTCGAACCGCTTGGCGCGAACGGCGGCTTTGGTACAGCAACCGCCTATCCGTTCGTGCTGAGCCCGTGGAAGCATGAACGGATGATTTTTAGAGCTTCTCTTTAGGTGGTTTTTGAGAAAGTTTGTACCCATTAGCAATGCCAAATATGTCGTTCGCTTCGACTCCGCTCAGCGAACGGCTGACTTCGGCTTCGCTCAGCGAACGGCTGACTTCGGTTACTTTGGCTTCGCTCAGCACCAGTCTGCTCAGTCAACGGAAAGTTGCTTGCTTTGGGGACTTTATTGGCATAAATCGCCTTAGTGTCAAATAGCTATTGAGGCTGTAAAAGACTTCGCATCAGAACCCCCGCCCGCCGGGACACTGTCATTAAGAGATACACCCGCAACCCAGCTCCCGATTACCCGCGTTAGCCAGCTTATTCGTAATACAGATGTATTACATGTCACGTGAATTTAACAATGCTGTAACCGAAACGCCGCTATTGCTCTGGAATAATCCACCCCAAGTTGAAGCACCAAGGGGCTTGGTGCTCAGCAGAAGTTCTGGAGTAACTAAGGAACAGGGATGGCACGCAAAGGGAGCAGGCGAAGGAAGAGGATAGGGAGGAGGTTAGGTGGAAAAAAATGGTAGCGGGGGAAAGGCGACACTGTTTATCTGTTAGATGGTGTTGAGTTTAGGAAAGCGTGTAAAAGCCAAACCCGTTGCGAAGCGGGGACGGAAAGCTTCAGGTCTTATGTCTGCGATAGACTTCAAGATAGCTGGGTTGTCACCTTGTGTATTTAAGACTTTTATTTTTTAAACATAAGGCATAAACAATGAAACATTTTGCAAAAACTATGGTTGCAGCGGCTCTGTTGGTAGGCGCTGGTTCAGCTAACGCTGCTATCGAGAAAAACGGCGGTGGTTTAAACGAAGCTTATTTGTCTGCTTACGACATCACTACCGGTAAAACTTTTACCCTGGATACCGGCGTGACCTACAACGACTTGGTTGCCAACGTCAGTAACACAAATTACAGCTTGAATTTTGACCTGTCTGCTCTGACCAACTGGACATCGTTTATTACCGGTGCAAACACCAGCAAAATCAAATACGCAGTTGCTGTCGGCAATTCTGTTGATTTTGGTGCCGCTATCACAGGTAACGCGCCATTGGCTGTTACCCAAAGTATTCTGTTCGGAATTGACGTGTCTTCAGGTATAGAAAACCACGCAATCGATATCAATAGCAGAGTTGCTAACGTTACTTCACAAAATCTGAGCACATTGGCTTTGGATAGTGACTCCGCTGGTACTGGCCAGCACGCTAATGCCGCTAGCGTTTGGGGTACTTGGATTCAAGACCCGCAAGCAAACTATGGTGATGCGGTTGGTTTTCAGTTGGGCGTATTGGACCAAAACACTGGTGACAATATTGCAAGCACATTTGTTGGTCAATGGAAATTGGCTGGCAACAGTCTGACTTTTACTGCGCCTCCTGTTGCTTCCGTGCCGCTACCAGCTGCTGTATGGATGTTCGGCGCCGGTCTGATGGGCGTATTGCGCTTAAACCGTCGTAAATCACTGGCTGTATAAGCTTTTGGCCACTTCCGGCTTTATCCGGGAGTGGCTCTCTAATTTTTAACAAGCGAGAGACAAAATGAAAAAATTAATCTTAGGTGCAGCAGTTTCTGCTGCCTTATTAGCTGGCACAGCGCAAGCGGCTATCACATTGGATGGTGCCGGCAAAGTCGTAGTAACGCCTGCCGATACTTATGAAATTTATTTGTCAGGTGCTTCTGCTGCGCTGGACTATATTGAGCATTTGGCGACCAGCACGTCTGTAATTGCTGCAGATCGTATGTGTGATTCAACCCAGCCTATCTATAAATTTAAAGATAATGGCGGTGGTAAAGATCAAAACGCATATTACTGCACATTGAACCCGCTGAACCCACAATTAGTCGGTTTGGCTGGCGGTAAAGCCAACCTGCTGATTTACAAACGTAGCGTAGGTGGTTCTGCTAAAGGTGTTGCTCCACTCATTGATGACGCGAAAGGGAATAACGCAGCTGCTCATGTCGAATTTTTGAACGTCGATCCTAGCGTTTGTACAGCGCCTACAGGCACTGGTCTATTGACTTCTACTTGCACGTATTCGCCAACTACCGCAGGTCAATTCAAAAGCGAAATTCCTGATTTCGGTATTTCTGACGTTGATCCTGAGCAATTTCGTGGTGTTAATACATCAGGTACAGCGGTTAATCCGTCCGATGTTGGTTTGTTGAATGTTGAATCAGCAGGCGGTCAAGTATTTGGTATCGGTGCTACTTTGAAATTGCGCAATGCGCTGCAAGAAGCACAATTTGGCGTGGGTAATGCTTGCGTTGGCGCCGAAAGCGAAGCTTGTATGCCTAGTTTGACTCGTGATCAAGTCGCCAGCATCATGACCGGCAAACTGGATAGCTGGAAAGACCTGAAAGTGGGGGCGAGCGATTTGTATACTTTGGCTAGTGCTGCCTACAAGCCAGGAAATGCTAACGCACGCGTACACATCTGTACCCGTACTGATGGTTCTGGTACTAAAGCGCAAATGGGGATTAATTTCCTGAACTATCCTTGTGCTACAGCTGCTACAGCTCCGAAAGCCGATACTGGTACTTTGGGTGAAGTCATTGCCTCTGCTCAAGTACATGCAATGTCATCAGCTGGCAACTTGTCTGAATGTTTAAGAGAATTGGATGCAGGTGTTAACACCATCGGTACTGGTTTCAACAATACATACACAACAGGCGGCGCACGTTGGGCGATCGGTCTCCAAGGTTTGGAAAAAAATGCCAACCAGGCTGAAGACTGGCGTTTTATCAAAATCGATGGCATTGCTCCAACTCTGGAAAACGTTGCGAAAGGCAAATACCATGACTGGGCTGAGCTGACTTTCCAATATTCCAAAACTCACGTTTGGGATTTGAGTGAAGACTTGATCGTTAAAGAATTCATCAAAGCGGCCAGCAATCCTAACGTCATCGTTTCTTTGAACCAAACTAACATTCATCCGTTTGGTGATAGCGGTTTCTTGGCTTCACCTAAAAACTTTACGCCAACCGCCAACGGTACTTTTGCATCTAGCTATCCGGTAAACCCTTACAGCCATGCTACAACTTCTCAAGGTGTAAACAACTGCCGCATCCCCGCAGCATATGACTTGCCTAACGCAACAAATGCAGGCATTCAACTTCAATAATGCGCAATGCATTAATTAGGTTGATGCGATAAAGGATTGTCGCGAGTAACAGGAGAACCAGCCGTTTTCGGACGGCTGGTTTTTTTGTTTGTAGCAGTGGGCGGATGTGAATGATGCTTTTTGCGACTTATACGTTTGTGGCTAAATCCCCGGTGGTGTTGTCACAAAAGCTTAACGCAAGCGCCTTAGAATACCGGGGCTAGCGGCTTTCATACGGAAAGCCGGGCATAACACGGATAAAACAGATTTCATGCGGGTAAATAGAATAAAGCCGGTTCTGATGTGCTTGTCGGGCTGCGTCTTGATGGTGGCTTTCGAGGTATTGGCTCAGGATGCTCAGCAGAACGGACCAGCCGTTGCAACGGAAACTCAGCAACAGGCGGCGCAGCCGACCGCCAGTTTCGATTTACTGGAATTACGAGTCAAGGGTAATAGTCTCATCGATAAAAAACAGTTGGAACGCACGATATATCCGTTTTTGGGGCCTAAAAAGAGTATCGATAACGTCGAGTCGGCGCGCGCGGCGCTGGAAGAATTATATCGAACCCATGGTTATCAGACCGTGGCGGTGGATATTCCCGAGCAAGATGTGAAAAACGGTATCGTTTATTTGCAGGTAGTGGAAGGTAAGGTGTCGCGCTTGCGGGTTAAGGATTCCCGGTATTTTTCGTTGGGTAAAATTAAGGCCGCTGTGCCTGAGCTGGCGGAAGGCAATGTGCCCAATTTGCCGAAAATGCAAAAGCAGTTGGCGGAACTGGCTGGCGAAAGCCCGGATCGGCAAATCACGCCCATCCTGCGGGCTGGTGAAACGCCGGGCACTTTGGAAGTCGATTTAAAAGTGAAGGACGAATTGCCTTTGCACGGACGCATCGAGCTAAACGGCCGCAATACATCAAGTACCTCAAGGTTACGTTTGGTGTCGTCGTTAAGGTACGAGAATCTGTGGCAGGCCATGCATAGCGCTTCGCTGATGTATCAGGTGTCGCCGGAAGATAATAAAGAAGTGGATGTCTGGGCCGGTACTTATGCGATGCCCTTATTGGACGACGGCACCCGTTTTGCGTTTTACGCCGTCAGTTCGTCGTCGAATTCGCAGATCGCCAGTGCCGGGGCCCTATCGGTAATCGGTATCGGTAATATTTATGGAGCCAGACTGGTCAAGCCTTTGAAGGCGTTGGATGACTATTATCACAGTGCAACCTTGGGCGTCGATTACAAGGATTTTCAAGAGGATTTAAAGCTGCTGGGTGCCGACAGTATCGCCACTCCGATCAGCTACGCGCCGTTTTTAGCGCAGTACAGCGGCAATTTGCGCGGTAAAGAATCAAGCACAACTTTCGATTTAGGACTGCACTTCTCGGTGCGCGGCTTGGGCAACAAGCAGCAGCAATTTGAAGACAAACGGGTTTTTGCCAGGGCCGATTATATGTATCTGACCGGTGATTTGAAATACCAGCGGGATCTGCCCTTGGGCATGGAGCTGGTCAGCCACTTTTCCGGCCAGGCCGCCGATTCGCCATTAATTAGTAACGAACAGTTTTCGCTGGGTGGCGCGCAGAGCGTGCGCGGGTATTTCGAGACTCAGGCTTTAGCCGATGACGGTGTATTTGGCTCTTTGGAAATTCATTCGCCGCATTTGGGCTTATCGGATTGGGAGTTCGTCAATAAGTTAAAGGTGCTGGCCTTTTTAGATGGTGGCAGAGGCTGGATTAAGAACACTTTACCCGGCAACGTCAAGAGCTACACCTTGAGCGGTGCCGGCGTGGGTGTGCATTTTCAGTTATGGAAACAGTTGAGCGGTGTGTTCGATGTCGGTATTCCGTTTACTTCGCTGGCACCGGTTCAAAGCGGTGATCCGCGGCTGCACTTTAACCTTGCGACCGAATTTTAAGGGTTTCCTTAATGCATAGTGCGAGGAAATCGTTTTACTTAAGGTTTTGGCGCGAGCTGTATGGTTAATATGTTTTGTTAGGTTATTCAATAATAATTTAATTAAGAATTTAGTATAAAAAATCCATTTTAACCGATAAGGTTTGTGTGGGGTTCTTAGTGTTATCTGGTTATGTATGTAATATAACTGTAATATTTTAAGACTTGTTGAATGTTTGTGATTTTATTTCCTAATGAATATTAATTTATTGGGTTACGCCGACGGATTTTGATGGGTGTTAGGCTTGTCTTGTTTTTCATATCATTATGAAATTAAAAGAAAATATTTATAGAATGCGTTCGTCTGTGAGTGTTTTTTAATCTAAAAATTATTTTACTGATACTTAGGTACAGTATTAAATAAAAGCTTGGTTACTAATATATGTCCAAGCTTTCCAATAAGTCGAAAAGCGCTTTGTTCGAAAGTGGCGCAGGTGATTTTATCCTTAATAAATATTAAGGTCATTGTAATTTAATGTGTAAAGGCTAAACCCGTTGTGAGGCGGGGACAGAAAACCACGGGTCTTGTTTGAAGACAGCCGGGTTGCCACGTATCTAATTTTGTTAATTGTTTTTGACAAAGGCGACAACCATGTCCATCAAACCGCAGACAAGCACATCCTCATCCGATCATTTATTCAGGCTAAAACCGCTCGCTGCTAGTGTACGGATCGTGATGGCGGGCGGATTGTTGGTAGGTTCGATTGTGCCTGTATATGCGGAGTTGCCGATTCCGGTGGCGGGTCAAGGTTGGGTCAGTTCGGGTAGCGCCACCAGCCAGATTATCGGCAACACCATGCGCATCGATCAGCAGACTGATCGTGCCACGCTTAACTGGCAAAGTTTTAATGTCGGTCGCGAAAATACCGTGCAATTTGTGCAGCCCGATAGTTCGTCTATAGCGCTGAATCGGATTGGCCAACAAGACGCCAGCCGGATTCTTGGGCAAATCATCGCCAACGGCCAAGTGTATCTGTACAACAAAAACGGATTTGTGTTTGGCAAAGACTCGGTAGTCAATGCCAATAGCTTCTTGGCTAGCACCCTGGAAATTACTGATGAGGCTTTTAATCGCGGCATCACCCGGGTGTTCGATGAAAACGGCACAGCCGCGTTAGGCATTAACGATGGCACCAAGCTGGATCCGAAGACGGTGCAAATATTGATTGAAGCCGGCGCCAAGATCCATGTCGACAAAGGCGGGCGGATTATTATCGCGGCGCCCACCATTGAGAATAAAGGATCGCTTTCCACAGAAGAACACGGCCAAATAATACTCGCTGCCAGTCAGGACAGGGTTTATCTGCAAGAAGCCGATAAGGACAGCCCATTTGCCGGATTGGTCGTAGAGGTAAACACCGGCGGCAAAGTATCCAATGTGGGCGATATTTTTGCCAGACAGGGCAACGTCACGATGGCGGGTTTCGCGGTTAACCAGCAAGGGCGGGTTAGCGCGACAACCTCGGTGAATGTCAACGGATCGATTCGCTTGGTGGCCCAGGAACTCGCCTTAGGGGCAGGTAAAGATCCAAACAAGGGCAAGTTGCAAGCGACCAACACCACCCGTGCTGTGGATAATGACGGCATGGGCACAACGGCAAAGCTGACATTCGATTCCGGTAGTGTCACGCAAATTGTCGCTGACGATGACGGCATTACCGCTATTGACGACAAATTACAGCCGCAGTCCTACATTGAGGGGAAAGCCCATACCGTTGAGCTGAAAGCTAACTCCGCTATCGTTGCGCCTGGGGGTAGGGTTGATATTACCGCAACCGATAATCTGACTACGCCGTCTCAAGGCAAGTCAGGGCGAATATACGTAGACAAAGATGCGTTGATCGATGTGTCCGGCTACGACGGCGTGCCGGTGCCGATGGAGCGCAATGTCGGCGAAATTTCCGTGCAAAGTTATGAATTGCGCGATGCGCCTTTGCAGAAAACAGGGGTGCTGAAAGGCGAAACCATTCGGGTCGATTTACGTAAGGACACCAAGATTGTCGATACCAGCGGTGCCCTAGCGCGGGTGGTTCGCAGCATAGACGAGCGCTTGAGCAAGGGCGGCCAAATCAACCTGACTTCTAGTGGCGATGTGATTATCAATGATGGAGCGATGGTCGATATTTCCGGCGGTTCTATCGATTATCAAGACGGTTACATCACCAGCACGAAATTATTGACCGACTATGGACGGATCGTCGATATCAGCAACGCCGATCCTAACGAGCATTACGCCGCCATATATGGTGTGGTAAGGGAAGTTCACAAAAAATGGGGCATAGAACGGGTTTGGGATATTCTGGGTCAATACAGCCAAGGCCAGTTTGAACAAGGGTATAGAGAAGGTAAATCGGCCGGCTCCATAAACGTTAACTCACCGCGTTTGTTTTGGAATGGTGCCTTAACCGCCGGAACGAACACCGGACGTTATCAACGTTTGCCCGGCGATAGGCCCGACGGCGGCAGCTTTGTGTTTGATTCAACTGCATTCGTGTCGATTTTTCAAAATGTGCGCTTCCAGACCGACAAGAGCAGCCTTGCTGTTTCGTTAGAGCAGCCAATTCCGGATTTAGCCAAGAATAAACCGCAGACCTTGGTGTTATCCACCGATCTGACTAATAAGTCCGGCGTACAGCACGTGGTTGTCAAAACCAATGGTCAAGCTACGGTAGCCGCGGATGCCGATATCCGGATGGATCCTGGTGCCGAATTTTCACTGCAAGCAGTCGGCATAGATATGCAGGGTCAAATACACGCGGCCGGCGGCGAGATTAATCTGACCGTGCCCGAGAAATTAGCGGGGCAGGTTAATCTGGGACCGTCTGCCATTGTCGATGTGTCCGGCCGCTGGATTAATGATTTACAGCGGGGTTTGGCGGCTGTGCCGCTCGATCCTTTATACGTGACGGGTGGTTCGGTCAATATACACGCGACGAAGGATTTGTTCTTACAAGCCGGATCCAAGATACTTGCCGACGGTGGTGCCGTTCTGGCGCAAAACGGTAAGCTTACCGCCGGGAAGGGTGGCAAAATAGAGCTGGCGGCGGTGGGGAATGGTGTTGCCTCGGCTATACATTTGGACGGTGAAGTTTCTGCGGCCTCTCTCAGCAATGGAGGGAGCTTAACGCTCAATAGCGGTGAAATTATTTTCGGAAATGGGCCGGCGAAAACCGCCGATCCGTTGCGATTGGCCCAGATCAACGGCCATCTTGCCTTCGATCCGGAGTCGGGCTTTGGGGCGTTGAATGTGATCGGCAATTTTGCCGGAGTAACGGTCGCTTCCGATGTCGATCTGGATTTGAAATCAAAAAATCTGGTTCTGGAAGGTGATTTTAGAGGGAAAATTACCGGCAGTTCAATTCGCGATTTCGCCAAACTGGAATTATTACCAGAGCATCTGCGGCAACCTTTTCAATTGAGTCTTGCCGGCAATACCGATGTCATTCTCGAAACCGGCAGTTCCATCGTCGCCGATAAGGAGTCTACCGTCAGTTTGGCATCGGCCATAGGTGGCGTTTATGTCGACGGCTTGATTGATACGCCCGCCGGTAAGATTAATCTTTCCATTAATCCCAAGTTTGGCGCGGAATACGATCCTTCGCAAAGCATACGTTTGGGCGCGCATGCACGCTTGTTGGCGCAAGGCACCAGCCGAATGATGCCCGTGGATGTTAGCGGTCTTCGGACAGGCAGTGTGTTAGATGGCGGTCAAGTGACTTTCGATCTAAAACGTGGCTACTTTCTCGCTGAAAACGGTTCATTGATCGACGTTTCCGGTACTCACAATATTTTAGATTTGCCCAAGACTAGCGCGGATACCGGTTTGACGGCCATCACACCTGTCGATGTCGCGTCTAATGCCGGTGGCATCAGTATTACGGTTGCCGAAGGTGCTGTGTTGGACGGTGCTATGCGCGCAAATGCCGGTTCCGAATCGATGCGTGCAGGCAGTTTTAGCTTGACTTTCGACAATACTCGCCGCCAACCGCCCGAAGAACCTAAAGTGGCATTTCCCCACAACAATTTGTTGATTCGTATCAGGGAAAACCACGATCTGTTCATGCCGGCCGGAGTTGGCTTTGGCGATAACATTCCGGCCAGCGCCAACGGTCAAAGCGTGGTGTCGGCGGCAGCGTTGCAAGCGGCCGGCTTTGGCGATATAAGCTTTTCTACCCCGGACGAAATTCGTTTTGAAGGTAATGTCAGTCTGACGACTCAGGCACGTTTGGACCTGGATGCGTCCAGGATCGGTTGGGTGGGGTTGAATGGTATAACGACAGGGTCGGTCAATTTGACTACGCCACTGTTGCGTATGGGTTCGTCTCTGCAACAACAAGTCAGCGGTTTGCCGGTAAGCGGCGGCGGGCAGCTGACTGCCAACGCACAATGGATAGAGTTGTTCGGGGCGACGCAATGGAACCGTTTTAATCAAATCGATCTTAACAGTGTTCACGATTTGCGTACGGTAGGTGTCCGCTCCGGTGCGCAACGCGAGTTTTTAGGTGCGATGGTAGCGGCGGCTAATTTGAATTTACATGCGAGCCAAATTTATCCGACAACCCTAAGTAAATTTACCTTCGCGGTAAAAAACAATCCGACAGGGCAGATAAATATTAGCGGTACGAACACCGATATTTCGCCCTTATCGGCTGCCGGCGAGCTGAGTTTCGAAGCGCCGGTGATCAATCAAGCCGGTGTGCTTAAGGCGCCGTTGGGTAAGATTAACTTGATAGCGGGTAGTAAGCTGACACTAGCCGAAGACAGTCTGACCTCCGTATCCGCCAAGGGCCAAATTATTCCGTTTGGCGTGACGGTGGGCGGTCTGGATTGGTTGTACCCGTTGGATACCGTTCGTAACTTGGTGTTTAACACGCCGCCCGAGAAAAAACTGGTTCTGCAAGCGCCCGAGGTAATACTCAGCCAGGGCAGCACCGTGGATATTTCCGGTGGCGGCGATCTATATGGGTATGAATTTCAGGCCGGTTCGGGCGGATCCGACGACTATTTGAAACCCGGTAGTGCCACGTATGAAGGCGGTTTTGCGGTGATCCCTAATTTGGGATCGGATATAGCGCCCTACGATTATTACGAATCGGTTGGCTCCGGTATTGAGTTGGGTAGCAAGGTGTATTTAAGCGGTAGTGCGGATTTGCCTGCCGGTGAATACACAGTATTGCCTGCTCACTATGCTTTGTTGCCCGGTGCATTTTTGGTCACACCACAAGCTAAAACCCAGGATCAAACTATCACAACAAGCACCAAGAGTGGTTTGGCCGTGGTGGCGGGTTACCGAACCCTGGCGGGTAGTGGAACTGGCGACGCCCGTTGGAGCGGGTTTCGGATTGAAAGCGGCGCGGATGTGAGATTGCATTCTAAATATGAGAGCAATTTGAGCAATGCGTTTTATGCGGCAAAATCCCTGAAAAATGGCACGGTGGAGCCTGTGCTGCCGAGTGACGGTGGCCATATTTCCATCAGCGCTCAGAATAAACTGATCTTGGACAGCACATTCTTGGTCGATGCCGCTACGGGTGGTAGAGGGGCAAGGATGGATATCGCCGCCAATAAAATCCAAGTGGTAAATCAACTTAGTGCCGCACCAGCAAGCGGTACTTTGGAAATTCTGGCCAACGATTTAAGTGACTTACACATCGACAGTTTGCTGCTGGGTGGTGCGCGTACACGTAATCAGACTAGCGGCGCAACTGATGTTGATGTGACGGCGCAGCAAGTGATTTTTTCGGCGGATAGTAAACTCATTGTCTCCGACTTGATTGCGGTGGCGACTGAGTTAGTGGACGTGAAAAGCGGCGCTGAACTGACCGCCAAGGGGGCGGCAAACAGTGGCGACAGCCTATTGAATATTAACGGCGACGGGGCTTTGTTAAGGGTTTCCAGCGATAAGCAGGTTGCTTTGAATAGAACTAATACGCCAGGATCTAAAGGTGAATTACGGGTTGCCGACGGTGCCAAGTTGAGTGCCTCCGAATCGATGTTGCTGGAAGCCAGCAAATCTACGCAATTGCAGGGTAACATCGATATGAACGGTGGCTCACTCTATTTTGGGGCCAAGACTATAAATTTGGGCGAGGTAGACAATCTGGGTACTTCGGCCTTGAACTTGTCCAATCGCAAGCTGCAAAACTTCTCGGTGGATGAGTTAGTGTTAACCGCTCGAGACAGCATCGGTATTTACGGCAATCTTGGCCAAGTGGATAATAATGGACAAGCGTTGATTGGGGATGACGGCTTGCAAAAAGCCGTGCAGTTCGATCAATTGGTGATCAATGCCGCGGGTTTCACCGGTCACGGCTTGGCCAGCGATAGGGCCAGAATTCAAGCCGGCAATCTGCGTTTGCAAAATCCAGGTGCGGTTAACAATCTGCAAGCTATCAATGGTCATGGACAGTTGGATTTGCAAGCAAATAGCGTCGAAATTGGTAACGGTAACTTCGCGCTGCAAGGGTTTAACACTGTCAATGTTGCCGCAAGCCGGGAATTTAGGGCTGTTGGCGAGGGTAGCCTGAATACGGCGGCCAATTTAAACGTGCGGACCGCAGCTATGACGGCTGATGTTGGCGCGGATCTTACGCTGAATGTTTCCGGCTACAATGCCCAATTCCAGAATCTAGTCTCTACCGCTGCTATAAGCAGTGGTTTTGGCGCGACCATTAATCTAATTGCCAATGCGATAGGGTTTGATACTAAAGCCTTTTTACCGTCGGGCGATTTCAGTTTGCATGCACTAGTGGGGGATGTGATTTTTGGTGAGCAAGCCAGCCTGGATTTAGCAGGTCGCGCAGTAAGCTTTGCCGACAAGGTCGATTACACGCCGGGCGGTAATTTCAAGGCTGTGGCGGATCATGGCAAAGTCATATTAGCCGCAGGCTCCAGTATCAACATGAATAGCGGTGGTGGTGACGCGGCGGGTGGACAATTAACGTTGGAAGCACCCGAGCAATCTGTCGTCCTGCAAGGCCGGATACAGGCTGCCGCGGGTAGTGCCCATATCGATGTAGCTGGCTTTGATACGACCACCAGTTTCGATGCCGTAATAAAGGCCTTGAGCGATGCGGGTATCAACCAGTCGATTTATTTCCGCACACGACAAGCGGACATTGTGCAGTCTGTTAATTCGACGATTAACGCGCAATCGATCACTTGGGTGGCGGACCGTGGTGCAATGAGCTTGGCCGGCGCAATCCACGCCGACGCCGTGGCAGAGGGTGGGCTTATCCAGTTATATGCAGGCGATGGCATTACCCTGGAGAGCGGCGGCACATTGACTGCAATGGGCGGCAAGGGCGGTAAAGTGTTGCTGTCTTCGGTCGATGCCGATAGCGATAGTGTGAGCGGTATCGATCTTAAGGCGGGGGCGCTGATCGATGTCAGCGGCAATTCAGCGGCAAACGGCGGCAACGTAACGCTCCGCGCTTTGCGTCAGGGTAACAGCATTCAAATACAGCCTATTGCCGGATCGGTAATCGGGGCTAAAGAGTTTTATGCGGAAGGGGTCAGGAAATATACGGATGCCAACGGCTTTATAACAAGTACCGATATTGACACGATTAAGGCCGATACGGACGCCTATATGACCGCCGCAAATATGCAGGCGGTTACGGCAACGCTGGGTAGCGGCGTTCGCTTGCAGGCTGGAGTAGAGCTTAACTACCATGGCGACTTAGTCTTGGCTGAGCAATGGGATTTTGTCGATTGGCGTTATAACGAGGGTACGGGCTTAAGCGATATACCGGGGCATTTGATCATGCGGGCGGATGGCAAATTCACGCTTAACCAATCGCTGTCCGACGGTTTTAAGGACGGCGTGTTGATTGGCGCCGCCGGCATCTTTGAGACGCCTGTCAGCGGTATGCTTCAAGCGGGCGAGTCGTGGTCATACGGTTTAACGGCGGGTGCTGATTTAAGTAGTGCGGATCCAACGGCAACTGCGGCTGCGAAAGATTTGGTCATCGGTTCCAACGTCAAAGTTCGCACCGGTACCGGCGATATGCAGTTAGTGGCCGGCGGCAACATCGTCTTTACGGATCAAACCTCCACTGTCTACAACGCCGGTAGAGCCACAGATACCAATGCACAAGGCACGGTTGGCGTTTTGACGGCGATTGGCGATCCCCGTTACCCCTATGCTGAGTATCCGATCGAAGGTGGTTTGCTATCGATGAAAGCCGGTAAGGATATTAAGGGTGCGGTCAATATGGACCAGTTTATTGATGCTTGGTTGATCAGACAAGGCGATGCGGGCCGCTCCAAGGATGATTATCTGAGCTATGTGGCGTCTAATTTGGAAGCTTTCAAAGACGATGCGACGGCGCTGTCAGCCTTTAAAGATACCTTGCCAAATCCGGTTAAGGCGCTGATTTATGACAATGTTCATATCGATACTGCTGCTTATCAAGCACCTACGACTTGGGGCATAGTGCTGAATGACGACTCGTTCCAGCAAAACGTCGGCTCGTTTGGTGGGGGCAAGGTGGAAATTAGCGCGGCCGGTAATATTACCGATTTATCGGTGATGATGCCGACTACCGGTAAGCAGGTCGGGCAACCCGGGTTTGACGCCAATTATCCGGACTCGGTGTCTATATCGTTTCCATATCTGACAAATCAGGTGGAAGTCAATGGCGGCGGTCAAATGTGGGTTAGAGCTGGTGGCGATGTAGCCGGCGGGGCTTTTTATCTCGGCCAGGGGCAGGGCAGCATCATTGCCGATGGCGCCATTAAGGGCGGTAGCCAGTTTACGGCCGGACCGCAATTAGTGATGGGCGACGCGCAGATAGAACTACTGGCCAAGAGCGATTTGAATTTGGGTGCGGTTTCCGATCCGATGATGCTGCATTCGGGCAGTAGCAGTTTCTTTTTTAGCTATGGCGATGCCAGCAAAGTAGTGGCTAGATCGTTATCCGGGGATGTGCATTTGGGCGCCGATGTCAGCAAAGTTGACGAAATTCTCCATCTTGAAACCGATCCCAAAACATTGTCTGTCGTCTATCCGTCCAGTTTGCAGGCTACGGCATTCGGCGGCAGCGTCATCTTGGATAATGAGATTATTCTGTTTCCTTCGGCACAGGCGGAACTGAATTTATTGGCGGAACAAAACATTACCTCGAAAGCCAATGCGACCCGCTTGGGCATGTCTGACGCCGACAGGGCATTATTGCCAACGGCTTTGTCGCCTGTTGCCAGTAATGTGTTAAGTGAGGTGGTGGAGCGTATCAGTCCGTTCGGACTTGCCGCGAAAGCGCGCGCGGTTACGCCGGTTCATTCCGGCGATACAGAGCCGGCAAGGTTGATAACAAAGCAGGGCGACATCAAAAATATTCAGATTAGTCTGGCAAAAAAAGCGCTGGTTAAGACTGGTCGTGATTTTACCAACGTAATGTTGAATATCGAACATCCGAATTTGGAAGATACCTCCCTGCTTGATGTCGGACGCGACTTGTTTTACACCAGCGATAGAAGTTTGGATGGGGTATTGAACGGCAATCTGGGGCAAATTAAGGTATTGGGCGCCGGTGATGTGCTGGTAAAAGTTAATCGGGATTTTGATTTAGGTGCTTCCAATGGATTGTCGAGTGCTATTCTCGACACTGGTCCATCTGTGGTCGGGGCAAGTATTACCGTAATGAGTGGCTTGAATGGCGGCAATCCTGATTATGCGGCATTTATCGGTAAATACCTGGAAGGTAACCCACTTTACGTGGACGACCTTGCCAAGGTTGCTAATTTGATCACCGGGTTTATGCAAAAGCGCTCCGGAAATTTCGGCTTGGCCGCAGATGAGGCTTTAGCCGAGTTTAAAACCTTGCCGGTTGATGAATATCTGGCAATTGAACCGGAACTCAATGCCTTGATTGTCCCTGTGTACATGAGCGAAATAAGGGAATCTGGGAAAGCCTCAGCGAGATCGGGTAAGTTGGGTAATGAGAGTGGTTTCGCTGCTGTAGAAACCTTGTTTCCAGGGAAGGCCTGGGATGGCGATTTGAGTTTATTCTTCAGTAAAATCCAAACCCAAGATGGTGGCGATATCAATTTGTTGGTACCTGGTGGAAAAATCAATGCCGGCTTGGCTGTATCTTTTAACGGGTCTAAAAAGTCTTCGGAATTGGGTATTGTTGCCCAGGGCGATGGTGCGGTTAATGCAGTAATCGATGGCGACTTTCTGGTGAACCAGTCACGGGTATTTGCATTGGGCGGTGGCGATATTACGGTTTGGTCCTCTAAGGGCAATATCGACGCCGGAAGTGGTGCCAAGTCTGTGCTTGCGGTGCCACCGGCGGAGATTAGTTATCCTAAAGGAAATCTGAAGTACAAATTTCCGCCCATCGTGTCCGGTAGCGGTATCCGTACTGCCGCAAGTTCGTCAAGTTTCATACGTGGCGACGTGTATTTATTCGCGCCAAAAGGTGTCATTGACGCCGGCGAGGCCGGTATAGGCGGGAATAACGTAACTGTTGTGGGCACGGCCATACTTGGCGGACCCAATATTGATGTGGGCGGTGTCGGTACGGGCGTGCCGGTCGCGGCGACCGGTAGCGTGGCGGCAGGTTTGACGGGAACCAGCAATATGACGGCAGGTGTCAGTCAGATGGCGGAAAGCTCCGTGTCGGCAAACAGCAACGACACTGGCAAAGACGCTATAAAAAATGCCGTGTTGGGCATGTTGAGCGTTGAGATTCTTGGTTTCGGCGAATAAGCCCAGGCACAATATCCCGTCAATCATTTTAGTAAGGATTGACGGGATATTCTTCTCCTAACTAAAAAGCAAATCTAGTTGGCGTTATAAGCTCGACACTGTGCTATTCCCTTCCTTGATCCGCCGTTACGGTCCTTTTAGGCCGATAACTCCCTATCGTCATAATCATGTCAAAAACCCTTGTGATAATTGCTGTATAAATTTTGATCTGAGAGTAAGCATGAGACGAATCGGTTTTTTAGTGATCACCCTGTTGATGACGCCCGGCCTGGCGCAAGCCTGGTGGAACGACGACTGGGGCTATAGAAAGAAAATAACTATCGATACCCAGCAGTTGCAGCAAGCCGGGGTTAAGCCGGTGAGCGAAGGTCTGGTGCTGGTGCGTTTGCATACCGGCAATTTTAGTTTCTTTGCTGATTTGGGCGAGAACGGCAAGGATTTGCGCTTTATGGCTGGCGATGACAAGACGCCGCTGAAGTTTTATATCGAAAAAATCGATCCGCTCAATGAAATGGCTTTGATTTGGGTGAAGCTGCCTAAGGACATTGCCACGGCCGACGAGCCGATGTTCTGGATGTATTACGGTAATCCTAAAGCGGTAGATGCTCAGGAAGGTGCGGGCATATTTGATGTGGCACAGGCCGTTGCCTATCATTTCGAAGCCGGTCCGGTTAAAGATGCCACGGCTTATGCCAATCAACCCGCCACGGCTACCCAGACCGTAGTTGAAGGCGGTGCCGCTGGCGCGGCCGGCGGATTTGACGGTAGCCAATCGATACGCATCACCGCAACGCCTGCGATTCAAATGGCAGTCGAGTTTGGTTGGACGGTTTCCAGTTGGGTCAAAATCGATCAGGCACAAACGAATGGGGTGGTGTTTCAACGCGATGGCCTGACTTTATCTGTTAGAGGGCAAACGCCGATTTTGGAAGTTAATCGCAAGGAATTGGTTAGCCCGGTGGATCTGAATTTGTCTGCTTGGCAGCACCTGGCGATAAGCGGCAATAAGGATGGCTTTACCTTGTATGTCGATGGCAAAGCGGTCGGTATCTTGCCTGCCAGCGTGCCGGCCTTGTTGGGGGATATCAGTATCGGAGCGGCAGTCGACGGTACGCGTGGTTTTAGCGGTGCCATTGACGAATTTGGTATTGCCAAAGTGGCTCGCGATCAAAATTACCTGCAATTTGCGGCGATGCTGCAAGGGCAGTCTTCAGCCTTATTGAGTTACGGGGAAGATAGTACGCCGGACAGCGAAGAAGGCGGTGAATCTTACTTGGTGTCGACCCTGAATAACGTCACCATCGACGGCTGGGTAATCATCGGCATCCTAGGGGTGATGTTCGTGATCAGTACGCTGGTGATTGTCAGCAAGGCGATTGTGTTGGGCCGGATACGCAGCGAAAACAAGAAGTTTGAAGAAGCGTTCAGTCAGCTAGGCGCGACCAGCATCAGTAATCTGGATCATCAAGACGAAGAAGGCCAAGCCGATTTCGACGAATCACCATTATTGCTGTCCTTGACCGGTCATCATGCCGCCTATGCCGGTTCGTCGACTTACCGCATCTATCACGTCGGTGTTCAAGAAATGAACAAGCGTTTGCCTAAAGGTGTGGGTGCCGATGCGGCGAATGCTATTTTGTCGGCGCAAGGCCTCAATGCTGTCAAGGCCTCCATGGATGGCGTACTGGTACGGGAATTACAGAAACTCAATTCGCAAATGGTGTTGCTGACCATCGCCATTTCTGGCGGACCGTTTTTGGGTCTTTTGGGTACGGTGGTGGGGGTCATGATTACCTTTGCCGCGATTGCGGCCAGCGGCGAAGTCAACGTCAATGCGATTGCGCCGGGTATCGCCGCGGCTTTGGCGGCCACGGTAGCCGGATTAGGCGTGGCGATTCCGGCTTTGTTTGCTTACAACTATCTGGGTAGCCAGATCAAAGCGGTGACGGCTGATATGCATGTGTTTGTCGACGAATTTGTCGCCAAACTCGCCGAACAGCATAGCTAACGCGCCGTCATCCAGAGAAAAGCGAAATGAAAGTTCAAGAAGAAAATGCAGCGTACGACGAAATCAATGTCACGCCGATGCTGGACCTGGCGTACGTATTACTGGTGGTGTTTATCTTAATGACCACCGCAGCGGTGCAGGGCGTGCAAGTCAATTTACCCAAGGCCAGCAACACACCCAGTTTGGCCAAGCCGCAAACCAAGGCGATTACCGTCACCGCCGATGGCACGGTGTTTCTGGATACGTTTCCGGTGACGATGGAACAACTGGAGTCAACCCTGTTGCAATACAAAGCCGCCAATCCCGAACTGCCGGTGGTCGTGAAAGGCGACGCCACTGTGCAGTATCAAAGCGTGGTGGATATTCTGGCCTTGTTGGGCAAGCTGGAGATCACCCAGGTGGGTTTGGTCACGCAAAGCCTTGTCAAATAGTGCCTGTCAACCATGTCTCAGAAAAAACCCTTACGGGTGTATATCCCCAGGATTATCGGTGGTTTGCTGGCGGTGTTAGCCGTTTTTTACGTTGTCAAAGTCATCGTGGATTTCGTCGATAAAAAGCCGGCAAAGAACGAGAAAAAGATTCAACCGATTACCTTATTGAAACCGCCCCCCCCGCCTCCGCCTCCGCCAAAAGTGGAAAAGCCGCCCGAGCCGGAAATCAAGGAAAAAATCGAAGAACCTGAACCCGATCCGGAACCTATGCCGGAAACGCCACCGGATGAAGCGCCGCCGCGCGACCTTGGCCTGGATGCCGAGGGCACCGCGGGTTCCGACGGTTTTGGTCTTGCCGCGCGCAAAGGCGGTACCGGCTTGTTTGGCGGCGGTGCCGGTAATCCCTACGCCTGGTACGGCGGCTTGGTGAAAAACGGCATTCTCAACATATTGAGCAGCCATGAAGAACTTCGTCGTAAAGGCTATACCGCTATTGTCAAAGTCTGGCTGAAAGCCGACGGTTCTGTGGAACGGGTTGAATTAACCAAGGGCAGTAACGATGCCGATATCGACGATTTATTGAGTCGCTTGCTGAACAAATTCGACAGAGTGGCCGAGGCGCCACCACCCGGTATGCAGCAACCGATCAAGTTAAAAATATCATCACGCATTTAATTATTACAGGTATGAAAATGGCGAACAAAAAACAGCTGATAGCCTTGGCGCTATCCGGGCTGATCGGCACAGTGCAAGCCGGTGAAAAGGAAGAATTACTGAAACTGCGCAACACCACCACCAATTTGATCAAACAATTGGTCAAACAGGGCGTGATTACCGATAAAGCGGCGAACGAGATGATCAAGCAAGCCGAAGTCGAAGCCGGCCAGCAAGTGGCTGAAGCCAAAGCTGCCGGTGTTAAGGAAGCGGTGCCGGCGGATGAAGTGCGGGTGGCGTATGTGCCGGATTTTGTGAAGGACGAGATTCGTCAGCAGGTGCGGACAGAGCTTCGCGAAGAGGTGGTCGGCGACGTGATGCAAAAGGCTAAGAGCGAGCAATGGGGTATGCCGAATGCATTGCCGGAGTGGACACGTAAGTTTAAATTGTCGGGTGATTTACGCTTGCGCGAGCAATCTGAATATTATCCCGCGGACAACACACAGTTTGTTTATGAAAACTTTCAGGCAATCAACGATAGGGGAGGTACCACTGCTGCCGCCGCAAACTCGGAGCAGTTTGTCGATGTTAACAAAGACAGGCACCGACTTCGCGAAAGATTACGATTGGGCATTGATGCCAATGTGGCCGAGGGTTTGGACGCTGGAGTTCGTTTGGCGACCGGGAATATCAGAAACCCGACATCAACAAACCAAACATTGGGGAATTACGGTGATCGCTACGAATTCAGACTTGATCGTGCGTTTCTTAAATACGATTTAAAAGATGACAGCAAATTCAACTGGTTGACTTTGGCGGGTGGCCGGATTGCAAATCCTTTCTTTACCGGCGGTAGCGAGTTGGTGTGGGATGAGGACTTGTCCTTTGAGGGGGCGGCAGCTACAGTGCGCCACCGTTTTGGTGGCTCGGGCAGTCTTGGCGATATAGGCAATAGTGGGCCTACGATGTTTGCTACAGTGGGCGCTTTCCCTCTGCAAGAAACCGCTTTGAGCACCAAGGATAAATGGTTATTTGGTGGTCAAGCAGGTGTCGACTGGGGTTTCGCTAATCAGGATAATTTAAAAATCGGCGTGGGTTATTTTGATTATCGTAATACTCAAGCAAGGCCGAATACTAATGTTGCCGGTAATTATGCGTGTAATCTGAATAATGCCGACAATAACTTCTCCAGACCTGACTATATGCAGTTAGGTAATACGTTGACTACTGTCTGTAGAGACACTGCCGACACTACTCTCAAAGGATTGGTGGGACTTGCTTCCGACTACAATATAGTCAACATTAATGCCTTATACGATATGGCTATATTTTCCCCAGTTCATCTTAAACTGAGTGCTGATTTTGCCAAGAATATCGGCTTTAGCTTGCGGGATATTAAAAGTCGCTACGGAAACCCTGGTTACTTAAGTTGGTTTTCGAATGGTTACGGTGATCCGAACAAAGCCCAAACCACTGCTTGGCAGGTACGTGCCGATTTGGGTTGGACAAAAGTTGATGTGCCTGGTAACTGGAGCGTGTTCACTATGTACAAACATCTGGAGCGCGATGCTGTTCTGGATGCTTATACCGATTCCGATTTCCATCTTGGGGGAACCAATGTCAAGGGTTGGGTGATTGGCGGTAACTACGGGTTGATGAAAAACGTCTGGTTGACTGGTCGTTGGTTGAGCGGCGATGTGATTAACGGTCCACGTTATGGCGTCGATATGCTGCAAATCGATGTGAATACACGTTTCTAGGTGGTTACATGAGACAAGCTATAAAACTAAAGGCTTTAATGGTCTTAGTTACGCTCGCTATCGCCTCTGCAAATTTACACGCTGCTCCCCGCGAATCCGGGAAGAATGACGCTGCTGTATTAAAGCTGCAAGCCATGGTGAAAAGTTTAACTGCTGAGCGCGACGCGGCGAAAGCGGAATCGGCCAAGTTAGCCGAGGAATTGCAGCAGCTTGAGTCTTTGAAAAAAGCCCATTCGGCGGCGGTCGCGGCTAAGGAGCAAATCAGCAGTGAATTATCGGCGCAGAGAAGTTCCAACGGCGAGGTGCGTGAGCGTTTGGAGAAAACCAATGCCAGATTGCTGGAAGTAATCGAAAAGCATAAGGAGGTCAGCCAGGCCAAGGCAGATTTAACTGCGCAATTAGGCGCATTAAACAGTAAGCAGCAAGCAACCGAGCAGCAGTTGGCTGTTTGCGATACGCACAATGTCAAGCTTTATGAGTCCGCAAAGGAGTTGCTGGAACGCTATGAACACAAGGGTGCGTTGGCGAGTGTGCTGCAGAATGAAGCCCTATTACAATTCAATAGCGTCGAGATGGAAACCATAGTTCAAGACTATGAGGACAAGTTGAGTGCCGGTAAACTTCAAAAACAATCCGCTGCGGATTCCGCCGTAGCGCCGGCTGGCGTCCAATAGCCTTTCTACTCAGGTGCGGCAACATGCCGCACCTTGCCATCAGTCAATTTATCCAAAGCCTTAAGGTTTGCCGGCGTAAATACGTTAAAATCCCCAAAAGCGGCGCTCCCCCAAGGCAGCTAAATAATCAAACGCAAGAATTATCGAGAGACTAATGACAACGAAACAAAATTTTTTAAAAAATCTAGGCATTGTTGTGTTATCGACCGGCTTGGTGGCCTGTAACGGCGCCGATGAACGGAAAGCGAAATACATGGAAGAAGGCAAACAGCTCTATCAAGCGGGTGATTATGACAAAGCGTTGCTTGCCTATAAAAACGTGCTGCAAATCGATCCCAAGGATTGGGAAACTCACTTCCAAATTGCGGAAGCGCTAAGTAAACAAGGCAAAATCGAAAATGCTTTTAAGGAATACAGTACCGTCGTTGCCGGCAATGAAAATCATGTGATGGCGCGGGTTCGGGTTGGTCAGTTGTTATTGTTGAATCGAGCGGTAGACGATGCGGAAAAAATGGTCGGCGAAGCGCTGGCCAAGGAACCGGATAATGTCGAGGCGTTGGTATTGTTCGCCGGCGTACAAGCAGCCAAAAATAACAGCGACGGCGCGATTATGACGGTGGAGCGCGCCTTGAAAAACAGTCCGGACGATGTACCGGCTACCTTGATGATGGCTTCCATTAAGGCTCGCTTGGATAAAGTCGACGAAGCGATTGCATTATTGAAGCAAGCTATTGAAAAGAAAACCGATAATGTTGCGTTGCGCAGTATGTTGGCCGGCTTATACGCTAAAAACAACCAGATCGCTGACGCGGAAGCGATGTTGGCGGAAATTGTCAAGCTGGAACCCCAGCAGTTACAGCATTACCGCACTTTAGCCTTGTTCCAGGTCGGTACCAAACAAGTCGATAAAGCCGAAGCAACTTTACGCGATGCGGTAAGCAAGTTGCCGGATAACGATACCGCCAAGACTTATTTAGTCGATTTCCTGTTGGAAAAACGCAGTCCGGAAGTGGCTATTGCCGAGCTGCTGCCAATGATAGAGCAAAAGCCGCAAGCGTATGAGTTGAAATTCAAGCTAGCCAATATCCAGCTTTCCCAAAAGGAAGTCGATAAAGCTGAAGCGACTATGAAAGAAGTGGTAGAACAGGATAAGTTGGGACCAAACGGTATTACCGCGCGAAATAAGTTGGCTGCGTTGTATGCGATGACCAAACGCGGCGACGAGGCTAAAGGTTTAATTAAGGAAGTATTGGCTAACAATCCGCGTGATGCCGAGGCTTTGACTCTGCGCGGCCAATTTGCCTTGGGTGAAAATAAAATTCCCGATGCGATTGCCGATTTTCGCTCGGTATTGGTTGATCAACCCAATAATATTGGAGTGTTGAAAATGCTGGCTGCGGCTCATCTTCGTAACAACGAAGACGAACTGGCTAGAGAGAACATGGAAAAAGTGGTCGCTGCCGCGCCGGGCGACGAGACCGCTCGGCTGGATTTGGTGAGCTTACATCTGAAAGCAGGGCATCAGGATCAGGCAAAACAACAGATTGAAGCGCTGATGAAAGCTAATCCGAAAAGCCTAAAAGGCTTGGAAGCGATGTTTAAGATTGAGTTGTCGCAAAAGCATTGGGATAAGGCGCAGGACATCGCCAAACAGGTACAGCAGCTATCCGATAAAGATGCCACCGGGTTTTATATGTCCGGTTTGGGTTATCAGGCGGAAGGTAAGTTGGAAGCCAGCACAGAAGCGTTTCAACAGGCTCTGACGCGTAAGCCCGATGCGATAGAGCCTTTGACCGAAATGGTAAAAAGTTATCTGGTATTGAAGCAATCGGACAAGGCTATCGGTAAATTACAGCAAGTCATCAAACAGCAACCGGATCATTTTATTGCTTATAACCTGATGGGTGGTGCTTACCTGAACGAGCAAAAGTTTGGGGAAGCCAAAACAGCTTATACCAAAGCTACCAGCATTAAACCGGACTGGTATAGCCCTTACCGAAATTTGGCATTGATCGAACTGGCGCAAAAAAACCAAGCTGAAGCGATCAATATTTATAAAAAGGGTATCGAGAAAACTAACGGCGCGTTGGAGTTGGTCGATGACTTGGCACGTTTGTATCATCGTGATGGTCAACATGAGCAAGTTCTGGCGCTTTACGAGGAGTCTTACAAGTTGCATCCGAATTCGGTGGTTGCAGTTAATAACCTGGCCAGTTACTTATCGGACTTTTCATCCACTCCCGAAAGTTTGGAGCGCGCGGCCAAGCTGGCTGAGCCTTTATTGCAGACCAATAATCCTAACATGATGGATACAGCTGCTTGGGTTGCGTACAAACAAGGCAATTACGACAAGGCCAAAGAGATTATGTTGAAGGTGATCGAGCGCGATCCGCAATCTCCGATCAGCAATTATCATTTGGGTATGGTCTATTTCAAGCAAAATGACCCAGTCAAAGCTCGCGAGTATTTGCAAAAAGCGGTCGATAAAAAAGTCGAATTCGACGGCTTGAATGAAGCGAAGGATGTTTTGAGTAAACTCTGATAGAAAAGCAAGGACGTGGCTACCTTCGGTAGCCACGTCAAGCCTGTTTAAACTTCGGTATAGCTGATTTTATTGTCGGTAGCTTTATTGAATACCGTCCCCAGTACGTTGGTATCTTTCAACAAAGAGGCCGCGTGCTTTAATTGATCGGTCTTGGTATGACCTTCGTCGATCACTAGCAACACACAATCCACATAAGGCGAAAAGCCTAGCGTATCGTCGTGCGATAGAATCGGCGGCATATCGAAAATAATGATGCGCGATGGGTAACGGCTTTTTAGTTCGTTAACCAGCCTTACCATCTTGGGCGAGCGCAGCATCTCGGTTGAATTAAACAAAGGTTTGCCGGCCGGCAGGACTACCAAGCGTTCTATGCCGGGATTAATCAGCATCGAGCTTAATTCGGTATCGTTCAGCAAATAGTCGCTCAGTCCCGCACTGGGTTGAATACCGAATAATTTGTTGACGCTGGGGTTCTGGAAGTTGGCATCGACCAGCAAGGCAGTGCGGTCAAGCTCCATCGCCATGCTGATGGCTAAATTCACCGCGGTTAAGCTATTGCCGGTGCCTTCACCGGTGCTGGTGATAGCCATGGTCTTCCATTCCATCGCGTCCATTTGCTGTAAGCAGCGGGTGCGCAGCATTCTGTAGGATTCCAGCCATTTACCGGGCAAGGCCGCCGAAATTATCCGGTTTTGCTTTAGTAAGTTTTGATCCGGACTATGCACCCGAGTTTTGGTGTAAGCGATACTGACTTTGTCGCCCGGTTGGTTAGCTAAGGCGGCGGCCGGATTGTTTTTTTCCACCAGGTTTTCAATGGGGTTCATGAGTTTTCCCTTAAATGATTAATTGCCCACGACACGTAGTAATTTGTACCAAAATACATCAAGCGGCATGACAATAAAATGAAATGCAACGATAGCCAGAATGCCGGTTATTCCAGCACCTATCAACAGCATACGTCGTTCGTTTTTATGGTCTTGTTGTTCTTTCTTGCTTTCAAAATAGGGTATCGAAGCTAAAGGTTCCACGCCTAGAATTGCGGCGACCGCTTTGGGGCTGTTGATGGTGGAATCGAGCATTTCGGTCAATGCCACTGCGCCAAAGCCGCTGGCTAAGGCCAAAACCATACCCAGTACCATAATAGCAATTCGATTGGGGCTAACCGGTTCAAGCGGCTCTTGCGGCGGATCAATTAAGGTAAAACGCTCGCCTTTTCTTTCCATCTCCAATTGTTGCGAGATTTGCGCTTCCATCTCGCGGGTACTCACTTCCCGGTAGCGTATATTGGTATTATCCAGATCCTGAATCAAATCCATATATTCTTTTTCAACTAATGGCGATTGACGCAAGCTTTGGCGCAACTCTTCCATTTTATTTTGCACGCGGCCGCGGGTGAAATTCAAAGACTCGATTTCAGTATTTACCGAAGCCAGCTGGGATTTTAAGGTGATATAGGCTGGATTATCGGGTTGCATATTGGTGTTGCTGTAATCGCTTTGTTTGGCATCATTCAAGCTTTGTTGCAAAGCGGAGATTTGTTTTTGCAGTTTCACAACGTCCGGATGTTTGTCGGAATACTGTTTCAATAGCAAGGCCAGCTCCGCCTTTCTATCTGTCAGCTCACCGTTCATTGCGTTTAGATCGGTGTTGGAGCCAATTTCTTTCTGTAAAGAATCGATCTCGCGTTTGATTTTGATGACATCCGGATGGCTGGCGGAGTGGCTGGATAAGACCGATGGATATTGCGATTGCAGTTCTTTCAAACGGTCTTTCATATCGAACACCCGATTACCTACGGCATTGGTAGCCATGGCATTCGGGTCGATTTGCGCTAACTCACCTTCGAGATAGTAACGCCTATCTTGCAGTGTCCGTTCTTGGGTATCCAATTGCAACAACTGGTTGCTCAAAGAGGTCAGTTCTTGCTGATTCAAGGCACTGATTTGCGGCAGTTGGTTCAGGTTTTTTTCCTTGAACGTGGCCAAGCTTTGCTGGATTTCTTGGATTTTGACTTTCAGACGTTTTGATTCTTCGCTTAAAAACAATGCTGCATTCTCGGCTGATTCGGTGCGCGATTTAATGTTTTCCTTCAGAAACAGAGAGGTTAATTCGTTTGCGACTTTTTGCGCAAGCGTTGGCGATCTGTCGTCGAATGTCAGCGTGAACGCGATGGTGGCTTGTTGGGAGGGGCCGCTTTTGTTGTTGGCAACGTCGGCACTGATCGTTTCCACTTTTATGCTTTTACGCATTTTCTCCAGAATCACTTCTTCCGGCTTTTTTTGACGTTGGTCGGCGTAAAGATCGTATTTCTTGATGATCTCGGTCAAGTTAGGTCGGGTCATGATTCGCTGGCTGATCATCTGAATCCGTTGCTCCGCGAAAGTGGTGACGGTGGAATGCACCAGTTCGGCGGGGATTTCTTGCGCTTCGATCAGGATGGTAGAAGTGGAACGGTACACAGCCGGTAACAGCACTGCCAAAACGATGCTGATTAGCGCGATTATTAGAAAGGGGACAATCAAAAACCTTCTACGTCGTTTGATGATTTTTAGATAGTCCTTGATGTCGATGGCTTGATTTTCCACGCTATTTCACCTGACGATTGATTTGCGGTTGATAAGAGAATTGTAGTTGTACACTATCGCCAATTATGGTCTGCTTGTTTGATTCATACACTTGCTGGCGATAGCTATAGGACAGATCCAAATTGATTTCCGGCGTCCAGCGCCACTGAATATTCGGTGATAGGGTGATGTAAGTTCGGTTGTTACTAGTGCTGGTATTGTTGCTTAAAGTGGATACCGATTCGGATAATAAGTAATTGGCGTTGATACCCGTGGATAAGCGTTCGGTGAGATTGTAACGGCCCTGCCCAGAAAAGGTGGTTGAGGTTTGCTGCTGGCCGGTGCTGGCCGGATTGAGCTGTTGTCCGGCACTCAAGCTAAAATTGCCCCATTCGCTTTTGCGAGCCAAGCTTGCCGAAAACACGTTGCCCATGGTGTTTTTAGATAACGAAGACTGAGTATTAAGCAGTGGCGAAGGGTTTGACGAACTTGTGAATTGGGTGCTTTCGGTTGTTGTGTCGCGGATACCTGCTGACAGTGCTAATTGAGTTTGTTCGTCAAATAGATATTGCAGACCAGCCTGGTAGGTGAAAGTTGTAGATTTCTGACTAAAACCCGATGTTATGGGGATAAAGCCAAAGGCTAAGCCTGGGTTCTGATTAGCCGATTCGTAAACCGAATAAGCGCCCGTCAAATTGAACGAAAGGCGCTCGGTGTAGGCGTGGGTACCCGTTGTGGAAAATTGCTGATAGCTATAATCCGAGTAATTTAGGCTACTTGTTAAGCTGGGCTTCTTGTCATACGCCACGTCTGTGTAACTGTAACCCAATTGTATTGAGTTTTTTTCGCTCAGGTAATAGGTGAGCGTTGGGGCAACTGACTTGGTGTTTCTTGGTATTAGTCTCTGCACACCACCGCTTTCATTGATCTGAGTGGGATCGATTTGAGTGGGATCTTGTTGAGTATTGATCGAGGACTCTTCGGCGTAGCTTGCAACCAGATCGGTTTTGAAAAGTTCGCTTTGATATTTGTGGCTAAGGTTGACGAGCTTTTCGGAAAAATCCAGTGCTGAGTCGCTACTGTAAATCAACTCATTCCATTTGAAGCGAGTATTCAGCTCATTATCGTCGGCAAGATATCCGAACATTACTCCAGGGGAAATGGTGCTGATCAGATTGCTATGTGTTGGATGGACCTGCATGCGCACGTTGTCGTCGTAGCGCTCCTTAAAGCTGAATTCCGGTTTGAACAACAAATCCAGCGCATAGCCGTCGGTGCTGAATAAAACCAATGCGGGGAGCAAAAATTCCGTTTTTATCTTCATAGATAGTAGTTCTATCTAGTTCCGCTTAGGGTACAGTGACCGTGTCTCCCGGTTCCAGCAGGATGTTCTGTTCCAAGCTGTCGCCATCAATCACATCGCTATAGTCGAAGGGAAACACTTTAACTTGATCGCCGGTGCGGCGAATAATATTGATCGAACCTTCCTTGGCAAACACCGTTAGGCCGCCGGCCAGACTGAGTGCTTGCAGCACGTCCAGACGTCTGCCGGAAAATACTTGTCCGGGTTTGTTGACCTTACCAATCACGAAGATGGAGTTGCCTTGGTTGTTGAGTAACTTAACGGTAATCGATGGATCGGAGATATAGTCGGCCAGCCGGCTAGTCAGATTATCTTTCAGCTCGGTAATGGTTTTGCCGGCGGCACCGACGGTACCGATCAAAGGGAAAATAATCGTGCCGTCCGGGGAGATCAAAATTTGCAATTGTTGCAAGCCTTCTTCTTTCCAGACCGTAACTTCCAGTGCATCGCCCGGTGATAGCTGGTAAGCCGCATAATTGGTCTGCTCGATAGTCACCGTAGGTGACGGGCTGATTGCTGTACCGTTGAGGGGCTCTATTGGTGGCGTGGGCGGGATCTGGATTTCCGGTTCTGCTAAGGCGGTGGTGGAGCAAAGCAGACAAAACGAGAAAAGAGTAATTATCTGTTTCAAAATGTATTCCTTTATGATGTTATTGAGGTTGCAATCCGTACGCTCCGAGCCAACCGACAACGCAGCGCCGGATTTTAATGACGGAATATAACAATAATAAGACGTTCCCAATCGCAGTCTTGGCTGAGAAACACCTAGACATTTCATGCAATTATAACCGGGAATGACTGTGTTTTGTTCAAATCTGACTGTAATTTAACCAAATATTAATGAAGCTTTGGGAGTAAGCCAATGATGGTTAACGATTTTCTACAATGTGTTAAGTCCGGACAAGCTATCGATTTTCAGGAAACCATGGCAATTATTGCCGACCACTATCACTATCAGGCTACTGAATTCAGTAACGGCTTGCAACAGCCTCTAGTTAACGAAGCGGGTCGTAATGAGGGCTCCTGCAAGATTTTTGCATTCGCCAAATTGCAGCAACTAACCGTTGAGCAAACTTTGGCGCTTTTCGGTGATTATTATCGTCAGGATGTGCTGGGGAACCCGGATGGAAACGATCATCAAAATATCAGAAATTTCATGCGCGATGGCTGGGAAGGTATTGTGTTCAAAGGCGAGGCCTTGCAAGCCAAATAATTACCGTGCAAATCGATGTGTTGCTGATCGGTCAGGGCTTGGCCGGTAGTCTATTGGCCTGGGAGTTGATGCAGCGGCAATTGCGAATATTGGTGGTGGATGACGGCGCGGAAAACGCCTCGCAAGTCGCGGCCGGCTTGATCAATCCGGTTACCGGTCAGCGCCTGGTAAAGCAGGGGGGTATCGAAACATTGCTGCCGGCCGCGGTGCATGCTTATCAGCAACTCGGCATGCAGTTTCGGCAAACGTTTTATATGCAAATACCGATGCTGAAAATCCTGCGCACTGCTAACGAGCTTAGCATGGCCGAGCGCCGATTAGCACAGCCGGATTATCGCGACTATTTAGTAGGATTGGCACCCGCTCCCACAGGAATCAACGCGCCATACGGGGTGTTGCAGCAACGGCAAACCGGCTATTTGCGGACTGAAGCACTCTTGAGTCAATTGCGTGATTTTTTGAGCAACAAAAACTGTTATCGGCACAATAGCCTGCAATATAACGATATTAGCCTGGAACCGGCTTTGCAATGGCGAGGCATCTATCCCCGGCATATCGTATTCTGCGAAGGCTATCAGGCGATTGCCAACCCATGGTTCAGGTATTTGCCGTTTCAATTGGCAAAAGGCGAAATACTGGGCTGTGAAAGCAGACAAGATATTCCGCAACACATTTTGAATTACGGACATTGGCTGATTCCACTTGAGGCGAGCCGGTTTAAAACCGGCGCCACTTTCGATACCCGTCAACTCGACACCTTACCGACCCGACAAGCGCAAACCGCATTATTAGAGAGCTTACGCTCGGTTTGTCCGCTACAGCAAGCGCCTGATATCTATCAACATCGGGCCGGAATTCGGCCGGCCACGCTGGATAAACAGCCGTTTATCGGCACGCATCCTCGGTATCCGCAGCTGCATATTTTCAACGGATTTGGTGCCAAGGGCAGTGTGGCGATTCCCTGGTATGCCGCCCGGTTTGCGGATTATCTGCAACAGCAAGCCGGTTTACCGCCGGTCTGCGATATACGTCGCTATGATGAAACGTATTTCCCTGCTTGAGCTGGCTCATGACATCGTCAGTTCATATCTTGAACTGGACGACATTGCGCTGGACGCGACGCTGGGCAATGGTCACGATGCCTTGTTTCTGGCGCGGAGCGTTGGAGGGGGCGGGCATGTGTTTGGTTTCGATATACAACAACAAGCGCTGATCAATAGTTTTCAACGTTTACTTCAGCATGATTTACAGCGCCGGGTGACGCTTCGTCTCGCCAGTCATGCCGATATGCTGGCGCATGTTCCCGAGCAATGGCATGGACGGGTGAGGGCGGTGATGTTTAATCTGGGTTATTTGCCCGGTGCCGATAAAACTGTGATTACCCAAATCGATTCGACGCTGGCTGCCTTGAATGCGGCTTGTGGTCTGTTGGCGCCGCGCGCTGTGATGACCGTATTGGCTTATCCGGGACACGCTGGTGGCGATCTGGAAGCGGAGCAATTGGCGGCATGGTCCCAGCAATTGGATAGGGCTTGTTTTACGTCAGAAGTCATTCATAGTCGTTACGACAAGCCCACCGCGCCCCGGCTTTTTGTTATTCGCAAACAAGTTGATCTGCTATGATTGCGCTCCTTTTTTTACTCGTAATAGATTTGCATCATGTCAGAATTTAACAATGTCACCATCGTCAAACAAGCCAATGTCTATTTCGACGGCAAAGTGAATAGCCGCACGATACGTTTTGCCGACGGTTCTTCGAAAACCTTGGGTTTCATGCAGCCCGGCGAATACACTTTTAACACGGCCGATCCCGAGTTGATGGAAATTCTAGCGGGCGAACTGGAAGTGCTGTTGCCCGGCAGCGATGCCTGGCAAGCAGTGAAGGGCGGTGAGTCGTTTAACGTGCCCGGCAATGCGAAGTTTTCGCTGAAGGTCAGTATTGCCAGCGATTATTGCTGTTCTTTTTTGAAGTAAGCGCTAAATGGAAAAAGTAGCGATTTTTGTCGATGTCCAAAATATTTACTACACCACCCGGCAATGCTACCAGAAACATTTCAATTACAGCGCATTTTGGCAGCAGGCAACCGCGGGTAAGCAGGTTGTCGCTGCCATTGCTTATGCGACCGATCGTGGCGACAGCAAGCAGCTGGGTTTTCAGCAAATTCTGAAAAATATCGGTTTTACCGTCAAGCTAAAGCCTTATATCCAGCGCCGCGATGGCACCAGCAAAGGCGATTGGGATGTGGGGATAACGCTGGATGTCATGGATTATGCCGCGCAGGCCGACCGAATTGTATTATTGTCCGGCGACGGCGATTTCGAATTGCTGTTACAAAAGGTCCGCAACGATTTTGCTACTGCTAGCGATGTGTACGGTGTGCATAGCTTAACAGCGCCGGCCCTGATTCAATCGGCCGACAATTTTATCGCCATCGCCGGTGCCCTTTTGCTATAAAGCCTCTTGGTCGAATAGCCTATTTTTTACCGGGGTCTTCTTCAACCAGTTCTTTGCCCTTCTCGGCGGAGCTGCTGGCTTCTTTGGGCTCGGTGGCGTTTTGATTGTTTCTGCGGGCAAAGGTATCGGGTTCGTCGCTGCCGAACAAGCCACTGATTTTTTCCCACATCGAACGTTCGATGTCGCGCTTTGGCACATCTACGCTGGTTTCTGCGGATTCTTTGACGACCGGCAACGAACTGGGTCTGAAGTCGCCTTGCACGCCCATCAAATTGTCGCCATTAAAAAATAATGACACCCGCTTTTGCACTCGGTCTTCGCCGCTAGCTTGTTCGGAATACAGATAATCCCAGCGTTTTTCGTGAAAGGCATCGGCCAGCATCGGTGAACCCATGATATATAACACTTGGCGCTTGGTCATATTAGGTCGAAGCTGGTTGATCATGCTCTGATCGATGATGTTGCCTTGCTCAATATCCAAGGTGTATACGCCGGGTAAATTATTGAGGATGGTGCTGCAAGCGCCAAGGGATAAACTGGTGACGGCCGCTAGCAAAAAAGACGATTTTTTCATGGGGAGTGAGTGAGGTCCGACGACAAACGATAAGGCATTATCCCATAATTCTGTCAGCGGCTTGGCGCAAAAAACGATACAATGTCGCTGATTATCGGTTTAAAGGAGGCGGGCTTGTGGAAACTCAGGATTTGCGTAATGCGGGCTTAAAGGTGACCTTGCCCAGAATCAAAATTCTGGAAATTTTGGAAAAACAGCAAGATGATCGACATTTGTCGGCCGAAAAGGTTTACAAGATATTGCTGTCCGAAGGCGAGGAAATAGGCTTAGCTACAGTCTATCGAGTACTGACACAATTTGAGGCGGCTGGTCTGGTGGAGCGGCATCATTTCGAGGGTGGAAACTCTATTTTCGAGCTGAACAAAGGCAACCATCACGATCATGTGGTGTGTATGAAGTGCGGTAAAGTCGCGGAGTTCACCGATGAGATCATCGAAAAGCGGCAGTCCGAAATCGCCCAGAAATTAGGTTACACCCTGACCGATCACAGCCTCTATCTGTACGGCTACTGCGCCGCCTGTAAAAACCCCTAAGCTAAAAAGCATGTTCAAACCACTCATCCTGTATATCGGGTTACGCTATACCCGTGCTAAAAAGCGTACACAATTTATTTCATTTATAACCTTAACATCCGTGCTCGGTATCGCGTTGGGCGTGACTGCCTTGATTACCGTGTTGTCGGTGATGAACGGTTTTGAAGCCGAGTTGCGTGAACGTATCCTGGGTATGACCGCGCACAGTACGATTACCGGTCGCTTCGGTCAACTGGACGATTGGCAAGCCTTGGAACAACGCACGCGCAACATGCCGCATGTCGAGGGCGCGGCGCCGTTTATTCATGGTCAGGTGATGGTTAATGCTGATCGCCAAGTCAGCGGCACTTTGCTGCAAGGCGTGCTGCCCGAATATGAAACCAAAGTGTCGGAAGTGGCCAGCAAAATGATGTTCGGTAGTCTTAACGATTTGGTACCCGGTGAATTCGGCATCGTACTGGGTGTCGAGTTGGCTAATTATTTGGGCGTCACGATGGGCGATAAAGTCACCGTGATCACACCGCAAATCAACTCTACACCAGCCGGCATTCTGCCGCGCATGAAGCGCTTCACCGTGGTGGGTGTGTTCAAAGTCGGCATGTATGAATACGACCGCAACATGGCGCTGATGCATCTCGACGATGCCGGCAAATTGTTCAGGCTCGAGCAAGCCGTGTCCGGTTTGCGTTTGAAGCTGGACGACTTGTTTAACGCGCCGCGCATCACCCAAGGTTTGGCCGATACGCTAGGCGACGAGTTTCGAGTCAGCGACTGGACCAAGGCGCACAGCAATTTTTTCCGCGCGGTGCAAACCGAAAAGCGAGCCATGTTTATTATCTTGCTGCTGATCGTCGCAGTGGCGGCGTTTAACATTGTCTCTACGCTGGTGATGGTGGTCACCGACAAGCGCGGCGACATCGCGATTCTGAAAACTCAGGGTTTATCCAACGGTTCGGTGATGGGTATTTTTATTGTCTTGGGCTGCATCATCGGTAGTATAGGTACTTTATTGGGAACCGTAGGCGGCGTGTTATTGGCGCTGAATGTGGAAACGATAGTCCCGGCCATCGAAAAAGCCTTTGGTGTGCAATTCATGGCGGCCGACGTGTATTACATTAGCGAAGTGCCGTCAAAATTGATTTGGACCGATGTGTACTGGATAGCTTGTGTGGCGTTTTTACTATCCTTGCTGGCGACGCTTTATCCTGCTTGGCAGGCGGCGCGTATCAATCCTGCCGAGGTGTTGCGTTATGAATAATGCCATCGTGTTGCAATGCCAGCGGTTGACCAAGCGTTACGAGCAGGGCGACTTGAACGTCGAAGTGTTGCGCGGCGTCGATCTGGCGATTCATGCCGGTCAACGCGTCGCTATCATGGGCGCGTCCGGTTCCGGCAAAAGTACTTTGTTGCATTTGCTGGGCGGTCTGGAAAAACCCAGCTCCGGCTCGGTGATGCTGGATGGCGCCGATTTGAACAAGATTAGCGCCGGCAAACTTAGTCAGCTTCGTAATCGTTCACTGGGGTTTATCTACCAGTTTCATCACTTGCTGGGCGAATTTACCATCCTGGAAAATGTGGCGATGCCGCTGTTGATTGGTAAGCAATCGATCAAACAGGCGCAACAACAAGCGGCCGAGTTGCTGAAGCGGGTCGGGTTAGGGCATAGAATGTTACACAAACCTGGCGAACTTTCCGGCGGGGAAAGGCAGCGTGCCGCCGTGGCGCGCGCCTTGATCAACAAGCCTAAATGCGTGCTCGCCGACGAGCCGACCGGCAACCTGGACAGCAAAACCGCCGAGCAGATTTATCAGCTGATGCTGGAATTGAATCAGGAATTACAGGTGAGTTTTTTGGTGGTGACGCATGATCCGGAATTGGCCGGGCGGATGGATCATGTGCTTTATATGGAAGATGGGTTGATAGTGCCGGATAGGACTCATCACGGCTGACAAATCTTGAAAATGCGTCATTCCGGCATGGATTGCCGGAATCCAGACCGCATGGATGCGAGTCGTCGGGATAATGTGTCGCTGTCGCGACGAGTGTTTTGAAGTCGGGTCTCGGCCCGACAGCCGAGATACTTTCGCTACGAAAACCCTCCTTGGTTTTCGCCTTTCGGGTCAGCCTGTTGGCTGTTCAAATTCGTTCCAGACGAATTTGTGCTTGGCCAAAAGAAAGTATCCAAAGAAAAGGCCACCCGGATGCCGCTTATTCCCTGCGCTCCTCGCTTTTGACGAGGGTCGGCAGAAGGGGATTCCTGTCCCTCCGCCAACGTGCGGCATGCCTGCCGCACCCCTTCGGGCTATTCTCGCCAAAAGCTCCGGTGCTCGGCGCGGCATACGGGAGCAAACCGTTCCGGCATTAAAAGTCGGTTAGTGAACAAATGATGTAGCCTCGATGGAGTGAAACGAAATCGAGGTTTTGATGGCTTCGATTTCACGGATTCCGCTTTGCTTCATTCAGGCTACTTGCTTTATGGGATTTTTTATCTTTTTTTTCATTCTGATCTCGCCAATTATATTGGCATTGCTTATACATATATTCCGCGACTTACGTGGAAAGGCCAGAAATATTCGACAGAAATGTTATTCATGCGGACGCCCCGTCTCGATGACTGAATATCGAATCATCAGTCATCACCGAGGTGGAAGGTATATTTACTGTGAGCAATGTGCGGATCGGCATGAATTATGGTCTAGCATTGCTGTATCCATCATGGCGCTCGGAGTGGCAACGACTCTTATTGTGCTATCTATTTCTGAATTTGACACCAGTCCACAAAAGTCATTTCTGTTTGCTGGACTAGCTTCAGCGATAGTCGTAATTGTTGTTTTGGTCGCTGCTCGCTACATCTCCAAGAAAACCAAGTAATTAATTTGTCGATTCAAGTGCTAAACGGCTGTTTTCTGGCTTTTTTTCGGGCATAAGGCGCAAGCAGCAGGTGGGCACGAATTAGTGCCCACGCGGGGTGAAAGCCAATGGTGGGCAAAATTTGCCCACCCTACACGTGGTTGGTTTTCTTCCCGTATGCCGCGCCGAGCACCGGAGCTTTTGAACGGATTAGCCCGTTAGGGGCGCCGCAGGGATGCGGCGCGTTGCCGAAGGGGCAGGAAGCCCCTTTCGGCAACCCCGGTCAAAAGCTTTGGAGCGCAGGGAATAAGCGGCATCCGGGTGTCTTTTCTTTTGGATACTTTTCTTTGGACAAGCAAAGAAAAGTATCTCGGCTGTCGGGCCGAGACCCGACATTAAAAATACCCGTCGCGATAGCGACACAATAGCTAACTTAAGCTATTGAGGGGCAGGCTACCCGGGCCAAATCTTATGCCACCGAATAAACCGGAAATCTAGCACACAGCAAATGTACCTTCTCCCTAACCGCATCAATCACACTCTCGTCTTCGAGGTTGTCCATCACATCGCACATCCAAGCCGCGACTTGACGGACTTCGTCTTCCTTGAAACCGCGCGAAGTAGGGGCAGGCGTGCCGACGCGGATGCCGCTGGTGACGAACGGCGACTGCGGGTCGTTGGGTACGGCGTTTTTGTTGACGGTGATGTGCGCGCGGCCCAGCGCGGCGTCGGCAGCTTTGCCTGTGATGCCTTTCGGGATTAAAGACACCAGCATCAAATGGTTGTCGGTGCCGCCGGAAACTACGTCAAAGCCGCGTTGGATAAACACTTCCGCCATGGTTTGAGCGTTTTTGACGACTTGTTGTTGGTAGGTTTTAAATTCCGGGGTCATGGCTTCTTTAAACGCCACGGCTTTGGCGGCAATTACGTGCATCAACGGCCCGCCTTGGATGCCGGGGAAGATGTTGGAGTTGATCTTCTTTTCCAAATCAGGATTGCTCTTGCACAATATCAAGCCGCCGCGCGGGCCGCGCAGAGATTTGTGGGTGGTACTGGTGACCACGTCGGCAATCGGCACCGGGTTGGGGTACAAACCCGCCGCTACCAGACCGGCCACATGGGCCATGTCCACCACCAAATAAGCGCCAACTTTATCGGCGATGTCGCGAAAACGTTGCCAGTCCCAGATTCTTGAATAGGCTGAGAAGCCGGCGATGATCAATTTCGGTTTGTGTTCCAGAGCCAGTGCTTCGACTTGTTCGTAATCGATTTCGCCGGTGTCCTTGTTCAGGCCGTACTGGATGGCGTTGTAGATTTTGCCGGAGAAGTTGGGTTTGGCGCCGTGGGTTAAATGGCCGCCGTCGGCCAGGCTCAAGCCGAGGATGGTGTCGCCGGGTTGAATCAGCGACATGAATACCGCCATATTGGCTTGCGAACCGGAATGCGGCTGGACGTTGGCGTAATCGGCGCCGAACAATTCCTTGGCGCGGTCGATAGCCAGTTGCTCGACGATGTCGACGTATTCACAACCGCCGTAATAACGTTTTTCCGGATAGCCTTCGGCGTATTTGTTGGTCAGCAAGGTGCCCTGCGCTTCCAGAACGCGTGGGCTGGCGTAGTTTTCGGAAGCGATCAGTTCTATATGATCTTCCTGGCGTTGGCGTTCCTTTTCTATAGCCTGAAAGAGCTCGTTATCAAAACCTTCAATGGTCATCGATTTGCTAAACATGTGGTCTCCTCATAGGGGGTCGGGTGATGCGTTGGGATGCAGCAGCAGAATTTGTAAATCGGCGACATTGGTGCCGGTCGCGCCGCATAGTAGTAGATCGTTGGCGGCTTTTAGGGCCGGATAGGCGTTATTATCGTTCAGCATGGCTTCCGGGTCGAGAGCCGCGTCGCGTATGCGTTGCAAAGTGTGGTTATCGACGATGCCGCCGGCTGCATCGGTGGGGCCGTCGCGGCCGTCAGTGCCGCCACTCAAAAAGGTCCACGCGAATTGCAAACCCTGTTTTTCGGCGGCCAGCGCAAAGGCGAGGGCCATTTCCTGATTGCGGCCGCCTTTGCCGGTGCCATTTAGGGTGACAGTGGTTTCGCCTCCGGCAATAAGGGCTGTCGCTTGCGTAATGTTGGCTGATACGGTCAGCGCATGTCGTACTAGTTGTTCGGCTACCAAGCGAGCTTCGCCACTCAGTTGTTTGCTGTAGAGCAGGGTTTGGTATCCCAACTTACTTGCGGCATGCATGACGGTATCAACGCTGGTCGCATTGCTGCCGATTAAGGTGTGGCCGGCGTGTTCGAATATAGCGTCACCGCTTTTTGGTGTTTCGATTCGTAAACCTCGGGCGCCTTGTTGCAAATGGTTTTGCACTCCGGGCGGTATTTGCTGCCAAATATCAAACGATTCCAGCACGGATATGGCGTCTGCAAAGCTGGTATCGTCGGCGACGGTGGGGCCGCTGGCGATGGCGCTTAAATCGTTATCGAGGACGTCGGATAGAATCAGTGCGTGCAAATCAGCCGGCGCGGCAAGTCTGGCAAGGCCGCCACCTTTCAATTGCGACAGGTGTTTGCGGACGCAATTGATCTGGTTGATGGTTGCGCCCGAGGCTAACAATAACTGGGTAGTGACGATTTTCTCCGCCAGCGTGATGCCTGCGGAGGGGGAGGGCAGTAGTGCCGAGCCGCCGCCGGAAATCAGCACTAAAACCAGCTCGCCGGCTTTTGTGTCGTTCAGGCGGGTAGCGAGGGTTTTTGCCGCGTGCAAGCCGGCGGCATCCGGTAACGGATGACCAGCGCCGAATACATGACAATTCTCCACTACATCAATGTTGTCGTAGTTAGTCACCACCATGCCTTTACCGGCAAGCCAAGCTTCGGGGATGATGGTTTGCGCGGCATCGGCCATGGCGCAAGCGGCTTTGCCAAACGCGAGCAAATGAATGCGCCTCCAGTCGCCGTTGCGGGAGCCGATACGTAAAAGCTGGCTATCGGCCTTCAGAAAGCGTTTTACGGCCAGATAGGGATCGGCCGCCGCGACGCCGGCGCGAAAAATGGCGGCGGCATGTTCGCGTGAGCGGGGCTTGACGACCGACATAAGGATCCGGCAGGACCTTAGGCCATGGCTTTGGCGAGTGCGAAGATGATTTCCGCGTCGAACACCTGTTTGTTGCTTTCAAATAATTTGGCGATGCAGGCGCGGTGCAAGGCTAACTTTAACGCGCCAAAGCCGATGGCACCCCAGACAATTTTGCCGTGGCGCTCTTCACCGCGATCCAGTACATCGGTGCCGCCGATTCCGACCGGCGGGGTGGCGTTGGCGTCCGCCAGTAATTGCAGATGCGGATTATGTTGCCAATGTTCGGGCTTTAACAGCTCGACGCCGGCGGCCCCGGTTGCCAACACAATATTGGCGTCTTGAATGGCGGCGGCACGGCTGTCGTAATCCGCAGCTTCTAATGGTGTTAAGTCCACGCCGAACCGTTCTTTCATCGCGAAACAGGCCTTTTCCGCGTTAAATATATGCCGGGAAGTGATGCTAACATGCGCGCCTTCCAGCGCCATCATCGCCGCCGCGCGTTGACCGACTGGGCCTGTGCCGGCCAGTACCACGGCTTTTTTACCGGCCAGGCTAGCGCTGCTGCCCAGTTTGGCGACGGCTGCGGCTGCGGTGGTATTGCTGCCATTACTATCCAGCATCACAGAGACTTGAAAACCGGGGAAAAAATACCCCTGTACCGCTGCCAGTAAGTTTTGGCCGGCTTCGATATTGCTGCCGCCGATAAAAATTGCGGTATTTTTTTTGTCCTTGGGCGCTCGGGTGAAGATGGTGCCTTCAACCAAGGCGCCGACGTTGTCTGGGGATATGTTGCCGTGGCCGATTACATGATCCGCCCCGCCATCGTAAGCGACAACGGTATCGAAAACCGAGGGGTGGGTGTCGGTGTCAAATTGGAATAACAATTTTTTCATTAAGCTACCTGATATAAAAAAATGGTGGCCCGGGGGAGAAGGTTAGCCGCCGGCATTATACAGAATAATATTTGCCTCGCTGCAGAATCCAAACCGGTTTCGGAAAGCCGGAATTAGTGATTGTTTGCTCAAAAACTTTATGTCATATTGGAAAAGCCTGCTTGTTAGCGTGGGCGTGGATGAATCCAATAATCAAAGAGGAACGCAGATGAAAACGCCCGTCGATATTGCTGTAACAGGTGCAGCTGGCCAGATTAGTTATTCCTTGTTATTTCATTTAGCGTCCGGCGAACTGTTGGGCCCCGATCAGCCTATCGTGCTGCGTCTTTTGGAAATCCCGCCCGCCATGAAGCAGCTGCAAGGCGTAGTGATGGAATTGAACGACTGCGCTTTTCCGTTGATCAACAAAATCATCATTACCGACGATCCGAAAGTGGCATTCGATAACGTCGATTATGCCTTTTTGGTGGGGGCAAAGCCGCGCGGACCGGGGATGTTGCGCAGCGATTTGTTATTAGATAACGCGCAGATTTTTATCACCCAAGGCCGCGCGCTAAATGAGGTGGCCAGCCGCAAGGTGAAAGTGTTGGTGACAGGTAATCCCGCCAATACCAATGCTCTAATCGCTATTAATAATGCACCGGATTTAGCGCCAGAGTGTTTTACGGCCATGACCATGCTCGATCATAAACGCGCGATAAGCCAAGTAGCCGAGAAATGCGGGGTGCTGAGCAGGGACGTAAAAAACGTGGCGGTTTGGGGTAACCATTCCTGCACTCAATATCCTGATTTGCATCATGCCAAAGTCAAGGGCATGGATGTGTTGTCCTTGGTTGAGAAATCTTGGTTTGTCGACGAATTTATTCCTACCGTTCAATATCGCGGCACAGAAATTATCAAGGTACGCGGCCAGTCCAGCGCAGCGTCCGCAGCGCATGCGGCGATCGAACATATGCGGGTGTGGGTGTTCGGTACTGACTCTGGCGACTGGGTGAGTATGGCGGTGGCTTCAGATGGTAGCTATGGTGTGGAGGAAGGATTGGTCTATTCCTTCCCGGTTATGGTGGCCGATGGGCAGATCGCTATTGTTAAGGGCCTGGATCTTAACGAATTCAGTTTGGCAAGATTGCGTCAAAACGAAGTTGAGTTAAAAGAAGAGCGGCAAGCGATCAAGCATTTGCTTTAGTTATTGGAATGGCAGGGCTCACCGGCTATTCAGAGCGTTATTTTATTCACCCCCCGTCTTTTGATTCGACGTAACCAGCTACTGTTTCAGTGGCTGGTTGTCATATTTACTCACATTTGAATTGCCCGCGAACAGTGCGGTTAGTGGACTAATAAGGTGCCGCCATCCTTGGCAGCTGTTAACGACTGGTAAACGCTATTTAGCCGGTAAGTAGGCTTAAGCTTTAATTCTTAAAACGATTGGGGCCTGTCGGTGACGCGGCAGCGAATGCTTGGGGCGGCAGGCGGGAAAAATAGCGTTTTATTATTTTGATTACCTAAAGCAATAAGTGTGCCAGTTGTTAGCTCCTGTTCGGCGGGCTCTACAGAAGATCTGAATAGTGCCAAATGGCTTGTTTTAGGGTTTATGCCGCAGCGGTAGGTGATATGCCGCATTTCTTTATAAGATTTTTGTGGATAGGTATGTTTAGCGGATTAAGTTTGCGTCGTATTGGGAATGGATAAAATTTAGCGTGGGCTTATCGAGCCTTGGCTGACCAGCGAGCCACCGGAATTGCCGTTCACGTCTATCCACAGATGCGGTAATTCCAACTGCTTTAGTCAGCATGGCCTTGCTCTTCCTTGAGCATGGCTGTTGTTGAAGCACTGCCAGCTACCACGCAGAATTGCCTAACGACGCTGACAGATGCCGAACTGGCCAACCTGTTTTAGGATTAAGGATGTGTCAGTAGCGCTGACCATTGACGATAATACAGCGCTCTTAGTCGCCACCGCCGGCGCCGTTATGCAGTGCTAGCGTGGTTGCCAATGCCTGTTTTTGGCGGGGATGATGGATGCCTGCCTGCCAGCGCAGCTTGAGCCAACCGACTTTTTCCAACAATTTCTTAGTAAGGGGTTCGTCTGGCAGTTGGCCGGTTTCGAAACGCCAAGCCTGCCGCAAAATGCCGCAACCCAGCCGTTTCCGCATCGACTGTAATACTACCTCCAGTTGCTGCGACCTTATTAATCCTTGATAACAAACTGTGGATTTATACCGAGAATATAAGCTTTCCAAGCGGTTTACGTCAGCGATTACTATGTCGGCAATGGGCTTGACCTGCCGGTGTTCTGCGAAAAATAACTGGATTTCGCATTGGGTGCCCATGGCCTGGAATGGGGAGCGAAATAAGGACATTGGGCTCTGGCTCACGATGGTTTTTGTGGCTGGCTTTGTCGGCTGGGAAGTAATAAATGGGCCGAGAGGAGGCCTTAGTCGCGCATATTTTTGACGAGAGTCTGGTAAATCATTAGCGGCAGTAAACTGGGTAGAATATATTTTAAATCTCTCACGCTAAAGTAACCCATAACTAGAGACTTTCTAAATAAAGAATGGGCGCTCTGTAAATCGTTTTTCCAATAAAGCTCATAAGCCCGTTGCAACAACTGGCCTTTTGTCAAAAGATCGGTTTTAGATTTACCCAGGGTTTTCGATATTTCGGGAAAGTCTTGCAGCAAGCCTATTTGCACGCCCCAATGATTGAGTATTGCCCTAAGCTTGTTACTAGAAATTTGTTCACCTTGTTGGTGATGGTAATACGCCAACACTTCAGGAACGCGGACAATTTTCGCGAATATCGCAATCCTAACCCACATGTCGAAATCCTCTGCCGTTAACCAGTTTTCGTTAAAACCCTTGACCTTATCTATGGCAAGTTTACGTGTCAATGCGGCGTGAATCGGCCACGGGCAACTTCGCAATAGAACGGCAAATTTATCATTTTCCTGATAATCGGGTGGAATATAAGGCTGACATTGTTCAGTGCTCAAACCAAGGTTTTGCCAACCGCAGTATGCCAGCACACAATCGGGATTTTCGGAGAGTTTTTGATGAAGTTTTGCTAAAAACGCTGGATGCCAGCTATCATCGGAATCCAGAAAGGCGATAAATTCCCCCGTTGCAGCTTTTAATCCGCGATTTCGGGCCGGGCCAGGGCCTTTATTTTGTTGGGAAACAATTTGTAGGTTTGGGTATTGCTTTGCTATTTCTTGCAAAATCTCTAGCGAGTTATCCGACGAACCGTCATCAACTACTATCAATTCAAAGTTTTTGAAAGTTTGCTGATACAGATCGGCGATGGTTTTTCCAATGAAATGCGCCGAATTATAGCAAGGCATCACTATCGAAATTGTTGGTCGTTGCGATATTAAATTCTGATTGAATTGCACCATAGGTAAGTCGATATTGAGTGGTTCAAGTCGATAAAGCTGAGTATAAAGCCAATTTTGTGTGATCGATCTATCGATAACAATATCTGATCGGCCTATTTAATAAGCTACTTATTATCTTCAAAGAAAGATGATTGCAGTTCTTCTTTAACCGCTTGAAGATAACCATGTCCATACTTCTGGTCCGGCTCTAAGTAATTACCTTCGGCCCATTCATTCCAAGCCTTGATAAAGATAATGCGCTTTTCCGGCTCATAATGTTTGATAAGCGAAAATGCTCGGCGTAATAAGGTTCTGAACAGTTCCGGAGTTGACTCATGAAAAACTAGTCCATTTTCTCCAGAGCGAGGTGTATTATCCCAGTTCGGTAATATTGTGGGATAATCTGGAAAAGGAGGAGAGGACTTACGGATCAATCGGTCGATTACCGCTGCATAATGATGCACGGTGACGTGCGGCTTTGCTTTTGAAAAAAAACGTTTAATTCTATCACCAAAGAAATTGCTTGGAATGTGACCGTCTTTAGGCGGTAGGGGTTGCCAAGTCGATGCATCCAGACCGACGCTACGAGGGTCCCAATCCGCCCTGAATCGGTAGTTTACGCCCACTAGATAGAGCCCTTTCAGACCGGCCTCAACGGCTAATCTGCGCCAATAGCTAAGTACATTAGGTAAGTCGGGGATTTCTCCCGGATTAAAGATCAAAAACAAAGGCATATTTTCGACAGTAATATAGCGTTGATCTTTAAATGCTTTGAGTAACCATTCAAAATGCTCTTTATGGTCTTCCATGCCGGGATAGGTTTGCTCCATCAGCATACGGTCTGCTACGCCTTGCCAGATATTATTCCAGCTATGGTTGGCCCAGCATAGACAAAATGGAAAATCCGGTTCCCCGCTAGATAGTATTTCGTTAACAGGCCTTTCTAATAGACGGCGCCCGTTTCCAAACCAGTAATGGTAATAACAGAAACCTTCGATACCGTATTCTTTGGCCATCTCGGATTGGGCATGCCGCGCTTCGGGCAGGCGTAAGTCGTAGAAACCTAGGTCGGCAGGAATATGAGGCTGATAGTGTCCTGGATAGAGAGGTTTGGCTTTAGCTACGTTGGTCCACTCCGTAAATCCTTTACCCCACCATTCATCGTTTTCGGGTGTTGGATGAAATTGGGGGAGATGAAAGGCGATGATGCGCGCACTTCTGTTCATAGATTGTTAGCTAGGTTTAAATGTTTCGAGTATTGAACGCCAAGCGGAAATGATTTCTTGTTCTTCCAATTCCGGCGAGTAGTTTTCGCGGATAAATTCGGCCGCTAATTGGCCTTTTTCCAAAATAGATTGTGGATCGGCATGATAGGCCTTTATCACGGACTCAACAGTCTTGGCAAATCCAACAATGTCGCCTTGTTCTATTGGATAAGAAAACTCAGGTTTAAAAAACTCTCGGCCGCCGCCGCCATGAAAACCAATTACCACGCAACCTGACGCCATAGCCTCCGCAGCTGGTAGGCCAAATCCTTCAGGGTATCCAAAACTAAGAAACAATAAGGATTCTTGATAGATACGGGCTACTTCGCTTTGTGGGAGATTGATGAAAGGTACAATTTCAAAGTCGTCCAGCGTGCCCCTAAATTTAAGGATATTGATGACTTGCATGGCGTCCCGCTGGTTTTTTATACGCGAAAAACACAACTGCTTTTTTTTCTGGGCTTGAAACGGGAAACGTTGCGGATCGATAGATAACCTAAAACGGTAGAGTGGCATATTCGGAAACGCATGATGGAGATAGTCTTCCCCGTCAAACGAATTGACTAGAGTTGCCAATATATCCGGACTTCGATACGGCGATATCAGGCGATCTTTGATGAAAGAATACCCATCGAAAGTCATATAGCAGTTTTGGTTTAAAATGATTTTTTTGATGCCGCGGCCATATGCTGCTGCTAAATCTGGACCGTACATTTCCGGCACGACCAAAATATCCTCGGTACCTATTACGCTACTATTACCGCCGCTAATAGCTAATTCGATTGCCCGGTTTGGGTCTGATCGACGTTTAAATTTTGCCAAGTAGCGATCTAGTAATGTATCGCGGCAATACACAATCGGTGTAGTATTTTCAAACCAATCGACTCTAAACCCCTTGTTTTTATGTACAACATAAGCAGGGATTCCATTTCGGTTCAGCAGGTCGACATGCTGATAAATAACGCGAATGCCACCAACTGGGGTTTTAATCTCTGGGCAAAGATAATAAATTGTCATTCAAGGTTCTCAATAAGAACAAACGTATTAGTCGTTGGCGATACTGTTTTTTAGCAAACACAGTAGGATACGAAGAGTATTCTAGGTTAGTTTTTTCTAAACTAAGTCAGTACCAAGGCTTTTAATAGTTATTAGTTTTTATTAAAACGCCAATAGACATGTCTGTTCAACAAATCATCAACCCGTCGCTTTGCGCCTGCCCAGCCGAAATAGTTGAACGCCCGTCGTGCTTGGCGGAGCTCGGTAAGGTCGGCTGTCTTAGTACAACTTCGGCGCGTCAAAAAACTCTTTTCCGCAAGAAGCGCTTTAAATTCGTCGATAAAGTCCAGGCGTTCTGAGGATTGGTGATAGGCTTTTGCATCCAGCATTGCTTGTGAACCAATCCGTGTTCTCAAATCTGAATCTATAGCCAATTGTTTCATCCAGTCGGCCGCTTCGTCGATGTGAGGTTCCGCCCATCGTGCTTTCCTACCCAATTGATCTGGGCCTTTGGCGGCCATGCCTGTGTAAGGTACCAGATCATATCCTACCAGGCAGGAGTTGGTATGCTTCATGAACGACATATTACCCGACCAAGCCGTTGCGATGACCGGCTTACCTAGTGCCATACATTCTAATGGTCCAAGCCCCAAGCCCTCGGCGCGGTGCATGGAGACAAAAACATCGCAACTGTCGTACAAGCTTAACACGTCAGAGTAAGAAAGCGATTTAGCGATGAAATGCACACGTGGGTTTCCAGCGCAACGGGCTTTTAACTGTTCAACCAACGCCATAGGATCGCAATCGTTACTCCTGATTTCCGCGTTGTTCAGTTTGACGACTAAGTGAGGTAAATCGTCGGAGTCAGTGGGGGCGGGAAACGCGGTCAGAAAGGCATCCACGGCGCCAAAAGGGTTTTTCCGGGCGGGGTCGTGATGAGGATCAAAGCTGGATACAAATAAAAGTCGGTCGCTTGGTAGACCGAAATAAGAGCGGTTGGCCACTATCCCAGATGGCAAAAATAAAGGATGGATGCAATCCAGTGTCAAAACGTCGGAAAGATTAGTATCGAACACGTGGCGAACAAAATGGGAGCCGGCTAACACAACATCGAACAAACGCAGCGCTTCGCAATATCGCTTAGGTAGTACGGTCTCCTCACACCAGATCAAACCCGCATTCAACTTTGCCGAGTCAAATAAGCCAGCTGGCGGGTTCAGAAAAAAATCCGGTAATTGTCCCATCGATAAAAAAAATAGATTGATCGAATAGGGTAAATCAGCAGCTGATGTGACTGCGAGAGCGTCATATTCTCCAGCTCGGGCATTGGGGGCGCGCTTATAATCGATGTCGAACACCGAAACCGGTATGCCTTTATTCAAAAACAGTTTAATAAAGTGCCTGGCGGTAATGCCAAGACTGACATTGCTACTGACATAACCGATTAGATTGATGCCGAAAGAATTATTCCTGCGTGATGGCATTTAAATATTATCAGGGTTAATAGTCTGGAATTGTTAACTCAACTAGATCTGGGTAATGATCTTATACTGTCCGGGCAATTGCCAAAACGGCCGAACAAATAATCAAAAATGCCTCTAAGTATGGCTTGATTAGCAGGGATTTGGTAATATCGCTTGGATGCGTTTAACCAACTCGCCAGAGACCAAACATAGCGTTTCAGAAAAGGCACAGATGCATCTGCAACTACAAAACTAGGTATCATGCGGGATTTTACGATCCAGAAGTATTCGCGATATAACTTTATTCGTGAAAATAGGCTAAGATGCTTCCTAGCCCAGAGTAGACGGTTTCTGGCCATAAAATATTCGAATATCGGGGATTCTGGGCCGCCGAAAGACACTGATACCTTATGCCATATCTTTGCGGCCGGTATATAGTAGCTTTCGTATCCAAGCTTTTTGGCCCTATAGCACCAATCAGTTTCTTCGTAAGTAAGAAAAAAATCTTCGTCTAATAGGCCGACTTGGTGAAATATTTCGGCAGGAATAAACATCAAACAACCAGTAACATAGTCTACCCTAGAGAATCGGTCGAAAGCAGGATCGTCTTTTTGACCTAATCCTATATGTTCAAAATCAAGTTTACTAGGTAGCCAACGAGCACCAGCGTACCAAAGTCTATCTGGATGCGAATAATAGTATATTTTACCCCCCATAATGCTTGGATTATCTATAATTGCACTCGCCTCAATAAACGATTTTATTACTAGTTTATCCACAATCGTATCATTGTTCAATAATATAATATATTCTGCTCCAATTTCGAGAGCGTGCCTAATACCAGCATTATTGCCACCCGCATAGCCTTTGTTATGTCCAGTTTCGATTAAAATAACATCTGGGAACAGTTTTTTAATCGATGTCAGCGAATCATCGTTTGAACCGTTATCAACAACTAAAATATTGTAGTTTAAATAATCGATTTCTTTAACCGAATTGAGGCATTCAATTGTGTCGTCTTTGCCATTCCAGTTTAGTATGATCACTGCGACTTTTGGGGTTGCAACAAGATTTTTTGCTCTTTTCGCCTCGACAAGGAATTGAAAGGTTTGTCCATCCTGTTCAAGTGCTTCATACGATAGCCCTTCCGCTTCTAAAACCTTAGTAAGTCTGCGAGGAGGCAGGGGGCCATGGATGGTCCTAGAGATTTTGTTGATATTAAAACCTGCAGACCAAAAAAGTTCTTCAACACTTTTTCTGGTAAAAAACCTGAGGTGTGTGCGATCGAGAATACCCTCATTACAGTAGTCCCAACGACCTTGAATAAGCTCAGAAACTATACCCCAGTTTTGAATGTTGGGGATACTAGCAACTATTTTTCCATCTTGAGCTAATTTGCGCTTGAGACTGGCTAAAACCGTCCCTGGGTCAACGAGGTGTTCAAGTATGTCTGCGATGACGATACAGTCATAATACTCTTCTGGAATTTCATGAAGGGCGTCTTCAATCGAGTAGTTCCAAACGTGATCAAGATGCAATTTAGCAGTTTCAGCCGCTCGGGGGGAAAGTTCGACTCCGTGTATTTCTACACTCTGTCGTGATTTTAATGTAGCGCTAAATCCTCCTGCACCGCACCCGACATCGAGAACTCTGCGCGCAGAGATAGGTACCAATTCAAGTACCTCCGGGCGGGCATGTAGGTAGTAATTCTCCAAATTTGATTCTAAAGAACTGCATGTTGCCTTATCTAGCATCAATTTATTTTCTTTTATTTCGGAAAGAGTGTTTTGGAAAGGCATAATTTAACCAATATCATGTTTGAAAGTTTAGGGTATTCTGGTCATGAGGAGTCAAGTCCCACTGACCACTTAGAGCAATAAATCCCTCGTCTTGGGGAGATAGAATCGCACGATTGATATCGTTCGCGACAACCTGTAAGGGCAAAGTATTTTCACTATAAAATACAGGTTGGTATGAGCCGGCAAGTGCTACGCCTAATCTTAAGGAATAAATCCCGGGCAAAAATGGGAAGCTACTAACCTTATAACTTAATATATATTTTCCAGGAACTAATTTTCCTAATTGAAGTTGGTCAAGGCTTTGGCTTGTCGTTAAATAGAAAAAATCAGTAGTATGAACTCCTACGCCAAATATGGGCTCTGGTAGGGTTTTATTTATTCGGTATGTTATTTTAAACTCTATATCTTGGAGATACTTGATACTCGAAATTGGTTGTTCGTTAATGTCTAGTATTTCTATTGAGTCTAATTCGATGTCGCCACTAGTCTCTATACGAGCTTGTTTTGAGGATATTTTTGCCTCATGAATTTGTTTATCGCTGAGTTCATAAAAAGCATTGCAGACATCTTTTGGTGAGCCATCAATAATAATTTTGCCGTGGTCCAGAAGTATTGTACGAGAACATATACGCTCTACTTGTCGGATATTATGGGAAACAAGCAATACGGTTCTTCCCTGACGATTAATCATATCCTCCATACGATCAAAACATTTACGCTGAAAAGCTAAGTCGCCTACTGCTAATACCTCGTCGATAATCAAAATATCCGCATCCATGCTGGTCGCTATGGAAAATCCAAGCTTAACAGTCATGCCTGAACTGTATCGCTTAACCGGGGTATCTATAAATTGTTCAAGCTCTGAAAAGTCTATGATCTCGTCGAGCTTTTGTTGAATGATCCTTTTAGGGATACCTAAGATAGCGCCATTTAAAAAAATGTTTTCTCGCCCAGTCAGTTCTGGGTTTACGCCGGCGCCAACTTCAATTAAGGGGGCCACACTACCTCGAACAATGACTTCTCCTTTCGTAGGCTTGCTTATATTGGCCAAGTGTTTGAGTAGTGTGCTTTTTCCAGCCCCGTTATGACCTATGATGCCGACGACTTCACCTTCCTCAATATGAAAATTGACATCATTCAGTGCTTTAAATCTTTCACGTTCTTTTATAGATTGAAAACTTAGCCGTCTCAGCGTGTTTAGTGCGGTTTCTTTCAGACTGGTCAGGCTGCCTAGATGATATTCTTTGGTGAGGTGGTTGACTTCTATAATGGCCATATAGATAAAAAATACTGTTTGATTAATCGCTGGATGATTGAAAGTGATAGCGTTAGATGACATCCGCAAACCAGCTCTCGGCCCGTTTGAAGAACCAGTAGCTAAATGGCAGTATCATCAGTGTCAAGATTAAGCCTGGATAAAGAGCATGCAAATCAGGCTCGCTGGCTTTGAGTAAAACGTTTTGAAAACCGTCAATAATCCCTACCAATGGGTTGAGGGTATAAAGGGTATAAAGTTTGTCAGACCATTCGCCAGCTGCTTGTTCTTCCAGTAGTTTTTTTTGTACCAAACTTAAAGGGTAGATTACAGGAGAACCGTACATCAATAAGGATAGTGCGATAGGTATTGCTTGCCCGACATCCCGGTAATAAACATTCATGGCCGCGCCGAAAAAACTTATGGTTAACGCAACAATCATGGTGTAAAGGATAAATGCCGGTATCCATAATGCATAAACACTGGGAACGATTTGGTAATACGCCATCATGGCTGCGAGTATGACAAAGCTGATCAGTAACTCAACTGTTTTAGTCACCATAGCCGTTAATGGAAACACTTCACGAGGAAAATAGATTTTTTTGATCAGCGCGGCGTTGGACGTGACGCTATTCACGCCTTCCGAAACCGACTCCTGAAAGAACACCCAAGGGATTAAGGCGGCAAAAGTAATCAGCGGATAAGGAAGGTCGCCAGTTTCAATACCAACAAAACTTTTGACTAGAGTAAATACTAGCATCAGCATTATTGGCTTTAACACTGCCCATAAAATACCGAGATAAGCCTGCTTGTAACGGATAACGATATTTTTCCAAGTCAGCGCCCCAATTAATTCCCGATAAATATATACATTCTTTACGATTCCAATCATGCTCTGCTTCTAGGTGTAAGGTTTATTCAGGCTGTTTTTACAGTATTTTGTATTTAAGTTCTATTTTTTTAATTTTGCCAAACGTTTTAAAAGTGGCTTGGAGTCGGGTTTTTTTTCAAGGCCTTTTTGCAAGGTGTCTATTGCTTCTTTTGGTCGATTTAGTTTGACCTGCAGATCACTTAAGGCAGCGTAACTGAGCCAAATCTTTGGATTGATTTCAATGCTTTTTTTGTACAATTCTATAGCGCTTTTATAGTCTTCCGCTCCTTCAAGAGCTTTAGCTATGTCATAATACATTTTGGGCAGTAGTACAAAATTAGGAGCTATGCCATGTTCAAGCGGATAGCTCATTTCTCCGGCGGCTTGTTTTAGTTTATAGATTCGTTCGTCTTTATTGCTAATCTTCCATGCTATGTTGTATGTAAAGAGACCTGCACAATAATGATGAATTCCTCCATTGCCTGCTAGTCGTTTTTCCCACTGTAAAGCTCGTGCCGTGCCTTGATTACCTTTTTGATGCATTTCCTTACAATACGTTGGTAGGCCTAGGTAATCTAAATCGGTTGCTGGGAAATCTGCTTTAGCTTTTGGAATTAGCATAAAATAACTTATTAATATAAAAACTTTTATAGTATTTGATAGGAGTTTTTTCATGGCAGTATTTAATTCAAATATCAATAATATTTTTTGAAAAAGCAAATAATCTATTATAAATATCTTGGATTTTTTGAGTATGAGTATGTATCGAAAATACTTCGAAAGCTTTTATTTGTGCTTTTTTGCCCAGTTGTGTGGCAAAATTTGCGTTTTGATAAAGTTTAAGAATCGATGCTGACAAGTCTTCGGCGTCCTTGGCTCGAAACAATATGCCTGTTTCTTCATGATTTAGCATTTCAGCTGCACCGCCGTGATCAGGGCCAATTAATGGCCGTCCCATGGCCATTGCCTCTATGACAACAGTTCCCAAGGGTTCTGGGCTTGTCGAAGCTGATATGACAATATTTAGCCCATTATAAAGTGGTTCCATTTCTGCAATATGGCCAGTAAATATTATAGTGTTCGTTAGTTCTTCTTTGATCACTCGCTGCCTAAGCATTTCTCCATATGCCACACAATCATCTGGAGTGCCACCGATAATAATCATTTTTAGTTTCGGTATTTTATCTTTTAGACTTTTAGCGGCATCAATAAATAACTCCTGACCTTTCCAAGGAATCAGCAATCCGACTAAGCCGACAGCAAATGCGTCATCAGTAATGTTGAATTTTTGTCTGAATGCATGACCATCTGCTAGTAAGTTTAGATTGTTCAGAGCGATGCCGTCATATACCACGCTAATTTTTTCATCCGGTATTGTTAGTCTTTCGCGCATGCTGTTGGCAACCCAATGCGAGACCGAGATGAAATGATTGGGCAAGGAGTAAGCCCAGCGTGCTGAGTGAGGTCCATCAGGGTTGCCGCGGACATGGCAAATGCTGGGGATGCGCAGAATCTTGGCAACTAATAGCGCTGCTCTGTTACAAAGCGGCTCGTTATTGGCATGGATCAGATCGGCTTTGAACCGCCATGTGCTCCAAAGTAAGTGAAGAAAAAAAGGTAAAAAATTAAATAAGTCATCGCTTCTGGCTATCAGTTGATTGAGGCAAAACCGTAGCAGTGGCACCTTTGTTAACCAATGTATGGATTCGGTTTTTGCCCGCCATGCCACGATGTCGATATGGCGATCTGGGATATGCTCCCATAAAGCTTCATCGGCGATTTCTTGGTATTGCGGACCGTTGCGTCCCGTTACCACCAGTGGGAGGAAACGATCACGATCAAGATTTTTAACCAGATGCCTTAGGCAAATAATGGCACCGCCATAACCAATGCCGTTTTCCACGTACACAATTCTTTTTGGGGTGTTATTGGTTGGCATGGAATCAGAAATTGGCGATATCATCGGAGAAAACATTAATGAATATTCTCATATACTCAGGGTTTTGCGAATTTTTGTTTGATGACGCGTAGTGTATCGATCAACGGGGCTGGCAAGCTACTGGAGATAAAATAGAGTAGGGTGCCGAGCTTAAATTTCTGCGATAAGCTTTTGCTAAAAGCCTGTCTGGCTTTGGCATTGTCACCGCCATTAAAGTACCAGTAGCCGAGCGTCCATTGTGCCTCAGCCACTAGATTATCTGGTGATACGCCTTGATTAATCAACTGAGGCGCGGCAAAGTCACAAATCGAGTCCATGACTTTGGTCAAATTGATTAGCATGGCCTCGCTGGCTTGGGTGGCATTATTGCCGTGCTGGCGGCGCAACATCAAAATGTCGGGAAGACAGGTAATCGGGTGGCACGCGGCAATTTTTGCCCATAATTCCAAATCCTCGCCGAAGCGAATTTCAGCATTGAACATCCCTGTCTCAATCAGCGTATGGCGTTTCACCAAAACCGTGCCCGTAGGTATAAAATTTTTCATTACCAACGCCGCGAGGGCGTTCGGAACCGGTTTGCCGGCTAGATGCTGGAAGCTTGCCAACATCTGATGTTTGGCTAATACAGAGTTTGTTATCAGCAGGTCGTCGTTGTCAATTTCGGTCATGTCTCCCGCAATCAGGTGGAGTTCCGGATGGGCTTGCAGTGTTTGGATCTGCTTGGCGATTTTATCCGGTGTCCATTGATCGTCGGCGTCCAGGAATGCAATCCAGTCGCCACTTGCTAGTTCTATGCCTTTATTACGAGCAGCGGAGGGGCCTTGATTGAGTTGTTTGTGATAAATGATGGCATGGGAAATATCCTTAACGATCTGTTCAGTGTCGTCCATTGAACCATCGTCCACCACAATAATTTCGTCTACTTTACTGGTTTGAGCCTGAATGCTGCTGATGGCGGCGCGAATAAATTTCGCACTGTTATACGCAGGGATGACGGCGCTGATTTTCATGTGTGGCTGAGTAAAGTTTTCAATACTTTAGAGATTTTATGAACTGGTTTTGCAAATTAGCCAGGCTGGAATAAATAAACCCGTGAAATAACCGATCAGTGCTAATTTTTTATGCCGATAGTATAGCCGATATAGAAAGGCGCCGATTTTACGGTAGATACGGGCTAGTTTTAGTGTCGGCCATAGGCGCTGGTTGAAACGATTACGGATATTGTCGGTTTGGTGTTGCAAAAACTCACCAAGTTCGGGGGATGCCAAGAAGCGGATATTGGGCAAGTCTACGCTAATTTGCGTTAAAAGCTGATCGAGCCCGGCTATAGCCTGTTGGCATTCTTCCGCCGAGCGCGTGTAATTGTAACGGTGCGTGGAAATACTGACAGGCAGGGCTTGGCGATACGCTATTTCGGCTTCGGCAAACGCGCTATTCGGGGTGTTTTTGCCGTCGACTGGCTCGTACATTACGTTGCGAACCAGATAGGTCTGTTCGAAACGATTGGTATTTCCTACCCGAATTAGAGGCGGGTCCTGAAAATAATGACCGGTTTGATCACGCCCGGTACAACGGTAGCCGGCGGTTTGAATGGCAATGATATTTTGCTGTTGCCAACTTTGCTCGATGTCATCGTTCCATAGATAGCATGGAGCGACGGTGCTGAGGCTGGGATAACCGAACATGCCGGTGAAGTAGTTCATCGCGTTTGCGACTAATGATTGGGCGTCTTCAGCGCTGATTGCTTGGGTAGGTAAATGACGGCCGTCTACATAATGGCCTTGCAGAGGCGAATCTAGTTTCTCCCAGTCCCACCAATCGATACTTGAACGGGCTGTGGAGAGACGCGGGTCTTGTTGTTGGCATAATTCAGCAAAAGCCTTGCCGTTTAGATGTTCCATGCCATGCAGTTGCGGCACCAAGGTGTCTTGCTGTATGCCTAGCTGCAGGGCTGCATAAATAGTTGGGAAGTCTTTGTCCAGCATGCGTCTGTGGTATTGGCCCGTGGCGTCGATTTTCGCAACATCGGGTACGGCTAAGACCATATCGGCGGTCAGTATTGCGGAGCGATTCACCGAATCTTTATGTTGGGATAGCATGCCGAGCAGTTGCTTTAAGCGTTCTGCGTGAAAGTCGCCGCCGGGCCCCCAATCGTCGCTTTCGATTAAAACCGGTGTATCGGCAAAATACGGTTCACGCCACGTGGCGATAAATAAGGATTTCTTCCATAGCCATAACGCGGCTATGCACGTCAGCCAGAAACCTAAAAAAAACAGAACTACCATAGATTTTGTTTAATAATTAAAAAGCTTGATTATCGTATCGACCAACGCACTGAGCTTTCATCGTAGCAGAGATTAGCGAAGTAGCTTAAAACCAATCGGCAAATTTTAAACGCCGTCGATCTTTCAGCGAACTAATGATAGCCGCGGGAAATTACAATTCGCTAAAATTTGGAATGAGTCTAGGCTCAACAGCATACAGACTACACGGGTGTTCATGCTGGGATACCTGCATAAGACTCTAAATAGCAGAGGAAATAGAATGTTAAAAGCGTTAGGACTGCCAGAGCATTGGCGTAAACCGCTACTGGGTGTCGGATTGGTTACATTGGTTTCGGTAGCTGTTTTTTTTGAGACATGGGATTCAATTGTAGCCATTTGGTCGCGGTCGGAAACTTTCACGCATGGTTTTTTAGTGGCCCCGGTCAGTCTATGGTTGATTTGGTTACGTCGGGATCACTATCGAGATTTACAGCCGGCTTTTAGTAAATTGGGTTTGCTGTTTATTGTCGCCAGCGGATTTGGTTGGTTAATTGCCGATTTGGTGCATGTGGCGGTGATCCAGCAATGGGCCGTAGTTGGGGTTTTGGTCGGTGGTTTTTGGGCGGTGCTTGGCGGCCATGTCATCGCGCAAATGTTGTTTCCGATGGCATTCTTATTTTTGATGGTGCCATTTGGGGAAGCATTTATTCCTCCATTAATGGAATATACCGCCACTTTTGTCGTTACCTTGATCAGGCTATCGGGAATGAGTGTTTATCGGGAAGGGTTGTTCTTCACTCTAACATCGGGTAACTGGTCGGTAGTAGAAGGATGCAGCGGCTTACGTTATTTGATCTCGTCGCTAACGCTAGGGTCGGTATACGCTTATCTCAATTACAGCAGCTATAAGAAGCGTACTATCTTCATTGCGCTCTCGTTTTTCATCCCGATTCTAGCAAACGGTTTGCGTGCATATTTGATCGTGATGATAGGGCATTTCAGCAATATGAAACTTGCTGCGGGCGTTGATCATATCGTTTACGGCTGGGTGTTTTTTGGGCTTGTCATGTTTGCCTTGTTTTATTTCGGCTCTTTTTGGCACGATAAAGATGCAGGTGGGCCGGCCTCTTCCGTCCTTGAATCGCCACTGGATGGTACCGCTGGGGGTTCAGCGACGAGTTATAGGCATTACTGGTCCGCGCTAACCGTAACAGCTTTATGCGTTTCAATTTGGCCAATTGCCTTGCAAAGGTTATCGGCACTGCAAGCAGCACATATAGAAGTGCCTGCGCGATTTAGTCGACCTGCTATGCCTAATTGGCAGTCGGTTGTAGGGCCGGATTGGGGTTGGGAACCCAGTTTTAAAGGCGTGGTGGCGGATGCCAAAGTTTATCTAAGCGACGGTCAATCGGTAGTCGGTATGTATTTTGCCAATTTCGGCGATGAAACCCAAGGTGGTGAATTGGTCAACTCGCAAAATTATCTGGTGCCGCAAAAACATCCGGTATGGCGAATACTGCATGACGATATGATTCCCATGCAGTGGGCGGATGATAAAATCGGAGGCATCGAAGAACTGGTATTGAACAGTACGCAACGGAGCCTGTTGGTGGAACGTTGGTATCGGGTTGGTGACAAAAATACCGCCAATGCCTATCAGGCTAAATGGTGGCAATTGCTTAAACGTTTGTCGGGCGATGCATCCCCGGAATTGCTTGTGGTGTTGTTTACTGATACGCCAAATGGCGATTACGGTTTGGCCCGGCAAAAATTGAAACAGCTCGCCGTGGCGTGTTGTAATTAATTCAGACGCGTTGCGATAAATTCAAGTCGAGCGGGGCTGCCCTTCGACAGTCTCAGGGCGAACGGTTAAGCTTTAATTAAACGGGGGGCAATGTATTGAGTCAATCTGATGAAAGCCATAGCGCAAATGACCCGCTTAAGCCGCTCAAACCAAGGCTTGACCTCAACAGTTATCGAGATGTTAGACTAGCTCAACACATTTTCATTCAGCCCGTAAGGAAAACGACATTATGATACCGGTAGTTTTATCAGGTGGTTCAGGGACTCGGCTATGGCCATTGTCTCGCGGTCAGTATCCCAAGCAATTTTTACCCTTGGTGTCCGGCAACACCATGCTTCAAGAAACCATTTTAAGGCTTGATGGCGTTGCCGGCTTACAAGCGCCAATTGCGGTTTGTAATGAAGATCATCGATTTATGCTCGCAGAGCAAATGCGGGAAATCGGCATCAAACCTGCCGCTATTATTTTGGAGCCGGTCGGCAAAAATACCGCGCCTGCCGTGGCGATGGCCGCATTGAGCGCGCGTTCCGAAAATGATGTGTTATTGATTTTGCCGGCCGATCATGTGGTTGGCAATCGTCCGGCTTTCCATCGAGCGGTGCTACAAGCCGAACTGTTGGCGAAACAGGATCTGCTGGTAACGTTTGGAATAGTCGCCACTGAGCCGGAAACCGGCTATGGCTACATCAAGCGGGGAGATACTCGTTATGGCGAGGCGTATAAGGTTGGCGCTTTTGTTGAAAAGCCCGATTCGCAAACCGCGCAACGTTATCTGGAAAGTGGTGAATATTTCTGGAACAGCGGTATGTTTGCCTTTAAAGCCGGTTGTTTTTTACGTGAATTGGAAAAATTCAATCCGGAAATGTTGGAAGTTTGTAGAGAAGCCTTACGGGTGGCGAAACCGGACTTGGATTTTGTCCGTTTGGATAAGCAGATTTTTTCGACATGCCCGTCTGATTCCATTGATTACGCCGTGATGGAGAAAACCGATAAGGCGGTGGTGATCCCGTTGGATGCAGAATGGAACGATGTCGGTTCTTGGTCCGCTCTTTGGGATGTAACTGAGAAAGACGTCGCCGGCAACGCCATCAAAGGCGATGTGCTAACCGTGGATACTCACAATTCCTATATCCACTCGGCCAATAAATTGGTTGCGGTGATCGGTGTCGACAATTTGGTTGTAGTCGAAACCGATGATGCCGTGATGATAGCCGCGAAAGACCGTGTCCAAGATGTCAAGGAAGTGGTCGAGCAACTGAAAAAATTGAAACGTAGCGAAGCCAGTGTGCATCGTAAAGTATACAGACCATGGGGGCATTACGATTTAGTCGATAGCGGTGAACGCCATCAAACCAAGCGGATTGTGGTGAAACCGGGTGCAAAATTATCGGTACAAAAACATCATCACCGCGCCGAGCACTGGGTTGTTGTCAAAGGCACGGCTTGGGTCGATAAAAGCGGTGAGAAAATTTTGGTCACCGAAAACGAATCGATTTATATCCCCTTGGGCGTTATTCACAGTTTGGAAAATCCGGGCGTGATTCCGCTGGAAATGGTGGAAGTCCAATCGGGCAGTTATCTCGGCGAAGACGACATTGTCCGTTACGAAGATCAATACGGTCGTATTTAATCAGGCCTGTTTGTTATAGCTGCGTCTATGCGTGGCTTGGCGACATGTTTTTTGTGTAATTCATCTGGTATGTCTTTATCACTGTTAAGTAGATGATTTACACGGAACAATTGATTGATGTGTCGTTAACATTAAGTAGAGTTGTCTAAATTTACTAAAGTTCGCCATTTGAAGAAGATCGGCGACCGATTTTTTGTCAGCGTTTTGGTTTAAAGTTAGCCGTTTTATACCCGCCGAATAAAAAATTTGGTGCTTGCTTTATTCCGGAGTTGCTCTTGTCACTACAAACAGTCAACGATCTGTTGAAAAAACATAAGCTTGTCGAAGGCATGCTGAATAATCAGCCCATGCCGCGTCGCAAGCTGATTACTGCCCTGGTACAAAAGCAGCATATGGTGGAGCTGCGTAGTTTATTGGCGCGGCTTTCTGCTATCGAAATTGGCCAAATTCTGCATGCGCTGGATCTGGAGGATGCGCGTTTGGTCTGGCAGCAGGTCGAGGAGAACAGGCAGGACGATGTGCTTTGGGAGTTGTCCGATACCTTACGCGAGGAATTGGTTGGCGACCGGGAACCGCATTGTGGCGTTGGGCAAATGAGTGCGTTCGAGTTGTTGGAAGGTCGGCTCGCTAAAGTGGCGATCACTTGCCGCCACGATTTGTATGCCATCAAGCCGATCTGGGTCGATTTATTGGCACCGAGCAAGGCGCAGCGGCTGCTCGTCGGACAACATTATGGCCTGGAGTTACCCGATCCTTTGGATTTGACCGATTTGGAAGCCAGTGCCCGGTTCTATGTCGAGGATCAGCACGAGATTCATATTCACTCGGATTTTTTACTGGATCGCGAAGGCAAATCGCGCAGTGTGCCGGTCGCATTTATATTGCGTGGCGACATGCTGTTTTCGGTGCGTAGTGAAGAGTTGCCCGTGTTTCGTTTACAGCGTTTACGGGCTCGTACCCAACCGGGTTTCGTTTCGGATTGCAAGGATATGTTGCTGGATTTATATGGTGCCGAAGCCGAATATTCTGCCGATGCGCTGGAGAATATTTACGAACAGTTGGAAATTGTCAGCAAAAAAGTATTGAGTCAGGATATTAGCGACGAAGAAGCCGCGGATATTTTGACCGATATTGCCGAAGAGGAGGATTTGAATGGCCGAATCCGCCGAAATATGCTTGATACTCAGCGTGCGGTTTCTTTTCTGATTCGCCGCAAATTGCTGAATACCACCCAGCTGGAAGATGCTCAGCAAATTCTGCGGGATATAGAGTCGCTTAATAGCCACACTGCGTTTTTGTTCGACAAGATTAATTTTCTGATGGATGCCACAGTCGGTTTTATCAATATCAATCAGAACAAGGTAATCAAAATTTTCTCTGTGGCTTCGGTGGCGATGTTGCCACCCACTTTGATAGCCAGTATTTACGGAATGAATTTTGAAAATATGCCGGAATTGCAGTGGATGCTTGGCTACCCTTTCGCGCTTGGATTAATGACGGTCTCGGTCTTGTTGCCGTTTATTTTCTTTAAACGCAAGGGGTGGTTGAGGTGAAGGATGGGCATGGGTTCATGCTCATTTTAAGATTGGATGCAGCCTGCGACAATATGTCACATTTAAATTTGAAATTTACGTAACTATTATTAGCCTAACTTTTTCGTTCGGTTTGATAGTTAAAAGTTGCGTTATATTTCTTCCTATTGCTTCCAAGGTGGTTACTAAAAATAGCCGCCTTTTTTTTGGGCTAAAATAAAGTGTGATTAGTGTTTGGGATTGAATTTAATCAGCTTGATGGCGTTTTCATCACGCTTAATTATTTCGATGACGTGTCCATGTAACTTCACGCTGGTACCGGGTTCCGGAATGGTCTCCATGTATTCGATTACCAGGCCATTCAAAGTTTTTGGGCCTTCGGTGGGTAAATCCCAATGCGTGATGCGATTGAGTTCGCGGATGGTTACGCCGGCATCCACTAGATAGCTGCCGTCTTTTTGCATTTTTATATCGGGTTCTTCCGAAACCAATTCGCCGACAATCTCCTGCAATAAGTCATCGAGTGTCACCAATCCCTGTACATCCCCATATTCGTCTACCACCAGGCCAATACGTAATTTTTCGGCCTTAAAGACTTGCATTTGTTTATGAATAGAGGTGCTGGCCGGAATGAAGAAAGGCTTGGACAGGCTGTTGGTGATATTGTGTTTGTCGAAACCGGGATGACTAATTTGCGACAAAATTGTTCTTAAATGTAGAAAGCCTATCACCCGGTCGATATTTTTTTTGTACACCGGTAGGCGAGTATGCGGACTATTTTGTAGTTGTTTGATAATATCTTCTACCGATTCCTCCAAATCGATACCAATAATTTCATTGCGATGCGTCATGATATCGGTAACGCTAGCCGATTCCAGATCCAAAATACTCAACAGCATGTTTTGATAACGTGCCGGCAAGTGATTGGCTTCCGACACGATGCTTTTTAACTCGTCTTTATTAAGTGATTCGACAGCTGTAATGCTCGTGCTTTTAATGCCGAACGGCCACAATAGCAGGTTGGATATAGAGTTAATAACCCAAACTAACGGGTAAAAGACTTTCAATAATGGGATGTAAATCCAGGAAGATAGTAACGCTAAAAGCTCAGGCTTGAGGGCGCCTAAGGTTTTTGGGGTGACTTCGGAAAACACCAACATTCCAAACGTTAAAAGGCCGATAGCAGGTGCTACAGCGTTGTCGCCGCTGAGACGGATCGCCATCAAGGTGGTTAGGGACGCTGCCAGGATATTGACGAAATTGTTGCCCAGCAGAATCAGGCCTATCAAGCGATCCGGCCTTTTCAGGAGTTGATGGGCTTTAATCGCACCCTTATGATTTTTCTTCACCAAATGCTGTAACCGATAACGGTTCAGCGTCATCAACGCGGTTTCAGAGCCGGAAAAAAAAGCTGAAATTATCAGTAGGGCTGCCAGTATACCGAACAGTATACTCAAAGATATGTCGTTCAAGGCAACGGGGCTCTTGGCTGTTAAACATGGGGCTAGTTTCTATGTTGTGGAAAATTTGTCAAGCTGCAAAATTGGATCGCCTATTAGTCAATCGATGTAAACAACATGAACTAAACTATGCAATAGCTTGAAATGAGGCCATTTTGACAATAACCGGATTCGATGCTTAACTTAAAACCAGCAACACCATTCCGCCTTAAAACAACGTAGTTCGCAGAGATTATACGCATGGCTTTGCCAGAAATTTTGCTCATTGATGACAACACTAACCGCATACAGCAGGTGGAAGGTATACTCCGATTTTTGGAATACCGGGTGGAGACGGTTGCCAGTAGCGATTTCGAAGCAGTGCTTCGCCAGCATGATAATTTCGATGCAGTGTTTGTCGGCTGCGGTGGGGACAAACAAGCCAGCTTGATCAAAATGGTCGCAGAAAACGTCGGTGATATTCCCGTTGTGCTGCTGGTGGAGGCCGGCGGACCGCAAGTCGTCAGCGCTATTCAACAAATGGTCAACAAAACTTTGGAGTGGCCGACTGTTTACCCGCAATTGATTCAATTGCTGGACAGTTTGCCTCAGCCTGTTCAATCTACTAAAAAATCTCTACCGGACAAGGGCTTGGCCGGTAAAAGTAAAGCCATTCAAAAAACCCGTTCGCAAATCGATCAAGTTGCAAAATCCGACGCCACAGTGCTTATTTTGGGCGAATCCGGTACGGGTAAGGAAGTAGTGGCCCAAGCGTTGCATCGTGCCTCCTCGCGCAGAGACAGGCCGTTCGTGCCGGTCAATTGCGGCGCTATCCCGGGCGAATTGTTGGAAAGCGAATTGTTTGGGCATGAGAAGGGGGCATTTACCGGCGCTTTGACCTCGCGACAAGGTCGTTTCGAGATGGCGGAAGGCGGTACGCTATTTTTGGATGAAATCGGCGATATGCCGATGCCGATGCAGGTTAAGCTGCTAAGGGTATTGCAGGAACGCACTTTCGAGCGTGTCGGTAGCAACAAAACCATCCATTGCGATGTGCGTATTATCGCGGCGACGCATCGTTACTTGGAACAGGAAATCGCCGAAAAGCGCTTTCGCGAAGATTTATTTTACCGCCTTAATGTGTTTCCGATCGAAGTGCCGGCCTTGCGGGAAAGGGCAGAAGACATTCCTTATTTAATCAATGATTTGGTCGCCCGCATGGAAACCGCCAATAGGGGAACCGTCAGCTTATTGCCCAGGGCTATCGCGACCTTGATGCAACATAGCTGGCCCGGTAACGTTCGAGAGTTGTCCAATTTGATCGAACGCTTGGCTATCATTAGTCCGGATGCTAGCGTCGATGTCGGCGATTTGCCGGAAAAATTTCAGGCCTACGAAGTGCCGGAAGGTGTACAGATTTCCCTGCCGGAGCAAGACATTCATATCGTACGGCCGGCAGAGAGAGAAGCGCTGGCGATGCCCGCTCCCGGCGCAGTTGCTGCGGTACACTTGCCGGAACAAGGTATCGACCTAAAGGAATACCTGACCGATCTTGAGAACGAACTGATTCGCCAGGCACTGGAGGAATGTAACGGCGTGGTCGCGCATGCGGCTAAGTTGTTGAATATGCGCAGAACCACTCTGGTGGAAAAACTTCGCAAATCCGATGTGGCTTAGCCGGTTTTTATCCCCAACGTTTCACTGATGGTTCCATGAATAAATCCGAGGCTGAATCGTCGTCAGCCGATCTAATACCGGAAATTGTCGCCAATATTGCCGGAATTCGTGAGTTGCGCCGCGATATGCATGCTCACCCGGAGTTGTGCTTCCAAGAGCGCCGTACCGCTGAGTTGGTTGCAGCTAAATTAACCGAATGGGGGATTCCGGTTCATCGCGGCTTGGGTAAAACCGGGGTAGTCGGGATTGTTAAAGCGGGTAGTGCCGATAGGGCTATTGGGCTACGCGCCGATATGGACGCCTTGCCCATGCATGAGCAAAACAGCTTTGCGCATGCTTCACTATACCCCGGTAAAATGCACGGATGCGGGCATGACGGCCACACTGCCATGCTGTTGGCTGCCGCGCAATATCTGGCAACCCAGCGTCATTTTGACGGCACCGTCTATCTGATATTTCAACCGGCCGAAGAGGGCGGGGGCGGTGCCGATGAAATGATCAAGGACGGTCTGTTCGACTTGTTTCCGATGCAATCGGTGTATGGTATGCACAATTGGCCGGAGTTGCCGGCCGGCCAATTTGCGGTCAGCCCAGGGCCGGTAATGGCCTCTTTGAACACCTTTCGCATCTTGATTCGCGGCAAAGGCTGTCATGCAGCATTGCCGCATTTGGGATTAGACCCCGTGCCGGTGGCTGCGCAAATGATTATGGCGTTTCAAACAATCTTGACTCGCAACGCCAACCCCTTGGATAACGGCTTGATTTCAGTGACCATGGTGCACGCGGGCGAGGCAACTAATATCATCGCTGATACCTGTGAGTTGGCGGGTACCGTGCGTACATTTTCCAATCAGTTGTTGGATTTGATTGAAACCCGCATGAGGGAAATCGCCCGGCATATTTGTCTGGCACACGGCATGGAATGTGATTTTGAATTTAGCCGTAGTTATCCAGCGACGGTTAATCATGATCAGGCAGTTGCCGTTTCCCGATGGGTAATGAGCGGTATCGTCGGCGAGCAGCATGTGCTAGAGCAAAAAGCTACGATGGGCGCTGAAGATTTTGCGTTTATGCTGCAAAAATTACCCGGCAGCTATTGCTTTATCGGCAACGGCGTCGGCGATCACCGCATTCAAGGCCATGGTGCGGGCCCTTGCACTCTCCATAACACCAGTTACGATTTTAACGACGATATTTTGCCCTTGGGAGCCACTTATTGGGTGAGATTGGTGGAAGCTTGTCTGGCAGCTGAGTAATTGCTGTCATACGATTCTTACAGGGCCGGCTAAAACTGCCGGTTTTGTCACAAATCTGGCAGTTTTTGTGACACAGTTGTCATGTCAGCAACCTATTTGAGAGAGTAGGGTCACTCGAGAAAAAGTTGTTTCGTCTTTTCTATTGAAAGCGGTAACCCAGGAAAAGCAAAAGTCCGGATCCCCTTTGCGCGGGGTTGATGGACTCCAGAGGTTCTTGGCGATTGCCCTTTTGTATTCAAAATATTGAATCTTAATCGCCGAATGAGTTGGCTTGGATCATGCTGCTTACTAGTCGGGTTTAACCAGAAAATAGGTGAGGGTCATGAACACGTCAAGCAGCGAAATTACACAACTCAGCAGCACACGCACCCTGTTCGTTGAAACACTGAGCCAGCAATTTATTGCCCTAACCGGCTGCGGAGTTTATGTCTATCTCAATCCGGTTGATATTAACGGTTTATTCAACCAATACTTAAGCGATACCCTGTCGATTGATACTTTCGCCAGACAGTGTGTCAAAAACGTAATGGAATAGCTCCGATAATTGAATTAAGCAAATGGGCTTTGGAAGTAGGGCGTGATAGTGATTCCCTGCTTCCTGATTTTCCTTGAAATCCTCATAAATCTAATTTCGCGCAAAGGCGACTTGGTAACCGCTGATAAAATCGCAGCGATCCAAGCTTTCAGCTATGGCAGTTATCGATATTTTATGATTGCCGCTCGCTATAAAAACCAGATGCCATTCTTCGTGTTTATTATTGCTGATCACGGTAATCGAACCTTCGGCCAGACGATAACCTAAGGCTTTTGCCAAGTTATCTATCTCGGTTTGACTGGATCTATAACCCGTTTGAAAGCGTAAAATTACCGCAACGGCGTGGCGGGACGGTAGCGCCGCTTCGATTTGTCCGCCCCATATCATGGTCGCCGAGGCTATCAAAGACAGCACAATTGCCGCAAAATAAAACCCGGCGCCGCACAGAATGCCAATAGCAGAAGATGCCCAAATCGATGCGGCGGTAGTCAGCCCACTGATATTCAGACCTTCCTTCATGATCACGCCTGCACCCAAGAAGCCAATGCCTGTCACGATACCCTGAATGACTCGGGTGGGGTCGGCAGTAGCGGTGAGCGGCAATAAGCCGCCAAACCAGAACTGCGGGTAACCAACGATTACCGTTACCGCAGCCGATGCCATGCACACCAGCCCATAGGTACGCATGCCGGCGGCGCGGCCATGGTAGGAGCGTTCGTAGCCGACTACCATGCCTAAAAACAGGGCGCCGACGATGTTCATCAAAATCACCAGGCTAGCCTCTAATTGGGCGGTGGACCAGTAGGAAATTAGCCGGTCTGGTGAGATTGGGTTCATGATTTAGTCTGTAAGGTTAGGTCGCATTATTGGATGGTTTCGACATCAATTTGCAAGGGTTGCTGATAATAGATGCCGGACAATTTCCGTTTGAACTCCTCGGTCACATCTTGGGCATCCGAACGGCTTTTCACGACACGAGGAGTGATCAATACCACCAGTTCGGTTTTGTCTTTGTTTCTGGTGGTACCGCCAAATAATGGGCCGATTAACGGGATTTCATGCAATAGCGGCACACCGTCGCGCAGATAGTCATTGTTTTCCTTGATTAACCCGCCCAGGACGATGGTTTCACCGCTTTGCACCGCGACACTACTCTCTATCTCTCTTTTTTGAATGGTAGGTGAATCGATTGTGTCGCTGGTTGTGGTTTTAATGGCCTGATTCACGCTTTGTAATATGTCCATCAGAACCAGTCCACCGGCATTGACCCTGGGTCTAACCGACAAATTAACACCGGTATCGATCATTTGTATCGAGCTGGTCTGCACGATACCGTTATTGGTGTTAGTGCTGCTTAAATTGCTGGAGACTGAGGAGCGTATTGGTACCGAATCGCCGACCTTAATGGTAGCTTCCTGGTTGTTGAGTACCATCAACGAGGGCGATGAAATGACATTGACATTATTGTTTTTTGCGCTGGCATTCAATACAGCTTGAATGTCCTTGGAACCGCTGGAAAACGCGTAAGAAAAACCGCCTGTTGAAAACGTTTTTGCAGTCTCTGTTGTCAAGTTGATCAAATCTATTCCCTGCGCTGATCCCCCATTTATGTGATTAGCGCCACCATTATTGTGACTGAAATACCATTGCAGTCCGTATTTCAAATCGTCGTTTAGAGTAACTTCCACTATCGTCGCATCGATCATCACCTGTAAGGGTAATACATCCAATTGCTTTAACACGCGCTCGATCACCGCGTATTCCTGCGCGGTCGCCACGATGATTAACGCATTGTTGCCTTCATCGGCGATGATTTTCACGTTAGGCATATCGTTGCTATTGCTGCCGCTGGTGCCACCGCTACTACTCAAGCTGCCGCCGAGGGCACCGCTGCCGCGGGTGTTGCTCTTGTCTTGCGTTCTGTCGCTTAAGGTTCTTTCGCTACCTGAGCTGCCGGTACTGCCACTAGTGCCGCTATTGCTACTAGAGCCACCAGTACTACTATTATTGCTGCTGGAATTGCCTCGGCTGCTTTTATTGCTCGCTGACATCGATTTGCGACCGGATGCAATCGACGCTTTGCTGCTTCTGCCTGAACCACCACTGCCGAAAATATTGCTTAAGGTATCGGCTAAATCCGTGGCACTAACATGTTGAGCCCTATAGACATTCACGCCGCCGGCTGCTGCGGTGTTGATCCGGTCCAGCCGCAACACCCAGTTTTCTATATCCTTCAAATAATTGGCTTGATGAGTAATCGCCAACACCGCATTCAGCCGTTCTATCTCAATAAAGCGGAAAAAGCTAGCTTCATCGTCCTTGCCATTTTTAGCATTGAAAATTTGTTCCAACTCTTCAATGATTTTGCCGGCGCTGACGTTGGACGGGGTAAATAATGCAAACGAACGGCCCTTTAATATATCAACATCAAAGGTATTGACTACATCCAGCGCCCTAGAGATTTCCAAGCCTGAACCGGCGATCAATATCAGGTTTCGGTTCGGATCAACATGCAGCAATGATTTTTCCGGTAGCAGCGGTTTTAAGATTTCCGCCAGTTCAGAGGCTGCAACGTTTTTCACCGGAATCACTCTGACTTGATAACCGTTGGGCATTTTGGCGCTGGATAGCGAACTGATCGAACTGCTGTACAGGGCTTCGTTGGAGGGTTTGATCAAATACATGCCGGCCTGTTCGGTCAGCGCGGCGTTGTTCAAACTCAGCAGCATATCCAGGGTTGGGATCAGCTCGTCCTTGCTCAAGGGTTTGGAGGTTTGCAAGGTTACCTTGCCGACCACTTGGGGACTGATGGTGTAGTTCCGGCCCAGAATGTCGCTGAGGATTACTTTAGCCACTTCGCCAAGATCAGCGTCGTCGAAATTTAGACTGTATTCGCCCTTGCCGCTGCTTTTTCCACCGCCGGCATGGCTGGTTTGCGGCGCGATACTCACTTCTCCGCTGGGAAATAACTCTACTTTTGTGGTTCTGTTTTCGGCATTTTTAGAGGCGTCGTTAGCCAATTCCGGAATCAACAATGTCTCCTCTTGAATCGGTTTGTTATCGGCGATAGCCAGTTTTTCATGCAATTGCGGACCGATAAATTCACAGCCGGTCATGGACAGCGCCAACGCCAACATAGGAGAAATGTTGATTTTTTTAGTTGTCATTGTTGTTCTCGGGATTTTCATTAGGTACTGGTTCTATAGGTTTGGCAACGGCATTGGGCTGCGGGGGCCTAGGTGGCACGGCTGGTTTGCCGGGCATGGGGGGCTTGACTTGTACGCGCGGCTTTCTTAATACGACCGACTTTTCCTGGCCGGCCTGCTGCAGCAATACATGATCGGCTTGTATTTGTTTCAGCAGCCAACCGGAAATGCTTTGTTCCTCGGTAACTTTTAAAAACTTTTTGGCTTCGTTGCGTTTTCTAAATAAGGCTGTCGGCTTGTTGGCTTTGTCGTAAACGCCGATTAACTCCCAATCGTCAATTTGCCCGGACTCTTGAGTTTGTAAATTATCGGTTGGACTGGCATCGGCGAATGGTTTTCTGCCTTCGACAAATAAAGGTCTATCGACAATATCGCTGTAACTTTCTGCAGAGCCTTTGCTATCGGCAAGGTTGGGCAGTTGTTCGGCTGGCGAGTCGGTTTGGGCGCGCGGCTCAAGTAACGTTTGCAATTGAGTCAGCGTAAATTGACTATAAGTCCATTCCGCAACCAACAGCAGGCTCAAGGCACCACAACCCAGTAATTGCAATCTGATCAGCTTTTGGTTCATGGGGTTTTGGCTCGCATAAAACTGATCACTTCAAAGCTGACGTTTAACTGAGAACTGGGGTCCATTTTGTTGGTGCTGCGGTTGCGCGCACCGCGCACCGGCGAAATATCCAATTGATCGACTAGTAACAAGGGCGCGTTGGTATCCAGGCTGTGCAATACCGCGCGCAACGCTTCGATGCTGCCGCTCATGCGCACTTTGACCGCGATGCGGACAAAATCTTCTTCGGCCTTACCTGGCAAGCCTTGAGTACTGGTCAGCTGGCCGCCGGCTTCCGTTACGGCGGTTTTGACGATGTTTTGCAGCTCGGCCGAAGCTAGCGCTTCGGTATCGCTATCGCTCAGATAGCTTTGCTGCTGATATTGCTGATTTAATGATGTCAGATTTTGCGCAACGCTATCGCGGCGGGCGACGATGGTTTGTTGGCGTTGTAAACGAAACAGCAAGTCGTTTTTTTGCTCGCGATAATCGAGCCAACTGCTGAATAAAGGCAGCATCACCAGAAATATTACAGTCGATAACACCAATCCCAGTAATGCCAGCGCCAGCCAGCGCTGATAGCGGGCATCATTCATTGCGTAGAGTCTCCATTTTCCGCCGGCTCAGTTACGCTGGGATGGTTACTCGTAGTCGCTTCGGTGTCTGACTTGGGCTCGGCCGGCGGCGGGCTAACATCCATACTAATTTGGAAGCGCTCCCGTCCGGTCGCTTTATCCTGGGTCAATGGCGAAACGAAACTGACATTACTAAAAAATCCGGAGCTTTCCAACAAACCGATCAAGGAAGACGCGGCCGGCGATTGCCCCTGAATTTGCAAGCGCTTGTCCGCAAACTGAAAATGCGTTAGCCAGCTGTCGTCTTTTAATAGAATGCTAAGTTCGTTCAAGACTGCAACCAGGGCAGGAGATTGGGCTTTGATGTCTATCAAACGCTGTGTTTGCTGGCGTAAGGCATCGGTTTCATGTTGTTGCTCTTCTATCACGCGGGTTTCTTTTTCCAGCGTTTTGATTTGGTTTTTCAATACATCGACGGCTCGGCCTTCCTGCCAAACCGGCCAAATCAATACCGCGAGAGTTAACAGCAACAGTATGCCATTCAGCAACCAGTGCACGGCTTGGCCTAATGCATCACCACGTGGCCGGTAGCGTTCAGGGAGTAAATTGTAGGCAGGTGCATTGGCCGGGCAGGCGGTACAGGCTTGGCAAAAATCTACCAAAACCGGCTGTATGCCTAAGGTCTGCAGTTTACCAAGTTGTTCGTCCAGCAATGTTTTGGGGGTAAATACCAGCAATACTTCAATTTGGCCGTGTTCGGTTTTGCCGAGTGGTATGGCGGCGAAATAGACCTGTTCGGCCTTGAATGGTGTATAGCGGTCTAATTCAAACCCGACAACTTGTTGCAGATTCTCTTGCGCGGCCGCGGGTAAATAGATGGTTTTTTTTAACGCCTGCGTATTGTCTAGGCGCAAGATAGACTCGGCTTTTTCAAAGTCCGGGTTTTGGGCTTTTAAGGTTTGATAGCTGTCCGCGATATTGCTGTCCAGCCGCCATGTCATTGGCGTTTGCTGTTCGGCTTGTCGGTAAAAGTTGATTTGAAAATCCGCGTCTGCAGCGCTGAATACGATTGCGCCGCTACTGTCGCTAAGCGATGATTTAAGACGGTTCGGCACTAAAAATGCCAATTCCCGCCCCCACCAATGGAAGAAACGTTTCAGATCAAAATCAATGGTCGTTTGTAAACTCATCTTGAACGGTTATTAGCTGGGATTCCTTTGCCGAGTCGAATAAGGCCAAAACTTGCTGACCTTGTTTCCAATCCAGGATTTGATAGGGCGCTTGGCTGGGGTCTTGATTCTGGATTCTTAACACTGCTTCAATAGCTGCTGTTGCCTGATCCGTCAGCAGGGTTTGCACCACAATAGTATACGTTTGCGCTTCATCTGCCAATGCCGGATCGGTTTGCTCGGCATTGTCATCATCGTTGGAAGCCGATTCAGCCAGCCGATTTTCTAGGTTTACATCATGAATATTTTGTTCCTTGAGGCTATCACCGACGATTTGCAGTAGCTCGGGTGACGCGAGTCGCGAATTTAATTCGGCTTGACCGGAATAGATGGTGATCCATGGTAGCAGGCGTTCAAAAATATCGGCGTTGAAACCCAGCACCAATTGTAGTTCTTCCAAGGATTGAAACGGCTGATTGCTGGGCTGATAAGCCAGGCCGGCTTGCCGATATTGCTTTTTCTCTGCACCTTGCGGGCGCGGCTCGTCGTCGGCATCGCGCCAATCCAGAAGCGCGTCGAGCAAGTGTTGTTGCAGTTTTTCGTCGTCGCTCACCGAGTTAAGCAAGGCCTTTAGCAAGGGTTCTTCGGCTGCGTTAATATCGACTTTGCCGGATTCCGCGAGAATTCTGATGCGGATTTCAGCATCGTTGGTCGGTATCCGATAGATGCTGCCGTCTACATGCCAGCGTTGTTTGGGATCGGGATGTTGCAGCATGAATTGGGCAATACTCAGACCGGTTTCCGCCAGGGCCTGCGCTTGGGCATTGTTTTTCAAGGCGCCGGCAACGCTGCTTTCCCGACGCATGCTTAACGCAAAACTGCCGGCCATCAGACTCAGCAACGTTAAGATCCAAATCACGATCACCAACGCCAGTCCGCCTTGCCGATTGAGTCTATGTACACTATGCATGTTAGTGAAAACTCGCACCGGACTGATTTTGCTCGCCGACCAGGCCTTCCGTATTCGGCTGACCGGTGATTTTCAACGCAAATATCATGTCCGGCCAAAAACTGTCGTCGCTCAGCGCGATGCTGATTTTCACCAACTTGGGTAACTGACCGGTCGTTTGCCCTTGCCATTCGTCCACCCAGCCGCTGGTGCCGTCGCCATTGCCCGTGTCGGCGCCGAAATAGCTGATTTTGAAATGCCGTAAATTTTCCAAAATCACTACCGGTTCGGCGTCGGTCGGTATGGATTCGGTTTGCCGGTAAGGCGTCAACGCTACTTTGAGTGTCGATGGCTTTTGCGGGTCCAGCCCGACATGAAACACTTGCAAGCCCTTACGTGCCGAGGCGGCTGGCAGGGCAGAGACAAAACTGATGCTTTGCGGCAAGCCGGTAAAAGCCAGTTTCGGCACGTCTTGCAAATCCTGTTGTTGATTGTTTTGCTGTTGGTCTGGGATGACCGGGAATGGTTTGGTATTGCTCAAATGCCGCTTGAAGAATTGGTAAACCACGGCTTTTTTATTCACTTCGCTGATTTTGGCTTCGCCGCTGTTCCAGCTTTCCGCAGCAATTCGCAAACTGGCAAATAGCAATGCCACCATGATGCTCAGCAGGCTGAGGGCAATCAGCATTTCAATCAGCGTAAAGCCTTTTGCGGATGAGCGGTTCAGCACTAGCCAGGGCCTTGATGCTGCAGTTTTAAAGTGTGTAATTCCACGGAGCGCGGTTGTTTTTCCTCGCCCCAAGCAACGACTACTCGCACGGACATCAGTTCCGGCGTGGCTCTTTGTTGATCCGAATTCGTGTCTCTAAGGCTGGGACGTGATAGTGCTGGTACCGAAGGCCTGACAGTGATTTGCCAGTCGTATTTATCACCTTCCGTACCCTGAGTCTCGCCGGCTGTCAGCGCGGTTTCCACGCCGGTACGAGCCATCAGCGATTCGGCGATTTGCACCGCGATAGTGTATTCCTCGGAAATCACGGCATTGTTAACGCCGGTGCCGAAGATGCGCAGCAGCACGGTCAGCGCAATCGCCATGATGGAAAAGGCCACCAGTATTTCCAGCAGGGAAAAGCCTTTATGCCGCAGCATCGGAAATACTGACCTCGCCGGTAATCCAGTTGACGTCGATACGGCGCAATTGATTGCCCCATTCTAGCGTGATGCGACCACCGGTGGACGAGCCGTCGCCGAAGAAACGAATATTGCCTTGTTCTCCTTCGCTAAACTCTTCTTCCGCAACGACGAGGGAAACGTCGATATCTTCGGCAAACGGATAGTTCTTGTCACGGTTGCTGATTGAATAGCTATTGTCTTGCAGATCTATTGCCACACTCACCGGTTTTTGCGTCATCACGGCTTGGCCGTGCGCATAACGCAGCGCCGAGGCCATATCCCTGGCTACCGCTTGGAGTTTGGTGCTGCGGTTGCCGGAACCAATATTGCTGCCCAGTACCGCAAAACCCAGCACGCTGATCAGCAGTACGATAATCAACTCGATCAAGGTGAAACCGCCATTGCGATTAGGGCGCAGCCGCCGAGACGCAAAATCTTGCGTTTCTAGCAGCTTAATGGCGGGTAGCGCGTTCATTTATTCCCAACTGTTGATGTCCTGATCTTCGCCTTCGCCGCCTTCTTTTTCATCGGCGCCAAAGCTAAACAAATCGAACTTGCCGTGCTGGCCGGGAAAGACATAGTGGTAATCTTGATTCCAGGGATCTTGCGGGATTTTGTCCTTGCGTAAGTAAGGGCCGTTCCAGCGTTTGGCGTCGGCGGGTCGTTCCACCAGTGCAGCCAAACCTTGTTGGGCGGTGGGGTAACGGCCTTCGTCGAGCTTATACATATCCAGCGATGCCGCCAGATCCTCGATTTGCACCCTGGCGGCCTTGGTTTTGGAGGCGCCCATATGTTTCATCACCTGCGGGCCGACAATCCCGGCCAGCATGGCGATAATGCCCAACACCACCAACAGTTCCAGCAAGGTAAAACCGCCGTGGCGGGGAAGCATGTGTTTCATTTGATTAACTCCTTTCATTTAAAAAGCAAGATCGTTCACGCTCAAGATCGCCAACAAAATCGAGACGATAATGCCGCCTATCATCAAGCCCAGCGAGATGATCAAGGCCGGCTCCAGCAAGGCCAACATCCGTTGGATGGTGGTTTTCAGCTGCTTGTCGTAAATCACCGCCACCCGCATCAGCATTTCCTCCAGGCGGCCGGTTTCCTCGCCCATTTTAATCATTTGCACGGCCAGTTTGGGAAACAGGTTTTGCTGAGCCAAGGCATCCGACATGGTACGGCCTTGTTTAAGCTGCGCTTCTGCATTCTCCAACATATCGGCCAAGACCATATTGCCAACCGTTTCCCGGACGATGCCCAACGATTTCAGGATGGACACGCCGTTACCCAATAAAGTGCCGAAGGTGCGGCTGAAATTCGCTACCTCCATGGTCAGGATAATCTCGCCAAACAGGGGTAGCTTCAAAAATCGGCCATCCCAGGTTTTTTTACCGACAGGGTCGGCCAGTTGCGACTTCATGGTCTGTACGCTGCCAAGAATAACAATCAGCATTACCCACCAGTAACTTTGCAGAAATTCCGCCAGACCCACCACAATCTGGGTCGGCACCGGCAAAGCTTGGCCGGCGCTGTCGAACATTTCCTTGAATTGAGGAACTACAAAGGTCAGCATTACAAATAAGGATGCCAACGACATCACCAACAAAATGGCCGGATAAATCAACGCGGTGCTGACCGTGTCTTTTAGCTCCTGCGAACGCTCCATGTATTCAGATAAGCGCAGCAACACCCCGCCCAGATTGCCGCCCATTTCCCCGGCGCGGATCATGTTTAGATAAAACTTGGAAAACACCCCGCTCTGGCTTTCCAGCGAATCGGCCAGCGCCTTGCCGGCCTTGACCTTTTCCAACACCTCGCCGGTCAATTTATTCAGTTTCGGATTTTCTTCGGTCAACTGCATCAGAATCGTTAACGACCGATCCAGCGGCAGACCTGATTCAAGCAAAGTGGCCAATTCGCCGGTCAGCATCCCGATTTCTTTTTGCGACAGTTTAACGGCGGCTGACTTCAGCTTGAAACCAAGGAAGGTCTTGTCTTTAGCCAGCTCGATGCGGATTGGAATCAAGCCCTGGTTTTGCAACTCTAACAGTAAAGCCTGCTCGTCGGCGGCGTTACGCAAACCTTCCTCGGCGATACCTTGGTTGTTGACGACTTTGTAAGAGAATAATGGCATTGAATTGTTCAGTTGGCGTTCAGCTGGGTTTACGGCTATGGTTTAGTGCTGCAAATAAATAGACCCGCGGTAAGCGCTGCGGAGTTTCAATCTGCTGATGTATTGCCATAGATTAAACTATTGAGCCTTAAGATAGAGCATCTGATTTAACCGGGGTTACCATTAGTCGCCGGGGTCTGGATGGGCGGCATTTATTTCCGCAGGCAAAACATGGCCGCCACTATAAAGTAGTTGGAAGCGTATCTCAAAACTCCATCCGTATACCGACGTTGAAGGCGTGGCGGGAGACATATTCCTGGCCGATGGTGGTGTCGTATTGAATGAAAGCCGAGCCGCCAAACGGCAGTTGGGCCGATAAACCGGCGCGCAAATTGATGTAATCCTTGTCGACACTAAAACTGTTGGTGGTAAAGGCGTTGTTAGGCGCGTCGACGAAGCGGGTGGTAATCAAGGAGTTTTTATTGAACCACTGGTGCTCCCATTCGACATTCACTTGCGAAACCAGAACGCCCATCGGCGTGCTCAGCGCATGCGAGATCATCGCCCCAATACTGCTGCTTAACGACTCGTTGTTCAAATCGCCGACTATCATGTTCATGCCTAAACCGGCGCCTTGTTCTTTGCGGCCGTTGACAAAGTTGTAACCGTATTCGGTGCGGCCTCTAAGGCCAAACGTCCATTCTTTTAGCGCTATGTCGTAACCGCTGCTGAGGCTGGTGCGATTTTGCCAGCCGTCGGTTTGGCTGGATGCCGTTTCATTGATCGCTGTGCCGATGGCATCGTTATAAAGCGTGACCCGCTTGGAATCGTATTGGTTGTAAGTCAGGTTGTTCACTAGATCAACATACCAGTTATCGGTTAGATTTAACGAGCCAAAGGCTGATAGGGTATATCCGTCTATGCTTTGGCTGCCGCCCTGTTGGGAAATCAGTGCAGTACTGCTGCCGTAGCCGGCAGACAAACCCATCAGTAGTCGTTTGCTCAAGCGATAGTCGGCACCGGCAGTGACGGCGGACATGGTTGACGCGTAACCGCGTTGAACAACCGTCGCGGTTCTATCCGCCCATTCAAACTGGCCGTTAATGAATAGGCCCAAATTATTGAAACCGGAGAAAAGATCGGTGCCGTCGTTGTCGTTATCTGTGCTCAAGGAAATACTGACCGAGGAGGGGGTATTTGATGAGGGTTGACCTTCTTTTTCCGGCGTGGAAGCCTGAATGCTGATAGCGTTAGAACTGGGCGAACTGGGTGCACTACTGGGCGTGTTTATGCTGCTTGACGCATTCGGCGTGCTGACACTGTTCGTTGCGCTGGGTGTACCTAAACTACTTGCACCGCCGGCATTAAATGAGCTCGTTACAGTGCTATTGAGGTTGGCGGGCGCATTGAAACTGGAAAGAGTGCCGGCGCCGACGTTTGGGGATCTCAGAGTGATGAGTCGCTGGGTGATGTTGCTGGTTTGCAGTTTAGCTATTTGGTTGGATACGTTTTGTTCCGCCGCGATTTGGCCCGGGCTGATTTGTCGTAAGGCGCTGATGAATTGATCCACTTTGCTGGCATCGGCGGTACCGTTTGCTAAAAAGGGTTTCAAGCCGTTCAATAGATTCTGCAGATTGGCCGAGGTCGAGGCACTGCAATCTATCTGTTGTAAGGCACTGGCTAGGGATTGCACGTCGGCGGGGACCAGATTGGGCAATCGGGGCACCATGGTCAGCAAAAACTGTTTTTCTTGCTTGGAAAATATAAACATATCGCTGGAGCCTTCAGGACAAGTAATGCTCTGATTAAAATTTCCGGTGATGCTGCCGCTGGTGGTTTGCAACAGCACAGACTGCGAAAAAGCCTGTTGTGGCGAGAAATTAGGCTGGCTGGCTAGGCGTTGTAAGTTAAGCTTTGCCCCTTGAATATCGATGCTGCGCGCGGTAATCGAATCGGTCACCAATTGTCCGTTTACTCCACCCAATTCCAAATTCAAGCTACTGGATTGGCGGAAGATCAAATCAGCTGATGTGGCATCGATGGCCGCTATCCCCTGACCATTGGCACCTGGCCCTGGCGAGAAGCTGTTGTTTATGTCTACACTGCCGGCGTAAGAACCGCTGCCGGATACCGGGCCGTTTAAGGTTAAATGTGAACCTGCGATGCCCACCGTACCATTGTTGATGACCGGACCGCTGATGTTGCCGTTGCCGCCGAAGGTACCTGCTTGTATCTCGGTCAAAGCTTGGCTCCAAACGCCGTCCACCTGGGTAGTGCCGGCGGTTTGCCGGTAAGTGCCCGTGCCGGTAAAGGTCGCGTTGCCGGTCACTCGCACATTGCCTGAATTGATGACGGTCGATTGATTGTTGAGGATGAAATTGCCGTTTAGCAATAAATCGCTGGCAGAGCCTCCCGAGCCGCTGATAATCAAACTGCCGGGGCCTTGCATCTCACCGCCGGAAAGCACTGCCGATTGCACTCTTAATTCGCCCGGACCCGACAATATGCCGCCAGTCTGCTCGTAACGACTGACCTCCGTGCTGGTGTGCTGTAAATTGACGGTGCCGCCTTTTATGGTAAAGGTGCTGCCCAGGTTGAGCAGCTTGGTCGCCGCGGACGAAAAATTAACGATGCCGCCGGATACCTCGGTGGAATTGCTTACCGAATAATCGCCGGCGATAGTGGTTGTTCCGCCGCTGAACACCGCATCGGTGGCCGTTAGCGCAACGTCGGCGTTGACTAGATTGGTCCCGCCGCTAAAGGTAATATTAGCTGTGCCAAGATTGGTGCCCGCATTGAATTGGTGGGTGCCTGCGCCAAATTCCAAGGTACCGTTACCGGTGAAATTGCCGGAGTGGGTATTGCTGCCGGTAAAATTCAATTTGCCGGCATCTACAAGTGTGTTACCGGTGTAGCTGTTAGTGCCGCCCAAGGTCACCGTACCCGAAGTGGTTTTATTCAAGCCCACGCTGCCGGCTAAATTGGCACTGACCGTGCCGGCTTGCAGATCGAACGCACTGTTCGACGTTAACGTGCCGGTGCCGGTAATCGAACCCGACAGTAATTGCACGCCGGCCACCGTGTCGCTGTTTGCGCCCAGAGCGAAGATGCCGCCGTTGACGATCAGGCTGGAGGCATTGGCGAGCACATCGCTGGCGCCCAAGGCTAAGGTGCCGGCGCTGACTTGCGTGTTGCCGGTGTAAGCGTTGATGCCGCTGAGCGTGACGGTGCCTGCGGTAGTTTTGGTCAAGCCCACGCTGCCGCCCAGCGCGGCACTGACCGTGCCGGCTTGCACATCAAACGTGCTGGTCGAGGTCAAGGTGCCGGTGCCGGTAATAGACCCGGACAACAATTGCACGCCGGTCACCGTGTCGTTATTACTGCCCAGATCGAAAGTGCCGCCATTGACAATCAGGCTGGAGGCATTGGCGAGCACATCGCTGGCCCCCAAAGCCAACGTGCCGGCACTGACTTGCGTATTGCCGGTGTAAGCGTTGGTGCCGCTGAGCGTGACGGTGCCTGCGGTAGTTTTGGTCAAGCCCACGCTGCCGCCCAGCGCGGCGCTGACCGTGCCGGATTGCACATCAAACGTGCTGGTCGAGGTCAAGGTGCCGGTGCCGGTAATAGACCCGGACAACAATTGCACGCCGGTCACCGTGTCGTTATTACTGCCCAGATCGAAAGTGCCGCCATTGACAATCAGGCTGGAGGCATTGGCGAGCACATCGCTGGCGCCCAAGGCTAAGGTGCCGGCGCTGACTTGCGTGTTGCCGGTGTAAGCGTTGGTGCCGCTGAGCGTGACGGTGCCTGCGGTAGTTTTGGTCAAGCCCACGCTGCCGCCTAGCGCGGCACTGACCGTGCCGGATTGCACATCAAACGTGCTGGTCGAGGTCAAGGTGCCGGTGCCGGTAATAGACCCGGACAACAATTGCACGCCGGCCACCGTGTCGCTGTTTGCGCCCAGAGCGAAGATGCCGCCGTTGACGATCAGGCTGGAGGCATTGGCGAGCACATCGCTGGCGCCCAAGGCTAAGGTGCCGGCGCTGACTTGCGTGTTGCCGGTGTAAGCGTTGATGCCGCTGAGCGTGACGGTGCCTGCGGTAGTTTTGGTCAAGCCCACGCTGCCGCCCAGCGCGGCACTGACCGTGCCGGCTTGCACATCAAACGTGCTGGTCGAGGTCAAGGTGCCGGTGCCGGTAATAGACCCGGACAACAATTGCACGCCGGTCACCGTGTCGTTATTACTGCCCAGATCGAAAGTGCCGCCATTGACAATCAGGCTGGAGGCATTGGCGAGCACATCGCTGGCCCCCAAAGCCAACGTGCCGGCACTGACTTGCGTATTGCCGGTGTAAGCGTTGGTGCCGCTGAGCGTGACGGTGCCTGCGGTAGTTTTGGTCAAGCCCACGCTGCCGCCCAGCGCGGCGCTGACCGTGCCGGATTGCACATCAAACGTGCTGGTCGAGGTCAAGGTGCCGGTGCCGGTAATAGACCCGGACAACAATTGCACGCCGGTCACCGTGTCGTTATTACTGCCCAGATCGAAAGTGCCGCCATTGACAATCAGGCTGGAGGCATTGGCGAGCACATCGCTGGCGCCCAAGGCTAAGGTGCCGGCGCTGACTTGCGTGTTGCCGGTGTAAGTATTGGTGCCGCTCAGCGTGACGGTGCCGGTGGTAGTTTTGGTCAAGCCCACGCTGCCGCCCAGCGCGGCACTGACCGTGCCGGATTGCACATCAAACGTGCTGGTCGAGGTCAAGGTGCCGGTGCCGGTAATAGACCCGGACAACAATTGCACCAAGGCTACCGTGTCGTTGTTTACGCCCAGATCGAAGATGCCGCCGTTGACGAGCAGGCTGGAGGCATTGGCGAGCACATCGCTGGCGCCCAAGGCTAAGGTGCCGGCGCTGACTTGCGTGTTGCCGGTGTAAGTATTGGTGCCGCTGAGCGTGACGGTGCCGGCGGTAGTTTTGGTCAATCCGACACTGCCGGCTAAATTGGCATTGACCGTACCGGCTTGCATATCAAAGTCGGTGGTTGAGGTTAATGTTTCAGTGCCGCTCAATATCGCGGCTGAATTTGCTAACGTGAATTTCGTCACCGTGGGCGAAATATCAAGATCCACAGTTTGGCCGACGTCGATAACCGCGTCATCGGCGGCTCCAGGGCTCGCGGCGCACGACCAATTAGCGGGAGTAGACCAAGTGGAGTCTATAACCAGCCAGTTACAAGTGGTGGCGTCGGCTGTTGAAAAAAATCCGAGCAGCAATGCCGAGAAAGCATAAGTGAGGCTTGTGCCGGCGTCGCGTGAATGCCGTTCGCCTGTCAGGGGATTATTTGTGGGCTCGGCTGGCGATTGACACATCTTTAATCAGTGATATTGGTTGGAAAGCGGGGGTTAGTCATATTCCGCTTGTTACGATTCGCAGTGAGGGATCTTAGCCTGGGCATTCAGCACCTTTCTAGATTCAGATCAAGGAAAGCCTATTTGTCCAGGGCCAACTCAAGCCTCTGTCGTCACCCGCAACACTTCCTCCAATGTCGTAACGCCCTGCAACGCTTTGCCGACGCCGTCTTCGTACATGGTTTGCATGCCTTCCTGGATAGCGGTTTGCTGGATCACAAAGGCTTCTTCGTGTTTCATGATCTGTTTACGTATCGTGTCGGTCATGGTCAAAAACTCGATGATCGCAAACCGACCTTTGTAGCCGATACCGTTGCAGGTCGGGCAGCCGACCGGTTTGTGCAGCAGGATTTCGCCGGACGGTTGCCAGTGCCGTAATTTCATTTCCTCGATCAGTGTCTCTGAGGCCGGATGGGCTAGCTTGCAATGCGGACAGAGGCGGCGCACCAAGCGTTGTGCCAGGATGCCGTTGATGGTGGAGCTAAGCAGGTATTCTTCCAAACCCATGTCTTGCAAGCGGGTAACGCCGGCGGCGGCATCGTTGGTGTGTAGCGTGGATAGTACCAAGTGGCCGGTCAGCGCGGATTGCACGGCGATTTTCGCGGTTTCCAGGTCGCGCATCTCGCCGATCATGATCACGTCCGGGTCTTGGCGGACGATGGAGCGCAAGGCCGACGCAAAGGTCAGGCCGATTTGCGGTTTGGCTTGAATTTGGTTGATGCCTTCCAGTTGATATTCCACCGGATCTTCGACGGTGATGATCTTACGTTCCGAGGTGTTCAGGGTTTTTAACGCCGCGTAAAGCGAGGTGGATTTACCGCTACCGGTCGGGCCCGTAATCAACAGAATGCCGTGTGGTTGGGCCAATACTTCCATGAAGCGCTCGGCCTGTTTGCCGACGAAGCCCAGGGTTTCGAAATCCAGCACCGCGTTTTCCTTGTCCAGCAAACGGATCACCACGCTTTCGCCGTGCAGGGTAGGGATGGTGGAAACCCGCAAATCCAGCTCCTTGCCGATCATTTGCAATTTGATACGGCCGTCTTGCGGCAAGCGCCGTTCGGCGATGTTGAGCTTGGCCATGATTTTGATCCGTGAAAGCACAGCGGCGGTCGAGGCTACTGGCGGCGAATCGATGTCCTGTAACACGCCGTCGATACGCAGACGCACTTTCAGGCTTTGTTCGAAGGGTTCGATATGTACGTCGGAGGCACGGCTTTCCACGGCTTTTTGCAGGATGAAGTTCACCATTTTGATGATGGGTGCTTCGCTAGCCAGGTCTTTCAAATGCTCCAGATCTTCGCTGCCTTCTTCCTCGACATTGAGGTTGTCCATCAGCTTGTCCATTTGCGACTTGCCTTCACCGTATTGCAATTCCAGCGCGGCGTCGATTTCCGAAAGTTGGCCTATTTGCAATTTAATGGGTTTACCGGTAGCCAGTTGCAAGGCTTGGGTGACGTAATCGTCTTCCGGGTCCATCACCGCAATTTGGATGTGCTCGTCGTCCGCTGCCAGTCCCACCGCGTGGTATTGCTTTAAAAAACGCTGGGAAACGCTATCGGGCAGTGGCGTTTGCGGTGGGTAGTGTTCCGGCGTCACACGGGCGATACCGCTGGCTTCGGCGAAGCTGCCGGCGATGTCGCTGTCCGAACACAAGCCCAGTTTGATCAACAGTTGCGGCACGGAGTCGTCCAATGCCGATTTTTGCATGCGACGGACTTTGCCCAAATCGCTGTCTGAGAGTTTACCCTTGCTTTTTAACAAGCTGAGAAAGGCAGCGTATTTTTCGGATTTTTCGACGGTTTCCATGTTCACTTTATCAGCCTAAACTTTTAGAACTCGATCACATTGTAGCGATTTTCCACACAGGCCGGCAGTAATTGTTTAGAGGGCAGTGACTCCTGCCGCGCGCTTGAGAGGGAATCTCGAGCCGCTCGAACAGATCTTAATTTTTGGGATAGTGAGTGTCGGGGTTTTGGACTTACTTGGGTTCCCTCTTTTGTCAGATCGTGCCGTTGCAGTCGATTGATCCATCTGCTTCAATGACGGCAAGTTGACCTATATTGGTCAACATGCGTAGCCTGGATGAAGCGCGGCGCAATCCGAGATTTGGTAGCTGTCATTTCCCGGATTCCATTTAATTGCATTGGGTGATAGGTAGGCTGGGTTGAATGACGTGAAACCCAGCTCATGAAGCGGAAAAGATCATGCGCACTTATATTCGTAGCTATTCCAAAGGCGGCACATATTTTTTTACCGTAAATCTCGCCCAGAGAAAACAAAACGACTTGTTGATTCGGCATATTGATGAATTACGTAGTGCATGCCGTTATACCCAACAACGTCATCCCTTAATCATTGAGGCGATGGTAGTGTTACCAGAACATTTACATTGCATTTGGCGATTACCTGAAGGCAACGATGATTATCCGATGCGTTGGCGCTTGCTTAAATCACATTTTTCCAGACAGATTCAAAAGAAGGAATTCGTTTCCGATAGTCGAAGACGGAAAAACGAACGTGGGGTATGGCAACGCCGGTATTGGGAGCACCAAATTCGTGACGATGCGGATTTTCAACAACATATGGATTATATTCATTACAATCCGGTAAAACATGGACATGTGAAGAAAGCAACGGATTGGCCTTATTCATCGATCCATCGCTGGATCAATCTAGGCGCTTATCCTGAAGACTGGGCCGCTCCACCAAAAGTGATCGAACGCCACTGGGAATAGGCAATGCTGGGTTTCACGCTGTTCAACCCAGCCTACGGTCCTGATTTTCGATGATCTGCGGAAGGTAAGAGATCTTGTCTGTCGCAATTTCATTTTTTTATCCAAGTGTAGTAAAAACATCGCGTATCAGGCAATGATGCACTTCCGTACGTCAGACAGCTTATTTAGTGACAATAAGCCCAGCATGTATTCAATGCAGGAAAATGCATCAATGAAAGTAGCTAGAGTTTTCTCACAGCAGGGTGACAGCCAGCTATGACGTGGGAGAATAATACAAAATCGCAGCACTTTGTTTCACAGGTAGAGCAGCGCTTTAATGCACTCAATCCAAACGCGGCTACGAAGAATCAAAGGATATACGACTTTGAGATCATCAATCGAGAGACTCCAGAACTCCGATTGTTAAGCCACAATGGACAGAACATTTCCAGGACTCTCGCATACTCAGATTTATACAGTTTCGAGTTGGAACAGGACAAACAAATTCGAAACAACTTCGAGAATGCTTTCTATCGCTACGAGAAAGACATCAAGACACACACAGAAAACCTACTTCAGAAACTCATTTCTAGGCGAATAGACATAAACGTAAATGATGAGGTCGTAAACCTCTTCACCACAAAGTTACTCAATTGCGCCCGTAATCCTTTTTCGATTCATAAAATGCTCAACACTTTTGGTGCATTGACGGATTATTTACCTACATCTCCCGAACAACAAACGCCATTTAATCGAATTCTAAATGGAAGCAAGCCCCATCAGAAGCGATTATGTCATGACTTCGGTATTAGCGAAACGGAATATGAACAATGGCTACGCATGTTATTTATGTTGTTTATTCCTTCAGGAGAAGGTGACTTGAATATGCTAGAGAGCATTGTGAAAACCGGCTTCACCGATCCTAGGTTTGAAATTGGTGTGTTAGTAAGCCTTTATTCTTCTCCTCAATGTTTGTTGTCTGACCGTTCATTCAGTAGCAATATTGAAAAACCTGGGATGGACGGCTTCGACTTCAACTTATCGTCGAAGGCATTTATTCGTTACATGTTCGCCAATATTGATGAGATTGTGTCGTCTTGTAAACCACCAGAGATCCTCAGTGCCTTTAAGGCTGAACGTAAGAAACTGCCACGTCAAATTCAGCTAAATTATTGTTTTAACAATATGGAACTACTTGGAGGATTTAACCGCAATGTGATCTACCAAAGCAATCGCCACGTTTATTGTGCTTCCAAAACGCCATTCATCTTCTGATGGGAGTCTGATTCTGGTTGATCCTTAGTGTGGGGGTGGGCACCCCTGTTTGTGCCCACGCGGATCGAAATGGTGGGCAAATTTGCCCACCCTACGTTTGCATGTCAGCAACTCCGATCAAACCAGTCCTTCATTGGCTTGATATTCGACTGTCCAACCGGCTGCTAATGGCCGGGAGTTACCAATCATAATTCTTTTAACGAACCTATAGGTTTGGGTGAGGCAGCGCCTCCCCCCAACATCTCGACCGGCACAACCTCCCAGTATCGATAGCTGTTTGCTGGATCGATGTTTAGCTGTCGGAGTTTGTTGGGTAGACGGGGGGCTTGTCGTGTTGGGGTTCCTGTCGTGAACCGACGAGCTAATATTTTCTACCCAGTCTTGGTATTGATCGTTCCTAATTGGGATCTTGCAAGGTATTTTGCCAGTCGCGAAAGGCTAGTCGGCTTGCGCGCAAGCTTGAGTTGCTTTGCGTTTTGAGCGATTTGGCTGGCGCGAATAGCTTTTTACCTTGCGCACAAGCTTATCCTGGCTGGCGATTAAAGCGATTTGCCGTGGGCGAGCACGGTTTTGGCTTGCACACAAGCTTGTGTCGCTTTGCGTTTGTAGCGATTTGGCTGGTGTGAATAGCTTTTTACATTGCGCGCAAGCTTATCCTGGGGGGCATCCCGAATTTTGTGTAAACGGGTTTAAGTTATCGGTTAGGGATTCGGTCTTCGAACTGAATACTAAACCGGTTTAATGCGGCTTTCCAGTCATAGACGGGCATGGTCCACTTTTGGCTGATATTCTTCAATGCCAGATAGAGCAACTTGGATAATGCGTCATCGCTGGGGAAGATCGCGCGATTTTTTATGATTTTTCTCAGGCTTCGGTTCACCGATTCGATGGTATTAGTGGTGTAGATCACCTTGCGAATCTCGGGCGGATAGTCGAAAAACGGGATGATACGGTCCCAGTTTCGTCGCCAGATCGGGGCAATGGTGGGATAGGCTTCGTGCCAGTTGGCCTCGAATTCGGCCAGTTTTTGTTCGGCTTCCCTGACGGTAGCGGCTTGATAGATACGCTTGAGGTCGTCGGCGACCGACTGGCGCCTTTTGTAGCTGACGTAGTTAAGGCTGTTACGGACCAAGTGCACGATGCACAACTGCACAGTGGCTTTGGGAAACACGGTTTCGATCGCTTCCGGAAACCCCTTTAGACCGTCGACACAGGCGATAAAAACGTCGTTGACGCCACGGTTCTTGAGCTCGGTGACCACTTGCAGCCAAAATTTGGCGCCTTCGCTTTGGGCAATCCACAGCCCCAGCACCTCTTTGTGGCCGTCCAGATTGACACCAATAGCCAGATAGACCGCCTTGATCCGCACACTGCCACTGTCCCGCACTTTGGTGTGTAGGCAGTCGAGGTAGACGATGGGGTAAATCGGATCCAGCGGACGGGTTTGCCAGGCGCTCACCTCCTCAAGGACCGCGTCGGTCACCGAGGAAATCAAGGTGGGTGACACCTCCGTGTGATAGAACTCCAATAGATGGGCCTGGATTTCCCGTACCGTCAGGCCGCGGGCGTACAACGAGATGATCTTGTCGTCGAAGCCCGTCCAGCGCCGTTGATGCTTGGCGATAATCTGGGGTTCGAATTCGCCATGACGGTCACGGGGAATCTCGATGGGTAAGTCGCCGAAGTCGCCTTTGAGCGTTTTCCGGCTCTTGCCGTTACGGGCATTGCTATTGGCGTTGGTCACCGCCTCATGCTTGCCGTGGCCCAAATGCGCGGTCATTTCCGCTTCCAGGGCGCGTTCGACAATGGCTTTGGTCAACTGCTTTAACAGTCCATTGGCACCGATCAGGTCTTCGGGTGTTTGATAGTTCGACATTAAGGCATCGAGTAATTCATCAGGAATGGCTTTGGGTGATACGGTCATTTTTTCATCCTCATCAGGATCAGTAGTTTCCTACCTCATGGCCGTTTACACAAAAATTCTTACACCCTCTTATCCTGGCTGGTGATTAAAGCGATTTGCCATTGACGAGCACCGTTTTGGCTTGCGCGTTGGCTTATGCAGGTTTGCGATGGCAGAGATTGGCTGGGCGCGAATGGTATTTCGGCTTGCAGGTATGCCGAAATGCTTGGCGGTTAAGGATAAAAGGTATGCGGGAGCAGTAAAAGTCTAATCTCGATAGCTTTGCAGCCAAGCGGCTCAGGCATTTTGCCGAGCCGTCTTCCGCCGTCGGCTGCGAATTTCGCCACAAAGCAATAAGCAATTAGTCCGGACGGAATCGAGGGTTCGCAGCCGACATCCTCATTCATTAATGAGAGAACAAAAAATGATAAGAGTTTTAGTAACAGGGTCTACAGTTTGGAACGATGAAGATGCAATAAAAAGAGAGTTGAGAAAATTGGGCCGGGAGCTTGTCATAGTCACAGGCGACACTCCCGGTGTTGATGCGGTAGCAATTTCTATTGCCTCGGATGACGGATTGAAATTTGAAGCAATGAAGAAGAATCAAGAGGATTATGAACGTTACCCCAAGGAGGCTTGGAAAGGGTTAAACGAGCGAATGCTGGCCTCGGGAATCGACTTAGTACTTGCATTTCACGCTGAGTATAATGTGCAAGGCAAAGCTCGAGGAACAATCCACGCGGTAGAATTAGCCATGCAATCCGGTGTGGAGGTAAAAGTGTTCACATGCTAACTATTTTTATGAGCAATACCATCCACAAGATCGGCCTAGTTTGCCTCAATATTTGTTCAACGTGGCGTTTAAACCCCAAGCTCGGCAGCGATTTGCTGCCGGCTCTTGCCGCCCAATCGATACCAATGAAACATTTGTCGGTTGGGCAGAGGTGCGCGGTATAACCAGAGGCTGACCGGCCTCTACCGTTTTTTCCGCAAGCTTTAAACCGGGGCTTTTTCCGGTACTGAATGTAAGAGGAGAGAATATGGGAAGAATTAAGGCCTTAACATGTTGGTCTTTGGTATTGGTCATGTGCGGCGCTTGCAGCGCTGACTGGCCGCAACGCCTTGGCTATCATGCGGTGCAGAACGCCGGTCAATTGCAGTGCCAAAAAGCCATGGCCAACGATTGCGAACGGCGGCAGAGTTACGACGAGTACCAGCGCGAGCGGGAACGGATGCAATAGCGGTTCAAATGCCGTTCAACAAGGACAACTCTGCCGGATGCGGCTGCATGTAATAGGAGTTGTCGATAAAGGCGTCAGGTTCTCTGCGGAAATGATGGCGGAGTAGGGTCAGCGGCACGATCAGCGGCAACAAACCGATCCGATAATTTTCGATGGTTTCTACCAGTTCCTGTTTGTCGTCGCTGTCCAGTTTGTGCTTTAAATAGCCCTGGATGTGTTGCAAGACATTGACATGGTTGCCGCGAGTGGCGACGATTTTCAGACAAGTCATCAAGGCGCCAATATAGGCAGCGCCGGTATTTTCAATATCAGCGTTGGTGACGCCGGCAATAATCCGCCCCAGCTCACGCGCCTGGTTTTGTTCGTGACTCATCGCGATCAATTTATGCCGGCTGTGAAAGCTGATCAAACCATGCGGGGTCAAACCTTGTCCGCATAAATCCTGCCAGCGGCGCATCACAAACACGCGCTGGATAAAGTTTTCGCGCAGGCCGGGATCGCCCAATCGGCCCTCTTCTTCCACCGGCAGGCTGGGGAAAGTGCGCTGTAAATAGTCCGCAAAAATACCGATGCCTTGCCGCGCGGGGATGTCGTTCTTGTAGATTTTGACGCGGGTCATGCCGCAGCTGGGTGAGTCTTTTTTCAGAATATATCCACACAAGCCACCCAGCCAATCGTGTTGCCGGGCCGAGGCCTGTTCCAATCGTTCCGTCACGTCCAGGCTGTGATCCTTCACGCCGACGCAACGGATGGTGCCGTCGGCGGTTTCCCGCAATTGCACGCAAGGACGCGGTACGCCCAAGCCGGCCTCGACTTCCGGGCAGAAAGGTTTAAAGTCGAAATACTGGCCCAGCGTGCGCTCAATGTAGCTGTGATACTTGTGCGCACCGTCGTAGCGCACTTCGTGGCCTAACAGGCAGGCGCTGATGCCGACCGCAATTTTCTGCATGCTTAATCCTTGGTTATTGCTTGGGGTGTTGGTCGAAAATCAGTTTTTCGGTGGCAAAGCCGAGCGCTTTGGCTTGTTGAATCAGATCTTGTTGGATGCTCGGTGCCAGCTCCGGGCTGCGGGCCAGTATCCATAAATAATCGCGATCCGGGCCGGCGATCATCACATACCGGTAAGCGATTTTATCCAGCGCGATGATGTTATAGGCGCCGTAAAACGGCCCGAAGAAAGAGACTTTCAGGCGGCCGATGTCCGGTTTGTCGATAGAATAAGCTTTGCCTTCGGCGATTTTTCGTTGGCCTTGCTCGGCGTCGTAGCCGCTGTTTAATACCTTAACGCCGCCGTCATCGCGCAGGCTGTATTCGGCGCTGATGTCGGTCAGGCCACGCTCGAAGCTGTGATCCAGGTGGGCGATTTCGTACCAGGTGCCCAGATAGCGTTCCAATTCGAAGCCGTCTATCACTTTTACACCTTCCGGGATGCCTGTGCAGGCGCATAGCAAGCTTAATAGCAGTATCGGTAGATAACGCATGGTTTACTCCGCTGTAGCCGCGGTATTGCCTAAGGCCTTGAATTGGGCTTTGATCGATTGGCTTTGTACCGCATGGTCGACGCACGGTGCGGGATAGTCGCCGGCTTGCGGATACTTTTCCCATTTATGAATCACCGCTGCCGGGAAGCGTTGCAACTCCGGAATCCAGGTCTTGATATACAGGCATTGCGGATCGAATTTTTTCTGCTGTAGCCAGGGATTGAAGATCCGGAAATACGGTTGCGCGTCGCAGCCGGTGGAGGCTGCCCATTGCCAGTTGCCGTTGTTGACGCAAGGGTCGTAATCCAGCAAACGTTGCGCGAAATAACGTTCGCCCCAGCGCCAGGACACATGTAAATCCTTGACCAAAAACGAGGCAACGATCATGCGTAAACGATTATGCATCCAGCCGGTTTGATTCAATTCGCGCATGGCTGCGTCCACAATCGGGAAGCCGGTTTGGCCGTTGGTCCAGGCCCAGAAATCGGTTTGGCCGTTGCGCCAGAGCATGCCGTCGTAACGTCTATCAAAAGCGTGACCGAACACATGCGGAAAATGAAAGCCGATATGGGTGAAAAAGTCTCGCCAATATAACTGGCGCAGCAAGGGATGGTCGGGATCGAGTTCAGCTTGGATGCTATGAAAAACTTCTCGTACCGAGCAGCAGCCAAATTTCAAATAGGCCGACAGTTGGCTGGTGGCAGCCATGGCCGGAAAATCGCGGACCGCGAGGTAGTTTTTGCAGTTGCCAATGATGGCTAATCGCGCCAAGGCTGCTTGTCGGCCACCGGGCAACGCGTTTTGGTGCGGCTGTTGGAGTTGCTGTAGCAGCTCGGGTTTGTGGCCGACATAGGCTGTTGCCAATAGTTTACCGGCCGCCAGCCGTTGCGGTGCTGGCACCGGCAGGAGTTGGGCTTGCCGATGAAACGCGGTGAACACTTGATAAGGTTTGCCGTTACTTTTTAAACCTTGTTCCGGTTCGGTCAGCAGTAAATCGGCTTGGCTGTGAAAAGCCAGATGCAGTGTTTCGCACTGTTTTCGTAGCTCGGCGTCGCGCTGCCGGCTGAACGGGCTGTAATCGCGATTGACAAACACCGCTTCGATACCGAAATCCTGTTTCAGTGGCTCGACAAGATGTGCAGACTGACCGTTGAAAATATACAGCAGGGCACCTTGTTGTTGCAGCTGCTGCTGCAAATCAGCCAGTGATTCCAGCATGAATTGCAAGCCGGGTGTGCTTTGATAAGGATGAGATTGTATTTGTCGCGGATCGAAAATAAAGCAAGCCAAAACCTGAGTTGATTCACGTAAGGCCGCGTTCAGGCCGCTGTTGTCCTCCAGACGTAAATCACGGCGGAAAATAAACAGCGAAGTTTTGTAGCGTTTTTTTGCCATCAGCTAGTTAGCAGTCGCCCCAATGAATAATCATTTGCTGGCAATTAAACAGGATGTTGGGGTAATACTGATAAATCACCCAGCGCAACAGCAAGTCGAAATACGCCGCTACTGTCATCATGCGCGCCACTGCAGCCCAAATTCTGCTAGCGCCTTTATCCGAACAGCGCCACACGGCGCCGGTCCAATAAATCAGCGGCATTGCCATGATGATATGGATGGTAACCCAGCTAGCGACCGTGAAGTTACCTTCGTTAATCCGGTAGTCGATGAAAAACAATACCGCGTTGTAGAGGATAAAAAATGGATAGAAGGCGTCTTTTAAGCGCAGATAACCTAGCCAGCTCCATTGCAGATAAAAATACAGCGTGGCCGGTGTGCGTTCTTCCCATTCCTGGGCCGGTGAAGGGGTTAAATAAAATATCAGGATGCCCAGGGCAAGGGCGACCAACAGCGCTTCGTACCAGGTGATAAACGAAGTAAAGGCAAATAGTAAGGAAAGACTGTCGATCAACATAAATGTGCCCGTTGTTTATCTAAGGTTTATCCAGAATATCGCGCAAGGCGGTATCCAACAGTGAGTATTTAAATGCAAAGCCTTGTGCCAGTAAACGTTCCGGCAGCACGCGTTGGCTACCCAAGACCAGCGCCGCCATTTCGCCCAGCAATAATTTAAGAACCACTTCCGGCATGGGCAGCAACAGCGGTCTATTTAGTACGCTGGCCAAGCTGGCGCTGAATTGTTGGTTGCTGGCCGGGTTGGGTGCTGTGGCGTTGTATGGGCCGCGCATTTCCGGCTGTTCTAGCATCGCTTCGACAATAGCCAGCCAGTCGTGCAAATGTACCCAGGACATCCATTGCGACCCCTTACCCAAGCGTCCGCCCAATCCTAAACGAAACGGCAGCAACATGCGTTTCAGTATGCCACCATTATCACCCAGCACCAAGCCGGTGCGTATCAGGCAGACCCGACTGCCGAATTTTTCCGCTTGCAAGGCTGCGGATTCCCAATCGGCGCAAAGCTGTTGAGAAAAGTCGGCAACGCTCGCGCTATTTTCAGTCAGGAACTTGTCGCCTTGATCGCCGTAAACGCCGATAGCCGAGCCGCTTACCAGGACGGGGGCTGGCTGCGAGGAGGAGGCTATCCAGGCCACCAATTGTTCGGTCAGTTTAATCCGGCTATCACGCAACAACTGCTTGCGTGCCTCGGTCCAGCGTTGATCGAAAATGCCTGCGCCAGCCAGATTGACTACCGCTTTGAAAGTGCCGGCATCGGGTAAATCGGCAACTGAACTTATCGCTTGTACGCTGTTGCCGAAAGTAGCAACTACTTTTTCGGCGCTACGGCTCAGCACCGTCACAGAATAATTTTTTTGTATTAATTGTTTGGCAAGTGCGCTACCTAGAAAGCCGGTGCCACCGCTAATTAAAATCGAATTTGTATTCATGAGATTGTGCTCGTGGAATTAAAAGGCTAAATCCAACCATCAATTCAGTGCTTGGCGGGTGTTAATCGGATTCTGTATCGATGGCGGCTCGGCCTTTGGGAATCATCATTTGGCGTAACTGCCTATTTTTAAACCAGATCACAGCCCGAAAACCCAATAGCATAAATATGATAAGCAAGTAGAACAAAGGTTCTGCCAGATTGCCTTTAAGCTGCCAGAAATAATGAATCATTGCCGAACCGGCAGCTATATAAATAAAACGGTGCAGTTTTTTCCAGCTTTTGCCCAAGCGCTTCTTCGCCGCTTTAGAGGAAGTAATACCTAATGAAAAAATGATAATAAAGGCAAGTAGTCCAAACCAGATATACGAGCTTTCGATAATATCGATGGCTATCATGCGCCAGGCAAAAACCTGATCAACCAAAAGATAGGCCAGTACATGCAGGCTGGCGTAAAAAAAAGCATATAAGCCGAATAATTGTCGATAGTCGGTCATGCCGCGCCATTTTGTAACGGTCTGTACCGGGGTGATAGCCAGGGTTAGCCATAAAAATCGCAGGGCCCAATCGCCTAAACGAATATGTAAGGCTTGCATTTGATTCGAGCCCAGGTTATCGAAGGCAATATCGAAAAATATCCAAAGCAGCGGTATAAGACAAACCGCGATGGTTAAGGACCGCAAATTATTAATTTGCATAATCATTAGAAAAAATGCCTCAAATCCATATCACGATACATGTGCGCGACTTGTTCGGCATAACCGTTAAATAATTCGGTTTGCCGGCGTGGGGTGAAAAAGCCGCTGCCCAATTGTCGCTCGCTATTTTGGCTCCAACGCGGATGCGGCACATTCGGGTTGACGTTGGCGTAAAAGCCGTATTCGTTGGGGGCAAACTTGTTCCAACTGCTAATCGGCGGCCTTTTTAAGAGTTCTATTTTGACCACGGCTTTGATGCTTTTAAAACCGTATTTCCAGGGCACCACCAAACGCAGAGGAGCGCCGTTTTGCTTCGGCAAAATATCGCCGTACATACCGGTCGCCAGTATCGTCAAAGGATGCATGGCTTCGTCGATGCGCAAGCCCTCGACATAGGGCCATTCCAGCATCGCGTTATTGCCTTGTTTGGGCATGGTGTCGGGTTGATAAACAGAAGTCAGTTTTACGAACTTGGCGGTCGACAAAGGTTGAGCGGTTTTCAGCCAATCGCCTAGCGAGAAGCCCACCCAGGGTACCACCATGGACCACGCTTCGACGCACCGGAAACGATAGATATATTCCTGTATTGTTTGCTGGCGCAGAATATCTTCCAGCTGATAAATGCCGGGTTTTTCCACTTCGCCGGCTATCTCGACAGACCAGGGATCGATGCGCAGGTTTTGAGCCAGGCTGCTTGGGTCTTCCTTGTTAAAGGCAAATTCGTAGTAATTATTGTAATTTTTTACTTGGTCGGCCGGGGTGATGTCCAAGGCATTCGCCGAGAACCGGTTTTGGGGCACGGCGCTCCAAATGGGTTTTGCGGGTTCGGCCCAACTGTTACGAATGCTGGTCCCGTTCAGCATCATGGCGGCCAGTGCTTTAATGATGGTGCGACGCTGCTGGAAAACCAAAGGATCGGTAATTTCACTGCCGGGAATATTTTTTATTGTTTTTATAATCATGGCTTAATTACCGGCAACTTATGCAAAGAGTTTCATCACTTTTTACCTTTTGGAATCCAGCCGAATAATTGTCGAATCTTACGCTCGGTAATAAATGCCAAAGAAAATAGTTGAATAAAATTATCGGCCTCAATCAAATCTAATCCTATCTGAGCGGGTACCAGTTCTTTTCGCGTACCAAATATCCGATCCCAAACAGCTAAGACAATTCCGTAATTACTGTCATGTTCCGAACGCAAAGTGGAATGATGGGTGCGATGCAGGGAAGGGGTAATAATCACTTGGGAAATAGCGGCTTCGTTGGGGATGCGAATATTGCTGTGATGGAAAAATATAAAAAATAACTCGATAATTTCTATGGAAAGCACTAAATAAGCATTTACGCCAATGACTACTACGAATACACATTTATAAATTATTTCCAGGAGTAAATCGAAAACATGAAAGCGAAAGCCAGTGGAAACGTTAAAACATTTATCGCTGTGGTGAACTTTATGGAATCGCCATAAATATTCAGACTTGTGACTGGCGTAATGCCAAACAAAAATAGCCAAGTCGAAAAAAGCGAAAGCCAATAACCATTTAAGCGGACCATTATTCAGGCCGCTTAATAAACCGAAGCTGGCGAATTGCTGGGCAACCAGAAATAGGGAAGAGGCCCTAAGCACGGTTAAAATTAAGTTATTGACTAAAAATGCGGTGGTGTTGGTAACGAAAGACTCTTTGTAAGTCTTGGCCGGAAATTGCCGATAGGGTTTAGTTTTCTCGATGATTAGCAACAGCACGAAAGCTAATATCGCCAGACCGAATAAGGCTTCGTTAAAAAACAGGCCATCGTTGGCGTTTGCAGTTGTATTCATGGATATCCTCTAAGGTATGTATTTATCGCACGTAATTTAACTTCCTTGAATCGCATCTAATAGGCTGGTTAACTCCTTAATTTCATTGTTGGCATTTACCTGTTCCGTAATGTCATATTGCACACCTAGATAATAAATTACTCTATTCTTTTTATCTAATAATGGGGTTATCTTTAAACGATTATGAAACAATGTGCCGTCTTTTTTATAATTTCTTAATGTTACTTCAACCGATTCATGTTTCTTCATGGCTTCGATAATTTTAAAACGTGCCTCTTGTTCTCTATCTTCGCCTTGTAAAAAACGGCAGTTATGACCAATTATCTCGTCATGAGCATATCCGGTTAAACGTTCGAATGCTTTATTGGCGTATATAATAGGTGCGTCTTCAAGGTCAGGGTCAGCCAGCGTGACGCCGTTTACGCATTCATCCAAAATAGCGGAAAGTACTTGCGGAATAAGACCGCTATCTTTTTCAACAATAAAAGCCATGGTTAAACTCCGGGTTTTATAATAATTATGAGTTTGTATATGCTAGTTGCATTCTACGAGAACTAAATTCTTGATGTTTTCGACGGTGTTTTCTGCGCCGTCTTCGATGGCGCAACGAATTAATTTCTCAAAAGGCCGCATAAATACTTCAAGCTCTAAAAATTCAAAACGAAAAATCAAGCGTGTGGGCTGACTTTCTGCTTGAGTGGCTTCAAGAAAATAACTGTGCTTATAAGGTGCGGTGACTCCTTGAAAGATAAGTTTTGATTGGGGGTGATAGTCGGTAATTTCAAAAACGGACTCTATTTCGCCGTTATTGTCTTTACGAATTTGCTTGGCTTTGGCGCCGACAAAAACTTTTTTGCCGTCGAGCGGTTCAAAATCGATTACTTCTACTGCCCATTTCGGGTAGTTTTCAAAAAAATTTTCACCAATATAATGGAAAACATCGTCAACCCGTTTATCAATATCGATGCATGCCTCGCCGGCAATGGGTTTGTGTGAGTCGAATGGAAATTTGATTTGCATTTTATCCTTTCCCCTCGCCGAGCTTGCTGCTCAGCGTAATTATAATTTTTCTGGATACGTGAAGCGTATAAAACCGTATTTAAATTAACAGAAACAAATCGTTATTCGGCCGAGATAGGCCTTGTAATGTGTTGCTCAGTATACCTCGACGATTTTGGTGTAGAGATAATTTTATTGAATACTGGCTTGCAAAAGGAATATAAACTTGCTTTATTAGGGCTGTAAGCAAGGCCGTTTGAGGAAAAACAAAATAGCTAACAGTCAAATTGTAGACTGTTTGTGTCTAAGAACTGTAAAACACTAGTTTTCCTGGTGCCGCATGGCCGCGCAGCCGCCATATAGTAGATGTGATAATCCGGAGTATATAAATAACTTGCTATAGTTCTCGTCGATTTCAATTTGATTGATCGAGCAGTAAAACTCTAACGAACCGATTAATAGCAAAAGAAAAATGCCTAATGCGGCCAATGCTTCAGGACTGTTACTTAATTTATAAAAACTGTAAGCCGCGATTTGTATCAAGCATAAATAAAACATCATTAAACGCATGTTATTTGCTAATGGGCCGTACAAGTCGCTATTATCTTCAAAAAACAGGGTATTGCCGAATATAGTGGCAGCACCGCTGATCAATAATAGAATCACCGCCACATTCAAATTAATCTGCAACAACAATTGCAGTAAGTTCAGGGTTTTTGTAGTTATCGATTGAGTATGCATATTGCTACCGCTAAAAAAGATACCCTCCAAGAGTACTGCGTTTGGAGGGTATATAGAGGAGGACTTTTAGGACGCGAGTACTTGTCCTTGATCCAGGTGATCGCCGGTTTCGTTGCTTATCGAGTCTTCTATCTCTTCAAACGATTTTGGTTCTTCTACTTCCGGTTCCGGCGGAGCAAGCGTTTTGCCTTGTAACAGTTCATCGATCTGGAATTTGTCGATGGTTTCCCAATCCATTAAGGCTTGAGCCATGTTGTGTAACACTTCGATGTGCTCTTTCAGTATGGTTTCAGCGCGATTGTAATTGGCGTCTATTACCAGCCGAATTTCTTCATCGATAGTCTGTGCCATTTTTTCGGACATGGGTTTGGATTGCGGGCCCATGTAGCCGCCTTCGCTATCGCCATAATCCATCGGGCCCAGACGATCAGACAAACCCCATTTGGTGACCATGTTTCTAGCGAGCTGAGTGGCGCGCATGATGTCGTTGGACGCCCCAGTCGTCACCTTGTTTTTGCCGTAGATTAATGCCTCTGCAACCCGGCCACCGAACAAACTGGCGATTTGGCTTTCCAATTTATCTTTGGATGCGCTGTATTGATCACGCTCCGGTAAAAACATGGTGATGCCCAAAGCGCCGCCGCGAGGCATGATGCTGACTTTGTAGACAGGATCGTGTTCAGGGACATTGCGGCCGACGATGGCGTGTCCGGCTTCGTGATAAGCGGTCATCAACAAGTCTTCTCTGGTCATCACCATGGTGCGTTTTTCCACGCCCATGATCATCTTGTCGCGGGCTTTGTCCAAGTCGTTCATGGTCACTACGCGCTTTTTATTACGGGCAGCGAACAAAGCGCCTTCGTTAATCAAGTTGGCCAGTTCCGCACCGGAGAAACCGGGTGTGCCGCGGGCCAGATCATTGATATTCACGTCTTCCGCCAGCGGTACTTTGGCGCCATGCACTTTCAGGATTTGCTCGCGGCCTTTGATGTCCGGCAAGCCGACTTGGACTTGACGGTCGAAACGGCCTGGTCTTAGCAGTGCTTTGTCCAGCACGTCGGCGCGGTTGGTGGCGGCGATGACGATAATGCCTTCGTTGCCGCTGAAGCCGTCCATTTCCACCAATAATTGGTTGAGCGTTTGTTCGCGTTCGTCGTTACCTCCGCCGATACCGCTGCCGCCACGTTGCCGACCGACTGCGTCGATCTCGTCGATGAATATGATGCAAGGCGCGCGTTTTTTGGCTTGTTCGAACATGTCTCTAACCCGGGAGGCACCGACACCGACGAACATTTCCACGAAGTCCGAGCCGGAGATGGAGAAGAAGGGCACGCCCGCTTCGCCGGCAATCGCTCTGGCTAACAAGGTTTTACCGGTACCGGGAGGTCCCACCATCAGCACCCCGCGCGGAATTTTGCCACCTAAGGCTTCGTATTTGCTGGGTTCTCTGAGGAAGTCGACCATTTCCACGACGTCTTCCTTAGCTTCCTCTACGCCGGCTACGTCGGTGAAGCGGACTTTGATTTGGTCTTCAGCCATTAACTTGGCTCGGCTTTTGCCAAAACCCATTTGGCCATCGCGTCCGCCCATTGCAGCCTGCTTCCGCATGAAGTACACCAGTACCATGATCAGTAACAGAGTAGGGGCCCAGGAGATGAGGATATTCATCAGGGTGGACGGTTGTTGTGGCTTCTCGACTTTGATTTTCACGCCGTATTCCAGCAACTCGTCGATCATCCGCGAGTCGTTAGGATTGTAAGTGGCGAATCGGGTGCCGTTTTGGCGGTGGCCGTCGACGTTATTGCCGTCGATTACCACTTCCGTAACCACTTTATTACGGACATCTTCGATAAAGTCGGAGTACGAAATCTCATAATGCGGATCGTATTCCGGCATGTTGCGGTTCATCACCGCCGACACCACTAAGCCTGCCGCGATAAGGATGGTGAGAAAAATGAACATTTTTTTCATGATAGCTATCTCCTAACTCACTTTTCGCTGGAGAAGTATTTGAAAAAATCGGAGTTTGGTTTTAACACCAAAGTATCCTGAGTTTTTTCAAATGACGTTTGGTATGCCTGTAAGCTGCGGTAGAACGCATAGAACTCCGGATTTTTACCGTAGCTTTTCGCGTAAATCTCCGCCGATTGCGCATCGCCGCGACCGCGTATGTTCTCTGAGTCGCGTTGGGCATTGGCCACTATCACGTGTTTTTGCTTGTCGGCTTCCGCACTGATTTGCTCAGCACTTTCCGCGCCTTGCGAACGAAACTCGCGGGCTACACGCTCCCGTTCGGCGCGCATCCGTTGATAAACCGAGCTGCTTACTTCCGGCGGCAAGTCGATACGTTTCACGCGAATATCGATTAGCTCTATACCGAATTTTTCCGCGGTGGGCGCCAATTTAGCCAACAAGGTTTGTCTCAGTTCGTTACGATCTTCGGAGATCAATTGTTTGATGGTCCGCACGCCGAATTCGCTACGCATCGCGTCTTTCATGATTTGGTCGAGGCGTAGATTGGCTTGAAACTCGTCGCCGCCGACCGTGGTGTAAAAGAGACCCACATCACCGATTCGCCATTTGACGAATGAGTCAACAATTACGTTCTTCTTCTCGGAGGTAAGAAAACGCTCGGATTTGGCATCCAAGGTCAGCACACGCGCATCAAATGTGCTGACGTTATTGATGATAGGGGTCTTGAAATGTAGTCCGGGAGTGTAATCGGATGTCACCATCTCTCCGAGACGAAACAGAATGGCTTTTTCGTTTTCTTTCACGTAAAAAACCGACATATAGGCCAGTACGCACAGAGTCAAACCGGCCGGAATTAAAACTTGGGTGGTTTTGCTGCTCATGGTTTGCTCCTGCTAGGACGTAATTCATTACCGGCGGTTTTGCGAGCGCCGTTTTTGTCGCTGCTGTGTTGCTCGGCACTAAGTTCCGGTTCCGAGTTGCCGGTTGCAGGTTGCGTATGTTGCGTAACGGTTTGCGGCAAAGGCATGTACATCATGGGGTTGGACTGATCGTCGTTCAGCATGATTTTATTAGTGCTGCTGTACAGTTTTTCCTTGGCTTCCAGGTATAAACGTTTACGGGTAATGGCAGGGTTTTTTTCGTATTCCACCAGCAGCTGATCGAAACGCTCGGTTTCACCTTTGGCTTTGGCGACCTTCTCGGCTTCGTAAGCTTCCGCTTCTTGAATAATTCGCGATGCCGCACCGCGCGCTTTAGGAATGACTTCGTTGCTGTAGGCTTCGGCTTCGTTGATCAAGCGTTGCTTGTCTTCTCTAGCCCGAATCGCATCCTCGAAAGCGCCTTGTACTTCTTCCGGTGGCTGCGCGTCTTGCAAGTTGACACTGGCAATGCTGATGCCGGCTTTGTAGCCGTCCATCGCTTCCTGGGTTTGCTCTTTTATCTCCGCGACGATTTGGCTGCGGCCTTCGGTTAACACGAAATCCATGCTATTGCGGCCGATTACCGCGCGTTCCACGCTTTCAGTCAGTTGCTTCAGCGTGTTTTCATTGTTTTTGACGTTAAACAAATAGTCGCGAGCATTATTGATCTGATACTGCACGGCCAGACGCACGGTAATGATGTTTTCGTCGGCGGTCAGCATCAGCGATTCCTGCGGAATAACTGACGATTTGTTAACCCGGCTGGTGTCGGTGTAACCGACTTCGATAAACCGTTGTTGCTCGACGTTGACATTGGCGACGCTTTCGATAGGTGCCGGAATATGCCAATGCGGGCCTGGCAAAGTGGTTTCCGAATACGCACCGAAGCGGCTGACCACGCCTCGGTTACCCTGGTCCACGATGTAAACACCGCTGGCCAGCCAGACTACGGTCAAGGTGCCGCCCACGGCCGCCGCTATATTGGTTAAAGAAAACATGCTTTTATGATCGTTAAAGAAGTCGCCTGCTTTAGATGAGACGTGCTTCCACTGCTTATCCATTTCCAACTTCCAGTCGGGCTGCGGCGTTTGCTTGCTGGTGTTTTGTTTTTCTGATGACATAATCACTCCTCTTGTAGTGTTAGCCTGACCTGGGTCAATGATTGTTATTGTTAGCCATCCTTGGGTTCGAGAAATAGCATAAGGTCAAAGCCGAATTGTTGTTTCAATTTTTTTAAAGCTTCATTTTGAATTTGCCTAACTCTCTCCCGAGTAACATGCAGCTGATCCGCTACTGCCTGCAACGTCATCTCCGTGTGATCGCGCAAACCGAAACGCATGGTCAAAATCGCCGCCTGTTTTTCAGGTAGCGAAGCAACTGCTTTGTCGACATATTGAGCGAGGTCCTGATCAATTAGTTCATCGAGTGGCAGGCTGAATTGATGCTGCTGCATTTTTGCCATCAATTCCAGGTTATCGTCGTCACCTATCGCCGCGTCCAGGGAATGGGTGGCCTGATAGTAACTGCTGATGGTTTTAATCTCTTGCTCGGATAAATCGCAGGCCAGTTTTAATTCGGCTAAGCTCGGCCAGCGCTCGTATTTAAGGTAACAACTGCGCATGGCCTCGAATACGGTGGCGGCTTTTTCGGCCAGAGCGACCGGTAAACGCACAATTTTTTCTTGTTTGACTATCAGTCGCGAGATGGCTTGTCTGATCCAATAAATGGCATAAGTGGAAAAACAGATGCCGCGATCCGGATCGAATCTATCCACCGCTTTAATTAAGCCTACCAAGCCTTCCTGCATCAAATCCTCAAAGCTCAAGTTACTGGTTTTGTACTTGTGAGCGACGAAAGCCACCAAGCCGGTGTTGGCGGAAATCATTTGCTGACGCAAGGTTTTTAAATCGCGCTTGGCTTTGCCCAGGCGTTTTTTGAAGTCTGCGCTGTCCTCGGTGTCTGCGGTCAATATGCCGTCTGCTTGTGCCGCGCTGTCCAGTAAAAATACCGGTAATAAATGTAAGCTGTACAACAAGCGATTGACCGAGCGAGCGACTAAGGATTGCTGCGCAAATTCCGAACCCATAAGTTGTACAACATTCTCAGCTTGTACAACTTTGTCCTGTCCGTTATTCTCACCGGAGATGCCCTGATTCTGTCTGGCCGCGGCTTGGTTATTAACTAGAAATTGCAGCAGTCGTTTGTAGTCTTCGGAGCTCTTGGCGACGATCAGATCCGAGCAGTCCGCACCCGAATTGAGATCGTGTAAGAATCTATTAATTATCAAAGCGTTAGTTTGTTTGTTCTCCAGCAATAACGCTAAGAGACTTTGCCTGGCCTGTTCAACTTGAACGGCAAGTGAGTTAGGTTGGGATTCTGTTACCGAATCCATCTCGCTATCAATTGGCAATGCGGCTAAGTTGGACATAATCAATTCACTTGGTTATTTAAGTTGTTGGCAAATAACTTACTAGAATGTAGAATGTTTGTCAAAGTATTTTCTATACAAAAGTTGAACATGTACTCAATTAAAGCGATTACCTCCTTAACCGGATTAACAGCGGAAACACTAAGAGCCTGGGAACGTCGCTACGCCTGCATCATGCCGGAGCGAAACAGTACGGGGCGGCGTTTCTATTCACAACAGGATTTGGAAAAGTTGACGCTGTTGGTCAATCTCACCCGCAAGGGCCATCCCATCGGCAAGCTGGCCGCCTTGGACAGCCAGCAACTGCAGGATTTTCAGAAACAAGTCGCTGTACAACCGGCAACAGAATCCTCGCCGTTGCTGGCGCAGATCATCGATTCTTTAAAGCATTACCGAATCGAACGCTGCGAACAATTGTTGAAGAAGGCGCTGATTGCTGCCGAGCCGTTGGACTACGCCAGAGACATTTTGTTGCCTGCCTTGCAATCAGTGGGTGAACTTTGGCATGACGGCAAATTGAATATCGCTCAGGAACACATGTTTTCCAGCTGTATCAAGCGGATTGTGTTGAGCATGGTCAACAACCTGCATCATCATTCTAAAAATAATCCGGGCATGTTGTTCGCCACGCCGAGTGGCGATCCGCATGAGTTTGGGATTTTGGTGAGCTGCTTGATTGCCGCCAATCAGGGCTATAACTGTTACTATCTGGGCGCGGACCTGCCTGCCAAGGATATAGTCGAGGCCTGCCAACACTTGAAGCCGGACGTAATTGTGATGGGTTTGGTCAAGACTCCGCCGGAGCAGGTCACCATCGACGAATTACAGCTGATAGTCGACGCGGTCAACGGCGAAGCAACCAAGGTTTGGTTGGGCGGCAGCGGGGCCTATTTTTATTACCAGCAATTACAAAAGGGTTTAATAAGCAATTGCGAATTGATCACCGATATCGATCATTTCAATGCCAAGGCCCAGCAACAGCAATTATCCAACTGATTGTGTATTAAGTCCTTAAACTCGACGCAGTGCTAGCTGCTGCTTACCCGGCTGGTAGCGTCTTCTAGCTGTATCCGATGCTGTTAAGCCATCGCCGAATAATTGGCATTTTTGCAAGTTTGCCACTATCTTGATCGCTCAAATGACGCGAATTTCAAACCGTTACGAGTACATATGATAATTTTTGTCAGAAATATTCCGGCAAACAGCCAAATTAGCGAACTGCAAGAATATGTGGCTGCGGCCGTGAAAAGAAACTTCTTTTTCCGTTCCGGACGAATATTGAAAACAGAAATTCTGGTCATACAGGACACGCGCGCGAAAGCCTACGAATTTCACGGTATGGTGCATGTCGATTCGGATAGGGCCGGTGCGCGCGCGATACAGAAACTGAAGGGCAGGCGATTTAAGAACAAGCTGGTGATGGTCAGAGAGTATAAATTTCGCAGCTGGCATAATGATCGAAGACTCAATCTCGACAAAGTGCCGGATATAATCCGAGACAAACGGCTTACCGAACGTCGGTGCGGACGAAGCGTTGAAATTATTAAAGATATTTCCAAGATTTTTAGTTCGTCCGAGGACTTTTCTCGAAAGCTTCTTTAGACCGGCAAGCGGCAATAGATTATTTGCCCATGCCATTTAATCAACCCCTTAGCAGGTGATCGGCATGAACGAAGACACATTTAATATGGAAATCAGAAAATTCCTAAAAACTGTCGGTATCAGTTCGCAACGCGAAATTGAACACGCCGTGGTCAAAGCGTTGGAATCCGGAAGATTAAACGGTTCGGAGAGTATTAGTGTGAAAATGACTTTGGAAGCACCGGCGGCAGGCATCAGCCATTGTATTGAGGGAACTATCGCGCTGGAATGACGGGCGCGGTTTCTAAAGCCTTTCCAGGGCGAGACCAGTGTGAATTCACACTGGCCGCGGGGCTTGGCTTGAAGTGTTTAAGACAGCGATTCTTTTTTGGCTTTTTTCGCGGCTTTTTTTTCTTTTGGGCTCAAGGCCGGCTGTTTCTTGGCTTCTTTGTTGCTTTTTTGGGCTTTGCTCATGATGTGTACTCCGTATTTTTTGATGGTTTTGTCCGACAAATAATCTCAATGATGCCTGTATGCCAGTGAACACCAACGACTCGAAATAACCCGCCAGCAAACTTATACACCTATTCAGGTGGATTAGAGTTGTTTCGATAGCGCCCAATGTTCTGGTGGGAAGAGTGTTCAAGCAAATAAACCCTGATCAACTGGTGCCAAGTTTGCTTAAATTAAGGATTCCAGGCACTTTCATCATTTCACGTTATGAACGAAATTAGCTACGACATCAATAGTCTACTGATCGCCTGCTTGCTGCTGGGGTCAATGGCGCTGGCAATCGAGCTGGGTTATCGGTTGGGTTTACGTATCAAGCCTAAGGTGGACGATAATTTCAAAGGTCATGTCAACTCGATTTCGGGGTCTTTACTCGGTATTCTGGCATTGTTGCTGGGTTTTACCTTTTCGCTGTCCTTGCAGCGCTACGACAGTCGGAGCGAGGCGGTAGTGGACGAAGCCAATGCAATCGGCACTGCGTATTTGCGCGCGCAGCTATTACCGTTGACGGTACGCGAGGATGTGATTGGCTTGATGCGTAACTATGTGGATTTGCGGGTGCGGACCGGCAGCGTCGATCTGACCCAACATGGACAGCGGGAAGCTCTGATCGCCGAGGCCGCAAGGATGCAAGCTATCCTCTGGGACTACGCCCGCCAGGCGAATGAACAGGCGCCGAGTCCGGTGACCACCGGCTTATTTATCCCCGCTCTGAACGATTTGATCGATAATTTTAGCAAGCGTGATGCCGAGCTGAATCGACATGTACCCGAGTTAGTGCTGGCCTTGTTGTACACCACCTTCGTGATGGCCGGTGCGCTCGTCGGCTATACCAATGGTTTGGCAGGACATCGCACATCGTTTGTCACCTACATATTAGTTTGGCTGATTGTAGTGATGGTTTTCATTATTCTGGATTTGGACCGACCTTATCGGGGCGTAATTAGGGTGAACGGGCAGAGTCTGATCGACTTGCAAACCGCTATTCACGCTGAAGGCAAGATAGACAATCGGCATTGACTTCGCCCGTTCTGAACAGCTTGGTTTAGGTCCGCTGTTTCAGCCAATACAGTGCATAGATGCCGGCAATCAAAGAATAAATGCTTAACTCGGTTTTCAGATCGTCAAACTGGTCAGCACTCTTGGTATGAAGTGTGGGCAAGTTACTGGTGGGAATTATGTCTGCGGACAATGGCTGTGACTGAGCGTTAACGCTGCTCGTATTCAGCAAATTCAACATTAAGATGCCGGTTATTATCATTATTTTGCGCATGCTAGGCTCTCCGGTAAGGTATTGTATCGATATAGTAGCGATACAATACCATGTGTGCAAATATTTTTTGCCACCCCGTTTTCGAGTAAGTTTTAGGCTTCTGCTTGCTTGCCCAAACCGCCACAAATAGTCAAGCTGCCAGGCAACTGGTCCAGGGTCGAGGTAAATGCTTAACGAAGGATGCAAGGCAAAAATTGCGCTAGGGTGTTTCGCGCTTCTGATTTTGTTCTTTGTTGACGTAACAGCCAAAGAACGCGCCGACACCGGTCAGCACAAGAAACCGGTACGCAATATGCCGGAAATCGACGCGACAGACGTGGGTACTGTCGATATTGAACAGGAAACCAATATTTTTGCCGCGGCGGCGGTTGCCAATCTCTCGGCCAATTACGGTTTGGCAGCGGGCTGGGATTTGGGGCTGAGTTTGCTGAACGGGCAATTTGTATCCACAGCCGTGCCTTCAGTGCCTTTTCAGCCGGACCTGATGTTAAGCGTGGAAAAACACTGGCTGACGCAAGATAGGCAACTTATCGCCGGCACCCAGAGCGGCCTTGGCCTGCTGGCGCAAACTACCGTATTTATGAGTTTTTCCTACCTGGAATATCAACGACATTTGCCGGACTGGGACACGAATGTCGATACAGGTCTGTATTACGCCAATGCGGCTTTGGCCGGCTTTCAGAGCGTAGGACTGCATGTGAATATAGAAGCGCCGTTGTTCGACAAGCTGCGGATCAATGGCGATTATTTATCCGGCAGCAATGCTTTGGGGGCGGCGACGGTCAAATTGCTTTATCCCGTCGTCGGTGACTGGCGATTGGGTTTGGGCGTTCAACGCCCGAATGCCTATGCCGGCGATCATTGGGTGGGATTGGTGGGTATTTATTGGCATTGAACAAAATATCGTCTGCAATGGCGTAATGAAAAGTCCACCTTGGCTGAGTTATCATCTTGTTTTTTAACAAAATCGGAGCCCGCTGCCATGTTAGAAATAATCCTGATCGTCTTTGCTATGGCGGTACTGATAGTGCTGGCATTGGCCAGCAAACAACCGAACCAATTCCAAGTCACCCGTTCCGCCAGCATAGCCGCGCCGCCGGCAAGTGTTTTTGCCCAAGTTAACGATTTGCAAAACTGGGAAGCTTGGTCGCCGTGGGCAAAACTAGACCCAAACGCCAAAAACAGTTTTTCCGGTCCGCAAGCCGGTGTCGGTGCAAACATGAGCTGGGCCGGTAACAACAAAGTAGGCGAGGGCAGTATGACCATCGTCGAGAGCCGTCCGTACGATTTGATACGTTTTAGGCTCGATTTTCTTAAACCGTTTAAAGCCAGCAGCATCGCCGAATTTACGTTCAAAGCAGATGGGGGCAACACCATTCTGGTCTGGAGCATGTCCGGAAAAAATAACTTCATCGGCAAAGTCATGAGTTTAATCATGAATTGCGACAAAATGGTCGGCGGCCAGTGGGAGCAGGGCTTGTCGGCCATTAAAGCGATAGTGGAAGCGGGTGGCTAGGTTTTATTGATCGTATTGGAGCGTGGGTTTGGCATTAAACTGGCCGGACTTGAGCTTGAGCGAATGGGGTGGCGTTCTCTTGCAATTGTTCGATGCTCGTTTTACCAGCCTGATACAACGGTGGTGTTAGGCGGGAGACAGGCTATGAGGTTTAGTAGGTAGGGCGAGAATAGGTGACGTTGTATGGTGCCGTTAGAATCGGTTGACATTCGGCATAAGCCCGTTGGCTATTGCAACTTACCGCTGAGTATTACGACCAGAGCAGCCACTTCCGATAAATATCCAGCGAGCTTTCGAGTGCTGGAGATCGGCCCAGACTGTGTAAAAACGTTGAATAGATGAAATACCCAGCCCGTATCGACCAATTCTGTTGAAATCGCGCGGTCCTGAGCGGCTAACGTTTCTGAATGGCGTTAACTGGTTTATCGACTTGATTTGACCAAATTGATGCTGATAGCCATCGGTAATAGGCTAAAAAAGAGCAATAAATGGCCGTCAGGCCACCATTGCTTCCATCAATGCAGTGGTTCCCAGTAGATTCATCACCCTTTTAAGGTTGTAGGCCAGTACATGTAGGCTCATCTCGGTGCTGACGCGATCAAGTGTCTTGGTCAGAAAATGGGTTGCACCCATCCATGCCTTGAGGGTGCCGAAGGGATGCTCCACCGTCTGGCGCCGAATACGCATGCTGTCTGGTGCTTGGTCTAAACGCGTTTGCATGGCATCCAGAACATCTTCATGCTCCCAACGTGTAATCCGTCGCTGTTCGCCTGGGGTGCACTTGGCTTTGAGTTCACATTGTTGGCAGCATGAACTCCAATAACGGTGTACTTTCATTTCTCGCTCAACAGTACTGTATCGCCAGATGAGGCGTTGGCCGGCCGGACATCGGTACTCGTTGTTCTCGGCGTCGTAAATAAAATCTGCCTTATCAAATCTTCCAGCAGCTTTGGCTGAAGAGGTTTTGCATTTGGGGACGAGGGGTGTGATACCGGCTTCATGGCAGGCCAGAATTTCTTCACTCTTGAAATAGCCGCGATCAGCAATGGCCGTTAGGTCTTGGACACCCATGGCTGTGCGGGCTTGCTTAGCCATTGAGGTCAGCTGGTCTCGGTCAATGCCGACATTGGTCACCTCATGGGTAACAATCAGGTGATGCTGGGTATCGACGGCCGTCTGAACATTGTAGCCAACGATGCCGGTGCCACGCGTCTTCATGGAACGGGCATCCGGATCGGTCAGGGAAATCTGTTTGTCGGGTGTCTTATTGAGCTCGACTTCGATGTCCTTGAGCGCTTTCATCTGCGCTTTCAGGGCAGCAATCTTATCTTGCAGGCGTTCGGACTTGGCCTTGGCAATGGCTGGCTCTTGCCGGTCGGCAGTGTCGAGTGCTGTCAGATAGCGATTGATGCTTGACTCGATTTCTTCCATTCGCCTTTGCAACTTGGCGCTGGTGAAATTCCGATCCCGGTTATTGACCGCCTTGAATTTGCTACCATCGATGGCCACTAAAGCTTCCGAGAACAAACCCAGTTGCTGGCACAACACGATAAACTGACGGCAGACGCTTTGAATCGCTTTGCCGTTGTCTTTACGGAAATTGGCAATGGTCTTGAAGTCGGGCGTCAGTCGTCCAACCAGCCACATCAGTTCGACATTACGTTGTGTCTCTTTCTCAAGACGCCGACTGGATTGAATGCGATTGAGGTAACCGTAGATGTAAATCTTCAAGAGAATGGCGGGATGATAGGCCGGCCTACCGGTGATCGCCGGTTCAACGCCGTCAAATCCAAGCTTGCCCAGGTCCAGTTCGTCGACAAAAACATCAACGACGCGCACTGGATTGGTATCGGTGATGTAGTCGTCGATACTTTCCGGCAATAACGTTGTTTGTGTTCGGCATTCACCTTCAATGAAACGTTTCATCGGCTGACCTCATCAATAACCTGAGCCTATTATATCAAGTTAGGCGTTTTGACACAGTCTGGGCCAATTTCCGACCTTCGATGTTGATTTCTGAATGGCCGGTTTATGTCATAAATTGCTCGTATAACGTTTGAATTAACCGGCAGCCGAAAACATGCGAAGCTTGCTGTAGGCCGTTCGGTGGTTTCGATGCGCGCGCCATGGGCCGCCAGATCGCCGCGCAGCACCGCCAGTTGCGAGCGTTTTTCCTGCACTTGTTCTTCCGGCAGAGTTTGTTGCCGGGCCAGGGTTTCGGCCTGCTGGAGTTGCCATTGCGCCAGTTCCAGCTTGGCCTGGGTGGCTAGCCTTTCGCCTTGCAGGCGCGAGCGTTCCAGCTCGAAATCCCGGCAGGCCAGTTGCACCAGCACCGCCCCGACCTTGACGCTGTCCCCGACTCGCACCGGCAAATCGACCACCAGCGCGTCGATTTGCGAGGCAATCGCCGAATGGTTCAGGCTCACCACCACCGCCGGCGCGGCGGATTCGGGATAAATCGCCAGTTGCGAGAGCGGCGCGGTGCGGACCTGAACCGCTTCGTCGGCCCAGGTAGTAATGGATAGGCTTAGCAACAAAGCGGGCAACCCGATGACGAATCCTTCCACTATCCTCATGCTTCGACCTTGACGCCGATCCGCCGCAACCTGCGCCAACCGCCAATCACCAATAACCACATTGGCAGTGATAAGCCGGCACAAGCGCCCAGCAATTGGGAGACATGCTCTTCAATGGATACGGGCGGTTGTTGGAATTGCGGTATCGCGTCGTATTCGGAAAACGTCGGTGTATCCAGCGTAAATCTCGGAAAATAAAACGCCCGCAGCCGTCGATGATAATCGGCGACGGCAGCCAGAAAAGCTTGTTGATGATCCTGGCCTTGGCCGGTCAGTTGATGGACGAATTGCTGGTAGACGATGGCCGGCGACAAAAAGCGTAAGCGTTCGACGAAGTCGCGCTGATGGCGTTGCTGTTCGTCGAACTCGGCTTGGCCGGGTGCCAACACCCGTTCGGTTTCTTCATCCAGCGCGATGCGGGTCTGGATGAAGTCATCGACATTGACACTTTGGGTGTTCGGCACCCGATCCGGATGGTCGATCAGATATTTGCCCAGCAATTCGGTCTTGCGCTTGCCGACTTCGATGGTGGCTTCCCGGCTGGCGTCGATGTATTCCATCCGCGAAGGCAACGGATACCATTGCTTCAGGCTTAGATTCAAACAACCCGGCAAGACCACGACAAACAACAGCCACAAGCCCGCCAGCAGCAAGCCGTTTTCGGCGGTGCTTTTGCCGCGGGTATTGACCCAGAACGCACAGCTAAACCAGAACAGCAGATAAGCCGCCGTCACCGCCAACCAGCCGGCCAATGCCAAACCGGTGTGCGATTTTTCCGGCTGGGTTGTCCAAAACCAAAATGCCAGGCTGAGCGGCGCCAGCGTCAACAGCAAAAACACCACCGCTCTGACCGCAAAGCGAGCGGCGATGATGCGTCTTACCGCCGGCGGCTGGCAGCTCAGCAACGGCAAAGTACCCAGTTCCCGCTCGCCGGACAATTGGTTATAGCCGATGATCAACACCGCAATCGGTAGCAAAGTCAGGATGACGAAGGCCGCATCAAAACCGCCGAACAATAGCCGCAATGGGTTTTCCAGATTGCGGTGCAGTTGTTCGTCGTAAGCGCCGCCGATTTCCCAGGCTGTCACCGAAATACAGGCGTTGTACAGATCGCTTTGGCCGACGGCCAGCGCCGCCAAATCGCCGCCGTGCCGGCAGATGTGTTGCATTGCGCTGCCGAAGGCCAACGCATAACGCGGGTCGCCGTTGCGCGCCGTCAAACTTTGCGCGGGTGCCGCCCCTTGTTCGCGTAGGTCGTCGGCTGCCTTGCGCAGCGCCTCGAATTGTTGGCGGGTTTGAGTTTCGTAACCGGCGATTTGCGCCTGCTGACCGTCCAGCCAATGTTGGCCGTTCGCCAAGCCGAATAACAACGCCAGGCTGCTGAGCATAACGGTGGCCCAAAACACCCGGTCGAAACGCAGTTGCCTGGCTTCCAGTAAAAACAGGCTGAAGAGACTCATCTCACACCCCAGACAGCCGGGATACGGCGTATCGGGCAAAGCCAACGGCGGCCATCGCCCAGGCCAACATCAGTGCGATGGCCAAGGGATAGGCGTTCAGCGCGCTGCTTGCGTTTGGCGGGCGATAGCTAAACGGCGGAATGCTTTGCCACAATGCGGCGTCGGCCTTGATCAAGGTATTGTCCCAACCGTTGGCGCCTTTTTGCTGAAGCTGGGCGACATAATCGTTAAGCAAGGTGTTCATGGCGCGGCGGTGCTGTTCCACCTGCCGGGTGAAATCCTGATGCTGAAGCAAGTCGTTGCCGGTCAGCGCCATCGACAACAGCGAAACGCCGACCGACGGCGCGATCAGCGTGCCCCATTCCAGGAGACGATTTTGCCGGCTGTACAGGTCGAAGCGTTGTCGTGCGTACGCTTCGCAAACCCGCCAGGCGGCTTGTTCGCCGACCTGCATGCTCTGGCCGGTGTAATCGAACGGCAAATCCTCAATACGTTCGACCCGATATTCCGCCAGCAGTTTTTTCCGTAAGGCGTCTTCGTCGTCTTGCCAGGCCTGATTCAAATCCTTCATGAAAGACTGCCAGAACTCGACATTGGCTGGCGTCGGGTAAAATCGGCCGCCGACATCCAGTAGAGCTCTCGGCACGGCAAACACCGTGACGCCCCAGAACACCAGCAAAAGTGCCAACGCGGTACGCGCGGACCGGCAGCAGGCCGACACGCCCAGCGACAGCAACAACAGGATGCCCAGATATAGACCGTAGAGCAACACCAACAAAACGGCGCGCAGCATTTCGTCGCCGCGCGACTCGACCGGCGCCAGCCAGCCAGTGCCGGCAATGCCCAACACGGCCACCGGCAACAGCACCGCCGCCAAGACCTTGGCAATACCGGCGACCTTGCCCCACAAAACCGCATTGGGCCGCACACCCAGGCTCAACAGTTGCCGTAAAGTGCCTTGTTCACGCTCGCCGGCGAAGGCTGGAAAGCTCAACAATATCACCAACAACGGTAATAAGGTCTGCGCGGCGAGGGCCGGGCTCAAGTCGCCGAAGCGTTGCAAGGCGCTCATGTCCCGAGCCGGCGGAAACTCCATCTCACCCTGAATATGCGCGCCGTTCATGATCGCGCTGCCGACATAGGGTTCTATACCGCCGTCGACGATAGTCAACGGCCTTGGGGATTTGAAGGCGTAAATGCCGTAATGCGCGGCGTCGTGCGGATGCTTGGAATCCTGCTGGCCGAAGCGTTGGTAATCGTGCTCGGCGGCTTCGGCGGCCTGATTTAGCAAATCCCGATAATTGCGCCAACCCAATAGACTGGAAGCCATCATCAATACCAGCATCAACGAAGCGGCCAGACGAAAGCGGCCGTCGCGGCGGCATTCGGTGAATTCCTTATTCGCTATCGTACGGATCATAAAGCCGCCTCGGCCACATGTAAGCCGGCCTGCATGTATTGCAGATAAATCCGTTCCAGCTCGGCGGCGCTGATCTCGCCGGTATTCAACACCGTCAGCATTTTGCCGCCCTTCATGATGCCGGCCCGGTGACCGGATTCCTTGACCCGGAACAAATCGTGAGTCGCCATCAAAATCGCCACGCCGGAATCGGCCAGCGTGCGCAGCAAATTGGAAAACTCGTAAGACGCTTGCGGATCGAGGCCGGACGTTGGTTCGTCCAGCAACAACACCTTGGCTTCCTTGGCGCAGGCAATGGCGATGCCGACCTTCTGCCGCATGCCTTTGGAATAATTAGCCACCGGTTTATCAGCCGCCTCCTCCAGCAAACCGGCGGCCATCAGGAAATTGCGCAGCTGCTTTTTAGCGTAGCGGTGCCCTGACAGCCGGCTGAAATAATCCAGATTCTCGACGCCGGACAAACGCGGATACAGTGCGACGTTCTCCGGCAAATAAGCCACCATTTGCCGGGCTTGCCCGGTATCGCGGCTGACGTCGAAACCGCCGATCCTGGCGACACCTACGCTAGGAGCAATGAAGTTAAGGAACAAATGAATCGTGGTGGTTTTACCGGCACCGTTGGCGCCCAATAGGCAAAAGATTTCGCCAGGCGCGACGCGCAGGTTCAGTGCGTTCAGCGCCAGGTTTGCGCCATAGGCTTTGCTCAGCTCGCAAGCTTCTAACATGAATCATCTCTCCTTTAGTTGACGAATACGGAGACTGGACGCTTCAACTTCGACGCCCGCCGCTTTTTCAGCCAAATATAAACCCCGGTAACCGACAGCATCGCCACCACCAAGCCCATTAGACAGACGAAGATTTTGTAAGGCAAACCCCAGACCGCCGCCATGTGCAACGCAAATAACCACATGCTGATAGTCATGCCGGCATTTTGACGGGAAGGAGTAAACAAGCTGACAAACGCACCGCTATCACCATCGAAAAAAACGATGGTGCTGCCATTTTTATCGTTGATATCCCGGTCGCTCATGACCACATAGCCGAACAAGCCTTTGTCCGGCTGATATTGCAAGGCTTCCTCGTTGATTATTTGGAAATCGTTTAACCGGGCTTGTTCGGCCATCAAGCTTCGACCAATCGCATGGGCGTCTTGCCAAGCTATGTTTGGTGCAGGTCTAGGCTGGGGCAGATTGGCAATCGGAAACTGGCTGAAATCAGGCAGATCGAACAGCGTCTTCATCACCGGTTGGTAAACCTGAGGCCCCAAGTTGAAACCAACCGACGACCAGGCAAACACGAACAGCATCAACCAGGTCCACAAGCCGCCGGCCCGATGCAAATCGAAATTGAGCCGAAACGCCGACGCCGGCCACTTGACCTTCCAGGCTAACGCCCAACGCGACCAAAAACCGGATTGGGTGTTCTCGTTCTTCGAAACAGAAATAAACGGTAGGATGTGCTGAACGTAGTGAAGCGCATCGTTCGCGACCGATGCGCCTCGTACCTCGGCACATCCTACTTTTTTGCGTCGAACAGGAAACGTCAGATAAAACGCCACGAAACAATCGATGGTCCAGATCAAGGCCGCGATGCCGAACAACCACACGCCCACCTCGCCCAAAGCCAGCGAATAATGCAAGGCATAGATAAAATTGAGAATGTTGCGCCGGGTCAACGGCCAATAGCCTTCGTCCTTGCCGTAATCGATCAATTCTCCGCTGTAGGGATTAAGGCGCATCGCTAGAAAGCCCAATTCATAGGGCTTGCCGGTGGCGGGATCGGTGCGTGGCGTCAAACCGGCTTCATAGACTTGCCCCGGTTTGCGGTTGAAGCTGACTTGGTTGATCTGTGCTTGCGGTAGCAGGGCCAGCGCCTTGTCGCGCAATACAAAGTCGTCCAGCATAGGCCGGTCGAGGATAGCTACCTGATGATGCTCGGAATTCAGCCAGCCGTCCAGTTCGTGATAAAACGCCAACACGCTGCCGGTCAATCCGGCCACGGTCAAAAAAAATGCCATGTACAGGCCGGCGTAACGGTGCAGCAATACCCAGAAATGTCGTGTCATAAGTAGTTAGTCATTAGCGTTTAAACAATAAGACGAATTGCGCCGGAGATTCCGGACAAAAAAATGCGTTTTTCATGATTCCGCCGGTTTCGCCGTGCGCGGACGGCCTATCGGCTACCGTCTATCCTGGGTTAAAGAAATCGTGTCATCCATAAGACGGTTGAGGGGCGGTAATTTTCTCAGGGGATCGCGATTTGTTTTTGGGTTTAGGTTTTGCGCCGGCCGGATATTGCGAGCCCCGGCCTGCCCAGCAAAGCCATCACATGGTGAATTGATGCGGAAAGAAAATGTAGGGCGGGCAAACGATAAAGCTGTTTGCCCGCCCTATACGGCTTTTTTCAGGTTCAATATTGAATACTAATCGAGCCTAGAAAGGTTCGCGGCGCGCCATAACTTACAAACGCTCCGGAAATACCGGCAGCGGGATCGTTTAAATATCCATTTGTGTTTATGGCGTAGCGTTTATCCAGTAGATTATCGATATTAAACTGAACAGTAATTTTTGACTTGCCGAAGGCACGGCTATAAGCCGCCATCAGGCCGAGAGTCGCATAGCCGGGTGTTTTGATGGAAGGATTGCTTATACTACCATCAAGGTTTGTTCCACCCGAGCCTAATTGTCCATCTCGTACCGTGACACCACCACCAAACTTGAGTCCTTTAAAGTCAGTGTCCAAAAGTTCGTAGGTGCTCCAAAAGCTGGCGGTGTTGCGCGGCACGTTAATCATTCGGTCGCCAACATTAAGGCCGTTGAGCGAATCATTTTTTTCATTGGTTTTGGCGACGATAATATCGGTGTTGGCCCAGGTGGCAATCGTGTTCCAGCCAGGCAGAATTTCGCCTTGGATATCCAGTTCCGGCCCACGACTACGAACGGCACCTATTGCGATTGCACAGCCGCCGCCGCATTGGTGTAACGGATTAGGATCGCTAGTTGCAATGTTGGTTTTTGTTAAATCGTAATAAGCTAGAGTAGCGCGTAAACGGCCATCGAAAAACTCGGTCTTGATGCCGCCTTCATATTGCGTCGCACTGGTGGGGTCAATCGATCTGAATTGACTTGGACCTGCATATACTAGGCCGAAAGATGTTGCTCCAAAACTTTCGGCATAATTGGCATAAAGGCTAATCCAACTTTGTGGGTTCCATAAAATACCGACCCGAGGCGTTACTGCATCCTGACTTTGGGAATTTCTCTCTGTGGTCACGCCTCCTTGCACAGTTGTTAAATTCCGATGTAAGTTCTGATAGCGGATGCCGCCGGTGACATGCAAGTCATAAGGTAACTTGATCTGATCTTGTATGTATAAACCGTATTGGTCAGCTTGATTTGCCGTTACAAATGGCGTGCTGACAAATCCTAGATCAATTGGATTGCCTGGATGAACTGGATTGTAGGGGTCGATGTATGAAAATGCCCCAGTAGACTGTGCCTGAGAATAATTTAACCCCAAGGTGTTATTTAGCCGGTAATAATCGCCACCTATCAGCAAAGTATGTTTCAACCCAAATGTATCAAAATGACCTGTCAGATCCAGATTGGTGGCATATGTATTGTATTGTGAAACGTCACTGAAGCCTTGCCGTAAGACGGATATGCCATTGTTAGGGGTATTTGCGACAAAGACATTCTGCATGAAATTATCAGTAACGGTACCAATTGGTTGCTGATAGTTATTGACACTCCCCCGCTGTTGGTTAACCGATAATCTATGTTTGATAGACCAATCATCGTTAAACTGGTGCGACCAATTAAAACTGCCGAAAAAAGTCTCGGTGATAGAAGGTGACTTTTCGCCATAATTCCGGCTTATCGGCGTATTGGTGAGTTGTCCACCGATAAAGGGATTGAAAAAGGTATCCGCGCCATTATGTTTGTGGTTATATTCAAATTCAACCGTGGCCTGGGTTTTCGGGCTAATAACCCACTTCAGCACCGGCGCTAAAAATAAATCGTCGGTACTGACAAAGTCCCGGAACGAGCCGCTGTTTTGATAGTACATATTCATCCGGTACAGAATGTCCTTATTGCCAGTGACCGGACCGGTGGCATCCAGCGTAGTCCGATAATTATCATACGAACCGAATTGCTGGTTAAAAGCATAATACGGCGTTGCTAACGGTTGTTTGGTAATCACATTGACCATACCGCCGGGCTCGACTAGGCCATAAAGTATGGCCGCCGGACCTTTCAGGACTTCGACAGATTCGACATTGGCCATTTCTCGGTTGCTGCCCCCCTGTTGCAGCCTGAAACCGTTACGAAACGTGGTTTCTGCAACAAAACCACGCAAGGTGATGTCGGTAGACGCGCCTCCGCCATTGAAATAGGGACTATACCCACCAGCACCCTGCGCATTAGTCACTACACCACTCACATTTTTCAAAGAATCCGCCAGCGTAATTACCTGTTGATCCTTCAAAACCTGCTTGGAAATAACTTGCACGTTCAACGGTGTTTCCATGATTGGCGTATCTGTCTTAGTACCGGATGTGGCGTTGGGTAGGACGTAGTCTTCATTATAGGGATCTGTGGCGTCGTATTGCGCTTGACCGACCACTTTGACTGCTGGCAAGGTCGTTGCCGATTGCGGCTCCACAACTTTCACCGCCGATTTCTCTAATATCAGCGTATTGTCGTTTCTGACACGGTACGATAACTGACTGCCCTGCAGTAAGCGTTCCAGGGCTTGTTCCTGGGTATAACGGCCGTTGACGCCGGGGCTGCCCATGCCGGCGACCAGGTCGGCGTTATAAAACAGTTGCAGATCGCTTTGCCGACTAAAGTTTTTCAGCGCTTCGGCTAGTGATTGCGGCGGGATGTGGAATTCGCGCAGTGCGGATTGGGTTTCGGTGGTGCCGTTCTCGGCCAATACCGGGTTGGAAATTGCGGCGGCGCTGCCCAAGGCGAGCAGTGTCGCCAATATCGGATGTGCATGAGTCATAGGCTTCGTTTCCTTTTGTTGTCCAATGAGTTTTCGGTGAATCACTAGACAGACGAAGCGGACAATAGGATGTCGTAAAATTTTTTTCGAAACAGTTCGTAATTGGATAGCTGAAGCGGCGGCCCAATCAGTAATAGGCCGTCAGCAAACCGTTGATTTGCATCGAGTTCAGATGCAGCGTCTCGGCGATGGTATTTACCGCGCCATCCAGTTCGGCGATTTTGAACACGCCGCTGACCGGATATCGGGCCGCAACCTCGTTCAACAGCAGCAGTTTGCCGGGCCGGTGGCGATTGATTTGATCGATGACCTCCCGCAACGGACGGGCGGTAAATACCAGTTTGCCGTCGCGCCAGGCGCGAGCATCGTCGCTGTCGATCCGTTCGATTGCGCTGGGGCCGGTTGAGGAATCGATGAATTGTTGTTGGCCCTGGTTCAATACCCCGATCACTCGATTGCCATGCTCGACTTGCACGGTGTTTTCGAAAACCGTCACGGTGGTTAGCCCGTCGTTACGGTAAACGCTGAAGTCGGTACCCAGTGCCGTGATCCGGTCCGGGCCGGCGCTGACGGTAAACGGCCGATTGCGGTCGTGGGCCACGCTGAATTCGGCTTCGCCATGCAACAGCCTGATCTGACGTTTCTGCCCGGTAAATTCCACGGCAACCGCGGAATCGGTGTTTAAATACAAGGTACTGCCGTCGGTTAATGTGGTTTGGCTGCGCTTGCTTATCGCCGTGTAATGATCGGCTAAAAGATAATCGCCGAGCTGATAATGCCATGATGCCAAGCCTAGCGTTAACAGCAAAACAGCGGCCGAGGCGTAAGCCCGCCATCCGGCGGATGGTGCTTTGGCAAGCGGTTGCCATTGTTCGGCGGCATTACCCAACGATTGCCAGTGTTTGCGCAATTCGAAAAACAAGGCCCGGTGTTCGGGCGATTGGGCGACCCAGGCGTTAAAGTGTTTTCTGTCCTGGTCGCTGACTTCGCCGGAACCGAGCCGCGCCACCCAGTCGGCGGCTTCGGCGGCGATGCGGTCTTGGTCGTTCGGGTGATTTTGCATAAATGGATGGGCCCAGGCAAGGCAGCTACCATACCTCACGGCTCGAAATCCCGCAGCTTATTTCGGCAATGCAGCAAGGACTTGGCGATGGATTTTTCCACCCAGCTTTTCGACTTGCCGAAGCGCCGGGCGATTTCGGTGTGCGTCAAACCCAGCACCCGATGCAGATAGACGATTTCCGGCGCCGGCGGCGGCAATTGCGCGAGGATAGTATCGTAGGCGTCCAGTTGCTGGCGATAATGTAGTTCTTCGTGCAAGCCGGGTGCTTCGTCGGCCAATTCCCAGGCATGTTCCGTTTCTTCGACGAAACGCTGCGTTTCCCTTTGCCGGCGGCGAAAATGGTCAATCAATAAATTGTGGGCCAGACGATTGAGGTAGGCCGCCGGGGTTTGCATCACCGACAAATCGTCCATTTCCATCAGGCGTAAATAAACGTCTTGCAGGATTACCTCCACCACCCCCTGGTCGCGACAGTTAGCGCTAAGAAAGGCCTTCAAGTCCTCGTAATGATTGTCGTATAAAACACCCACCTGCAACTGGCGGGATTGCTGCATTTGCCGGCCCATGGACTGCGGCCAGCTGAGCGGTTTGAACAGAACGACAGTTTTAGACATAACAACGCATTTGTCGGGCAATCAAATTGGACGAGGAGGAGCACAATTCAGCAAAAATTACGCCATTTACCTCAAGTTATCGATTTCAATAACTTCCGCGCCCTCTCTCAGGCGGTCGCCCCCTTGAAATACCAAGAGTGTTTCAAGCTGTCCCTTGCGGAAGCCGGAGTAGTTTGCTGACGGCTTCGTACTAAAGGCTATCATTGAGTCAAATAACGGCATTGGTCGAGTCATTTAACACAGATCAATTATCGAGGCCGTATCGTAAGAAATGTATTGGCTCTAAAGGGAAACGCACCGGCAACTCCGGCCTACGCAGCTCACCCTTCACAGCTAATATTGAATATTGATCGACCCTACGAAGGTACGGGGCTGGCCAAAGTCGGCATAACCGGCATTAAATCCGCCGGGGACAAAATAATTCGTAAATAGACCCGACACATATTGTTTATCCAATAGATTGTCGACGTTCAGTTGAGCAGTTATTTTAGCGTTCCCCACATCCACGCTATAAGCCGCCAACAAGCCGACCGTGGCATAGCCCGGCAGCGTAAACGCCGGGAAGCTGCAACAAGCCGTTTGTCCATCGCGTACCGTCACGCCACCGCCGAACTTGAAGCCCTGCAGATCACCGTCTTTGAGTTCGTAGGTACTCCATAGACTGCCGGTATTTCGGGGCACATTCCAAAAGCGCGTGCCAAGCGCCTGATAACCCGTTTCCACAGTCTTAATGATTCGGGCATCGGTATTGGCGTAAGTGGCAATCACATTCCAGCCCGGCAAAATTTCCCCGGTAATATCCAATTCTGGCCCACGGCTACGCACGGCTCCCGTTAAAACCGAAAACCCAGGATGACTTAAATCAGAAGTGGGAACATTGGTTTTGGTTAGGTCGTAATATGCGAGCGTGGCGCGCAGGCGACCATCGAAAAATTCAGTCTTGATGCCGCCTTCGTATTGTTGGCCTTCGGTGGGCGGCACCGGTTTGTTATCAGGTGTGAAGGTAAAGGCGGTATTTACCCCAAAGCTTTCGACATAGTTAGCATACAAGCTAAGCCAGCTTTTGGGTTGCCACAAAATACCGACGCGAGGTGTAACGGCATCGTTGGATTGCACTGAAGGCAAGTTGAAATCAAAGCTGGGAAAATCAGCCAGGTGGTTTTGATGAAAATTTTGGTAGCGAATACCGCCCATCACGTGAAAGTTATACGGTAGTTTTATTTGGTCCTGGATATAAAGGCCGTACTGATCGGTACGGTTAGTATTCAAGACCATTGGAAATAGCGGCTGGGTAAAAGCGGTGCCAGGATGCACCGGATTGAGAAGATTGATGTTTGACCGATCAGGATCGCTGACAGAATTGGCAAACACCGAGTCTATCCGATAATAGTCACCGCCCAAAAGCAAGGTATGACGCAGCCCGAAAGTATCGAAATGACCGGTTAGATCGACATTGGTAGAGTAGGTATTGTTCTGAGTACTGAAACTGTTCAATTGTCTGGACACATCGACGCCGTCCGTTTCTTGTGGAAATACAAAATGCGGCTGGTCGATATTTTGTTGGTTAACCGAGAACCTATGTTTAATGGACCAATCATCATTAAATTGGTGGGACCAGTTGAAGCCGCCATAAATAGTTTCCGTAGTCGACGACGAGTAACCACCGTAATTGCGGTTGCGCGGTGTTTTGAAAATAGTGTCATTAAATAGTGGCACAAACCCCGTGTCCAAGCCAAGATGCTGATGGTTGTATTCCAGCTCAAGGGTGGCCTGGGTCCGAGGGCTGATATTCCATTTCAGCACCGGTGCCAGAAACACATCGTCTTTACCAACAAATTCCCGAAACGAGCCACTGTTTTGATATGACATATTCATCCGATACAGCAAGGTGTCATCTTTAGTGATAGGTCCAGTCGCATCCAAGGTAGTGCGATAGAGGTCGTAGGAACCGAACTGCTGGTTCAAGGCATAATAGGGTGTAGACAGCGGCTGCTTGGTAATCACATTGACCATGCCGCCAGGCTCGACCTGTCCATAAAGGATTGCCGCCGCGCCTTTCAACACCTCGACTGACTCCACGTTAGCCATTTGTCGGGTGGTCGCTCCTTGTTGAAGCCTAAAGCCATTGCGGAAAAAGGTTTCCGATTCAAAACCGCGCAGAAAAATGGATTGGTTGGTGCCGCCGAAACTAATGTTGCCGCTGCCATTGGTGTTGGTGGTGATACCGCTGACATTTTTTAAAGCCTGATCCAGCGTAATCACCTGCTGATCCTTCATCACCTGCTTGGAAACCACCTGCACATTCAACGGTGTTTCCATGATCGGCGTGTCGGTCTTGGTGCCGGCGGTGGCATTGGGTAGCACGTAATCCGGGTTGTAAGGGTCGGTGGCGTCATAAATCGCCTTACCGACGACATTAACTGCCGGCAGGGCTGTTGGCGATTGCCTGGTTTGCACGTCGGTTTTTCTTACCGGCATCTGATTCTGTTCCAGTACGATCAGGTTACCGTTCTTGATTTGATAGCCTAGGCCAGATTCGGCTAGAAGTCGATCCAGGCCTAGCCTGGGTGTATAGCTGCCGTTGAGGGCTGGACTAACTTTGCCGGCAACCAGTTGGTCGTCATACAACAATTGCAAACCGCTGGCCTGGCTGAAATTTCGCAAGGCCTCCGCCAGCGCCTGGGCGGGGATGGCGAACGATTGTATTTCATTGATGGCGGCAGCATAGCCGGCATGGCTGGCGATGCAAAGCGCTACTGCTGCCAGTCCGGCATAGGGTTTGGTCCGTTTGTTCCGATGTTTCATGCGGTCTGTCTCCATGGTTGTGCAGGTACAAACACGCAGACGAAACGGTGTAGCTAAAACCGGAAATTTTTTTTATTGATTTGATGCCGTTGGAAAACTCAGTACAACGCGATCGGGTAACCATTGGCCTGAACCACCTTCAGGCCCAGCATTTCGGCGAGGACGAACAGATTGTTGTCGAGTTGCCGGATGTCGAATATCCCGCTGACCGGCCGGCCGGCAAGCTGTCGATTGAGTAAAAACAGGTGGCCGGAGCGGTAACGGTTGATTTCCTCGACCACTTGCTGCAAGGGCTTGGCGGTAAAGATCAGCTTACCATCCCGCCAGGCATTAACCTGTTGCAGATCGACGGCGGATTTTTGCATGATTTGTTCAGGTCCGGCGAATGTAAGTTGTTGGCCCGGTTTAAGAATATCCAGCATATCGCCATCCTTACTGACTTGCACGCTGCTTTCGAACACGGTCACTTTCAGCTCGCCGTTAACGCTGGCCACGCTGAAATCGGTACCCAAGGCCATCGCTTCCACAGCGCCGGACGCCATGATCAACGGTCGAGAAGGCGCATGGGCCACCTCAATCTCGGCTTCGCCTCGCAACAGCCTGATGCGGCGCTGTTCGGGACTAAAATCGATGGCGACAGCGGTATCGGTATTCAGATGCAGGATGCTGCCGTCTTCCAGGCGCAGCGTTTTATGCTCGCCGACGGCGGCAACGGCGTCGGCGTTGAGATTGTCGCGAAGTGCAGGGTAAATCGCCGATAGCATTACGGCCAGCAAGATGCTGGCAGCCGCCAGCAGCCTATGCCTATAAAAGGCGGTTTTACGTTGCATCGGGCCGGGTAATTGCGCAGCCTGGCCGATGGTTTGCCAGCGTTCCCGCATTGTGAAAAACCGCTGGCGGTGTGCCGGCGATATAGCTATCCAGCGACTGAATTGCTCTCTGTCCTCTCGAGTCACCGTCTGCGAATTGAACTTGGCAACCCAGGCCGCCGCCTCTTGATCCAGGGTGTATTGGGTTTTGTCGGATTTCACTATTCTGCCTCGGGTATACACAGCCTTAATCCCTTAGGCAAGCATGATGAATCGGATGACTATCGGTAGTAGACGATCCGACTCGATCGTAACCGTAAATCAATAATCGAAATCGTCCAGACGGGGCCGGCAATGCACCAAGGCCTTGGTGATGGACTTTTCCACCCAACTAACCGATTTGCCCAACTTGCGGGCAATGTCGCGTTGCGATAGGCCGTCGATATGAAACAACCTGACTACTTGTTGCACCGGCGCCGGCAATTCCAGCAGCGCTAGCTGATAGGCTTGCAACAACTGGTGGTAGTGAATTTGTTCGATGGGCGAAGGGCTTAAGTCGGCATAATCAATGTCATCGGCCGCTTGCTCGATGATGCAATTCCGATGGCGTTGCTGCTGGCGGCAATGGTCGATCAGCAGATTATTGGCCAGCCGGTTTAGATAGGCACTGGGATTTTGGATGACCGATAGATCGGGGATGCCAATTAGCTTCAGATAAATATCCTGCATCATCACTTCCACCAATTCGTCGGAGCGGGTATTGGCTTGCAAAAACGCCTTGAGTTCATGGCTGTAGACCGAATACAGCTGTTCAACCTGAACAGTATCGACGGCCGGTGCGTTGTCGCGGTTTTCCGCCAAATCAGGGATGCCGGGACAGGTGGTTATCGAACTCATTGACATGGTATTACCAATCTTCCGATGAAAGGATTAGCGGCGATTCTAGCCAAAGGTCTGCGGGATTGCAATTTGTGGCAAGCCAGACTGGGCAAAACGTTACGAACAGGTTTGTAACGTTTTGCTGAGGAAATTATATTTACGGCGACAGTAGCATGATGAAGGGTGGTTTAGCGCCTATGAATCCAGGAGTTAGAACAACGCAGAAACAGTTGCCGAGCAAACCGCCTTTCCAAACGTAACAACAAGGCTTCGTTTTGGTGGATTGCTAAAGCAAATCCACCTTACAATTTAGGCGCTCGCTGTATGGTCGGACATCGTTGGTTTGAAACTTTCAGAGCGGGGTAACAAATCCCGACCCGACCCGACCCGATCCGTTCAGATTCGAATTAAAACTCAACCTTTACCGATCCCATGAAAAATCGCGGCTGACCAAAGGTGGCGAACATGCCGCTTGGAGCGTCAATGCCGCCGCCGGTAAAATAATATTTGTTCAGGAGATTATTGATATTGAACGCTGTGGTGACCTTGGTTTTGCCAACTTTCAGACTATACGACGCCAATAAATCAATGGTGGCAAAGCCCTGTATGCTGGGCAATGGACGATTACAGCACACCAGTTGGGAGTCTTGCATATTAACCCCGCCACCAACTTTAAATCCCTTGAGGCTATCTTCTTGAAACTCATAGGTACTGAAAAAGCTGGCGGTATTCCGTGGAACGCCCCAATATCGGTCGCCGACACTAAGCGTGTCGAAAAACATAGCATTGTCTGAATTAGTTTTAACGATATTGACCTGAGTATTGGCATAGGTAGCGATCATATTCCAACCTGGCAAAATTTCGCCCTGAATGTCCAGTTCCGGCCCTCGGCTGCGAATGGCTCCGACTGCAATCGAACAACGAACCCCACCACACAAGTGTGTTATATCGGGATCATTAGAGGCGACATTGGTTTTGGTTAAATCGTAATAGGCCAAGGTGGCGCGCAGACGCCCATCAAAAAATTCGGTCTTGATTCCGCCTTCGTATTGCTCGGCGCTGGTCGGTGCGATGCTGCCGCTGTTGGGCCAGGTTTTACCGGTGTTGGCACCAAAACTTTCTGCATAGTTGGCATAGAGACTCAGCCAGTTTTGCGCTTGCCACAAGATGCCGACGCGGGGTGTAACAGCATCTTGTGTGGTAGGGTTTTGTTGAGTAGTTGTGCCAATGTAGTCTTGGGTAAAAGAGGTTTGGTGGATGTATTGATAACGAATGCCGCCCATCACATGGACGTTAAAGGGCAGTTTGATCTGGTCTTGGATATAAAGACCATATTGATCGGTCTTGTTGACACCCTTGAAATAACTCGTAGGATCAAGAATTGGCGGATTTCTACCAGGATGGACCGGATTGTTGACATCAATAGCGGAAATATTGGGAAGATCAAAGCTGCTCCATGCCAAATCGGTTGCATAGCTGCCTTGAGTGTCAATGCGAAAATAATCACCACCGATTAACAGTGTATGTTTCAGGCCGACTGTGTCGAAATGTCCGGTTAAATCAAGATTGGTGGAGTAGGTATCGTTGTTGGACGCCTGATTGAAATAATTTAAGCGATAAACTGTATCCGGTTTGCCGAAATGAAAAGCCGGATAAGTACTCTGAGGTATATGGCTATCCGCTAGATTGGCTGCCACACGATGCTTGATCGACCAGTCATCGTTGAATTGATGCGACCAGTTTAAACCTACAAAAATAGTATCCTGCTCGCCAGGCGAATACTCCCCGTAATTACGGCTACGGGGTATATTAATAGGATGGCCATTAACATTGGGTATAAAGCCGACATCAGTTCCAAACTTCTTATGTTGATATTCCAGCTCAAGCGTAGCCTGGGTCCTGGGGCTGATATTCCACCTTAAGGTTGGTGCGAAGAACAGGCTGTCGTTGAAGACAAAATCCCGGAACGAGCCGCTGTTTTCATAGGAGAAATTGGTGCGATATAGCAAGGTATCGTCTTTGCTCAGCGGCCCGGTGGCATCTATGCTGGTGCGATACAAATCATAGGAGCCGAATTGTTGCTGTAAGGAATAATAGGGGGTTGCCAAGGGTTGCTTGGTGACGACATTCACCATGCCGCCGGGCTCAACCAGCCCGTATAAAATAGCCGCAGGGCCTTTCAGCACCTCGACGCTTTCCACGTTGGCCATTTCCCGGCTAAACGAACCGGAAGCACTATTACCCATCCCCGAGACACCTTGCAAACGGAAACCGTTGCGAAATATGGTTTCAGATGCAAATCCGCGCAAACTGATTTGTTGGCTTGGGGTTCCCGGATTACCCGTACCGAATGCAAAACTCCCGGTGGTCACGCCACTAACATTCTTCAATGCCTGCCCCAAATTAATCACCTGCTGATCCTTCAACACCTGTTTGGAAATTACCTGCACGTTCAGCGGCGTTTCCATAATGGGTGTATCGGTCTTGGTGCCGGCTGTGGCATTGGGTAGAACATAATCCGGGTTATACGGATCCAGTGCGTCGTAGATTGGTTGGCCGACCACTTTTACCGCTGGCAGGGTAGCGGGGTCGGCTTGATTAAATTGCTGATCGCCAGGCTTTATCGCCACTGCGTCGGCGGCAGTAAAGGTAAACGTCAGACCCGAGCCGACCAGCAGTTTTTGCAAAGCCTCTCTAGCGGTATACAAGCCGCTCACGGCCTGGGTTCGACTGTTTTGTAAGGCATTGCGGTCGAACAGCATCTGTAATTCCGATTGCGCAGCCAAGGCATCCAGCGCATCGGCGGCGGATTGGGCCGGAATGTCAAAGCGGATGCTTTTATCTTCCGCAACCGCCAATTGCATTACCGCGCATAAACCGGTGCTGGCCAGTAACAAGCTTGTCGTCTTCATGAAATCTCCGTTCAGTAAAAGAAAAAATGGTGTTTCCATTCATTACCACGAATCGGCGATAGCAAAGTGGACAGCTGCGGAGAAAAAAAATGACGGACGAGAAAGTTTGGAGGAAAGGGCTTAGCGCTTGGTCCCGGTCCGGCGAGGGAATACGGCTTCAGACGAGCCAGTATCGACGGATACAAAGCTGATTTGAAATGTTCGGGGCGGGAGCGCGCCCCTCCCCGCTTAGTGAAAAATTACCCGACGGGGTGGTTTGGATGTCCGGCACCGACCAAGAAATATTCGGCGGGGTAGCACTGATACGCGACGCTACCGAAAAATTGCTCGGCTGGATGCCTCCGAACCACAACACCGAGCAAATAATACCCGGCGGGATACTTCTGATACCCGGCGCCGACAAAAAATATTCGGCGGGGTGGTTCGGAACCCCGATACCGGGCAAATAGGCTTCCTGTACCAGATCTTCCAAGTAATGACTGCTGGTTTGTCGTTTGGCGAAGACTAGCAATTCCTTGTTGTGGCGGCGGAACAGCAAATCGAGTAACCGGTTCTTAGGCAGAATAGTTGACTCTATAGCCTAGGCTCGGGCTTTCGATAGGCGGATGTGACGGGTATCGATCATCTCGGCTTTAATCGGAAAGCCGGCTTCCAGCGTTTCCATCAGCAACTGCAGGTTGGCGCTTTTGAAGGTGCCACTGACTCGCAGCTCGTTCAACTTGGGATCGGCAACGATAAACGCCACATCGTGGTAACGGCTAATCTGAGCTAATACGTCGGGCAAAGGTAAATCAGCGAATACCAGCTTGCCATTTTGCCAGGCGGTCGCGTTGCGCACGTCGTGCAATGGACTTGCCAGCATTTGGCCGTTGTTGCCATACGCGGTGGCTTGCCCTGCGATTAACACCGTGCTTGGGGTTTGCGGGGTGATCAGGGCGACTTTACCTTCGAGTATCGCCAGATCCACCCGGTTCGGCTGTGCATAAACGTCAAAACGAGTGCCGATGTCGCGGATCAGGCCGTTACCGGCCGCGACTTCCAACTCGCGGTTAGGGTCGTGTCGAATATCAAATAAGGCTTCACCTCGGATCAGGCTGATCTTTTGTCCACCCCATAGATCGCGGTCAATTGTAATTTCCGTATCCGTATTAAGTTGGATTTGTGAGCCGTCGGCCAAACTAATGGTCTTTTGTTCGCCTTTGCCGGTTTGATAAGCATGAACGCCAAATTGCTGAAATGCTTGCAGCCCGACAACGCCGATCAGTAGGCTGGCCGCCAAAGTTGCCGCTACTTTATTAAGCCGCTTTGATTCGACACCAGAACGTCCAGCTGCGCGATGTGAAGACCCTAACACGACGACATTATCGGATGGTTGCGGGCAATACATCTTGGCCGCGGCGCGCTGCGGAAAATCGAGTGCTTTGAAATCATCCATGTTTTGCCAGAGAGTTTTCAATTGCCGGTATTGCCGGTCATGCTCTGCATTTTCGGCCAGCCAAGCTTCCAGCGCCAAGTGGTCGGCGTCTGTCCAGTCGCCGGAATTTTGCGCGATCAACCACTCAATGGCTTGTTGACGGGGATTGCTGTTTGTTGGCGGGTCTGCAGACATATCGGAACAATGCGCGTAGAGAGTTACAGTATACGACGGTTGATTTCGCGAATACTGGACATTAAAGCTCTCCGCTATCCTGACGGTCAGCAATATGCGTCATCGCCTGAATCAGATAGCGGCAAACGCTTTTAGTGCATACGCCTAATTGTTCGGCGATTTGCACATGGCTCATGCCTTCGATTTTGTTGAGGATAAATGCGTGTCGCTGTAACTCCGGCAGTTCGTCGAGCACGTTGAGAAAACGATCGAATCGCATCATGCCGTCGGTGATGTCTTCCGGCCCAGGCATTGGACAGGCCAATGCCTCCCAGTCATTGGCTTCCGTTTCCACGCCGTCTAAGTGTTGGTGCTTGCTCTTCCGCCAAGCATCAATGCTGAGATTGGCGATGATCCTGAACAAAAACGAACGCGGCTCTCGGATGGTGGCCGATTCTTCACGCTGTAACAGATGTAGATAGGCATCTTGCAAAATATCGTCCGCGTCCTGTTGGCCTACCCGCTTGGTGGCGTAAGCCCGCAAATCAGCATGTTCCAATCCGATCAATTGTTCGACAAGGCGATGATTTTGGCTAGACACTGTTCTTTCAGACGGTAGTTTTGCGGAAGAAGCCGCTGCTTAATTATCAACAAACAAAAAGTATTGATGGCAACTAACAGGCCAACATTGCAGATTGCAGATCAAATAACGGCAAAGTCTTTCCAAGTCGACTGGCGTAGGTCTTGCCAAAGGCTTACAGGCAACCTGAATGCATATTCTGGTTTCGAGATGACAATATGAAAATGAGGGTTTTAACTGAATTTAATCATGTCATATGACATAGTTTATTTAATGCCCCATAGAGCGGCGCACGGATTTTTAAATCCCTCCGCCACCTTGGTGCGAAATTAAAGTATGGATTTGAATTGCTCAGCTTGGAGCGGCAAAACTGAGGTAATGAATTAGCCTTGCCTGTAAACTACATGCCCTATAAGTATGACTCCTGATCTTGCAAGGAAAAGATGATTGGCACCAGAACTAAACTAGCTACGCGAGTTTCACCGCGCTTAGCCGGAACGAAATACCATTGCTTGACGGCCTCGACGGCGGACTCATCCAAGGATTCGTGGCCGCAGCTTTGTTCGACGGCGACCAACTCGACTTTGCCTTCTTGATTGACCTGCACTCTCAGCGTGACTTTGCCCTGCCAGCCGTGGCTTCTTGCGATACTCGGATAGTTGGGTTTGGGATTATGCTCGTAAGCGGCGCTGATGTAGGCCTCGGTATAAGGAATGTTTTCATCATTTGTTAACTCGCCTCGATGAGTAATAGACGGCGTCAGTTCGCTACTGGCTTGAGGTTCCTGTTCAAGAATTTGTTCCAGTGCCGAAAAATCGGAGGGCAACGCTTGCGTTGTGATCATTTTTAGCTTGGGCTTAAGTTGCGGCTTTCTTCGTGACGGCTTTAATGTGCCGGGCTGTGGCAGTTTCGGTCCAAGCGCTGGCTTGGCTGCCGGTATCGAAATTGTTGAAACCTCCATTCTCAGCGGTTTAGCGATCGTTTCCCGTTCTCTCGGGCACAATAAGCATCTGACGCCGACGAAATGCAGAAAAATTACTGCGATCAGAATCAATAACAAAGTTGTGATGTTGAGTGACCATTCCTTGTCGTTGGGTTTTGGGATTAGTACTTTCTGTCTAAGGAAATGGAGCTCAGAACACTCGACGAATGAAGTCACCGAGTTGCAGAAGATCGGAAGTCCGTATCGAGTCTCGCTTAAAATTGACACTGAAAAAGTCTGGGATTGTTGTTATTAATGTTTACAAAAGATTCACATTAAATTTAGCAAGATCCCCAAGCAACTCATATGCGACCAATTGCCGCATGAAATTTAGCGATCTTTTGCTGGGAGGTAACAAGCTGGTGGCCGATTCATATGCGGCGTAGCTTGTCGTTGATATAACGTTAAGGATTCCGTCAAAATAACTTCCCGCAATGATCCGCCATGTGGCAGGGCCCCGGTAATTCCAGCGGGTAGGAAGTTATCAAACACGACACGCAAATTTTCGATGAATTCGGCTGCGCATTTCTTCCTTGTTTCATAAATAACTGCCAAAACGTCGACATTGACTTTTAATCCCGGCGCGCGCTCGGCATTTTTCATAAATTGCTTGGCAGCCGCGAGTGATATGGTGAAACAATCTATGCGCGATCGGATTGTGCTTCGAGCAATACGGCGGATAGTGTGTATGCGGGTTTCCAAGTCCAATGATTCCGTCAACGCCTGCAAGACTTCTTAAAAACATGACGATTAGCTGTATTAACGCCGCGGCAATCACGCAGGGCTAATAATAACCGCAAAGCATTCGGAGAGTGGTGGCACCCATGCCGTTACCACCACACTGCGATTCTGTCACAACACAATTCGCTGGTGTCGTGGCTGGCTTGAGGTGAATAGCACCTTCATCCGGACCACATCGGATAAATGGCATTCGGAATGAACTTGCCTTCGTCGGCGCTTGGAAAATCATGATCCAGGGTTTCCATGCTGGCTTGGGTTTGACGCTCTAACACCGCAGAATTAGAAATTTAGAACTTGGAATGTCCGCTTTGAATTGGTTTATTAAATCGACTGAAAACATCGACTGTCTCGTTAGGGTCGTCAGCGGTGATTCGCGGTGATTCGCGGAGCGTGAAAAACAGTCAGCGGAACGTCTTCTTTCCAAAGAGTCCAGTATCCGTCAAGCGGAGTAGGTCACACGCGCTTTTCGGGTTTGTATAGCAGCAGACTTTCCACAGATTAAAATGGCGGCTGGTGACATGTATAGACAGTATTCCGTATCCTGATGGCCTAAGATAGCCATGATTGCGACTATACCGCCATTGATCCGGTAATAAATGCTGTAGGTGCCAAACACACTTACGCCTATACCCTGCGCGGATAGTCAACGGCCTGGTAAAAATAAGGCTGTTCTGCGATTTGTGCAAAACGATCAAGCATGCCTTTATAATACTGCTCCGCTCTTTGGTTTCCGTGCGTTTTACCGCCGTATAGCCAGATTCTCTTCAAATCGGCACGGGCTTTTTTCGAAAGGTTATAAGAGCCCATCTTGCCGTGCATCTTCCTTGAAGTTGGCCAATAAATATTCCGGTTGCTCGTCGATAAAGCCTCTCTGTTCCACTTAAATCAGTTCGGAACGGATGTGTTCGATTTCAAGTCGCCGCCGCTTGTCGAATTAAGTCGTTAATCGCTTCGCTCTTGCTGCTGTACTCCGCACTGGCGACTTGAGCCTTCAACCATTCGTCGTTGGGTTCCGATACGGATATGCTTTGTCTGACCTTTCAAAAATAGGGCGCACACCAATACAGTGCCAGTAATGCACGACATGAAACAAAAAATAGCGTCCAAAAAACGGACGTTTTGTGGACTTGTTAACCTTTCACTTCCTCAGGCTGTTTTACAAGGCCCCCATAGTCCATAAAACTTTACGGCGGATGATTGCAGGTTTGCGTGTTTTCGATTGCAAGCCACTAAAGGTAGGTTTTGTTTGCGACTCAGGATGTACTATCTTGATGCATGGGCGCGGGGCTGTATTGGGGTTGGCACCGGCGTTTTCTTAATCTTCTGCTTGAGGGATTTTGGTGATGTTCAGAAAAAACTACATATTGATGCTGCTGTGCCTGGCCGTTTTGGCGGTAGGCTGTAAAAAAGATCTAAAATCCGGCGAAGCCGCCGTGGTTGTGCCGCAGGCTCAGGTTTACTACACCCAGTTCAGTCTGTTTCAAGAGCAGAATAGATTCCGCACCACCAATTATCGTAAGGGCCAATTGATTCCGATTAATACGCCGGTTGCGCTGCTCTCGTTGGATACCGACCAGGCGGTGCTTAGAATAGAGCCTAGCGGCCAGTTGGTCATCATCGAAAACGTGCAGAAATTTACCAAGGACGCTATGCCCATCGCCTTCAGTAAAATCGCCGGTACCAGCAAAGTCGACCTTAATCAGTTTAGCGCCGCTGAGCGCGAAAGCATTTTGGCGGGACAGGTGAAAAAAGACATGAGTAAAAAAGCCGTGCTGGCGGCCATTGGTTATCCGCCGCAACATGTCACGCCCTCGCTGGACAGCGACGACTGGACGTACTGGTCTAACCTGTTCAACCGTTTTGTGGTGAAATTTAAAAACGGCAAGGTAGACAGCATTGTCGAATAAGCCCCGAACGTTTTAATGTACCGAAACCGGCGTTATAGCAGCCGGTTTCGGTATCTATTCAAACCCAAAGCCTGCTTTTGCCCAAGCTTTGGCGCCCCCTTCCAGATTGCTCAAATGACCGTAACCCAATTCGTGAAGCGTTTTGGCTGCTGCATTCCCCATCGGGCCACCTTCGCAATACAAATAAATCGGGGTGTTTTTATCCTTGGGGAGCTTATCCAGATATTTCTCGACGCTGTTGTATGGAATAAACGCATCGGTGCCTTTGATATGCCGCTGTTCAGGCGCATGGACATCCACTAGAAAAATATCCTGATTTTGCATCAGTTGGTTTAACTCGGCGGCGGTAATCACTTGCAAATAATCGGGCGCTTGAAACGCGCAGCCGCTTAGAAAGGCAATCAACGCTGCGCTGGCATAGGTTTTGTTCATGGCTTAAATCTCCGCAATCAGATGTAGTTCTTTAGGGTTTTCAGTAACGGTCCACACTTTCGCTTAGCGTTACTGTGTGTAAATTCGCGGCGGCGATGGCATCCAGCAAGGGCGGCAGCACTTCCAGAATCACCGGTTGGCCGGTATTGGTGCGGGCGGCATTGCTGTCGTGTAACAACAGGATGTCGCCTGCTTTCAGGTCTTTCAATAGTTTTGTCAATACCACCTGCGGATTGCGCTCCACAGTATCAAAGCCGCGCCGGGTCCAACTCGCCAATTGTAAATCGAGCCGATTGAGTACCGGGTCCAGGAAAGGATTGCGCAAACCGACGGGTGGCCGGAAAAATCGGGGGCGGATGCCGGTCACTTCAGTCAGAGCATCCTGCGCCGCGTTTAGTTCGGCTAACCAGCCTTTTAGCAACAGAAACGGCAGATGGTATTGGTGGCGCATACTGTGATTTTCCACCGTGTGCCCCCGCTTGACAATGTCCCGGCACAAATCCGGGTAGAGTTGGGCTTTTGCGGCGATGCAAAAAAAAGTCGCTTTGGCGTTGTAGCTGTCCAATAGATCGAGCACGACGGGCGTGATGTCGGGATCGGGGCCGTCGTCTATGGTGATGGCAATTTCGCCTCGTGCGGCGGCGGCTGGCGGCAGCGCAGTCCAGTTCGAGCCAGCCCAGGCACAGCGCGGCCAGAGCCCGGCAAAGGCTAACAGCAGCTGGTCGGCAACGATGATGGTCAAAGCCCAGGGCCAGACATCAGGTTGGATGGCTATCGCCACTGCTGCAGCTACTGTCAGCATAAATGAAACTTTCATCAACGCCGTCGGCTGCCAGTTTCGGTAAGCGGAAAAACTCATGCTTGATGGGGTTGAGGGCTAAGTCTATAGGCGTCGCCGGTGCCGAGCAGGGCGGCGATCAGGTTTTTCTGCACTTCAGAACTGCCGGAAAACAGCCGTCCGGCCAGTGCGTCCTGAACCAATTGGGCCATCACACTCCCGGATTCCAAGCTCGCCGCGCCCATAATCTGCACCGCATCCAGGCTGGATTGCAAGAAAGCCTCGGCCGCATAAAGTTTGGTTTGCGCCGAAGCCATCGTCAGCCGTTGGCCGGCATCGCACAGCCTCGCACATTCACCTAACCACAGGTCGATCGTATCCAAACGCAACTTCATATCGGCAATCCTATGGCTGATGGCTTGATGGCGACCGAGATGCACACCGCCGGAACGCCTTTCCCGGCTGTAACGCACCACTTCGGCCAACTGCCAGTCCATGCTGCCGGCAATGCCGGCAAACACAAAGGCCCGTTCGTATTCCAAGGCTTTTTGAATCATCTGGGTGCCGGCCCCGATTTTGCCCAGCAGACGATCAGCGTCGAGCCTACAATCCTGCAAAATCACGCTGCCGGTGGCGCTGCCCCGGCAAGCGTTCAACGCCGCGTCATCGCTGAAACGGCAGCCGTCATCATCACGGGAAACCAGAAACGCGCAAATCTTGCCGGCCAATTTGGCGTACACCACCAAGTAATCGGCCACGGGTGCGTTGGTGATGTAACGCTTCTCGCCGTTCAACAGATAACTATCGCCGCTCAACTCTGCTTTAGTCGTCATCGCTTGCACGTCCGAGCCGCAAGACGGCTCGGTGATCGCATGCCCACCCAGCCATTGTCCGCTTAGTAAGGGCGGCAGAAATTGCCCTTTCTGCATCTCGTTGCCGTACAACAAAATAGGGAACGCCGAGCCCCACACATGCGCGTTGATCGCCAACATCAGGCCGGGATCACGGCAAGCTTGTCCGAGTTGACGATGGCTGGTGACTAGCGCGGCAAAGTCATCGCCAAAACCGCCAATGGCTTGGGGAAGGGCATGGCGGAACAGGCCTAGCGCGGCGACGGCGCGCAAGCGAGAAGCGATTTCGGCGGTGTTAGGCGGGCCTGCATAAGCAGCAATGCTGGAAAAATCAGGGGCTTTAGTCATGATTGAGTTTTATCGTGTTTTTATGACAGCGTTAATCGGCGCAGCCAGATTATATCGTTTGTATCGTTCCCACGCTGCAGCGTGGGAATGCCGCTCCAGACGCTCCAGCGTCACGGCTACCAAGTATCGATATCGATCAAGCCACCCAATCCCGCATAGTTCGCAGCACTGGAATAGCGCCAATGCTCAGGCAAATTCACATAACCCCGCTTCACCGGATTGGCGTGAATATAATCCAGTTTCTCCCGCATCATGGCTTCATTTAGAATCAACTCCGCATGCACGCCTTCCTGCCAGAACTGAAACTCCCGGTCATGTTTATGCGCGCATTTGGCAAAGCGCAATCTCTGCAATAAGTGTTCGGCTCGTTTCGCTTGCAGGTGATCGATAATCCGCCGCGCGGTATAGGCTTTGAAACTGGCAACGCATTTATCCAGCGTGGCACTCTGAGCGATGAAATGCAGATGGTTTTCCAGGATCACGTAGCCATAGAGTTTGAAGCCGACTTGTTGCCGTTGAAATTGCCAGCAGTCAAGCAGGATTTGCACGGTTGCCGGCCGGGTAAAGACCGGCAGCCATTCCACAACCGTGCAGGTCATGAAATGGGCTTGCTGGGGTTCAGTGATGATGTAACGACTTTGGGCCATCGGCTGTTTGTGGGTTTAGGACGCTGGAGCGTCCGGGGCTGCGTTCCCACGCGGAGCGTGGGAACGATAGAATGTGATGTTCGCTAATTCCTGTAACTCGCGAGCCAAGATTTCAGTGTTTCAAAGTCGTGTAGCCCAATACCGTATTTCAGAGGAGTTGCAAAATCTATCGCATTCTTGGTAAAGAAGGAAGTCGTCACAATCACACCTTTTGTAGCACGCTCGGAGTTTGTAACCCCATGAATCGCTCGGACCACTTCTACTCCTACCTTATTCTTTGGTGCGTATCGCTTACATTCAACCAAATAAAGTAAGCTACCGAGCGCATCGGAACGCGCAGCTAGGATATCTCTCCCGCCATCACGAGTTCGCGGGGTAAGTGTAGGTTCGAAACCTTGAGCCCGAAGCAATTCGGCAACAAGTTCTTCGAACCGCCGAGGATGCAGGTCATAAAGAAGTTCGGGGTGCTTGGCGAGATGGCGGATCAGTTCGTCGTTAACTTCAGCTACTGAACGCACTAATCCCGGGTCTGCGGCACCAGTCCCAACAGAATAGAGAAGAGGATATACATCAGAAAGAGGGGCATACGTTGTATACCCCTGTGCAAAACTTCGTTTGGAAAACGGATAACTCACAAAGCCGCGCGGCTTTCTCTCGCCTATGGCTTCTTGTTCGTTTTGCTCCATATGTTCAGTGCAAAGAAACGGGCACGTGTAGTCTTGCTCGAAAAACTCTTCGTTTTGGAAAGGGTAGTAATCGTAGAGATACACCTCATAATCAGCCAAGCGGGTACATTCGGCAGCAGAACACTTCCGCCCGGATTCATAGCTAAAATGCTTGATAGGTTCGATCATTGGCATGAGGCCAGAAAAGTGGTTATGAAGTTTCCGAATGTCATATCTAAATGTCGGTATCTTAATGAAGAGTCTAACTTCCGATTGCTGCCCGATTCCAGGTTCATGTTTGCGTCTCCATAAACGCTCGCAATTGCTGAAAATCCAACTTCCCATTCGCCAATCGAGGCAACTCTTCCAAAACCAGATAACGACTCGGCTGCATATAGGCGGGCAATTGGCGGCTGAGTGACTTGCGAATCTCGGCGATGCTCATTCCCGGTTCTAAAACCACTGCCAAAGCTGGACGCTGGCCGGCTGTGGGGTCGTCTATGCCGATCACGGCGCAAGCTTTGACTCCGGGGATGGCATTCACAACCGCCTCGATTTCCGCTGGTTCGACGCGGTAGCCGGAGCATTTCAGCATGCGGCCCAAACGGCCATGGAAGCGGTATTCATTTTGTTCCAGGCTGGCGCGGTCGCCGGTGGCATACCAACCGTCAGCGCTCATAAAAGACTGCACGTGACCGTCGCGCCAGTAGCCGCTGGCTAGCGTCGGTCCGCGTACCCTTAGTTCGCCGGTGTCGGCGGAGATATGCAGTTCGCAGCCGGCGGCGGATAGGCCGATGGGGATGGTTTGCTCGGCGACCAAGCGCTCGCGTTGTACCGGCCAGTAACAGCAGACATTCGTTTCGGTGGGGCCGAAGAAATTGTATAAGGCGGTCTGCGGCAAACTGGCGGCCAGATCGATCAGGGCCGGGGTGGGGAACACCTCGCCGGCGAAAATAATAAAGCGCAAAGCCGCCAGCGGGGTTTGCGCCAGGTTGCCTTTGTAGGTGAGGAAGGCCAGCAAGGACGGCACTGTGTACCAACCGCTGATGGCTTGTTCGTTCAGCCAGGCGCTCAAGCGAGCCGGGGCCATGGTCAAGCCGGCCGGGATGAAATGCAGGCTGGCGCCGCTGCCTAATACGGCGTAAAGATCGAAGGTGGATAGGTCGAAGAAAAACGGCGCGCTGCTAGCGATGCGGTCGTCAGGGGTTAAGGCCAGCAAGTCGGCGGCCCAGGATGTGAACGCCAAAATCGCCCGATGACTAAGCGCTACGCCGCGCGGTTGGCCGGTGGAGCCGGAGGTATACAAAATCGCCGCCAACGCTTCGGCGGGAATATCAACGACTGCGGGATTCGCGGCGGCGCAAGCGTTGATGTCCAGCCACAGGCTTTCATCCAGCCAAGTTGGTACTGCGCCGGTTCCCAATACCGTGTGAACCTGAGCGTCGGCGACGATAAAGTTAAGTCTGGGTGCCGGGTTTTTTAAATCTAAAGGTACATAGCAAGCACCCGCCAGCAGAACGCCGAACAATGCGCAGGCGGCATCGATACCACGATCTAGATGCACCGCGACCGGCTGGCCGGGCTGTACGCCCTTCGCTTGCAAGGCAGCGGCGACGGCTTGTGCCTGTTGCAGTAATTGCCGATAGCTGAGTTGCCGATCTTGCTCTTGCAAAGCCAGGGCGTCGGGTTGGTGTTGGCATTGGTGTAGAAAGGGTTCTAGCAGCATGGGTGGCAAATTCTAAAAATAATGTACTTATCGCTCCCACGCTCCAGCGTCTCGAACCGCTGGAGCGGTTCTAACTGCATTCCCACGCCGGAGCGTGGGAATGATGGAAGAGTATTATGGGCTATTCAATAACTCGACATTCATCCGCGCAATCACCGCATCCAGCCACGCTTCGTCGATTGCTGGCGCTAAGTAGCTATAGGACAAAACCAGCTTGCCGTCGAGCTGGCTGGCCAGCAGCGCCAAACCGGGCGGCAAAGTCATCCAGCACATCAGGGATAGATTGCTGACCGGCACACCGAGAAAGCCTTTTTTGCTCCAGGACAAGTCGCCGATGTCGGAAAACCACAGCGAACTCAACTCGCCGCCGCTGTGTTGTTTGCGCAGCACTTTGGCATACTTTTCGGGTGACAACCATTGCCCCAGCCACATCAGCGGCAGGTAGGCCAAGTCCAGTTCATCTCGCACCACTTGCTGATGTTCGCTGAGTAAGTGCGCAAACAAGCCTGTTCTATCCCGCACCTGCTCGCGCGTCGCGCGGGCAAACAAGCAGCCGATATGGTTGCCAAATACCGGCGTTGGCGCATTCTGCCGCCGCAAGTTAAAAGCATAAGGGATGCAATAACCGTCTTTTGCGGCCGGCGGGCCGACCAATTCCATGGCCCGCATAAAGCAGCCCAGATAGTACAAAGTGCGCCCGGTCAAACCGGTAGATTGTTGTGCCAATTTGGCGATGCCTTGCGACTGCTCGGCGTCGAAGCGCTGTACTTTTAACTGCAGGCGTTGCGGCCCTTGTTCAACTTGCGTGGGCAGGCAGCTATTCAGGCTATTGGCAGCGGTGTTATGGCGTTTGGCTTTGAAGAATAATTGCAGTTTTTTCCAGAAACTCCATTGCGCCAGTTTGGCTTCGATCAGCGATGGCGAGTCTTTGAAACTGTCCGGTTTGTCTGAGGACAAGAAATCCAGCAATATCTTGCAGCCTCGGGCATCTAATAGTGGATGCAGCCAGATCAGCAGCAGAGTGCCGCCTTCCGCCCCGGCTATCCAGTGTACGGTCAGCGGCCGGGATTCCGGACGATTGAAAATATCCAGCAGCAATTGTTGCGATTGCTCTGATTCGTCGGCACCGGGCCGGCATTGATGCAGTTCCAGCGCTATGGGGTTGCCGGTAGCGACCCAGGCGAAACGCTTGCCGCGCGGCTGAATGATGGCTGAGGCTTGCGGAAAGCACTCCACCAGCAAATCCAGGCGCTTTTGCAGGGCCGGCAAATCCGGCGTGTCAGCCAATTGCAAGGCAAACCCGCAATATCCGCCCGGCATGCCGGCGTTGCGGATTTCCTGGTCGAGTACGAAGGTAAAATAATCGCCCGGATTGAACAGTTTCTCGGCAAGGTCAGTCATCAAGCGTGGCCGCTGCGGCGTATCCAGTTTTCCAGTGCGTTCAGGCTACTGACGTTATCCGGCTCGATTTCGGTGTCCGGCAGCGATACGCCGAATTCTTTCTCGGCGAACATGATCAGACGCATGATGCCCATGCTGTCCAGGCCGGCGTCCAACAGGTTGTCGTCATCGCCGAATGCAGCTGGATCTTCGTGGTAAATCAGTTCGGCGAAGATGAAATTCTTGAGTTTTTCCTTCATGGCATCGAATGGGGTTGGGTTGTGAGAGTAAAGAAAATGTACTAGAAGGCAACGATACTATCGTTATGCCAAGTCCGACGAGAACTTCTGTAAGGCAAAGCCCCAGCGCGGGACTTTACGGCAATAGTCGTTATAAGACGCCCCAAATCGGCTGGCTAGGCCCGGTTCTTCGTGAAACACCACAGAGGTATGGAAAAACAGCGCAATCGAGGCCGCATAAATTAACAGGGCCGGGCCGGCAAACAGCAAACATTCAGCCAACAACAGTAGCAGAACGCCTTGAAACATGGGGTTGCGAGTGCGGCGGTAAAGCCCGGTGACGACCAGTTTTTTGGGTGGATCGATTGGGGCAGGGGTGCCCAGGCCTTCTATGGCAAAATCCCAGACGCAGCGTAGATAAATGGCCGAACCGAGGATCAGGCAGATGCCGGCTGGCAGCGCCCAACCCGGATTAGCCGGTTGCAACTGACCGCTAGTATCGGAAAGCAAGCAGTAGGGAATATACAAAAGCACCGCGCCGGGAACGAGCAGGGTGAATAGTAGGATCTTGAAAGCAAGGAAAGGGCGCACGTATCTGTTTCGGGATCGAAAATAAGTGAACGGTGTAGATTTCGGGCAATTTTGGCATTCCCCACGCCGCAATCCAAGTGATTTTGAACCTCCTTGGGAATTTGTGTAGAATCCGGGGTTTGTTAATGGAACTTAAATAGCCATGTCAGATGACTTGATTAGCCAATTGAAAACCATGCTTATCGAGGGCTTGCTCCTGGAAGACATTGTCCCGGATGATCTGTCTGCGGATGATGCTTTATTCGGCGGCGGATTGGGATTGGACTCCATCGACGCGCTGGAAATTGGCGTGATGCTGGATCGTCAATACGGCATCAAGATCACCTCCGGCGACGAACGCAACAATCAGATTTTTCTCTCTCTCCGCTCGCTCGCCGAATTCGTTGCTGCAAACCGTATCCGTTAAGCATGGGGAATGTTATCAAGCCGATAGCCATTGCCTGCCTAATTATTGCCTATCCCTTTCTTAGCGCTTATCTGGCTGGTCTCGGTTTTGCCAGCTTAGAGCTATTCGTGTTCGCGGCGCTGACCCTATGGCGCGGCATTTCCGCAAGCCGCTTGTTGGCCCGATGGGGTAGTTTTTTATTGGCCGCCGTGTTGTTGGCCGGTGCCTATTTCGCCAACGCCTATTTCATCTGGTTGCTCCCCTCGTTTGCCTATTTGTGGCTGACATTCTTGTTTGGACATACCTTGTGGTCGCCGCCTTCTTTTATCGAACGCTTGGTGCGTTTGCAGTTTCCCGAACTAGTGCCGGGCATTGCTGACTATTGCCGGCAACTGACCTGGATTTGGACTGGGTTTTTTGCCGCCAATATAGGCATTTGCGCTGCGCTGCCGGCTCTTGCAGGACAAACTGCTTGGGCACTTTACACCGGTGTGTTGGTGTATCTGTTGATGGGCATGCTGGGAACTGGCGAATGGTTTTACCGGCATAGGCGTTTTCCCGATCTGGAGATTCCGCCGGCGTTGGAAACTTTTAAGTGCATTGCCATGAATGGGCATAAGGTCTTCAAGGGATGAACGTCAAACTCGGCGGATATTTGCTCTTGGCTTTATTGCCAACGCTGGGATGGGCCGATGAAGCCTTACTAACCGAGCTGTTGGCTCGCATCCGCCAAACCGGGCAGACGCAATTTAAATACGAGGAAACCCGCGTGCTGGAGCTGGCCGCGTCGCCCTGGCATGGGCAAGGTTATATGCTGTCTGGCGCTGATGGCAGTCTGGTCAAATTGCAACTGCAGCCGGCGCGGGTGATCATGGCCATCACCGAACAGCGTATGTATTATTGGGATCCCGAGCAAAACCAACGCCACAGCGCGGCTTTGGGCGCGGCGGGTCCCGCAGGCGATCAAATCGCCGTATTCCGTTCCATCCTGCAAGGCCACACTGAAGAATTGCAGCTTAACTATGCCATCGCCGCTGAAAAGCAAGGCCCGCAATGGACTTTGCGGTTGACGCCGAAGCCGGAGCTGAGCGGTGATGATCTCGCTTCTATTGAAATATCCGGCGATGACAAAGACGAGCAACGGCGCATTTTAATCAAACAGCCCGACGGCGAATCCACCGAGTACCGGATGCAGAAAGCCACTGAAGCGCAGCAACAGGAATATTCCATCCAGCGTTTGCTGCTGGAAGCCAGCGGAGAATAAGCCGTGTCTTTTGTTTGGAGAAAGCGCTGGTTCATGCTGTTGTTTCCGCTGTTGTTGGCGGTCACTTTCTGGCAAATCCGCGTCGAAACCGACCTGAACGCCTTTTTTACCGCCACCGACGACGAGGATTCCAGGCTGCTGTCCGGCTTGTTAAAATCCGGCGAACTATCGCGGCGTTATTTGTTAGTGGTCGAAAAAGCCGAGCAAGCAAGCTCGACCGGCCAAACCAGTATCCCGGAAAATCCTGTTTCGATTGCCGAGTTTAGCGCGCGACTGGTGCAACAGCTCGCCAAACGGGATGATGTGGAACAAGTATGGCCGGCAGACCAGCCGCCGCGCGACTGGATAGCTGCCGTAGCCTCTTATGCGCCTTACCATGCCCGCCTATTCAGCCTTAACCCTGCAGAAGATAGCCACGAATTGTTCGATTCCGGCCAGCTGGAAGCCAAGGCCGAAGGTCTCAAACAAGCGCTGCTTTCGCCCCAGGGCGGCTTCGTCAAAACCGTCGCCAAGCAGGATCCTTTGCTGCTGTCTTTAAACGGCTTCAAGGATTTGCAAGGCCAATTCCAGCAACAAGCCCAGCTCGGTAGTGGCGGTGCGTTGATTTTGCAAAGTCGGCCGGCCGCTCTTGATTCCGAAGCGCATATTAGATTGCAAGCGGCGATTCGGGCCAGCTTCGCCAGCTTGAATACCGCTGCCGGCGGCACGTTCCGGCTGGCGATGGCCGGGGTGCCGGTTTTCAGCGTGGCCGCGCAAAGCGAGATTAGCCAGGATGTGACGTTGGTGTCGGTGGTGTCCAGTCTCGCTGTGGCCTTGGTGTTTTTATTTCTGTTTCATTCCTTTTCGGCTTTGCACTGGGTGATGATGGTGCAGGCCGCGTCTTTTGTGGTCGGCACCTTGGCCACCGCCTTGGTTTTCCCGCAGGTTCATAGTTTGACGTTGGCCTTGGGTGCCAGCTTGATCGGCATTTCCTCCGATTATCCCATTCATGTGATGGTGCATTGCGCCAAACACCGCAACACGCCGCTATCGGCGGCCAAGCTGTTGTGGCCCAGTCTGTTAATGGGCGGCTTGACCACCGTGATCGGTTACGGCGCCTTGGGCTTTACCGGATTTCCCGGATTCGAGCAAATTGCGGTGTTTGCTCTGGCTAGCGTCGTCGGGTCTTTGGGCTTGACCCGCTGGGTGTTGCCGGCCTTGCTGGTCAATTCCTCGCTGCATTCCGCGCATTTGCCCGGTATCGCCGCTTGGGTGGATTTCTGCGGCCGTCACCGGAAAGTCTTGCTGGGCTTGTTTGCAGTCAGCGTGCTACTGGCCGGGTTGTGCCTGCCGCAAATCCGTTGGATGGACGATATGCAGAAGCTGGCTGTGGACATGGATTTGTTGAAACAGCAGGATGCTGCGGTGCGTGCGCATTTTTCCAGTATCGAGCCGGGCCGCTTTGTGTTGATACAAGCGGACGACTGGGAAACCGCGCTGCAACGATCCGAAGCCGCCGAACGGCGTTTGAAAACCTTAAAACAAGCCGGAGTCGTCAGTGCATACCACGGCCTGTTTCCCTGGTTGGTGTCCGCACAGTTACAAACCGAAAACGCCCAGGTTTACGAACGGGCTTTAACGCCGGAATTTCGGCAAGCCTGGCAAGCAGGATTATCCAAGGCTGGTCTATCGGTCGAGAAGCTGGGAGCTTTATTGCCCGCTTCGGCTGAAGTATTGCAACCCGTTGCAGTAATGGATTCGCCGGTGCGGCACATCCTGTCCGGACAAATGCTGGCAGGGGATAATGGCGTGATATTGTCGTTGTGGCTGGGCGAGCACGATCCCGACAAACTGAGTGAAGGCTTGGCCGGTTTGGCCGGCACGCGTTACTTCAGTCAAAAGGATCAATTAGATCACTTGGCCGGCAAATATCGGGACCGTTCCTTGGTGATGCTGGGCATAGGTATTGGGGTGATGGCATTGTTTATCTGGTTGCAGGAACGCAATCTACGCAAGGTGTTTTTGACCTTGCTGCCTTCCGTGGCTGCCGTGCTGTTTATTTTCGCCACCTGGGCGCTGATGGGCGAGGAAGTCAGTTTTCTGCACGTGATTGGCTTGTTACTGTCGGTGTCGCTGTGCGTGGATTACGGCATATTTTTTATCGACAATCGCGGCAAGGATGCCGATGTTACTTATCACGCCATCGCCTCATCAACGCTAACCACGTTGGCGTCTTTCGGCGCTTTGGGATTGGGCAAGACGCCAACCTTGCCAATTCTGGCACTCTCGGTAAGCTTGGGTGTGACCCTGGGCTTTCTACTCTGCCCTTTACTGATCCAAAAACCCAGCAATCAATGACCTTGTCGCCGCTGATCTCTCCCGTCGCCGTCACGGCCTACCAGTGCGTCAGTGCTGGCGGCGACGATGTCGAAGCCTTGTATACCAGCCTGATCGCCAATCGTACCTGTCTGAGCCCTTTAACTCTATTTGCTATTCCTTTCGAAACCCTGGTGGGCGAGGTCAGGTCAACATTGCCGGCAATTCGTTCCAGCATGCAAGCCTACGACTGCCGCAATGCCAGATTGGCGTTGAAAGCTTTGAATCAAGGCGCTTTCCGCACCGACCTCGAACGAGCAAGAGCAAGTTACGGCGCGGGGCGAGTGGGTTTGATATTGGGTACCAGTACCTCAGGCATTTACGATTCCGAAAACGCCTATGCGCGGCTGTTGCAGGAAGGGGCCATGCCCAAGGATTTTGAGTTTCTGCAGGTGCAGACGGCTCAGGCTACCGCCGAATTTTTGCAACGGGAGTTAGGCTTGCAAGGGCCTTGCTACGCCATATCCACGGCATGTTCTTCCAGTGCCAAGGCTTTGGCGGTGGGGCAACGCTTAATCGCCACCGGCTGTTGCGACGCGGTGTTGGTGGCTGGGGTGGATAGCCTGTGCCGTTTGACGCTACGCGGCTTTAACAGCTTGCAGTTGATTGCGCCGGATGCCTGCCGGCCTATGGATGCCGACCGTCAAGGGATCAATATAGGCGAGGGCGCGGCCTTATTGTTGCTGGAAAAACCAAGCGCCGACAACGCCGGCCGGCCCCGACTACTGGCGGTGGGCGAATCCTCGGATGCTCATCATATGAGTGCCCCGCATCCCGATGGCGTCGGCGCCGCTACAGCTATGGCTCAGGCCTTGCGACTGGCGGGGCGGGAAGTGGGGGAAGTCGATTACATCAACCTGCACGCGACCGCCAGCTCACTCAACGATCAGTCCGAAGCCAGGGCCGTCGTCAGCTTGTTTCCCAACCCGCCGCCTTGTAGTGGCGTCAAAGGATTGCTGGGTCATACCCTGGGCGCGGCCGGTGCGGTGGAAACGGTGGTCAGCCTGTTGGCCTTGGATCGCGGCTTTTTGCCCGGCACCTGCGGCTTGCGGCAGCCGGACCCGCAATGTCTATTCTCGGTGATCGCCGCACCGAACCTGCAAATAAATCCGCGACTGATATTGAGCAATGCCTTTGGCTTTGGCGGCAACAACGCCAGCGTGTTACTGGAGGCGGCGTGATGCAATACATGAGTTTACTGGGCTTTGGGGTCTGCGCGCCGGATACTGAGTTTCGGGACAGTTTGCCGTTTCCGGCCTTTGATATTAATCGCGAAACCATTCCGCCGCTGTTGCGGCGGCGTAGTAGTCAGGCGATGCAAATGGCATTCAGCGCTGCGGCGGCAGCTTGCGAGCATGCCCGGCGTTCGCCGGCCACGCTGCCGTCGATATTTGCCAGCGTGGCCGGCGAAATAAAGACCACCGATCAGCTTTGCAGCGAGTTGGTCAAAGCGGATGGGGTGATGTCTCCCAGCGCTTTTCACAATTCCGTGCAAAACACCGCAGCCGGATATTGGAGTATTGCCCAGCAATGCACCCAGCCGGCCAGCGCGTTGGCGGCAGGAACAGACACCTTGGCGATGGCCTTGCTCGAAGCTTGGTGCCAATTGGCTTGTCAGGGCGGCGAACTGCTGCTGGTTTGCTACGATGAAACCTGGCCGGCTTATCTAGCGCCGAATAGAGGCAATCCGGCTTTTGCCTGTGCCTTGGTTTTAGCGGCAGGAAATGTAGACAGCAGTGTCGTTCAAATAGGCAGGCCGCAAGCCGGAGAGGCCATTTTTTCGCCTGCCTGGATAGCGTTGACGGATGGCATGCCGATTTTGGCGGCCATTCCTTTACTTGCCGCGAGTTCAGTTGGGGCAGGGGCGCAGACCATAGCGCTGACGCCAAATACTCCTGGTTGGCAAGTTGATGTAGTAGGCAGGAAATAATCAATGGCTCTCAACTTAAAAGCAGGCAATGGTGAAACTATGCTAAGTGAACTACTATTGACCGCTACCAAAACCAAGCAAAAGGTATCGCTATGAAACACTATAAAACTTTGGCATTCGTCGCCGCTCTGGCGCTGGGCGCAGGCTGTGCATCCAGCAACAAAGCGCCTTCTCAAGCGGCCGCTCCGGCAAGCACCGCACCCGAGTCGCGAATTGACGGTAATTTCCCGGCCAATAGTCCGTTCGCCAAACTCAAGCTCGGTATGACACAAGGCCAAGTCCACGAAATTCTCGGTCAACCCACCGATACCAAGTCTTACCAAACCGGCAAAGCCTGGATCCCGTTTTATTTCGGCCCGGATGTGATGCGGACCGATGAGTTTTACAAAGGCGTAGGCGTTATTACTTACACCGGTGCCGGCATCGGCGGCGTGCATTGGACCGTGTACCGAGCCATTTACAACACCGCCGAAGACGGTTATCCGAACGATTAACAAAACGATGCTCGCCAATAAACAAAACGGTTTTGACTATGATGTGGTGGTCGTCGGTGGCGGCCCGGCCGGTTCGACGGCCGCGACTTTGTTGGCGCAATATGGTCACAAGATTTTGTTGTTGGAGAGTGTTAGGCATCCGCGCTTCCATATCGGCGAATCCATGTTGCCGTTTAGCGAACCGGTCATTCAACGTTTGGGCATAGATTGGAGTGCGGGCAACCTGTCTAAAAGTGGGGCGGTGTTCATAGACGAAGCGACCGGACAGCAGATGTATTTTCCGTTGAGCATACACCGCAAAACCTACCAGATTGAACGTGGCCCTTTCGATCAACTGTTGTTTGAAAACGCCGCGAAACACGGCGTCGAAACACATCAGGCAGAAAAAGTCTTGGATGTTTCCCGCCAGCCGGCAGGGGTTGATGTCGTGTCAGACAAGGGTCAATACCGCTGTCGTTATCTGATCGATGCCACGGGCCGCAGTGCATTGATGGGTAGGAAAGATAAGGCCATCAAACGTATCGAAAATTTGGGCAAGTTTGCGGTGTATAGCCATTTTGAGAATATTCAGGCGGGTGCGGAGGCCGATGAACTGTTCCGCACCGGCAATATTTATGTGCCGGTCGTGGATATAGGCTGGATCTGGATCATCCCACTGGCCGGGCGGCGCGTGAGCGTGGGATTGGTGGTACAAAAAGAAAGGCCCAAAGACGGTGATGCAGAAGATTTGTTGCGCCGTTATCTGGCGGCTTCGCCGATCTTGAACCGTTTGTTGGCCGGGGCAGGGCAATCCGCGCCGGTGCGAGTAGAAGCCGATTTTAGCTACACCAACCAAAGCCGCTATGGTTCCCGCTACGCCTGTTGCGGCGATGCCGCCGGCTTCCTTGATCCGGTATTTTCCTCCGGCGTATTTCTGGCGCTCACTAGCGCCGCCCGCGTTGCTGATCGCGTCCATCAAGGATTTGCAGCGGGGTGTGAAGCCGATCCCGAGCTTCACACTGAAGATGACCAAAGCTACTTGCTGGGTTTCAACACCATGCGGCTGTTTGTGGAACGCTTTTACCAATCCAACATCGTCCATAATTTGTTCTTCGAAGCTGACCGAGCCCCCGATTTGAAAGCCCAGATTGCCCAGTTGCTGGCGGGAGATTTATGGGTCGACGACAACAAACTGCAACAAAGTCTGCTGGCCGGTCGCCGCAGTGTAAGTTAGTTTTTCCGGAAACTTTGATCCTTCGCTGGTCAAGCAACGTTTTTACCTCCCCAAACCATCTAAACCCACCGCTAAAACATCAGATTTTAGTCGGCGCTGTTGATGGCCCGCAAACACTGCCGAGAAATGCGAATATCTAAGCTGACGGCTTCGTTTTTAGGCTAGCGACACTCGCGTTTTTCTGGCTGTGCTAGTCTTTAGGGCTTTCGACTCGGACGAATCACCATGCGCGTTAATCGATCTTCATTGGGGCCAACGCTGCTCAGCCTGCTGGCGGTGGTGGTTTTCGGCTGTCCGATTATCTATACCGTTTTGTACCACCCGATCAGCCGCGTGGCATCGGCCAATCCCTTGTACAAGGAGTTGTCCAAGAACGCTTTTATGGTAATGTCCGCTAAAGTGGATTTGGCAGCCGGGCGCTTGATCAGCTTTGACGATGCTGCCGGCAAACTGCAGATCAGCAGAATCGTCGGTATGCCCGGCGATGAAGTCGGTTTTACGGCCGGTGTATTGTCGGTTAACGGCAAACCGGCCGCAGAATATCCGCGGAATACATTGCCCAATTCGACCTTAATCGTGCCGCAACAAGCCGTTTTCTATTTCCCGGACTTTATTCCCGACACTGCAGAGTCCGTGAATCCCGGGACATTAGCGAACCATCTACTGGCGCAGAGCAACATAAATGCAAGCGTGCTTTATGTATTCGATCAGGCTACGTCGGCGGCCCAGCACCCGGAACTGTTCGTTTACGGTTCGGCTTTGATTGCACTCTATGGCTTGGTATTTTTCGGACTGGGCAAGCGTAAGGAGCGTATCGTTAAACCGGTTTATTACTTGGCACGGATTAGCGTTGGTTTGAATTTTGCCATCTGGTTATTGCTCGGAGTCATAGGCCTATCGGTGGGTTATCAAGCCGTCATGCCGGCCATTTATTATGCGTTTGTTTCCTGGTTGACGTTTTTTGGCTTATCTGTCGCCACAGCGGGCACGACGCTGGTGGTGATTGTGATATTCGCGGTGTTGGCGTTATTTTCCGATACCGAATTTGCAGCCAAGCGCCTTAACCCGTAGCCTGGAATGACAAACGGCCAAACTCTGCTAAGCTTGGCTCTCCGCTTTCCCGCCCATCTCTTTAACAGGACAATCCTAAGCCAATGGATGCCATGCTTTCTTTAATCGAAAACGTCGAAAAAGTCATTATCGGCAAACGGCCGGTCATCGAATTGGCCGTGGTCGCGATGCTGTGCCGCGGCCACGTGCTGCTGGAGGATGTACCCGGCACCGGCAAGACCATGTTGGCCAGGGCATTAGCCCGTTCGGTGGCGGTGGACATGAAACGCCTGCAATGCACCTCGGATTTATTACCGTCGGACATTACCGGCGTCGCCATCTACAATCAAAAAACCGCCGATTTCGAATTCCGGCCGGGGCCGGTATTTACCCATTTACTACTGGCCGACGAAATCAACCGGGCCACGCCGCGCGCGCAATCCGCGCTGCTGGAATGTATGGAAGAGTTTCATGTCAGTGTGGACGGCCATACTCATGAACTTCCCCAGCTGTTTATGGTGCTGGCCACCCAAAACCCAATCGATATGGCTGGCACCCATGCCTTGCCGGAAGCGCAACTTGACCGGTTTTTCATGCGCTTGCGGATGGAGTATCCCAGCATCGAACAAGAAATGCGGATACTGGCGGCGCAAGCCCAGACTCATCCTATCGACAGCCTACCGGCCGTCACCTCGGAAGCCGACATTATGGCGGCGCGCGCACAGGTCAAGTCGGTGCATATCAGTATGGACGTAGCTAAATATATGGTCGGTATCAGTGCCGCCAGCCGCCAGCATAGCGATTTGCGCTTGGGTATCAGCCCGCGCGGCACCTTGGCTTTGGCCCGAGGTGCGCAAAGTTTGGCTTATTTGCGCGGCCGGGATTTTGTGTCGCCGGATTTGGTGAAAAGCATCGCCCCGGCCATTTTGGAGCATCGCCTGATCGTCAAACCGCAAGCCGCGGTATTGGGGCGCAACGCCGGCGAGATTCTCGCGGAAATTCTCGACCGGCTACCGCCGCCGGTGGTTTGATCGTTAGTCCGCAATGGCGCTGAGGCTGAAATTTTTAATCTTGTGCGGCTTTACGCTGACCGCGTATTTGGCGGCGATCAGCCGCGAACAGAGCTTGCCTTGGCTGCTCGCCGCATTGCTAAGCGCCGCCTTGTTGACCGGCATGTTTTGGCCGCACTGGTTGCTTCAACGGTTGTCGGTACGGCGGGTTGGGCCGCAACGGGCTCTGGAAGGCGAAACCATTGTGTTTCGGGTGGACCTACAAAATCGCGGCTGGCTGCCGCGCTTCATGGTGGAGTTGGTCGACCGCTTGCCTTTCGTCGGTGCCGCCGAACAGGGCGCCAACGATGGCGACAAATTGCTGGGCAGCGTCGCTTACGTGCCGGGCCGCGGTGCGCGAAGTTTCGATGTACCCTTGCAGTGCGAAAAACGCGGCTTTTATAAACTGGGGCCAATGGGCTTGGCGTCCAGTTTTCCGCTTGGCTTAGCTGAAGCGCGCAGCCGCGCCGACCGTTCCCTGCAAACCCTGACCATTTATCCGAAGGTCTTTCCCATCCTATCGCTGCCGCTGTTCGGCGCGCCCAGCCAGATTCACCGAGGCGGTTATTGTCTGCCGGAAGGCGCTGGTGCGGCGGAATTCTCCGGCCTGCGAGAATACCGGCGCGGCGACAATCCTCGGCATATCCATTGGCCGACCACGGCGCGCTTGAATGAGTTGATGGTCAAGGAGTTCGAGCCTTTGGCCTCGGCCTGCATTTGCATCGCCCTGGATTTGGGCAGAGACGCCAATATCGGCCAAGGTAAACACAGTACGGTGGAATACGCGATACGCATCGCTGCATCCGTGGCGGGCTATGCCTGTAGCCAGAATATGCACAGTCGCCTGTTAGCCGATGCCAAGCGACCGTTACATATTCTCTCCGGGAAGGGCGACTTTCATTATCAAACCATTCTGGATGCATTAGCCGTCGTCGACGCGGACGGCAACACGCCCTATGCCACATTGCTGACCGAAATTGCCTTGAATTGCGTGCGCGGGGAAACGGTATTGCTGCTATTAGCCGAGCCGCCGCACCGCAATGCCGCGACCCTGCAGGCGCTAGCCTTACTGCGCGCCAAAGGTGTGTATTTGTTTGCGGTCATATTCGAGCGCGCCAGCTTTTTCGCCAGCGCCAATGGGGGAAAAACGCGCATGGACGACCAGAAGCTGGCTGCCGGATTAACGGAACTGGGCGCGCATTGCCTCACGGTGCGGCGAGGTGACGACCTGACGGTGCTGTTTAACCAATGAACGCATCTCGGCTCAATTTTTCGGTCTACCTGGGACTATTTTTAGCGCAATGGCTGGCGGTCGTTTGTAACGCATTTTTGGATATCGAATACGGCAGCTTTGCGAAGGAAATGTTGTTCTGGGGTGTGGTATTCGGCATTACATTGTTCGTCGGTTGGCGGCAAAGCCATAGAACCACTGCGGTCGGCAAGGTATGGCAAAAAGGCGTGTTGTTTTTCGGCTTGCTGTTGTTCGTGTTTGCTTTTATGCCGCTTTGGGGGTTGCCGCGCGCCGGCTTGTATCTTTTGGCGATGTTACAGGCGTCCTACAATTGCGTCACCACCGGACGGCGTGAAATGAATTTGGGCTTGTTGGTGTCGTTGGCGATCGTGTTGTTCGCCGCCTCGCATTACCGAGCCGACTGGACCCTGTTGTTTTATCTGGCACCCTATATCGTTGTGGTGGTGTTCTGCCTGGTTGCCGAACAAATCCAGCGGCGCGGTCAAGACTTAAAGCGCTTGAGTTTGGGCACACCTAGCAGCCAGGGGCAGGGTGCAGCGATTCTGGCGGCCACGGCCGTCATCGTAATGATGGGGGGCGGGCTCTATCTGATCACACCGCAAATCAACTGGCCTTATCTCGACTGGCGTTTCGGGCAAGTCAGCTTACATGATTCTGGGGGCGATACCGAGCAATTCGGCAGCGGCAGCCAGACCGGTTCTGGACAGCCAGCCGAAATAACGGCTAGCGACCAGCCGCCAGGTACGAGCGGCGGAGACGGGGAGGGCCAACCACTGCTGGCCGGCAGCCGTTGGCCAAGTCCGGCAGAGATGCGCGCCGCTGCCAAGCGAATCCATATGCCGGCCTGGCAAGCGGCGGCGATTAACGGTATGGCTAACTTTAGCGAGTCGGCAGAGCAGGTGTTGACACCGGTCGCTGCGGTTGTGTTCGATTGGTGGGAGTGGTTGAAACACTGGTTGCGCGAGCACTGGCTGGCGGCGTTATTGGGTTTGCTGGCATTGATTCTATTGGCGATTTTCCTGGCTTTTGGGGCATTATTGCGGGAAATCCCTTGGGTACTTTGGCTAATAACTCAATGGGATTATTTGCGTTTGGGTGTAATCGGTCGCCATGCCAGAGGCGAAACCGCTGCCCACCAGTATTACCGGGCGATGTCGCGCTTGTTCACGTTGCACGACGTGCCACGCGCCGATACCGCGAATACCCGCGAATATCTGGCGCAAATCAGCCGCCGGCATCGCGATGCGCGGGGCAGTGCGGCGGAAATCACCGGATTGTTCGAAGCGGCCCGTTACGGCGACAAACCGTTGGCGGACGCGCATATTCGCCGCATGCGGCAGTTGTACCGCACTATTTATCGACAGCTTTAATACGGCCAGTGCCATTGGTCGTCTTCGGGCCGATCTATGCCGTGTTCGTAAGCGTAGTTGCGGCAATCGATTTGCCGGTCACGCAGTTTTTCCTTGACGTGCGCGCCGTTTAAAATTCAGCATCTTTCGAGTCACGCAGCGAGAAATCTAAGACCTCGTTAACGTTTCACCGGTAACAACCAATTAGTCTTTGTCTTCCGCCTTTAGACTTTGCAAATAAAGCGCTTCAACCCGCTGTCTTGCCCACGGCGTCTTTCGCAGAAACTTCAGGCTGGAGGCCATGCTGGGGTCTTTGGCAAAGCAGTTGATGTCGATGCGGCTAGCCAATTCCGGCCAGCCGTATTTTTCTACCAAACGAGTCAGCAGCATTTCCAGCGTGATGCCATGCAGCGGATCTTGTCGGCCGGATTTAGTCATCGCCGGCTTCGCCCGGCTTGGTGTCGGCTTTTTTCACGCGGATGCGGTTGCCGTCCATTTCCAGGCCGTTCAGGGTTTTGATGGCGGCCTTGGCGTCGCCGACTTTGGGCATCTCGACAAAGCCAAAGCCTTTGGAGCTATTGGTGTCTTTGTCCATCACCAGCGAGCAGGATTGCACGCTGCCGTGTTCCGCGAACATCGCCCGCAGTTCGGTCTCGGTGGTGGTGCGGGGCAGGTTGCGTATCAGTAATTTCATGAGTTTGCTTATTTATGCTAAAGGTTCGCAACTATACAACTTATCGGATTGGGCTTTTTTGCTAAATACGTGCTGTGCTGTAATCGGTTTAAGTTTTGTCGGTTAAGCGACAATAATACCGCTAAGCATCGCCCAGCGATATGGCATAAACGCGACAATTCGCCGCGTCGGGTGCTTTCGCTAACAGCCTGTTCCCGTGGTGCGATTATTGCTGCAGTGTAGTTTTCCACCACCGGATCGGTACTATGCGCTACGAACCTTACCAAGAAGAATATGTTGCGGCTCAAACGATGAGCGATGAAGAACTACTGGAATATTTTATGTATCGTATCGTCGAGATGGATGAAGTCTGGGGGTTGAAAGAAAGCCGGCAATGGATTTTTAGGCTGGTAGACGGCTATGAAACTTTGCCGGTCTGGCCCTACCGGCGCTACGCCGACGAGGCGGCGGTTGGTGAATGGGAAAACATGATAGGCGTGGCTGAGACGCTGGATTTTTTTATGTATCAGGTTCTGAACAAGCTGACGGAGCAGGGTGTGCTGGTGGAAATCATGCCCAGAAAAGCGGCTGCCGGCTGTCTGATCAGTCCGCAACGGCTGTTTAATTTTCTGGAAAGCATGCGAGAGTCGCGCGACTTTGTGGTGGATGACTAGCGCGGCAACTGGGTTTTTCGGCCGTCATGCAGAGGCAATCAACTAGCCGTTATCAGGAACGGCTTAGGCGTTCAGTGAGGTATCGACCCCGGTAAAAATGTTAGAGTAAACACCTAATGAGCGGTAAACAGAGGTGTTATGCAATATAGGGTCTTCTCTCTAGTTAGATGTCTGGCTACGTGTCTGTGGCTGACAGGCCTGATTCCTGGAGGGGCGCAGGCTGATGTTTATCGATTATCGGTCTCGGGAAAGTCCATCAATCTGATTGGTGAAGCTCAGCAGGCCGTGCTTGCTGACGAAGCGCTGCCTGCGCCGACCTTGCATTGGCGGGAAGGCGAGGACGTCACTCTGCACGTCAGCAATCAACTCAAGCAACAAACCTCGATACACTGGCACGGCATCGTGTTGCCTTACCAAATGGATGGAGTGCCGGGCATCAGTTTCGACGGGATAGCACCCGGCCAAACCTTTACCTACCAATTTAAAGTTAAGCAAAGCGGCACCTACTGGTATCACGGCCATTCCGGCATGCAAGAGCATCAGGGCTTGTTTGGGGCGCTGATCATAGCGCCGCAACAGGAACAGCAAACGGTGGATCGCGATTATGTGGTCATGCTGTCCGATTGGTCGCGCGCCGATCCGGACCGGACTATGGCACGCCTGAAAAAGCAAAGCGACTATTACAATTTTCAGAAGCGTACGGTCGGCGATTTTTTTGCGGATATACAGCGTTTGGGTTTTTGGGAAACCCTTAGCGACCGGCTGACTTGGGGCGAAATGCGCATGGAGCCCACTGATCTGGCCGATGTGACCGGCGCCAATTACCGGTTTTTGATCAACGGTCAAACCTCGGAAATGAAACCACTATATCTGTTTAAACCCGGCGAAAAACTGCGTTTGCGTTTTATCAACGCCTCGGCGATGACGCATTTTGATGTGCGTTTGCCGGGGCTGAAAATGCAAGTGATAGCCGCCGACGGGCAACCGGTCGAGCCGGTGGATGTCGAAGAGTTTCGCATCGCGGTGGCGGAAACTTACGATGTGTTAGTTCAGCCGCAAACCGAGCAGGCTTACAGTATTTTTGCCGAAGCGATGGATCGCAGCGGTTATGCTAGCGCGACACTGACCCCGCGCGCGGATCTGCAAGCCGAGTTGCCGGCGATGCGGCCCATGACCTTATTGACCTTGGCGGAGATGGGCGGCGAGCATGCCGGCCACGCAGCTCATCAAGCATCTGCTCAGCCGACTGCCGACGATGAGCTTAGCCACGCGTATACTGAACAGTCAGCCATGCCTGACCACACCAAAATGGAACATGTCGGCCACCAGCAAATGCCCATCGGTAGCGGTGATGCGGCAAAGCCCTTGAGTTATAGCCAGTTAATCGCCACGCAGCCCAATCACGCGCTGATGGAGCCGCCGGACCGGGAAATCACCCTGCGTTTGACCGGTAATATGCAACGCTATATTTGGTCGTTCGACGACACCAAATTCGCCGATGCCGAGCCGATCCGGGTGAAATTTGGCGAGCGGATTCGCTTTACTTACGTCAACGAAACCATGATGAACCATCCCATCCATATCCACGGCCTCTGGCAGTACTTGGACAATGGTAATGGCATGTACAACCCGAAAAAACATGTGATCAATGTTAAACCCGGCACAAGCGTCAGCGTCGATGTGCCGGCCGATGCGGAAGGCGAGTGGGCTTTTCATTGCCATTTGCTGTATCACATGGATACCGGCATGTTTCGGAAATTGATCGTGGAAAGGGCGGAACATGTGCATCAGTAAACTTGTACTTAACCCCCGGAATGCCTGGTTTTATCTGGCGCTGTTTTGCGCCAGCGCAGCGGCGCACGATACCGCGACGATTTTTAATCATTTCAAGGCCGATAGGTTGGAATACGAGGGCAATCAAGGCTTGCATCTATTCAAATGGGATGTGCAAAACTGGACCGGCACAGACGAAAACAAGCTCTGGTTGAAATCGGAAGGCGATTATTCCGCCGACCAGAATATCTTTGGTCGCGCCGATTTGCAGGTGTTGTACAGCCGTAATATCGACACTTTTTGGGATTTTCAAATCGGTGCCCGGCGAGCAATAGAACCGGAACGTACCTTTGATGCGGTAATCGGCTTTCAAGGGCTGGCACCGTATTTCATCGAAGTGGACAGCGCGATGTTTATTAACGAGAAAGGCAATGTATTGGGGCGTTTGACCTTGGGTTACGAAATGCTGTTGACCCAACGTTTGATTTTTCAGCCGCGTGTGGAAATCAACGTCGCCGCACAGGACATACAAAATCGCGGTGTGAAAGCCGGTGTTACCGAATTTGAGGCGGGTTTTCGCTTGCGCTATGAAATCGAACGCGAGTTTGCGCCCTATGTGGGTATGGATTATGTCGAGGAAGAATCGCTACGCGAACATCAGCACAGCTTGCGCGGTGTAGTGGGCGTGCGGGTTTGGTATTGATTGCCGCGACGCCTTTTTTAAGTGTGACTGAATTATGAACCGTATCGAACAAAGTTTTGTCGAAGCTAGTGCTTGAGTAAAAAAAATAACTAAGTGGCTTTAATTAAACAGGAGAACGGTCATGAACAAACTTACCATGGTAGTCGCAGGACTGTTAATTTTTTCTGCAAGCGTACTGGCGGTGGAACAAGCCGGCCCAAAACAGACCCATGCGGCGGTGTTGCCATATACAGCAGAGCAAACCGCACAAACCTTCACTAAGACCGTGCACGGCGGCGTCCAGCATGTCGTGGCTAAGGCCGCCGACAATATGCAGGTCGTCAAAGCCATTCAAGCACATTTATTTAAAACTGCCGGCGATTTTAGAACAGGCGATTTTTCCGTGACCGAACGCCTGCATGGCGCGGATATGCCGGGTCTGGCGCAATTGAAAAAAGCCGAGCCGGGCGATATTAGGTTTGACTACAAATCTCTGGATAATGGCGGTCAAATTCATTATTCCAGCGAATATCCGCAGTATGTGCAGGCTTTGCATGAATGGTTCGATGCGCAGGCCAGCGAACACGGGAATGCTCCGGTACCCGGACACAATCAACATCATCTGACGCCCGCCGAATAAACCGAACGCTACGCATTCGCCGGCAACGGATGCGTAGCGTTCTTGACTTGGCTTAATCGACAGGGTTGTCGATGGTTTCCAAAATAAACGCAATCTCATCGCTATCGGATGCCGCGCGTAATTAGCACAAATCCGGCGATTACGCTCGTGTCGCAACGAGCGAACTTTTCCATATAATGCCGCTGATCGATGGAATCGGCCGATTGTTGCTGATCGCGATTGGCCGTGTTCCAATTATAAATATGGCAGAATTAAGCCGGGCGATGGCTCTTGATGTTAGGCCTAATTGGCATCGGTAAAGTATTTAATTAGCAGGAGAAACTTTTTGAAACAATCTTTTTATGATCTAAATTATTCTGATTTGGAGGCGATTATAAGTCAGAATAATTTAAATCACTCTGCAGCGGCAGTTCTTTTTAATTGGCATTATAAGAAAAAAGAACATACTCAATGCCAGGATAAAATTGCTAAATGCTCATTGGCCTTTATAGAAGATAGTTTCGACTTTTCTCTACCTGAAATTGATGTGGTTCATGAGTCGAAAAATGATCGCACAGTAAAGTTTCTTTTTAAGCTGAAAGACAATCATAAAGTAGAAACTGTCCTTATTCCGTTTAATAATAAATATTCAATTTGTCTTTCATCGCAAGTCGGCTGTGCCATGAATTGTTCATTTTGCTTTACCGGCGAACAAGGGCTCAAAAGAAATTTGACTACCAGTGAAATTGTTGGCCAGTTTCTGCAAGCTTGGCGTTGGTTAGCAAGCAATAGGCCTGGAGAAGAGCGGATTTTAAATATTGTTTTTATGGGGCAAGGCGAACCGTTACATAATTTTGATGCGGTTAAAAAAGCCTGTGAAATTTTTTTATCGCAACATGGTACTTCAATCGGCGTTCAAAAAATCGCAATTTCAACGGCTGGTTATATTCCGGGTCTGAAAAGATGGAGCCAGGAAATTCCTGGTGTGAATCTGGCCTTATCGCTGCATTCACCCTTTGCGGAAAAGAGAAATGAGCTTATTCCCATTAATAAAAAATATCCGCTAGAAGAGGTGTTGACCTATATTGACAAGATACCTTTAAATAAAAAGCAATTCATTACTTATGAATATATTTTGATAAACGACTTTAATGATTATCTCGATGATGCTAAAGAATTAGGAGCAATGCTGGCGGGTAAGAGTGCTTATATAAACTTAATTCCTTTTAACTCGTTCCCAGGATCACGTTATGAGCGTCCGGGTTTGGATAAAATTGAAAAGTTTAAAGACGTTTTAGATACTTACAAAATCCCGACTTTAATAAGAATGGCTAAAGGCGATGATGTGTTAGCCGCATGTGGACAGCTCAATTCTAAAAATTAAAACGCTATCAAGATCGGTAAATGGATAATCAGGGTCTGTTTTCAGTTTGTTGCGGTGCCATTGTCGTTTACGATGCTGTTGGCACGAAGGCGCTGAGCAATAGGTTTACAGTGGAACTTGTGGACGTGGTTGAAAAGAATGGCCGCAAGCGGGGCATTGTTTAATCGCCATTGAAGGCTCCCTACGCAAAAATGCGTATTGAGCGCAATCAAATGAATTAAAAAATGAAATAAGGCTTGGCTTGATTGAATTTTGCTGATGTCGTGGCTTTACGGCAGTTATGCTTATAACTTTGCGAGCTTTGACTAGAATCGTCCGCGGATTCCACAAACGGCTGATAATGATCCCGTATCAAATAACGCACACTGACATGGAATCAGTGATGATTATTAGATTCAAAAGTAGGGTAGGAAGTAGGGTGGAAAAAATTAAAGCCTTGATAAGTCATTATTTATCAAGGCTTTAACTATATATTATGGCGGAGAGCTAGGGATTCGAACCCCAGGAAGGGATAAACCTTCAACGGTTTTCAAGACCGCCGCTTTCGACCGCTCAGCCAGCTCTCCAACAGCCGCGTATTATTACAGAAAATATTTTAAAATCCAGCGTTTTTTGCCTATTCAATTTAAAATGGCAGTCCAATGCAGTCGTTTTTAGCGCCTAAGTGTTTGTTAGTGATTGCCAAATCGGCGCGGATGTTGGTGCAAATGTGCCTCGATTCCGGGTGCGAAGTGGTGGCTATCGATTGCTTTACCGATAGCGATACGCAGCAGATGACAAAGCAGACTTACCAAGTGGCATCGCTGGCGTGGGACGATATTAGAGCTGCGGTGGAAGCTGCTTGGCGGGATTACGGCTTAACTCATTTGCTATATGGCAGTGGCTTGGAAAGGTACCCGGAAACCCTGCTGAATCTCGAAAAGCATTGGCAGGTCATTGGCAATTCGGCCGGTACTTTTCAACGTATCCAGGATAAACATGATTTCTTCGCCCGGCTTGATTCCTTGTCAATTCCTCATCCGGAAGTTGTTTTCACCCAGCCTGACGATGATCTTGATTGGTTGTTAAAGCCCTGGCGCGGCGAAGGGGGCATGGGAATAAGGCGCTGTGGCAGCAGCGCCGATGCTGCCGGCGGCTATTGGCAGCGCTATATTGAAGGCCGATCATTGTCGGTGTTGTTTGTCGCTAGTCGGGATAGAGTTGAACTGATCGGCTTTAACGAACAGTGGACTGTAAAGTCGGATTGTGAACAATCGTTCGTGTTTGCCGGGATAGCCAGTCATGCTGAGGTTTCAGTGTCGATTCAGACCGAGATTGCCGATTGGATTGGCAGGCTTGTGGATACCTACGAGTTGCGCGGCTTAAATTGCATGGATTTTATGCTGCACGACGGCCAATGTTATGTTTTAGAGGTCAATGCGCGGATTTCCGCCAGTGCGCAACTTTATGGTAAATCGCTGCTATTGCCACATCTGCAAGCCTGTGAAAACCGCCTAGTCGATAGTGTCGAATTATTGAGCGAGCCAAGTGCTTATCAGATTGTTTACTCGCAAAAAAATGTGACGATTCCCGAGCGACTGGAATGGCCGATATGGGCGGTGGATAGGCCCAATCCCGGCGCAATTGTTGGTAAAGGCGAGCCAATATGCAGTATTATGGCCACCGGAAAAAACTCGGGGCAGGTGCGCGAAACGCTGCATCGCCAACAATGCATACTTGCAAATCTTTTGGAAAAAGGTCTTTAAAAATCATGCAATACCAGGCAAGCGTCAATAAATTTTCCCAGCCCTTGGTTCAACAACTGCTGGATAACGCCGATAAATTACGGTTGGGTATCGAAAAGCTGGAAAACGGCTGCACCATTATCGATGCGGGTATCAAGGTGCCGGGCGGTCTGGAAGCCGGGCGGATTATCACCGAAATCTGCATGGGCGGTTTGGGCACTGCGACGATTTCGCAAAGCTCCTACACTGCAAACTGGCCGCTGACCATTAACATACATGCCAGCAACCCGGTGTTGTCTTGCCTGGGTAGCCAATATGCCGGCTGGAGTTTGTCGCACGGTAAATATTATGCCTTGGGTTCCGGACCGGCGCGGGCGTTGGCAACCAAGTTGAAAGACGGCTCGGTTGAGCCGGTGGAAGAGCTTTATAAAGAGCTGGAATACCGCGATAGTGCCGCGCAAACCGCGTTGGTGATCGAAAATGACGCCTTGCCACCCGCGGAAATTATCGAGAAAGTGGCGGCAGCTTGCGGTGTATCGCCGGCCAATTTGACCATCATTGTCACACCGACCAGCAGTTTGGCCGGCGGCGTACAAGTCGTCGGACGGGTATTGGAAGTGGCGATGCACAAAGCCCACGCGCTACACTTTCCTTTGGAAAACATTGTTGACGGTTCCGGTAGTGCGCCGATTTGTCCTCCGCACCCGAATTTCGTTAAAGCGATGGGGCGTACCAACGATGCGATTTTATTTGCCGGCCAGGTACATTTGTTTGTCAAAGGCAGCGACGAAGCGGCTGAAAAATTGGCCAAGGAACTGCCAAGCTCCACATCGAAAGATTACGGCAAACCGTTTGCCGATATTTTTAAAGCCTACGAATACGATTTCTTCAAAGTGGATGCGATGTTGTTCAGCCCGGCCAGCGTAATCGTCACTGCGGTCGAATCCGGCAAAAGTTTCCGCGCCGGCAAACTGGATAATGCTTTACTCGATCTTTCGTTCGGGGCTTAATCTGCTCTAACGCTCTTCGACAGCTAGGTGGGCTTTGCAATGCAAAGTCCACCTAGCTTGTATCGTTAACTTCATTCGTAACACATACCCTTGCGCCGAATTGCAATTATTACCGACGATCCCGGTTGGCATGGCAAGCAGCTGTGCTTGGCTTTTGCCGAGCGCGGTTACGCAGCCGAATATGTCTCACTAACTGCCTGCAAATTGCAATTAACCGTGGTTGATCTACCTATCGTTATCCCTGGTTTTGCAGAAGTACTACCGGCGGCGGTCTTCGTGCGCGGTGTGCCCGGCGGTTCGTTGGAAGAAGTGGTGTTTTATCTGGATGTTTTGCACGCCTTAAAACTACTGGGTGTGCCGGTTTATAACGACGCCAGCGCAATTGAGCGTAGCGTGGATAAGGGCATGACCAGTTTTTTATTGCAGTATGCCGGTTTGCCGACTGCGCTGACCTGGGTGCTACGAGATCGTGATGAAGCCCTGGCGATTGCCGAGCAAGAGTTACGGCAAGGGCGTTATCTAATCAGTAAGCCCTTGTTTGGCTCGCAAGGCGAGGGTATTCGCCGTATCGAGAAATCCACCGACTTACTATGGTTGACCAGCAGTCGCGGCATTTATTATTTGCAGCGTTTTGTCGAATGCACGGGCGAAGGTTACTCGGATGTGCGCGTGTTTGTGATTAACGGCCAGGCAGTTGCCGGCATGCGTCGGCGCGGTATTTCCTGGTTGAATAATGTAGCCCGAGGTGCTTCTTGCGAATGTATCGAACTTGAAGCGGATTTAGCAGGGCTGGCGATTGCCGCAGTCACTGCGTTAAAAATGGATTATGCCGGCGTGGATGTCATTCAGGATGCCGAAGGTGGTTATCGGATAATCGAAGTAAACAGTGTGCCCGCCTGGAAAGGCTTGCAAAGCGTCTGTGACATTAACATCGCCGAATGCCTAGTGGCCGATTTGCTTGATCGCTACTGCGGTCAGGACCAAGTATGCTGAGCAGGCAGCAGTTGATAGAGGTTTATTTGCAAGCTTGCGAAATAGAGCTGCAAGCTTTCAAGCCCGGTAATGTCAGCGTTTATAGTGCCGCGGATGATATGACGGTCGAGGACTTTCGGCTTAGCGCACGGGTTAGTAGCGAGCCGATTACCAATCCGCAATACAGCTTGGGTGAAAAAGTTTATTACGCGGTTAAAGCCACGCGTGAGGCGGTCGCCTGCAATACCAATTTAGGCATTATTTTACTGTGCGCGCCCTTGTTACAGGTGCTTGCTAGCCTGAATAAGGGTGAAAACTTGCGCGAGGGCTTACAGCAACTGCTAGAAAGTACTACTCGCGAGGACGCCGACTGGGTTTTCAAGGCGGTGACCTTGGCCGCGCCAGCTGGCCTAGGCGAATCGACGCAACACGATGTACAAAAACCTGCTGATGTGACGCTGATCGAGGCCATGATTTTTGCCGCTAACAAGGACAGAATCGCGCTGCAATACGCAACAATATTTAAAGACGTTTTTGATTTGGGCGTTTTACGATATAATCGTGCTTTCGTTTTGTCTGGCGATTGTGGGTGGGCTGCGTTAGCGGTTTTTGCTGCTATGTTGGCTCAGTTTCCCGATAGTCATATTGAACGGAAGTATGGAGAGCGGTATTCAGAGTGGATCAAGGCTGAAATGGAAGAGCTCGATAGAGCGATGAACACAGTCTATGAGCCTGAAGAGCTTTTGCCAGTATTGTATGATCTGGACAAAGCTTTTAAGGCACAAAGAATCAATCCGGGTACAACAGCTGACATAACTGTAGCGACGGTACTGGTGGTGCTTCTGGAACAACTGATCAGTCAGGAAATGGTTGGTCGGTTATAGAGGGATCTAGCAGAAACTACAATTTCAAGACATAAACGTGTCTATTTTTTGGTTCAATCTTATCTTAAGGGGATAATTTAAAATGGCAAAAATCAATAACCTGCGTGTTGGCGAATCTTTGGTTGGTGAAGGCAATGAAATTGCTCATATCGATTTGATCATTGGCCCACGCGGCTCAGCAGCTGAAACTGCTTTCGCAAACGCTTTGACAAACAACAAAGATGGTTTTTCTACTCTGTTGGCTGTCGTTGCTCCTAACCTGTTGGTTAAACCTGCAACTATCCTGTTCAACAAAGTAACCATCAAAGGTGCTAAACAAGCTGTGCAAATGTTTGGACCAGCTCAACGCGCTGTTGCTATGGCTGTTGCTGATTCCGTTGAAGACGGCACTATCCCAGCTGACGAAGCTGACGATTTGTTCATTTCTGTTGGTGTTTTCATCCACTGGTTGGCTGAAGATGATGCAAAAATCGAAGAATTCAACTACAAAGCAACCAAAGAAGCTTTGGCTCGCGCTGTTGCTGGCACTCCAACTGCGAAAGAAGTTGTTGCTGCTAAATCTGGTGCAAAACACCCATTTGCTGCTAACAACGTATAAGTTTTTAGCGACATAGGCTGTTGAAAATACCCCGGCTTGCCGGGGTATTTTTTTGCCTAAAATTTTTTCAGTATGGCGGTGTCGATATTGCCGTTATGCAAGGCGCTGGCTAACAACACAGCGGCAATCCCGATGGCTTTCAGTCGCGTCAGATCGTTAATATCCCGAACTCCGCCTGCTGCGACGATCTGTTTATCCGGATGTGCGTAGCAAAGCTTGTTTAGTTTTTCAAAGTCAGGGCCCTTATTGCTACCGACCAAATCCAAGGTCATCACCACAACGGTTCTCGGCCATAGTCCAGGACTTTCCAGCCAACGCGGATGCCCTAAAGCGTGGTTATGTTTAAAGTCCAGCGACAGGATTAGATCGGCCGTTTTTAAAGAGACGGGCAGCCGTTGCGATTCGGTGCCGATGACCGGTTTACAGTTGCGGGGCCGAGTGGCCTTAGAAAGGGCTTGATGGCTGTTGCCAGTATCTACCCAAAATTCTATGTTTGGATACTGATTGAGCAAGCCGTCTATGACCTTGTTGTGATTGCCCTTGCCATCAATGGCGTCAAGGTCGGCAATATAAAATGTTTGAAATGGATACAGCGTTAAAAAACTGGTCACGACGTCGGTAATCTCGCTGTTGTTACATATTGACGAGGTGTGATGCACGGGTTGATAACGACTGCGGTCACCGCCCGCGGCAAGGACCACGAAGCCGCCTTTTAAATCAATGACTGGAATAATCTGCATAGGTCAAGCGAGTTTTAGAATTGAGAATTCTGGTATTTGAATATATTACCGGCGGCGGTCTGGCTGGGCAGATATTGCCGGCGTCTCTGGCAGCGGAAGGCGGCATGATGTTACAGGCTTTAATCGCCGAACTGAAGTGTCTGGACGATATTCAGCTTTGCGTACCGCTGGATGCGCGTTGTAAGAAGCCGGCCTTGCTGTCGGAGCACGAAATAGTAACGTTAAGTCCGGATGCTGATATTGACAGCGTGTTGGCGGATTTGCTGAATGAAGTCGAGCTGTTTTGGCCGATCGCGCCGGAAAGTGACGGCATTTTGCAAGGTTTGGCCGAGCTGGCGGCCGAGGCGAATGTTGAGGTTTTATTATCTAATCCGGCGACATTGGCAATCTGCACCAACAAGTATGCTAGCTACCAAGTGCTGATAAAATCGACCGTTCCGGTTGTGGAAACGCGTTTGCTTAGTGATGGTGTTGCCGGGTTAGACGGAAATATTGTTATAAAAATAGCCGATGGCGTTGGCTGCATGGATAGTTTTGTACTTTGTAACGAAGAGCTGCCGGCTAAGCTTGTCGAATTAAGCGAGCCGCATCGCTATGTATTGCAAGCTTATATCTGCGGTCAGGCCGCCAGTTTGTCCGGCTTGTTTAAGCATGGTCAGGCTTGGCTTATCTGCTACAACCATCAGCAAATCGTTTTGGAACAGGGTCAATTCAGCTTGCAAGGTTGTTTAGTCAATGTGAAAACCGATAAGCTGGATTTTTATCGAAATCTGATAAAAGAAATTGCCAAAGTACTGCCGGACTTGTGGGGCTATGTGGGTATCGATATTATCGAGCATGCCGAACAAGGTCCGTTGCTGCTGGAAATCAATCCGCGTTTGACCAGCTCTTACGTAGGTATCCAGCAAGCGACCGGCATTAACGTGGCCGAGCAGGTGTTACGCTTGCGACACGCCGAGCCGGTTTTGCAGGCTAGTCGAAATGAAACGGTTCAGATCAGCATCAAATAAAAGGCACAATGAATAAGCAGATCGCAGGTTGGGATATTGGCGGCGCGCACGTCAAGTTAGCATTGCTGGATGAATCCGGCCACATCCAGGCAGTTGCGCAGCAAGCGTGTCCGCTATGGAAGGGTGTGGATCACCTGCAACGCACGCTGGCCGATTTGGCCGGTCAATTTAAGCTGCAAGATCGTCTACACGCCGTGACGATGACCGGCGAACTGGTGGATTGTTTTTCCAGTCGGGAGCAAGGTGTCACTGCTATCGTTCAGGCGGTTTGCGAGCATTTTAGCGCCGGGCAGGTATCGGTATTTGCCGGTCTGCGCGGTTTTTTGCCGGTCGCGCAAATTAAGCCGATCGATAGCATGGATATCGCCTCGGCTAACTGGTTGGCCAGCCTGGTATTGGTAGCAAAACAACTGCCAAATACCTTGTTCGTGGACATAGGCAGCACCACAACCGATATTTTGTTGGTCGAGAATTATCAACTCAATGTGCAAGGATTTACCGATTATCAGCGTTTGGTATCCGGGGAATTGGTGTATACCGGCATTATCCGTACCGCGGTAATGGCGATTGCCCAAGAAGCGGAATTCAACGGCCAACAAATGGGCTTGATGGCCGAATATTTCGCGACGATGGCCGATGTGTATCGGGTGACCGGCGACTTGAACGAAGCGCACGATCAGAGCGACACTGCCGATGGCGCGGAAAAGTCCGTGATGGCTAGCGCCCGCCGCTTATCGCGGTTGACCGGTTACGAATTCAACGAGAGCGATCACGCACTTTGGCTGGCATTTGCCAGTCACTTAAAAGCCAAGCAAAAACACAAAATTAGTCAGGCTTGTGTCAGGCAATTGCAGCGGGCGCAGACGCGCTCGGCAATTAAATTGGTCGGTGCCGGTGTCGGCCGCTTCTTAGCTAGGGACATTGCTGCGGATTTAGGCGTTGATTATCTGGACTTTACGGATTTGCTACCATCAAGCACCAAAGCCGAGGCTATCGACGCCGCCGACTGTGCACCGGCCGTTGCTGTTGCTTATCTTGCCGGTGGGTTTGGTTAAAGCCGGCGGCTGGGTTAAAATCCACGAAATGCAAATCATGTCCTTGCGGCACATTCCGGCCGTTTATTAGCAGCCCTTAATGCCTTTAGCCTTACCCACCAAACAATCGCTGCCTTATTTTCAAGACAGTTCGCCCTTATTTGCCCCCTTGGCACAGCAGCCTTGGGCGGTATTTCTGGATAGTGCGCAGCCGCATAGCAAACAAGATAGATTCGATATCATCGCTTACGCGCCGATAGCGACCCTGCAAACTCGCGGTAATATCACCCGCATCGAACGCGACGGCCTGGTTACCGAGAGTCACGCCGATCCTTTTGAGTTATTGAAGCAGCAGTTAGGACGGCCGGTAGCCAGTGTAGATGGCTTGCCATTCAACGGTGGCGCAATCGGTTACTTTGCTTACGATCTTGCCAGACGTATAGAGCGACTGCCGGCCATGGCCAGCAATACGGAACAGCTGGCGGAGATGGCCGTGGGTATTTACCGTTGGGCGGTGATTGTCGATCACCAGCGTCGGCAAAGTTGGTTGGTCAGTGTTGATCTGCCGGAAAGCGAGCAGCAAAGACTAATCGCCGAATTCAGCGCGATTACGACACCGGCAGAAACAGCGGATTTTAAAGTGCTGCAAGCCCCGCGCGCCAATATGGACAGAGCGGCTTATGCCACGGCTTTTCAACGGATCAAGCACTATTTGAAAGAGGGCGATTGCTATCAGATCAATTTGACCCAGCGTTTCGAGAGTCCGTGTGAAGGCGAGCCGTGGCAAGCTTATCAGGTGCTAAGGCAGATTAATGCCGCGCCATTCAGCGCCTATCTGAATTTTCCGGATGTGCAGGTATTGAGTTCTTCGCCGGAAAGGTTTTTAAAAGTCACCGACGGTGCAGTGGAAACTAAACCCATCAAAGGGACTCGTCCGCGCCGAAGTGATTGGGAAGAAGATCAGGCGCAGATAGAAGACCTGGTGTCCAGCACCAAGGACCGGGCCGAGAATGTCATGATCGTCGACCTGCTACGTAACGATTTAGGTAAGAGCTGTAAAAAGGGTTCTGTGTGGGTGCCGAGTTTGTTCTCCGTTGAAAGCTATACCACCGTGCATCACTTGGTCAGCACCGTGACGGGTCAACTAGCGGAAGGCCAGCATGCCATCGATTTATTGCGCAGTTGTTTTCCGGGCGGCTCGATTACCGGCGCGCCGAAGATTCGGGCAATGGAAATCATCGAAGAACTGGAACCACATAGACGCGGCATTTATTGCGGCGCGATCGGTTACATTGGCTTTGACGGCAATATGGACACCAATATCGCCATCCGCACCTTGGTGCACAACCACGGCACCATCCGTTTTTGGGCCGGCGGCGGCATCGTCAACGACTCAGTGCTGGACGAGGAATATCAGGAATGTTTCGATAAGGCCGCGGCCTTATTGCAGTTACTCAAGCAGTTTGGCGCATGACTTGCGTGATCAAGTTGGGCGGCAGTTTGCTGGAAACGGCAGTCTTACCCGCTTGCTTGGCGGCGATTGAACACCGCAGCGGCCCAATCGTCATCGTGCCCGGCGGCGGGCTGTTTGCCGAACAGGTGCGCGTCGCGCAAAGCCAGTGGCATTTCGACGATGTCGCCGCGCATCGGATGGCGATTTTGGCGATGCAGCAAATGGCGTTGTTGATGCATAGCTTAAAGCCCGAGTTTGCTATTGTCGGTGATACCGGGAGTTTACATCCCGCAGGGCAAGTCAAACCGGTGCTGATTTGGTCGCCGCAAGTCGAGCAATTGGATAAAGCCGGCATTGCCAATAGTTGGGATATTACCTCTGATAGTTTGGCGGCTTGGTTGGCCGGCCGCATCGAAGCAGATGAGCTAATCATTGTGAAATCGGCGCAGATTCCGGAGCAAGCTAATTTTCCGGACTTACAGCAACAAGGTATCCTTGATGCTGCTTTCCAGCGCTTCACCTTCCAGGCTAATTACCAAATAACCGTGATCAACAAAGACCGCTTCCTGTCCCACCATGATTAATTTCATTAAAGCCATACTGAACAAGCGTTTGCGCAAGGCTTATTATCAAAGCCGGGAATCCTTGCTGGGTCATCAAAAGCGCGACATCGTCGTCATGCAAGTCGGGCAGGCGTGCGAGAGCTTGAAGGAAAGCCGGGATCAATTTGTCGATGCCTTGGATAAATTCAAAAGCATTGTCAATTTACCGGATAGTTCCCTGGAACAACGCTATCAGCAACTAAAGCGCCGTTACGATTTATGTAAGGGGAAAGCCGATCAAGTCAGTCACAGAATTCAGGCGGTGGAAGAGATTAGCGAAGCTTTATTTGCGGAATGGGAAGCCGAGCTGGCTTTATACAGCAACCGGGCCCTGAAGGCGCGTAGTCAGCAGCAGTTGAAAAAATCCCGGCAGCAATACGCTCGCTTGTTAAAAGCCTTGCAGACTGCGGAAACCCGAATGCATCCGGTATTGGCGGCGTTTCAGGATCAGGTTTTGTTTTTAAAGCACAACTTGAACGCGCATGCGATTGCGGCATTGCGGCATGAGTTTATGGAAATTGGTGTGGATATTTCGAGATTGATCGAGGTGATGGAGAAGACCATCAGCGAGGCCAGTCAGTTTGTCGCGGTTCTAGTGGAACAGAAACAGCTGCCGGCCCCCGTGCGTCAATAAATTACATGGAGTGCATTTGGTAATCGACCCGTGCTGGCGGCGTTTTGTCACGTTGGTCAGGGGTTTTCTTACGGTTTTGATCAATACGCTCTTGCGAGTATTGGGAAATCATTTGGTCCCAATTGCTGTATTTTTCGTAGTCTTTGCTGCCGGAAGCTTTACGTTTGGCAAATAACTCTTTGCCCGCCTCCACCAATTGTTCAGGTGTCTTGCCATCGATAGCGTCTAAAAACTCCTTGTTATTGCGGATTTCATCGCGTAAGGTCCAGAAAGACACTTCAAACTCGATGCGTTGGTCTAGCGGCAATTTTTCCTTGATTTGACTGATTGATCGATTGACGGTTTTTAAACTGCTGCCGTTGATTTGATTGCTTTTATTGCAACCAGCCAAAAGTGCACAGGTTAAAAAAACCAAAACAGTTGACGCTTTTTTCATGATGCAGCCCCCCAGTGGCTAAATAAACAAACCCGAATTTTGTATTTATAATGGTTGCAACGCGGGTTACCAAACAAACCAAATTACTCGGTAATTAAAAACACAAGCTTACCACATGCTGGAATTTATCCAACTTCTCAAACAGCGTTACCAAACTGTGCTACGGCAGCTGGATAAAAAAAATCCCCAGTATATGGATTATCAGCAACGTATCGAACAATTGTTATACGGCGAAGCCTTCATTCGCAAAGGCGACTTGCTGGACGGCAACCCCGGTTTTCCGCTGCAAATTGCCGTAATCGGGCCGACGCAGGCCGGTAAAAGTTCTGTGGTCAATCTGCTGTTAAATGCCAATGCCGCGGGAGTGAGTCCGCTGGCCGGTTACACCGTGCAGGCCCAGGGTTTTTGCCATGCCCTGACACCGGACGACTGCGACGGGATGCAACATTATTTTGGTCGCTTTCAATATCTGGAACAAACTGAATTGCGGCCAGGAAGATACGATTGCTATTCATTGAGTCCAAGCGCGGGCGCCTCTGCGTTGTTGCCGGCTTGCGTTTGCTGGGATACCCCGGATTTCGATTCAATAGATGCCGCCGATTATCGGGAAGGTGTGATTCGCACCATCGCGCTGGCCGACATCGTGGTATTGGTGGTCAGCAAAGAGAAATACGCCGATCAATCGGTGTGGGAAATGATGAAAGCCATCGAGATTTTCCAACAACCGACTCTGGTTTGCGTAAACAAACTCAACGAAGGCAGCGAGCCGGTGATACTGGATTCCTTGCGGCAAAAATGGATGCAGAGCCGTCAGGACCCTTTGCCTACCGTGGTGCCTTTATTATTCCAAAAACTACCGGCAGTGCCGAGCTGGCCGCAGTCGGCTAAGCATGCATTCTCTGATCTGGCGAAAAAAGTCACCCGTCACAAACATGCCGCTCGCCAGCAGCAATTACTCAGCCGCTATTGGTTGGACTGGCTGCAACCGGTGTTTGCCGAACACCACGCCCAGCACCATTGGCAAACTTTGGTCGATCAAGCGCTGGCGCAAGCAGTAAAGGAGTACCAACGCGATTATCTCAACCATCCGTATCATTACGAAACCTTTCAAAACGCCTTGTTAAATCTGCTGACGTTGCTGGAAATCCCCGGCATCGCTAAAGCGCTAGGCAAGACCCGACGGGCGATGACTTGGCCGTTTCGTAAATTATTTGCATTGGGTAGCGGTAATGCTGCTATCAATCCGAATCAGGAGCTTAGTGTGCTGAATCAGCTAGGCGAGCATCTCTTGATTCAAATTGCTGACCGCTTGCTGGAGAAGACCGAAACCGAGCCGGCCGATAGTCGCTGGTGGAAAGAAGTCGCGATGGCGCTCAGACAGAAACGCGTCGATTTATTGCAGGTTTATCGACAGGCGGTGACGGATTATCACAGCGATTTTCAGCAGGATGTGGAAGCTTCCGCTCAGCGCTTGTATTTAAAGCTACAAGAGCAACCGCTGGTTTTGAACAGCCTGCGTGCCACCCGTATCACCACCGACGCCGGCGCCTTATTGCTGGCGATTCAGGCCGGCGGCATCGGCGTCCACGATTTGGTGCTCACGCCATTGATGCTGACCATTACTTCCTTGCTGGCTGAAAGTGCTATTGGCAGCTATATGCATAAGGTCGAAGCCGAATTAAAACAGCATCAACTCAACACTGTGAAAACCGCGCTGTTCGAGGCCTGCCTGAAACAACGGCTGTATTTGCTACCGCAAGGTGTGCAATCGCCCACTCGTTTTAATATTTCCGAACAACAATGCCACGTCGCGGAACAGACGCTGAAAGAGAAGAAACATGGCTTACGATTACTCTGAATTGCTGGCCGAAGCTCGGCAATGGGCCGAATCCGCGCACGCCGAAGGCCGCTTGAGTGCGGAACAGGCGCAATTGTTGACCACAATAGATACGCGCAGCACGGAAAGCCTATTTGCCGCGAGTCCAACCGATTCGGATGCCAGGCCCTTGATCGTCGCCTTCATGGGCGGGACCGGCGTAGGTAAAAGCAGCTTGCTTAATCGCTTGGCAGGGCAGGCGATTGCCAAAGCCGGGATCGAGCGGCCGACCTCACGGGAAGTGACCTTGTATCACCACCAAAGTCTGGCTATCAACAAATTGCCGGCCGGGCTGCCCTTGGACAGCATCAAGATCAGCCAGCACAACGATGCAGCAAACAGCCATATCGTCTGGATTGACATGCCGGATTTCGACAGTGTTGAACTCAGCAACAAACGCCTAGTGCTGGAGTGGCTGCCGCATATTGACGTATTGCTTTATGTCGTCAGCCCCGAGCGCTACCGCGACAATAAAGCCTGGCAATTGCTATTGGCGGAAGGTGCGAAACACGCTTGGCTATTCGTGATGAACCAATGGGATCGCGGCCAGCCGGTGCAATACGACGATTTTAAACGGCAGTTGGGTAAGGCCGGTTTTACCGATCCCTTAATCTTTCGCACCAGTTGTAGCGAGGCGGGTAGCGATGAATTTGCCGTATTGCTGGAGCAGTTGCGGCAACTCTCCGGCCGGCACAGTGTCGCCCAACTGGAACAGCGTGGTGAGCAATTACGCCGGCAGCACTTAAAGCAGACCTTGCAACAACTGGCCGAGGATTTTTCCGCGCAAGACTACGGGCAATTACAGCAGAACTTCGATGCACTATGGCAGCATACCGAAGCCAGCTTGCAACACGGTCTGGCCTGGCCGATCAAACAACTCGCGCAATTTTGGGCGGAGAACCTGGGCCAAGCAGCCGACATCAAATTGTGGGACGACTGGGCGCAGAATCGCCTGAACGATTTGCTGGACGAATTGGTGTTGCAAGCCGCGCAAGCCAATATTCCCGGCAAGCCCTTGAAGAACGCGTTACAAAATGTGCGCGAGCACACCGGCAAAAATCTCACTGCCCAATCCGAATTGGCTGGCCGACAGGCTTTATTGCAGCCCGGCAACAGCGCTCAGCGTTTTATGCTGAGATTTACGGCGATCTGCGAAACGGTCTTGCCTCTGGCGGCGATGGGCGCAGTGGGCTATCAAGTATTCTCCGGCTACTACCACAGCGCCGCCGACGCCACTGCCACTGCTTATTTAGGTACTGACTTTGCGGTGCATAGCGTATTGCTGATTGGCCTAAGCTGGCTTATTCCGTTTTTCCTGCACAAAAAAATCCAGCCATCCTTGCAGAAAGCGGCGTTGAAAGGCTTACAGAAAGGTTTACAGCAGGTTTTGGCGGAGTTGAGAGCGGAAATCAAACAGGCTTTAAAGGCCGAACAACAACACAATGAATTGCTGCAACAGCAATTACAAGCAATGCTGGCCAAATGCAGCGTCGAGCCGGTCGTGGCTATAGAACAGGGGAGCTTGTTGGGTAGAGTTTTGTTGGCGGATTGAAACGTTGCGTGGCGGCTTGTAGCTGGTTTGGATAACGCCCAAGAAAATTTCGCCAACGTTTCAGTTCCGAACCAGAACGTTGGCGTTATTTTGTCCAATGCTCAAGCTCCGAGCTGCAATGATCGAGTAAATTTTCTTGAATCATCGAGCTCAGAGCTCGAATGCCCGAGAAACCCCCTGAATTTCTATAAATTTGGATTTGGAACGGGATAAAGGATCGCGATAATCCAGATTAATCTGGCTAAAGACTTTAACGCAATCGGCCACTCAAGGTTTGCCAGTTTTTTATTCTGGGTAGGATGGGTTTATGATGGTTATCAACGATGATGGCTTGCTATGTTGTGATGGTGTTTGGGTTTTTAGTTGGGTATTTGGCGGATTGTCGCTGAGCTCCGAATCCGCCATAAAGGCACTTTAAGGTGTTTTTTATTTTACTAGTTAAGCAATATCTCGAGCCGTTCTAGCTCAATGATGGTCCGGTTAGTTTGAAGTTTCAACGTCAATCGGGCTAATTTGAGAATAAACACAAAAGGAAATTACTCCATTAAAAATGCTCGACATCATATTTTTAAAGCGCATCCCCCTAACGCATAGCTAACAAAATCCTATCCTCTATTTGAGCGAGTATTGTTTTTGAGCTTTCTGCTACCAAGATGTTACCTTGTTGGTTAACCACGGTTTTGCCATCCGCCAAAGTCACTCGTTCGGTTCCGTCCTCGTTTACTTGATAACGTACTGAGACCAGATAGCCGTCGGTTCCTTTTGTGGCCAGAAGCTTGCCGGTTGCCGCGTGACCGATCCGGGTAATGCCCTCTTTGTCAAAACTTAAGGTCGTTAAAATTTGAAAACGATTTATGTCTGCGTCTGGATCACTAAAGAGATCGACTACCTGATATTTCTGGTAACTGTAATCAATGGCGCCTTCGCCTTGAGCGCCGTCACCCGTCTTGCCATGCCGAATATTGCTATCGCCATCCGCTGTCTGGCCTAACAAGCCATGAGGCGGCACATTATCGGTTAAGACGCCTGACGGTTGGATTTGAATGCGTTCATCAAGCGAATCATCAGTTTGAGCGGTAAACTTTAGTTTATATTCCGGTGTTTCAATTTTTAATACGTGGGCATCATAAGCAACGGTAGCCTTTTTGCCTTGCATTGTGACTGTTTTTATTTCTGATTCTTTAACCATCTTTCCGTCAAGCATTGGTGCCGAATTTGTGGAGTATTGGATCTGGTGAATTTCTCCAAAATCGTCTAGAAGTTTGATTCCCACTGCGCCAACCATCGTCGCACCTGAAACGTTAGAGCTTTTATATAAATTATTGACCTGAATTTGTTTATCACTAAGGATATTAAATACCTTTCCGGCTTGGCCCATGACGTCAAAGTCTCTTTCAAGCGGATTTTTCGATGGATTCGTCAGGTCGATATAATGCGGATCACCCCAGACACCGCCACCGTTATCCCCTCCACCATTATCCCCGCCGCCGCCATAACCACCACTCCCGTAATCTACGCTTACAGTTGCGGCATATGTATCTCCTGAATCTTCAGTCATCGTAACTTCTAGCGAAGAAAGATCATTGCTCTCGGTCGCTGTTGCGACACTTATGTTTTCAGTCTCTGCAAGTTGGCGAACACCAGTTCCGAAAGCCTCTGCACTAAGGGTATTCTTCAATGTTTCAATTTGTTCCATACTATCAAGAGCTTGCGATAGGGTCGTGTAATCTTGCACATCCATACTCAAATCAGCTGCTAATCTAGCGAGTGTGTCTGCCGCATTAATATTGGCTTCAGCTGCGTCGATCAATTTTGATAGTTCAGCTCTATCATAATCAGAATAGGGCTGCGGAGTTTGCTGAATTTGATTCATTATCCTGTTTGCTTCTTGTACATAGTTGTCCTGGGCTACATCAATTAATTGATAGCGAACTTGATTGGTATTGGTAACGCCCGCCGGATCGATTGTTCCGAATGCCAACGCAGTCCCAGCTGGCGTTAATGTGCAAATTGATACAGCAAGAAGACTAAATTTTAGGGTAGAAACAAAAAACCTTTCCGTTTTTGGCTTGATTAAATACTGACTATTCATGAAGAACACTCCGTAACGGTGAAATTGAATTTAAAATTGCGCTTGGTGTGTACCTCGACCCGCAGTGCATTTGGCTGATTGAAGCAAGTTGTTCATTTTCACGTTGAGGTTTGCTGTAAATTGCGTAAAAAACAAATGCCGTGAGCAACTTAGGAATAAGTTATATCAATATTTTTAGTCTAACGCACGAAATAAGGCTAAAGTATATTTTATAAATAATCATCTGGCCCCCAAGTAAAATCAGTAAGTCCCAACAAGCCAAATATGCACACTTTTTGGGGGCTGTTTTAATTCCAGCGACGAAACTTTTATTATTTATGATCGAGGTTCCAATGACTGACTATTTTGGACTGAAACATGCCGAAGTCTTCAGTTTCCTGGTTTTGGTATAGCTCTTGCTGAGTAGCTAACCGAGCCTTGAAATGGTGGGGAATTTAAGTATTTCCTGTCGTCTTCATAACATTGCTCAAGCTCGAATGTTCGATGGCCGACAGCCGCTCGGTGGAATGAGTGGCCTGGCGATTTTAAGCGAATGTCCGCATAACAAATTTCAAGAGGATTAGACCATGGCTGAATTTTTTATTGAGATAAGTGCCCAGGAAACCGGCGAACATCTGGTTCACAAATCGAGTTGCTCGGTGTTGCCGGCCAAGGATGCGATTTACTACCTGGGATCGATCAGCAATGTGGTAAGTGCAGCGAAGAAAGCCAGCGAGCGATTCACCAAACCTACGGCATGTCCGCAGTGTTCGCCGGTGTAATCGGGTCGATGCAACGCCTTATTGCACGTTGAATAGTCTTTGACGGGCGGATTGCCGGCCAGTAATCCGCCCGTTACTGCGTTACGGGTTAACGGTTTCGCTATCGATAACCGCCGCCGACCGCTGTTCGCCCTTGCCAATTTCCAGTAAATCCCAGAACAGCAAACCGCCACCTGCCGCGGTCATCAAACCGAATACCATCCGCCAAATCATTGCTTGCATGAACCAAGGGTGGTTTTGTGCGGCAAAATAGCCGGCCCAGGTGGAGCCTTCCACCGCCCGTTCGATAAAGGATTGTTCGTAGCCAGCGATCAACAAGGCCACTGTCATGCCCATCACGCCCAAGTTCAGCAAAATCGCCGCGGCTTTCCATCGCCAGCCATTGGCCAAGTCGCCGCCCATCCAGACGTTACCGCGCGCGTGCTGCGCGGCCAGATAGAAGAAAGCGATATTGATCGTCGCATAAGCACCAAAGAAGGCTAAATGACCGTGCGAAGCGGACCATTGGGTGCCGTGGGTATAGAGATTGATTTGCGGTAGCGTGTGCATGAAGCCCCACACGCCGGCGCCCAGAAAGTTACCGAAGGCGTGGGCAATGATCCAGGCCAGGGCAGGGTGGTTACTGTTTTTAAATTTATGCGCGCCGGCATCGTAAATCGAATGCACCACCATCGCAACCAAGGGAATCGGTTCCAGCGCGGAGAAGAAGCCGCCGATGGTAAACCAGTACTCCGGCGTGCCGATCCAGAAATAATGATGGCCCAAGCCTAAAATGCCGGAACCGAACATCAAGGCGACTTCGATATACAGCCACGTTTGCACGACTTTGCGGCGCACACCCAGCAACTTCATCAAGCTCCAGGCCATGATGCAGCCCACCAGCACTTCCCAGGTCGCTTCCACCCAGAGATGGATCACCCACCACCACCAGTATTGATCGACGGAAATGTTGGTGACATAAAACATGCCGGCCAGGTACAAGCCGGCCAAGGCCACCAAATCCAGCGTCAACACACCGGCAATCCCCGACCATTTACCCTTGGCAAAGGTTGCCGCAACGTTGTAAAAGAAGGTCAGCATTACCACGACGATGCCGATGTCGGCCCAGCGCGGCGCTTCGATGTACTCGCGGCCCTCGTTGATCAGCCACAATGATGTGTCGGTGCCGCTGCCGATTTGAATCAGCAGGTAAACCAGAACCACGATGGTAACGGCGCCGGTCAACACCCAAAACGCCAGTTGCCCCCATTTTAAACCGACAATTTCGACGCCGCTTTCGTCTTCCAGAAACCAGTACACCGAGCCAAGGAAGCCATATAGCATCCATACCACCATGGCGTTGATATGCACCATGCGGTTAACGTTGAAATCGAGGATTTCGTATAAGAAGCTAGGGAAGATGAACTGTAATCCGGCCAATAGGCCGAATAGCAGTTGCGCCATGAACAGCACCATTGCCACTGTAAAATAATGCACCGCTAGTTTTTGGCCGCCGCTCAAATGCGGATTGGCCATTAAGCCAGCGTGTTTTTGTTTGCTGCCGGCCCAGCAGGCGGCGGCTTTTTCTTGATAGGCTTGTAGGGTCATGGTTTATTCCTCTTCGCCGATGGCTTTGAAATTATGCGGGAAGCCGTTGGTATCGATAGACGACATCCATTTCAGGAAGGCGACGATGGCTTCCGCTTCAGGTGGCGTGATGTCCAGATTAGGCATCTTGCGGTTGGAGCCGTAGGTGCGGGCGTTTTTTTCCGGATCGAGCAGGAAATTCACCATTAATTGTTCGCGCGAATCTTTCGCGCCCCAGCCTTGATCAAGCCAGGCTTTGGTCAAGTCCGGCGCATAATAAGCGCCATTGCCGAGCAGGGTGTGGCAGTTCATGCAGTTTTTGGCTTGCACGGTTTTTTTGCCGTGATCGACCAGTTTTTCAGCTTCTTCTTCGCTCAATACTTTGCCGAACAAAGGCGCTTCATCGCCTATGGTCGGTTGATAGCGTTGTTTGGCTTTGTCAAAGCGGTAACTGATGTCTTTGTTAATAATGCTATAAGCTGGAACGCGGGGGCCACCAGCGCTGATTTGTTTCATCGAATCGAAGCTTAAAATTACTAATAGGACAAAGGAACCGCCCGTGACCCAGATCGCGGTTTTTTTCCAGAATGTTTCCGACGCCCAGCGGGGTGGGATTTGCTCAGTCATGATGACCTCCTGATTGATGAGAGTGATGAGATTCGTCGTCGTGCGTCGCGGCGCACAATTTCCAGATAAGGCGAGGCATCCAGCCATAGCCGAGGACCATTAACAGCGACAGCAATAGCCAATAATCGTTAAAATGATTGACGTAGCTGAACACGCCGACGCATATCAACAAGGTGGCGTAGATTAGCCAAGCGGCAATCCCGAATGCGCGGCGGCCGCTGATCTTGGACCAGGCGTACAGCGCGGCGTAGATGGTAGCCAATAAGATGATCAATGCCGCGCTGAAAAAGCTCAGGAAGAAATCGGACAGGGCAACAGGTTCGATCAACATTAAATTTACCGCCGGAAGTTTTATAACATGTTTCTGAAATACAACTTTCTGGCAAGTTTAAGCTTCATTAACATTTATTTCAAATACAGCTTTAACTGAACTTATCGACATGCAATTGACTGCACACACCGATTACGCATTGCGCGTATTGATTTATCTGACTATCAACACCGAAAAACTGGTGACAATTACCGAATTGGCCGGGTTTTTCGGCATTTCCAGAAACCACTTGGTCAAGGTGGTGCACAAGCTGGGCGTAAAAGGCTTTGTGCAAACGGTGCGCGGCAAGGGCGGTGGCATTCGTTTATCGCGGCCGGCACGGGAGATTAGTGTTGGCAATGTGGTGCGAGAAGTGGAAGGGCACTTTCAGATGGCCGAATGTTTTAACCCCAAAAAACAAGGCCATTGCGCCTTAGAAATTAACTGCGGATTGATTGGTTTATTGGGCGGCGCTCTGGAGCAGTTTTTACAAACGCTGGATAAAGCAGTATTGAGTGATTTGGTGACAGAATCTAGCCTGGATGAAACACTGCGAAAATGAAGGTAAAGGCAGTGTATGTAGACGCTGTTAGCGATAGGCACCAACGTAAGGATTGCTGCGCATTTCTGCGCCGAAGGTAGACATAGGGCCGTGGCCGGGGATGAATTTCACATCTTTCCCCAAGGGCCAGAGTTTTTGCTCGATAGAGTCGATGAGGGTTTGATGATCGCCTTTCGGGAAATCGGTACGGCCGATCGAGCCTTTGAACAGCACATCCCCCACCAGTGCCAGGCGTTGTTCCTCGCTAAAAAACACCACATGGCCAGGCGTATGGCCGGGGCAATGAATCACCTGTAACACTTGCTTACCCACCTTTACCGTATCGCCGTCCTTGAGCCAGCGTTGCGGGGTAAAGCCGGCTGATTCCGGAAAACCGAACATCCGGCATTGCTCTGCTAGGGCTTTGATCCAGAAATCGTCTTCAATCTGCGGACCGATAATTGGCAATGAGAGTGTTTCGGCCAACTCGGCTACGCCACCCACATGATCGAGGTGGCCGTGAGTGACCAGGATTGACTCCAGCTCAACGCCTTGTTTTTTGACTTCCTTCAGCAATACATCTAGATCGCCGCCCGGATCGACCAAAGCGGCTTTATTGGTTTGTTCGCAGACCAATAAGGTGCAGTTTTGTTGGTAGGCGGTGACGGGGATAATGGTATAGCGCATGCTCAATATATACCTAGTTTGCGGGGCTCCCGGGTTCGCGGGAGCTGTGATTTGGGGTATTTAGATGTTCAACAGTAGATGCGCCGGTGCTTCCAGGCATTCTTTAATAATACCCAAAAATTGCACCGCTTCTTTGCCGTCTACTAAACGATGGTCGTAGGACAAGGCCAGGTACATGATAGGCCGGATGACGATTTCGCCGTTTTCCACCACCGGTCTGTCCTTGATGGCGTGCATGCCTAAAATCGCGCATTGCGGCGGATTCAGGATAGGCGTAGACAACATGGAACCGAAGATGCCGCCGTTGGTGATGGTGAAGGTGCCGCCACTAAGATCTTCAACACTGATCGAGCCGTTGCGGGCTTTATTGCCAAAATCGTGAATGCCTTTTTCAATGCCGGCAAAATCCAGTTGGTCGGCGTCACGCAAAATCGGCACGATTAAGCCGCGTGGGGTGGTCACGGCGATACCGATGTCATAATAGCCATGGTAAATAATATCGCTGCCGTCAATGGAAGCGTTAATGGCCGGGAAGCGTTTTAAGCCTTCAATCGATGCCTTGACGAAGAACGACATGAAGCCCAGCTTGATGCTGTGCTTGGTTTCGAAACGATCTTTGTAGTGATTGCGCAGATCAATGACAGCACTTAGATTGACTTCGTTAAAGGTAGTCAGCATCGCCGCATTTTGCTGGGCTTGCAGCAAGCGTTCGGCCACTTTGGCGCGCAAGCGGGTCATCGGCACCCGCTGTTCCGGCCGTAGGCTAGCGACGGCTGTGGCCGATAAGGGCGAGTGCGTTTCCGCTACTGGCGCGGGTGCCGGAGCAGGCGCGGTGTCTTTTGCTTGCTCGTTCAAGAAATCCAAGACATCGGTTTTCAGAATCCGGCCATGCTTTCCGGAGCCGGCGATGGCTTGCGGATCAAGGTCTTTTTCGGCAACCAGTTTGCGTACCGATGGACTAAGGATGGCGTCTTCGGTTTTTTCGGTTTTTGAAGTCGGTTTGGCTTGCTGGACGTCCAGTTTGGCCAGCAGTTGACCGCCGACCACGGTTTCGCCGTCTTGCGCCACCAGTTCCACCAGAGTCCCGGATTTGGGTGCCGGTACTTCCAGAATGACTTTGTCGGTTTCGAGATCGGCCAGATTGTCGCCTTCGTTAACCCATTCGCCGGCTTGTTTGTGCCATGCGACCAAGGTGGCGTCGGACACGGATTCAGGAAGGCTGGGGACCAGAATTTCAAAGCTCATGTGTAGTTCCTTCATTGCTGCCATAGAGCGCGGCGTTGACCACAGCGCGTTGTTCGTTAAGGTGGGTTTTGTAACTACCGACCGCCGGTGCCGCCGATGCGACCCGGCCGGCATAGTTGATCGGAATATTCTTGTCTAGCAAATCGAAAAAATGGTGCTTGCTTTGGTACCAGGCGCCTTGGTTTTTAGGCTCCTCCTGACACCAGACAATATGTTCGATATTGGGATATTTGTCGATTTCGCGTTTGAATTGCTCGTTCGGAAAAGGATAGAGCTGCTCGATACGAATAATGGCGACATGGCGCAGTTGTTCCTGATCCAGACGGCGGGCTTCCAGTAGGTCGAAATAGACCTTGCCGGCGCACAACACTATCCGCGTGACGTGGTAGGGATCGATATCGTCCTGTTCGCCTATTACGTTCAAAAATTCGCCATGGGTCAAATCGGTCAGCGTCGATACTGCCAGCTTGTGGCGTAGCAGGCTTTTTGGGCTCATTATAATCAGCGGCTTACGATACTGTCGCAACATTTGTCGCCGCAGTAAATGAAAAATTTGTGCCGGTGTGGTTGGGACGCAGACTTGAATATTATGGTCGGCGCAAAGCTGTAAATAGCGCTCCAGACGAGCCGAAGAATGTTCCGGACCTTGGCCTTCAAATCCGTGCGGCAACAGCATTACCAAGCCGCTGAGCTTGCCCCATTTGGTTTCGCCGGAGGCGATAAACTGGTCGATGACTACTTGCGCGCCGTTGGCAAAGTCGCCGAATTGCGCTTCCCAGATCACCAGTTTATTCGGCTCCGTGGAGCTGTAACCGTATTCGAAACCCAATACGCCAGCTTCCGAGAGCAGTGAGTTGAAGATTTGTGCTCGACCTTGGGTTTCACTTAGATATTTAAGCGGGATGTAGTTTTCACCGTTGGCCTGATTCAGCAAAATGGCATGGCGGTGCGAGAAGGTGCCGCGACCGATGTCCTGACCGGTCAGGCGCATATTGTATTTGTCCAAGAGCAGCGTCGCATACGCCAGGTTTTCCGCGAAGCCCCAATCCATCGGTATTTCGCCGGTCGCCATTTTATTGCGGTCTTCCATTACCTTGGCGACTCTAGGGTGCAATTCAAACCCTTCCGGCAAGCATTGCAGGCGTTGGTTGCAAAACCGGATATGCCCCAATGTTATCGAGGTGTCGGCGGGTGTATCCCAATGTTTGTTTTGATAAGGCACCCAGCGCGCCGAATAGGAGTAGATGTTATTTTCGATAATCGGCCGCGATACCGGTTGGCCTTCGTTGAGCAGTTGTTGGTAATCCTGTTCCATTTTCTGCACCAGGTCTTCCGTCACCACGCCCTCTGCAATTAATTTTTGCGCATAGATTTGTGGTGGGGTCAGGTGGTCACGGATGGATTTGTACATCATCGGCTGCGTGGTTGCAGGCTCATCGGCCTCGTTGTGGCCATGGCGGCGGTAGCAAATCAGATCGATCACGACGTCTTTATGAAAGGTGTTGCGATAATCCAATGCCAGTTGCGTGACGAAAATTACCGCTTCCGGGTCGTCGCCGTTGACGTGAAATACCGGCGCCTGAATCATATTGGCGACGTCGGTGCAATAAAGGGTAGAACGCGCGTCGAAAGGGTTGCTGGTAGTAAAACCAATTTGATTGTTGATGACGATATGCACGGTGCCGCCGGTGGAGAAGGCGCGAGTTTCCGACATGTTCAAGGTTTCCATCACTATGCCCTGGCCGGCGAATGCGGCGTCGCCATGAATCAATATCGGCAGAATCGCCTCGAAACCATCGACGCCGTGCCGGTCTTGTCGGGCTTTTACCGAACCTTCTACCACCGGGTTGATGATTTCCAGGTGGGAAGGGTTAAAGGCTAAGGTTAAATGAATCGGGCCGCCTGGTGTGGCGATATTGGACGAAAAGCCTTGATGGTATTTGACGTCGCCGGTCAGCACGCCAGGTGAGGACGTGTGGGTGCCCTCGAATTCTCCAAATAATACCGCCGGGCTTTTACCCAATATATTAATAAGTACGTTCAAGCGGCCTCGATGGGCCATGCCGATCACGATTTCCTTGCCTTTGTGTTCGCCGGCGCGCTGTATTAATTCGTCCAGAACCGGAATCAAGGACTCGCCGCCTTCCAGCGAAAAGCGTTTTTGGCCGACGTATTTGCGGTGCAGAAATTTTTCCAGGCCTTCGGCCGCAATCAGCAATTTCAAAAGCCACTGGCGTTTTTCCGGGTGGCTGCTGAAATCGGGTTTGGCGCCTTCCAGTTTGTCCTTGATCCAACGCTTCTTTTCATCATCGACGATGTGCATGTATTCGCTGCCGATGCTGCCGCAGTAAATCTCGTTAAGCGTTTGAATAATGGCTTTCAAGGGCAAGCGGTCCACACCGCATAGGCCGCCGGTGTCGAACATTGTGCTCATGTCCGCATCCGTCAAACCATAATATATGGGTTCTAAATCGGCAGGGATGCTTTGCGTTTGGCCGAGCGGGTTGTTGGCGGCAATCTGGTGGCCCTTGACCCGATAATGATTGATCAAGCGTGCGACGGCCGATTGCTTTTTTACGCTTTGTTCGGTAAAGCCCTGCATTCTGGCCAACCTGCCGGGTTCCGCAATAGCTAGTTTTTCAAAGCGCTCCACAATCACGCTATGCGGTGTGTCTTCGGTCGCACCACTACGAATGTGGTCGAAGCGCTGTCGCCAGCTTGGGCTGATAGATTCCGGGTTGCTGAGGTACTGTTCGTATAAGTACTCGATGAAGTGGGCGTTGCCTCCATACAATGAGGAGGATTCTTCGAATTGTTTAAGCAGGCTACTCATGCAAACATCCAGGATTTCGGCAAGTTGAACCGATTATGTTAGAACTAAAATGTTATATTACCAAGGACAAAGTGTTGTAACGGGCTAGCGTAGCAAGTGATTCCAGTTTCATTTGCTGGATTTAATATTGGAAAAAAACATGGCTGATAATAAAGTAGTTATCAAAATTAATTATGATAAGAAACACCCAAGCATAAACACGCAGCCGCAAACGGTAACGGTTTGGCATATTCGCAGGATACTGATTGCAGTTCTGGGGGTAGTTTTGGTGGCAATATTATTGTTTTCATGGTTCGGCAGCGATGACGACGATAGTCATACTCAGATCGATACCACGGAAAAAGTTCAACCATTTAATAAGCCGGAGGCCGAAATTGTTGAACAGCAAGAGTCGGTAACACTGCAAAAACCGGTGCCGGCGATTGTGCACAAGGAAGTCGTCAACTCCGAAAGTGTTAAAAAAGTCGACACTATTAAAAAGCCGGCGGCGATTATATTGGATCGTAAGGTTATCAGAGCCTCTTTAAATAGTAAGCCCAAGGATGACGAGCCTGGCGAGCCGATTAAATCGCCGCTGAGGGTTATTGCTAATCAATCCACGGAGGTTTTTTATTTTAGCGAGATAAGAGATTTGATGGGTAAGGCTTTGTTTCATCAGTGGTCGCGCAATGGGCAGGTCGTGCATCAAAAACCATTGGATATAAAAGATAAGATATCCAAGGTGTGGTCTAGTAAAAACTTGTCGATTAAAGATAAAGGTGAATGGCAAGTACGGTTGACGGACAAGAAAGGCAAGGTATATTCCGAGGTCAATTTTTTAGTAAACGCCGAATAATAGTTTTATTTAGAAACGCTGGGTGATAGAATTGATTACGTTTTTTGATTAACGAGGAAAATATGACTGACTTTAATAAACTCTCCGAAGCCGAATTACAGGCTGTTATTGATAATGCCGAAAAAGCATTAAAAGAAAGACAATCCAGTAAACGTAAAGAAGTTTTTGCGCAAATAAGGGAATTGGCGGCTTCTATTGGCGTAACTGTCGATATTCAAGACGGCGAGAAGAAAGCTGAAAGAAAAACCGGTAAAGTGCCGGCCAGATACCGTAGTCCTAACGATGCATCTTTAACTTGGTCAGGCCGGGGATTGGCGCCAAAATGGATGCAGGAACTGCTGGCGTCAGGTCGCAATAAAGCTGAATTTGAAATCAAATAATCTGCGGATTTAAACCGTTGGCTGGTTAATCCAGTCCTTTAAGCGGCTTGCTACCCAGGCTCCATCGTCCAAACATAGATCATGGCCTGCCCAAGGGTGCTTGAAGATATCGGTTTGCCATTTGTGATGAATGGCGTCGGAACATGCCGGTGCGACTAAACGGTCGCCCCGGCCATTCAATATCAGCAATGGCTCTCCCGGTTTTCTGTTACTGGGTCGATACCGAGCCGCCGCTTTTAACTGCCTGACACCATTTGCAAAACTGATAGGCCGGGCTTGCTGTATGGCTGTCCAGGCCTCAGCGGTTTCCAGGTAGTGATCCTGCCGATTACTAACCAGCTGAATTATCGCCAGTTCTCGTTTGTACAAATCCCGTTCCAGTAATATCCCAAGAAACTGCCGATAGCTCTGCCAACGCATGCGGCTATAAAACGGGCTCAAGCTGGCAAGGCTGGTATTAACCAGCGCGGCTGCGGCGATGTCTTGCGGATAGCGTTGTAACCATTCCCAGGCCACCATGCCGCCGAGCGATAAGGCTAGTAGCGTGACAGGTTTTGCCAATAAGTCATCGGCTAAAGCCTGGCGGCGGACTTGTTCTGTTATAGCTTCAATGTTGTCCGGGCTGTGTTCGCGATAAAACCTACCGGTGCCAGGCAAATCGATGGTGCTGACGGTAGATTGTGGAAAAGTCTGTTGCAACAAATCCGGGAAACTCCCCCAATGCGCCGCCTCTCGGCACAGCCCACGCAGTAATAGCCAATGTTGGCCCGCTAATTTAGGCATACCAGAGTTTCATGGCCTGTTGCAGATTTTGGTCTTTTTGCTGGTTGCTTAACCTTGCCCATTTTTGCGGGTAGAGCAGGCTGCGATACAAAAAATCGAATAAGGTTAGATGCCTGCGCATAATGCGTTGTTGGCGATGCGGCAGTAAGGGGTGGAATAAACCATGACGTTGAAACAAATGCGTCGGGCTCTTGCGCAACCAAAGCCAGGAACCCATTTCCAGGGTTAAGGGCAGAAACACGTGTTGCTTACCGTGACGGTCGATAAATTCGTCATACAGATAATCCCATAAGTCGCCGCTGATGACGTATTCTTGGCTCATGGGCTCTATTTTATAGAAATGATGCGGGTAGCAGCGGTCAAACAATTGTTTTAAGCCAACTGTTTCTGCAATGCCCGGAAACGGCGTCTGGCAGGATGCGTAGGGAAACCATAATCTATCGTGGAGGCCGAACCCCGAGTGTAGATCGATGGCAATCGACAGCGGCGCGTCGAACAGATGTTTATGTACCACCCGGCACAGCGCCTGGGCTTCTTTTTCCATTTTCGATTCGTCGCCGCGATACCAGGGCAGTTTGGCGCTGAAACGTTGGCCGCTGTATAGCCGGGTATTACCGAGACTTTCGATAGGCGAATTGCGCATCAAATCGACGCCGCGGCCGTTACAGCGAGTGCCTCGGTAAACGCCTACCGGATTGACGATGGGTACAAATACCAGTCGTGAATGTTGCAAGCGAGCATTAAATTCCTCATCCCAATCCAATAGTTGCAGGATGGTTTGTAAGTAGGCCAGTATCACTTCCGAACCGATTTTCTCCAAACCGTGTACGCCGCCGAAAAAAGCTAACACGGGGACGTCAGGGCTACTCGAGCCAAGACTGAGACAATGGATGGGAAATTGCCTGTCTTTATACGTGATTTGTTCGATGATCTCGCAACGGGCGCGGTCGCCGAATTGCTCGATCAGCTTTTCCAGCTGTTCCAGCTCCGGGAATGAGCGATTTTCCATGAAGTTGTGATTTCTAGCCGACTAGTGATTTTTCGATGTAGCGCTGTCGTTTTTTTGGCGCGATTTTATCGACCTCCACCATGATCAGGCTGTCGATACAGTTATTAAAGTCAGGATCGATATTGAAATCGATGAAATGGCAACCTTTATCGACACACAATTCCACGTACTGTTTATAAAGTGTGGGGACTTTGACACCCAATTTTTTCAGTTCGCTATTCAGTATTTTAAAACTGGTGGAATAGTCGGCGCTAAATTCGCTTGCGGCGAAAGCTTTCCCTTGTTGAGAAATTACGAACGGCGTTCTGGCCTTGGTGTGCTGTAAGTCGGAGGCAAACTGTTGTTGATAAAAACCGATGATCAGTTCTTTGGCAGCCTGTGGATAGGCGTTACTAATGCTGACCGGGCCAAATAGATACTTGATGTCCGGGCGTTCGCGCAAATACGCGCCAATACCGTACCAAAGATAATCCAGACTGTGTTGCCCCCAATAGCGCGGTTGCACGAAGCTGCGACCCAATTCGATGCTGTAAGGTAGATAGGCCTCAAATTCGCTACGCAAATCGAACAAGGTTTGCGTGTAAAAACCCTCCACGCCGTGACTGGCCATAATGGCCGGGCCTTCGCCGACCCGATAGGCGCCGACGATTTCCAGATCGTTGTCGTCCCACAGCACGATATGGCTGTAGTAAATGTCGAATTTATCCAGATCTAAAGCCAGTCCCGTACCTTCTTCCACTGTGCGGAAGGTTAGTTCGCGCAAGCGGGCGATTTCCCGCATTACCGGGCAATCGTCCTGAAACTGATATAAAAAGATCTTTTTGCCGTCGCGGGTTTCGCCAAGCAAGCGCGATTGGTACAGCGCCTTCTTCACCGCTTTGGTATCGGAAGGATGCACCACGGTGGCTACCGTTTCGAATAGCGCCGGTTTGTTTTTCTTGCCCAGATTTTGTACGTGCTTACGAAAGCGCTGACTGAGTTGCTTGTTGCTTTCCTCACTGTCGGCGATGACCTGGTAAGGTACCGGCGCGCCGACCATGAATTTAATTTCCTGGCCTTTCTTGTTGAACATCTCCTTCACCAGCAGCATGGTTCCTAGCGGTTTGTATAGGGTCGATGCACTATAGAACAACGCGGAGTTCTTGGCTTTGATGAAGATCGGCAGGATAGGGCACTGCGCCCGGTGGGCCAGCTTAATGAAGCCGGATTGCCAGGCGCCGTCGCGGATGCCTTTGGGGGTGATGCGGGACACTTCGCCGGCTGGAAAAAAGATGATGGCTTCTTCGTTTTTCAGGGCATCCAGCATAACTTTATAAACATCTTTAAGTTTTTTTCTGTCGGATAACACATCGACAGGCAGAAAGATCGATTGCAAGGGTTCCATGTGCGATAAAACCCGGTTGGCGACGATACGCACATCGGGTCGTACCGAGCGGATCAATTTCACTAAGGCCAATCCATCCAGGGTGCCGATCGGGTGATTGGCGACGATGAGCAAGCGGCCTTCGGAGGGAATATTGTTATAACAATCGTTGCTGACTTGATAGTTGAATTTGAAGTAATTTAGTAGCTTATCGAGAAAGGCGAAGCCGCGTAGATGTTGGTTTTTGCGAATAACGTCGTTGAAATCGTCTTCGTGGATCAGTTTTTTTAAAGCTTTTACGACCAGTTTGTTGTCCTTGCCTAATTTAAAGTCGGGATAGGTTTCTTGCAGTATGCGTTCAGCATCGATCATCGCTCAGTGTCCTGGAGAAAGGAGTATGCCGGCGATTCTAGTGAGCGAATATGTCAGAAATATGTCAGTCACGGACTGATCCAAAAGCTTGTCAACTAACGGTTAGCCAGCGCCTAACCAAGTGCGGCATATGGCAGATGGGGAATATCGTTGACGTCTATTCGACGCTAAGGTTGCCGTCGGGATGGTCTGAGGTTGGCGGATCGGTATAGCCTAGCCGACCCGTTTTAGTCTTGCTGTTGCAAAACGCCAGCATCAATCAGTGAGCTTTTTGACCGGATTTTTCCGGTGTCAATACGGTGTTTTGTGGTGCTTGACTGTTGTCCAGGTCCGGATAATCCTTGGTGTAGTGTAAGCCCCGGCTTTCCTTGCGCTGTTGCGCGCAGCGGATAATCAGCTCGGCGACTATGACTAGATTGCGCAGCTCCAGCAGGTCGCTGGTGATACGGAACTGACCGTAGTATTCGGCGATTTCTTCTTTCAACAAGACTAGACGATTCATCGCCCGTTCCAGGCGTTTATTGGTGCGAACGATGCCGACGTAGTCCCACATAAAACGGCGCAATTCGTCCCAGTTGTGAGCGATCACCACTTCCTCGTCCGAGTCCCCGACTTTGGATTCGTCCCAATCCGGCAGCGGCAGTGGTTCAGGTAATTGCGCGAATGTGCGGCGGATGTCTTGGTTGGCTTGCTCAGCGAACACCAGGCATTCCAACAGCGAGTTGCTGGCCATGCGGTTGGCGCCGTGTAGTCCGGTGCAAGCTACTTCGCCGATGGCGTACAAGCCGGGGATGTCGGTGCGGGCGTTGGCGTCGGTCAATACGCCGCCGCAAGTATAATGCGCGGCGGGCACCACGGGAATCGGTTGCTGACTAATGTCGATATCCAGTTCCAGGCATTGTGTATATATGGTGGGGAAATGCTTCTGGATGAACTCCCGAGATTTGTGGCTGATGTCCAGATAGACGCATTCAATGCCGTGTTTCTTGATTTCGCTATCGATGGCACGGGCGACGATGTCGCGGGGTGCCAATTCCATGCGTTCATCGTAACGGCGCATGAAGCGCTCGCCGTCCGGCAAGATCAAATGCGCGCCTTCGCCGCGCACCGCTTCGCTGATTAAAAACGAACGAGCGGTCGGGTGATAAAGACAGGTCGGATGAAATTGCATGAATTCCATATTGCTAATCCGGCAGCCGGCTCGCCAGGCTAGCGCGATACCGTCGCCGCTGGAAATGTGCGGATTGGTCGAATACAGATACACCTTGTTGGCGCCGCCGGTGGCTAGTACTACCACTTTGGCGGCTATCGATTTGATGCTGCCGGATTTGCTGTCCAATACATAGGCACCGCAAATCCGTTGTTCGCTGGCGCCCAGTTTGCTGGCGGTGATTAGTTCCACGACGTTATGGTATTCGAGTAAGGTGATATTTGGATGAGCTTGGGCGCGTTCGATCAAAGATAGCGAGACGGCTTTGCCAGTGGCGTCATCGGTATGCACGATGCGGCGGTGCGAGTGGCCGCCTTCGCGGTTTAAATGCAATTGTTTGGCGCCGTCGGCGTTACGCTCTTCGGTAAAGTTCACACCTTGTTGACGTAGCCATTCGATGCTTCGACGGCCTTGAGCGACGGTTAGTCTGACGATTTCCGGGTCGCAAAGGCCGGCTCCGGCGATTAAGGTGTCTTCAATATGCGATTCTATCGAATCGCATTCCTCGTCAAATACTGCGGAGATACCGCCTTGGGCGTAATAGGTGCTGCATTCGGTCAATGCGAATTTGGCGAGCACCGCTACCTGGTAAGTGTCGGCGAGATGTAGGGCAAGACTTAGTCCGGCACCGCCGCTACCCGCGATAAGAATGTCATAATAAGAATCAGCGGTGTTAGTGGGTTGGTTTGCTGTCAATGTGGTCAACTTTGCGGCCGGATGAATAGTTTTAGCGATTTTGAATAATATCTCGTTTTAATCTTGCGGTAATTTTTTTTGTGTTGCCAGAACTAATGAGGTTTAATTCTGTCCACTTCAATAGCAAAATAGAGCAGTGAACGAACAAGTAAGGAATACCGAAGATCTGGATCAAGAATTGGTGCAACGTGTGCAGCAAGGGGATAAATCTGCCTTCGATCTTTTGGTAATCAAGTACCAGCATAAGATCATTCACTTGGTGAATCGTTATGTTAAGGATCCGAGCGAAGCCCAGGATGTTGCCCAAGATACCTTCATTAAGGCTTATCGGGCCTTGGGAGACTTTCGAGGTGACAGCGCTTTTTACACGTGGTTGTATCGCATAGCGATTAACACGGCCAAAAACTATTTGTTGTCGCGTTCACGCCGTCATTTTGATTACGAAATTGATGTTCAAGATGCCGAACAAGTGGAAAACGCGGCGCAACTGAAAGATACAGAAACGCCGGAAAGTTTGTTAATGAACGAACAAATAGTGGCGGTGATTAAATCGGCTATCGAGAGGTTACCGGAAGAGATGCGGATTGCCATTACCCTCAGGGAGTTTGAAGGGATGAGCTACGAGGAAATCGCGGAAGCGATGGATTGTCCCATCGGTACGGTACGCTCGCGGATTTTTAGGGCTCGCGAAGCCATAGACCAAAAATTAAACCCATTGCTCGACTAAAGGTGTATCGATGCAAGAACAACTTAACGAAAAACTTTCTCAATTCATAGACGACGAACTGGATACTCAGCAGGCGCTGTCGCTGTTGAAATCGCTACAGAACGACGGGTTGCTGAAAGACAAATTGCGACGCTATCAAATTGCCAGTCAGGTGTTGAAGAGCAGCGAATATTCACTGGTTAACAGCGATTTTGTCGACAAGATTCATGAACAGATTCGACAAGAACCTACCTACCTGTTACCGCAGAAAAAGGCGGCGGTAAATTGGCAAAAAGCCGCGTTGGCGATTGCCGCTTCGATAGCACTTGCCGTCGTTTGGGTCAGCAGCAAAGTCGATAAACAAATGCAAAACCCAATGGCCACAGCCGAGATTGTCGCCCAGGGTAATCCGTCCGCCGAGGAAATGCATGCTCGATTCAAGAATTATCTGGAAGCCCATGATAACGCGTTATATGTAAATAGTGTGCAAGCGGGGCAACCCTACGCGCGGGTGGTGGGCTATCGGCAGGAATAATCGCGTGAGAGTTTTAACTGTTTTTTTGCTGTGGGTTATTTGCCAAAGCGCTATTGCCGATAAGGATCAAATGACGGCGAGGCAATGGTTGGATAACATGAGTCGGGCGATGAAAACCCTTAACTATCAGGGGACCGTGATTTTCATGAAAAACGGTCAGGTCGATACGATGACATATCAACACAGTGTTGAGAATGGTGTAGAACAGGAGCGCCTGGCTTCTTTGAATTCGCCGATGCGGGAAGTGACGCGTAAATCCAACGAAGTGACCTGCATCTTCAAGGAAACCAGTCAAAAAGTGATAAATCATCATCCGCTTGACAGTTCGTTTATTGTCAATGTGCCGCAAAACACCTCAAGCCTGGAAAAATACTACCAACTAGGTTTGTCCGGTCAGGAATCTATCGCGATGTTACCGACGCAAATCGTCAATGTCGTACCTACCGATGCATTGCGTTATCCAAGAAAAATCTGGGTGGATACCCAACATTTTTTACCGCTGAAAGTCGAAGTTTACAATTTAGACGGCAGCATTCTGGAGCAAGTGGTCTTCACCAATTTAACGACGGATGCAATAGCTGAGCCGCATGCTAGCAACGTCGACGAAAACCAATTTCATGTCAAACACATTCACGCCACTCAAGCCGAACCGTTTGAAAACGCCACATTCTTATTGAAGAATTGGCCCGCAGGTTTTGAGCCAGTATTTTTTATTCGTAATTCTATTCAGCAATCCCAAAAAGCCGTGGATCACTTATTAATTAGCGACGGATTTTCTACGGTATCGGTGTATTTGGAAGCAAAAGAATCGCAGGGTATGAATGGTTTGCATGGTCTGGGCTCTGTCAATTCTTTCAGTAAGGTAATAGGCGATACCCAGTTCACCGTGCTCGGTGAAGTACCCGCCAAAACAGTTGAATTAATCGCTGACGGCATAGCGTTACGCTAAAGCGTCCATTTTTGTAACAAATCAAATGTATGAGTGGAGATTAGATGCTTAATAAGCTGTTTTATGGAGTTTTGATTTTTTTAGTAGCGCTTGACGCAAGCTATGCGCAATTGCCCGATTTTACCGAAATGGTTAAAACCAACGGTGACGCAGTGGTCAATATCAGTACCACCCAAAAAGCCCCCGATCCGCAAGCCGGTGCCGATCAGCAGCAAATGCCGGAGGATATGCCACCGGAAATGGAAGAGTTTTTTCGGAGGTATTTCCAAGGTCCCGGGCGCGGTAATACACCTCGAGAAACCAACTCCCTGGGCTCCGGGTTTGTGATTTCCAAAGACGGTTACGTATTGACCAATCACCATGTGGTGAATAACGCCTCAGAAATCGTGGTTAAATTAAAAGATCGCCGGGAGTTGATCGCCAAACTGATTGGTTCCGATGAAAGCACCGATGTGGCCTTGTTGAAAGTAGAGGCCAAGGACTTGCCGGTAGTGGAAATAGGGGCTCCTGAGCAATTGCAAGTCGGCGAGTGGGTGCTGGCTATCGGTACGCCGTTTGGTTTCGATCAATCGGTCACCGCAGGTATCGTCAGCGCTAAAGGACGTAGTCTGCCGGATGGCAACTATGTGCCGTTCATCCAAACCGACGTGGCGATCAATCCAGGCAACTCCGGTGGCCCCTTATTCAATATGCAAGGCAAGGTGGTAGGGATTAACTCGCAAATTTATAGCCGTTCCGGCGGTTACATGGGCTTATCGTTTGCGATTCCTATTGATGTGGCAATGAACGTGGTCGACCAAATCAAAAGCAAAGGTAAAGTCTCGCGCGGTTGGTTGGGCGTTCAAATTCAAGATGTCACCCGGCAGCTGGCTGAATCGTTCGGCATGGATAGACCGCACGGCGCATTAGTCTCTAAAGTCATTCCCGGCGGTCCGGCGGAAAAAGCTGGCATTCAAATCGGCGACATCATTGTTGAGTTTAACGGCCAAGTCATCGAAACTTCCGGCGAATTACCACCTAGAGTGGGCATGACGCCTATCGATGAAAAAGCCAAGGTTAAAATCATTCGCCAAGGTGATAAGCAGGATCTTAGCGTGAAAATAGGCTTGCTGCCTGCGCAACCCTCCGCTGCGGCAAACGGTCCTGCCGCTACCCCCGAAATGGCCGTGAACCGGCTGGGGTTGGCCGTCGCCGATTTAACCACCGAACAACGCCAGCAATTGCAGGTGGAAAAAAACGGCGTATTAGTGCAAAAAGTTAACAAAGGTATTGCGATGGATGCCGGCATTCAGCCAGGCGACATTATTTTACGTATCCAAAATAATGTGGTGCGCGACGCCGCCGAGTTTAATTCCATCGTAGCGAAATTACCGGTTGAAAAATCAATAGCACTTTTGGTACAACGTAACGGCAGTCCGGTGTTTTTAGCGTTTAAAATCGAGAAATAATTGAGGTAACTCAATGCCTACCGCCAGCAATGTAACGCAATTGATCGGCAACACGCCGTTAGTGAAATTACATAAAGTCGTATTGGAAAATTCCGCGACCGTGTTGGCAAAGTTGGAATCGAGAAACCCCGGCGGTTCGGTCAAGGACAGAATAGGTCTGTCCATGATCCAAGCCGCCGAAAAAATGGGGCGCTTGCGCAATGGTGGCACGATTGTGGAGCCGACCTCCGGCAATACCGGTATTGCCTTAGCTATGATTGCCGCCGCGCGCGGTTATCATTGTATTTTGACAATGCCGGAGACCATGTCTATCGAGCGCCGGCAGTTATTGGCATTGTATGGCGCGGAAATCGTATTGACGTCGGGTGCCGAAGGCATGACCGGCGCTATTGCCAAAGCGCAAGAAATAGTCAGGCAGACGCCGGGGGCGTTCATGCCTCATCAATTCGAAAATCCGGCCAACCCGGAGGTTCACCGACAAACCACTGCCCAGGAAATCTGGTCTGCTACCGACGGTCAGGTCGACGCCTTTGTGTGCGGAGTCGGTACCGGCGGTACCATTTCCGGCGTCGCAGATGTAATTAAAAACCGTAAGCCGCAATTTCAAGTGATTGCGGTAGAGCCGGCCGAATCGCCGGTTATCTCGGGCGGCGCGCATACGCCGCACAAAATTCAAGGCATAGGCGCCGGCTTTGTGCCAAAAAATCTGGAAGTCGATCTGTTGGATGGCATTGAATTAGTCACAACAGAGGAAGCCTTTACAATGCGCAGAAGACTGATAGAAGAAGAGGGCATTATGGCCGGCATTTCCTCGGGGGCGAGTGTTTGCGCGGCGGTTCGCGTCGCGGCGCGCTTGGGTGCCGGCAAAACCGTGGTGACTATTATTCACGATACCGGCGAACGCTATTTGAGTATGAGTTAAGCGCGTTTTTCCCGCATTTTGCTGGAGCAAAAAATAATAACAATGAATAATCCCAGCATCAAAATACGTTCCACCGGGCTCGGCTATTTTATTAACCGCATTCAAACGCTGTTTGTCAGCATGTTGCGCATCTGGACGATACCCATCGTCTTGATGCTCAGCCTTTCCTCCGGTTTTACTACTTACTACGGTTTATCGCATTTCATCACGCCCTGGATTGCGTTGGTGATCACCGTCGCCATTCAATCCATCATCGTTATCTGTTCCTTGGAAATGGCCGGCATCCATTGGAAAGCCAACAGGATGCGCTACTTTACCGTGGTAGCATCATTGTCGGTGGCAATTGCCGCTTCGGTGACTTTTTCCTATTTCAAGTTTTACGAAATATCCGAGCAGGAAACCCTGCACATCAATCGACTGAATCAGCTACGCCAGCAAACCAAGGACTATCTGGACGGCATATTGCAAGTTAAAAGCCGGATGTTGCACCAGCAAAAACTGGATCTGGAAAAAGCTTCGCTGGATGCCAGTCAGGCGTATTTCGGTACGCATAATCAAATCGCGCCGGGTTATAAAAATCAGGTGGGTGAGGGGCCGTTTTGGCGTCATTACAATCAGATTTATCAAGAAAAAAAGCAGGTGCTGCAACAACAGGAGCAAGCCTTTCAGGCTCTGGATAACAATATCCGCCTGTTGCAAACCAACCTGAATCAGCTGGACGTGACTAACGATCCGGAAGCCACTTATTCGCAGTTTTTAAAAAATTATCAGGATATCCAGCTGGATATAAATCAACTGGCCAGCAGCATGGGTATGTCTTTACCCGATGCACCGTTGCTAATGACGTATAAGCAGTTCATCGAGGAAGTAAAGCCGTCGTTTGCGATGTGGCGCGGGTTTTCCTGGTTTGCGTTTGCCTGCGCGGCTATGGTGGATTTTTTTACGGTATTGCTGTCCTACCGTTTGGAGTTTACCGCACCGGGGCCGTTGACGATCCAGGAAGAAGAGCTGGTTTTCGAATGTTTGCGGCAATTTACCGAGTTTCGGATCAACGAGAACGACGAACTGGAAATGGTCATCGAAAAGTCGGAATTGGAAAAAGCTCGCCGTTATTCGGATTGGTCACGGATGTTCGTGGTCGGCTTGCTGCTCAGCCGCGGCTTCTTGCGTAAAGTGGACGATAGAACCGTGGAGTTTGCGCCGAATCTGTATCCGCTGATTGCGGAAAAAATGTCCGACAAAATCGCCGCGCTCAAACAAAAAGCCGTTACCGCAACCGGTGTTGTTAGCCATGAATAGCGCCGGCACCGAACTGGAAATCTGGCTGGCCGGCGGCGATTTATTCGAAGAGTCGCTTGCCGATTCGGCGGAGCAATGGATTGCCGGCTTCGACGCCGACCGGCAAGTGGTGCAGCTAAAGCTCGGGCCGTATAAAAAACTCTATTTACGGCCGAAGAAATTCGTCAAACGCTTCTATCACCATATCCACCCGCTGACGATAGAAAGCTGGCAATACCAGCGGCAGCTGAACATGTTCGACGATTTTTGCACCGTGGACTTGGTGTTGGATTTGCGCTTTCAGGCCACCCTGGCTTATGTGCTGAAAAATAGCGAAATGCTGCCCACGATTAACCAACACATCAAACAGTTGTATGCCAACATTATCGACGATGTGATCAATCTTGAGCTGCAAATCCTGGCAGATGGCAACTGGATTCACACCGGTTTAATCGAAACCGAGAAACGCATTGCTCTGGCCATTAACCAAATGTTGATGCAACAGCAAATTCAGTCACAGGCCTTGTGCAGTCTAGCGGCCAGTTTCAATGAGTTTCCGACCGTGAAGTTAGGCCGCGACAGCGTTTATTTGAACGTGTTGAAAAAAACTTTTGAGTTGAATGAAGAGCGTACCAGGGAGCAGTCCCGGCAGCAGCGGTTGCTGGAGGAAGAGGAAATACACGAAAAGCGCCTGCAACTGGAACATTTGCGCCGTGTATCCGAGCTGGAATTGCAGGTGCAGGCTCAGGAAGCCGAAAAACAGCGGCGCCTGCTGGAAGACAAACAAGATCAGCTCAATCGGCAGCTGGAACTTGAAAAGCGTTTGTATGCCGAACAGCTACGCCACGAAAACGAGTTGAAGGCCATGCGCCTGGAAGCAGAGTTGCTAGCTCAGGAAACCCTGCAAGCCAGGCAACGAGTTGCGGAAAGTCAGCAGCTTACAGAGCAACTGGCCCATCAGGCGGTGTTACACGATAAAAAGGTGCTGGCCGATATTCGTTTACAGCAACGTAAGCAAAATCTATGGCAAGAAAATAGTTCAACGAATGAAACAGGGAGTGACCATGCAGAACAGTAAATTGACAGGTTTAAGTTATCGCGTGCTGGTATTGTTAATGACCGCGTTATTGGCGGCCTGCAGTACCTCGCCGCGGCCAATGCAGTTTCGTACGGAAATCGATTCGCTAGCCGCCGTTACTGCTACACCGAGCAATACGCGCTTTGTGGTATTGCCGGGCAATGCCGGCGCTAATGAACAGGATTTGCAGTTTATCGAGTTTAAAACTTACATCGAAAAAGTCCTGACTAATCGCGGCTACAGCAAGGCCAGCAGTATCCAGGATAGTAACTTGGTGATGTTTCTGAGTTACGGTGTCGGCGCGCCGGAAGTGCATCAATATAGCTATGATGTACCGATGTGGAACGACATGGGTTATTACTATCCTTACCGCATGTCCAGATTCTATAATGGCTATTACCCGGGTTTTGGCATGGGTGGCTATTCGCAACGTACCGAATCCTATACGACATTTCGGCGCTATCTGGTGTTGGAAGCTTGCGATAAAGATGCCTATTTGCAACAGCAACAGCGTAAACAATTATGGAAAACCAGTGTGCAAAGCAATGGTGCGAGTAACGACTTACGTCTAGTGTTTCCCTACATGGCCGCGGCGATGCAGGCCTATCTAGGAAGTAACACCGGGCATATGATTACCGTGGATATTGACGAATCCGATCCTCTGGCGCGTAGTCTGCTTGGGCCGTATCAACCCAGTACACCGCAAACGCCGCAGCAACCGCGATAGAATTTTGGTTTGGAATTCGGCCTGCTGGGCTGGATTCCAGACAAATATTGACAATGCTCCGAGCCGGAACTGGCAAGCCAAGTTAGGGTTAAATTCGCGGTCCAGTCTCGGTGGAGAACTGAACATTTAGGGATGAAAGCAAACAATAATAATCAGGAGAGCAGCATGAAAATAATCGTTTTGGGATTAATCCTGGCTTTCAACAGCCTGACTGCACACGCGGCAAAATACGGCCTGGAGCCGGGTGATGCAGTGCTCACCAATTGCCACGAAATTTATACCCGAGGGGTGGTTAAAGCCAAGGTCGACGACGGCTACACCGTGCACTTTCCCAAGAACAGTGGCCCCATCCAATGTCCGCCGTTTCGTTGGCATGCCGAGTTTGTATTGCCGTTTCAATCCGTTCCGGAATATCGCCTGAAGTTTTTGGGCGGCTTAAAACGCGACATCGTCTTTCGAGTGGGCGAGCCGGTGACTTTTCGGGTCGATACCGACAGACGCGTCGTCAAGAACAAAGCCAGCATCGATATCGACGCACAGATTACCGACATCAGCAGCAACGGCGCCATAGCCGTGAAATTAATCAGCACCGACCCGGAAGCTGCGGCGACCTTTTGGCAATGGATAGGCGGCAACTATGTCGATTTGCGGCACAAATATTTGGAACTGGAGCGGGATAAGCGGTCGCGGTAAACCCGCTATAAACCTTGAGCAGGGTTTTGAGCCAACTATCAAGCTAAGCCTTTGGCAATCGGTCATTTACTGGCGGATTGCTAATTCAATGGCCAATGTCAAAATAAGTGCGTGGTTGCTTCATTTCCGCATGCCGGCAATAGAGCGCATTACATTGGTCGGAGTTGCTGACATTCAAACGTAGGGTGGGCAAATTTGCCCACCATTTCAATCCGCGTGGGCACAAACAGCGGTTACCATATTGAGACAATATACGGAGTACCTCAGGCCGGGCTTACAGTGTCTGTCGTAGCGGGTCAGCTTGAGCGAGGGGCTAGGCTCCGTCGCTGAGTGGCTCTATGTGCCCGCCGTTCTTGGCTACTAGGGAATGCTTTGCCACTCGTTGAATGCATCGCTGAGACGCGGGGTTGTAGTGCATCAATCGAATCAACTCCGGAGTTCCGAAGTCTAGGAAGACTGGTGCGGTGGCTTGATGCCAAATGTCACGAGGTCGTTTCCACTTGTAGAAATGGTGTCCTCGGTAGTCATGACGGATCTGAGTCTCGATGGTGGTAGCGCGATGGAGTTCATAGAGAGGGCCCGCCTCGTTCTCCAGGTCTGATCGTTTGAAGAACGCAGAAGCCAGGCCGGAGTGAAAGACAATCTCTTCTAGCAACTGAGACTTTGGGTGTGGCAACGGGTCCTTGTCTATATCGAAGTTTTGTGCGAACGACCTACCGTCGACAACCCAAATCATGTTCTTGTAGAAGGACTCCCTGGCGCGCAGTTCCTCAGTCGGCATGTTCGAGTGCTGAAACTCGATGACTAACCCGCGTTCGGTCTTCACGTCGGCGACGTGCTTCTCTCCAGTTTCCTGGTCTATGTGTACGACTTCCTGCCATTCCGTTGGGAAAAGTGATTTCCAGTCGCGATGCCACTGCGTTTCGTTCTCCCACCACGGGTCGCACTCCAGCGGTCGGAGATGTGCCCAGTGCCAGGTCTTTTGACTTCCGCACTTGGCCACAGTCTCTTTGCCGCACCATTGGCAGACGCCTCGAAGGCGTGGCTCAGGCGGGCGGCTGATTCCTTCAACGGGGAGAATAACATTGGTGGACTTTGGTGCCTAACGAATAGCTAAGCGGGCTGTGCGTTTTTTGCGCAGCTCCACTTGAGCGTTAAGTTAGACGAATTCAATTTTGCTCTGAACGCACTTTTTCTAGTTATTTTAAACTTTCCCGCCTGCCGACTCCAAGATTTGAATAAGGCTGCGGTTCGCGCGTTCCAAAACCAACGAGGCGTACGTCATCCTCAATCCTTCCATGAACGTTGTTCTTGTACTTTGGCTTGTATTGCGCCCATGGTTGAGGGTCTGTAATCCATGGCGGATCGCAAGGCTCCCATTCACGACCATTGAACTTCCAAAACTGAATATGGCGCTGTACTTCCCCGTGATCCCTATTGCGGTAAACCCATCGTAGTTCAGTGCTCGTGATAGCACGCATCTTCAGTTCTGGATTCGTAGAGTCGATGTCGAGCAAGTCTCCGTCATGGTTGGTGGATTTTTTCGCGGCAACCTCGTCCAGCTTCATTTCCTCAAGGCAAAAGTGAACATGACTTTGCTTCACGAAACAGGCATAGTAAAGTCCCCCCTTACACTTTCGTCGCCACGCTTGGTTTTCCTGAGCGTCTCTAAGCAGTCCTTTTTCTTTCGTTTCCCATCCGACTGCGGTGCCATATTTTCCATGATCTTTTAGGGCAGAATTAAAGTTTTCGATGTTTTTTCTTGCACTAGCCTGCTTCTTGTCGTCCCAACCTTGAGCATACTGGAGCTTTGACTCATAGGCAGACTGCTCATCACCTGTCGTAGCGTAGTTGTTGATGGTAGATTGATCGACGGTTCTGATATTTGGTCCCGAGAGCTTGAATTTTTCACTCATCAGACGCCCTCTCGGCTTACCTAATCCATAGACCAAGTCACCTTCGTCGTAAACGTCTTTGAATGGCTTTGTGAATGGCATTGCTTTCTCCTCAGATGAATCAATGGGGGCTAGAACTTAGGCTAAGATGAGGAACGAATCCTAGCCTACGCGCTAGCGATGTCTAACAAGTTATTAAGCTGTTAACAGTATATCTACCGACAAATACGTTGTATCGTTAAGCAATTGATTTTCCCTTCTGTATATCATCAGCAACGGGCGATTATGGCGGATTATGGTTAACTTGCTGCCATTCAACCAGATGAAGCGACAGACTTGCAAGGGGGAATTCTATTGTCAAAATCGTCATATGCCTTGCTTGATTGAGTCCTTGTAAATTTGAATGTTCCTTGAGTGCGGCGGGGCGTTCAATAGGTCTAATTGATTTTACGTAAATAGAACAGATTTCGAGCCGATTTAATACCCCGTCCCGCACTGAAATAAAGCCCGCCATCGTGCTTGACGACATTGCCAACAACTAGCGCTGGCAATGTCGGGCCGATGTGTTTTCTCAGTCTTAAGCCTGCAGAGCCTTCAATAGAGCCTGCAATTTGTCGTTGGCATCGCCGAACAGCATGCGGGTATTTTCATGCACGAACAGGGGGTTGCCGACACCGGCGTAGCCCGATGCCATCGAACGTTTCAAGACGATAGTGGTAGCGCCTTTCCAGCATTCCAGCACCGGCATGCCGGCTATCGGGCTGTTGGGGTCGTCCAAAGCAGAGGGATTGACGATGTCGTTGGCGCCGATGACGATGGACACGTCCACATGCGGAAAGTCTTCGTTGATTTCGTCCATTTCAAAGACGATGTCATACGGCACTTTCGCTTCCGCCAGCAACACATTCATATGGCCGGGCATGCGGCCGGCGACCGGATGGATGGCAAAGCGGACTTTTTTACCGTGGCTGGTCAGATATTTAGTGATCTCGTTGACGGTATGTTGAGCTTGCGCCACCGCCATGCCGTAGCCGGGGATGATCACGATCTCTTTGGCATCCCGCAGCAATTGTGCGGTCTCTTCGACTTCGATAGGCTGCACATCGCCGACCACTTCCGCCGCTTCACCGCCTGCACTACCAAAACCGCCGGCTATCACGCTCAGAAAGTGCCGATTCATCGCCCGGCACATGATGTAGCTCAAAATTGCACCGCTGGAGCCGACCAAGGCGCCGGTGACGATCAGCAAATCGTTGCTGAGCATGAAGCCGGTCGCCGCCGCCGCCCAACCCGAATAACTGTTTAGCATAGATACCACCACCGGCATGTCCGCGCCGCCAATGGCCATCACCATATGCACGCCAAATGCCAGGGCGATGAGGGTCATGATTAGCAGAGGGATTGAGCCGCCGCCGGTTTCGGTGCCTGCCAGAAAGCTGCCGCCCAAGATGAAGGTGACAACGAACATCGCCAGATTCAACCAATGCCGGGCCGGCAGTAATACCGGCTTGCCGCTGATGCGGCCGCACAGCTTGCCGAAGGCAATCACCGAGCCGGAAAAGGTCACCGCGCCGATGAAAATGCCGATGTAGATTTCCAGTTCGTGGATAGTTTTTTCCGCCCCTTCCAGACTGGTGGAATGATCCATGAAGTTGGCATAACCTACTAGCACAGCCGCCATACCGACCAAGCTGTGCATTAACGCCACCAGCTCCGGCATTTGCGTCATTTCCACTTTGGCGGCGGCTTTGGTGCCGATGAAACCGCCGATCAACAGGGCGATAGTCAGCATCGTGTAGGCGGTAACGCTGCCGCCGAACACCGTGGCGATGATCGCAATCGCCATGCCGGTCATACCGAAGTAGTTGCCGCGCCTTGAGGTGTCTTGCTTGCTCAGGCCGCTGAGGCTGAGAATGAATAAAATCGAGGCTGCAATGTACGCCATTGTAACTAGACCGTTTGACATGTAGCTCTCCTTATTTTCTAAACATTTCAAGCATGCGGCGCGTAACCAAAAAGCCGCCGGCAATGTTGATGGACGCGATCAGGATGGCCAGCGCGGACAAGATGCTGACTATGGCGCTGGGTGCCGAAACCTGCACCAGCGCACCGATGACGATAATGCCGCTGATGGCGTTGGTGACGCTCATCAAGGGCGTGTGCAGTGACGGTGAGACATTCCAAATTACCTGGTAACCAACGAAGCAGGCCAGCACGAATACGGTAAAGTGGGACAAAAACGAGGTGGGTGCAACGGCGCCAACGCCGAATAAAGCCAAGCCCGCCAATAATATCGGTAGCCATTGTTTAACCGATTCCGGCAACAGCGATTTGGTTTCGGCTGCAGCTTCGGTGGTTGCGGCGGGTTTGGGGGCGGCGGACAATTTAGGCGGTGGTGGTGGCCAGGTGATATTGCCTTCCTTGATCACGGTGGCGCCACGAATCACCTCGTCTTCCATATTGATGACGGTGTTGCCGTCCTTGCCTGGGGTCAGATCGGTCAGCAGATGTCGCAGGTTGGTGGCGTAAAGCTGGCTGGATTGATTGGCCAAGCGGCTGGGTAAGTTGGTGTAGCCGATGATGGTCACATCGTGTTTGACCACAACCAGATTTTTCTCGGTCAAGGCGCAGTTGCCGCCTTGTTCGGCGGCCAAATCGACGATCACGCTGCCGGGTTTCATCGAGGCTACCATCTCGGCGGTAATCAGCTCGGGTGCCGGTTTGCCGGGAATCAAGGCGGTGGTGACGATAATGTCCACTTCCTTGGCTTGCTGGGCAAACAAAGCCATCTCGGCTTCGATAAATTCCTTGGACATGGTTTTGGCGTAACCGCCGCTGCCGGAACCGTCTTCCTGGAAATCCAGCATCAGAAATTCGGCGTCCATACTTTCGATTTGTTCTTTCACTTCCGGCCGGGTGTCGAAGGCGCGGACGATAGCGCCCATACTTTTCGCGGCACCAATCGCGGCCAGACCGGCCACGCCGGCACCGATCACTAACACTTTGGCCGGTGGGATTTTACCGGCGGCGGTGATCTGCCCCGTGAAGAAACGGCCAAAATGTTGCGCGGCTTCCACGATGGCCCGATAGCCGGCGATATTGGCCATGGAGCTGAGGGCGTCCATTTTCTGCGCCCGAGACATGCGCGGTACGCTGTCCATCGCCAGCACCGAAACCTTCTTTGCCGCGAGCGTCTGCATCAAGGCTTCGTTTTGCGCAGGCCAGATAAAGCTGATTAATTGCTGGCCTTCGCGCAGTAAATTGGTTTCTTCGACTGCCAATTGCGGATGAAATTCGGGTGCCCGGACTTTCATGACGATGTCGCTGCTTTGCCATAATTCCTGGGTCGTGGCGACGACTTGCACACCAGCCGCGCGATAAGCGTCATCGGAAATATTGGCGTTGTCGCCGGCACCACTTTCCACCAGTACTTCAAAACCCAATTTGATGATTTTTTCCGCGGCGTCTGGCGTGGTGGCGACGCGCTTTTCGCCGTCGTGAACTTCTTTTGGAACACCGATTTTCATGATTTCTCCTAAGGTTTGGAGGGAAAGAACGGATGGTTATTAGGCCGAAAAGCCAGCGGGCGAGGATAGGGGATTGAACTGGTTTTATCAATTGTTTTCTGTGCGCGTAGCGAATTACGCTAAAATCCGAAGGTCTGCTTAAGCCAACTAGAAGAGCAATGAAAATATTGGTGGTCGATGATAGCAAAGTGATCAGGCAGCTGGTTGCGGAATGCCTAAAGGAAATGGGGCACGCGGTGTCTTACGCGGAAAACGGTTCCGAAGCCTTACAATATGTCGCCGACCAGGATGTGGACTTGATTCTGATGGATGTGGAAATGCCGTTTCTAAGTGGGTTCGAAGCCACTAAAGCGATCCGCGAGTTAAAAAAGGCTGATTGGTTTCCCATCATTTTTTTTACCATGCATGACGATGATCAATCGTTCGTCGATGGCATTTTGGCTGGTGGCGATGCCTATTTACCCAAACCGCTGAATCCTACCCGTTTGCGCTTGACGGTGATCGCGATGGAACGGATTTATGTGATGCGGCAAAAACTGCAAACCACCCAACGGGAATTACAGGCCGCCAATCTGGCATTGGAGCGATTGTCATTGCGTGATCAATTGACCGGCCTAGGCAATCGCCGCCATTTCGATAGCAATCTAGCCATGCAATTTGCGTTGTCCCACCGCAATAAAGCCCCGTTATCTTTGATTATTTGCGATATTGATTTCTTTAAGAAATATAACGATACCTTGGGGCACCCGCAAGGCGATGGGTGTTTGATTGCAGTGGCTAAAGTTCTCACGGAGCAATTGGAGCGTAGCAGCGATCTCATTTGCCGTTACGGTGGCGAGGAGTTTGTAGCGATCTTGCCCGATACGTCTTTACAACATGCTCGCGCACTGGCCGAAAATATTCGCCGGCAAGTTTTTGAAAAAAACTTCGCTTACGGCGATACTGAGACTCGGCGCGTTAGTCTGAGCTTAGGTGTGGCAACCTATGTCGGCCAATATAGAACCGAGCATGAGATGCTGGAAGCAGCAGACGCGGCTTTGTACAAGGCCAAGCAAAACGGTCGTAACCGGGTGGAATTTAATTAAATCGTGTATCAAGCCAAGGACTTTATAGAAACTGCGGAAGGTTTGATTTTCGCGGTAGTGGCCCAGGGCCAGGAGCAGGGGAAGGTATTATGTTTTCTGCGCTACCTGCGTTTGCAGGGCGTCTGGCGCAAAGTGGATACCGAGCTGGCTAATCGCCATCTTCAGCAATATTGTCCGCAGTATCTGCACTATTCAGCATTGCTAGATGCGCATTTACATGCCGTGCCTGTCGCGGCCATTGCTCGACATTACCAACCTCGACAAGTCTTGCAACGTCTATTGGCTGACGAACCCGGTGATCCGGTATTAGTCGATTTGCATAAACTGTGTGGTTTGCTGCGGGATAATGATTTAGCGCTTAGCCGATTCGGCGTGACCGGTTCGCTGCTGGTGGGTATGCAAAAGCACAGTTCCGATATCGATTTGGTTTGCTACGAGCGTGATGAGTTTCATTGTGCGCGTAACATCGTCCAAGCATTGATAGCCCAAGATTGCTGTCAGGCACTAAACGACGAGGATTGGTTGGAGGCTTATCAGCGGCGAGCCTGCGATTTTGCCTTTGATGAATACGTCTGGCACGAGCAGCGTAAGTACAACAAGGCCATGATCAATGGGCGTAAATTCGATTTATCTCTGACGGTTTTAGACCCGGAAGCAAACGGCCGACGCTATCGCAAACTGGGATTTATCAGCATCGATGCCGAAATTAGCGAAGATCGGTTCAGCTTCGATTATCCGGCGCAGTTTGGCATCAAGCATCCGCAAGTGGATAGCGTGGTGTGTTTTACCGCCACCTATAACGGTCAGGCGCAAACCGGCGAACGGGTTCGAGTGGCTGGGCAGTTAGAAGTCGATCAATATGGTGTGCAGCGTATAGTGGTAGGCTCAAATCGAGAAGCCATAGGCGAATTTATCAAGGTAATCCGGTGAAAGATCGTCGCTTGCGCGCGGTTATTTTTGATATGGACGGTCTTGTTTTGGATAGCGAATCGACTTATGTGCAGGCCTGGCGTTTGGCCGCTGATGCGCTTGGTTTTACAATGCCGGCCCAGTTTTGGGCGGGTTTGTCGGGTTGTTCCGGGAAGATGGTTAGTCAAGGTCTGCTAGATCAATGCGGCGCGGACTTTGATCTGGAGCGTTTTCAGCAATTAAGTAGCGCTTACTGGTTCGACCACGTTCAGCAGCACGGTATAGCGGTAAAACCCGGTTTTTTTGCCTTATTGGATGTGCTTGCTCAGCGTGGATTGCCGTTCTGTCTGGCAACTAATAGCGCGCGGGTAGCGGCGCAACAGTGCCTGGCCTGGGCCGGGTTGACAGATATATTTCCCTGTATCGTTGCCGGCGATGCGGGGCGTGCCGCCAAGCCGGCCCCGGATATTTTTTTGCAGGCGTCCGCCGAATTGGCGCAGCCTATTCAAGACTGTTTGGTGCTGGAAGACTCGCAGATAGGCATCCGCGCCGCACTAGCCGCCGGAGCGCCGTGCGTTTTCGTACCGTCTGCGAAACCAGCGGATGCCTGGGCTGCAGAACACGCTGATTATCTGATGGACGATCTGCACCAAGTGGCTGATTTTATCTCGGCCCGCCAACAGCATCCGCTATAATGCCCGCTCCTTACTATTCGACGGAATCCAGGTGGTGAAAGCGCGGTACCAAACAGTGACAGTCATAGCTCCCGCTCGTTTGCATATGGGCTTTATCGATTTAAGCGGTGCGTTGGGCAGGCATTTCGGTAGTATCGGTTTAGCTCTGAACGAAATTAATACCCGGCTGAACATCACCGCAGCGGATAGCTTGCAAGTCAGTGGTCCGTCCGCTGATCGCGCTCTGAAATGTACCCGGCAATTTTGTCAGTTGTTGGGCGTTTCCGATTCACTGAATATCACTATCGACAATGCTATTCCCGAACACATTGGTTTAGGGTCGGGTACGCAAATGGCTTTGGCCGTCGGTGCAGCGTTGAACGCCTTTTACGGTTTGGGGCTGTCGGTGCGGGAAATAGCGCAGCTCTCTGATCGCGGCGCGCGCTCCGGTATTGGCATCGGTATCTTTGAAAAAGGTGGCTTGGTGGTGGATGGCGGCCGAGGACCGGATACTAAAACCCCGCCAATCATTGCGCAAATGGTTGTGCCTGTAGACTGGCGATTTATTTTGGTATTCGATAAACGCGGCCAAGGCTTACACGGTGAGCAGGAAGTCAGCGCCTTTCAACAATTGCCGCCGTTTCCGCAAGCGCAGGCTGAGCGCTTATGTTACTTGCTGCTAATGCAGGGTTTGCCGGCTTTGGCTGAATGCGATCTGCATAAATTCGGGGAAGTGATTACTTTGTTGCAACAAGCGGTGGGGGAGCATTTCGCGCCGGTGCAGGGTGGGGTGTTTACCAGTCCGGATGTTGCTGCGGCAATGACTAGTTTGGCCGCGCAAGGCGCGGTGGCGATTGGCCAGACCTCGTGGGGGCCGACCGGATTTTGCGCGGTTGCCAATCCGCAACGGGCGGCAGAGTTGCTGGCGCAGTTGGAACAGCAATTTGCCGCCTCGCCGTTAAGTTTTTTGCTGGCCAGTGCCAGGAATCAGACGGCGGAAATTATTCTTAAGTAGCGTTTGCCTTAGTCGAGCAGATGTTCGGCGCTATCTTTGCCTTGTCTATTGTCAGTCCATTCGGCGCTGAGTCTATCACCGCTGTTTGCTATTAATCTGAACGTAAAAAACGGATTCTTGGAGATGCTGCCAGCCATGTTGGTGGTTAGAATAAGTTGGTCGTTTAATTTAACCAGTAACTGCTCTATGAAATGCGCCGGAATCAATTGGCCGGTGGCATCCCGATTGCGGCCGTTTTCCATCGGATGCGTGATCAGCAATTTAACTTCGGTATAGCCGTCGTGCCGTTGGCTCCTGATTTTTATACTGTTAGCCATATCAACCTGCTCCGCAGCCGCCGCGCATTACATTGACCCAGCGACTGGTCCGCAATAACTCACCCTGGTGTTCAGCAAGTAAAATGACGTTGCAAGATTCTGCTAATTTAATCCGTGCGGTGAGGAAGGGCGCTATCAGTGGTGTGAGTTCGAATTCCGCGAGTAGTGGTGTAGGGTTTTTGTCGGCGAATAGATAAAGTTTCTTGATACCGTCCAGTGCGCTAGCGATGCTGATCGGCACCACTGCGCCATCTTCGGCAATCTCGGGCAAAATCAGATCGATGCTATCGACATCTATTACCGGTCGGTTATCGACAAGTAGTGTGTAGATTGTGGCAAAGTTGTCGGCGGCAAAGTGTCCTGCCAATCTCTCGGCAAGAACGATTGCAGATTTGCCGGTCAGCAAAGTCCCTGCTATCAAAATGCCGGAATGCTTTAGAAATAGGCGGCGGGTACTAGGCATAAAACGCTTTAACCATAAAAAGTTTGATGTATATCAAAAAATTTAGATCTCTGTTTGTTATCTTTTGCCCCGTTGAAATTTTTTTCAGCACCACCATCACAAACAACAAAAGGAAGGTACAAAATGAGTGAAGTACAAGAAAAAGATAATTTCTGGCTCTATATCGTCATTGCTGTCGTATTGGCCGCTGGCGCTGTACTGATGGTAAAAAATGCCGAGCATGACAAATATGCTACTGCAGCAAAAAATATTGCCGAAGACTCCGCCAACTCTGCTTATCGCAATGATGTACTTCACACCGGTGGAGCGAAAAAATAAGCTCTTTTTAGTGTTTCGGGAAAGCTAATCTCAATTTCCCATATCGCGGATTTTGGCGGGGCATCCGGGCCTCGTCAAAATCCGTTTCCGTTTCTACTAGTCGTTAAATAATACGGTTGCTTTCAGCAAAGCTATGGCATTGGCCATGCCAACTTCCAAGTTTTTCTCGATCTCTGTCATCGTAATTTCACCCTCGACTACCCCGGCCGCCCAATTGGCGACAACCGAGATGTTCGCGTATGCCAAGCCCAGTTCCCGTGCCAGTGAGGCTTCCGGCATGCCGGTCATGCCAACCAGGTCGCAACCGTCGTTCGCCATACGTTTGATTTCAGCAATGGTTTCCAGTCTCGGCCCCTGGGTGCAGCCGTAAGTGCCTGATGTGCTTAGTGAGATTTGCGCTTGTTGCGCGGCCTGAATAATTCGCGTCCGTAAGGCAGTTGAATAGGGCTCGGTGAAATCGATATGCGTGACATGTTCCAGATCGTCAGCAAAAAACGTATGTTCTCGGCCATAGCTGTAGTCTATCAATTGGTCCGGAATCGCAATAACGGCCGGCGCCATCTCCGCGCCTATGCCGCCGACTGCCGCAACACCAATAACCTCGGTGACACCTAGCTGTTTTAAGCCCCAGATGTTGGCGCGGTAGTTGATCTTGTGTGGCGGGATTCGATGCGGATTGCCGTGGCGTGCCAGGAACACCAGTTTCTTGCCATTTAGCTCGCCAATCAAGTAAGGCGCAGACGGTTCGCCGAAAGGAGTGCTTACGCGTTCTTGGCCGATGATAGTCAATTCTTCGATTTGGGTGAGGCCGGTGCCGCCGATGATCGCCAATGTCATAACACTTCCTTGCAGGCAAACACGCCTGGCGCATTTCTAAGATAACCTTTGTAATCCATACCGTAGCCGAACAGATAATGATTGGCGACCGTCAGGCCAATAAAATCCGGAGTTATTGGTTTGATCACTTGCAGATCTTTGTCGAACAGCGCGGCGGTATAAACGGCGCTGGCACCTTGCTCCCGGCAATATTCGACAATGGCATGCAGCGTATGGCCCTCGTCGAGAATATCGTCGACTATCAATACTGTGCGCCCGGCCAACGGCGTGGTCGGTTTGAACAGCCAGTGTATATCGCTGCCCGAGGTGGCGTTGCGGTAACGACTGGCGTGGACGCTATCCAGATTCAAAGGAAAGTCCAGACGCGGTAGTAACTTGCCGGTGGCGATGATGCCGCCGTTGATCACGCACAGCACCAATGGGTTCGTGTCCTGCAGTTTGTCGCGGATCGCCGCAGCCATGCTATCCAACGCAGCCTCTACTTCCTCGGCACTATGCAGCAATAGCGCCTGTTGTTTAACGATGCCGATTTCTTCAAGCATGGGATTCATAAAATTCCGAGATTTGTTTGGAAACTGTTTGCCATTTTTCATGTTTTGGCAACGCGTTTTTATCGAGTAAGCATTTACCGCGCATGGCTTGCAAGCGTTGTTCGCGTTTGCTGTTTTGGCTGATAGGTAGCTGGTCCAGCACTTGTTCGGCAGCTGCCGAATTGTTGCATACCAAAAGCATGTCGCAGCCGGCTTGTTGAGCCAGGCCCGCGCGCTCGGTGAAATCGCCGATTGCGGCCGCACCCTCCATACTTAAATCATCGCTGAATATCGCACCGTCAAAGCCTAGTTCGCCGCGCAAAATGTTCTGTAGCCAGAAACTGGAAAAACCGGCCGGGTAGCGATCCACTTGCGGATAAGCCACATGAGCCGGCATGATCGCTTCCAGGCCTTGCTCGATAAGCAGTTTGAACGGCAGCAAATCCTGCTGGCGGATAGCGTCCAAGTCACGCTCGTCGACGGGTAGAGTCAAATGTGAATCCAGTGCCACGGCGCCGTGGCCGGGAAAATGCTTGCCGGTGGCCGCCATGCCGGCACTGCGCATGCCTTGACGAAACGCGCCGGCCAGTTCTGCGGCTAATTTCGCGTCTTGGGAAAACGAACGGTTGCCGATGATTTCGCTAACGCCGCAATCCACATCCAACACCGGCGCGAAACTGAAGTCCACATCGATAGCTAATAGTTCGCTCGCCATCAGCCAGCCGGCGGCTTCGGCCAACTCGGGTTGTGCGGCGTAAAAAGCCGCCGCCGGCAAACGGGTAAAACCGTTTTGAAAGCGTTGCACGCGGCCACCTTCTTGATCGACCGCAATCAAGATGTCGCCCTTGCGTGCGGCGCGGATTTGTTTGATCAAATCGGCCACTTGCTGGGGATTGTCGTAATTTCGGGCGAATAGGATTAAGGCGCCGGTATTGGGATGGGCGATTTTTTCTTTGTCCAGCGCGCTGAGGCTGTGGGCCTCAATGTCTATCATGACCGGGCCGATAGCTTGTGGTTTCATGGTGATAAATGGTGAAAATGGAATATACTTTTGGGCCAACCGACGCATTATATGAGGAAACCGTGCGAACATTTATTTTGTTGATCAGTTTGATGCTGTTACCGACGATGACTTGGGCTAATTCCGGTGAGGAAAAAGCTGACGAAAGTGCCGGGCCGGTGATCGAGTACGTGGAGATGAAACCCAAGTTTACCGTCAATCTGGCCGAACCTAAAAAGTATCTGATGTTGAATGTGCAGCTCTTAGTGGAAGGCGCGGAGCACGTCGAGAAAGTAAAAAAGAGTACGCCGGTTTTGCGCCATGAGATGATCATGATGTTGAGCGGTATGCAAAGTGCCGATTTGCAAACCATGGAACAGCGTGAAGCGTTACGGATGAAAACCAAACAGTTGATAACCGATCTACTGACCAAAATGAAAAATAGCGACGGCTTTCGCGATGTATTCTTCTCGGAGTTTTTAATTAACTAATTGCCGCAAATCATTGCCATAAACAACTAGTAAGGCTTGCAGTCATGCGTGTTTTTTTGCCCTGTAGTTTTTACTCGGCAATTTGGGCGGTGGTTGTCGTCGATTTTCACACTTACAGGCCTTCGATAATTTCTAGGCAGCGCTGAAAAGCACTACGGACGATGAAGAAGGTCATGGCAATCGGGTAGGACAGATAGTGCTCCGGTAACGCGAGACAAATCAGCACTAATCCAGCGACTACGCAGGTGTCGAAGCGGGCCAAATATTTTTGCAAATAGCGCAAGGCTTCTTGCGATTCCCAATCAAACTGTGGGCTTTTGTAAATTAAGCCGAGTAGCATCCAGCTGCTGAGCAAAGCAAAATAGACCGGAAACACGCTGAATTGCGGCGACCCGTCGCTGAATTGCGGGCTCCAGTAACCATACCAAGTCCATAAGCCAGCGCAGGCAAAGCCGTCGTTCCATACTCGACTGGGTGCTAATTTCAAACAACCGGTTAACAGAAACAGAGTCGCGAGACAAGCGCCGGAAACCCATACGGCCTCAATATTGAGTAAGGGTAAAAATGCATTTTGGGTTAGGGTTAGGGTACTTAATACTAAACAGCAGATAATGAAAATAGGCATGGTAATAACAATGGCTAGTGAATTTTTACAGAGACGGCCCCTAATTCGACGCGTTCCCGCAGACGATATAGTGGTTTTGGTAGGCACAAAAAATGGCCTAAGTGAAATTGCCAGTATTAGGAGAAGAAGCCTTGACCATCCCCGTCTGAAGAAACCCGACTCATTAACTGTCACTTAGTGACTGTCCGCCGATTGTGAGCCGCATTTACACTCAGCGTCAATCACATAAAAATTATGTTATTTCAACGATGGGTGGCTCTCTTCAGGGCTATCAATATCAAGGGTTATGCTTTTGGTTAAATGTTTTATCGATTAAATAGACGTTAAACAATCATTTGATTAAATGATCGCTCAGCGCCACGCGGACCTGAGTGGCTCGTTGCGCCAGCTGGTCGCCAGCGTAAGGCACACTTGCAAATTTCCCCCATATCGGCGCGGGCCAGCTCTTATCGGTTTGATAGCGCACTACATGATGTAAGTGCAACTGAGGGACAAGGTTACCGATAGCGGCGATATTCAATTTGTCGGGCCGATAAAGATCCGTGAGGATTTCCGCTAGTAGGCAAGACTCGTTTAGCAGGGTTTGTCTATCCAGTGTATTCAGCTGATAAATCTCTTTAACGTTGGCTCGTCTTGGTGCCAGGATGAACCAAGGATATTGGCTATCGTTCATTATCAACAATTCAGATAGGCCAAAACTACCTACTTTGAAGCAGTCTTGTGCCAGTTGTTGATGGAGTTGGAAATCGGACATGGCCGCCTCTTCTTGGAATAAAGTTTATTTTAGCTATTTAGCAAAGACCAAGGCTTGGTTTTTGCGCTGACTTGATGCCTAATGGTGAGCATATTATCAAGGCAAACCGTTTTCGATTTTCGATAATTATCTTTTTTTGGAATATATTCCGGGGTAACCTGGCGGGTGTTTGTGTCGGCGACTATGCTATACCGTTAATGATAATTGGTATTTCGGTGTTTACACGCGTTTTGGTAAATGGATATTTAACGGCATTCACTCGATGCGCTTGATTATTCAATACCGGATTAATTTATAAGTAATTTTTATGGGGGGAAATGTTATGAAAATGAGGGATATGAATACTCTGGAACCAGTCGAGACGCCATTTGGTTACGGTTTGCCTGGCTACATTAAGCTTGGTGTTACGCTGATGGGTTTAGCGGGAACAGCGAATGCAAATTCGCTAGAAGGTTTTCTTCAAGATACGCCAGGAATTAACAACTCCCAAACCAATATGGCGCGAGTGATTGAAATCGCATGTCCCTCCGGTCAGAACGAAAGCCAATTTCAATCGCGTTGCGATGCCTTGGTGGGCGCGGCTTTGCGAGCGGAACAGGCTACTTCGATAAACACTAGCCCACTGCAACAAGCCTCCCCAGAACAAATACCTTCTCAAGGCATTACTGCAACCCGTACCTCATTTAATGCTATTGCCGGTCGGCTTGGGGCATTGCGCGCAGGTGCCAGAGGGTTTCAGGTTGCCGGCTTCGGTAGCGGAGCACTACCGATCAATTTGGCATCGCTGGCAAACCCGCTGGGCGGTGCGGCGGGGGATAGCAGCGGCGTTTGGGACAAGCTGGGCGGTTTTGTTAACGGCAATTACAACACCGGCAATGTCGATTCCAGCTTCAATCAGTTGGGCTATAACCTAAATGGCGGCAGTATTAATGCGGGTATTGACTATCGATTGAGTAACGATTTGATTTTGGGGGCGGCATTTACCTATGCGCGTGCCGAATCCAATTTTGATCGCAATGGTGGTAGCCTCAATAGCGACGCTTATACCGGCGCGCTCTACGGCACCTACTACGCTACCGACAATTTGTATTTCGATGCCATTACCAGCATTGGCGCCATTGACTATGCCTCCACCCGGCAAATATCGTATACCGTGCCGGAAGTGGTGAATACTCAAGCCAAGGCTACGCCGACAGGTAATCAGTATTCGGTTAGCGTAGGTAGCGGTTATAACTATGCGGTAAAGCAATGGTTGTTCAATCCGTATGTAAAAGCTAACTACACCAAGCTTGATGTCGATAGGTTTAGCGAATCGGGCGGGAATGGCTGGGGCATGGCGTTTTCCGACCAAGGCGTCGAGTCGGTGACCACGACTGTCGGTGGCCAAATTTCTCATGCCATCAGCACGTCCTGGGGTGTGTTTACGCCCAATATTCGCGGAGAGTGGCATCACCAATATAAAGACGGCAGCCGCAATATCGCCGTGCGGTTTTTGGGCGACACCACCAGCGGCTTGTCCTTTAATACTGTCACCAACTCGCCGGACCGCAATTATTTCACGGTCGGCACCGGCGTATCCGGCACTTTTGCTCGTGGGCTTAGCGCTTTTCTAAACTACGACGCGCTGGTTGGCTATAAGGACGTCGAAAGTCATTTGTTTACCATGGGCGCGCGCCTGGAGTTTTAGGTAAGTAATAAATCCGGGCACAGTGAGTTGGCGCAAAAAGCCTTATTCCGCGCTAGTGAAGCGGAGCCCTAATATTTTAGCGTTGCTTTAATAGTTGTTCGCACAACGCCGGTAACGGCGGTGGCGGCAACGGCACGCTTTTCGACGGGGCTTTGGCTTCTGCGGAAAACCACCAGGCCAAACTGGCGTCGCAACCGTCGCCTGCAGGCAACGGATCTTGTGAATCGCAATGCGGACTATGCGGTGGACATTTCAAACGCACATGAAAATGATCGTCGTGTTTCCACCACGGCCGAATCTTGCGCAACCATTCGCCGGTCCCGGCACTTTTGGTGGTGCACAATTCTTGTTTGATGCTGGGATTGACGAAAACTCTGTCAACCTCCGGCTGACGCGCGGCAGCTTCCAACACCCTTGCTTGATCAAGCGACCAATGCCGGTAATCCATAGTATCGTTTTGCATATCCACGACCGACGGCGCGCTCCAGGTTTCGCGTTCGTTGGCCGTTAGCTGCCGGTTACTGGCTTGTTCCGATAACAAAAACCAAATATCCACATCCAAGCCTGATTGATGGCTGCGATGCCCGCTTAAAGTTGGGCCGCCGCGTGGTTGGCCTAAATCGCCAATCAACAACGAGCCCAGTTTTTGCTCTGCGCTGAACCGGCCTAGATGCTGGATAAAGCCGATTAAATTGGGATGTCCGTAATAGCGGTGGCGCGACAAGCGCATCACTTGATAGCCTTGTCCGTCCAAGGGCAGGGTGGCCGCGCCGCTGATGCAGCCGCTGGTGTAAGTGCCTATGCTTTGGCTGGATTCTTGGGTCGGAACGGTAATTTTTGCCCAGTCTTGAGCAGTCGAGCCGGCCGTAGCGTTGGTGTTAACGCTGAACGCGGCAACGCTAAATAAAACTGATGAAATGCTAGCTAGGCGCATGTTTAATTGGCAAGGAGGAATAACTGGCTGCGATTATACCGTCGGCCTGCCGATGGCCGCTATCGCATCGGTTACTCGCCGCCCCAAACTCATACTGGGTATCTCCAACCAATGATAAAACAGCAACGAAACGCCTTGTACGCAGACTATGGTAATAAGCCAGCCGCTAAACCATAGTGCCAGCCGGTTCTCGGTGAAACCTTCCAGAAATTTTAAAACAAGCGGTGTCAGACAAATCAAGATGGCCATATGGCTGAGATAGGCGCTGTAAGACACTTTGCCGATTTGCCGTAACATCGGCTGCGATAGCGCCTGTTGTGCATCTTTAGAACCGAGCACGAACATTAAAATCAAGCCGGCACCCAAGCCGGAACCCAGCCAGACCGCCGTATCGCCGAATATGTCGGACGGCACAAAAGTGCCGCAGGTATAAAACGCTAAGCCGGTCAATAACAACAAACGCCGTTGCCAGCGCCGACCGGATAGGTAATGGGTCAAGTCGGTATAGTGCCTGGCAATAGTCATACCCAATAGGAAATGCAGCAAGAAAATCGACACCCCCAACAGGCTGGTCGCCAGCAACCCGAAAAACACTAACCAAGACGTGCCGCGCCCCGCTAGCAACAAGCCCACCGGCAACAGCAGCGACAACACCAGTTCGATACTTAAAGTCCAGGCTTGCGGCAGCAGTACGATTAAGGCGGGCAATTTCAACAAAAAGCTCTCACGCAGCATGTCAGATGGCGTTAACGGAAATTTATGCCACATGCCGGTTATCCAATCGGTGGCAGGTAGACTGGTCTTGAGTATCTCGCTGTCGAACGTGTTCACAAACAGACCGGTACTGATTAGCAAGACCAGTAAATACGGTAGCCAGATCCGGAACATCCGATTGATCAAGAAGCGAGCCAAATGAAACTGGCTGAGATCGGGTATGTGACCGGCGCGAAAATAGCGCAAAGACAGCACCACGCCGCTGAGCACGAAAAACATGGAAACCGCCGCCGAGCCGTCCCACCAAATATGTAGCGGTGAGAAATCCAGTAGTTGCCGGCATAGTGTTGTTTCGCAGGGCAGTCCGTAGGCGATCACGAAATGTTCGCTGATAACGGCCAGGGCCGCCAGGCCGCGAATAGTGTCAAGGTAACTGATATGAGTTTTAGGCGCCACGGGCTGAGTTTATTAGAGTTGTAGGTAACGGCTGGCATAGGTATAGCAGGCTTTGGCCATTCGGCTAGGTAGACCTAATTTAGCGGACCCAGACGCCAAGGTGCCAACTGACGCTGTAATCCCCGAGAAGACGGGGACCGGATAAGGCCGTTTTGAACGGAGTTTTACCGCTACTGACGGCTTTAGCCTAATTCCATTGCGACTTGCGCACATTGAAATTGCGGCCTTTGATTTTGCCGGCCCGCAAGCAGGTCAAAGCCTTATCCGCACTGCCGCGCTTCACCGCAACATAGGCGTGTTTATCGAAGATGTCGATCTTACCCACTTCGCCGCCGGCTATGCCGTTAGTGCCGGTTAGCGCGCCCAAAATATCGCCCGGCCGCATTTTGTCTTTGCGGCCGCCGTCTATCCACAGCGTGACCATGGGCGGCTCGAAGCGGTGTTCGCTGCCCAGTTTAAACGGTGCAATTTCGTCCCACTTTACGGAGCCTGCAATATATTCTTCAATGGCTTTGACGCGGTTCAACTCCGCTTCGCTGACCAAACTCAGCGCCAGACCTTTTGCACCGGCCCGGCCGGTACGGCCAATTCTGTGCACGTACACTTCCGGATCCCAGGGCAATTCGTAATTGATCACCGCTTGCATGTCCTTGATGTCCAGACCACGGGCGGCGACATCGGTAGCGACCAGAATCGAACAACTTTTATTGGCAAAGCGCACCAGCACTTGATCACGATCTTTTTGTTCCAGGTCGCCATGCAGCGCCTGCACGGAAAAACCGCAACTGGTCAGCGTATCGGCCACGTCTTGGCATTCGCGTTTGGTATTGCAAAACACCACTGTCGATTCCGGGCGATGGTACGCCAGCATATAGCCCAGTGCGTTCAGGCGCTTGGCTTTGTCGACCTGATGAAAACGCTGTTCGATCGGATTATCGTGATGGCTGGTTTCAACGCTGACCGACACCGGTTTGAATTGAAATTTTTGGCTTAAGGCGCGAATCGGCTCGGCATACGTCGCGGAGAACAACAAGGTTTGCCTGTGGGTAGGTGCATAAGAAATCACGTCGGAGATAATGTCGGCAAAACCCATATCCAGCATGCGGTCCGCTTCGTCCAGCACCAATACTTTCAAATGATCGAGGCGCAAACTGGCTTTTTGTAGATGTTCCTGTAAACGGCCCGGCGTACCCACCACCACATGTACGCCGTGTTCCAGCGAACTGCGTTGCGGCGCGAACGGTGTACCGCCGCACAAAGCCACGACTTTAATGTTTTGGGTGAAGCGCGCCAGTTGCCTGATTTCCTTGCAAACCTGGTCGGCCAATTCGCGAGTCGGACAAATCACCATGGCTTGCACTTTGAAGCTACTCAAATCCAGCCGCGACAACAAACCAATCCCAAATGCCGCGGTCTTGCCGCTGCCGGTTTTGGCTTGAGCAATCACATCCTTACCTTCCAGAATGTGCGGCAGGCTTTCGGCTTGAATGGGCGTGAGGTGGGTATAACCCAGCGACTCGATGTTTTCCAGTAGGGCGGGTTTTAACGGCAGGGAAGAAAATTCAGGTGTATTCACAAAGACTCTAATCGAAAAGATGCGGCGCGCTTGCCGGCATGGGGAGGGCAATGATAACAGAGTTGGGCACTTGTTCTTTGCTAGATCAAGAGGGTATCAGGTTCGCGCAACGATTCCCAAGCCGGGCAGCCAATTCGTCACTCCGGCTAAGTCAGTTACTTGAAATGGATGGCGATGCGTAGCGCACGTTCTCTAACCAAGAACCTCTGGGAGTATCGGAGTTTTTTACAGTGCCTGCCTTAGGCGATTTATGGCAATAAATGTACCCAACCAAGCAACAGGTCGTTCGCTGAGCGGAGCCGAAGCGAACGACCTATTGGCATTGCCAATAGGTACAAGTTTTCTCAAACATCACCTAAGCTTCCGGGCCGTAATTGCCAGCCAGGGTTGCTCGTGCCTGGGCTTGCCGGGTGGGCGGTAGTAATGATCCAGCATCTCGAATTGCGCGTTTGCCAAAAACTCCCGGCTATTGTCGATTTCCATGAAATGGCCGTAACGTTGCCCGGACCAGCCTTCGCCGCTGCCGCGTGGGTTGGAGATAAACAAAATCCCCGCCGGTCTTAACGCCGCGTACAACTCATTAAGCACTCGCGGTAATTCCCGGCTAGGCACGTGAAATAAGGACGCATTGGCAAAGATGCCATCAAAGCTCAGTGCCTGCAAATCAAGGCTAAGCATACTTTGCTGCAATATCCGACAGCCACTGTAAGCGCGCGCCATCCGGCAAAACACTTCGCTGCCGTCCAGGCCAACCGGACGATGGCCCAATGACTTGAAATAGAACACGTCTCTGCCAGGCCCGCAGCCCAAGTCTAAAATGTCCAGCGCTTCATCTTGCGGCAACGCGCCCAGGAAGGCCGCATAGTTCTGCGAGACGTCGTGCTCCTTAGTACCCTGCCAATACGATTTGGCATTTTGATTGTAATGATTCAGCGTAGCGGCTTCGATCTCTGCCAATGACTCGCTTTGCGTTTCCATAGGGGGTATTTGAGTAGTAGGGATCAATGCCGCTAAATTATACCTGATGGCACAGGAGCCGTTCGTGGTGAGTTTGTCGAACTATGAATGGCTTAACTTAATGGCATGTTCGCCGCAGCAGATGAAACTGTTACAAACGATGGAAGCTTGCAACGATACGGATTCGCGGCGACAATCCGGCCCCGTCATGACCACCTTACTTCCTCAACAAATAGCGCCCGTTGATACCCAGCAGCGTACATTGACCGATGCCTATCTGCTCGAGCGGATCGATGCATTGCAGGCTTATTTTTTGGACCTGCGGGTTACGGTCGATGCGCTGCTGGCGGCTCAACTTCCGGCAGCTGCGGGCAAGGCTTATCCTTATGGCCGCTGTGAGGAAATCACCCGCGAGCTATACGCGTTGCTCTCGACTCGGCTGCGCCAACCCGAGACGCCAATCGAACAGGTACTGCGCGGTTTCATGGCTCAAGGAGGTATCGTGCGCTCGATATGGGGCGTGTTGCGCGAACAATATTTCCAGAACGCGTTGCAATTCGGCGGCCTGTATGTCGATGTTGCCAACGACACCGTGGATGTGAATAAACCGCCAGTGGAAATTCTGCCGCTGGCCGCCAGCGGTATGACAGCCGTGCGCGATCTGGCCCATTTTCGCCGGACCGCCGAATCTTATTGGGGGGCGACCATCTATGCCAACCACCTATTGCCCTCGCTGGCGCCACTGCTGCCCATGGTATCCGTCAGCCCTGGCCGACTGCAGGCCGGCCTGCAGTCGGCTTGCGATTATATGATCGCGCTGATGTGCCTCGATAGCTTTGAGCAAGCCGAAGCCTGGCTGCGTGACGGCCCCGCGTTGCCGGACGAAGAGGCTGCCAAGCTGCTGGCCGACACACCAGCCGATCTAAGGCCGTGGACAGCTCAAGGCCTCAACGAATCCATCATTGCCTGCAGGCGCGCCCGGATCGCTCACTGTGCTGCCGATGCGCAATGGCGCCAGGCACGCGTGCTGGATTACCTACGCTCGTTGCGTGGTCCCTCAGTGGCGGGTTGAGACCTTCCGATCATTGATAAGCATATTTTTCATCGCTCCGATCCTCACCAGTGATCAATGTCAATCACACTAACCAGCGCCGCATAATTAACCGTGCTGGAATGCAACCATTGCTCCGGCAAAACTACATGCCCAAGCTTAAACGGATTGACTGAATACTCCAGCTTCTAACTTATCAGCGCCTCGCTAAACACCAGGCTGGGAGCTAGGTTTAGAGGATTCCATAAGTCGGCAAGGTACGTATTAACTCGTTGATATTCGGCAAGTGGAATGCCTTGCGGTAAATCTCGCACAAGGCCTCGAAGCTTTTGTATTCTTAGAGCTTGTTCAACGGATGGGTACACACCTGGTCGCGGACCGCCAGAAAGAAATTCAGCGGCCGCTCTTAGGGTTCCTCAGGATGGCTGTGGAAACCATAAAATTCATAGCTTTACCCCTACGGATATTTGGTTTTCGGCAATTCAAAGTGCGGACCATCAATAAACGCTTTTTTCCCGGCTTTTTTCCGTCGAGCAACATAATCTGCTACTAAATCCGCCGGCGAGTCGGTTGTTTCCGTAAATGCAACATCCCAAGCGCCTCCCCAGCGGATTGGAATGCCTAACTCGTTGGCGGCTATTCTCACTGCATCGGCAATTTTATAAATAGGCTCCCATTCCCAACGCAACTTACCGTTTATATACGGCACCAAATCTACAGCATGTCCTGTGATATGTCTGGAATCCAATGTTTGAGATGCGCCCTGTCTGACCAATTCTTTTTGCTCCTCTAAGGTGCGAATGCCATCGTGAACAGAAAAATCCTGCACTGATAGTTCGATAGCTCGTTTTACAACCGCTACTAAATCTGTATGAACACCATTTAATTCTTTTAGCGATTTTTCACCCAATTTAAAACTGCTCATTTGCGGCTCCTTTCATATTGTATCTTCGATTCTTCTCAAATGTCATTGAAACAATAAGTTCCTATTTGTCAGGGTCATCAACTACATCGGTACCTGTAACGGTATCGCCTTTTGATTCAGTATCGACGTTTGTTTTGATTGTTGAACTTATCGCCGTTTTATCGTCCCATACTGCGCCAAATACATAAGAGCCTATTACGCCACCAGCAAGGAAAAAGGCGGATTCAGCGATTGTTTCTTGCAGTCTATTATCACCTTTTCCAAAAAATAGTAACCAAAGTATACAAAACGCACAGAATCCCAGAGTCCAATAAATAATTCGTCTACGGTGTGTCCAAGATCCGCCAAAATTACGCGCTACCGCCCCGCCAATATTCAAATTCGACATGATATTCTCCAATTTTTTAGGAAGCTACGGAATTCCAGAGTTCCGCTTCGGCAGTTCTTCTTCGCTTTAAACCAGCTAATTCTTTCCCGCCAGATTTTGTCCACCGTAGAAGTTGAGAGGGTATTTGAGTTGTTTCGCCTTGATTTAATAACTTGGTCAATGTTGAGTCTCTGAATGCGCCAATACCAATATTAAATGCGAAACTGACTAAGGCGCAGAAGCGCGTATCGCTAATCTGAACATGTATTGCATCTTCAACGCCAGTAGAAAACTTTCTGACATCGTCTTGTAGCAAAATTTCTGCTTCGGCCTTTGTGATGCCATTGGGATAAATTGCGCGGGCTATAGGTTTATTAGAAACACCTTTGACCTGACTTCCGTTCGAGTCTATTACCACATGTCCCCAGCCAATCGTCCAGTAACCTGCCGGACATAGATACGCATCTAAATTGACTGTCGATGGGTCACCGTCAGGTATGCCTTCAAACGATTTAATTAATTCAACTGCTTTACTTATATCTCTTGCCATTATCTTTCCTCAAAAAATACGCTTAAACTATTTCTACAATCAGAAGAATGGTTCTATGAAAATGAACCGTCACAGACCTCCAGGCTGCAGCTGATTTTTGGATTCCTGGTTTTCAAGATAAAAACTAAGGAACTGTTTAAATTATTATAACACCTAGCTCTAGCTTATATTCTTTGTGCCGATTACGGTATATTGACCGTCTGGTTCTTCATAATGTGTAGTGTTATAGCCTTCGCTTTTTAAATCTTTTTCTACTTCAATTAAGTCTTCTTTGGGGACATCGTGAATCACAACTGTTTTTTTCATAACTACCTCGACTAAAAATATAATGTATTTTGAAATTAAAAAAAATTACTTCTTGTCAATACCTAAGTCGGATATTGCCTTAACGCGGGCATCTGCTTTAGTAGAATCCCTCAAAAATAAAGTTATTGCGTTGGAATCAAAGCCATTGCTTTCCATCCATGTCTTTATCCGATTTTGATTTTCAGTATTAATATTTTCACCGTCTGGCTTCCAAAACTCTCTCAAAATATCTCCAGCCCTATCTTTCATGAAATTTCCTTCTAGTATCTTTTCGATATTTTTATTTGCTTCTTCATGCGAGGCGCCAGCTGCAGTTGTTATGCCTACAATTGCTCCAGGAATTGTGCCAACTTTATAATAAGTATCTATATCAAATAAAGCACGAGAAAGTGGATATCGACTAGTATCTTGTTCGAGCCCTTTGTAAATATTCACAAGTTGAGTAGCTCTCATCGCTTCCATTTGGGAAAAAAGAACTGGCATAGTCTTTTCGTAGTACAAAGATTTATCTATTGAAAGATCTGCTCCGGTTAGTCCGCCTGAAATTGCGGCAAGAATCGCTTTTGTAGCGGCCCCTCCGGCCATGGTTCCGGCTCCGCTTAGGCCTAATACGGCCAAATCTATTCCCATATCCATTGAATTCTTTTCTAATTGAATTTGTTTTTCGAAGGCCTCAAATTGCAAATCAATCGCTCGAAGGCGACCATGTACAACTTCATCACGGTAAAGTTTTTTATCTTCGCCAGTTTTTTTGTTATATGTTTCTATTATTTTTGCTGTGAAATAGTCTTCAAGAGGCTTAATTTCAGCGCTTATGTCAACTGTTCTATCAGGATATCCTTTTAACGATTGGCATCCTGTTTCGAAAGTAACAATGGAGCCAACAACAACTAAAGAAATTGTTTTTTGTAAGTGTCTATAACCCATTTGCTATGATCTCCGATTATAAAGTATTATTTAATTTTAAATAATATATGCTGTAAGTATTTTGTATTTTTATATATATTAAAGTTAATATAAGGCTGTGTTACTTAATTTATTGTGTCTCGATGTTGTTTTTTATCAAAAGTAAGGTTATATTAAGGATGTTATTTTTTATAATAGATATGCATTCCTGTGAGCGGTAAAGGTTAACTTGTCGGGATATGAGGTATCTATAGTCCGCTATATTTTTTGTCGAATAAAAATTTTTCTTGTATAAAAAAATCAATTAAACAATTCAGTATCCACATACCCCGTCTTAATCAACGACCAAAAATCATCCGCCAAACCATCCTCAATATATTTATAGGGCAACCAGCCGTAACCTTTTTGGCCCCAAGTATCACCCCAGGAGTTTCTAATCAATAACGCGCCTTTGGTTTTGCCGATTTTCTTGGTGTCGTCGTAGCCGATGGCGACAACGGCATGGCCGCCGACCAGTTTGTCGCCGGGGCCTGGATAAGGAATTTCGCCGGATTTGTTGGCCGTGTCGTAAATCGAGTTGTAAACGGAAAAACCGAACATCGACGGTAGTTTGGCAGCCAGATTGGTTTTGATGATGTTCAAGCGTTTGGATAACGGCGTGCCGGGCGGGTCTAGGCGGTAATATTGCAGGGCTTTGTAATTTTGCGCGAAGGCGTAGCAGAACGCCGTGGGTTCCTGATCGAATTGGGCAATATCGTAAGGATGATATTGTTCGGGCGGTACGCCGAATAACACCAGGGCTTTCATGGTGTCGCGGAGCTGTGCGCCGGAATCGCCTTTATCGCCGGCCAGGGTACGGGTGGCTTTGTATAGAAATAAACGGGAGGCATCCAGATGTTTGCCAAAGGCTCGCCGCTCAAAGTATTCGATCAGGCCAACACCGGCGTTGGCGGTGCAGGAGCCTAGATCGCCCTGATCTTCTATAGGCGAGCACCAAGACCGCAGGTCTACGGAAGCTGGTAATTGTTTGGGTGCGGCTTTTAAGGCTTCCGATTTACTGAGTATCTTTTGGATACTATCGCTTTCCGGTTGATAGTCGCGGATGTCCGGTAAATCCGGTCGCCACCCCAAGGTGTATCGATAGTTTCTGGCCATGGTTTGCACCCTAATTTGAAATTGAAAATCGCTGTTTTGGCACTTGCTCGGATTTTGCGGTAACTAACGGCTGTTATCCAGTGACGTTTCGTACCAGTACAAACGTACTGGCTACTTACTCGGCTGTTTAGCGTTAGAATTCAGCCTTACGTTATCTTCGATAGGCTATTCATAGATGAACGTCCTACTCATAGACGACCACTTCTGCGCCCGGGAGGGCGTGGCGTGTTTGTTGAAACAGATCTACCCGGATATACAGGTGTTCGAGGCGGAGAGTTTTACCGGCGGCTTGGCAATTGCTCGGGAGCAGCCGTTAAATTTGGTATTGCTGGATTTGCAATTGCCGGATCGGAGTGGTCTGGCAGGTTTAGTTGAGTTGAAACAGGAGTTTCCGGACTTGTGCGTCGTGATGTTTTCCGGAGTGGAAGATAGGGAGTTGGTGTTTCAGGCTTTAAAGTCCGGGGCGATGGGGTTTGTGGTTAAGACTGTCTCCCGTCAGGTGTTCACCGAAGCCTTGCGCGATGTGTTGTCCGGCAAGGTGTATTTGCCGGCGACTATTGTCGGTAGTTCGACGCTTTTAACTTCTGGTGATCAAACCACGACAGGCATACGCCCGGCGACCAGTCCGGCCAGCTTGGGTTTAACGCCGCGCGAGTTCGAGATTTTGCGCTGGATTGCCTGCGGGCATACCAACAAACTAATTGCGAAACAATTGAATATTCAGGAACAGACGGTCCGGAATCATTTGCGGCCGATTTTTCAGAAATTCGGTGTGTCGCGGCGGACCGAGTTGTTAGTCAAGTTGTTCGAGCAGGGGATTGTGTTTGGTTTGTCGGGGGCGGGGAAGTGAGTGGCGACAGCAGGGGGAGAGGGATTTCTAATTCACCCGGCGGGTAAGCGGCAACTCCGGCGTTGCTCTAACTCCTGCATTCGTAAAATCGACCACGAACGGCTTAACTTAATCCCGGAGTGAGTGGGAAATAGCATCCGTATCGCCAATCCGTCAACTCAGGCCCATTGCCTTGGCCATCATCCCCATCAACATATCCGACTTCGCCGGCTTTCGCAGCAAACAGGTGTCGGTCGGCCATTTGGCTTTTTCCGAATCGTTGATACCTTCTGCCGACAATACCAAAATTGGCACCGGACCGCAGTCGGCGTAAACGGCGGCGATGATGTCGTGCGCGGTCTCAGAGTTGCTAAGGAGAAAATCGGTGATCAACAAGTCCGGGATGCGCACGTTGTCGGCTAGGGCCAATCGGGTTTCGGCCAGCGAACTGGCAGTTTGTATCTCGCAGCCCCAGGCCTGCAGCTGGCAGCTTAAGGCCTCCAGCATGTCGGCATCGTCGTCCACGGCCAAGATAAAACGGCCGGCGAAATCGCCGGTTGGCGCGTGCGATTCCAGCGCGGGTTGCTGGTGTTGAGTGACGGGTAATGTCAGTTGAAAATCGCAGCCGTGTCCGGGTTTGGAGTGCAGCGCCAGCTCGTGGTCCGGCAGATGCTGGATGGCCGTGGCGACGTAAGCCAGACCAATGCCCAAACCCGGCGCCGCCGTGTCGTTGCGACGGCGTTGGCCGCGCACGAATTCCTTGAAAATATCGACACGGACATCGTCCGCAATGCCGGGGCCGCTGTCTCGGACATGTAGTTTCAAACGGTTGGGGCCAGTTTTGACTGCCGCTACGACGATCCAGCCGCTCTGAGTATATTTGATGGCGTTATCCAGCAGGTTGCCGGTGATTTGGCTCAAAATGCTGATGTCACTATAGACGTTGTATGGGGGGCTTTGGCGCAGGCGCACGATTAAGTTCAGCCCACGTTTGGCAGCTTGCGGCGCAAACTGGTTTTCCAGCGCGGATAGCAGCAGGTTAATCTCAACATGGGTTAATAATGGCTGTTGGCTGCCGTTTTCCAGATTGCCGATGTCCAGAATATGGTTGATGGCCCGGTTTAGTTCGTCTATCGCCAATCCCATACGGCTAGCGACATGTTGCAAATGCTGGCTAGCGGGTTCGCCGCAAGCCGCTTCCATAACCGAGGAATAACAACTCAGGGCCTGCAGCGGTTGGCGCAAATTATGGCTGAGCTGGTGCAAGAAACGGCTTTTGCGTTCGGCGATTAATTCCACTTTGCGTTTTTCTCGGAACGAGTTGCGGGCGTAGGTTTCCAATTGACATCGAGTGCAAACCCCAAACACGTTAACGATCGCTAGATTCAGAATGGACGGGATCAAGTCGATAATGGTCAAACCTAGCGAATATCCGGCCAGCGGCATTGCCAGCGCGGTGCCCCAGCCAAAGCCTATGGTCGCCCGCAGTGACATAAACATTTGCCCGTAACTGAAAAAATACATGGGTAGCAGGGCCGGCCAGATTTCAGCGTAGTAGCGGGGGTTGCCGTCATATAACAAGACGACGATTAAGTTGGCTGCGGAAAGTCCGGCGCTGAGTTTAGCTATGGTATTAATGTTTGATACGGCAGCCAATTCGACATGCAAGTATCTGAATAAACCCAAAAGCACCAAGACGATGGGTAGTCTTAAGAAGGCTTCGGCGTTTGCGGTATTACCAATTTGCAGATCAAGCAGTGTATAGGCCAGGAAAGCAGTAGCGCCCAAGGCCAAAGCCCATTTTAAGGGGCTGAGCAATACCCGATAACGCTCTTCCCAAAATTGCTGTTCGCTGTCTTCATCAAACTCCGGGATGGCAAATAGTTTGGTGGGGCTGAATGACAGCGTTAAATTCTGAAAATGCGCAAACGGGCGACTGGCGGGTGCTCGGAAAAACGCCTTGCTGGATAGATGGTCGATAAACGGGTTGGGTTTGCGCACGTCGCGGGTTCCAGTCGCAACCATCGCGTTGGGCCATGCCTATTGGCGCATTAGCCCTTCCGATAGCCAAGTTAATGTAATTTTTTTAGCTCCGGTTGGTATTCTCACTGTTCTGAGAGGCTTAAGCAAGCAGATCTAACTAACGTATAGACATGTTCGTCAGCCTTTAAATACTCAGTTTCCAGCGTTGATAAAGGATGCTTAAAATCAATGCGCATTGCAAAGTTGCAATGCTCAGCGCGCCAATTGCCGAATCGGCCCACAGCGGAAAAAATAGCGCCGATATACTGCTCATCCCGATCGCGCCGAACAAGCCAGGCAGAATGCCGTACAGTAGCGCGGCCGATAACAAACTCAGGCTGAAGGCGCGTTGCGGATTTTTGCCGTAGCAAAAGAATAGATACACGGCGCAATCCCGCAACACCAATAATGCTATTGCCAGAGGATAGGAATGTAAGGAGATGTTCAGCCAGGCAAATGGCTGTTCGTGAAAACTTAGAAAAAGGGCAAACGGCATGCTCAGCGCAAAGCTCAGCGCGCTTAGCGGTAGTTCCTCGCCCACTCGGCGCCAGTTGGCTTGTCGCCAATAATCTAGCAAGCGTTTGATGCGCATCGGTTCGTGACGTTCGACAACCACACCGATATAAGTCAGTACACTGCACACCGCAAATGCAGCCAAGGAAAACGAATAACTCGAGCTCGGAATAAAGCCGCCTAAGTAGACGATCAAAAACAGCGTAAATCCCAACCAGGCCCAAGGCAAATTTCGTAAACCCAAGTCTTGCGCCAGCAGTCGATAGTTGCCCATTACGCACCAGAATAATGCGCAGCATAGGCTGATTTGGTGCAAAGTCTGGGCGTTCACCGTCAGGCTGTACCAAGAACTGCTTTGTGAATTGTCGGGCAAATAATTGGCGGTATCGGTTAAATCGGATAGCGGCGGCATGATGACAATAAAACCCACTAATACCAAAATCAGTATCGACCCGGTTTTAAGCTGACCGCGTTGTGCCGCCAGTAAACCCAGCAAAAGACCTGCGCTTTGCACCAATAACGCCGTACCAATCGCCTCAAAAAACAGCAAGGGCAGGGCGGCCGGATTGTCGGTAGCTAGCGCGTGGACCAGCAAACATATGCCGGCGCAATACCAGGCCATGCTGGTGCTGCCCAGCAGTTTGCCCCAGGCCATTTGCCAAGGGCCGAGAGCCGACAGGCGTTGCGTATCCCAGGTGCGGTCCCGGTATTCCTCGACGATGCTGTCCAGGCTTTGCCGGGTGCCCCACAGCAGAGTAATCAGCATAAACAGTGTGAGTGCGGCTTGCGCGGTTAAATTACCTAGCCGGTAGTTGTCCAGCGAATACGTTAAAGTAAATATCGCGCCTAGCACTGCAGGTGCGCCTACCAGCCGGGCTTGCGAGCATTCCAAAATCAGTTGGCGTTGAAATTCGGGATTTAGATTCATGGCTGTTGGCGGATGGTTTGCAGGTAAGTGTCTTGCAGATTGCTGGCGGCCGGGGCAAATTCGCAGACTGGTAAATCCAACGCGATCAAGGCCTTTAATAGCTGGTGTTGTTGTGCAGCGTCGCCGTGTATTTGTAACAGGGCTTGTTGTTTATCGTCGCAATTCAACACCTTAATATCAGGCACGGATTGCAGGAGCCGCAGCAGGTTTTCTACCGGATTAGCCAGCAGCAAATTAAACGGTTTGAGCAAGGCCGGCGCTTTTACCGCAACTTGCTCGACGATTCGGCCCTGGCGCAACACCAGCATATCGGTGCAGTAGGCTTCCAGTTCGGCGAGGATATGAGAGGAGACTAATAACGTCATGCCTTGGGCTTGCAAATCCAGAAATAGCTCAGCCAGTTTGTGGCGGGCTTCCGGATCCAGGCCGGAGGCCGGTTCGTCGAGCAATACCACCGGCGGTTTGTGGATGATGGCCTGGGCGATGGCTACTCTTTGCCGCAAACCGCGTGATAACTCGCTTGGGTGGTTCTCCAAACGGTCCTGAATATGTAAACGCCGGCTGACATCGTTGATGGCGGGCTCGCAAGCGGATTCGGGAATACCTTGGGCACGGGCGACATAATGCAGGCATTGCCGTACGGTCAAGCGTTGATAGAGTCCAAAAAAATCAGATAAATAGCCAATGATGCGGTGGCAATCGCGCGGCTGTTCCAATACGTCGATGCCGGCGATATTGATGGAGCCGCTGACGGGTTGATCCAGAGCGGCCATGCAACGAAGTAAGGTGGTTTTACCGGCGCCGTTGGGCCCAACCAGCGCGGTGATGCTACCGGCGGCAATGGTGAACGACACATCGTCCAGAGCGCGCAGGCCGGGGTATTCGAAAGTCAGCTTATCGACGGTGATCATGATTAATCGCTTTAGGGATTTGGGCGGAAATAATGCTGGTTTGATGATACCGCTTTTTTGTTCGCCGGATGTCGATTATCGGCGAGCCGAGCTTATGCGTGTGCTTGGGTATGAATTTTGCTGGATTTATCGGGTGAGTTTGGCTGATACAGCCCGAGGACGCCATTAGTTAAGGCATATTTGTATGCGGCTTGCCCATGCGGTTGGCCGAGAAACTGTGTATTATTGCTCATTATATTGACGCTTTACCCTGAGGGCGAATTGATCGCTCAAACGTGATATAGCCAAGCGCGTCGAGTGAGTTGTTATTTTTTAAACATCAAGTTAGGAGAAATGAATGCATAACGTCACGTTGATTAAAGGTGATGGTATTGGTCCTTCGATCATGGACGCCGCGGTGGCGGTGATCAACGCTTCGGGTGCGAAAATTCATTGGCATGAGGCGGACGCCGGCATGTCGGCGTATGAAAGAACCGGCACGCCGCTGCCGGATGCCACGATGGAATCCATCGCCCAGACTAGGGTGGCGTTCAAAGGGCCGTTAACCACGATGGTGGGGGAAGGTTTTAGAAGCATCAACGTGGAACTGCGTAAACAATACGATCTTTATGCCAACGTGCGGCCGGCGAAAAGCTGGAAAGGCGTAAAAACCCGTTACGACGACGTCGATATTGTCATCGTCCGCGAAAATACCGAAGGCCTTTACGTTGGTTTGGAACATTATCTGACCCCGGCTAAAGACATTGCCGAGAGTTTGGCCGTAGTGACCAAAGCCGGTTCGGAACGTATCGTTGAATATGCATTCAAATACGCAATCGACAACGACCGCAAAAAAGTCACGGTTTGCCATAAGGCTAATATTCTTAAATACACGCAGGGCTTATTCCTGAGAGCAGCGCGGGAAATCGCGGCTAAATACCCGGATATCGAGTTCGACGAAAAAATCGTCGATGCGGCGTGCATGCACATGGTCATGAAACCCGAACAATTCGACGTGGTGGTAACCACCAATATGTTCGGTGACATTCTGTCCGATCTGACCGCCGGTTTGGTGGGCGGTTTGGGCTTGATTCCCGGCGCCAACATTGGTGTCGACGCAGCCCTGTTCGAAGCGGTACACGGCAGTGCGCCGGACATTGCCGGCAAAAATATCGCCAATCCGACCGCCGTCATGATGGGTGGCGTGATGATGCTGAATCATTTGGGCGAACACGAAGCTGCAATCCGCATGCAAAACGCGATTGAAAAAGTCGTGAATGGCGGTGTTTATGTCACCCCAGACTTGAGCCCTGACAGTAAATACGGCACCAAGGAAATGGGGCAAGCCATCGTCGATGCGATGGAGTGATCGATTAAAATGAAGGAGGGTGGTCTTATGAAGGCACAACCACTATTTCCGTGGCGATGACGTGGCGTTCGCATCTGTCGATTTGACCTTAAGCGTGGCCGATTTTACGCACGGGTCGAAATCGATAATGTGCGTACCTTTTTTGCTCGAACAGCAAGCCGGGTTGGAAAACTCGGCGGCTGTGATTAATTAATCTTTTGTTTCCCCGCCCCGCTTGTCGGGCGCACCGTTTTTTCAGGACAAATCTATGCTAGAACAATACCGAAAACATGTCGCAGAACGCGCCGCCGAAGGCATCGTCCCTAAACCGCTGGATGCTGAGCAAGTCGCGGCGCTGGTTGAGTTACTGAAAAATCCGCCAGCTGGGGAGGCCGATTTTCTATTGGATTTGCTGGCGAATCGCATTCCAGCCGGCGTCGATGAAGCCGCTTACGTCAAGGCGGGCTTTCTGACTGCCGTGGCCAACGGCGAAACCACATCGCCGTTGTTGAGCTCGGAAAAAGCCACCGAATTGCTCGGTACCATGCTGGGCGGTTACAACGTCGCGCCGCTTATCGGACTGCTGGACAACGCCGCCTTGGCCCCCATTGCTACCAAGGCCTTATCGCAAATTCTGCTGATATTTGATGCTTTCCACGATGTGCAAGAAAAAGCCGAAGCAGGCAACGCTTACGCCAAGCAAGTTTTGCAATCCTGGGCGGATGCGGAATGGTTTACCGCTAAACCGGAAGTGCCGGAGAAACTCACGGTGACCGTGTTCAAAGTGACCGGCGAAACCAATACTGACGACCTTTCGCCAGCACCGGATGCTTGGTCTAGGCCGGATATTCCCTTGCACGCCAAAGCCATGCTGAAAATGCCGCGCGACGGCATCACCAACGCCGAACAGCAAATTGCCGAACTCAAAGCTAAGGGCTTTCCGGTGGCTTATGTGGGCGATGTGGTCGGCACCGGTTCCTCGCGCAAATCCGCCACCAACTCGGTTTTGTGGTTCATGGGTGATGACATTCCGTTTATCCCCAACAAGCGCGGCGGCGGCGTTTGCATAGGCAGCAAAATTGCACCAATTTTCTTCAACACCATGGAAGATTCCGGCGCATTGCCAATCGAATGCGATGTGACCGGCATGGCGATGGGTGATGTGATCGACATTTATCCCTATCAAGGCGCGGTCAAGCGCCACGGCACTGATGAAGTAATCTGCGAGTTTGCCTTGAAAACCGAAGTGATTTTCGACGAAGTCCGCGCCGGCGGCCGGATTCCGTTGATCATCGGCCGGGGCTTGACCGACCGCGCCCGGCAATTTTTGGGCTTACCGGCCTCTGATGTGTTTCGCCGCTTGGGCGAAGCTGTCGATACCGGCAAGGGCTATACGCTGGCGCAAAAAATCGTCGGTAAAGCCTGTGGTGTGGCCGGTGTCAGACCGGGGAGCTATTGCGAACCGAAAATGACCACCGTTGGCTCCCAAGACACTACCGGGCCGATGACCCGCGACGAATTGAAAGACTTGGCTTGCTTAGGTTTTTCGGCGGACTTGGTGATGCAATCGTTCTGTCATACCGCCGCCTATCCCAAACCAGTCGATGTACAAATGCAACATACGTTACCGGACTTTATCATGACGCGCGGCGGTGTTTCCTTGCGTCCGGGCGATGGCGTGATTCATTCCTGGCTGAACCGCATGTTGTTGCCGGATACCGTCGGCACCGGCGGCGATTCCCATACTCGCTTCCCGATTGGCATTTCCTTCCCGGCCGGATCAGGTTTGGTCGCTTTCGCCGCTGCGACAGGTGTGATGCCGCTCGACATGCCGGAATCGGTGTTGGTCCGCTTCAAAGGACAGATGCAGCCAGGCATTACCTTGCGCGATTTAGTCAACGCGATTCCTTATGCGGCATTAAAAAGCGGCTCGTTGACGGTGGCTAAGCAAGGCAAAAAAAATGTATTTTCCGGACGGATTCTGGAAATCGAAGGTTTGCCGGATTTGAAAGTCGAGCAAGCGTTCGAGTTGTCCGACGCGTCTGCGGAACGCTCGGCCGGTGGTTGTACGATCAAGCTCAACGAAGCCCCGATCCGCGAATATCTCAATTCCAATATCACCCTGCTGAAATGGATGATTGCCGAAGGTTACGGCGATGTCAGAACCATTCAGCGCCGCATCAAGGCCATGCAGGATTGGCTGGCTAATCCGGTATTGATGGAAGCGGATAAAGATGCCGAATATGCGGAAATCATTGAAATTGACTTGAACCAAATCACCGAACCGTTGCTGGCTTGCCCGAACGATCCGGACGACATCAAACCACTGTCGGAAGTGGCCGGCACCAAGATCGACGAAGTATTCATCGGTTCCTGCATGACCAACATTGGTCATTTCCGCGCGGCCGGCAAATTGCTGGAAAAAGCCGCCACCTTGCCGACTCGTTTGTGGGTGGCGCCGCCGACCAAGATGGACCAGGATCAATTGGTGGAAGAAGGCTACTACGGCACCTTCGGCAAGGTCGGTGCTCGCACCGAAATGCCGGGTTGCTCCTTGTGCATGGGCAACCAAGCAAGGGTGGCGGAAGGTTCGACGGTGGTATCGACATCGACTCGTAACTTCCCCAACCGTTTGGGTAACGGGGCCAATGTTTATCTATCATCGGCGGAACTGGCGGCGGTATGTTCATTACTCGGCAAGATTCCAACCGTGGCGGAATACATGCAATACGCGGCGAGCATCGAGCAAACCAGTGCGGATACCTATCGCTATCTGAACTTCGATAAAATCGATAGCTACCAGGATAAGGCTAAACAAGTGGCTTGATCGTCACCCAAATGTTCCCGTGCCACGCACGGGAACTGTTTTTTGAATCTTCGCCCGCCGCTTCTGTAGCCAGCGAATAAAACCGGTGAGATACAATATCGGGCAAGCTAGCCCCGCCAGCAATACCATAATCCGCCCTGGCCAACCGAAAGCGTGGCCGCTATGCAAGGGCCATTGCCAATCGTAAAAAGCATCGGCGTTGGAGCCGGTGCCGGAATCGTAGACTTTCAGAATTTCGCCGCTGTATTGATCAACGGCAATCTCCCGATAGCCGACGAAGCGGCTTAATTCGTCAACATCGCGCTTCATGACCCGGAACACGTCGGTTCTGTCTTTGGGTGCATTCAGCATCCACAGCCGGCCGCCGGGGTAGTTTTTCTGCGTAATTTCTTCCACCTGCGACAAGCTTATCGCCGCTTGTCCCTCGACCGGATTGGCGCTATCGATCGTTTCCGGAATGCCGCTGTAGGCATTCGGCCGGGTAATCGTCGAGAACGGCTTTACTAAAACGTCTATTCGCTCCGGCAGCGTCATGTAAATACCGGAAAACAGCACCGGCAATAACGCGATGCTGAAATAGAAGCCGACGGTTTTATGCAGATCGAAGTTAAACCGGACCGGCCCCGCCTTGGCCTTGAATGTCAGCGCTTGTCTGAATTTGCCGGTCAACGGCCACCAGACGATCAAGCCAGTCAATACCGAAATAATCGAAAATGCGCCGAGAATCGCGACGATGGTGCCGCCGGTTTTACCGAGTAGTAAACACCAATGCAATTGCATGATGAAACTCACCAAGGGCCGGCCCCAGTATTTGTCTTTCGGATGCCAGAGTTGCAAGCCCTGAACCCGCGAAGTGTAAGGATCGACAAAAATGTAATAGCCGTCGCCCTTGCCGGGCGGGTTTTGTTCCCGGACATAATATAAAAATTTATAGGCTATGTCGGCTTTTCGGGGGTAATACACCTTAAAAAAATAGCTGCCGGGCGGTTTGGCGTTCTCCGCCGCAGCGACGATGTCGTCTAACGAACGCAAGTGTCGTTGTTCTACGGCGGGTAAGGAAACGACGGACAACTCAGGGTTCAGTATTTCCTGCATTTCCAGATAAAAGACCAGTATGCCGCCGGTCAGACCGACGACGGCCAACAGTAATCCGGCACTCAAACCTAAATAAAGGTGAACTGTCAGCCATCTTTTACGACGGGATTTAAGCTTCGTTAACCGTCGAGCACTGGCATTGGGTGCGGGAAGCTTTGCGCTACTGGACATTAAATTCTCAAGGGCTAGTTTCATAAAAATTTTAAAAAACGATTTCGGCTAAAGAACGCAAGGCGGCTCCCGATTAAACAGTGGTTTAAGCAACAACGTCATTCCGGCAGGGATTGCCGGAATCCAGGCGACATGGATGCGTTAGATGCTTGCCGTCCTTGGCTCTTGGATCTCGGCAATCCCTGCCGAGATGACGATACTTGACAGAGCTGGCGCCACTTTACAATCAGGGGCGGATCGATCGCACAGAACGGGAAGGACTCCCGCTGTTTGCGACTTGCCCGGTCAAAATTCAACTTTGACCGAACCCATGAAAGACCGGGGCGTACCCCAGGTCGCGCGGGTTTGGAATGGCATCGCAAAGCCGTCGTGGACATATTCCTTGTCCAATAAATTGGTGACGTTGAGCTGTAACGTGACGTTGGTTTTCGCCACTTTCCGCGTGTACGCCGCCAACAGGTCTATAACGCCGTAGCCGGCGAAACTAAAGTCGTGATTGTCGAAAGTGGCTTTCTTGTCGCTGACCAGTTCCAAACCGGCCCCAACCTTGAGTCCGCGCAGATAATCCTGCTGGAAATCGTATGTCGTCCACAGCGTGGAGGTGTGTTTGGGAATACCACGAAAGCCGCCGCCAACTCTGATGTTATTCGGGTCGTTTTCTTTAAGGACTTCGGTTTCGGTATACGCATAGGTGGCAATGGTGTTCCATCCAGGCAAAATTTCACCTTTAACATCCACCTCAACGCCACGGCTTTGTGCTTCGCCAGTCGCAACCATGAAGCTCGGATTGAGTAAATCGGTGGTGGCGATGTTTCGCTTGGTCAATTGGTAATAGGCGACCGTGCTGGTCAATCTATCTTCGAAAAATGCGGTTTTAAAACCAATCTCCCACTGTTCCGCGGTTTCCGGTGGCAAAAACGAGTTATCGCTAGTCAAGTTTCCGTTGGTGACGCCAAAGTTTTCGACGTAGTTACCATAAAGGCTCAGCCAGTTAATCGGCTGCCAAAGAACGCCGACCTGCGGGGTCACCGCATCGGCTTTCTGGCCGATTGTTCCGGCGACCACGTCATACTGCTCCACGTTTTGATAGCGGAAGCCGCCCATGACGTGGACGTTGTAAGGCAGCTTGATTTGATCCTGCAAATAAATGCCGTAGAAGTCGGTTTGGGTATGAAACGACTGGCTGGCGCGCGTCGTCGGATCGATGGGCGGATTGCCGGTATGAATAGGGTTGTAAATGTCGATGGTGCTTGCCACCGTGCTGCTGTAACCAACCGAATTAATGTCTTGCAGGTAATAGTCGCCGCCTATCAACAAGGTGTGTTTTAGAAATCCGGTATCGAAATGGCCGGTCAAATTGGTGGTCGTAAAATAACTGTCGTTTGTGAAAAAGTCGCTGGTGAGTATGCGTCTGTTCAGCGTGCGCTGGTCGGCTTGCAGCGTGCCGGGCAGCATCACCAAGCGGTCCCGGTCCAATAACTGGATATTCAACTGCTCGGTCAATACCCAATCGTCGTTAAATTTATGCGTAAGATTCAAGCCGATCAGCTTGTCTTCGACGTGATTGCGGTTGTCTTCCATTAAATTCCGTTCACGGGGAATATCCGCCAGACGCGGATTGATCCAGGAGCCGTCGGCCCTCGTGCCGTCGATAATCAACGGCCGAGCGTGAAGATCGTACACATTGTTTTCCTTGCGGTACTCCAGTTCTAACAACGCGGTGGTGGCTGGACTGATATTCCATTGCAGCACCGGCGCGACGAACAGTTTGTCGTAATCCACGTTTTCCCGGAACGAACCGCTTTTTTCGAAAGCGAGGTTCATTCGGTACAACAAATCCTTATGGTCGGTCACCGGTCCGGTGGCATCGAGGCTGGAGCGGAATAAATCGTAGGAGCCGAATTGCTGCTGGAATGCGTAATACGCGGTATCCAGCGGCTTTTTAGTGACGATATTGAGCATGCCGCCGGGTTCGACGCGGCCGTACAGCATCGCGGCGGGACCTTTCAACACTTCCACACTTTGCACGTTCGCCATGTTTCGCGTGCCTTCCGGCCCGGATGCGTCGATACGAAAGCCGTTGCGAAACAAATTGTAGTTATAGAAGCCGCGTATGGTCACTTGGTCCGTCAAACCGCCCGCCGCCTGGCCGGTCGTCACGCCACTGACGTATTTCACTGCTTGGTCGAGCTTGATTGCTTGATTGTCATCCAACACCGCTTTCGGAATCACCTGGACGTTTAACGGCGTCTCCATAATGGGGGTGTCAGTCTTGGTAGCGAAGCTGGTGTTGGGCACCGAATAGTCCCTGTTGTACGGATCGTTAGGATCGTATCGCCTTTGCCCGGTAACCGTTACTGCTGACAATGTTGTGGTGTCCGTTGCACGAGAGTCGGGTGCTAACTCAAGCGTCACGCTATTCCCGCCCGTTAAGCGGTAACTTAAGCCGGTACCGTGCAGCAATTTATCCAAGGCTTGTTCTGGTGTGTAAGTGCCAACGACCGCATTGGAGCGCGTGTCTTTGGCTAAGCCGGCCGGAAAACCGACTTGCCAGTCACTGGCAGCAATGAAGGCGTTCAGAGCGTCTGTCAAGGCCTGAGCCGGGATATTGAAATGTTGTGTGGCGTTGAGGCTATCGGCTTGGCCGGCCTCGGCGGCATAAGCCGGCAGCGGCCCAATAGCCGGTAAAGTCAAAGCGATAGCGATGGCAAGTTTACGTAATGCGCCGGGTGCGATGGGCTGTAGCCGATACATGAATACTCCTGGTCTGTGGTGTGAATAGTCAGCGCAAAAAAAGCGCATGGCTACCGAGACGTTTCAGAAAATGGAATACACAGTTAGGTAAGAGATTTTTTTATCGGCAAGTGTAGCGTTGCCCAATGCGCTGGTAATTGAGGTGAAGTTTGAGCCGACTTGCACCCTGGGTAGCACTCGACGACGGGGCTTGGACTTAGCTTTTCAGCACCGTCAGATAAGGCGAGATATTGACGGTTTCGGCACCCGCAATATCCGCCAGGGTTCGAATCAGCGCTGCGGTATCTTCCAGTTTGTAATTGCCGGTGATACGGGTTTGGCCCAACTTGGCGTCGGCGATGACGATAGCGCCGGGATGGTAGCGATCCAGTTCAGCGATGACATCGGCCAGGGTTTGATCTTGAAAGATCAGGCGGCCTTTCAGCCAGGCGAATGTTTTGCCGGTATCTATGGGGCTGATTTCCGCAACGCCTTGGGTATCGATTTCGGTATGTTGGCCGACACTTAATTGCCGGTTTTGCCCTTGTTGGGCACTGCAAATCACTACGCCGCTTTCGACATTCACCTGGGTAGTATCGCCGGTTTTGACACTGAAACGGGTGCCGACGACGCGTACTGTGCCCTGTTCTGTAGTCACAATAAATGGCCGGTCTTTGTCGGCTTGCACCTCAAAATAAGCCTCGCCGCTTAACAAGGTTACGCCGCGCTGTTGGCCGGCGTAATCCAGTTTTACCGCGCTGTCGGTATTAAGAACCAGCGAGGAACCGTCCGCCAGTATTACCCGGCGCTGCTCGCCGGTGGCGGTGGTGAGGTCCGCTTGCCAGCGCTGTATCCATTCGCCTGTTGCCAAAAACCAACTGCTAAGGAATACGAAGCTGGCGGCCGCTGCCCAGCGCCGAATTTTCGATTTACGCTGTGCGGGTGGCCGAAGTGGGATGCTGGCGTATTGGCTTAGGGCCGCGTTCAATGCCGGCGATTGCCAGAGTTGTACAACTTTGTCGTAAGCGGTTTGATGTGTAGGGTCGGCGGCTAACCAGCAGGCAAACTCCGCTTGATCGGCCGTGCCGATTTGATTGTCTTGTAAGCGGGCAAACCAGGCGAGTGCTTGATCTTGGACATTAGCAAGCGTTGGAACTTCCTGATCAAAACGTAAAGTCATGGCGGTTGACGGGTTGGGCAATTTGGCGAATTTTATCAGTATTGGTGCTTTGCTAAGGAAAATCAGTATTGCCTAGGGTGATGGATAGTCTTTCCGGCTGGCTAATAAGTGGGTTAGAGCTGCCTGCACATTCTTCTCTACCGCGCTGCGTGATATGCCGTAATAGGTGGCAATCCGTTCGTAATTCCAATGATGAAATTTGTGCAACACCAGAATTTGCCTGCGCCGTTCGGATAATTGCTCAAGCGCTGCCAACATCAATACCAGTTCTTGTTGATCGGAAGCTTGCTGTTCGGGTGTTGGCGTGTCGGCCGGCAAATTGTCCAGCAGCGATATGTCGTCGTCGGTATCAGCCGTTTTTGCGTCGTCTGCACGTTGGCGAACACGTTCTTTACGTAGGTGATCCAGTGCCAGGTTTTTCGCGATTTGATACAGAAACGGTCGCGGGTAACTGATGTTTTGGTTCTCCAGAGCGTGCAGCATTTTTATGTAAGTTTCATGCGCCAGGTCTTCGGCGGTTTGCGGGCAACCGACGATGCCGAAAATGGTGTGAATCAACGAATCGCGATGGCTCAGAAATAAATCGTCGATGTCGAAGGTGATGCTGTTCATGGCGTGGATGTGCTTGGTTTAAACCCAGTTAGACTGGATGCTAAGCAAAATTTAATCCACTAGCCGAGTGTATTGATTTTTATAAGTAAAGGAGTGTGGAATGTGGTTATTGATTGCGGCAAATGCCGCATCGTATGCGTGAAATGCCTGAATCTTAAGGTGTCTTAATGAACGTTAACTGGGCCATGACTGCATCATAGATGCACACTTTTACGCCGAAAACTGCTAGTCTTATCCCCTTGATTAAGCAGGTGGGGCTGAGCTTGGAACAGGATATAACAACAGATTTACGCGTGTTGGAAAGTCACTTGGACGGCATGCTCAACCGCGTCCAACATAACAGCCTAACTTTAAAGCGTTTGCAAAGCTTTGAAATGCGCCTGCTGGGACTTAGTTCGCTGGCGGAAATGATAGAGTTCATTCTTGGTGAGGCCAAGGCACTATTCGATCTGGACGTAATCAGCCTGTGTTTGATCGACGCAAAAAACGAAATTGCCAGTTATCTGGAAGTGGATAATTATAATTATCAGGACAGGGAAGGGCTGTTTTTGGCGAGTAGCGAATGGCAATTGCGGCATAGTTTTGGCCTGTCCGATCAACCGTTTCTGGGTAGCTATCAAACCACGGCCTGCGAGAAGTTTTTCTCCGAATCCAATCAACAAAAGCCCGCCTCAGTGGTCATTGCTCCGCTGATTCGTCGGGATAAGTATTTGGGTTCGTTGAACCTGGGTAGTTATCATAACGAGCGTTTCATGCAAGGCATGGCCACCGATTTTGTCGAACACATTGCCTCGGTCATCAGTATTTGTCTGGAAAATAATCTTAACGTCGAAACCATGCGTCGTACCAGTTTGGTCGATCCTTTGACTGGCGTGAACAACCGGCGTTTTTTGGAACAACGCATAGAGGAAGAGCTGGATCGCAGTCAACGCAATCGCGAACCTTTGTCTTGTCTGTTTTTGGACATCGATTACTTCAAACGTATCAACGATGGCTTCGGACATCAGGCAGGCGACCATGTGTTGGCGGTCGTCGCCGGGGTTATCAAGAAGGTATTGCGGAATAATGACGTGCTGGCACGCTATGGCGGCGAGGAGTTTGTGGCCTTGCTGTCGCAAAGCGATGCAAGTACGGCCTCGGAAATCGCCGAGAGGATTCGCTTGAGCATTGCCAAGCTGCAGGTGGAATATGCTGACCAAGTCATCCCGGTGACTATTTCAATTGGGGTCGCGACTTACCAAGCCAGTCGCTCACAGAAAAAGCCGGTTACCGAGATTGCCTTGCAATTGATCCAAACCGCCGATGCCGCACTCTACGAAGCTAAACGCAAAGGCAGGAACCGTGTTGAGAACGGCGGTCTGGTATTGGTTTCGGAGTCCGTTTAGTGATAACCGTTGGGATTGTGTTTTTGCCAGCGCCAGGTATCGGTCATCATTTGCTTTAAATCCCGCTCTGCTTTCCAGCCAATTTTTGCTTCCGCCAAACTTGGGTCGGCGTAGCAGGCGGCGACATCGCCCGCTCGGCGTGGCGCGATTTTATAGGGCACTGCTTGGCCGGTGACTTCGATAAAAGTATTCACCATTTCCAACACACTGTAGCCGTTGCCAGTTCCCAAATTAATCGCCTCACAAACGGCGGTATCGGCTGTTTTGCCGAGCAGGTATTGCAAGGCTTTGATATGACCCTGCGCCAAATCCACCACATGGATGTAATCGCGTACACCGGTGCCGTCCTTGGTTGGGTAATCGTCGCCGAACACCGACAATATCGGTAATTTGCCGATGGCGACTTGCGACAAAAACGGCATCAGGTTATTGGGGATGCCGTTAGGGTCTTCACCTATCAAGCCGCTGCTGTGCGCGCCGATGGGGTTGAAATAGCGCAGTATCGTGAATTGCCAAGGCTGCTTGTTGCTGTTCAAGCTGTCGGCATTACTGACATCACGCAGGATTTCTTCGATAAATAGTTTGGTACGTCCATAGGGATTGGTGGCTTGTAGCGGAAAGCTTTCCAGAATCGGTACGCGGTGCGGGTCACCGTAAACAGTTGCCGAGGAGCTGAATACCAATCTTTTTACCGCAAACTCATTCATTGTCTCCAGCAACACTTGGGTGCCGTAGATGTTGTTGCGGTAATAACTCAAGGGTTGCTGGCAGGATTCGCCGACGGCCTTCAAGCCGGCGAAATGAATCACAGCATCGATTTTATGTGTACTAAAAATCTCGCGTAGCGCGGCTTGGTCGGTAATGTCGGCTTGATAGAAGCCGGGTTTTTGCCCGGTAATGGTTTCGATGCGTTTCAGCGACTCGATTTTACTGTTACTCAGGTTATCGACCACGATGACCTCCAAACCGTTATTCAGTAGCTCTACGCAGGTATGGCTACCGATGTAGCCGGCTCCACCCGTCACCAAAATTGTGTTTTTCATCGTTGCGTTCCGTGGTTAACGTTCGAGGATGTCGAGTCCGGCTTCGTCCGAGACAACACGCGGCAGACTAGCATCGGGATCACGGCGCAGACCCGCAAAATCAAACAAGCTGGTGTCGGCCATCTGCGAAGGTGCGATATTTTGCAGGCTGGCGAAAATGGTTTCGATCCGGCCGGGGAATTGTTTATCCCAACCGTTCAGCATTTGCTTCATCGCCTTGCGTTGCAGGTTTTCTTGGGAACCGCACAGATTGCAGGGAATGATGGGAAATTGTTTGAAAGTCGCGAAACGGTTGATGTCTTTTTCCCGGCAATAAGCTAGCGGGCGAATAACTATATTTTGTTTGTCGTCGCTGAGCAGTTTCGGCGGCATGGCTTTTAATTTGCCGGCGTAGAACATGTTCAGGAAGAAGGTCTCGATAATGTCGTCGCGATGATGACCCAGGGCGATCTTGGTGATGTTATGTTCCTTGGCAAACCCATACAGCGTGCCGCGGCGTAGCCTGGAGCATAAGCTGCAAGTGGTTTGGCCTTCCGGAATAATGCGTTTGACGATGCTGTAGGTGTCGTGCTCGATGATGTGGTAGGGCACGTCTATCGATTGCAGATATTCCGGCAGAACATGTTCCGGGAAACCCGGCTGTTTTTGATCCAGGTTGACGGCAATGATTTCGAAATCAATCGGCGCGGTTTTCTGCAAATTCAGCAGAATGTCCAGCATCGTATAAGAATCCTTGCCCCCGGACAGACAGACCATGACCTTGTCGTCGGGTTCTATCATGTTGAAATCGGCGATGGCTTCGCCAACGCAACGTCTCAGGCGTTTTTGCAGCTTGTTAAATTGGGTGCGGGATTTGTATTCTGGATCGGACATAGATGCGGAAAAGGGCAGCTGAAACCTGTGCTTCAGCCGCACCAAAAATTAGCCGTTATAGCGTTGGAAAATCAGCGTGGCGTTGGTGCCGCCAAAACCGAAGCTGTTGGACATGATGGTGTTTAGCGTGACCTTATCCCGATATTCTCTAACAATCGGAATGTCGGCCGCACCTGGGTCGAGTTGGTTTATGTTAGCGGATGCGCTGAGAAAATTTTCTTGCATCATCAGCAGTGAGTAAATTGCTTCGTTAACCCCGGCTGCGCCTAGTGCGTGTCCGGTTAGAGATTTCGTCGAACTGACAGCTGGTACGGCATCGGCACCAAATACTTCGCGCATCGCTTCCAGTTCGCGGGTGTCGCCTACTGGTGTACTGGTACCGTGCGCATTGATATAGTCTACTTTATCGGTGACGGTAGCCAGGGCTTGTTGCATGCAGCGCACCGCGCCTTCGCCGGAAGGTTGCACCATGTCGTAGCCGTCAGATGTGGCGCCGTAGCCTACCAATTCAGCGTAAATTTTTGCGCCACGCGCTCTGGCGTGTTCCAATTCCTCGATAACCAGTACACCGCCGCCGCCGGATATTACGAAGCCGTCGCGGGTTTCGTCGTAGGGACGAGAGGCGGTAGCCGGCGTGTCATTATATTTCGACGATAGCGCGCCCATCGCATCGAACAAGACGGACATGGTCCAGTGTAGTTCCTCGCCGCCGCCGGCGAACACGATGTCTTGTTTGCCTAGCTGAATCAATTCCATGGCGTGGCCGATGCAGTGAGCGCTGGTGGCGCAAGCGGAACTGATGGAATAGTTGACGCCTTTGATTTTGAAAGGTGTGGCTAGGCAGGCGGTATTGGTGCTGGACATGGCGCGCGTCACCATGTAGGGGCCGACTTTTTTCACGCCTTTGGAACGCAGAATATCGGCGGAATCGACCAGGTTTGATGTTGACGGTCCGCCGGAGCCCATCACTAAGCCGGTGCGGATATTGGAAACTTGCGACTCTTCCAGGCCGGAGTCGGCAATAGCTTGCTCCATAGCCAGGTAGTTGTATGCGGCGCCGTCGCCCATAAAGCGTTTAACTTTGCGGTCTATCGCTTCGTCCAAATCAATATTAACCGGGCCATGCACATGGCTGCGAAAGCCCATCTCTGCGTAGACCGGCGCATGCACGATACCGGAACGTCCGGCGCGCAAAGAATGGACTACTTCATCTCGGTTATTACCTATGCTGGAAACTATCCCTAAACCTGTGACAACGACGCGTTTCATGACGGTTTCCTTAGAAATCTTGGGTGGAAGTGAACAAGCCGACTCTTAAATCGGTCGCTTCGTAGATTTGTTTGCCATCGACTTCCATCGTCGCATCGGCGATGCCCATGACCAATTTGCGCAGAATCACGCGCTTCAAGTCGATTTTGTAAGTGACTTTTTTAGCGGTAGGCAAAACTTGTCCGGTGAATTTCACTTCGCCGCAACCTAGTGCGCGGCCTTTGCCGGGACCTCCCAGCCAACATAAATAAAAACCGACTAATTGCCACATGGCATCTAAACCCAGGCAGCCGGGCATAACCGGGTCGCCTTGAAAGTGGCAGTCGAAAAACCATAATTCGGGGGTAATATCCAGCTCGGCGATGATTTCGCCCTTGCCGTATTTGCCGCCTTCGTCGGAAATATGCACGATGCGGTCCATCATCAGCATATTGGGAAGCGGAAGCTGCGCGTTGGTCGGGCCGTATAATTCACCTCGGCCGGACATTAATAATTCTTCGCGCGTGAAACTGTGCTGCTTCTCCATCTTGATTTTTACCTGGTTGGTGGGTTCAAAAACTGCGGCATTATCTAATAATCGGCTTAAAAAATCAGCTCAATTTTTATCCGGGCATGACCTCGCGCATTAGATCGTCGATCTTTAAGCTGTCGCGTTGCAGGCGCTGCTGGTAGATCAAGCTATACATCAATACCGATGCGACATAGCCGCGCGTCTCCTTATAAGGTATGTTTTCTATCCAGATGTCTGCAGGTAGCGTGCGGCTTTCCGGCAGCCAGCGTTTAACTTTGTTGGCGCCGGCATTATAGGCAGCTGTAGCTAGCGGGACGTGATCGTTGAATTGGCGCAGGAGTTTTTTGAAATAAAACGCGCCATATTTCAGGTTAAGTTCGGGCTTGAACAGGCTGTTATCGCTATCCCAACTATCGCGCAAGTCGGCGGCGATTTGTCGGCCGGTATTCGGCATGACTTGCATCAAGCCCTTGGCACCGGCCGGCGAGTCGGCTAATTCATCGAACGCGCTTTCCTGACGGATCAAGCCCAGAATCAAGGCGGGATCCAATTGTTGTGCGGCAGCGTTGCTTTGAATTTGCTGGACGTATGCCAGCGGAAAGCGCAGATCGACATCGTCCCAATGGTTGGCCTTGGCTATCGTGGCAATTGCCAAAGCCGGATAATGCGCCTGTTGTGCCAGTTTAGCGGCGGCGGGTAACTGATGGCTGTCGAGTTTTGCAATGGCGTACCACCATTGGCGCTTGGCTTCGGGTTTTCTATCGACAGCCAGTAGTTCGAAAAACACCTGAAAATCCGGGTGATTTTGTAAAATATCGAGATCCTGGCCAGATACCACCAATGGTCTATCGACCAGTTCGATGGCTTGACGTATCCTACTCGCAGCCAGGAAGCCGTAAAAACTGCGATTTTGTGCCAGCTGTTGAAATATGCTTGTGGCTGCCGCACTCTGACTCGTTGCCGCCAAGCCGCGAGCTTGCCAGTACTGCCATTTTTCGCGAGATTTTTCTTCGTCGTTCAGGCCGGCAATCGCGGTAGCGACATCGTGCCAGTTTTGCATGTTTAATGCGGCTCTGACCCGCCATTCTCTGGCCGATTCGTCGCTATTTTCGAGCTGCGACAAGCGGACGTAGGCGCGGTTGTCGTGTTTTAAGGCCAGTGCTATAGCGATGCGTTTTTCGATAAATGCAGTCGTCGCCGGCGCAAGGCTTATTTGCGATTTAACGCGGTCCCAGTTTGTCATGGCCGCTTCGAGATCGGTTTCCAGCCAGCGATCTATCGCATGTGCAAACAGTTCTCCAGCTTGCTCGGGGTATTCTCGCCAACTACCGTCTGTGCTAAGAGTTTCGGGTTGTCGGTGCAGTTTTAACCAGGTATTGGCTAGATTGAGTTCGGGGCCGCTGAAGAATCGAGTCAAGTAGCTTGCCAGGCTTTGATTGTCGCGATTAAGTGCTGCCTGAAATCGCTGTTTTATCAGTTCTTTATTAAAGTAAGGTGATGTTTTGTAAGCTTCGAACAAGGCATCGCAATTATCCGGCTGCGATTTGCCGCTTATCCACAAGGCGCGGGCTTGATTGAATGCTTCCAGGGTTTGGCCGGTTTCGACTTGGGCCAAGCCGGCATAGCATTGCAGTTCGGGGTCGTCACTGCCTTGGTAGTGATTCAATAACAGCTGCCACTGCTGCTTTTTACCCAAAGCCAGCAACCACTTTTGCCTAAGTCCTGCCGCGTATCGGCTGGCGGCGTAGTTCACTAGAAACTGCTTGATTTCGCCATCGGCGTCCAAATGGTTTTTTAGCCATTGGTATTGCAGATAAGGGTAGAGCGGGTAGTCTTTCAAGCCTGAAGCCAGCGCAAAATACTCGGCGTCCCGATTCTGGTTAAGCGCTTGTTCGGCACGCAAAAATTGCTGGCGTTGCGTGACTAGCGAGATTTCATCTGCCTGGGCACTGTTTGGCAAAACGCCGGTCAGAGCGGCAAGCACTAAAAAACACGGAATAAAATGCATATCAATTTCCACAATGGCCGGCACGAAACACTGAGCAAGAAGTTTTTGCAAAGTTGGCCGGGCCATTATAATCGTTAAACTTCATCGAATTTGTTTCATTACCTTGAATACATCAAACCGCGCGGCGCAAGCCGAATATTCCTGGCAGTACATATACCGCATCGCTCAGCAGCATAAAAAACAACTGATCAACGGCCATTTCGTCGCCATATTGGCAACTGTCGCCAGCGTGCCTGTGCCCTTACTGATGCCCTTATTGGTAGACGAGGTCTTGCTTAACCATCCGGGCGTGGTACTGCGGAGTCTCAATCCTTGGTTGCCGGGTGAGTGGCAGCAACCTGTTGTTTACATTGCCATTATTTTGCTGGCTAGCTTGGTGTTGCGCTTGTTTGCATTGGTATTAAACATCATTCAGACCCGGCAGTTTTCCAATATTGCCAAGGATGTGATCTTTCGTATCCGCGAAAGTTTAGTGAAGCATTTGCAACACATATCGATGTCCGAATATGAAAGCCTGGGCAGCGGCACGGTCAGTTCGCATATGGTCACCGATTTGGACACGCTGGATAATTTCATCGGCACCACTATCAGCAAACTGTTGGTGGCTGTATTGACGGTATTTGGTACCGCATTAATTTTACTGTGGATGCATTGGCAGTTGGGTTTATTCATTATCTTTCTAAACCCGCTGGTGATTTATCTGGCCAGGGCGGTTGGTTCCAGGGTTAAGGAACTCAAAGCCAACGAAAATAAAGCCTATGCGATCTTCCAACAAGCCTTGAGCGAAACCCTGGAAGCGATTCATCAAATCCGCGCTAGCAACCGCGAAGAGCACTATTGCCGGCAATTGATAGGCAGCGCGTTGGCGGTGAAAAATCACTCTACCATTTATGCCTGGAAAAGCGATGCGACGGTGCGTCTGAGCTTCTTGACTTTCTTATTCGGCTTTGACATTTTCCGGGCGACCGCGATGCTGATGGTGTTGTATTCCAACTTGAGCATAGGCGAGATGCTGGCGGTATTCGGTTATCTCTGGTTCATGATGGCGCCGGTGCAGGAGATATTAAGTATTCAGCAGTCCTTTTATGCTGCCAAGGCCGCGTTGGCTCGCGTCAATCAACTGACCCTGCTGCAGCGCGAACCCTACTATCCGCATTTGCAGAACCCTTTCTCCGGGCATAAAACCGTGTCGGTCAGCGTTAAAAACCTGCATTTTAGTTATAAGGACGAGCCGGTACTGAATGGTATTAATCTCACCATTCCCGCCGGCGAAAAAATCGCCTTGGTCGGTGCCAGCGGCGGCGGCAAGTCTACGCTAGCGCAAACCTTGATCGGTTTGTATCCGCCGGGTCGGGGCATGATTTATTTCGACGACGTGCCGCTGGATCGGATAGGCTTGGACGTGGTGCGCGAACACGTAGCGACAGTATTGCAACATCCCGCTTTGTTAAACGATACGATACGCGCTAACCTGACGTTGGGAAGAGAGATTGCCGATGCCGAGTTGTGGCACGCCTTGGAGATTGCGCAAATGAGGCTCACCGTCGAAGAACAGCCGCAGGGCTTGGATACCGTGGTAGGCCGGCAGGGTATGCGCTTATCCGGCGGCCAACGACAGCGGCTGGCAATAGCACGGATGATCGTTAGTCATCCGGCGGTGGTGATTCTCGACGAAGCCACCTCGGCGCTGGATAGCGAAACCGAGTTCAAACTACACCAAGCCTTGAATACTTTTCTGGAAGGCCGCACCACCATCATCATCGCCCATAGACTTAGCGCCGTGAAACAGGCCGATCATGTGTATGTCTTCGAACAAGGCCAGATTTGCGAACAAGGCAAACACGATACCTTGATCCAACAAAATGGCTTGTACGCCAAACTTTACGGTGATTACCAATAGTGTCGGAATTATACGATTTACATAGTCATTCCACTGCGTCCGATGGCGCTTTGTCGCCGACCGAGCTGGTGTTGCGCGCCAAACAGCATGGCGTTACCGCGCTGGCCCTGACCGATCACGATACCACCGCCGGTTTACAAGAAGCCGCCGAAGCCGCCGCGCAAGCGGGTATCCGTTTGATTCCCGGCATCGAATTGTCGGCCAGTTTTGAAAGCCATTGTCTGCATATCGTCGGATTAAATATCGATCCGCAGCATCCAGGCTTACTCGAGGGTATAGCCAAACAACAATTTATTCGCGATCAACGCGCGCAAAAAATTGCCGAAAAGCTGGCCAAGAAGGGCATAGCCGATGCCTACCCCACTTTAAGGCAAATCGCCGGTAACGGCGAAATCACTCGCCTGCATTTTGCCGACTTTCTGGTTAATCAAGGTATTGTTGAAACCCAGCAGGATGCATTTGATCGTTATTTGAGCAAGGGTAAATCGGCTTATGTGCCGACGGTTTGGGCCGGTCTGGCCGATTGTGTCGGCTGGATACGGGCGGCGGGCGGTGTGGCGGTGCTGGCGCATCCCTTACGCTACAAACTCAGCACCAAATGGATCAACAAAGCCTTGAGCGCTTTCAAGGCGGTGGGCGGAGAGGGCATAGAAGTAGTGACTGGCCGCGCCAGCATAGACGATATTCGCTTAAGTTATTTGCACGCCAGCAAGCATCAGTTGCATGCCTCTATGGGATCGGATTTTCATGCGCCGGGCAACCAATGGTTGGAGTTGGGACGGCTGGCGGCCCTGCCGGATGGCGCCACGCCGATTTGGCAATTATTTTAAACCGCCGATTTTAGGCTGTCGGGGGTAAACAGTAGGGCGAATTCGTCGGCGGGCAGCGGTTGATTCCAATAAAAGCCTTGGCCTTTACTACAGCCGAGTTGCTCGAGTCTGTCGACTTGTTCCCGGGTTTCCACCCCCTCTGCCACTGTCAGCAGCCCCAGCGTATCGCCGAGTTGCACAATAGCCTGGACGATTGCGCTATCTTCGGCCTTACCCGAACTTAGATCCCGAATAAAGGACTGGTCGATTTTTAGCTTATTGACCGCAAATCGCTTCAGATAGCTGAGCGAGGAATAGCCGGTACCAAAATCGTCGATGGCAAAACTGATGCCCAAGGCCCGCAATTGGGCAATGGTGTTGATCACCACCTTGGTGTCGAACATCAGCACCGATTCGGTTATTTCCAGCTCTAAATAGTGCGGTTCCAGGCCGGATTCAGCCAGCGCTGTTTGCACCGATTCCAGTAAGTTGCCGCGTTTAAACTGCAAGGCCGAGATATTGACGGTGACCAGCAGTTTCATGCCGGCATCATGCCAGAGCTTATTTTGCCTGCAGGCTTCGCGCAAGACCCAGTCACCTATCGGTACGATCATGCCATTGTCTTCGGCGATGGGTATGAACTTGGCTGGCGGAATCATCGGGCTGTTTTCCGGTTGCCAGCGCAGCAAGGCTTCCGCGCCGATCACGACGTTGTTGCGTATGGAATATTGCGGTTGATAGTGCAGCCGAAATTCGTTGCGCTTCAAGGCCGTGCGTAGACCGTTCTCGATAGCCATCCGTTCTATCGACGCCAGATTCATATCGTTGGAAAAGAAGCGGAAGGTATTGCGGCCTTCGTTTTTCGCCGAATACATCGCGGTGTCGGCTTTGTTGAGCAAGCTGTGAAAGTTTAAACCGTCATTGGGATACAAACTGACGCCTATGCTGAATGAGGTGCAGACGGTGACGCCTTCGATAGAAAAAGGTTGAGTCAGTTGATCGAGAATTTTCAGTACGATTTGCGTGACGGCTTCAATGTCGGGAATATCGGTGAGGATAATAATGAATTCGTCGCCGCCTTGCCGGCAAACCGTGTCCACTTCCCGTACGCATTGCACCAGGCGCTCGGCAATACCTTGTAGCAAGCGGTCGCCGACATCGTGGCCCATCGTGTCGTTAATGTTTTTAAAATGATCCAGGTCTAAAAACAGCAAACCGACCAGCGTGGTGTTGCGTACGGCATGGGCCATGGCTTGATCGAAGCGGTCGCGTAATAAGCTGCGATTGGGCAGGTTGGTGAGGGGATCGTGACGCGCCATATATTCGATTTGCGCTTCGGCGGCCTTGCGTTCGGTAATGTCCGAAAAAATGCCGATGTAATGGCTGATCACGCCCTGTGCATTGTACATCGCCGAAACACCCAGCCACGCCGGATAAGATTCACCGTTCTTGCGGGTATCCCAGATTTCGCCTTGCCAGTAGCCGTTTTCGTGCAATGCCTGCCAGATGCGTTGATAGTGACCGTGTTCGAGATGGCTCGCATCCAGGAGCGACGGGGTTTGTTGCAGGACTTCCTCTGCTCTGTAGCCGGTGATATTGGTGTAGGCTTGATTGCTGGAGACGATACGGGTTTCCGGATCGCATAGGAAAATGGCTTCGCCACTGTTTTCGAACACCTTGGCCAGCAGATTCAGGCGCTCGGCCGCCATTTTGCTGTCGGTGATGTCGGTATGAGTACCCAGCATCCGCACCGGCTGATTATTGGCGTCGCGCTCGACGATGCTGCCGATCGATAATACCCATTTCCAGCTGTCGTCCGCACAGCGCTGCCGGTATTCGAGACGATATTCATCCAGTTCGGCGGCTATGTAGCGCTGGTAAGTATCGATAACTCGCTGCCGGTCGTCCGGATGCAAGCGGTTTACCCAGCAACCGATGCTAGCGTCGAAATCCGTCGGATCGTAGCCGAGCATTCCGGCATACTCGGCATTGATGATCATCGCGCCGGTTTGCGGATTAAGATCGTAAAAGCCTTGCTTGGCTGCCTGCATGGACAGCCGTAAGCGTTCTTCGCTATCGGCCAGCGCTTGTTGCGTACTGCGCATGTCGGTAATGTCGTGCGCCAAGCCGTTCACCGCCACCACGCGTTGCTGATCGTCGAACATCGGTGATTCATTAAGGTTCAGTAAGCGCAGACTGCCGTCTTTACAGCGCACTTCCACTTCGTAGTTGGGTGGTTTGCTTCCAGCCAGGCATCGTTCGGTGTACATCCGGGCGATCTGATTGATTGGATTGTCGGTGGTAATATCGAAGCAATCGCGGCGCAATTCGTCGGGTGTGTAGCCGAGGATATGTTCCACTGAAGGGCCCAGATAGGTAAAAATACGGTTGGCATCGTGGGAATACAGAAAGTATTCGTTACCGATGTTTTCCACCAAGTCGCGGAAGCGTTGTTCGCTTTGTTTGAGTAAGCTTTGTTGTTCGATCAGACTTTGCGTGGTGCGATGCGCACGCAATACATAGCTGATTCGGTGTGGTAGCAGCGGCCATTGGATGGGTTTGCCGATAAAATCGGTGGCGCCCAGTCGAAATGCCTCTTCCACCGCTTGTGCGTCTTCGATGGCTGTCATCATCACAATCGGCACGCTCTTGTCGCTGGCCGCGCGCATGTTTTTTAAGCAACTGAAGCCGTCCATCTCCGGCATCATGACGTCGAGCAATACCAGATCCGGCGCTGCGGCGATAAATTGTTCCAGTCCCGCCACGCCGTTTTCTGTTTCGATCAATTCGTAGTTGTCAGCTTGTAAGACTTGCCTGAGCAGCAGGCGGATCATCGGGTCGTCATCGACTACCAGGATACGCGGTTTGGCAGTCATATCAGGCTTTGTCGGCAAACAGGTGTTGTGAGTTAAAGGCGCGAACAAACGCCGCGAACTCCTCTGCGGGCATAGGCTTGTTATACAAAAAGCCTTGAACTACTTCGCAACCGCTATCCAGCAGGAAATTGGCCTGATCTTCATTCTCCACGCCTTCCGCGACCACATCCAGCGACAACGCGTCGGCCAGGGCCAGTATCGCAGCGGTAATAGCCATATCGTCTTCATTGTGCGGTAGATCGCGAACGAAGCAATGATCGACTTTCAATTCGGAAATAGGTAGTTTTTTTAAATAAGACAAAGACGAATAACCGGTGCCGAAATCGTCGATACTGATTTTGACACCCAGGGCTTGTAGTTCGCCTAACGTCACTAAGGCGTCGTCGATGTGGTCCAACAAAATGGTTTCGGTCAGTTCCAGCCTCAGGTATCGCGGTTCAAGACCGATGTGGGTCAAGACTTCGCGGACCTGACGGCCAAAGCCGTACTGTCTAAATTGGGTGGCGGATACGTTAACCGCCATGATCAGTCCGTGACAAAGTCCTGACTGCTGCCAGTCCATAGTTTGCCGACTCGCGTTTTCCAGCACCCAGTCGCTGATTTGAGCGATCAAGCCGGAATCCTCGGCAATCGGAATAAATTGCGAGGGCCCTATCAAACCCAATTCCGGGTGTTGCCAGCGAATCAAGGCTTCACAGCCCACTACTTGTTGGTGGCGGATATTGATTTTGGCTTGATAGTAAAGCTGTAATTCGTCGCGTTCGATGGCCCGGCGTAGGCTGTTTTCCATGGCCAGTTTATGAAACGCGGCGACATTTAACGATTTACTGAAAAACTGGTAGTTGTTATGGCCGTGTTCGCTGGCGTGATTCATGGCGAACTCGCCGTTTTTGATGAAACTGTCTTCGTCCTGGCCATCGCCGGGGTAGATGGCGATGCCGATATTGATGCCTAGGAATAATTCGGTGTTATCCACCGGAAAAGCCTGCTGCATGGCATGAAAAATACGTTTAGCGACTTTGACGCTATCGCGCGCGTCCTCAATATGATTCAGCAACACGGTAAATTCGTTACCGCCCAACCGGGAAACGGTCATTTCAGATAAATCGTAATCGGCGTTGATAGCGATGTAGTCGCACTCCCGAACTTCGGTCAGTAAGCGCTCGGCGAACATTTTCAACACCTGATCGCCGATTTTCGGGCCTAGCGTCTCGTTTATGCGTTTGAAACGATCAATGCCGATAAATAAAGTCGATATTACTCTGCCGTAGCGCGTGCAATAGGAAATGGCTTGCGACAGAATTTCCTTGAACAGCGTCCGGTTGGGCAGGCCGGTTAACGGATCGTAGTAAGATAAAAACCGCACCCGTTCTTCGATGTGGCGGCGTTCGGTAATATCCTGCACCGTGCCGTGAATATGGCTTACCAAGTTGTTTTCGACGACGGGCTCGCCTTGAATATGCACCACGTGGTTAGCCCCATCGTGATGGCAAATCGGTAATTCCAGGCGAAAGCTGCGCTGGTTTTTTACGCAAAGATCGATGGCTTGTTGCAGCTTGCCGACTTCGGAAGGCGGCACGGATTTAAACAAGTCGCGGCATTTATGTTCAAACAATGGCCGATTGGTACCCAGGATGTTGAATACTTCTTCCGACCATTGCATGCGGTCGTCGGCGACAGACCAGTGCCAACTGCCTAGTTGCGCAATTTTTTGCGCTTTGCGCAGTTCCGCTTCGCTTCTTGCCAATTTGTCTAAGGTGGCAACCGAACGCAGCAAGTAGCGTAAGCGGTGCGGCAGAGTCGGCCAGTTGAGCGGTTTAGGGATAAAATCGGTAGCGCCCAATTGAAAGGCACGATTCACCGATTCCAGGTCGTCCATGCCGGTCAGCATCACCACGGGCAAGAGGGCGTTGCCGGGTATGTCTTTGATCGTTTGTAAGCAGTCGAACCCATTGATGTCCGGCAACATAACGTCTAGTAATACCAAATTCGGTCGTTTGCTAGCCGCCAGTGCCAAGCCTTGTTTGCCGTTAGCCACACAAATTACATCGAACTCTTCTTTTTGCAGAATTTCTTGCAACATCAGACGCACCATATCGTCGTCGTCTATTGCCAAAATCAGGCTGCGTGCAGGTAATCGTTCCATTATCAAGATTTGAGTTGCGAAAGGCGCTGGAGAATTTCTTTATATTCTGTTTGCAGGCTTTCGGCAACTTGGCTATCAAATTGCAAAGTATTGTCCCGCGCTGCATTTTCGAGCAAACGTGCCAGTTCAGCCAATTTCAGTGCACCAATGTTGGCGGCGGCCGATTTTAAGCTATGCGCGGCATGCCGCACACTTTCCCTATTACGTTCGTGCAGGGCGGTGCGGAGTGTCGCGATATATTGCTTGGCATTGGTGCGAAATAAGGCCAACACTTCCTCGATAAGCGCGTTGCCGCCAATTTCTCGCAGGGTGTTTAAGGAGGAAGGATCGAGCGTTACATTGGTCGGCATTATCTCGGGTAAGGAGGGATTGACTGTTGTTTTCGCTAGCGGGACTATCAATGCCTGGATTTTGTCTTGCAGGTTTTTTTGTAAAAAGGGTTTGCTGAGATAATCGTCCATGCCGACCAGCAAACAGCGTTCTCGGTCGCCTTCCATCGCATTGGCGGTCAGCGCAATAATCGGGGTTTTGGTTAATCCGCGACTGCGCTCCAAATCTCGGATGTATTGGGTTGCGGTATAACCATCCATGGCCGGCATCATGCAATCCATCAGGATCAGATCCACTGGCTCGCGGCTGATAATATCCAACACTTCCCGGCCGTTATTCGCCAGTATTAGCGTGTAGCCTAGCTGGCGTAGCATGGCGCTGCAAACTTTCTGGTTAACCGGGTTGTCCTCGGCCAACAGAATTTTAATCTTCGTGGACCTTGGGGCGAGGGCGTCGAGCGATTGCGGTTTTTGGGTAAGTAGTCCGAGCAAGGCGTCTTGTAGGGTGCGTCGGTGTAAGGGTTTATTGAGATACAGATCGCAGGCGCTGCTGCGAATTGTGGCCAATACGTCTTCGGCGTTGCTGGAGGTGACGATGACGATACGGATCCCGGCGTAGCGTTTGTCCCGGCGTATGCGTTGAGTCAATTCGGCACCGTTCATGCCCAGCATTTTCATGTCTAGCACGGCGATGTCGTAGAACAGACCTAAGCGAGCCGATTGATCGAGAATTTCCAGGGCATGGGCGCCATTTTTGGCGATGCGGGTACGCATGCCAAATTTGGTCATATGATTTTCCAGGATTTTCGCATTGGTGGCGTTGTCTTCGACCAGTAACACCTGTTTGCCTAGCAAACTAGTGCCTGGCACTGCGACGGGTAGGGCCTCGTAGGCTTTGCGTAGTGGGATGTGTAGCGTAAATGCCGAGCCACTGTTTTCTCGGCTTTGTACCTGGATATTACCGCCCATCAATTCGCTAAGTTCCTTGCTGATGGCCAAGCCCAGGCCGGTACCGCCGTATTTGCGGGTAGTGGAGCCGTCGGCCTGGCTGAAGGATTTAAACAAGCGGGTTTGGATGTCGGGCGTCATGCCGATGCCGGTATCGCTGATACAAAACTCCAAGCACATGCTGTCGGCCGACAGGCATCGATCAGGCGCGGCTAGATTGACATGCATCTTCACCGAACCGGCATCCGTAAATTTGATTGCATTGGATAATAAGTTGGTGAGTATTTGCCGCAAGCGATAAGGGTCGCCTCTTACATCGCGCGGCACGCGGCTATCGACACTGCAAGCCAGTTCGATGTTTTTACTGCTGGCAGGTTCGTAAAACAAAGCGGTGAGTTGGTCGGTGAGATTGGCTAAGTTAAAGTCGATCTCTTCAAGTTCCAGTTTGCCGGCTTCGATTTTTGAAAAATCCAGGATGTCGTTAATCACAGTCAGCAGCGCATCGGCAGAACTAAACACGGTTTCCGCATATTGACGTTGCGTGGTCTCCAGCTCGGTGCCCAACAGTAGTTCCGTCATGCCGAGCACACCGTTCATAGGTGTGCGGATTTCGTGACTCATGGTAGCCAGAAATTGCGACTTGGCGATATTCGCGGCCTGGGCATCGACCACGGCCTGACGCAGGTCGGCAGTGCGCAGATCAACTTCCTTCTCCAGATTGCCGCGTTGGTTTTCCAGCTCGGCATCGCGCTGTTGCACCCGTTCAATCATTTGATTGAAGCTTTTCACCAATTGGCCGATTTCATCCTTGCCTTCCCCTTGGGCACGCACCATGTAGTTGTTGTCCATGGACACCTGTTTGGCTAACGAGGATAAGCGTATCAGCGGCGCGGCTATTGATTCCGCCAGGCGTCGGCCGAAAAATACCGCCAGCATAAACGACACCACCATCGCCAAAAAAATTTGGCCCAGACTGATAATCACCATGCGCCACATAGGTTTTAAGTCGAGCTGCAATCGCAAGGTGCCTATCAGGTCACCGGCATCATCGGGTAAGGGGTTCAAAATTACTTGGCTAGCAATTTTAAGGCCCTGCTCGCGTTGCTGTTGTTCCGCATCGCTCACGGTTTGGGGAAAACTGTCCGGTGCGGCCTTGGCGGGATAATGCGCGAAAATTTCGCCGTCGTTTTTGTACAGTTGTGCGGAGATGATTTCGGATTTGCCGCGTAAGGTTGCGAGAATTTCGGTGCCGGTTTTGGTGTCGCCAAACAGCAGCGCAGCGTTGGCATTAAAACCGATCATTTTGCCGAGCGAACGCACTTCAGTTGACAGCTCCTGCCGTTCCTGCCAGATATGGGTCATGCTGGTGATCAATAACGTAAACAGCAAGGCCAATGCCAAGGTGATGGCTTGCAAACGTTGCAGCTTGTAGGTCATCGGCAGATTGGCGAGTTTGTCGCGGATCATGGACGGTGTCGCAAAGTCATCTGCATAATGGAATTATTTGCCGGCCACAATATTTTTAGCCAGCTTCAGCAGCTGGGCGCTGATCCGCGTGTTGCCGGCATTCGCGGATTCTAAATTGATTTCAAAACTAAGCCGATTGCCGTCTTGGATTAAGCCTATCGTGCCGCCTTGGTTGATAAATCCGGATTTGTCGCTGACGGTTACTATAGGCATGCCTTTTAAGTCATGTGCATAGTCGCCGGGATTGTCGGCGGCATCGATAAAGAGTAGATGGCAGGATTTTAGATCTTTCGCGGCGATATTGCGGACCACATCCAAGGGCTTACCGTTCACGGTTTTGCCCTCCAGCATCAACAAGTTGTCGCCGAAATCGGAATGACTGCTCAGACACAAAGTGTAACGATTCTGCGCGATTGCCGACTCGGGCCATTCGATAAACTTAAAGAAATTATATAAAAACGCCACTTTGACCGCCGCTTCGCTGGCGGCTTCGGCTAAGCAGAGTTGGCTGCTAAACAGCAAAGGGAGTATTAGCATCTTGCACAACACCGAGATCGGCGTGGAGAACACGGATGTTCGTCCTTGTGGGCCGGGCAATGCACCGCAGCCGCGGTCGCGGCGCGATCTGCATAGTTTCCCGTAGGCCTTATGCAAGATTTGGCTCATGTCAGACACCTGTGCTTTGCGGTATGCATAGTGTGGGTGTCGCCTAAAAATCCCAGCGCAAGGTGCCGTATACCTCACGTTGTACGGCTGTTGCGGTGGAAAAAAGATCCGAGCCATATTCGAAATGGCTGCTATTCAGCAAGTTGCGGCCAACCAAGGCCAGTTCGACGCCTGAGCCCATATCCCATGCCAGACGGGCATCCACATCTTGGTAGGCGCGTGGTTGCGAGCCGTTAGTTCCGAACGCGTCGGAATAGCGCCAATTCAGATCGAGCTTGAGTTGTGGCGAGAGCTGGTGCATAGACCAGAGCATGGCTTTGTGCGCCGGATAACTGTTGCCGGAGATGAGGGTGGTGTTGGCCGGTGCGGTAGGCGATACCCGAAAGCGCTCTTCCTCATGACTATAGCTGGCGCGTAGTTTCCAATCCTCGGTGGCCTGCCAGTCGACACTCAATTCACCGCCATAGATTTGCACATGGCCATAGTTGTTGTGATCCAGCGTCTGCAGCACATAGCCGTTGAATAGGTGAGAGGTGGGGGTCAAACTGGCATAGTCGTCGTAGTTGTAGTCATACAAGGCTACATCGATGCTGAGTTGGCGACTCAGCTGGCCGCGCCAGCCCAGTTCGAAACCGATCATTTTTTCGGCGGTGAGGTCTGGGTTGCCCGTCAAATTAAGCATCACCGCCGGATTGAGCGAACTAGCGGCGCCGCCGCCTATAGGTGGCCGCGTTTGCAGACCATAGGAAATATTCTGCTCAACCCAATTGGGTGTGCGCACCGAACGGGATACCGAGCCCCAGAACGAATGCTTTTCGTCGGGGGTCCATAATAAGCGGGCATTCGGTTGGACTTCGAACTGAGTAACCGGGTTGTGCTCCAGCTTGCTGCCTAGGGTCAAATGCCAACGATCAGGTACCAGCGTAATATCGTCCTGCCCGAATAGGCTGTAAATCCGATCGGTACGGTTGTTCGAGGTCATGAGGATCTGCGTGCTATCCTCGAATTTATTCAGATTGAAGCGGATGCCGCTACCCCAGACCAACATATGGCTGTCGTTCAACTTGTAATTGTGTTGAAAATCGACATCGATATTGTCGATTTGGTATTGGGAATCCAGATAGGGTGATTTGCGGCTATGCCTGTCCCAATACATACGCAATACGGTATTGGAATCCGCGCTTTGACGCTGTTCCCAGCGACCTTGAATATAATGGCCGGAGAATAACTGATCGGTTGGTAATGTCCGCGAATAAGGCGGTGCCAGCACCGGTGTTTGGTTGGCCGATACCGAGGGAAAACTTTGCATGGCTCCACCGCTTTCGCCGAGATAGGCATCGCCTTGCATAGTTAACTTGTTGGTAATGTCCACGGTCTTGTCATAACGAAAACCAACTTTACTCAGATCACCATCGTCGTCAGCGGATGTGGAGGCACCACGCGTTTTTGAATCGCCATAATCAGTGTGGCGACCGTAGACTTTTAAGTATGCATCGTCGCCAAGATCGGCACCGTAGCGCATGCCGCCGCCGTAGCGTTGGGTGCCGACATGGCTGGAAAGCAGGGCGCCTTGCGTGTCTTTGGCGGATTTGGTGATGATATTAATGACGCCGTTGACCGCGTTAGCGCCCCATAAACTGGCGCCGGGGCCGCGGATGACTTCGATGCGCTCGATGTCTTCCATCATCATGTCTTGCTGATCCCACCATACCCCGGAAAATAGCGGGTTATAGACGCTGCGGCCGTCCACCAAAACCAGTAATTTATTGGCGAATTGGCTGTTGAAGCCGCGCATGGACACTGCCCATTTATTACCGTCCACCTTGGCCACATGCATGCCCGGTACCACGCGCAGCGCTTCCGGAATGGTTGTAGCGCCGGTGCGGCGAATTTCATCGTTGCTCAATACATAAATTGCGGCGGGCACATGGTTGACATTGGTGGGGACTTTCATGACCGAGGTTACATCGAGATTCATCAATTGCTCGACGCTAAGGCTAGTCAAATCCTCTAAGTTTTCGTTTTCCGGCTCTTGATTGGCAGCTTGCAATGTGCCGTGTCCCAAGCACAAAATCGACCCTAGACAAATGGCCCAAGGATTTAGTCGGTAAAACGCCTTATTCATGACATCGGCCCTTTCAAAACGTCAACTGTAGTTTTAAGCGAAATTCCCGACCGTTCATTTGTAGCAGGTCGAGTCGGTCGCTGTTGATCAGCATTTCATAATGGCTGTCGAACAGGTTATAAACCCCGAAAGACACGTCCAGGCCACGCATCAAGCGATCCGTGGTCAAATTCATGTTGACCAGATTGTAGGCGTCGGCTTTGCCGCCCTGAAAGGTCTTACGGTCGCCAATATAAATGTTCTCGATACCGAGCTTTGCAAAATCGTCGAACAAAGGCTCAGCATAGTGTAATTTGAAAATATTTTGCGGCGAACCGTAAGCCCACACGCCGTGTCTGGCTTCGTTGGTAAACAAACTATAGGTGTAGGATGCCTTGAACATTCTGCCGTTGTCCCAGCGTTTTTCCGCTTCCCATTCCGCACCATAGGCATGGTACTTGCCGACGTTATCCAGCAATGCGGTATCGGGGTTGGCTTTCAGTAGCTTTGTGATGTCGTTGTAAAACAAAGAAACCAGTGCTTTTAAGCCGGCATTGGAATGCCACTCGGCAATTGCTTCGTAGCTTTTGATTTGCTCTTCTCGGAGCTCTGGGCTGACGCCGTAATAATAGTTGTTGTAATCCAGGTTCCAGGCATGAGGTGCGCGAAACGTTGAGCTGTATAACAGCTTGAAGGTGGTGTTTTCCAGCGGGTTCCATATCAAACCCAGGCGCGGATTAAGTTGCAGACGTTTGAGCATGTGGGTCTGATCTAGGCGTAGCCCGGCGCTGAAGACCAGATTGTCCAGCAACTGAATGTCGTCTTGGGTATACAGTTCGACGCGGTGGCCGCTGAGGTCGCTGTCTTGGTAAACTTGATAAGGTTGGGTAACATAGCCAAATTGGCGTTGGGTTTGATCGTATTGATATTCCAAGCCGAAAAGTAGTCTATGTCCGTCGAATACGCTAGTTGTTAGTTGTGCTTCGCCGCCCAACCAGCGGCCACTGGTTTGGTCGTGATAAATATAATTACCGGCGTCATTGAACGGGTCTTCGGCCATGTAATCGTAGCCCTGGTAAAACCCCTTAGCCAAAAACGAGGTTTTCGCACTCAGAGCTTTTTGATATTTCAGGTTGCTGAAAAACTGTCGGTCGTAAGTATGGGCAGTGGGGTCGTTGAAAACAGCGCCGTAAGCCGCAGTCGGCACGCGCTTGTATCGATCAACAAAACCGCCGCTGAGGGTGAATTCTTCGAATTGCATCCGCCCGAACAAACGATCCGCGCGCTCGGTATCCATATTGTGCGCGATGCCGTTGTTAGTGCTGGGGTCGTCGAAACTCGGGAAATAGAGATTTTCCACGCCCTTGGTATCGTAATGCGACGCCGAAACCAGCACGTCGGCGCCGTTGTCAAACTGTTTGCCGTAGCTAATGCGGCCCTTATAAGTATCGAAACTGCCCACTTCACCGGCGATTTGCGCGCCATTGACGGCTTTACCTTTTTTGGTCACTACATTGATCAAGCCCAAAAACGCGTTGGCGCCGTAAATAGTGGAGCCGGAACCGGGAATAAATTCGATGCGCTCAACCAAATCCATGTCCAGCATGAATTCCTGGCCGATATTGCCGGAGTCGAAGATGTTTTCGTTCATGCGTTGGCCGTCGATCATGAACAATACGCGGGAATTGTAGTCTCCGGACTGAATGAAGCCGCGCACGCCAACAAAGCTATAGTTGCGATCATTGCTGGTAAACAAGCCGCGCATGCTGTTCAACGCCTCCGCCAGCGTGCGCCAGCCGAAGGTTCTTATGTCGCTTGCGGTTAAAATGGAAACCGAGCTAGGGGCTTGACTGGCTTTTTGACCCAGTCTGGATGCGCTAATGATTTCCACATTCAGCAACTGCTCGATAGACAGATTGGTTAAATCTTCCGAAGCCTTGCCGACTGCTTGTGCGCTAGCCAACGGCATCAAGAAAATACCTAGGACGATCAGCGCCCGCATTGAAAGTCTTGTCGAATGGATAGCGGGGACATGGATAATGATAAAACTCGGCTTGGTGCGTACGAACTGTCGATCAACGCGGAAAAGAAAAACGATTATTTTACAATAGATTATTGTTGTTCAAGCTACTTAGATTTTAATTCTGGGGTTTTTGGACTCGATGTTGATTTACCTAAGCATTGGCGTTATCCCATTGCCAGGGATTATCTGTGAATGGAAGGCTTGATTGAGGCGATTAGAGATTGGTGATTGGATTGGGAAACTGTGACTCCTGAGAGCAGGGTTCCCAAGCCGGGGCTTGGGAACCAGGTGAATCAGTTCATTAAGGAGGCGAAACGGGCGTTAGTAGGAAAGCGTGGGTCTTACCGGCGGGATTGATACCTACGCCGACGATTTGTCCGGCATCGCTGATACCGTTGGCGATTCTCAGGCTCCAGCCGGGGTTGTTGGGGATTAAGGTATCCAGGTAAACAACGCTATTTTCGGCCTTAGAGTAAATCACCGCGCGGAAAGTGCTTGCTAGTGCGAAAGACGCAACATAACTACCGTAGTTTCCTCCACCGACCGCAATCCCGGCGTTGTTAATGTCCTTAAACGATTGATTGGTTTGCGGATTCGTAAATCCCGTTTCAGTGGAAAAGTAGGAAGAAGCCGAGGCGAACGCGCTTAAACCGACCGCTTCGCCTTCGTCATTCATAGCGGTCAGCTCCGCAAAGCGCCCGTCCCCTAAAACGGATTCGCCGGTGTTCGTTACCAAGTACATTGACATGGAGTCCCCGTACAAAACTTCATCGCGGTTATTCAATCCGACCACGGTAAGTGGGAAGCAGCCCGCGTTTGTAGCGATATACTCGATTTGTCCGTTGCTCCAGTAAAAAATGCCGATTTCTCCGGCGCCGGCAATATTACCCCTGTCATTTATTTTGATTGTCTGGCCCAGAAAAGGTGCGGGGATGACAGGGATGTTGAGGTCCAGCGCTTCCCAGTTGCCGGCGGCGTCTTGTTTCCACAGCAGATAGTTCGGGCCGGCTCCCCGACCCACCAATTGCCGGCGGTTATTAATGCTAGTGGCCCGCCCCTGGCCTAGATCGCTTAACGTTTGTCCCCGCATACGGGCAAAGGCATGATCCAGTCCGTCGGCCCCTTTGCTGAAGCCTACAATATCGCCTCTGTCGTTAATGTCGAAGGCGTAACTGTAGTCGTTGACCCCACCAGGATCGAGGCTACCAAGATCGATGATGGTGTATTGGTCGAAAGCGGCAGAAGCGACACCCGACACTGTGAGACTCAGAAGCACTAGTAAAGAAAGATTGCTTGGATATTTCATTTATGACTCCTTGTTTAAGAACAAATCCAATTGACTTTAGAGGAAATTCGTTTCGCTAAGCCTCGATAGAAAGGTATAGCAATTTGTCTTAAGCAAATATGGCGCCCCAAATCTTATTTTATTGAAATCAATAAGCTTTCTCCATGGCGAAGCCGGGAGTGGTCAATCCGAATGCGTCAATTCACGCAACTTGCTGCGCTAATCAGGCAAATCCCCGTGTCTTTTTTGCTAAAGGCTTTTCCACGAATAGGGATAGAGTCAATACAATCTCTTATAAGGCTGTCCGGCCAAAACGGCTTTCCATCGCGATGACGCCTATTCCTAGTATCCAAACTCCAGCTTGGATACCAATCTTGGAAGCTCTTGCTTCCCATCCAATAGAGAAAGCTAGAGCTTTCAAGGTTCAGTTACCACACTGGAGAGCTTAGAATCTTGTCGGTGGTAGGTTGGTCCTAGTCGTGATCGCGCGTTTCAGTTTAAGTCGGCGCATCTGTAGCTTCTCAACGCGAGAATCGTTATCTAGGCAATGTATTCCAGCTTTTGCCATAACCGCAAGACTCAGCGTTTTGCGCGCAAGCCAATTAGAGTTGTGCGGTAAGCGCTTATTAAACACCACCCTTGACTGAGTTTATTAACGTATGACAGAGGGTGTGAGTTGCCAAGGTAACAGGGCTTCAAAATCTTCTGCCGTTTTTGCCAAAGGCAGTTGCCGGAACACGGCAATCAAATAACCATAAGGCTCAATGCTATTGGCTTTGCAGGTTTCGATGAGCGAATAAAGACTGGCGCTGGCTTGTGCGCCACCCACCGTGTCGCTGAACAACCAGTTGCGACGGCCAATCACAAAGGGGCGAATCGCATTTTCGCAGGCGTTATTATCAATCGGCCAGCGGCCGTTCTCGACAAAACGGATCAGTTTTGGCCATTGGGCTGACAGGTAATGCAGTGCTTTGCCCAGTAAACTGTTAGGCATCACGCCATGCAGGTGTTGTAGCAGCAGTGTTTCGATATTGGCCAGGATCTCGCGACTGTGCGTTTGCCTGAATTGCAGACGTTGTTCGGGACTGGCGTCTTTGGTCCGTGATTCAATGGCGTACAACTGGCCAATCGCGGTGATAAAGCGTGTCGCTAGTGGCTCAGACACTCGGGCTGGTTTGGGCTGCGCGGCTTCGGCTTCGACGAAATAGCGTCGGGCATGCGCCCAACACCCTAAGTGAATCAGGCCGTGACCGGCAGCCAAACCGTTATAGACCTCATAACCATCGCTCATCAGAACGCTGCCGGGTTTGATGCCTTCGTATAAGGGTTGCGCCTGGCTACGACCACGCCCCGGGGTATAGCTGAACAAGCGGATCGGAGGCCCAGAATCGGTCATCTGCACCCACAAATAGCTCTTGGTCTGTGCTGCGCGCCCCGGTTCTTTGAGCACTTGCACCACGGTCTCATCACCGTGAATGACATCCGCTTCCAGTAGTCGATCCCGCAACAGATTAATCAAAGGTTGCAACGCATGTCCTACGCGCACCACACTCGCAGCCAGCGTACTGCGGGATAAATCACCGCCAAAACGGCTCAACAGCGCGGCTTGCCGGTATAACGGCAGGCCGTCCTGATATTTACCGGTAATGACCCAGGCCAGTGCCGCCTCGGTGAGCAAGCCTTTCGGAATAATCCGCACTGGTGCCGGGGTGACCCGGATACTGTCATCACAGCAGGGGCAGGCATATTTGATGCGTTGATGCTGTATCACCCGCACTTGTTGTGGAATGATGTCCAGCTGTTCACTGATTTCGGCACCGATTTCCACCAATGGGCTGCCATCATGCGCGCATACCCGTTCCGACTCTGGCAATTCATGACGGACAATCTCGCGAGGCAGATAAGGATCCAGCGGCTTGCGACCGCGTTTCTTGCGGCTATGGGGGGCGATCTGGACTTCAGTATCGGGAATGCTTTCTTCAGCCACCGGCTGTCCGGTGGGCGCCAACGCTTCGGCTTCGTTGATGAACAAGTCGCGCTGAGCAGGATTAGCTCGGGCTTCAGATTTGGCAGCAAACAGCTGCCGTAAAAAGGCATCGACCCGCTGCTTGAGCAGATCACGCTCGACGGTGACTACACGTAGTTGTTGGGTGAGCATATGCACCAACTGCTGGTCAGCTAACCACGACTGCCGCTCGGCCAATAAGGCCGCATATTCGTCAGATGTCAGCGTGATAGTCGTCGTCATAAGTGCCTATTTTACAAGGTTTTTGACGACGAAACCTCAGCTAATTTGGCTGTAGCTTCGGGCGGAATGTGGGCGCATGGCGGCCAGATCAATGCCCTCTAATAGCCAATGGAGTTGTTCCACGCTCAGCACCATCAGCGCCTCCTGCTTCGGCCAACGGAACCGGTCAGCCTCCAGGCGTTTAATCATTAACCAGAAGCCGTTGCGATCCCAGGCCAGTAACTTGATCCGATCACGGCGGCGATTGCTAAACACAAACACCGCCGACTCAAACGGGTTGAGGCTGAGTCCCTGTTCGACCAGCAGCGCCAGACCATTGATTGCTTTACGGCCGTCCACCGGCTCACGGTACAGATAAACCTTTAACCCCGGGTCGAAGCGGAACATGGCAAGTGGGCCAAGGTGTTTAATAGCGGTGATAGCTCAGCCAGGTCAATGGCCTGGAGCGTCATCTGCACACCGTTCACTAGGGTAATGGACAGCATCGCTTCGCACGTCTGAGACTTAATAACCGGTGTCAGCACCGGCACAAAAGCCGGTAGTGGCGGCACTAACTCATCGGCTTGGGTGTCACGCGCAGCGGCCTGATAGTGATTGATCCACTTTCGTAGTAGGTTAGCATTGATGCCATGCTCCAGCGCTTTGCGTGCAATCGACACACCCGGCTGCAAGCAACTCTGAACCAGCTCTTGTTTAGCGATCGGATCATAGCGGCATCGGCCATCACAGCGGTGACCGATGACTAACCGCCTGGATAACGCACTCTTTGTCTCTAGCATGTAGGTGTCCACTTAGTCGAAGGTGGACACCATCTTCGACTCTTTCAGTTATCGATGACAGACGTAGTTACATGAGCGCTTACGTTGTGCGCAAGGCTTTTCCGGATTCGCGCAAGCTTATTTGCCTTGCGAGCAAGGCTTTTTTCCTTGCGCGCAAACCATTGAAGCTGGCGCGCAAGTCAAAGAACTTTGCGGTTTGGCCTCAATGCCTTGCGCTTAAGCCATTTAGACTTGCGTTTATTGCAAATCGCCTTGCCCGCGAAGCGATTTACCTTGCGGGCAAGGCTTTGAGAGTGGCGAGCAACTCTAATAAGCTTGCGGCTTTAGCGGGAAGGCTTGCGCGCTATGCTTTTATCTATTCCGCCAAGGGATAAAGCTTAATCGCTAAGCCGGAAAGCCTTGCCGGGCAGTCATTATGCTTATCTTGTTTAGCTGGTGGGTTGGGTGGCATGGGTTTTTGGGGGGTATCCCGAATTTTGTGTAAACGGGTTTAAGTTATCGGTTAGGGATTCGGTCTTCGAACTGAATACTAAACCGGTTTAATGCGGCTTTCCAGTCATAGACGGGCATGGTCCACTTTTGGCTGATATTCTTCAATGCCAGATAGAGCAACTTGGATAATGCGTCATCGCTGGGGAAGATCGCGCGATTTTTTATGATTTTTCTCAGGCTTCGGTTCACCGATTCGATGGTATTAGTGGTGTAGATCACCTTGCGAATCTCGGGCGGATAGTCGAAAAACGGGATGATACGGTCCCAGTTTCGTCGCCAGATCGGGGCAATGGTGGGATAGGCTTCGTGCCAGTTGGCCTCGAATTCGGCCAGTTTTTGTTCGGCTTCCCTGACGGTAGCGGCTTGATAGATACGCTTGAGGTCGTCGGCGACCGACTGGCGCCTTTTGTAGCTGACGTAGTTAAGGCTGTTACGGACCAAGTGCACGATGCACAACTGCACAGTGGCTTTGGGAAACACGGTTTCGATCGCTTCCGGAAACCCCTTTAGACCGTCGACACAGGCGATAAAAACGTCGTTGACGCCACGGTTCTTGAGCTCGGTGACCACTTGCAGCCAAAATTTGGCGCCTTCGCTTTGGGCAATCCACAGCCCCAGCACCTCTTTGTGGCCGTCCAGATTGACACCAATAGCCAGATAGACCGCCTTGATCCGCACACTGCCACTGTCCCGCACTTTGGTGTGTAGGCAGTCGAGGTAGACGATGGGGTAAATCGGATCCAGCGGACGGGTTTGCCAGGCGCTCACCTCCTCAAGGACCGCGTCGGTCACCGAGGAAATCAAGGTGGGCGACACCTCCGTGTGATAGATCTCCAATAGATGGGCCTGGATTTCCCGTACCGTCAGGCCGCGGGCGTACAACGAGATGATCTTGTCGTCGAAGCCCGTCCAGCGCCGTTGATGCTTGGCGATAATCTGGGGTTCGAATTCGCCATGACGGTCACGGGGAATCTCGATGGGTAAGTCGCCGAAGTCGCCTTTGAGCGTTTTCCGGCTCTTGCCGTTACGGGCATTGCTATTGGCGTTGGTCACCGCCTCATGCTTGCCGTGGCCCAAATGCGCGGTCATTTCCGCTTCCAGGGCGCGTTCGACAATGGCTTTGGTCAACTGCTTTAACAGTCCATTGGCACCGATCAGGTCTTCGGGTGTTTGATAGTTCGACATTAAGGCATCGAGTAATTCATCAGGAATGGCTTTGGGTGATACGGTCATTTTTTCATCCTCATCAGGATCGGTAGTTTCCTACCTCATGGCCGTTTACACAAAAATTCTTACACCCTCGGGTTTTGCCTTGGCGCCGCGATTAAACCGAACAGACATCGCCTGCCGCAGCGTTTCCAAGCCCGCGCCCTTGCCGGCGATTTTCAACGAGGCGTAAGCATCCAGGCTAAAACTATAAATATCGCTGCCCAGCGCCATATCGGTATCTTCGCCTCTGCTCATTAAATCACGCAGGCGGTGTAGGCGAGGGCGGAGTTTGTCGAGCGTCACCAAATCGGCTTGCGCTTCGACGACATCGAGACCGGGCGGAATGGCATGAGTGTTTTGGGTGGCCACCGTCAGCGTCTGCCGGCAGAACGCTTCGGTTTTATCACCCATCTTCAGGATAGTGCGGCGCTCTTCGGGTGATAAAACGAGGAAGCCGGCGAAGCGGTCTTCCAATGTTTTCAGGGCGGCGTCTATGTCCGTCAGATCATTGTCGGAAAGGGTTAAAGAAATCAGATTTTGACTCATGTTTATCTCCTTTTTTGGCGTTACTGATATTGCGGATGGCGGGGTGTGGTCCGCAGAAGAAAAGCGTAGGCTATTTTTGCAGAAGCGCGTTACTTTATTTGCTAGGTATTGGCGGCGTTTTGATTGATTCTGGTTTCCAAGCTTTGGCTTGTAATCGGCGGCAGTCGGCCATAAGGGGACGGTCAGAAAATCAAGTTAAAGCCAATTATGAGCCCCATAGCAGTCGTTCAATTTTCGTTCTGATCAAGTACCGCCGGTCGCTTAGTTGTGAACAAACACGAGATGAGTATTTGTATGTTTACAATGTGGCATTTCTTAATATCGATCAAGACGTTCACTTTTTATCTTTAGGGAAATATTTAACTTTTAATCCACTGTTGAAATCTATTTTCAAGACGCCATTGCGGCATCTCCATTATAGATTCCATTTTTGGATTACTTTCAATTAGCGAATTGAGTTGAGATTCCGTCATATCTGCTCTTTGTGGAATGAATCCATTCCACATAACATGGGCAGCACGTAGAAACATAAGGCTATCTTCTACATGACCTAGTTTTTGAAGGGCTTGCCCCACCCATAAACGTATATACCCCCGATTTAGAACATCTTCTCTTGCCTGTTCAAGCAATTGTGCAGATTTTTTATAGCAACTCATAGCATTAGCAATTTCGTCTTTAAAATAATAGCATCGACCAATATTGCCATAGAATACTCCACCTCGATGAGTATCTAGTTCGGTTGGATCAAGAATTTCATCTTCATTGTGTTGACCTATGAAAAACTGAAGAGCTTCGTCTATATTACCGTTATCACGACGTGCCAAGGCTAGATTATGTGAGCAGTCAAAATCAATATCTACGTTTGTCGCATTTTTTAAATTAACCCCTTGTTCGCCATAAAATATTGCTTGCTCGAAATCACCTTCAAACCAATAACGGTAACATTTAGTGTCACAAAGATTAATAAATTGAGAGCCTGTGCCTTCAATTGAGTCAGCATAACGATTAATGTAGGAGTCAGCTCTTTCGAAATCGCCTAATGCGATTAAAGCATTAACAGAACTTGACCATAAACGATCAAACTTTGGATATTTCGCGACTGTTAAAGTCCAATTAACTTCATCAAAGACACGAATTGAAAGGCGAATATATTCTTCAAGTTGACCACTATCTATTAGTGACGAACCAATTTCGACAAGGGAGTCAATTGCTGCTTCAAACTTACCACCGTTTAGGCTCACATCAATTTTATGAGTCCATAACTCCAACATGTCAGTTGGAAAACTTGACTTAAATCGCTCACGCAAGACTAATATTTGCTTATCAAACAGATGAATGATTCTTAAAATAAATTTTTCTCGCTCTTGGCGTGGAAAATTTGTTCGTACATATCTACGGATAAGAGGATGCAGGTCAAGCACTTCTATTCCATTGTTCTGTTGACGAGGTTCAACCAAACCTAAATTTTTAAGAACTTTTAATGCTTTTGTAAACTGGTTATAGTTGAGTCCAAAGTCAATTTCGCTGACTTCTTTTTCAGGAAGAGGCCGTTCTATCTCCGCAATTGTTCTAAGCACTTCTTTTTGTTTGTCATTTAACGAATTCCATATCGACTGTATAGTCCTTTCTGGGAGTTCTCCTTTGCCAGAAATGATTTCGTTAATTATATTATTGACACTTATTTTTTGTTGGCGACATCTTGATGCAATGAGCGTTATCCAAAAAGGATGACCCTCGGTTACATTTATCAATGAAATAAAGTCATCCTCATGAATTGACGAATCGCTCTTTTGCTCAAAAAGAACTCTTACATCTTGATCACTAAGCCCTTTAAGTGGGATAGATATTGTTTTTTCAGACTCGAACTTCAAAAGAGGTCTTGCTGTAAATACTAACTGAGTCCGTAATTTTTTTGGTTGAATTGCTTCGAGTAAAAACTTTAAAGCGCCTAAAGGATTGCCTGTATTGAGGTCAATATACTTATCAACATTATCGAAAACAATCAATCCGTCCCTAGATTCGAAAAGTTGAGACAGCTCTTGAGCTAAGTTATCAATACTTAATTCTTTTAAAGTAATTATAGAATCTTCTGTTCCAATGAGTGAACATGCAGTCTTTAGTAAAATATTGTGAAGCGTGTCATTTTGTTCTCGACAATCTCTCCATTCAATAAACTGAAAATTACCCTGTCCTTGACAGTTTAAAGCATAGTAAGCGGCAAGGCTTGATTTTCCTTGACCACCGATTCCACCGATTGCGACTAATTTGTTTTGTCCGTCAGTCAGATGTTCTAACTCAGCACTACGACCTACCAAATCGGTAACGCTGGGTATTGAGTCACTATGAAACTCTTCTATATTTTTTTCACGAATTAGCGAGGAATACAGTCCATGATCTACTTGTTTAATTAACGGGCTAGACGCTATTTTATCTTGCGATAGATGAATGGATTGAGATTGTTTCAAACCCAATTCACCTGTTAAGTCAGAAAATAACTGGTGACAATCAACGCCTTTGTATAAATTTAAACGACCACTGTCTAATCCAGCTGAAAATAAATTGAATTGAGAAGCATTTTGCGCCATAAGATCAGCATCATTCTCTCCATAGTATGTCCACAATATTTCAGGTCTTGCTGCATCTTCACTTACAATTTCAATCAAGGTTCTTGTGAATACATCATCCCATCCACTATATGCTATCGGTACTACAATGCTATTTCGTAGTAAATCTGATAAAGAGGCCTTCAATTTGGGGCGTGGTTGATTTAATTGTCGGGGAGTATGTAGTGTATCCACCCCACGCCAATATCCATGTAAATGTATTATGTGGCATCCGTCTCCTTGTACTTGATTTAGACTTCCATCTTTGCTGAGGATTGATCTGTAACAAGACCCACCGAGGTTTTGTATCGCTAAAGTAAGCAAAGGATCAAAATTGGTTGTTAATTGTACTTGTCCAAAAACATCTGGGTATTTGACACAAAGGGAGGCCAAATCTTGTAAACAATTTGGTATGAACCAGGCCTTTTTATTTTTTTCCAATTGTTCAGCATAATCTTCAGGAGCATTAGATATTCTTAGTTCATCCATCAACTTAGTTGAATCGTGACACGAACCAACTACTGCAGCCCTAATTAAATCGTTGACTGCATCTTGACCACGACAGCCTATTAAATAATTTACCGCAATTTGATAAGCATTTCCTGATGACTGTTCTAATTGATCTCTTAGCGACTTAAGAGCGGTTTTATCCTCACTAAACTCTTTTTCGATCAGTTCAACCATGCCATCAACGTTTGCAATGCCTGGACTACCATCATAAGGTGCTGAAACAGGAGCTCCAAGGAGAAAAACAATTCGCTTAGAGTTACGTTTCGTAGCATTAGATAAACGGTTTACAAGCACTTCATACGGATAAAATGTGATATGTTGATTTTGCATATAGAAAATTTTTTGAATCCAGATGTGTTAAGGAACCTCTGATTAATTCGTTGGCATGAATTTCATGACTAATTAAATCAATGACTTGTGCATTGGCTTTTCTTGAAAAACTGAATTAATCAGAGGTTCCTTAATAGTTTTGCGCTTGCTAAAACTTTATTAAAGGTTATATATTGCAATGTTACTTTTAAATATAACCGCTAATGTCTACGTAGACCGCTCTGGTTAATGATAACGTAATCGGAGGAGTTGGCTAAATATGTGTGATTACGCAAGCTAATCGCACCTACATTTTGAAGGACAGCTTATTTGCCATTTGTTGTCTCTGCAAATTAAATCTTATTTGGCAGCTTAGGGTCGCTATGGATAGCTATCCATAGCGACCCCAATGTATAGTGCCCAACTATGTATAGCAGTGATCTATTTCGACTGGCAACCCGCGCGCAGCCAGAGATGACTACCAGTACGCTATGCATAGTTTTGACGCTTGTCGAAACCGTATCAATTTCTCACCAACCGGATAACAACCATCATTCGTATTGATATACGGCGACAGCCAACTAATGAGGCGCGAAACATCAACATAGTGTCCCAATTAGCTCTCAGGAGGCCAGATTAAAATTGATTGGTAGGCAAATTTCATTAAAGTATCTTAAGGCGAGTGAATTTCACCTTCAGAACAACAGCAAAACTATGTAAAGCTTATTGACTGATGGTTGGCTCAAGTGTCAGAGAAACCAAGTTTTGCCGTCGATAGTAATTTACAGCTATACATAGTTGGGCACTATACATAGGGGTCGATTGCTACAATTTGCTACATCCAAAAGCCGTCATTCGCTAATGGCGTAATCTTATCGGATTCGGTGGCTGGTAAGAGGAAATATTCGATTTCTTGGATTTAATCTTGGTAGGTTTAGGCGAAGGGTGGATTTTTCTAAGTAGACACAGTGCGAATTTCGATCGAAACTCCGCTTACTCCGATACAAAGCCACTCAAACATTGAATGCCGGACGTTGGATCAAACGATAGGCGCGTAGCGGAGCTGCGCCGGGCCCGTGATCCAGCTTGTTGATTTTACAGGGCGTGGCAGCGAGTCTATTTTAGGTGTGGGTGTAAGCCTACATTAAGCAAAAATTCCGATTCGCTAAGCGTCGGCAAATAGTAAGATACTGATTGGTTTTTTAGCGCATTATCTTTACCTATGCCTCCACGTCCAATAGACCCCAACACCTTAGCGGCTGCGCGGCTATTTATCCGTCGAACGGCTGGCCGGTTCCGTTTAGTCGGAGCGTTGCTGTTCGGCAGTCGGGCGCGTGGTGATTATCAGGCGCAAAGCGACACCGACGTGGCGGTGTTGTTATCCGGGGCGCCCGGTCCATTCCTAGAAACCAAGCTGGCTTTGGCGGACATTGCTTACGATGTATTGCTGGAAACTGGAGTGTTGATCCAGCCCCTGCCTATTTGGCAATCCGAATGGGATTGCCCGGAAAGCTCCGCGCATCCGCACTTATTGGAAAATGTGAAACGCGACGGTGTGCCGTTATGAATGCCTGCGAGTGGTTGCAAAAGGCCGAACGGGCGTTGGCATCGGCGCGCTTGCTGTTGGCCGATGGCGATAGCGAGGGGGCTTGCAACCGGGCGTATTATGCGATGTTCGAATCCGCGCAAGCGGCTTTGTCGGTCAGCGGCCGGATGATTGGCGCCGAGGCTAGCCGCACTCACAACGGCCTGATCACGCTGTTCAGTTTGCATTTGGTTAAGCCGGGCGTGATAGCGGTAGAACTTGGGCGGTCACTGAATCGTGTCCAAGAAATTCGTTTGTTGGCCGATTACACTGGCGATGCGATTGATCTCAAACAAGCTGCGGACGCCGTCGCGCAAGCCGAATGTTTTGTACGCGGTATGCAAGAGTATGTCGCAAAACTTGACGGCTCGGAGTCAGGTTGATCCGGGCTGTGAAGTTTTAACATCCGTTCGCCTTGAGCTTGTCGAAAGGCTGCTTGCGCTTCGATAAGCTCAGCACGAACGGTTGAGACATTTGAAGGCAGGATCAATAAGCCAAATATAAAACCGCCCCGTCTGCCCTTATAATGCCGGGCTTTTACCAGATTCTCCGCCCCATGTCCCTCCAAGACACCCTGAAACAACTCGCCAAAAATCTTCAAACCTGCATGGGTACCGACCGCCACGGCTTGAAGCGGCAGTTGGACCGCTTACGGAGCGAGGCGAGTAAGGGCAGGGATGTGACCGGACAAGTGCAGCAAGTGGCTGATAAGATCGAGCGTTCGATGGGGCGTTGCCATCAGCGCCGCGCTTCCGTGCCGGTGATTAATTACCCGGATTTACCGGTCAGCGGCAAGAAGGATGAGATTGCCGATTTAATCCTCAACAATCAAGTCACCATCGTCTGCGGCGAGACCGGCTCCGGCAAGACCACACAGTTGCCGAAGATTTGTCTGGAAATCGGGCGCGGCTTAACCGGTTTGATCGGCCACACCCAACCAAGGCGGATTGCCGCCCGTACCGTCGCTGACCGCATCGCCGAGGAACTGGGCCAGCCTATCGGACAGGCGGTGGGTTACAAGGTGCGTTTTCACGACCAGACTCATCCCAATTCTCTGGTTAAACTGATGACCGACGGCATCCTGCTGGCCGAGTCGCAGAACGATCCTTATTTAAATCAATACGACACTATCATCATCGACGAGGCGCACGAGCGCAGCCTGAATATCGATTTTTTAATGGGCTATCTGCGCTGGCTGTTGCCGAAGCGGCCGGATTTGAAGGTGGTGATTACTTCCGCGACCATCGATCCGGAGCGTTTTGCCAAACATTTTAATGATGCGCCGATTGTGAATGTGTCCGGCCGCACTTATCCGGTGGATGTGCGTTATCGGCCTATCGAGTTAATCGAAGAAGACGACGAAACTTCGGCGGATTTGCAGCAAGCCATCCTGGATGCGGTGGACGAGTTGTATCGGGATATGCGGGGCGACATTCTGATTTTCTTGAGCGGTGAGCATGAGATACGCGAGACCACCGAATCGCTGCGCAAGTCGCACAATAATACCCGCTATGAGGTGTTGCCGCTGTATTCCAAACTCAGCGTTAGCGAGCAGGAGCGGGTATTCAAACCCAGCGGTAACAAGCCGCGCATCGTGCTGGCTACCAACGTGGCGGAAACGTCCTTGACCGTGCCGGGCATCCGTTGCGTGATCGATTCCGGCCATGTCCGCATCAGCCGTTACAGCCATAAAAGCAAGATTCAGCGTTTGCCTATCGAGCGCATCTCGCAAGCCAGCGCCAATCAGAGGGCAGGGCGCTGTGGCCGGGTGGCGGAAGGTATCTGTATCAGGTTGTATTCCAAAGAGGATTACCTGGCGCGGCCGGAGTTTACCGAGCCGGAGATTCTAAGAACCAATCTGTCGTCGGTGATTTTGCAGATGGCGGCTTTGAAGTTGGGCGACATCGAAGATTTTCCGTTCGTGGAGCCGCCGGACGACAAGATGATCCGCGACGGCAAGAATGCGCTGTTTGAGGTGGATGCGCTGGATAAGGCCGGCCAGCTGACCGATACAGGGCGACAACTGGCAAAGATTCCCACTGACCCCAAGCTGGCGCGGATGCTGTTGGCGGCGGCTGAGCTGGGCTCGCTGCATGAGGTGGCGATTATTGTGTCGGCATTAAGCATTCAGGACCCGCGTGATAAGCCAGCGGATAAAATGCCGCAGGCAGAAGCGAAGCATGCGCAGTTCAAGGCCGAGGATTCCGACTTTTTGAGTTTGCTGAATCTTTGGAATGCTTTTGAAGAGCAGAAGAAGCATCTGACCAACAGTAAACTGCGCAAGTATTGCCAGGATAATTTCTTGTCCTACATCCGCATGCGTGAATGGCATGACATTCACACTCAGATCATGCAGGTTGCGCGTGGTGATTTGGGCTTGAAGACCAGCGGCAATCCGGCCAATTACGAACAGATTCATATGGCGTTGTTGCCGGGCTTGTTATCGAATATCGGTTTTAGACACGAGCAATACGAATATCTGGGTGCGCGGGGTTTGAAGTTTTTCATCTTTCCGGGTTCCGGTCAGCATAAAGCCAAGCCGAAGTGGATCATGGCCGCCGAGCAAGTGGAAACCAGTAAGGTCTACGCCCGTACCGTCGCCAAGGTCGAGCCGGAATGGATAGAGGGCGCTGCCCAACATTTGGTCAAACGCAATTACTACGACCCGCATTGGGAGAAAAACGCCGGCCGCAGCGGGGTTTATGAGCGCACGCTATTGTTCGGTTTGACCTTGCAGGCCAAGCGCAAAGTACCTTACGAAAATGTGGATGCCAAAGCGGCGCGGGAGATGTTCATTCGCCATGCGCTGGTGAATCATGATTATCACAGCAATGCGCCGTTTTTTAAGGCCAACGAAACTTTGTTGGAAGAGGTGGGTTATATCCAGCACAAAGGCCGCCGCGTCGACTTGGTGGAAGACGAGGAATGGCTGTATCAGTTTTACGATAAAAAACTGCCGGCCGAGGTGGTGAGCGGCATTACCCTGGATCAATGGCGGAAGAAGGTCGAACGCGAAAACCCGAAGATTTTGTTTTTAACCAAAGAAGATCTGACCCGCAGCGACGAGAATCAGATTAACGATTGGGATTTTCCTGACAGTAAAAAAATCGGCGACTTAACCATCGAATTGCATTATCGCTTTGAACCTGGCCATGACGAAGATGGGGTGACGGCGATCGTACCTGTGCATCAGCTCAATCAAATCCGCCAAGCGCCTTTCGATTGGCTGGTTCCGGGCATGCTGGAAGAAAAAGTCACGGCGTTGATTAAGGCGTTACCTAAGCATTTGCGCAAGCACTTCGTGCCGGTGCCGAATACCGCCAAGGCTTGTCTGGAAATCGAGCCGGATTTTAAAGGCTCGTTGTTCGAGTGGTTGAGCGGGCGCTTGCGCAAACTGACCGGCGAGTCGATACCACTCAACGAATGGCAACCGGACGCCTTGCCGGATCATTTGAAGATGAATTTCCGGATTGTCGATGATCATGGCCGAGCCTTGGGCTATGGTCGCAATCTGGCCAAGCTGCAAGCCGATTATGCCACCAAGGCTGGCGACAGTTTCGACAAGCTGGCGCAAGAGGAAATGAATCACACCGGTTGTATCGCCTGGGCGTTTGACGACTTGCCGGAGACTTGGCAGTTTATGCAGAAAGGCCAGACCTTTATCGGTTTTCCGGCTATTGTCGATGAAGGCGAAACCGTGGGGGTCAAGATACTCGATACCCAGCATAAGGCTGATTTGGCGCATTTCGATGGTTTGACTAAGTTATTTCGGCTGCAGTGTCGGAAGGACGCGCAATACTTGTTAAAAAACAGCGGCGTTGTGGCTGCCTTGCAATTAGCCTATAACCAGTTGCCCAAACATCCTCTGTTGCAGGAGCGCTTAGGCGGCGATTTTAAGGAAGATCTACTATTCTTAGTCTTCAATAGCGTGTTTGTGGTGGATGCGACGATCCGCAGTCAAGCGCAGTTCGAGGCGACGCTGGCGGCTAAAAAATCGATGCTGGTCACGGTCGGCAATCAAGTGGGCAAGCATGTCACGGAAATCATGGCAAACTATCAGACGGTCAGACAACGGCTGAAACAGCCCGGTGTCAGTGCAAGTTTACGAGAGGATCTGGAAAAGCAGTTAAGCCTGATGCTATTTAACGGCTTTTTGCGCTACACGCCCTTGGTGCAGGTGCAAGCGATTCCGCGTTATTTAAAAGCGATAGAGTGTCGCTTGGATAAGCAAAAGCCCGATTCGGCTGATATTCAAGGTTTACACAGACTGTCGCAACGCTTTTGGCAAGCAGTCGAAAAGCAAATGAAAACCATGGTGCCGACGCCGGAACGCGATGTCTTTCGCTGGAGTTTGGAGGAGTTGCGGGTGTCCTTGTTCGCACAGCAATTAAAAACCGCTTTTCCGGTGTCGGTGCAGCGCCTGGAAAAGACTTGGAACGAAAAGTTTTAAACAGCCTCTGACTCGTGTGCTCACTAAACTAGGAAGCCTAAGATGATACCCATTCGAGATTCGATACCTTGCAACATCAAGCCTTATGTGACCTGGGGCATCATCGCTATTTGTATAGTGGTGTACGTGGCGATGTTGTTTATGCCGGACGAGGTGGGCCAACATTTTGTCTATATGTACGGCATGGTGCCGATTCGCTATTCCAACCCGGATTGGGCTTATAGCTTTGGTTTGCCGCCGGATCATTATCTGTCGTTTTTCACCAGTTTGTTCCTGCACGGCGGTTTCCTGCATCTGTTGATGAACATGGTGTTTTTATGGATATTCGCGGACAACATCGAAGACTTGATGGGGCATAAGCGTTTTGTGATGTTTTACGTATTGTGCGGCCTGTTGGCAACCTATGCCCAATGGTATTTCTATCCGAAGATGGCGGTGCCGGTGGTGGGTGCCTCGGGGGCCATTGCCGGGGTGTTGGGGGCGTATTTTTTCCGCTTTCCGCAGGCTACGGTGGTGATACTGGTGCCTATCCTGTTTTACCCCTTATTTTTCCATGTGCCGGCGATAGCCTTTTTGGGGTTTTGGGTGATTATCCAGATCGGCGACGTGCTCACGGCGACCTTTTTAGATAATGTGGCGGTGGATTCGGCATGGTGGGCGCATTTGGGCGGTTTCGCCGCCGGGGCGCTGTTACATCCGTTTTTTATCGAGAAGAAACACGAAGAATACCAATTCTAGCCTGATGCTTACTCGCCTAAGCCGCATTTAGCCGGCAAAAAAGCAAGAAACAAGTAGGGCTTTTATTTTATAATGCCGCCAGTTGGCTAACGGCTAAAAAGGCAACGAAAATCAAGGCCGTTGCCTGTGTTTGCAAAAGATTCTTCATTCATTCGAGACAAATAAACATGAAAAACCTTAATGTCGCATTGGTAAGACTGCTGCAGTTTGTAGTGTTCGCGCTGTTTACATTCATTGTGCTGTTGTACTTCGGTACTTTGATTCTGTTGCCACTGGATATCGTGGTGCTGATTACAAAAATGCTGCACATGTTGGGCATTGGTACATTGTTCGGGGCGATTGTTGCGGTACCTGTGGTCGCTTACTGCGGTAAAATCGTTTACGGCATACCAGGTTTGATTCAGATGATCGTTGAGAACGGCATCGATTTGGCCAATACCGGTAAACAACGGGTTGAAGCGTTTAATAAAATTGCTGAAGCCGTTAAATAACAGTTTAACGCAAGCGAAGGAAAGGGGCTTTTAGCCCCTTTTTTGTGTCTGCAATATTGGCGGACTTTATGCGTTTTGGCGTTGTGGTCAGCCAGCAATGCCGCTTGAGCTACCGGACCTGTCAAAAATTTTTACAGCCTTTTTTTCCGGCTTTGAATGTGCGAGGCATTTTTCACCCGAGGGGTAGCGGCTATATCGGTGAGAATTTGGACTAACTATACTAAATAGGGTTATGGAAGCGATTTTTTTCGGATGACGAGCTAAAAATTCCTCTATCGGTTAATTTGAGGTTAAGTCGAAAAACTTTACAGTTTTAGATGTGCCCTGCTGGCTCTGAAATGAAACGCTAAATAAACTCGATTAATTACAGTGTCTTATGTTTTGTGTGTATGTTTTTTGCTTGGATTTTTAACAACAGAGTTTGTTAAATAATCATAAGTTTAAACGCAAAGCGAGGAGACGATTATGGACACACAGAAAACCGAAACATCCACTAAAAGCCGTAGCGATGAGCAATGTGATCATCCGTCTTTGGCTAAAGAATTTGTATTAGGCGTGCCTACGGGGAATTTTGTTTGTGCCCAGTGCGGTCGGCATTTGACGTCGATACTAAGATCATCCAGAAAATAGTCCATAAATAGCAGCACGCTGGTATCCCGGCGTGCTAGCGGCTTTCTGCATGGGCGTGGAAGTTTAAAGCCACTGTTCTGCCATTGCTGACGACAGCAGCAGAAACACGGCGGATACTTTTAAGTTGTTCAATACCGAGAAATGTGCTTGCTATGAATTTCGCCTTATTCAACAAACTCATACCCGCATGCTTAGGGGCGTGTGTTTAATTAGTCTGTTTTGCATGTTGCAAAATTTTTCGAAGAGGCGCAATCTGAACTTTCTGGACAGAGAAACTGCTTGGGCTTTTTAGCCTAGCGCTTGCTTTTAGCCGCGCGGAGCAGTGTGCGCAGTTTAACGAAATTAACCGCAAAACCGGAAGCCAGTGTACGTAAAAACGCACTGGCTTTTTTTTGGCCTAATCAAATTTGGAGGAAAACCCTATGGCATATTGGTACCCTGACAATTCCCAGTCGATTGGCAAAACACCGCTGGTCAGACTTAACCGTATTACCGACGGTGCGCAAGTCACCTTACTGGCTAAAGTCGAAGGGCGCAATCCCGGATATTCGGTGAAATGCCGGATCGGCGCGGCGATGATTAACGATGCGCAACAGCGCGGACTGCTTGGCCCTGGCAAGGAGTTGATCGAACCGACCAGTGGTAATACCGGCATTGCGCTGGCTTTTGTCGCTGCAGCGCGCGGCATCCCGTTGACCTTGACCATGCCGGATACCATGAGTATCGAGCGGCGAAAATTGCTGGTGGCCTACGGTGCCAAACTGGTATTGACCGAGGGCGCCAAAGGCATGAAAGGCGCTATCGCCAAGGCGGAAGAGATAGTCGCTTCCGATCCGGAGCGCTATGTGCTGTTGCAGCAGTTCAAAAACCCCGCCAACCCACAAATTCACGAACAAACCACCGGCCCGGAAATTTGGCACGATAGCGACGGTGCGGTCGACATATTGGTTTCCGGTGTTGGCACAGGCGGCACCATTACCGGCGTGTCGCGTTATATCAAACTCACGCAAGGCAAACCTATCGTTTCCATCGCGGTTGAGCCGGAAGCCAGTCCAGTACTGAGCCAATTTCGGACTGGCCAGGATATACAGCCGGGGCCGCATAAAATTCAGGGCATCGGTGCCGGATTCGTGCCGGACGTATTGGATTTGTCTATGGTCGATACAATCGAGCAAGTCAGCAATGACGAGGCGATTGAGTATGCCAGGCGTTTGGCGCGGGAGGAGGGCTTGTTATCCGGGATTTCCTGCGGTGCGGCGGTGGCGGTGGCCGTACGTGTGGCAAAACGCCCGGAAAATGTCGGTAAGACTATCGTGGTGATACTACCGGATTCTGGCGAACGCTATTTGAGTTCGGCCTTATTCGAAGGATTGTTCGATGCGCAGGGCGTGGCGGTCTGAGTCGGCGCTAAAGTTGAGGGCGGCGGCGGTTCAGGCCTTTGTAAAAGCCAGGCAAACTGACTGCTGCCCTCCTTTGTTATTTCGACTATTTGCATTCCAAGGTTGAAACATCAGCTTGGCCGATAGCTGAAAATATTTCTGTACTGTGCAAATTGAGCTTGAATAATCAACAGAAAAATCGGGTGTTCTGTGCAAAATAGGGTTGAGATTATTGATTGCAAAATTGCATACCACTTGCACGCCTGAGACTGTATGAATTGCACAGCGGTGGTGTTACGGGGAGCACATTCATTGCATCAATATGCACAGCTTATTCCCTAGGGGTAGAGTTACTCAGTTGAATTGTCTAACGGCATCAGCCGCGCACTATACGATTTGGTGTTCGCTTCAATGAAGTTAATGAGTAAAGCCACTTACAATTGGCGCTAAAGACTGTCTGTGGCCGACCGATAACAAGTAAACACTCTTCACCATCGCAGGACCAATGAGCGCTAAGGAGGATGCAATGATAGTCGGCTTGAATATAACGGGAAGTGCGAACCAATATAGGCTTCTTGATAAAGCTGAGGCAATACCTTGGCAAAATCGGTTTACCACCTCGAAAACGCAGCCCATTGGTCAAGGATTCGATGCCCAACAAGCGGTATTAAAACCCGACAAAGTAAAACAGCTCTTGGCGAATGTCGATTTAAGAAATATATCACCGCATGACTTAGGCATGCTGGGCGGTTATTTGAATGGAAACGGTGAAATATCGGACATTTCTGCTACTGAATTTTCCCTTTCAGCTTTCACTATAGATGGTATGGATGCCAATGCCCCCATAGATATGATCAAGTTTTTTGAAGATAGCTACACTTTCGTTGACAAGCTTATCGCCCAAGGCGAACAAGGAATGAACGATGCCAGGAAATTTTTGGGCGACACTCTTCACACGCTGTATAGCATGGATGAGTTTATAAACAACATGGGGAGTGGCGTTTTTATCGATGAAAAAGCATAACGGGATTCAAGGGGGATGTGTACCTTGTCAATCCGTGGGTGTGCAAGTGGTGCACTTAGGTGTGCAAGTAAATGCAATCACGCAGTTGATTTACTGTAATAGACCCAGGCTGTGTAAAAACGCGAGATTTTGTAAAATAAGCTTACGGCCAATCAACCGGGAGTGCAGATGAAGCGCTTCATTCAAAGTACAGACCGAAGTAAGGTAGTCCTCTTTCCTGAGCAACTGGAAGACTATGTGGCTGAGGACAATCATGTTCGAGTCGTTGATGTCTTTGTCGAGCAACTCGACCTAGACAAATTAGGATTCAAAGGGGGTGATAAGGCAATTCGAATATCTGTAAAAGTTGCCCCAAGGCTCGATCTTTTTCGACTCGTTCGCAGTGTGGTTGCGTACGCTGCAGGCTGTCGAGTTGCTTGAGCGCTTCGCGCCACATTACACTGAGCCGAGCTTTGGCTGCATTAATTTAATATCTGATCCGCTCTCAGCCTCTCCACCATTAGATCGACAAACGTTCTGACCTTGGCGGAAGCATAACGCCCTTCACGATGCAGGACATGTATCGGTAAGCGATTGGGTTCATAGTCGCTTAACAAAGTTTGCACCTGCCCCGAGCCTAAAAACGGAGCAACCTGGTAAGACAACACACGGGTGATGCCCAGACCGTCGATGGCCGCCGCTATCGCGGCGTCATTGCTGGTGACGCGGAGTCTGGGCTTTATTTTTTGGGTCATTGTTTTATCGCCATCTAAAAATTTCCATTCAATGGCCGACCAGGAGCCAGTGGCAGCAACAATCAGACTGTGGTGGCTTAATTCAGTGGGAGACCTTGGGATGCCTTTTGCCGCCAGATAACTCGGAGATGCGCATAAAACCTGGCGCACATGGCCCACGCGTATCGCCCGCATACTGGAATCCGGCAACTCACCTATACGAATGCCTACATCAATGCCTTCCTCCAACATATTGACGACGCGATCCAGGAATATCGCCGATACCTCCATAGCCTGAAAGCGTTGCAGGTAAGCGACGATGCCTGGCATCACAAACATTCTGCCGAATAATACCGGCGCGGTAACCGCTAGATGGCCGCGCGGTTCTGCATTGATGCCGGCGGCCGCCTCATCGGCTTCGTTGGCGTCATGCAGGACGCGCCGGGCATCTTCAAGATAACGCTGCCCGGCATCGGTTACGCGCACATAGCGCGTGGTCCGAGTCAGCAGCTTGACGCCCAGTCGCTCTTCAAGCGCGGCGACGGCGCGGGTCACTGCCGGCGCTGACAGGTTGAGGCGTCGTGCGCCTCCGGCAAAACTTTGTTCTTCCGCTACGGCCACGAAGATCTCCATCATCTCTAAACGAGCCATCAACTATTCCTATGGTTGCAATAATATATTGCATTCTATGAGTATTCTTCTCTAGACGGCAATTCTTTAAAGTGTAACCACCTGCTGCAAAGCGGGTAACACAAACCCAAAACACTTTATTGGAGATTTACCATGAGCCGTATTAACGTCGTTACCAACGAAACTGCCAACACTGAACAAAAAGCCTTGTTGGATGCCATTCAAGCTCAGTTAGGCATGGTGCCCAACTTTTTAAAAGTATTCGCCAACTCACCCGTAGCGCTGCGTGCTTTCCTGGGTTTGCACGGAGTTGCCAGCGCAGGCAGTCTCGATCCACAAACCCGCGAGCGTATCGCCCTCGGTTTGGCTCAGCAGAATTCTTGTGAATACTGCTTGTCCGCACATACGGCTATTGGCCGGAAAGCGGGTTTGAGTGGCGCTGAAATCGAAGCCAATAGAGCCGGCAGCAGCCAGGATGCCAGAGCCGCAGTGGCGGTTAGGTTTGCCCGTTCAATTGCTGAAAATACCGGCGAGGTGACTACGGCCGAGATTACCGAAATCCGTAATGCCGGTTATAGCGATGCCGAAATTGTCGAAATAATCACCCATGTCGGCATGAATGTGTTGACCAATATGATAGGTAAAGCCAGTCGTATTGAAATCGACTTTCCTAAAGTGGCATTAAAACTCGCCGCGTAACTTTATATGTTGCTATCGGCGGTATGTTTCATATCGCCGATTCACTGGAGAACGATCATGCCTACCGCCTTTGCTGACATTTGTTTTACCCCTAGCGTGAAAGCGGCGCAAAGTTTGTATGGCAGTAGGCAAGCCAATAGAGGCTTCGAGCTGTCTGAGGATGCCCGCAATAGCCTAGGCGAGCGCGAAGCGGAATTTATCGCGGAGCGCGACAGTTTCTATCAAGCCACGGTGTCGGAATCAGGCTGGCCCTATGTGCAACATCGCGGTGGCCCCAAAGGCTTTTTAAAAGTATTGGATGACCGTACCCTGGGCTTTGCGGACTTTCGCGGCAACATTCAGTATTTGAGCGTCGGCAACTTGAATGCCAACGACCGAATTTCACTAATATTGATGGATTACCCCAACCGCAGGCGCCTGAAAATATGGGGCCGTGTCCGCATTGTGCATGAAAGTGACGAGCCGGATTTGATCGAGAAACTGGAAGTGGCCACTTATCGGGCTCGTGTCGAGCGCGGCATCGTGATTTATGTCGAAGCCTACGACTGGAATTGCCCGCAACACATTACGCCCCGTTATACGGAAGCCGAAATCGAAGGTTTGCTTGGGCCCCTGCGCGAAGAAAACCGCCTACTGAAAGCGCAGGCTTCGGCAACGCCAAACACTGATCTAATCCTGGGGGATGGCCCGCTTGAACTGGCGATTACCGGCATACGTCAGCTTACCAAGCGTGTTCGGGCTTTTGAGTTGAGTAGCACTAACGGTGCTGAATTGCCCGGTTTTGAAGCCGGGGCTCACCTGACTGTGCCTGTGCGACTGAGCAATGGCGAGTTAACGACGCGCCATTACTCGATCTGCTCTGATCCTGCGAACAAACGGGTTTATGAAATTGCTGTTTTGCGGGAAGCAAGCGGGCAGGGCGGCTCGGTCGCGGTGCATGAACTATTCGCTTTGGGGCTGCGCTTAAACTGCAGTTTGCCTAAGAACAATTTTGTGCTCCATACCGACTCCCGCCCTGCGATACTGATTGCTGGCGGCATAGGCATCACGCCCATTAAGGCGATGACGCACAGCTTACAGGCACAGGCGCGTGAATTTCAGATCCATTACGCTGTGCGTAGCGAAACCGAAGCGGCCTATCTCGATCCCTTGAAGCAGGCCTTTGGCGACCGGCTGACGGTTTATGCGGCAGACCAACATCACCGGCTGAACCCGGAAGAGCTCTTATCAGCAAGCCCGGCTGACGCGGTGTTTTATCTGTGCGGCCCTAACCGACTCATCGAAGCCGTCACTGCCGCCGCCCAGTTACAAAATAAAGACCTGCGCCTGGAAAGATTTTCGGTGCTGACAGCAGCGACCGATCAGCCGGTTATTGTCGAGTTAAAACGCTCAAAACGGCTGATCCAGGTAGAAGCCGGGCAATCGATACTTGCAGCCGTCTGCGCAGCCGGTGTCGATGCGCTGCACGATTGCCGAGTCGGCAATTGTGGCAGCTGCGCCGTCAAGGTGTTGGACGGCGTGCCGGATCATCGCGATAGTGTGTTGAGCCAGGCCGAAAAGGATCGTGCCCGCTTGATGTGTATTTGCGTGTCGCGCGCCCGTTCAGAGCGACTGGTACTCGATCTGTAATTTAACGAGAGGACACCGCATGATTAGCCTTTACGAATTTGCCTAATTCGGAAATTGCCGTAAAGTCCGGCTGATGTCATTGCTGCTGGGGCTTGAATATCGCAGCATCGGCGTCAATGGCAGCGAACGGCAACATAAAGCCGAGGCATGGGCAACATGCGAGAGTTAGCTATCTAAACTGGCTGGCGCTGATGCCGTATTTTTTTAATTTGCCGTAGACCGCTCTGGGCGTCAATCCCATCGTGATTGCGACTTGCTTGACATCGCCGCGATGGCTTTGCATGGTTTGCTTCAAGAATGCTTGTTCGGCGTCGTTTAGTAGATTTAGCTTGTGTGAGTTCCAGTCGCTGCCGGTCGCGGCGGCCGGTTTCCGATCCAACTCCAGACGGGTCAATTCACTGCCTTTACTGAACAGTACGCTGCGTTCCAGCATATTTTCCAGCTCGCGCACGTTGCCGGGCCAGGCATAGGCGCGGATTTGCCCCATCACCTCGCGGCTGACCGACTGCACGTTTTTACTGTATTTTTCGTTGAGGCGTTTCAGGATCAATTGCACCAGATGCGGCAGGTCTTCCGGGCGTTGCGCCAACGGCGGTATCCACAATCGCACTACATTCAAACGATAGAACAAGTCCTGCCGAAACAAACCCTGCTCGACGTGTTGTTCCAACGCCCGATTACTCGCAGAAACAATACGCACATCCGCATGTAAAGTGTGCTTGCCGCCGACCCGCTCCATCTCGCCTTCCTGGATAACTCTGAGCAAGCGCGTCTGCGCGGCTGGCGACAAAGCGTCCACTTCGTCCAAAAACAAGGTGCCGCCTTCGGCACGCTCGAAAAAGCCTTGATGGACTTCGATGGCGCCGGTAAACGCGCCTTTTTCATGGCCGAACAGCGCGCTTTCGATCAGACTTTCCGGAATCGCGCCACAGTTGATGGCTACAAAGGGCTTGTGGCCGCGCTCGCTCATGGCGTGAATTGCCCGCGCGATCAACTCCTTGCCGACGCCGGTTTCGCCATGGATTAACACCGTGGCCCTGGTCGGCGCTATCACTTCAACTTGTTGCAACACCTTTTGCATCGCCGGTGACTTGGCGACGATGGCCGGCGCCGGCTTGGCGGCGTGTTGTTTGGGCAAACTCCACCAGATATTGCGCATCCGCTCTTCGATACGCGAATGCAGAGCCGCCATTTCCAGCTTATCTGCCGGTGGGTCCTCGCGGCGGTACTCCAATCCCGGTTTGTCGATAGCGCTGTCGCGCCGGGTGTGAATGCATACTTCACAGCCACCGTTGTGTTTGGCGATGCTCTGGCGGATTTCCACCTTGGCGTAGCCGAAGTTGCGGGCGGCTATGCCGCCGAACACGCTGGATGTCATTCGGCACAGCTCGGGAAAATTGGTCACGCCGTCGCCGAAGGGGCAGCGACTGTTGACCACGGTAATCGTGCCGGCTTGGACTGAGGCCAGCGAAAAATTGCCGCCGATATGATTTTTTAACGCCAGAATTAAGTCGATATAGTCTTCGTTGCCCAATTCGCCGTGCCTTTGATATTCATCGCGATAAGTCTGCTCGAAATACAGGCCGGCGCTCTTGGCAATGCGCTCGATCAAGGATTCGCAATAGTCTCCGCCTTCCTGCTCGCAGGCGTGCATCAGTTCCAGGATGAAGGTCTGCAGGAAAAACACCGGTGAAATCTGGGAGAAATCGTGTTCGCTCATAAAGGCATATGTGAAATTAAACTTCACTTATTGAAACATGAATTCACGTATGCGGCGATTGGGTTTTGCTAAGTGGTTGATTTTTATTGCTGCCTGGCTTCCCGAAATGTTGGCCCGCGGCTTGCTTTATATCTATCGGACATCGCAATCCGCGGATGTTCAAGCAAGCCGGCACATTAGGCTTGAACGCATAACTATAAATAATCTTTCGAGGAGATCAGCATGAGTGACAACAAACCACCTTTGAACCCGCATCCATTGAGCGAATATGTGGCCTGGGCCGGCAATCGCAACCGCGAACCGATCCTGGGGGTACTCAAGGAGAAACTGCCCAAGGATTCCGGCCGGGTCTTGGAAATGGCCAGCGGCAGCGGCATGCATATCAATTTTTTCGCGCCGCATTTCGACCACTTGCACTTTCATCCGACCGACAAAGACCAGGAAGTATTCGACAACATAAAACAATTAACCGCCGATCACGCTAACGACAACATCGCGGACCCGGTGCATCTGGATTTGACTAGTCCTGACACCTGGTTCAACCCCGGCGATAAAGGCAGTTTCGACGCCATTTTTTGCATCAATATTTTTCAGGTGGCGCCGATCTCAATTGCCGACGGTATGATGGAATGCGCGTCGCACTTGCTCAGCGAAGACGGGATATTGCTGATCTACGGTCCGTTCCGTGTCGAAGGCACTTTTACCACGGATTCGAATAAAGAGTTTCACGAAACTCTTAGTTCGGCAGGCGTGTCGGAATGGGGCCTGAAAGACGTTGCCGATTTACGCAAAGCCGCCGAAAACCACGGCATGGAACTGAAAGAGCAAATCAATATGCCTGCCAATAATTTCTCGCTGATATTCGGCAAAAAACCATAAGGAAAAGTGATGAGCGAAGTCTGTTCAGCCCTTGTGATGGGCGTGGGGCCGGAGCGGGGGCTGGGTGCCGCTCTGGCAAGACATTTTGCGGCACAAGGTCTGCATGTGTTTATTGCCGGGCGTAGTGCGAACAAACTCCGGCTTGTCGCTGAAAACATCCGCCAAAGTGGCGGAAAAATCAGCGCCGTGGTGGCCGATGCAACGGTGGAAGCGGATATCGACAGGCTGTTTGCGGCGATTCGGGAACAGGCTTTGCCATTGAATATTGCTGTTTACAATGTAGACAGCAATAGTTGCGCGCCACTATTGGAAACCGGCAGCGATATGTTTACTCGGCTTTGGCAACAAAATTGTCTCGGCGGATTCTTATTCGGGAAACAGGCCGCCGCCATCATGCAAGCCCAGCGGTGCGGCACGCTGATCTTTACCGGCGCCACTGCGTCGATGCGCGCCAGACCGCCGTTTACTGCATTCGCCGCAGCCAAAGCCGGCTTGCGGGCGTTGGCGCAAGGCATGGCGCGGGAATTCGGCCCCCATGGTGTGCATGTCGTGCATACGGTCATCGATGGCGTGATCGACGGAGACCGCGCTAGAAACCAGTTCTCCAGTTATGTTTCGGCCAAGGGCGACGACGGCTTGTTAAAGCTGGAGGCGATTGCCGAAACCTATTGGGCGCTGCACCGGCAACATCCCAGCGCCTGGACGCATGAGCTGGATTTAAGGCCCTTTAAAGAACCGTTTTGATGCGTTCGAATACTGATTCCACTAATTTAACCGAGAGTGACCCATGAAAATATTTTTATACGCGGAATTCCAAGTAGCCATTCCTTTCGATCAAATCGATTGGCGGCCCATCAACGTGGAAATGAAGCAATTTCCGGGGCTAAAGTCGAAAACCTGGTTAAGCGGCGTCAACAACCATACCGTTGGCGGCTTTTACGAATTCGATTCTATAGAAAACGCCCAAACCTATATCGACGGTTTGTTGCTGCCGTTTACCAAGCAGGTGAACGGTAATCTGTCGGTCAAACTGTTCGATGGCGAAATCACCCGTGACGCCAATATTGGTATGGATTCGCCGTTTTATAAGGTGTAATTGAGGCATGCACGCCAGCGCCCGGCGCTGTGAAAGAATGCTTACGGTGCCCGGCGGTGATGTCTATTAGTAAAAAATAATATTGTTCCTTCGCGACGAATTCAGTAGATTACATCGCCTCTTATTCTAAAACCGTATCAGGAAGATTTATGACCTTGCATTTGAACGAAGTCGACAACGCTAAACTGGAGCAACTCCAGGGAAAAGTCATCAACGATGTTGCCGGATCTTTGGGCCTGCTGACGGCCTACATCGGCGACAAGTTGGATTTGTACAGCGCGCTGTTGGAGATCAGCCCGGCCAGCAGCCGGGAACTCGCCGACAACACCGGCATGGACGAACGCTATCTGCGGGAATGGCTGTCCGCCAATGCTGCCGCCGGCTATGTCAATTATGATGCCGCGTCCGGCAAGTTTTCGCTGTCGGCGGAACAAGCGGTGATCTTTGCTGCGGAAGGCCATCCGGCCTGCATGCAAGGTTTCTTCCAAGCAGTGATGTCGGTGTATATCGATGAACCCAAGTTGACCGAGGTGTTCCGGTCCGGCCAGGGCTTGCCTTGGCGCGACCATAGCCCGTGCCTGTTCTGTGGCACCGAGCGTTTCTTTCGGCCGATGTACGCCATGAATCTGATCGATGTCTGGCTGCCGGAACTCGCCGGTGTGCGGGAGAAACTTGAAGCGGGCGCCAAAGTCGCGGACGTCGGTTGCGGCCACGGCTCCTCGACCATCCTGTTGGCCAAGGCCTTCCCTAACTCCACCTTCCATGGATTCGATTTTCACGCGCCGTCAATTGAGCATGCCCGGGAGCGTGCGCGGGCGGCTGGTGTCGCCAGCAACACTATTTTCGAAGTGGTCACCGCCAAGGAATATCCGGGTAAAAACTACGACTTGGTAACGATATTCGACGCCCTGCACGATATGGGTGACCCGGTCGGTGCGGCTAGCCATGTCGCCAGCACACTGGCTGAAGGCGGTACCTTCATGCTGGTCGAACCGTTTGCCGGCGATAGCCTGGAAGAGAACCTGCACCCTTTGGGGCAGATCTATTATTCCTTCTCAACCATGGTCTGCGTGCCGGCCTCCAAATCGCAAGAGGTAGGTCTGGGACTGGGCGCGCAGGCCGGGCAAAAACGGCTAACCGAAGTACTGAATGCGGCCGGTTTCAGCCAAGTCAGACGTGCCGCCACGACACCGACCAATCTGGTGCTGGAGGCAAAAATTTAACCTGCAGCCGTTCGCCAGGATTGCGCCGTAAGCAGGTTTGGCCACTGCCATTGCTTGACCCGTAATGCCGCAAATAGCGGTTTTAACGTTTCTGGTAGTGTGCTTGTGCAGGACGTTTACGACTGCATTCTTAGGGGGTGACCGGTGGTCGACGCCCCCACTTTTGCTGTTTCGGTCGCCTGCCGGCGTCGGTCAGTTGCTAGAGATTCAACATCGATGCAGTCTTCGTAGCCGGCGGTAAATGCCGGTTCTTCGGCAGAATCCAAAATTCCCCCATTATTTTTTTAATCTCCGTTACACCAGCCGGATATTTTAAACCACGCAAAATAAGTTATTCGCCACAGTCTATGGGGCAAATCCCTTAAATATCGTTCTCGCGGATGTGATTCCGAATTGTCTTAACGGTTAAAGCTTTATTTGTAAATAATGACTTACGTGTTTTGTAAGCGCTTGGCACAAATATTGTTTTATGTTAACTGGTTCTTTATCACATTCTAATATTTTCATATTCAGTCGCGAAGGATTGCAAGAAGGTGTTGCAGGCGTCTGCGCGGAAACACTGTGCGTAAAGAAACCGCCCCTTGCCGACCCTGCTGTGAAGCAGGTACGGAAAGTCGCGGGGCTTGCACTAATGCAAGTCAGCCGGATTGCTCCCATGTGATAGGGGTGTGGCATTTGCCGCGTATCACAGAATTTATTTAATGGAATTAATGGAACAATTATGAGCACAAACTTTCAATTAACCGCAATTGCCTTATTACTGAGCGTCTGCGGAATCTCACAGGCTTCCTTGACCGCCAGCAGCGGTCCGGTCGGTTTCAATGGTACAGCGACGGTCATCGCAACGGGCGGGCAGGTCGCATCCGCTACCAATTCGAATAATAATGCGGCGATTGCCACTGTCGCGATAGGCCAGTTTAATGCGGCTAGCGGCGTGTTGACCGGCGTTGATCTGCAATTGGATTCTAGTCGGACCCAAACCATCAATGGCGCCGGCAATAAAAACAACGGTCCGGGTAGAACCGTCAACGGTAGCGGCACCAGCAGTGCCTTGTTATCCGCCGCCGGTGTCAGTGCTGGCTTTAGCCCTAATTTGAGTCAAACCGGATCGGGTTGTAGTTTGGCCATGGGGCCAACCGGCGCTATCAGTTGCAGTTGGGGGCCAACTTCATCAGCCGCTACCGCGACGGCAACCACTGTTGCGGTGGACGAGCAAAATCTTAATGATTATGTAGGAAACGGTTCGGCGAATGCTTCATTGAGTTTGCCGACTTTGTCGGCTACCACCACCATGTCGTCGACCATGGGGCAAGCAGGTAGCGGTTCGAGTGCCACCTATAAAGTCAACTGGGCCGGCACGCTGCAAGCCAACTTCAGCTACTTGTTGCATTCCTTGGCTTCTTTTGACGGTGCCGGCGAGTCCAACACCCTGATTTTGGATTTCGGCAATGTCGCCCAAAATAGCGTTAACTCGATGAATTTTAGCTTGTTTAATCTGGCCAATGCCGACCGCATCGGTTTGGATTTTGATAGTGTGAGTGGTAGCGGCGATACCGGAGCCTTCGATACCGGCTTATCCACATTTACCAATCTCGCCGAAAGCGGCAGCCAGTCGTTTATTGCTAATCTGTTGACCGCAAACACCGGTGCCTTCAGCGCGCAATATCTGCTTAATCTGTCCGATGCGGATTTGGGTGCCAGCAGCACCCGCCAAAACTATCAATTGACATTGAATCTGACAGGCAATGTCGTGGCGGCGGCTGCCCCAGTGCCAGTGCCTGGCGCGGTCTGGTTGTTCGGTAGTGCCTTGGGTTTTGCCGGTTTACTGAGAAGAAAAGTCAACGCGTGATCTCAGCCGTTAACGCCGCGTGCCCGAATAGAGTGGGCGCTCGGCGTTAACACCTAAAACGGTTAACGAGGGAACATATATGAAACTGACAACAGGATTGTGTGTCGGCTTGGCGATGGCGGTACCAGCCGTGCAAGCAAATTTGGTCGCCAACGGCAATTTCGAACAGCCTGCGAGTTTGGCGGCAGTGCCTGGTTACCAATACTTACCCAACAACGACACCAGTGTAATGGGGTGGACATCTATTAGTGACGGTATAGGCGAAGAGTCCTATCTGATGAATAAAAACCGTTCCAACGGTTCCTACGTTCCTAGAGTTTATGAAGGAATTTACGGCTTGGCCTTGAATACCGGTAATGCCATACAAACGTCTGTGTCGCTGGTTGCCGGCACGACTTACGACCTGTCGTTTTGGGCCAGAGCTAACGTGTCCGGCGCTTCACCGTTGCAGATCGAGATTGCCGGCAACAGTCTTACCATGGCAAACGCCGTAACTTTCACTCAATTCATCTATCATTTCAACGCCAGTGCCGCCGATTCGTCAGCACTATTGAAGTTCTTCAATCCATCAACGAGTGGCGGCAATCGAGTTTGGGCTTTGGACGCCATATCGCTGGAAGCTGCGCCGGTACCGTTACCTGCCGCCACTTGGACTTTTTTGAGTGGTTTGATGGGCTTTCTGGCACTGAGCAAACGTAAAGCTCTGGCTGCGTGATTTAACCCGGTCACTAGCTCAGGCAACAACGCCTGAGCAATTTAGAGGCGCGACATCATCGCCGGCAACAGCAGCCAATCTGTGTAGCGGCGGCTCCGATCATCCGGAAACGGTGCCTATTGTCAAGCCATTATGCAGGTGTGATAGCGCCTATGGCGGAGGTTTTCTGAATAAGCCCAAGGTGTTGATCGTCATGTCACCAAAATGCAGATGATAAGGCTTACCATGTATTCAGTTTCAGCCTTATGGTTGATAGCTGAGGAAATTTGTCTAGTCATTTGCCTTAGTATGTAGTCTGATAATGGTCGACCCTGCCAGGCTTTTGGTCTTCCCAGCTAATCTCAATTGCTGGGTAAATCGTGTAGGTCTCCTATCACTACTGCGGCGTATAAACATGAACCGTACTATTGTCAACATCATCATCGATCTGGTTGCTGCCTTGTTGTTTTTGGGGATGATCGCAACAGGCTATTTGCTGCGTTATCCATTGCCGCCAGGCAGCAATAAATCACATTCGTTATGGGGATTAACCCGTCACCAATGGGGAGACATTCATTTTTGGATTAGTCTCGGACTCTTGGCCGTGCTGGTCATACATCTGGCATTGCATTGGAATTGGATCGTGACGGTTATCGGTAAACGTTGTCACTTGGTAAAAACCGCACAACCTTCGCTGGTCCGCAGCGCAGTTTGGACATTCGCTGTTTTTATAGCGCTATGTGGCGGGTTTGTGTGGGTTGCCAATAGGGATGTCAAAGAAATGCCTCAGGCCGTTTGTTCCGCTATAACAACTGGTAACCAAAGCGATACTCAACGAAATAAATTAGTGTCTGAGCAAGCGCAGGCGTCTCAAGGTAGTCAATTGGTCTGGCAAGATGTTTATCCGATATTGATGGAAAATTGTCTTGCCTGCCACGGCCCGGAACACCAATTCGCCGGTTTCCGTGTCGATCGCGTTGATGATTTTTTCAAAAATGAGGGTAACGGGCCCTTAATTTTGGCCGGACAGGGAAGTCAAAGTCCGTTGATTGCCATCATTTCCGGGGTGAGAACTAATATGCCTATGGCCGACAGGCATAAGCTTGCCGAATCGGAGGTATTTCGTATCAAAGCCTGGATTGACCAAGGGGCAAAATAATTAAGCTAGAGGGACCGCAGTTTTTTACATTTGGTTAAAGAAGATGATCGGGAGATAAATATGAATCTATCGTTAATTGCTCTTCTTTTGGCAATTGGCTTGCTCTCGGGGGTGGCATCCGGCCTTTTCGGTATAGGCGGTGGCATGTTAATCGTTCCCGGACTGGTCTACTTAGCTGGTTTCTCGCAGCATGTGGCCACGGGGACCAGTTTAGCGATTTTGCTTCCCCCGGTAGGGCTGGCCGCAGTTGTTGAATATTACCGCCATGGTAATGTCGATATAAAAGCGGCAATGATTGTCGCAGCAGCTCTTTTTATTGGCGGTTGGTGCGGCGCTGTTTTAGCCAACCATGTGCCAGAGGTTCAACTGCGGCTAGCATTTGGTATCTGTGTTGTAGTTTTAGGTGTGTATTTGATAATGAGTGCTTTGCGCCGCATGTATTGGATGTAGGGCGCCCAGTACATTAAGAATCAATTTTATATTTTTTGCGCTTACGCCAAAATGTCGCGCGACTCATGCCCAAGTAGCTGGCTGCGGCCTCCAAGTTGCCATCCGCCACTTGTATTGCATCGCGGATCATTTCCACTTCGTTTTGAGACCTAGCGTGTTTAGATGGTGATAAGCGTTCGTTGCCGGTAAATGCTGTGGACTCACGAAATTCGGGCGGTAAGTCCTCCATAGACAACTCGTTGCCACGGCCAACCGCAAAAGCATATTCGACTACATTGATCAATTCTCTGACATTGCCTGGCCATTGGTAATCAAGCAAGCGCCGCATGGCATTCGGAGCAATGCTATTGACATGACGTCGGCCACGCAGGTTATGTCGATCGATTTGGTGCCAAAGTAACAGGTTCACATCAAGCCGGCGTTCTCGTAGCGGTGGCAGAAATACCGGAACGACGCGCAGTCGATACATCAAGTCTTCCCGAAAGCGTCCGGCTTTTACTTCCTCACGCAATGACCGGTGCGTGGCGGCAATAATCCGAACATCAACACTAATTGCCTCATCACCACCGACCGGGATAAAGCTTTGTTCCTGTAATACTCTGAGTAATTTGGCTTGTAATTCCAACGGCAATTCGGCGACTTCATCCAAAAACAAAGTGCCACCATCGGCACGCTGGAACACTCCGGCGTGATTGCGTACAGCACCGGTAAATGCGCCTTTTACATGCCCGAAAAGCTCGCTTTCCAATAGACTGGGCGTGAGCGCCGCGCAATTGATGGCCAGGAAAGGTTGTTGATGGCGGGGGCTTTCTTGATGCAACGCGCGCGCGACCAACTCTTTTCCGGTGCCCGATTCACCCCGAATTAAAACGGTGGCTTCGGTTTCGGCGACATTGCGAATAATCTTAATGGCTTCTAGCATGGCCGGATCACGCGACAAAATCCCGTGAAAACTGTCGTCATTATCCCATTGTCCGATTGCGCCAAAAGTGGCTGTTTGCGGCTGAAGAAATTCCAAAGCGCCGGCAAATTGCCCCTCAGCGTCAAAGAATGCGCGCGCAGTTCGGTAACAGGTGAGACGTTCACCGCCAGGCCGCTTAAGTTGCACCTCTTGCGCCTTGATCGAGCCAAGTTCAGCCAGGCCGCAAGGATCATGGCCGCCATCGCAGCCTAAAGCTTCGGCGCAAGCCCTACCAAGCACGGATTCAGCCATCAGACCGAATAGTTTCTCGGCGCCTTTGCTCCAAAACAGAATTTTGCCTTCAGCATCAACGGCAAATACCGCGCCGGCGTCAACCAGGTCGGTCAGGATGCTGAGGACTTGGTCGGGGCCATTTTGGCTTAGCCAACGATTGAAGAATGGTGAAGATTGGCTCATGGGTGTGTCTTAAGGTGTTTCATATTTTGTTTCAATTGTAACATGCTTGTTTCTATGTTTCACTTTGAAACGCTGCTTATGCTTTATTTGTACTATTTTTCACGCGATTAGCGCGCTGTAGCGATTTAAAAAATTGGCACGTAACTTGATATATGTTTATTAGTCTATGCTTATTAATATAAAAATGTGAGGGTCGTTATGATTTTTCGTCAATTAGTCGATATCGAAACTTCTACCTATAGCTATCTACTCGGGTGTGAGCGTACTCACCGCGCGGTGTTGATCGATCCCGTGGCATCCGAGCTGGATGTTTATATTAATTTATTGCAAAGCCTTAATCTCAAGCTGATATACACCCTGGAAACCCATGTTCATGCCGATCACATCACCGGCTCGGGTTTACTGCGCGAAAAATTGGGCAGTAAAAGCGTGTTGCATCGAGATGCCGGCGCTTTGTGTGCGGACTTGCTGGTGACCGATGGCGTGCTGTTACAGGTCGGCGATCTGGAGTTAGAGGTACGTCACACGCCGGGTCATACCAGCGGCTGTGTTAGTTACGTGATGGCCGATAGGGTATTCACCGGGGACTCTTTATTGATCAACGGCAGCGGCCGTACCGATTTTCAACAAGGCGATGCGGGCAAACTTTACGACAGCATTATCAATAAATTATTCAGCTTACCGGCGGACACTTTGGTTTACCCAGGCCACGATTACCAAGGTAACACGGTCTCCAGCATCAAGCAGGAGATGGGCAAAAACCCCCGGCTTGGTCATGGCAAATCGCGGGAAGAGTTCATTGCCATCATGCAGGAGCTTAAATTGGCTTATCCCAAGTTTATCGATAAAGCCTTGCCAGCGAATCAGTCCTGCGGTCTGGTTGCGGAATAGCAGAAGGAGACACTCATGTTGTTGACTTTCAGTCTGGCCGTCATTATCGGCTTGCTATTGGGGTTACTGGGAGGAGGGGGCTCGATTCTAACGGTGCCGATGTTGGTATATCTGCTGCACGTTGAACCCAAGCAAGCCATTGTCACCTCGTTCGTAGTGGTGGGGGTTTCAAGTTTGATAGCCCTGGTTTCTCACGCCAGGCGCGGTTCGGTGTGTTGGAAAAGTGGGTTGCTCTTCGGGCTGGCCGGTATGGCAGGCGCGTTCGGCGGTGGACGCTTAGCGGCGCATTTTTCCAGCGATCTGTTAATGAGCTTATTTGGTTTAGTCAGCCTGGCCACCGGCTTGTTGATGCTGCGTCGTCCACGTGCTGTTGCAGGTATGCCATCCGCCGGCGAACTAGTCAAGGTTTGTCCGCTACAAGTCCCGTTTTTAAGAGTGTTATTTGACGGACTCTTCGTCGGTGTTATCACCGGCATGGTTGGGGTTGGCGGTGGGTTTTTGATTGTGCCGGCGTTGACCTTGTTGGTCGGCTTGCCGATGCAGGGTGCGGTGGGTACGTCCTTACTCGTGATTGCCATGAATGCACTGGCTGGCTTGAGCGGTTATAGCCAGCATGTGGCTATCAATGTGGAACTCACCACTGTCGTCATGCTGGGTGCGATTTTGGGTAGCGCCTTAGGCGCCTGGTGGTCTGCCTTCATTAAGCCGGCAGCGCTGCGCAAAGTGTTTGGGGTAATGGTGATAGCGGTGGCCGGGTATGTACTATCGCAATCCCTGAATCAGCAGCTTTTGCTCGATCTGGAACCCTGGTTGCGAGATGCCAAGATTCAAGGCAAGTTGCTAGTCGGATTACTACTGGGTGGCTTAGTGCTACTCATAGGGCATTGGATCCACAAGGCGGACGCCGTAGCATTGACACCCCGATAAACCACAAAGAGGCAACGATGGACAGCGAGCGATTTGAAGAACTACACCACATTTGGAAAAGCAGGGTAGATGCCATCGGCAACCTGCTGATTGAGGTTTTTCATTATCTGGCTTTATTCGTGATTGGTGCCAGTGTGGTCTGGTCCGGCGTGATTGCCTACGGCGGCATGATGCTGCAAGGGCACGCCACAATCGGCGATATTTTGCTGCTGTTCATTTATCTTGAATTGGGCGCAATGGTGGGGATTTATTTCAAAACCAATTCGATGCCGGTGCGTTGTTTGATTTACATCGCCATCACTGCACTGGCGCGCTTGGTGATTGCCGATGTGCAGGCGCATCACGAGGCCGGCATGGGCATGTTATGGGTATCTGTGGCGATTTTGCTGTTGGCGATTGCCACTCGGGTGATCCGCAAACCACCGTCGGAATCGGAATACCACTGAGCCGAAGCTAAGCATTTTAGCCATCGTAAGGAGGCGACGGGCTGCGCCGGGTTAACACGCCTGGCTGCCATCAAGGAGCAGTCACTGTTGGGGGATGAAAATACCGCATAGACGGGATTTTCAAAATGATTACAAAAAGAACCTGTTAGGGTCGAGGAGACACCATGAAATACTCAATCAATTCTTCACGCCGCCGTTTTTTTGCGCGAACCGGTGCGGGATTGTTGGCCTATGCAAGCATGCCTAGTTGGCTACATGCGATGGAAGGCATGGGGGATATGCCGAAAATGACGCCGCATAAAGCGTCGCCAAACTTCCATCCCGACGTCGAAATCGATCTGGTTTGCAAGCCTTCCGCGGTGGCTATCCTGCCCGGCCAACCGACCCGGGTGCTGCAGTATTTAGGCAAACTGGTCAAAGGGCCAGGCAATACCTTGACGGAAATCCCCGGCTCTTATCTGGGGCCTATCATGCGTTTCGAAAAAGGCCAAAAAATCCGCATCAACCTGCACAATCAACTCGACACCCCGACCATTACCCATTGGCACGGATTGCATGTGTCGGCCGAGATGGACGGCCATCCGCTGTATGCGATCGACAAAGGCGAAACCTTGGTCTATGAGTTTGAAATGCTCAATCGTGCCAGTATGAACCTCTACCATCCCCATACGCACAACTTGACAGGTGCGCATGTATACCAAGGTCTGGCGGGTGCAATCCTGGTCAACGATCAGGAAGAGCGTAGGCTGGAATTGCCCAGTGGCGAATACGAAGTGCCGATCGTGATTCAGGATCGGCTGTTCGACGCCAACAATCAACTGCAATATGTCCGTCAGATGCACGACCGCATGATGGGCTTTTACGGCGACCGGATTTTGATCAACGGTCGCCCCGATTTTCAGCTCGACGTGGCTAGTCGAGCATACCGCTTCCGCGTCCTCAACGGCTCAACGGCGCGCATCTACAAGCTGGCCTGGGACGATAGCTCGCCTCTTACCGTCATCGGTACCGATGGCGGTTTGCTGGAAACACCCGTCAATAAACCTTACGTGATGCTGGCTCCCGGCGAACGTTTGGATATTTGGGCGGATTTCAGCGGGCGTAAAGTCGGCTCACAACTTGTACTGCGTAGCCGTTCTTTTTCCGGGGTGCTGCCGGGAATGGCTGAGCGGATGATGACCGGCAAACACGGTGGCGACGATCAACCGCACGGCGGCGGAGGTCATCGCATGGGCATGGGCGGGATGCACGGCAGCGCGTTGCCGGTTGGCAGTGACTATCCAATCTTCACGGTACGCGTGACTAGAAACGTTAGCGATAGTCCGGCGTTGCCGAATAGATTGTCTACTATTAAGCACTACACACTCGGCGACACCGCCAACCCCAATAAGCCGGTGCCGATCGGCATTTCCGAAGGGCCGATGAAAATGGTGCTGAATGGCCGGCCTTATGCTTATAACGACATTCTGCCCAGTGAGCGGATTCCGTTTAATACCGTGCAGTTAATGGAGATATTCCATGCCCACGGTGGCGGAGATGGCAAAGCTCAATCCATGCAAGGCATGCAGCACGGTGAGGAAAACAAGTCCGAATCCGGCGGTCATAAGATGGGTGGCATGGGCATGATGGGCGGCATGAGTCATGGTGAAGACAAGCCGGGTCGCCGCATGGGAATGGGCATGCGTGACGGTGGCAACGAGGGTGGCGAAGGCGGCCGCAAAATGGGGGGTATGGGAGGCGGTGGCATGGGTATGATGATGGCTATGGCGCATCCTATTCATTTACATGGCCAGTATTTTCAAATTCTCAGTCGTACCGTCGGCACAGATGTAGGCGACGATTACGCTACGGTCAAGGACGGGTTTATCCAGGGCGGCTGGAAGGACACCGTGCTGGTGATGCCCGGCGAAACCGTAAAAATCATCAAACCGTTTCAGGACTTCAAAGGGCTATTCATGTATCACTGCCACAACCTGGAGCACGAGGATATGGGCATGATGCGCGATTTCTTGGTCGAATAATCGTCGGTAAAGAATCGATCCGGATTGGCGAAGAAAGACAAACTGATCTCCCCAAGGGCAGCATTGTTTTAACAGCGTCTCTCCGGATCAACCACTTAGGAGAAAAGTGATGGCAATTAACAAGGAAAAATTTGTTGTCGAAGGCATGTACTGTGTGGGCTGCGAAGACACCATTCAGCAGGCGGTCGGTGAATTAATCGGTGTCGATATGGTAGCCGCCAGTTATAGCCGGCAAACGGTGGAGGTGGTGTACGACAATGCCCAGATCCACCCAGCCGATATTGAACAGGCGATTATCGCCAAAGGTTATGCCATTAAAAAACCGGAAGCATCCGGCGGGTCCTGGTTGGCGTTAAAGCGTTTTGCGCTGTTTTTACTGTTATTGGTCGTGGTAGGCGGTGTGGCATTTTGGGGTAAGAGCCAAATGCCGGCTGTCATGCAGCAAATCAAACCGCAGATGAGCTATGCGGTGCTGCTGGGCATTGGTTTTCTGACCGGTTTTCATTGTATCGGCATGTGCGGAGGCTTTGTGGTGGCTTATACCGATTCAGCAGTATCTAAGACTAAGCAGTTGCTGGCGCATTTGAGTTATGCCTTTGGCAAAACCCTGTCATACACCGTGTTGGGCGCCGGATTTGGTTTGCTAGGCGCGACTATCGCCATCACACCGCAAATACGCGGAGCGGTTGCGCTGGCAGCCAGCATTTTTTTGCTGATCTATGGCTTGAAAATGCTTAACTTTTTTGCCTTTTTGCGGCGTTTTACGCTACGCATGCCAAAAGCCGTGAATCGGGCGGTTGCCGACGAATTGCGCAAGCCGACGCGTAGTGCATTGCGCACGGGTTTGTTGACCGGTTTGTTATTGGGTTGTGGACCCTTACAAGCGATGTATGTGATGGCGGCCGGTAGCGGCGATCCGTTTCAAGGCGGAATGATACTGCTCATGTTCGGATTGGGTACCTTGCTGCCTTTATTGGGATTCGGCCTATTCGCAAGCCTGCTGTCTCACGGTGCGATGCGGCAGATGGTGCGTGTCTCCGGCATATTGGTGATAGCGATGGGGGTGATGATGGCGCAACGAGGCATGATGATGCTCAAAGTTGGCAAGATGCCGACCATCACCACGCAACCCATGCAGTCATCGCATTAACGGCATTTTTATAAGCAAACAGGGGGTTAAACATGTCTACAAATTTTTTAAAACCGGCTTTACCCAAATCCAGCCTTTTGCGCTGGGAGATAGGCGCGGCACTGTTGATTAAGATTCTGTTGCTGATTGGCCTCTGGTTTCTGATTTTCCGCTGGATGGATAAGCCGGTCAGCAAGCCGGATATTGCCCAACACTTTGCATTACCCGCCGTGCAGACGGCAACCCCCAACGATATTTCTTCTCAACCTCAACAGGAGTCTCGCCATGTTCGGTGACGATATAGTCATGCTGTCTCGCATGCAGTTCGGTCTAACCGCGCTGTATCACTTTCTCTTCGTGCCGCTGACCTTGGGCATGACCTTTATCCTCGGCATCATGGAGTCGGTGTACGTCATGACCGGCAAAGAAGTCTATAAGGACATGGTCAAGTTCTGGGGCAAGTTGTTTGGGATCAACTTTGCCATGGGTGTCACCACCGGGTTAACCCTGGAGTTTCAATTCGGCACCAATTGGGCCTATTACTCGCATTACGTCGGCGACATCTTCGGGCCGCTGTTGGCGGCGGAAGGCTGGATGGCGTTTTTTCTGGAATCGACCTTTGTAGGTTTGTTCTTTTTTGGGTGGGATAGGCTCAGCAAAGTCCAGCATCTTACGGTTACTTGGTTGTTGGCAGTCGGTACCAGTCTATCGGCCTTGTGGATTTTGATCGCCAACGGCTGGATGCAGTATCCGGTCGGTGCCGAATTCAATTACGAAACCTTGCGTATGGAAATGTCCAGTTTCGCCGATGTGTTCTTCAATCCGGTGGCGCAGGTCAAGTTTGTGCATACCGTCGCTGCAGGTTACGTGACCGGCTCAATGTTCGTGCTTGGCATCAGCTCCTGGTACTTGCTGAACAAGCGCGACATAGGCTTTGCCCGGCGATCATTCTCAATTGCTTCGGCTTTTGGTTTGGCCTCCGTGCTGTCGGTCATCGTGTTGGGTGACGAAAGCGGGTATACCTCCGGCGAAACCCAAAAAATGAAGCTGGCTGCTATCGAATCGGAATGGGAAACCCATCCGGCGCCGGCCGGCTTCACCGTGTTCGGTTTCCCGGATCAGGCCAATGAGAAAACCGATTTTGCCATCAAAGTACCCTATGTACTGGGCCTGATCGCTACGCGTTCAATAGACGAAGATGTCAAGGGTTTAAAAGATTTACGTGAGGACAGTGTCGAACGTATCAAAAGCGGCATGGTGGCTTATGCGGAGTTGCAGAAACTGCGCGGCGGCGACCTGAGTGCCAAAGCGACTTTCGACGCCCACAAGGCCGATCTCGGTTACGGCTTATTGTTGAAAAAATACACCGAGAAAGTGGTCGATGCCGATGCGGCAACGATTGCTAAGGCCGCCAACGACACGATACCTAAAGTCGCGCCGCTGTTCTGGACCTTCCGGATTATGGTGGCCTGCGGCTTTACCATGTTGTTCATCTTCGCTATGACGTTTTATTACTGCGCCACCCGAGTTGCCGACCAGAAACGTTGGTTGTTGCGGATGGCGGTGTGGTGCATACCACTACCGTGGATCGCCGCCGAAACCGGTTGGTTTGTCGCCGAAGTCGGTCGCCAACCCTGGACCATTTCCGGCGTCTTGCCTACCCATATGAGCGTCTCCAGCCTGAGTGCCGACCAACTCTGGTTCAGCATAGGTGGCTTTGCCTTGTTCTATACCGTGCTGCTGATCATCGAGATGTATCTGATGCTGAAATACGTGAAATTGGGGCCCAGCAGCTTGCATACCGGCCGTTATTGTTTCGAACAACAACACGCCTAAACCAATTATCAAAAGGAGTTTATCATGTTTGATTATGAAACCATTCGCCTGATCTGGTGGGTCTTTATCGGTGTCGTCGGTATCGGGTTTGCGCTAACCGAAGGCTTTGATTTTGGGGTCGGCACCTTGCTGCCGTTCATTGGTAAAAACGACGTCGAGCGTCGGGTGATTATCAACACCGTCGGCGCGACCTGGGAAGGCAACCAAGTTTGGCTGGTTCTACTGGGCGGTGCGATATTCGCGATTTGGCCGGCCGTATATGCCACGCTGTTTTCCGGCCTGTACGCGGCAATGCTGTTGGTGTTGTTTTCGCTGTTCTTTCGTCCAGCGGCTTTTGACTATCGTAGCAAGATCGAAGATCCGCGCTGGCGCAATAGCTGGGATTGGAGCTTGTTTATCGGTAGCAGCCTGCCGCCGATCTTACTCGGTGTGCTGGTGGGCAATTTGATTCTGGGTTTGCCATTTCACTTCGACCAGGATTTGCGCTCGTTTTACGAGGGTTCGTTCTGGGCCTTGTTGAGTCCGTTTGCCTTGTTGTGCGGCGTCACCGGTTTGTTGCTGACTACTTTTCACGGCGCTTTGTTTTTGAAATGGCGAAGTGAAGGTGTGATCCATGAACGTGCCGTGAATACCGTGAATGCGTTGGGACCGATGTTGTTGCTTGCGCTGGCAGCCACAACGCTTTGGGTCTTCGTTGGTATAGACCGTCCCGAGATTACCCGGATGGCCGCCACCGATGCCCCCTCTAACCCTTTGCATAAAACCGTGATCAGCAACGGCGCAAGCTGGTTGCAGCATTTCATGCGCTATTCCTGGATGTGGCTGGCGCCTTTGATCGGATTTGTCGGGATCGGCTTGGCATGGCTGCTGGGCAAGGGCGACTCGAGAATAGGCGCATTTATCGCCAGCAGTCTAGGAATCGTGGGTATTGCCTTGACCGTCGGTTTCGGTCTGTTTCCCTTCCTGTTGATCTCGTCTACCGCTCCCGGTTCAAGTCTGACTTTGTGGGACGGAACGTCCAGTCATAACACCTTATTACTGGGGTTTTGGATCACCATCATCTTTCTACCCATCGTGCTGCTATACACCCGCTTTGTTTACCGAGTGATGTGGGGCAGCGTGACCGAAGCCGCTGTTCTTAAAGACAGTCACACACTTTATTAAGGAGACACATCATGTGGTATTTCGCTTGGATACTCGGCGTCGGTTTCGCGGCGTCCTTTGCCATCATCAACGCTATGTGGCTGGAATCGGTGTGTGACATCGATCATCACGGTATCGATCAATCCTGTGAGAGCTTGGCACAACGCAGTAAAGAGCGGCAGTCATGAGCGCCGAACGCATTGTCCGTATCGTCGCCGGTTTTTTTATTTTACTGTCTTTAAGTTTGGGCGTTGCAGGCAGCCCCTTATTTCAGTCCGGCAATTGGCTTTGGTTTACCGCGTTCGTCGGGGCCAATTTGTTTCAAAGCGGTTTTACCCGATTCTGCCCGCTGGAAATGATCTTGAAAAAATTGGGCATACAACAAACTTGCCAATAAAACCGGCATAAAAAATATCCATTTATCAATTAGGAGTAGTCTCATGGCAAAAATAGTAATCGTAGGCGCTGGCATTGGCGGTATCCCGATGGCATTGGAAATGAAAGAAAATGCACGCAAGGAAGATGAAGTGGTGGTGATCGCCGACACGCCAACCTTTCATTTTGTACCCTCAAACCCTTGGGTGGCGGTTAATTGGCGCAAACCGGAAGACATTAAGGTTGAATTGGCGCCGATGTTCAAGAAAAAGAAAATTGGGTTTATTCAACAAAAGGTCACTCGTTTTCATCCGGTAAACAACCAGATTGAATTGGCTGACGGCGCTATGGTCGATTATGATTTTCTGATTATCGCCACCGGCCCTAAACTGGCGTTTGACGAGGTACCGGGCTTGGGACCTGATGGCCATACTCAATCGGTTTGCCATGTGGATCATGCCGGCGAATCCGGTGAGTTTTGGACCAAGTTTGTCGAAGAACCCGGTCCGATCATCATTGGTGCTGCGCAAGGCGCGTCCTGCTTTGGTCCGGCTTATGAATATATGTTCATCGCCGAAACCGATCTGCGCCAACGCAAAATTCGCGACAAAGTTAAAATGACCTATGTCACTTCCGAACCTTATATCGGCCATTTGGGCTTAGGTGGCGTGGGCGATACCAAAGGTATGCTGGAAAGCGAATTGCGGAATAAAAGTATCAATTGGATTTGCAATGCCAAAATCGACAAAATCGAAGCCGGCATGATGTATGTCACCGAAGTGGATGAAAATGGCCAAGTGAAAAAGCAACACGAACTGCCGTTTAAGCACAGTATGATATTGCCAGCCTTCAAAGGTGTGGATGCGTTGACCGGCATCGATAAACTGGTCAATCCACGGGGTTTTGTCATCGTCGATGAGCATCAACGTAACCCGACCTTTAAAAATATCTATTCAATCGGCGTTTGTATCGCCATTCCGCCGCTGGAACAAACCCCTGTACCAACTGGTACACCGAAAACCGGTTACATGATTGAATCGATGGTCACTGCTACCGCGCACAACATCCGGGCTGAGCTCGATGGTAAAGAACCTAAGGATAAAGGGACCTGGAACGCATTGTGTCTGGCAGACTTCGGCGACAGCGGTGTGGCCTTCCTGGCGATGCCGCAAATTCCACCGCGCAATGTGCAGTGGGCGTCCAGCGGTAAATGGGTGCATTTGGCCAAAATTGGGTATGAAAAATACTTCATGCGCAAAGTCCGTAAGGGGATCAGCGAACCTTATTATGAAAAACTGACCTTGAAAATGTTCGGCATCATGCGCTTAAAAGGCTAAGACAAACTTAAACAGCAGTGGTGTTGAGTCTGACCCGCCGCTGCTGTTACTTTAGGCGATTTAGGGCAATAAATGTACCCAAAGCAAGCAATTTGCCGTTGGCTGAGCGGACGACATATTTGGCATTGCCAATGGGTATAAACTTTTTCAAAAATCACCTTAGTTGATGACAGGATGTGCTGAATTTACTTGTTATATCCCATCCCATTTGTTTTAACCGGACGCAGATTACTCAATGAGACATAAACATTTTTGGTTGGTATCGTCCCTGCTATTGCTAGCGATGAACCCGGCTTTTGCCGACTCGGAGCGCAGTCAATACACACTTGAGCAAGCCATTGATACGGCCTTGGCCAATAATCCCGAACTCGGCATCATGCAAGCTCGTATCGAGCAGGCTAACGCCCAATTGGGGGAATCCTTGGCCAATTTTTATCCGCAGATCAAGGCCAGTTTGTCCTATCAGCACAGCGATAATCCGGCTCAGGCCTTTGCGATGATCATTGCCCAACGCCGTCTCAGTTTTGCGGGTAGCGACTTCAATCATCCCGGCGGTGTCGATAATTATCGCCCGCAAGTGACAGCGACTTATTCGCTGTTTCGCGGCGGCCAGGATTATTACCGGAAACAGGCGGCGGAACTGGGTATTGAAACATCCGAACTGGAAAAAGCCGCAACGCGCAATCAATTGGTGAATAACGTCACGGCAGCGTATTACGGCGAGTTGGCGGCCATGGAAGCTCACGACGTGAGCTTACGCTCCATGGAAGCTGTACAAAGCGAGCTCAATCAATCACGCATTCGTTTTGACGCCGGTACCTTACTGAAATCCGATGTCTTGTCGCTGGAAGTACAATTGGCCGAAGCCAAGGACTCGGAAATTCAAGCCGCCAACACCATAGAACTGGCGCAAAGTATGTTGAAAACCTTGCTGGGCTTATCGGCCAGCGAAAATTTTGCCATAAGCTCCAGTCAGCACGCTGCTTTACCGGCTGGCCCGGCGGTTTTTGACGAATTGCTTAATCAGGCGCTTAGCAGCCATCCCGAATTAAAGGCTGCCGATAAGCGCGTGGCCATTGCCGAACAACAGCTAAATGTGGCACAAGCAGCCCATTTACCTAGGGCCGATGCCTTTGTCAGCTATGGCTCAGACAGTAAAGATTTGGCCTTCAGCAGCAATCGCGACAATGTCAGCGCCGGTGTGATGGTGGAAGTGGATGTGTTTTCCGGCTTTGCCACCCAGGAAAAAATCAAAAAAGCCGAGCACGAACTGACTGCCGCCCAGGAAGCCGCCAGACAAACCCGACTACGCATCGAAAATCAGCTGAAATCGGCACAACTCAATTTACAAAATGCCCTTAGCCGCGCCGAGGTCAGCGTAGTGGCGGTTAAAGCCGCTGAAGAAGCCTTGCGCTTGGTGAATGAGCAGCGACAAGCCGGCGTGGTGACCGTGACCCGTTATATCGAAGCGGAAGTCGCACGCGATAAGGCCCACACCCGACAAATCACCGCCCGTTTCGACGCTTTGCGCGCCGAAGCAGACCTCAAACAAGCCACCGGTTTCTGGCAATAAAGGAGTCAAGATGACCGAACATTTTTCTGAATCAAACATGCCGAAATGGTTTATCCCCGCAGCAGCGATAACGGCTTTGCTGTTGGTGATTTTATTTGCGCTAGGCATCTTGGGCGGCGATAAAAAAACGGAACCCGGTAACACCACAGCGAACGGCTTCGGCTTACCCAGTGGCGCAAAAACGCAAATAATCGGCAAGCAAACCGCAGACAATGGTTTGTCTTGGCAAGGCGTGGTGCGATCCCGCTTAGCGGCAAAAATAGCGCCAAAATTGAATGCCCGTATTCTTGAAATCACCGTGCATCCTGGCGATAAAGTGAAAAAAGGCGATGTCATTGCTCGCATGGATGATAGGGATTTGCGCGCTGCCTATCAGGCGGCCAGTGCGGCGCATAACGCCGCCCAAGCCCAAGCGGCGCAAGCCAGTGCCGATGAAAAACGCACGGTCGAACTGTATGAAAAACAGGCGGCAACCCGGCAGAGTTACGATGCGGGGATTGCCCAAGCCAAAGCGGCTCGGGCGATGGCCGGCCAAGCCGCCGGTGCGGCGCAACAAGCTAAAGTTATGCTCGGTGAAAACGTGCTTTACGCGCCATTTGACGGCGTGATCGGCGAGCGCTTGCAAGAACCTGGCGACATGGGCTTACCGAATCAGCCTATCGTCAGCTTATACAAACCCGACGATTTACGCCTGGAAGCCTCGATTGCCAGCCACTGCGCCGCGTCGGTTAAATTGGGCATGCCGGTCAAAGTGCGTTTCGATGCGCTCCAGCAAGCGGTGAGTGCGACGATAGACGAAATGTCGCCGGAAATCGACCCACAAACTCGCACTCAGGACATCAAAGTCAAGTTACCGAAAATCGAAGGCTTGCAGCATGGCCAGTTCGGTTGGCTGGAACTCGGTTGTGAGACGGCGCAACCCGCCTTAATGATTCCCACTGCCGCCGTTATACGTTATGGCCAGTTGGAAGCGGTCAAAATCGTTGAGGGTCAGCGACTGACGACCCGGCATATTCGCACCGGGAAAACCTATGGCGAGCAAGTTGAGGTGTTGTCCGGCTTACATGAAGGCGAAACCTTATTAAGTAATGGTGGGTTGCTGCAATGAAAGAGGTTATTAAATCGGGCGAAACTCCAAAGGACAGCCTGACCGTCGCCATTGTCCGCTTATTTACCACCTCACATCTGTCACTGCTGTTCCTGCTGATTTCCTTGTTGGCCGGCGCCGCTGCGCTAATATTGACGCCGCGCGAGGAAGATCCGCAAATCATCGTGCCGGTAATGGATGTGTTCGTGCATTATCCGGGCGCAAGCGCCGAGGAAGTCGAAAAGCGCGTCACCACGCCGCTGGAAGTGCTGCTCAAGCAGATTCAAGGGGTGGAATATGTCTACTCGGCATCCAGTCCGGGCCAGTCATTGGTGACGGTGCGCTATCGGGTGGGCGAAAGCATCGAAGACAGCTTGATTAAAACCCGGGACAAACTGCAGGCTAATCTGGATATCATTCCGGCCGGCGTCAGCGACTGGGTGGTTAAGCCGGTGGAAATCGACGATGTGCCGATTTTGCTGTTAAGCCTGTCGATGCCCAAAGGCAGCGAAGACATCATGGCCGTCCGCCGCATTGCTGAAGAACTGATAGAGCGTTTGCGCGCCATTGACGATGTGGGCGAAAGTTCGGTGCTCGGCGCCGCGCCTCGGCAAATTTCGCTACATCCCGATCCCGCCAAATTACAGGCGACAGGCATCAGCCTGTTGGAACTGCAACAGACATTGGCGCAAAGCAACATCAATCTGCAGGCGGGTCGTCTGAATCAAAACAACCGCGAAATCCTTTTGGAAGCCGGCCCGAATTACCAATCGGTCGAACAATTAGGGGCAACGGTACTGAAAAACGTCGGCGGTCGGCTGGTCTATTTGCGCGACGTAGCCGAAATTATCGACGGCGCTAAGGATACCGATTATTACACCCGCATCGGCTTCGGGCCGGGCGTCGAGCAGATGAAAACCGTAGGGCATGGCGCTGAGGTATTACCTGTTGTCGGTGAAGAGCGGCAAATGGTCACCCTCGCCATTGCCAAGCGCCGGGGCAGTAATGCGGTAGGTGTCGCCGAGCAGGTCTTGGAACTCACCGAACAACTGCACGGCACCTTGATTCCCGACGATGTCCTGGTCACCGTCACCCGCAATTACGGCGAAACGGCGGATCATAAAGTCAACGAACTGGTGATGCATTTAAGCATCGCCATATTGACCATCATCGTGTTGCTGGCTTTGTCGCTGGGTTTCAAGGAATCGCTGATCGTATCCTTGGCGGTGCCGATGACCTTTGCGGTAACCTTGATGCTGGATTTGATTTTCGGTTACACCATCAACCGGGTCACGCTGTTCGCGTTGATCTTGTCACTCGGCTTGCTGGTGGACGATCCTATCGTCGATGTCGAAAATATCCACCGCCATTATAAGATGCGTAAAGAACCGCCTCTGCAGGCACTGCTCACCGCAGTTAACGAAATTCGTCCGCCGACGATACTGGCGACCTTTGCCGTGATCATGTCCTTCGTGCCGATGTTTTTCATCACCGGCATGATGGGTCCCTACATGGCGCCGATGGCCTTCAACGTACCAATTGCGATGCTGATGTCGTTGCTGATCGCCTTCACGGTGACACCCTGGGCCAGTTATAAATTGTTGAAGGGCGATTACGGTAAAGATCACGGACCTGAATTCAACTTACAGGACACCGGCGGCTTCAAACTTTATCAGGCCATTATGGCGCCTTTACTCAATAACAAAGCCAAAGCCTTATGGTTTTTGCTGGTGGTGTTCGTCGCTTTTGTCTTGTCGACGATGATGGCTGTCACACGGGTCGTGCCCTTGAAACTGCTGCCGTTCGATAATAAAAACGAACTGCAATTGATGATCGACATGCCGCGCGGCTCGTCGTTGGAAGCGACTAATGAAGTGGCCACGGCTTTAGGCCAATATCTTGCTACCGTGAACGAAATCAGCAGCTATCAAACTTATGTCGGTCTGGCTTCGCCCATGGATTTTAACGGTCTGGTGCGGCATTACTATCTGCGCCAGGGCGCTTACGTCGGCGACATTCGTATGGTGTTGGTTGACAAAGCCCACCGAGAGCAACAGTCACATGGCATTGCACTACGAATGCGGCCGGATATAGAGCGTATTGGTAAACATTACAACGCCAACATCAAGATTGTCGAAATGCCACCGGGACCGCCGGTGTTATCCAGCGTGGTTGCGGAAGTCTATGGCCCGCCGGAAGCCAGTTACGCTGACATCATTACCGTGTCGAAACGGGTAAGAGCCGAGTTGGAGAAAACCGCAGGTGTCGTCGATGTCGACGATTACGTCCAGGCGCCTCAGGAACAACTGCACTTTGTTCTCGATCAGGACAAAGCGGCCTTGTTGGGCATCAGCAATCTGCAAGTTTCCAACAGTCTGAAACTAGCGGTAGAAGGCGGCATGGCCGGTACCCTGCATATCGCCAGCGAACGCCAGCCGCTCTTAATTGACCTGCAATTGCCCAGAGCCGCCAGGTCCTCCGAAGCCGATTTGCTGAATCTGTCGGTGAAGTCGGCCAATGGCGACTTGGTGCGTTTGAGCGAACTCGGTCATTTCGCGCATGAAAATGGCGACCAGACCATTTATCACAAGAATCTTCAGCCGGTATCCTATGTGCTGGGTGAAATGGCGGGTCGTAGTCCAGTGGAAGCAGTTTGGGATTTGCAGTCTGTTTTAGATAAACAACCGCTACCGGCCGGTTATAGCGCAGAAATGGCCGGGGAAGGGGAGTGGAAAATCACGGTCGATGTGTTCCGGGATCTGGGTCTCGCCTTTGCGGCGGCGATGGTGATGATCTATATTCTATTGGTCGGTCAGACCGGTTCGCTCGGCGTGCCGCTGATCATGATGATCGCTATTCCACTGACGGTGATAGGCATCATGCCCGGCTTTTGGTTCATCAACTTGTTCGCGGCGGATGTTGGTCAATATGCCGATCCGGTGTATTTCACCGCCACGGCGATGATAGGCATGATTGCACTGGCCGGTATCGTGGTGCGTAATTCCATCATCCTGATCGACTTCATCGAAAACATCTATCGCGGCAACCCGGACATCAGTCTGGCCGATGCGATTATCGAAGCCGGCGCGACCCGTTTGAACCCGATCTTTTTGACCGCCGCCTCGGCAGTGCTCGGTTCGGTGATGATTGTGCTGGATCCGATTTTTTCCGGCCTGGCCTGGAGCTTTATTTTCGGCATCATCGCCTCGACACTGTTTTCGCTGGTGGTGATTCCGGTAGTGTATTTTTTGATTAATCGCGATATGCCTAAGCATGTGGCTGTCGATGAATAGTGGGGAGTCATGAATCAGAATATTGTGGTACGTCGCCCGGCGGACTTGTCGCGGCGATGGGCGCAAGGCATTGTTAATCACTATGCAGCCGACGCCAAAGTCTCAGACATTAGTATTCAGTCTGTCAGCATTGGTACCTCAACGCGCCTTCGGGTGTTGGTTAATCATGATGCGCCCGATATAGTGCCTTTGCGATGGTTTGTAAAAACCCCGTCTCTGGCCATGAGGTCGCGCCTGATAACGGCATTGCCGCGCTTGTTATACAAGGAAGTACTCTTTTATCAGTCGCTTTCAAAGGCCTCGCCAGTCAAGTTGCCAAACATATTGGCGGCGCAAACCCGGTTTGGTCGCGGCTCTACCTTGGTGATGACCGATCTGAGCGAATACGGTTTTACACCTGGCCAACCAGGTGATGCCTTGTCGCTGCACCAGGCTCGACAAGTGATTCAGCAACTCGCTAGATTTCATGCGCACTACTGGAATCATCGCCATTTACTGCATACCCATCGTTGGCTCAGCGGTTTCAATAATAATGTCGAGCATTACATGGGTAACCTGCTTGCCGTACCTTTAATGAAACAGGGTCTTAAGCTCGCCGGCAACCTGGTACCCAGCAAGCTGCATCTTCCTGCGCTGGGCTATGCGGCTAATCGCCATCGCATCACCCAATCGCTTGCCACAGGTCCACAAACGCTGGTTCATCACGATTGCCACCCCGGCAACCTATTCTGGCAAGACGCACAACCGGGATTTCTGGATTGGCAGCTGGTGCGTATGGGAGAAGGCATAGGCGATGTGGCCTATTTTTTAGCCACCTCGCTCAAACCGGATTGTCGCCGTGCACATGAATCGGAACTATTGAATCTTTATCAAGCATCATTGGCCAAGCATCGGGTGGATGAGATTGACGAGAACACGCTTTTTCAACGTTATCGTGCGCATCTTTCGTATGCGTTTGAAGCCATGATCGTTACGCTAGCCATCGGCGGCATGATGGAGCGTAGCAGCAACATCGAGTTAATCAAACGGACGTCGGCTGCAGTTGAGGATCATGACAGTCTAGCGGCCATTGCGGTAGGCGTTTAGCCGGGTTTGTCTTGAGCGCAACTCGGTCTGTAAGGTGAGGTCCGAAGAAAATCAGCTGATTTGTTGGTTGTTTTGCTTAATCAATGTTGAAACAAAAATAATAACTTTCATGTTTAAAACATAAGAATATCTATTGGGTTTAATTAACCTGTCAAGGTGGGAAATGATGAACGAGAAATTATGGAAACTGCATTTTCCAGAGTTCATGGGTAGTAATGATAATGTTATCCGGCAATTAATGGATGCGGCCGTTGTAGTTGATCTGCCTTCTCGGCAACAAGTTTTTTATCCTGGAAAGGCGTGTGATAATTATTTATTGATGTTGTCTGGCAGTATAAGGGCGCAAATTATTTCAGCAGATGGGAGAGAGATATTGCTCTATCATGTTCAAGCGGGAGATTCTTGCGTATTAACAACTTCCTGTTTGTTAGGCGATAATAATTATCCGGCGGAGGGATATACTGAATCAGAAGTGAGTGCTTTTGCGATTCCCGCGCACATTTTCCATCGTTGCTTGGAGCAATCGACTTTTTTTCGTGAATTTGTATTTCGCAATTTTTCCAAGCGACTAGCCGATGTCATCAAGCGAATGGAAAGCATTTCATTCGGCTCGGTCGACCAAAAACTTGCCAAGGTGCTTATAGCGATCGGTGATGACACTATTTATAAAACACATAATGAGCTGGCCTTGGAGTTAGGCTCAGCTCGGGAAGTGGTTTCGCGCCATCTTAAACGCTTTGAAAGTTATGGTTGGTTAACATTAAGTAGAGGCTGCATCCAAAATATCAATTTTGAGGCGTTAAACAAGATATTAAAGTCTACAGAAAATAATTAGTTTTATTGCTCTGCATCTTGTTTTTGTTCATTTCCTATGAACTTTAGAATAATGAACCCTATGACAAAACCTAATACTGCCGCGAACACCAAGGGCAAAGCAAATGGTATATCGTGATGGTCTCTGAGGTTCATTTGTAAAATACTTGATGCGAATTTTAAGATTAAATCTAACATTGCAATTCCTACCTTATATTGTTTTTATGAGTTATTGCCCGGTAATGATTATTGATTTTTATGCCAAACAAATCATTTAGTGGCGAATGCAATATAAGTGAATGCACATTACTTGTCAGTGACGAAGTCACAGAAGAATAAAAAATAAATTAGTCTTCCCCAATATTTCCAATACAATCGGCTAGACGGATGAATTTCGCCTCATCAATATTTAAAACAATCGCCAAGGAAATTAGCCGCATTGAAACCACATAATCCTCAAGTTCCGAGGATTTAGGGAAGGTATATTGGCTCGGCTTAGCGACTTCGACGGCGATATTTCAGTATTTTTCCAACGCTGCCAGAATGCGTTCAAAGTAAATATCCAGTTTTAAAACATCATCCCCCCAACGAATAACGAATCAGAAAATGTTGGTAGGTCTCTCGAAATAAAGAATACCGATAGGTCATTTGACCATCTAAGTCCACCACCAATACAGTGAGCGGTTACACCCAATTCCCGAACGGATGGACAGTTATGAGCCTTATTTTCGGATGGGAGATAGGCAGTTTCCCATTCGCAAGTCTTAGCGCCGAGCGTTAATCGCATTTTTGCTGGTCGCGAAAGTGTCATTCGCTTGGACGCAAACAAAAACGCCTTGTGCGTAAGCGTAATAGCCTCGCGCGCAAGACTATAAGCGAAAACCGAATAGCTCGGAGGCTTGCAAGAATCGATTAGGGATCCGGCGGGTTGCTTGCCGCTTCATCTTGTCTGTATGCGGCCAGAGCAGTTGGGAATACGGTACAAGAGCGCCAGCATTTTTCGGTAAAGCTGAAATGGGTCCCATCCGATTTCAGCGCGAAAAATTTGCTGGCAGTTTATGCCTTCGGCGGCCCCGATTCGTCCGCGTCACCTCATTTCGACCCAACAGGGGGTCGAAACATCGGCTCTCGCATGACTTGACGCCGTGTCGCGATGCCTTGCAGGTTTTCTCCGCTTCGCTGCGAAAACCCGCCCGGCGCTACGGCTATCGGGGACTAAAAATCTTCACTTCGCTTGCGCTCCGTTTCCAAGATTTTCAGCGAACGAAGTAAATCGCATCGTTCGCGGAATAGGTGCGGTTTGTAAACTCACGGTTTTGGCGCAGGCCGGCGGTGACAATGCAATTTAATTTACCTGCCGAGCGCCAATATCTTACAATTCGGCAGCCCTTGGCTAACTATAATTACTTAGGAGGATCTCATGTTTAAATTTCGTATGCTGGTTTCCGCGATAGCGCTGACTGGTTCTATGTCCGTAATGGCGGCCGAACCACTGCCAACCACTGCACCGGCGCCCGCCGATAACCCTACCACGGCCGAAAAGGTTGAACTGGGTAAAATGCTTTACCACGATCCACGCTTGTCTTCTACCGGCACCGTTGCTTGTGCGTCCTGCCACAATACCATGTTAGGCGGCGAAGATAATCGGCCAAACTCCATGGGCGTTAATGGTCAAACCGGCGGTCGCAGTGCGCCCACTGTCTGGAACTCGGCGTTCAATAAAGTGCAATTCTGGGACGGTCGTGCCGACAGTCTGGAAGCGCAAGCGGCTGGCCCAGTCACCAACCCGATCGAAATGGGCATGAAAAGCTGGGATGATGTGGTGGCGCGTTTAAAAACCATCAAAGGGTACCGTCATGCCTTCGAAGTAGCCTTCGGTAGCGACGCCGAAGCCATTACCAAAGACAACGCGACTAAAGCGATTGCCGCCTACGAAAGAACCCTGATTACCCCAAATAGCGCTTACGACAAATATGTCAAAGGTGATAAAGACGCATTGACCGAACAGCAAGAACGCGGCCTGAAAAAAGCCGTGGAAGTGGGTTGCACCAGCTGCCATAGCGGTCCTGCCTTTAACGGTCCTGGCGTGTTCCAAAAATTCCCGATTAACTCCAGCGGATTTTTCGAAGCGCAATATCACTTCCAAAAAGACAAAGGCCTGGCCGAAGTCACCAAAAAGGAAAGCGACGAGCACCTGTTTAAAGTTCCGACTCTGCGTAACATTGCTTTGACCGCACCTTATATGCACAACGGTTCGGTAAAAACTTTGGACAAAGCGGTTTGGCTGATGGCTAAATTGCAATTGAACAAAGAGCTGTCAGACGCCGAAGTAGCCGATATTGTCGCGTTTTTGAACGCGCTGACCGGCGAATTCCCCGCGCAAACCATGCCGCAATTGCCAGGAACACCGGGTTCGAGTTTTAACTAAAGGTTAAAAAAGTCCGGTAAATAGAAAGGGGCCGATTAGGCCCCTTTTTTATGTCTCCGGCAGTGCGGCTGATTGAAGTGTTTTAATTCAGAAACTGCTCAGGGGCCAGGTAGTTAAAGCCGAACGCATCCGAAATACCTTGGCAAGTGACATTGCCGGCGACGATGTTTAATCCTTTTAGTAACGCTGGATTCTCCCGCAGCGCTTGCTGCCAGCCTTTGTTGGCAAGTTGCAGGGCATAGGGCAGGGTGGCGTTGGTTAGTGCGAGTGTCGAGGTGCGAGGGACCGCGCCGGGCATATTGGCCACCGCATAATGCACCACATTGTCGATGACATAAATCGGATCGGCGTGGGTGGTGGGGTGAGTGGTTTCCACGCAGCCGCCTTGATCCACCGCGACATCGACGATGACCGCGCCGGGTTGCATCAATTTTAAATCGTCGGCGCGGATCAGCTTGGGTGCCGCGGCCCCCGTGACCAGTACGCCGCCAATGACTAGGTCCGCAGTGCGGATTTGCTCCAGGATAGCGTGACGGCTGGAGAACAGCAGTTGCACATTCGCCGGCAAAATATCGCTGAGCTGGCGCAGACGTTCCAGTGACAAATCCATCACCGTGACCTGTGCGCCCAAACCGGCCGCCATTTTTGCTGCTTGCGTGCCGACGACCCCGCCGCCCAAAATCAAGACCTTAGCCGGCAATACTCCCGGTACACCGCCGAGCAACATGCCGCGGCCGCCGTAAAGTTTTTCCAGATAATGTGCTCCTTCTTGCACAGCCAGCCGGCCGGCCACTTCCGACATCGGAGTTAGCAAGGGTAATTCACCTGACGGCAATTGCACGGTCTCATAGGCGATACAGGTAGCGCCGGATGCCAGGTGCGCCTCGGCCAGAGGGCGGTTGGCGGCAAAATGAAAATAGGTGAATAGGGTTTGGCCGGGGCGAATCCGTGACCATTCGGGTTCTATCGGCTCCTTGACCTTGACGATCATATCGGCCGAGGCCCAAACCGGTTCCGGACCGTCCACCAATTGCGCGCCTGCCGCTTGATATAGCGCGTCTTCGAAACCGGCGCCAACGCCGGCGCCGCTTTCCAACGTGACATCATGCCCTGCGCTTATCAACGCGGCCACGCCGGACGGTACCACCGACACCCGGTTTTCGTTAGGTTTGATTTCCTTGGGTATGCCGATTTTCATATTCACCTCTTGTGTAATATTTAATAACGCTGATTTGATGATAGCAATAATCAGACCGCAACGCTTCGTCAGTCAAAAGTACCAAACGTTCAATGGCTTGCCGTGACGGAGTTGGCCCCATGTTGTAGCGTTTGTAGCGATTTGTTGGCCATTTTGGCGCAAAACCGCTGCTCGGTCCCAGACGAATGAAGGCCGGGTCAGACCTTAAAAATCGTCTAAGCTTAGCCCAGCGGCTTTACCAGAGAGGACATCATGACGCAGCTAACGCAAAATATCTTGATCGGCCATTTAACCGAAGTCAGAGGCGACGGAATGGACGCCCGTATCACCGAAGAGCATTCGACAGCTGCGCCTATCATCAAGCTCGGCGATGAAGAAATCCTGGCCGGCCATATTGGCTCGTATGTGGTGATTAGGCAGTCGCATATTGGCGTATTGGCGCTGGTGTTCAAAATGTGGGAACGTGACCGCTTTGACGCCGCCGGCAACCGTGCGACCGACCGCTTTATTGCTTTGATCCCGGTCGGTGAGTTGAACGAAAGCAATGTCTTCATTCGCGGCGTGCGCCACTATCCGACACCGGGCGCGGCGGTATATGCCGTTGGGCTCAGCGAAATCAACGCGATTTTTTCCAAATTTCGCGATTACGAATTTTTTATTGGGCAGTTGGCCAGCCATAAAGATTATCACCTAAGCCTGGATCCGCGCGCACTGTTTGGCCGGCATTTTGCGATTATCGGCCAGTCCGGTTCCGGTAAATCCTGGACCGTCACCAGCTTGATCCAGCACACCATGAAAGCCATGCCTAAGACTCATATGATCATGCTGGATCTGCACGGCGAATATTGCTGGAAGCGCCCGGATGGCAGCATCGAATCGGCGTTTCCGGCAGAGCAAGTCAATTACGTGGATGCGATGGATTTGGAAATGCCGTATTGGATGATGTCTTATGCCGAGCTGGTGGACTTGTTCATCGATAGAGACGACAGAGGCGCTTCGATGCAGATGTCGTTCATGCGTGAAGTGCTGCAGCAGTTGAAACGTAAAGAGGCCAAAGCCATAGGTCTGGGCGTGGTATCGATAGACACGCCGATTTATTTTTCGCTGGCGGAAATGTATATGCAATTCAAAGCCGCCAACGAGGAGCGCAAGGATTTTGGTAAAACCAAGGGTGCTTTATTCGGTCAATTCGATGAATTTCTGGTGACCATGCAGAGCCGCTTCAATGACGTACGTTACGACTTTTTGTTAAAACCCAAAAAACGCAACAACTCGGCTAGCATGGCGGATTTACTCAGGCAGTTTGTCGGCTTGGGTGAAAAGAAAGCGAATATCACCGTAGTCGATCTAAGCGCCGTACCCACCGATGTGCGTCCGGCGGTGTCGGCGCAAGTCGGGCGGCTGGCGTATGAGTTCAACTATTGGAATCCGCGCCGCCGCGAGTTTCCGATTACGTTGATTTGCGAAGAAGCGCATGCCTATATCCCGCGCGAAAAAGGCGGACAGTTCGACGGCACCAAGAAAATGATGGAACGGATTGCCAAGGAGGGCCGGAAATATGGCGTGTCCATCGGCGTAGTCAGCCAACGGCCCACCGAGTTGTCGGAAACCATGTTGGCGCAATGTAGCTCATTTATTTGCCTGCGGACCACCAACCCGGACGACCAGCAGTACATTCGCGGTTTGGTGCCGGAAGCCGAAGGCGATTTGGCCGACATTCTCAGTTCGCTGGGCAGAGGTGAAGCGTTAGTGCTGGGCGAGGCCGCACCCTTGCCTACTCGGGTGCAAATCTATCGGCCCAATCCGGAACCGAAAAGTAACGACGTCGATTACTACACCAGTTGGCGCGAAGGCCCGGATGACCTGGATGTGGAAGGCATAGTCGAGAATTGGCGGACGCAAAATCGGCATTGAGTCCGGCGTTGCGGACCAATCCTTTTGAGTGTATTGTGCCCCCAGTCAGGTGCCGATGGCATACTCGTTTGCCACTGCTTTCAGCTCGGCTGAAGGTTGTATCGTTAGTGTATAAGTCGGCGCGGTTTTTTGGATAAGCTGATCGGCGACCGTTTCAATCAACCCAATATCTATAGGCGTCACGATGAATTTTGGCAAACCCAAATCCACGCAGCAACCAGACCAAGCCAAATCAGCTCGAGTGATCCCTCGTTCTTACGCTTTTGCGCTTGAGCCACGCATGTTGTTTGACGGCGCGGCGATGGCGACGGCGGACGCTACGCTTGCCGAATCGGCACCAACGTCCACCGCGACGGACACAGGAAATAGCCATGTACAAGCCTTACTGGACGCAACTGCCTTACACACGTCGCAGGCCACCGAACCGGTTGATGCCGCCCCACGCACTGAAATACTATTCATTGAAAACAATGTTGCCGATTACCAAACCTTGGTCGATGGCGCTAAACCGGGAATCGAGATTCACGTACTGGATGCCGATCAGAATGGTTTGGCGCAAATGGCGCAGGTTTTGGAAGGGCGTAGCGGTATCGATGCTATTCACATCGCCTCCCACGGTACCGAAGGCGGGCTTTTATTGGGTTCGCTGACCTTAACCTCACAAAACCTGAGTGAGCATACTGCCGAGTTGACCGCCATCGGCAATGCTTTGAACCAAAATGCCGATATTTTGCTGTACGGTTGCGATATTGGCGCGGGTTCGGATGGACAAGCGTTTATTAGGGCGATAGCGGATGTCACTAAAGCCGATGTAGCGGCGTCTAACGATCCAACCGGCGCAGCCTCGTTGGGGGGGATTGGACCCTTGAAAGCAGCAACGGCTATATAAACTCGGATATCTTTTTCTCGGCCGCCGGTATTGACAGCTACCATTACACGCTGGCGACTTTTGATTTTACAACAGGGGCTTCCGGAGACGGCACTGACACGGCTTCACAAACCGTCAGTACTATCACGTTAACAGCAACCCTAACTGGCGGTACCGGTGGCAGCTGGTATGTAGGAGCTGGTGGTGGTGTTGGGGGATCCTCCGGTAATGCCATTTTTGCTGGAGGAGATTACGATCAGGTAACGTTTACGTTTAGCAGTCCGGTAGACCTGACCTCATTTCGACTGGCTCATCAATCTGGGGATATTGGGTTAACACTCACTCGTACCGGAGGTGGCGGTACTGCGTCTTATAACGTCACCGCCACTACTGCTGGTGCGGATAAATCGACTGATTGGACAGGGATAACCGGCTTTACAGTCGCTCTAACCAGTGGTGGGGCGACGTGGACAGATGGCGTTTTTGATACTTTTGTTTTCACTCCGTCGGTATCCAACGCCGTCCCAACCTTAAGCGCCACCGGCGCTACTCCGACTTACACCGAAGACGCCAGTGCCGTCAGCTTGTTCAGCAGCGCCACCGCTGCCACCAACGATAGCGGTCAGACTTTTAGCGGTATGACGCTGACGGTCACTCACGTTTCCGACACGACTGAATATCTGAACATCGGCGGCACCGATGTCGCTCTTACCAACGGCAACAGCGGTACTATTGCCGGTATCGGCAGTTACAGCGTTGCAGTGGCCACCGGCACCGCCACCGTTACGCTAAGCGCTATGACTCGTGACAACACGCAGATGGGAACGCTGATCAACAGCATCACCTACCGCGACAGCAGCCAAGCCCCGACCACCGCCAGTAACCGGGTCGTCACCATTACCGGCATTACCGACAGCGGCAGCAGCAGTAATACGGCCAGCCCGAATATCGCTGCGACGGTGACTGTAGCCGCCGTTAACGATGCGCCGACCGGCTTGGGCAACCTGACGCTGACCGCAGTCAATGAAGATACCGCCTCGCCATCGGGTGCGGCGATCAGCTCACTGACTGGGTTGAGTTTCTCCGATCCGGACGCAGGAAGCGCCAGTTTGGGCGGCGTTGCGGTAGTGGGGAATACCGCCAACAGCGGCACCCAAGGCGTCTGGCAATACAGCACCAATGCGGGTACAAACTGGTTTGATATCGGTACCGTGGCCGACGACAGCACCGCGTTGGCTTTGTCGGCGGCTACGCTGGTGCGCTTTGTGCCGGTCGCCGATTACAACGGCACGCCGACCGCTTTAACCGTGCGGGCGTTGGACAACACCAACGCCACCGGTTACAGCACGACAGCCGGTACCGAGGCGCGGGTTACCCTAAACGCTTCGGTCAATGGCGGTACCACGGCGATTTCGACTAACACCAATACCATCGGCACCTCGATTACTGCGGTTAACGATGTGCCTGTCCGTACAGCGGGCAGTCTGAGTGCTATCACCGTCAATGAAGACAGCGCCAATGCGACGGCGGTGACGCTGGGTTTAAGCAGTGTGACTTACGCGCCGGGCGGCGGAACGGACGAGTCGGGCCAAACCCTGACGTATACGATTACCGCGATTCCTGCGTTCGTTACCCTATACAAGAGTGACGGCACGACTCAGGTTTCGGTTAGCGGAACAGTGACCGCTTCGGAACTGCAAGGTTTGAAATATAAGACAGTCGCCGACGGCAACGGTACCGGCAATATTACATGGACGGTGGTTGACTCCGGCGGCACGGCTAATACTGGCGTCAACACGCTGACGGAAGATCTCAGTATGACTGTTACTTCGGTCAACGACGCACCGACCCTAACGGCAACCACCTCGACGCCGACCTATACTGAAACCGGAGCAGCGGTATCGGTGTTCAGCGCCTCGGCGCTCAGCACCGTGGAAGCGGGACAGACCATTGACCAAGTGGTGTTCACCGTCAGCGGACTGGCGGACGGAGCCAGCGAAATCATCGTGATAAACGGTACCGATGTTGCGTTGACCAACGGCACCAGCGGCAATACAGCGACTAACACGATTGCTTACACTGTCAGTGTGACCGGAACCACGGCGACAGTCACGCTGACCAAGAGCGATACGGCGGCTAATTGGCAAGGCTATGTCAATGCCTTTACCTACAAAGACACCGGCACAGGTGCGGGGCTGACCACCGGTAACCGCGTGGTGACATTGACCTCAGTCAAAGATAACGGCGGCACCGCCAGCAGCGGAGTGGATACCACCACGGTTAGCGTTGCCTCGACAGTCACCGTCGCCGCGATCAACCATGCGCCGACCCTGAGTACGACAACCTCGACGCCGACTTTCACCGAAGGCGGCGCTGCGGCATCGTTGTTCAGTGCGACAACAGTCGGCATCGGCTCTCCCGATACCGCCCAGACCATTACTCAGTTGGTGCTGACAGTGACTAACGTGACCGACGGAGCCAGCGAGATATTATCGGTGGACGGCAGCGACGTCACATTGGCCAATGCGACTTCGGTGACCACCACGACCAATAGCATGACCGCCGGCGTCGCGGTTGCCGGCAGCACGGCGACAGTCACCATCAGCAAAGCGGGCGGTATCTCTGCCGCCGCGATGCAAACCCTGGTGAATGGCCTGACTTACAAGAACAGCAGTAGCAATCCCAGCGTCGGCAGTAGCCGGGTCGTGACTTTAACTCAGGTCAAGGACAATGGCGGCACAACCGGCGGCGGTGTTGATACCACCACTTTGAGCAGCGCGTCCACAGTCAGCTTGGTGGCGGTTAACAACGCGCCGACTAATATCGTCTTGAGTGCAGCCAGCGTTTCCACGTTCGATAGCGGTAACGTCACGGTGGGCACTCTGACGCCGGCCGATGTGGATAATACTGCATGGACCTATACGATTACCGCGGTCAAGGATCCGTCGAATAATGCGGTAACCAACACCAACGGCGCGGTCTTCGACCTTGGCGCCGCAGGCTCATCCAGCGCAGCGAGCGCGGCCACCGCCACGCTCAGGGCGGTCAGTCCATCGAGTCTGACCACTGGGAATTACACGATTACGGTTCAGGTAGACGACGGTGGTACCAGCGGCACCTATTCGAAGGATTTTATCGTCACCGTCGATAGCTCGCTGGTGGTCGATGTGACGGCGATCGACAGCAACGCGCCCACAGGCGTCTACGCGACAGATTCCACCGACAACGGCGGCCTCGATTTGAAAGAGGCGCTGAATTTCGCTAACAATGCTAGCGGCCCTATTACCATCCGTTTCAAGGACACGTTGAACGGCACCATTACCTTGCCGGGCAATCTAACTGTGAGAGACGGCGTCACGTTGAAAATGGACAGTGATACAGATAGCCGTACGCTAATCATCAGTACAAATGGCTTTGTTTTGGCCGGCGCGTTGACCGGTGATGTCGGCACCGGCGATACATTGACCATCAATTCCGATCTGACCGACGATGGCAGCGTTACTTCATCCCTGACCAAAACCGGTGCAGGAACGCTGGTGCTGGGCGGCACCAATAATACCTCTACCGGCGGAGCGACAGGTATCGGCATCAATACCATCAGCCTGACGGCCGGCACGCTCAGCGTGGGGGCCGACGCCAACCTAGGAACGGGCACTCTCACGTTGAACGGCGGCATATTCAACGTCAATAACGCTGGTACCATCGATAATGCCATTACGCTAGGAGCGAGCAACGGTACGATCAATGTCACCAACGGCGTCAGTACGCTGTCGGGCAATATTACCGGAACGGGCTCGTTGATCAAAACCGGCGGACAGTTGCTGACGCTGTCGGGCACCAACGACTATTCAGGTGGCACGACGATCAGTGGAGCAAACGGGGTCAGCGTTGCCGGCAGCGCCAACCTGGGCACCGGCTCTGTCACGCTCAACACCAAGTTGACGGTCACTAGCGCGACCACCATCAGCAACGCTATCACGGTGAACAACGATGCAGCCATTATTAGCAATGCTAACGCCGTCACGCTGTCAGGCGTGCTGTCGGGATCGAATACGCTGACCAAGGCTGGCGCGGGGACACTGACCTTGTCGGGCTCCAACACGCACACCGGTGCGGTCACCGTATCGGCCGGCGGTTTGACACTGACAGGCGGTAGCAGCATCGGCGATAGTAGCGCGGTGACCCTGGACAGCGGCACTACCCTGACTTTGAACGGCGGGAATGAAACCATAGGTTCGTTGGCCGGAGACGGTAACGTAATTCTTAGTTACAGGTTGACGGCGGGCGGCGATAACAGTAGCACCGTTTTTTCCGGCGCGATTTCCTCCACCAATACCAGCGGTCTGACCAAAACCGGTTCCGGCACGTTGACGCTGACCGGAAGCAACATCTACACCGGCTCCACTTCGGTGCTGGCGGGGACGCTGATTGCCGATCGGGTGGGCGGCGCCCTGGCGGACACTACGGCGGTGTCGGTGGCGTCAGGTGCAACTTTCACCGCGTGGACCGATGAGACGATAGGCTCCATTGCCGGCGCCGGCAATGTGTCTTTAAATTCTGGTACGCTGACCGTCGGCGGGGACGGTACATCGACCGAATTGTCCGGCGTGATCTCGGGCGACGGCGATCTTCAGAAGACCGGCAGCGGCACCTTTGCTCTGAGCGGTAGCAACACCTACACGGGTTCCACCACGGTGAGTGCGGGTACGCTGGAGGCGAAGAATGCGGCGGCATTAGGCACCATAGGCGTCGGGACCACAGTGTCCTCAGGTGCGGCCCTTGCAATTCAGGGCGGCATTACTTTAGCCGAGACGCTGACGTTGAGCGGTAGCGGCCTTTCGGGCACCGGGGCGCTGGTTAACGTCAGCGGAATCAACACATTGAGTGCCGGCGTGACGCTGGGCGCCGACAGCGGCATCGGCACTACCGCAGGATCGTTAACGCTAAGCGGCTCGGTATCGGGGGGATTTGCGTTGAGCAAGCTAGGCAGCAGCACCCTAATAATGAGCGCTACTTCCAACTATACCGGCGTTACGACCGTATCGGCCGGTACGCTGTTGGTCACGGGTTCGCTGGGTGCTACCAGTGGCTTGTCGGTAGCATCCGGGGCCACATTGGCAGGGACGGGAAGCATCTTCGCGGCCAGTTCGTCCAACAATCTGACGATTAACAGCGGGGCGACGCTGGCGCCCGGCGTGGCCGGCACCAACAACGGCATCGGCAGGCTGACGGTCAACGGCAATCTGCGGCTTAGCGGTGGCCTGGAGGCCGAGCTGGCAGGAGCCGGCGGGGTGGGTGGTACCGATTTTGACCAAGTGGTGGTCAATGGTATTGTCAGTTTGAACGGCGGTTCCCTATCTGTGGCGAGGGTTGGCGGTTATACCGCGATCAACGGCGCCAGCTATCGACTGATCGACAACGACAGTACGGACGCCGTCACTGGCGCGACCGGTATTTTCGGTAGCGTGGCCGAAGGTGGCAATCTAACCAGCAACGGTGACATTTATTCGGTGAGTTATGCCAGCGGCACTGGCAACGATGTGGTGCTGACGACGGTGGTGCCGATTACCATCAATGTTAACGGCGCGCCGACGGGGGATGTGACGATCAGCGGTGTTGCTATCGTGGGCGAAACGCTCTCTGTCAGCAATACGCTTGCGGATGCTGATGGTCTGGGTAGCATTGTTTACACTTGGAAAGACGGTAACGGCAATATCCTGGGGACCGGTCCCAGCTTGGTTCTGGCCCTGGAGTATCTCGATAAAACCATCATCGTTACCGCCAGCTATACTGATGGTCTGGGTAAAGTAGAGACCGTCAGCTCGACGGCTACCGTCGCAGTGACGAGTGGCAACACTACCAATGCCACGCAAACCGTGGAGTTTAATACCGGCTCAACAGGCGGTTTCAGCGGTGGTTCGTTTACGACTGGCAGTCAGATCCCGAGCAACTTGATACAGCCCATCAACGCCGGCTTGGGACTTGGTAGCAACGGTGGGGCCGGCGGCCTGTCGACAAGCCCAGGTGGTGGATCGGGCTTCAGCGCGGGTGGCTTGAGCGGAGCAGTAGGCGGAGGTTTTGGCGGTAGCCTGGGTGGAGGCAGTGGCGGCTTTGGCCCATCGATTTTTTCGAGCAGTTTCAGCGACGCGGGTATGTCTTCCACTGGCACTCAAACTACCTCGCTACAAATGGAAGCTCAGTTAGACGGTGGTAGTAGCAACAATTTCACCGTGCCGGCCGAGGCACTGTTGGGTTTGGATACTAGCACCGGCGTCAGTTTTCAGGCGGCTCAAGCCGACGGTGCAAGCTTGCCGGCCTGGGTGCGCTTCGATTCCGCAACCGGCAGATTGAGCCTGAATGAAGGCAGCGGTGAAAGAACGGTGGTTAAAATTACTGCGACCGACGGCAGGGGTAACCAGACTGTGATTACCGTGGTGTTGGAACCTCAACAACCGGGACAGCGCCAAAACAGCGAAGGCAGGCCGGGTGGCCAGGAAGGTCAAGGCGGTGGTCAGGGCAGACCCAATCAGGGCCGGCCTACCGGCGGCGAACCGCGCGCTCAATTGGGCAAAATACCGCTTAGCGCGCAGTTGCGAGGCTTCGGTGCACAAGGTACTCAGCAGGATGCCGATGCCTTGCTGGAAAATCTGGCGCGCGTGTTCGCCGAACCGCGGGATGCCGCATGAATTCATTGAAACAGGAACTTGTTATGTCTAAAGATTTTTCAATACCCGTCAATCGCTCTGTTCCTAGCCTATTGGCGGTGGCGATCAGCGCAGTCTTACTGAATGGTTGCTCGCTGGCCCCAGCCCCGTTGACCCAACAGGAACGGCAAAGCCAGATCGGCAGCGATCAGGTCAAGTTGTTTCAGCAGCAGGAGCCGGTGATCGCGCCGCTTAGCTTGTATCAGTCCATGTCGCGCGCCCTGAAATATAACTTGGATCATCGGGTGAAAATGATGGAGCGGGCTGTGGCAGAAGGCCAGGCTACATTGGCGCGATTCGATCTTTTGCCCGATGTGGTAGCCTCGGCCGGGTATAGAAGCCGGGATAATTTCAATGCGTCCAACAGCCGTTCGATTTCCACCGGTCGGCAATCGCTGGAAACGTCGACGTCCCAGGATCGTAGCCGTTTCATGGGCGATTTAAGCCTGCGCTGGAACATCCTGGATTTCGGCGTCAGTTATTTTCGCGCCCAGCAAGAGGGCAACAAGGCATTGGTCACCGCCGAAAGCCGTCGCAAAGTCAGTCACAATTTGATGAAAGACGTACGTAGTGCCTATTGGCGGGCCTTGAGCGCGCAGCGGATGACCGCCAGAATTCAGCCGGTGCTGGAAGAAGCGCAACACGCGCTGGCGCTGGCTGAACAAGCCGAGGCGGAAAAACTACGTTCACCGCTGGAGGCGCTGCGTTATCGCAAAAGCCTGTTGGAAATCGTTCGCCGCCTGGAAGGGCTATTGGAGCAACAGCAAATGGCTAAGTCCGAGCTGGCCGGTTTGATTAACTTGCCGCCCAATCAGGACTTTAAACTGGCCGATGATAGCGTCAATCCCTGGCCACAGGTGGTCAAACCGCAGTTGGATATAGATAAAATGGGCGATTTGGCCCTGCAACTGCGGCCGGAACTGCGTCAGGAAATGTATCAAACCCGCATCGGCTCCGCCGAAGTTAAAAAAGCCATGCTGCGCTTATTGCCCGGTGTGGAAGTGCAGTTGGGCGGCAACTACGATTCCAACTCTTATCTGTTAAATCAAAGCTGGGGCGAAATTGGTACCCAGATTTCCAAAAACCTGTTCGAGTTGCTTTCGGCGCCGCAAGCCATCGCTACCGCCGAAACACAGGAGTCGCTGGCGCATTCCCGGCGCTTGGCGGCGCATATGGCGATTCTGACCCAGGTGCATCTGGCCCAACAGCAATTGGCCTTGGCTGATAAGCAGTACCAACGCAGTTCCGAACTGGACGATGTCAATCAAAAAATTCATCACCATGTACTGAATAGCGAGTTGACCGAAGCGATGAGTTCCGTGGAGCGGATTCGGGTGTCTGTGGATTCAGTATTGTCGGAATTACAGCGGCGGCAGGCTTATGCCGACTCTCAAGATGCCTTGGGCAAATTGTATGTATCCTTGGGCTTCGATCCGCTGCCGGCGACGATGGCCGACGACTCTGTGGATACCTTGGCCAATGCCATAGAAGCCATCGATAAGGAATGGAACCAGGGGCATTATCCGGCGCAAGCGACTGACGATCCGCAGCCGGAAAATACCACTGAAACGGCGACAGGGGCAGGCAAATCGTGATATTGAAAAAACCCTTGTGTGCCTGGACGCTAACCTTATTGTCAGGCTTGCTGTTGTCTGGTGCCTCAGCCGAACCGGCCCCGGCTCAAAACCGTACCGTCGAAACCGAAATTCGCGCCCAGCTGACGCCGCGCAACGAAACCACTTTATCCGCAGAAGTGGCGGCGGTGATCAAAGAGTTGGCAGTACGCGAAGGCGAGCGTTTCAAGAAAGGTCAAATGTTGGTGGGTTTCGATTGTTCGATCCAGCAGGCGCAGTTGCAAAAAGCCCAAGCCACCGCGGACGGTGCCGGTAAGACCTTTGATGTCAATTCCAGGCTATCGCAACTGGAATCGGTCAGTTCTCTGGAAGTTGACGTGGCCAAAGCCAAGTTAGGCGAAGCCAGGGCCGACATCGCCCTGACCAAGGCCGGGCTGGAAAAATGCCGGATTCACGCACCGTTCGATGGCCGGGTCGCGGCGCTGAAGGCGCATGAGCATCAACATCTGAAGGTCGGCGATCCGATCATGGACGTGCTGGACGATAGCCAGCTGGAAATCAAATTAATCGTGCCTTCCTTATGGCTACGCTGGTTAAAACCAAAGCAGGTATTTCAGGTACATATCGACGAGCTGGACCGAGATTATCCGGCCGAGGTCGTGACACTGGGTGCCCGTATCGATCCGGTGAGTCAAACAGTCTCGATAACGGGTCGGGTCACAGGCAAGCATAGCGAACTGTTGGCGGGCATGAGCGGCCGGGCGCTGTTCCCGGACAAGGCGCATTGATTTGGCTGTGCAACCAGAAGACCCTCAGCAACGCCAGTTGCGGGGGCTGGCGCTGCTATTACAGTTGCAACGCAAGGCTCGTGCCGCCGAGGATTTAGCTGCCTTAGGTTTTGTCATCGTCAACGAGAGTCGCAGCTTGGTGGAATATCGCCAAGCCGCATTGTGGCTGGATAGGCCAATTCAGCCGGTGGCGGCGGTATCCGGCATCGCCCAACTCGACGCGCAGGCCCCTTATATTGTTTGGCTGAATGGCGTTTGTCGCAGGCAGTGTCAAACCGATAACAACCTTGCCTACCAATTATTGCAAGCCACAGATTTGCCAGCGACCTTACAGGCCGAGTGGCAGCAATGGCTGCCGGCGTTCGGCCTATGGCTGCCGTTGAAGGTTCAGGGACGGACACTGGGCGGTTGGCTGTTGGCGCGTGAGCAAGCTTGGCAGGAGGGCGAAGCGGTGTTGCTGGCCGAGCTGAGCGATGCCTATGCCCATGCCTGGCACGCTTTACAGCCGCGTAAACCTTGGTGGCGAGGTCTTTACACGCCCACGGCTGTTAAACGCGGGGCGGTGGCGGCATTCTTGCTGTTATTGATCCCGGTACGACTGTCCGTGCTGGCACCGGCCGAAGTGATTGCTGCCCAACCCACCGTGATTCGCGCGCCTCTGGAAGGCGTGGTCGACACATTTCAGGTGCAACCCAATCAAACCGTCGCTGCGGAGCAATTGTTGTTGACGTTGGAGAACACCGATATTGCCAATCGCCTGGAAGTTTCGCGCAAAGTATTGGCGGTAGCCGAAGCCGAATATCGCAAGACTGCCCAGCAGGCGATGTTCGATGCAGACAGTAAGGCGGAGATGACAGTGCTGAAAGGCCGGATGGAGCAGCACGTGGCCGAAGTAGAGTATCTGGCGGACCAATTGGCGCGTTCGCAAATCAAGGCACCGCATGCCGGCGTAGCGATTTTCAGCGATGTGCACGATTGGATCGGCCGGCCGGTGGCCTTGGGCGAACGGATATTGAATCTGGCCGATCCGACGCAGGTTGAGCTAGAAATGCGGGTGCCGGTCGCGGATTTTATCGAATTGGCCGATGGTGCCGATGCTGTGATGTTTTTGAATATCGATCCGCAACACCCGTTGGATGCCCTGGTGTATTCGCTCAGTTACCAGACCGAGGTCGGCCCCGATCAGGTCTTGGCTTATCGGGTCAAGGCGCGTTTGGCGGATCCCAAGCAAATACCGCGCATCGGTCTGAAAGGCACCGCCAAACTATACGGCCAACGGGTGACGTTGTTTTATTACCTATTCAGGCGACCGCTGTCCGGTTTACGGCAATGGCTGGGGTTGTAGAGGCCGCCTCGGCGCTGGCGCCGCTGCGCGAAGAGTTGCATTGCCTACCCGGGCCGCAGGGTTTCGATGGCGCACCGACCTGGACCTTGCATGATCCGGCCAATAACCGGTTTTTTCGGATCGGTTGGCAAGAATTCGAAATACTGGCGCGCTGGGCCGTGGGGCAAACAGAAGCGATTGCCCAAGCAGTGAACCGCGAGACCACGTTACACATCGATGCGGATCAGGTAGGCGAATTTGCCCAATTCTTGTTGAATCACAACCTGCTGCGCTTGAGCGGTGATGCCGGGCTGCAACGGCTGCGGCAACAGGTGGCGATGCGCAAGCAAAGCTGGGCTCAATGGCTGTTGCACAACTATCTGTTTTTTAAAATTCCCTTGCTAAAACCCGATGCCTTACTTGCTTGGCTGTATCCGCGTTTGGCCTGGATTTACAGCGGACAGTTCGCTGTGTTGTTGATGGGTTGCGCGCTGTTGGCCGGGTTTTTACTGTCCCGGCAATGGGAGCGCTTCCTGGCGACATTCCCGCATTTTTTCAACTGGTCCGGGCTGGCGCAATATTTTTTGGCCTTAATGCTGGCCAAGACCCTACATGAATTCGGCCATGCCTTGACCGCGCATCGCTATGGTTGCCGCGTGCCAACCATGGGCGTAGCGTTCATGGTGATGTACCCGATGCTGTATACCGATGCCAGCGAAACCTGGAAGCTCAGCTCGCGTCGACAAAGAGTGGCGATTGCCGGGGCTGGGATTGCCGCCGAGTTAGGTTTGGCAGTGTTTGCTGCTTTGGCCTGGAATTTCCTGGCGGACGGCCCCTTACGCAGCGGGGTGTTTTTATTGGCAACCTCGACCTGGATCATGACGCTGGCCATCAATCTTAGTCCGTTTATGCGCTTCGATGGCTATTACCTATTGGGGGACTGGTTGGGGATCGAGAATCTGCAACCGCGGGCATTTGCCTATAACCGCTGGCATTTGCGGCGCTTGCTATTCGGACTGGAGCAGGCGCCGCCGGAATCGTTACCGAAACGCTGGCAGTGGTTTTTTATCGGCTACGCCTGGTGTACGTGGTTGTACCGTTTCTTTCTGTTTCTGGGCATCGCGCTACTGGTATATCACTTTTTCTTTAAGTTGCTGGGGCTATTGATGATGGCGGTGGAAGTGGGGTGGTTTATTCTGCGGCCGATCTGGTCCGAGCTGGCAGTGTGGAGAAACTTGGGGTTTGATGCCTGGATTAAGCCGCAGAGCCGAATTACGCTGTTGCTGTTAATTGTCGGCATCGCAGTTTTGGTTGTGCCGTGGCAAGGCCATGTGCTTGCGCCGGCGCTAATCAAGGCCGAGCGCTACGCCGAGATCTATTTACCCACTGCGGCGCGCCTGGATACTTGGCAAGTTAAAACCGGGCAAGCGGTGAAAAGCGGAGAGCTATTGGCGCAACTAAGTTCGCGTGAACTGGACTTTCAAGCCCGCAATTCCGCGCTGGAAGGGCAATTGGTCGAATGGCAACTGGCATATCAGGGCTTAGAGCAAAATTTGAATCAGCGCCGGCAGGTGTTATTGAAGGAACTGGAGTCGGCCGGCGCGAAGCAAGCCGGCTTTCGGCATCAGCAAACCCAGTTAACGATACAGGCGCCGTTTGACGGGGTGGCTTTGGATTTAAACCAGCAGGCGCAAGTGGGGCAATGGTTAAAGGAAGGCGAAGCCTTATTAATTGTGGCCGATCCGGGTAGCCAACTGATCGAAGCCTATGTGGCCGAAGAGGATTTGCAGGCGGTGGGGCAGGCCGACAGCGCGGTGTTTTATCCCGATCAACCGGGGATGTCACCAATAAGCTGCCGCGTGGAGCGTATCGATCAAGGCGGGGCGGCTCGGGTTCCGGCGATGTTGGCTTCGATGCATGGCGGCGCGATTGCAGCCCGGTTCGATGCCCAGCAACAAGCTGTGCCGGAAAGTGCGGTTTACCGCATTATTTTGAGGCCTGAGGCTGAGAGTCAGAATCTCCCGCATTTTCCGGGAGAAAGGCGTGGTAGTGTCAGACTGGATACGCCGGCTAGTGGTCTGTTGCGCCGCTTCGTCCGGCAGGTAACGACAGTGCTGGTGCGTGAATCCGGATTTTAAGTGAATCAGAAACCCACCAAATGTTTTCTTAGCGAGTTTGTAAGCTTTAATTATTCTGATCAGAAGGACATTCGGATAAATCCAGGGCGATCAATAATTCTGTTTTGGCATCGGGTGATGTAATGTCTGCTTAACCCTGATACCAGGGTGGCCAAGGTTACGGGTTCAAACTAAATCACAGTTATCGAAAAACAGTTCCAATCTGTCCAATTCGCAGTTGGCAAATTCTAGAGCTGCATCGAAAGTTTGAAAATCATCGGTTTGCAACGCAATGTCCAACATAAGATCGCACATGGTTCCGGTTTTAAGCAGTGAGTCGTGCTTTTTTCCAATGTTTTCTAATTGGTCTTCCGTTATCAGGTAAATTTTCATTTCTATGTCCTTGGTAGTCCGGATTGAATAACAACAGATCTTCCTGTTACAAATTTAGTTTTTTGGCAACTTTCTTGGCTTGATTTTGCGATGCAAATAACAAGTGGCGAGTGTTGCGTATATCTTCGCCCTGACGGTAGCCGGTCGGGTATTGTTCTAGCGTACAGTTTTAAGCGTTATTATTGCCAAAAGCAGGGATTAGCATTGATTCAGCATACTGAACAACGACTTTTTGTAAAGGACAATATAATCATCGACATCACTCACTATCAGGGGCGTGTTAAATACTCGGTGGTTGTCATCGCCGCAGCCAGGAAGCCGGAACGCAAACTGGGTTTCCACCAGCGGGAGAGACGCACAGTTGAGGGACGGGATAAATCGGAAAATTTCCCTATTTGCGAAGGGATGTAATCTCGCCAAGCTTCGGGTTAAACTGCCTAGCCGCAGAGGAGGGCATTTGTTGGTAAATTGAGTTCAATTTAACGGTTTGGCAGCATTAAACTCAATGGCATTGGTTTGTGTCTCCTCCTCTTCGTTGGCTAAATCGATATATTAGTGAAACGCTGTCTCTGGTTGAATTAAATAGAACAGTAAAATGACATCAGGCATTCCAAGGAAAAGTTTATGCACCCGATAAAAATGGCCGGACTGGCCGCCATCTTGTTGGCGACGGCCGCGCAAGCCGAAACCGTATTCGTCACGCTGGAAAAAGATAACGCTATTGCCGTGCTCGATCCCGTCGAAGGCAAGCTGGTCAAAACCGTGCCGGTCGGCCAGCGTCCACGCGGCATAGCGATTAGTCAGGACGGCAAGACGCTGTTCGTTGCGACCAGCGATGACAACACCATCCGCATGCTGGATTCGGAAACGCTGAAGGAAATCGGCAAACTGCCGTCCGGCGAAGACCCGGAAACCTTTGCGTTAAGCCCGGACGGCAAATTCATGTATGTTTCCAACGAAGATGATGCGGAAGTAACGGTCATCGACATCGTGGCAAAAAAAGTCGTCGCTAAGATCAAAGTGGGCGTCGAGCCGGAAGGCATCACCGTCAGCCCGGACAACAAATGGACCATCAGCGCCTCGGAAACCACCAATATGCTGCACTGGATCGATACCAATAGCCGGCAGATTGCGGACAACACGCTGGTCGATCCGCGACCGCGCGCGGTGACGTTTACCGACGATAGCCAGCAATTGTGGGCCACTTCGGAAATGGCCGGCACGCTGACTATTATCGACACTGCTTCCAAGCAAATCGTGCAGAACATTAAACTGGATGTGTCAGGCGTCAGCAGCGATCAGATTCAACCGGTGGGGATAGCGATTGATAAGGAACGCCGCTACGGCTATGTGGCGATGGGGCCGGCTAACCGCGTCGCGGTAATCAATGCCCAAACCTATAAAGTGGAAAAGTTTTTATTGGTGGGGCAGCGGGTCTGGAACCTGGCGTTTTCGCCGGACCAAAAACGTTTGTACACCACCAACGGCGTCAGCAACGACGTGTCGATCATCGACCTGGAAAGCCATAAAGTGACTAAGTCGGTGGCGGTCGGCCGTTATCCTTGGGGTGTGGCGGTTAAACCATGACCGAGATTGCCTTAGCGGTTGAAAACCTGAGTTTTGCCTACGGTGCAAAAAAGGCCTTGGATGCCGTAAGTTTTAACGTCCAATCCGGCGAATGCGCCATCTTGCTGGGACCTAACGGCGCCGGCAAAAGCACGCTGTTTTCCTTGATTACCCGGCTTTACGATGCCAGAGAAGGGCGGATTGAGCTTTGCGGGTTTGATCTTAAAAAGCAAAGCCTGCAAGCACTAGCGCGTTTGGGTGTGGTATTTCAACAGACTACGCTGGACCCTGATTTGTCGGTGACGCAAAACCTGCGTTACCACGCCGCCTTGCACGGTATAGGACGCAAGGCCGCTGATAAGCGCATCCAAGAAGAGCTGGAGCGTCTGGCTATGTTCGAACGCCGCGGCGAAAAGGTCAGGCAATTGAATGGCGGCCACAAGCGCCGGGTGGAAATCGCCCGCGCCTTGCTGCATAAACCCCGTTTACTATTGCTGGATGAGCCGACCGTGGGATTGGACATGCCTAGCCGGCAGGCTATTGTCAGCCATGTACATGACTTGGTCAGTCAGCAGAATTTGGCCGTGCTGTGGGCCACGCATTTGATCGATGAAATCGCGGCCGAAGACAGTTTGATTGTGCTGCACAAGGGGCAAGTCAAAGCCAGTGGCAAGTTGTCCGAAATCTTGCAGACCACCGGTTGGGCGGATCCCGGCCAAGTATTTCAAAAATTGACTCAAGGACCGCAAGCATGAGGCTGTTACATTACTGGCGGGCGACGGCCGGCATCGTCGGCCGCGAACTGCTGCGTTTTCTACACCAGCGCGAACGCTTTGTCTCGGCCTTGGTGCGGCCCTTGGTCTGGCTGTTCGTTTTCGCCGCCGGCTTCCGCGCCGCATTGGGTATAGCGATTGCGCCGCCCTATGAAACTTATATCCTCTATGAGGTTTACATCACCCCCGGTCTGTTAGGCATGATTTTGCTGTTTAACGGCATGCAGAGCTCGCTGTCGATGGTCTATGACCGGGAGATGGGCAGTATGCGCATGTTGATGGTTTGCCCGTTGCCGCGTTGGTTTTTATTGTGTAGCAAACTGATCGCCGGCACGGCGGTGGGTGTGCTGCAATCATACGCTTTCTTGGGTATCGCCTGGCTGTACGATATTCAAGCGCCGTTGATGGGCTATGTCTGGATTTTGCCGGCGCTGGTGTTGGCCGGCATGATGCTGGGCGCGTTAGGCTTGTTGCTGTCGTCGTTCATCAAGCAATTGGAGAACTTTGCCGGGGTGATGAACTTCGTAATCTTCCCACTATTCTTCATGTCCACCGCTTTGTATCCCTTATGGAAGATCAAGGAGTCCAGCGAGTTGTTGTCAACCCTGGCGCAATACAACCCGTTCTCGCAAGCGGTGGAGTTGATCCGTTTTGCCTTGTACGAGCAATTTAATCAACAGGCCTTGCTGTTTACCGGCGCGGCGTTTTTGCTTTTTATGGGCGCGGCGATCATGGGCTATAACCCGAGCAAGGGGATGATGGTTAGGAAGGGCGGGGGGGATTAGCTAAAATTAGCATGAGCCGGTCGGCCCCGTGTCGATGCCTGAACGACGTGCGAAACCCAAATTGCGGGCGAAAATGAGTTTAGCTATTTGGTAACGATGTTCGGAGAGGATGCGCATTTATACTTCTAGTCTCTATTCTCTGCTACCATTCAAGCCGGTCAAGGCGGGATTGCTTGGTCGCAAAAGGATTTCGGTTTGCAGGGTAGCCTCAATGCATAATCGAGCTTATCACCATCAAAATGAGGCGCAATTCAGAGGGATAATAATGGATAAACTTACAGCACTTTCTTTAAGCATCGGCGTATTGGCGGGTGTCGCGACATTTTTGGCGGTGGGACCGGCCAGCGGCGTGTTTTTTATCTGGGCCGCCACTATTGCCTGGGCCGCCTACTTTTTCTTGGGTGCGACCAAGGAAGCCTTGAAAAACACTATCGTTTGCGGCATTTTCGGCGTATTCATGGCGTGGGTGACGGCGATTATCTTGACCGGCATTTCTCCGGATACCGCGCTGGGCTTTCCGGCGATGGCTGCCATTACGGTGACTTTTGCGGTGGTGGTGATGTGTCTGGCGGCAAACTTTCAGCCATTGGCGACGATTCCCGCCAGCGTTCTAGGCTATTCGTCTACCTTCGCCTATTTATTGCAAACACCGGACAAGTTGACGCAAGACGTCTTGCTAGGTGTATCGTTGAGTAATCCCCTGTTGGTTATTTCAATCTCGATAGTGGTGGGCACGTATTTTGGTCAGCTTTCGGGTCAATTAGCCGCGAAATGGACTAAGGACTAAGTATTTCCGTTAGCCCGGCCGCCAGTGCGTCGGGCTAACGATTTCAAAGAAATAAGGCTTCCGCTTTGTTACTTGCCATCGCCGCCGTTGATCCCGAAACCTATTTTTGCGTGGCTGGTTTTTTAGGTGCCATTCCTGGTTTCATAGCGGATAAACGCTTCGCGGATGTTGCTGCGTAATTCGTCGTCATCCCAGGGTTTGGTGTGATATTTATAGATCTCACCTTTGTTGATGGCTTGGGTAATAGTGTCAATATCCGAGTAACCGGACAGTATCATACGCACGGTGCGCGGATGCATTAGCTTCACGCGCGACAAGAACTCGGTGCCGGCCATATTGGGCATACGTTGGTCGCAAAGAATTACGGTGACGGGACGCTTAGCCAACAATTCCAGGGCTGCTTCGCCGTCGTTGGCCGTTAAAATTTCATAATTCTCCAGACGCAACGCGCGTTTTAGCGACGACAAAATGTTCGGGTCGTCGTCAACCAATAATAGACTTTGGCCGTGATCGGCGGCCGGCAGATGCAGCATTGCGCCCGATTCCAATAAATGTAAAATGTCCTTGGCGGGTAGCGGCTTGCTGAAATAATAGCCCTGAATCTGATTGCAGTTCAGTGTGCGTAGATAATTGGCTTGCGCCTGCGTCTCCACGCCCTCTGCAATCACGGTCAGCCCCATGCTGTGCGCCATCGCGATAGTTGCCTGTACGATCACCGCATCGTTGGAATCGCGGGTGAAATGATCGATGAAGCTTTTGTCTATCTTCAATTTGTCTACTGAAAATTGCTTCAGATAGGCCAGCGAGGAATAGCCGGTACCGAAATCGTCTATCGATAGCTGGATGCCGATGGCCTTGAGCCGTTGCAACAGCGCTTGGGTCTCCAGAACATTGCTCATCAGCAGGCTTTCGGTCAGTTCCAGTTCGATGTAGTGCGGCGGTAGCCCGGTTTCATGCAGTAGGTTTTCGATCAACTCGACCAGATTGCCGGATTGCATTTGCAGTGCCGAGGCATTTACCGCCATCGTAATGTTTCGATAGGCGGGGGCGTCGGCCATTCATTCTTTCATCTGATAAATGGCTCGACGTAAAATCCAGTCGCCCAGCGGCAATATCAAACCCGATTCTTCCGCCAGGTTAATAAATCGACCTGGCGGTAAGAAACCCAGCACCGGATGATTCCAGCGCACCAAGGCTTCCAGTCCAACGATTTTCCGAGTGCCCAGGTCGATCTGGGGTTGGAAATAAAGCTCGAATTCTTCGCGCTCTATGCCATGCCGTATGTCGTTGGTCAGCGCGATTTTGGACAGTAATAGATCGTTCATTTCGCGTTCGAAGAAGCGCAGATTCGAAGCCTTGTCGGCTTTGGCATGATTCAGCGCGATACCGGCGCGTTGCACCAATGGGTTGGCCAATTTAGCGTCGGATGGATAGAAACTGATGCCGAGTTTGGCTTCCAGATGAATTTCGTAGTCGCCCAGCAGGACCGGCTCGGACACTGCAAATTGTAAGTTTTCCGCCAGCTCCCTGGCTTCGGCAATCCGTTTCACCAAGGGGTAGGCAACAATAAAATTGTCTTTTGCCATTCGCGTGACGATGCCTTCGCTGCCGGCCGCTTTCACCAGGCGGCTAGCGATTATCTTCAGCGTTTGATCGCCTATATCAAAACCGTAGGTGTCGTCGATATTGTGAAAATTCTCGATATACAGACGCACCACTCCAATTTCGTAATGTTCCCGTTCGGCCTCTGAAATGGCCAAGGACAGCAGATCTTCGAAATAGAATTGGTTGGGTAGCCCGGTTATCGAATCGTAACGAGACAGCTCGGTAATGCGTTCCTGCATATGCAGGGTTTCGGTTAAGTCGTTAACAATGGCGACAAACAGCGCCGGCTGATCTTCGGTGATTTCCAGCCGGACCTCAACCGGATAGACTGTGCCGTTCTTACGGCGATGGTGGGTGCTAAAGTCGCAATGATGCTTGTGGCCGGCTCGTAACGGCGCGATAAGTGCCTCGAAAGACTCGGCGGTTATATCGGTGCTAATGTCCAGTATCGACAATTGTTCGAGCTCTGCCAGCGAATAACCGAGATTTTCGCGGCCGCCAAGATTTACATCGATAAACTGTAAAGTCTCACTGTCGAAAATATAAATTTCATTGGTGGAGCGCTCCAGCACGCGGCTGAAACGCGCGGCTTTTTTTTCTATGCGTTGGCGCTGCACAATCCGCCAGATGGCGTTGGCAATCAATTGCACAGTTTCGACGTCCAGTTCGGAATAATCGCTAGGCTTGTCGGCGATGGCGATCAGCATAGTCACTTTGCCGTTCTCGAGTACCGGCACCGACACCAGGCGAATCGGTTGATGTGCATGGTCCGGCAACGCGCACTTTTTTGGCTGCTTAGCGCAGTCATTGCATACCAGTGGCTTGCGTGATCTCAGGGCTTCATCCCAAATACCCGCTTGTTCGAGGGAATGGCGTTTCTCAAAGAATGTGCCGCTGCTATTTGGCTTGGTTTCCGGTGACCAAGCCGTCGGCTCGATGAGTTGTTGGTCTTGATTAACAAAATACACAAAGGCCATTTGGCTGCCGGTTAGCGCTTCGGCCAATGTGATGCCGCGTTGTATAAATTCTGCTTCGCTTAAATCTTCCGAAGCTTTGGGTAGATCCAGTAAGGCATGGGCGCGTCGGGCTTGTAAAATCAACTTTTGTTCGTTTTCTATGCGCTGGGTCACATCGATAGCCACTCCGTCCCACGATACACTGCCATCGGGCTGTCGATGCGGGCTGGAGTGAAAGGCGATCCAGCGCTGCACACCGTTGGGGAGATTAAACAGTAAAGTGTTTTGAAAAACGCCTAAATCGCGCATGCTGGCGGCCTCGGCTTCCCGGTATTTTGCTATCGATTCCGGCGCCAGCTGCGCATAGAATAGGCTCATATCCTTAATTAATTGGGCCGGTTGCAAACCATGTAATTTTTCCAAACCGGCGCTGGCGTATTGAAATCCGGCCAGACCATCGGCTTTAAGTTGGTAGCGATAGATATAGCCGTCCGGCAAATTGTCGCCCATCGCCCGCAGTTGCCGCTCGCGTTCGCGCAAGGTTTGCTCCGCTTCCACCCTGGCGCTAATGTCGTTGAGTAAACCTTCTATCGAAACGACTTGCTCGTCATCGTTTCTGATCAACCGGGTGAATTCGGCTATCCAGATCCAGCGCCCTTCGCCATTTAGAATTCGATATTCCTGGTAATAGTCGTCCGGCCCCTGGGCGATATGTGCGGCGATCGCCGTTTCAACACCCAAGCGGTCAGCGGCGTGGATTAAGTCGATATATTTCAGTTTGCCGGAACGGAAGTATTCCGCACGATAACCCCAGGTCGAGACATTGGAACTGACGTAGCTGACCGGCCAGTCGTCGACATTGCGCCAGCTGATGGCAATCACCGGCGAACGGTTGACAATGGCGTCCAAGTGGCCCAGTTCGGCGCTACGCATTTCCACCAGCTGTTCAAAATGATGATACAAGCGGCTTAATTCCAGATGCGTGCGGATTCGCGCGCGCACTTCGTCGATGTCGAAGGGTTTGGTGATGTAATCGGCGGCACCGATAGAAAAACCGCGTACTTTGTCCACCGTGCTATCGATTACGCTGACAAACATCACCGGAATTCGGGTGCCCACAGTAGTGGCCTTGATCCGCCGGCACACTTCGTAACCGTCCATGTCCGGCATCAGAATATCCAGCAATATCAAGTTCGGCGGATTGGTGCCCAGCACGATTTCGAGCGCCTTTGCGCCGTTACTGGCTACGCGTATCCGGTATTCCTCTTTCAGCGCCTCGGCCAATTCGTGGATATTCTCCGGTACATCGTCGACCAACAGCAGGGCGGGGCGTTCGGCCCTGATCAGCATTTGTTCGTTCAGCGAAAGCAAAGGTTTGCGGCGATACTGACGCAATTCCAGTTGCGTCAGGATGCGCTGCTTTAACAAGTCGGGATTGATGGGTTTGGTGATGTAATCGGCGGCGCCCAGTTTAAGGCCGACCGCTTCGTTGGCGGATTCTGATAAGGCGGTGACGAAAATAACCGGAATGTCGGCGGTACTAGGATCGGCCTTGAGCCGCCGTAATACCTCGTAACCGTCCATGCCGGGCATCTTTATGTCCAGTAATATCAAGTCGGGGCCCGGTGCCCGCGCGGCGAGTTCCAGCGCTTTTTCGCCGTGGGTCGCCGCCAAAATTGCGTAGTCTTCGCGCAGAATACTCAATAAAGCATGCAGGTTTTCGTTGACGTCGTCGACGATCAGAATGCTGGGTCTGCTGGTATTGGTCCGAGGCATGGTCAGTCCACTAATTAAATGTTGATCTCGCTATCAGGCGTTGTTGTAACTCGCACAATAACGCAAGCGCTTGATCGATGTTGAACGCGTCTATTTCGGTGGCGATTATCTCCATGTCCGCTGCGAATTCGCTGTCGGTCATTCCTTGTCGTAACTCGGATAGCAAGGCATCGGCAGCGCCTAAATCGCTTTCCAGTGCCGCCAGTAGTTGGGTAATTTTAGCGCTTATAGTCTCGACCGCCAGTTGCTCGCCGGGAGCGGCTGGTGTAACAGCTAGCGGAGCTAGGCTATCGATGTCGCTTATTACCTGCCGCAATAACTGGCGAAGTTCTTGGAGGCCTTCCTCTGAGGGACGACGTTGCTGTTGTTTGAGCGAACTATCGATGGCGGCGACGGCCTGGTAAAGCCTATTGGCACCGATATTGCCGGCTACGCCTTTTAGGGAATGGCAATAAATTTCTGCCGGTGCAAGATTGTCCGCCTTTAACAAGCGCTCTAGTTCGTCGACTGCGGTGGCATAGTGCTCGCGAAAGCGCTTGAGTTGTTTACGATAGGCCATTTCCTTGCCGCCAATCCGGCGAATCCCTTCGGCTACTTGTAGGCTTTGCAGGCTCAGTAAATCGGGCGAGTAGGCTGGTTGTGTTGACTGGGAATAACGTCCAACCTCCGAAAAGTCACTAGTGGAGGCGGCCGGCAGCCATTTGGATAAACAGGAAAACAAACGTTCAGGTTCGACCGGTTTGGTGACATGGTCGTTCATGCCCGCCGCCTGGCTATCTTCGATATCGCTGGCCATCGCCAGCGCGGTCATGGCGATGATAGGCAAGCTGGCAAAACGTTCGCCGCCCGGTTGTTGGGCCAGCGCACGAATCTGCCGCGCCGCCTCCAGGCCATCCATCACCGGCATCTGGATGTCCATGAGTACGCAATCGTATTGCTGGCGCTGCACCATGGTCAATGCTTCCAGGCCATCCACCGCTTCATCCACCAGAATGTTCATGCTACGCAGCAGTTCGATGGCAAATTCGCGATTGATGGCATTATCTTCGACTAACAATACATGGCGGCCGATGAAATTGGGTGGCGTCACAGCAGTACTTTGTGGCTCCTGTTGTCTGCCCTGCACGTTACCGCGGCCCAATACCGAGAGAATGCTATCCAGAAGCGAGGAGGGCGAAACCGGTTTGATCAGAAAGCCGTCCACGCCGGCCTGATGCGCGAGTAGCATGACATCTTCGCGGCCGTAAGCGGTCACCATGATAATCTTGGGTTGTCGTGCAATATTGGGATTGGCGTGTATGCGTCGCGTCGCGTCGTCGCCATTCATGCCGGGCATGCGCCAGTCCATTAAAACCAGGTCGAACGGTTGCTCGGCGGCGTTTTCCAATAGACGAATCGCGTCTGCGCCATCGGCAGTGCTACTGACATCCAATTGAAAGAAACGCAGCATTTCCGCCAGGATTTCCCGCGAAACGTCGTTGTCGTCCACTACCAGCAGGCGGATGCCTTTCAGTAAGGGGCCGGTCTGCGCAAACAGCTCGCGGCGGCGGGCTTCGGCTTGTTGGGCGACTTGCAGCTGCACCGTGCAACAAATCGTGGTGCCTTGGCCCGGTTGCGAGTCTTCTATCCAGATCCGCCCGTCCATCAGTTCCACCAGATGTTTGCTAATCGCCAAACCCAGGCCGGTGCCGCCGAATTTCCGGGTCGTGGATTGGTCTGCTTGAGTAAATTTCTGGAATAAGCGCTCCTGCAATTCCCAATTCATGCCTATTCCGGTATCGCGTACCGAGATTTGCAAAGTAACCGCGCCATCCTTATTGCTTAGCAGCCTGAAAGCCAATTCCACTTCGCCGCGCTCGGTAAACTTAATGGCGTTGCCGCACAGGTTCAGCAGGATTTGTTTTAAACGCAGCGGGTCGCCGAGCAATGTGGAAGGGATGTTCACATCGTAGCGGATCAAAAACTCTACGCCTTTTTGTTCGGCTTGCATGCCTATGGCGTCGGTGAGTTGCTCGATCACTCGATCCAAGGCAAATTCGGCGGCTTCGAATGCCAGCTTGCCAGCCTCGATTTTGGAGAAATCCAGAATATCGTTAATGATGCCCAATAGTGAGTGGGCGGCGTTCTGGGCTTTAGTCAGATGGTTGTGGACCGTCGAGGGTAGCTCTTGCTTCAGGGCCAGATAGAGCATGCCCAAGATGGCATTCATTGGGGTGCGGATTTCGTGGCTCATGTTAGCCAAAAACTGACTTTTCGCCAGGGTGGCCGCTTCGGCGTCCTGGCGGGCTTGTTCCAGTTCCTGAGTGCGGGCCGCCACCAGATCTTCCAGGTGGTGGCGATACGAATCCAATTCGGCTTCCGCTTGTTTCAGTTCGCTAATGTCGGTTATTACCGCCACCCGGCAAGTTCGTTCGGAAAACTGAATGTCGTGGGAGCGGGAAATAATATCGATGACCGACCCGTCTTTACGGATATGCCGCCATTCGCCGGTATTGGCGTAACCTTGCAGGCCAACGATCAGTTGGGCTATCGCCTGTTTTTGTTCGTCGGGGTAAAGATCGGTCAACACTAAGGCCAGGGCTTCGTCTTGGCTGTAACCGTACAAGGCGGTAAATGCGTCGTTGATTGCGACAATTGCCAAGGTGCTGCGCTCGTAAATCAACATCGGCGCCGGGTTATGCGCGAACAGGTGGCGGAATTGTTGTTCGATCTGTTTGCGTTCGGTGATGTCCGACCAAATTAGCGATAAATGTTTGCGGCCCTGAATCTCGATGACTTGCAGGTTGACGTGGACGTCACGCAGGGAACCGTTTTTGTGCTTGCGCAAGCTGTCAAATTGCCCGGAGCCGGCTTGCATAAAGTTTTCGGTCATCTTGGCGACCGTAGCCGGCGCAAATTCGCCTTGAATATCGGTCAGGCGCAAGCCTGAAAACTCTTCGCGGCTGTAACCCAAGCTTTGGCAGGCGGCATCGTTGAATTCGATGAATTCCAAGCTTTCCGCATCGATCAGGGTGATGGCATCGGTGGCCTGCGAGACGATGGATGTAAAAATACGTTCGCGGTTTCCGGCTTTTTCTTCGGTTAAACGGCGATTTAAATAGCTGCCCAGCCGTTCCGCCACGGCATCGATCAGGATGCGTTCTTCGCTCAAAAACGGGCTTTCTTGTTGGACGGCCTGGGTGCGCAGATAGCCGACCGTGATGCCGCCGGTATCACCGTCGATTTGAAAGGACGCGCTCAGCAGATCGATAGCGTGATCGAAATCAGGGGTGGTATAGCATTGGTCTTGCCATTCCAGGCGGGCGGCAGTGAATTCCGGGTAAAACCAGCCGCCGGGTAATAGATCCACCACGGTTTGCAATACTTCGGACAACGGTTTTTGTATATCCTCGGTGACGCGAAACACGGCATGCAGACATTGTTGTTCTTTAATGCGCTCACTCAAAGCGATCTGAGTTTCGTGCAACTGGGTGATGTCACGGGCGACGCCCAGCACGCCGATCAATTTACCGTCATGGGCTTTTACCGGGGTTTTGATGGTTTCGTAGAGAGCAGTGCGATTACCGTCGGCATGGGTTACCCAATTGAGATTGCTAACCGATTGATCGGCGGCTATGGCTTTAGCGTCGTGCTCACGATAGGCCTTGGCCTGCGCTTCGCAGACGAAATCGAAATCGGTTTTACCGAGAATTTGCTGTTCTTTGTGACCGAAAATAGGTTCGAAGCTGGGATTGCACAACAGATAAACGCCGTTCGGATCTTTCAGCCATATTTTATCGGGCATGGCCTTCAACAAGGTACGCAATAGGTCTTCTTTCTCGGCCAAGGTTTCCAGCGCCTGTTGCCGTTCGGAAAAGTAGCACGCTAAAGCCATGCCCACTACCGATAGCACCACCATGAAAAACCAATAGTTGATCTCGTGGTTGTCGCCCAGAGTGGGATCGAATAGGCCGGAACGTTGCTGAACCAGACCGATCATGGCCTGTGTGGCGGTAATGACCAAAATGAAAGTGGTGGCGCGTTTGCCCAGTCGCACTGCCGCCCAGCTGACGAACAAAAATATCCAGTAACTTTTCGCGTAGCCGCCGATGCTGTCGTGAAACCAGTCCAGAAAAACCAGCTGACCGACTAAAATGTTCATCGCGATAATCGCCAGCGCTTCGCCGTATTGTTTGGCGTTGTCTAATTTGTAAGCGCTGTTAGCCCACACCAATATCAATGGTGCGACCAAGATTACGCCCAGCGTGTCGCCCATCCACCAATACAAAAGAGTGGAGCCTAGGGTGTTTGCCGTGATAACGCCGCTCAGCAGCAATGTCAACGTCCCTATCGCCGCGGTAAGCGAACATGCCATCACGCCGCCTAGACCAACCATCAGCAAGTAATCGCGCAGGGTGCGCAGCGTAGGGTCAAAGTCTGGTATGCGCCGTAGCAACCAAGCGCCCAAGCAAGCGCCTAAGGTGCTGCCTATGGATATTGCTGCCGCGCTTAACCAGGTTTTACCTTGCAGCAGATTAATGGCCAGGGCTCCCAACAGAATGGCCCAGACGTAATGGCGCCCGCCCAGCAAAATCGCCGATAAGGCCAGTCCGCTGGCGATAAAGAATACGCTGGCGCTACCGTCGGGCGCGAAATACAGCAACGCCAATCGGGCCGTCAGAGTATAAAGCCCCGCAACGGCTAACCATAGTAGCCAGGCCGGTGCTGTATTAATCCGCATAGATCCTCCTTTTTGCTGAGTATAGCCACTGCCGGATAGATTACGAATGTGCTTAAGGTTTATTCGCGGTGCAAGTTTTGGAATGCGCCTTGCTTGACATGAGTGGCGCTGGGGTCTAGCGGCCGATTAATGCGGCTAATACTATGTTCGCTCGCGAGATATGCAAAATCGCGAATAAGCTCGAACCTGTTTAAGGCTTATGGATTGTGGTGATTGGTGTCTCAAGCGACATGCAAAACGCTGGTGAGCAGGGAAAATGACACGCAAATTGCAAATCTATTGTCTTTTAAGGGAGAATGGCCTGTTATGCAGATGGTGATTGATTCTGTAACGGCTTCTACGCTCGCTCGCCATCCAGGGCGAACTGCAATGGCTACCTCAAATTCATGGGCGCTGGTTTCGGTTTGGCTAGGCAGGCAATGCGGGAAGCGCTATGCAGAAAATCCAAAACTAGAAAGCGCAATATGCTCGTGCATGCGCCCTTATTCAATAAAAATCAGACGTCACGTCGATCACAGTCAACAGGTATGCCCACAAATTCAAGACACATCCAGTTAATGGATACTACGCTGCGCGACGGCGAGCAAACTCAGGGCGTGGCGTTTACGCCTATGGAAAAAGTCAGCATCGCCAAGGCTTTGTTGCAGTTTTTGCGCGTCGACCGCATCGAAGTGGCTTCGGCGCGGGTTTCGGAAGGCGAGAAGGAAGCCGTCAGCCTGATCAATCAATGGGCCGGGCAGGAAGGCTTTGCCGAGCGCGTTGAAGTGCTGGGTTTTGTCGACCATACCCGCAGCGTGGATTGGATCAAATCCACCGGCGGCAAGGTAATTAACCTGCTGGCCAAAGGCAGTGAGAAACATTGCCGCGAACAACTCGGCAAAACCCTGGAGCAACATAGTGCCGATGTCTTGCAAACCATAGGTTACGCGCACGAGCAAGGCTTAAAGATCAATGTCTATCTGGAGGATTGGTCGAACGGCTACAAGGACAGCCGCGATTATGTCTATGGCTTGATGGAGCGTTTGCAACCTGCGCCAATCAGCCATTTCATGCTACCCGATACCTTGGGTGTGATGGCGCCGGAAGAGGTATACGCCAGTTTCAACGATATGTGCCAGCGCTATCCGACGTTGCAATTCGATTTCCATCCGCATAACGATTACGGCCTGGCTACCGCCAATGTGATGGCGGCGGTGCGGGCCGGTGTCAGCGCGGTACATTGCACCGTCAATTGCTTGGGCGAGCGAGCCGGTAACGCCTCCATCGCCGAAGTGGCGGTGGTGCTGCGCGATAAAATGGCTATGCAATTGTCTGTGGACGAGAGCCATTTGGTGCGCATCAGCGAAATGGTGGAAAACTTTTCCGGCAAGCGCGTTGCCGCCAATGCGCCTATCGTCGGTGCCGATGTATTCACGCAAACCGCCGGCATCCATGCCGATGGCGACCAGAAAGGCGGTTTGTATAAAACCAAGTTAGGGCCGGAGCGTTTTTCCCGTATCCGCAGTTATGCCTTGGGCAAAATGAGCGGCAAAGCCTCGTTGAAAAAAAATCTGGAACAGCTGGAGCTGGATCTGTCGGAAGAAGACCAGAAAAAAGTGCTGGCGCGTATTGTCAGCATCGGTGATTCCAAACAAACCATCACTACCGACGATTTGCCGTTTATCATCGCCGATGTACTGGAAAGCAAGAGCTATCAGCACATCAAATTATTGGCTTGCTCCATCAATAGCGGCCTGGACTTGCCATCCACCGTCAGCATCCGAGTCGATGTAAAAGGCGAGAAACATCAGACTACCGGTGCCGGCAGCGGCGGCTTCGATGCCTTTATCGATGCCATCGGCAAGGTGCTGCAGCATTACAATTACATCTTGCCGACCCTGGCCGATTATGAAATTCGCATTCCAAAAGGCGGCCACACCAGCGCGTTGACCGAATGCGTGATTACCTGGGATTGCGGCAACGAATTGCGTAAAACCAGGGGCGTGCATGTCAATCAGGTGTTTGCCGGGATTCTGGCGACCATAAAGTTGATCAACATCCAACTGCATGAAATGGCCAATAGTCTGCAAGCCTAGACTACCCGCCCGAACGCTATGGAGCAACGCCCGAAGCAAACGCCGTTGGCTGCTCCCAACCCAGCCATTGTTCAAGGGGAATACGCTTACTGTCGCGCTATAGCCGGAAACCAGCCACAAACTCAACTGCGCCGGCAGATTATCGTTCCCACGCGGGGCGCGGGAACGATGAAAACTGAGCTTAACGGAATTTACACGTCCCAAATCCGCACATCCGGCGCAATACCTGCGTCGCGCGCGGACTTGCAAAAATCGCGGTCGAAGGTATGCATCACAGCCTTATCGCAAGCCGCCAGATGCAAGGCATTGGCGAAATCGGCGCCTTGCGAATACCATTCCAGCGCATGGCTGACGGCTTCCGCATCCTCGACCACCGTATTGTCAATTTCCAATAACGCGAAGAAAAAAGCGCTAAGTTGCTCGCGAATTTTCTTATAGCGAGCCCGCAGCACCCATTCGGTTTCCAATAAAACCGTGCGAGATATAAAGATGCTGCCACTGTCAATCAATTGCCGAACCACCGCCACCTGTTCGGGATGATCGTCCACCAATGCCCGCACCAGCAGGTTGGTATCAAAAGCAATCATGAGGCATCCAAACTGTCTTCTTCATTGAGATCTACCGGCTGGCATAATGCCGTGGTGGATAAAGGTTGCCCGTCATGCTTGAGCATACCGATCAAATCCGCCAAATTACGGCCGGATTTCTTTGGCACCGCTTTCAGCGTAACGCCGGAGGCATTGGCAATCAGCGTGAGTTCGGTACCGGCTTCCCAATGCAATTCATCGCGAATTTCCTTGGGGATAACAACCTGACCCTTGCTGGACAAGGTAATAGTCGTGGTAGACACAGACATCTCCTTTAGGTAAGACAAAAAGTAAGCCGGATTATCCGCTGGCGATGGCTTGTTGACAAGTTTAGTGTTGGTTTTTAGCCCCGTAGCCAGCGGCTATAAAAGGTGCTGGTGACCTTGGAAGCCGTGCAAATCGCGAACGATACCCAAACGGTGCACGCTGCTTATCGTATCCCATGAGCTAATTTTTGATACAGTACATCATCAAAATTGATGCCTGGAAAACACGATGAGAACCACTGTAACCATAGACGATGCGTTGTACCAAAAGGCCCTGGACATGGCTGATCCGGACATGGATAAGACCGAAATCTTCCGGGAAGCGATGAAAACCTTCGTGCGGATTCAGGCCGCTAAACGCTTGGCCGCCTTAGGCGGAACCATGCCGGAGATGGCGGATATTCCCCGAGATCGCCGACAAACCGAACCATTTGCATGATATTGGTCGATACCTCGGTTTGGGTTAGCCATTTCAAAAATCGTAACGAAGACTTGGTGCGTTTGCTCCTTTCCGATTTGGCGTTGATTCACCCGCTGATCATTGCAGAATTGGCCTGTGGCACGCCGCCCGCGCCGAGAACTCAAACCCTGAACAACCTCCACCAGTTAAGGTATTGCAATCAAGCCGGTTTGCAGGAATCAAAAGACTTTATCGCGTACATTCGTCCGATTACGTTTCACTAATCGGACCTACGGACCTACGGCCCTGAGCGCTTTGGTGTGGCTTATCAAGCTTCGCCGACTACGAATTGATTTACATGTTCCGTGCGGTTCGTTACCTCACTGCACGCTACGAGCTGATGGCTGCGTGATTCATCGTTCCCACGCTCCGCGTGGGAATGCAGCCCCGGACGCTCGGGCGTCTTTATGAATCAAGGTAAAGCGTGGGAAGAAGCCGTTATCTCATCACCGAAGCCGACAAACCCCATTTCATGACCTGCACCGTCCTGGAATGGCTGGCCGTGTTTACCCGCCCGGAAACCGTGCAAATCGTCCTCGATAGTTGGCAATACCAACGCCAACACACAGATTTAAAACTCTATGGCTACGTGATTTTGGAAAACCATCTGCACTTTATCGCCCAGGCCCCGGAACTCGACAAATGCGTTGCCAGCTTCAAAGCTTATACCGCCCGCCGGATCATCGACCACCTCCAGCAGCAAAAAGCCGAGCGCCTGCTGCAACGCCTGCATTTTGCCAAAGCCGCACATAAACGGGATCGCGAATACCAGTTCTGGCAAGAGGGCGTACATGCCGAAATGATTTTGAACGAAGTGATGATGCGGCAGAAGCTGGACTACATCCACGCTAACCCGGTCAAGCGCGGTTATGTCAACTTACCGCAGCATTGGCGTTATTCCAGTGCCGCCAACTATCAAGGCTTGGCGGGGTTGATGGAGATCGATGTTTGGTGATGGACGCTGGAGCGTCCGAGGCTGCGTTCCCACGCGGAGCGTGGGAACGATGAAAAAGCTACTATTGATGAGCTTCTCCTGAATTCTAATCGCCTAAGAGACCTTCGTAAGCCAACACTTGAAAAACTTAATGACCAGCTGAGGGATATGGTACGGGCAGGATATACACCTCAAAACGCCCGAATGCGGTTAGCAAAGGCAATGCTTAAAAAAAATATTGATGGAGATTGGCCAGCATTTTTTTCAGCAATCCGTGATTATCTGGGGAATGCGGCAGAGCAACAGCTAAATGACATTGAATATAACGGATGAAAAAAATCATCTCTGCATTTAGTTACAATTAGCAACTCACAATGTCTGATCAATACGCCTGCACCCCAAACTTCAACAACAACCGCGGCAAAATATCGTCCAGATTCAACACGTCTTTATCGGTCAATTCAATCAAATTGAAATTGTACTTCTGGTAAATGGCGAGTTTTTCCTGTTTTCGGGCCTGGTATTTGGCGTCGTTTTCGTAACCCCAGAACTCGATATAAACTTTGCCGGTGGGGATGTAGAAATCGCAGTACATTTCTTCTTCGATAGGCAATTTGCGTTCGTAGGCGTGAACGATTTCCGCCATGTACAGCCAGTTGTCGATCAGCATTTCCGCCTTGGAGCGGACGAAGTGGCCGTCGGTGGTGCGGTGGGTGGCTTCGAATTTGTGGCGGAAGCTATCCATCTTGTCGGTATCGGTTTTGGGCTTATCGACGCCTTTGATATTGTCGATGTTGTCTTTCAGCGCGCGGTTGCGGGTGATTTTTTCCGGCCAGCGCACGTAGGGAATGCCGGAACGACTGTCTTCGCCTTGTTCGGCGCCCATTGCTAGCCCTTGTTCGGTGACCAGCCAGCCTTTCAAGCCTTTTTTGATCCAGCCTAGTTCTGATAAGATATAGTTCATTTTGTTGGCGGGGAGTTCGAACTGCTGCCCCAGCACGGTGGCAGTCAACAGTTTCGGCGCGTCCGGTTTGCTTGGTGCGTTAGGTAGCTGAAAATCTTCCGGCCAGGCGACGTATTGGCCGTATTTACCGGTCAAATAGACGCCGCCGGCAGCCGTGCCGGCATCGGTCAATTGCCATTTGTCGTCGTGTTTTTCGATCAAACCCAAAGTGCTCAATTGCCCGAACATTTGCTCCTGGGACACGCTGCGTAGTTTAGCGAGTTGAGTCGTGGATAGGCGTTTTTCTTCATTCATCAGAACAGCTCTCACGTTAAGTCGAGCGAAGTGTAGCTTATCGTCCCAATAATGCGGTTTTGCCCGGATTGCCTTTTCATAGTTTCCATGCCGGAGTGTGGGGGCAATAAAGACGGATACGTTCGCTGCGGCAAATAAGCCGGCTGCTGATTATGTTTTTGCCACTGATTTACTTATTTACTCGGCCGTTGAACAAATTTTCTCCAACGGCCAAGCTTTTTTCTCGGTCATTGGACAAAATAACTCCAACGTTTCAGCTCAGAACTCGAGCGATGTAGTTCTGCGGGAGAATGATCAAGAAAAAAGCTCGGACGTTTTAGTTTGGAGCTGCAGCGTTTTAGAAAATTTCTCGATCATCCGAGCTCGGAGCTTGATTGATGGAGAAGTTTTCTTGATCGTTCGAGTCCGGAGCTCGGCCGTTCCGGAAAATTTCTAAAACGTTGCAGCTCTGAGCTCGAACGTTGGAGAAAATTACTCGGTTTCCCGGCATATGTGACTTATGCAACCCGCTCGAAACGATTTTGCTTCAGGGTAAATCAGGTAAAACGGCTATAAATCCCATTCCATTCAGGTTTTACCTATGTTTATCCGGAAAGCGGTTTTTCGGGGGGAAGCATCGCAACCAATCTGATAAAATCCGCGGTTTAGTTATCGATTAAACATTCCCGATTTATCGCTTTAACCACTGAGCTATCACCATCCCATGAAAAATTATAAAATCGCAATATTGGCCGGCGACGGCATCGGCCCTGAAATTACCGCGGAAGCCGTTAAGGTTCTGAAAGTGATCGAAGAACGTAACGACGTGAGCTTCGAGTTGCTGCCGGCTGCCTTCGGCGCCTGTGCGTATTTCGAATCCGGCTCGGCGTTTCCGCACCAAACCAAAGCCATTTGCGACGAGGCCGATGCTATTTTGAAAGGCCCGATCGGCTTGAGCCACGAAGATTCCAAACGCATTCCTATCGACGAGCAACCTGAGCGGGGCGCTTTATTACCGCTACGCCGCCGTTACAACACCTACGCCAACTTCCGCCCGGTGTCTTTGCCAAAATCGCTGGCGCATTTCTCGCCTTTAAAGCCGGAAATCATCGGCGAAGGTATTGATTTGATGATCGTCCGCGAACTGGTCGGTGGCCTGTATTTCGGCGAAAAAGAAATGGGCGTCAACGATGCCGGTTTGCGTTATGTGCGCGAAACGCTGGAATATGACGAATCGCAGATTCACCAAATTATGCAGCAAGCCTTCAAACTGGCGAGCAAGCGCCGGAAATTGCTGCACAACATTCATAAAAGCAATGTGCTGAAGTCCAGCGTGTTGTGGAATGAGGTGATGGAAGAAGTCGCCAAAGAATATCCCGAGGTGCAAGTCGTCAACATGCTGGTCGACGCCGCCGCCACTGCGCTGTGCCTGAAACCGACCCAGTTCGACGTGATGGTGATGGAAAATATGTTCGGCGACATTTTGAGCGACCAAGGCGGCGGCATCTTGGGTTCCCTGGGCTTGATGCCTTCGGCCTGCATCGGCCCGGATAAAGCCTATTACGAACCCTCACACGGTTCGGCACCGGACATCGCCGGCAAAAACATCGCCAACCCTTATTCGATGATCGGTTCGGTGGCGATGATGTTGGAAAACAGCTTTGATATGGAAGCGGAAGCGAAAAACGTCTGGGCGGCGATGCAAGGCGTATTTGCCGATGGCTACTCCACCGCCGATTTGTCCAAGCCCGGCAGCGGCGTGACCATGATCAGCACCGTTGAATTTGGCGACAAAGTGGTCGAGAAGCTGCGACAAATGCCTAAGGTATAGGCCTGATTAGGTTAACGGGCATAGTGTCACTATGCCCGTTAACGTCTTGAGATGCTAAGAACTACTTGCTTGTCTTGCCCAATCAAGCGGGGCCGTTAATTAATCCCGGATTTGTCCGTTTAACCTAAGCGTTGGTTGCCAGAATCGGGAACAAACCGATCATGCCTTTGGCAATAAATTCCACGGCTATTGATGCCAGCAATAAGCCCATTACCCGCGTCACCACGTTCATACCGGTTTGCCCCATCATGTCGGCAATCTTGGGTGCGGACAGCAGAGCAGCCAATACCAGCAGCGAGACGGTTAAAATCGCCGCGATGAACAACAGATAGTGCGCCATAGACAAGTCGTTGTGGGCATAAACAATGGTGGTACTGATCGCTCCCGGCCCGCTGAGTAAGGGGATTGCCAATGGCACTACGGCAACCGACTCTTTTTCATAGGATTCGGCGCGTTCTTCCGGAGTGTGGCGGGAGCGGTCATCGCTGGCGCGTAACATGGATATGCCCATCAACAGCACTAAGATGCCGCCCGCCACCCGAAACGCCGATAGGCTGATGCCGAAATAGCGCAAGATATGTTCGCCGGCAATTAAGGAAATCAATAACACCATGGCTACCGCAAAAGCGGCAATCGCGGCGGTGCGTTGTCTATCCGCGGGCCTTTTATGTGCGGTCAACGCCAGAAAGACAGGGATGGCGCCTATGGGATTGACGACGGCAATCAAGCCCGCCAGCAATTGAATATATTCGTTCCAGTTCATTTTTCGTCCATCGCTTATCGTCGCTGCAGCATACCGTTAATTTTACGGAATTCTGCTGTGATCTCGCCAAATAGTCGGGCAGTGTAGTTTTCCTTGCCGGTTTGGCGGCATATTGGCTGACAGAAATAGCGGCTCCTCGATAGGTCGTTTAATTCTACTTTGTCAGATTACTCGAACTACATCTCTAAGTCCGTCGTTTCGGCAGGGATTGCCGAAATCCAGGCGCCAGGGACGGATCGAAGCTTACCATCCATGGCACTGGATACCCGCATCCCAGCGGGTATGACGAACCTTTTTTGTAATCTGACAAAGTAGAATTAAGCAATCGCTAAAAAATAAGGGACTTACTTGCTGTCTAATACGACGATCCCGTCCCATTCCAGCGGCGGCATTTCGCGATATGCCAGGGCTTTTTGCAAATAAAAACAGCTGGGACCATCGTTGGTATCGAGATCGAGCGCCGCTTGAAACAGGCGGGCGGCCTCTGTCCACAGGCCTTGCTGGAATGCGGCCAGTCCATCGGTAAATAGACCGTGCACCGCGTTCGGTTGGCCATCGCTGCCTTGTTTGAGTCCGACGATTTCCACCAGCTTCACTGGCTCCGCACGGCCCACTACGCGAAAACTACCCACTGGCCGAGATACGATGTCGTCCAGATCAGTGGCTATGCTTTGCGATGCCAGTATCCGCGTGCCTAGGTACTTATTGACGCCTTGAATCCGCGCGGCGATGTTGACCGTATCGCCGATGGCCCGGTAGTGGCTGGATGTGCCGGCATCCAGGCTGCCCAGCGTTAGCTCGCCTTCGTGCAAGCCGATGCGGGTGGCGAGTGGTGTCAGACTGGAGGATAGGTTGAATGAGGCTACCGCAGTGGCCATTTCCAGTGCAGCCAAGCAGGCGGCACTGCGTTGGCTGGCTGCCGGCGCATCGAACCAGACCGCCATCATCGCGTCGCCGGTGACGTCGGCGATCACACCGTCGTGCGACACCACCGGATGCCCCAACACCTGATAGTAAGTATTCAATAATGCCCACATTTCCCTAGGCGAGTGTTGGGCGGCGATGGTGGTGTAGCCTTCGATGTCGGTGGCCAGGCATAAACCGCTGACATCTCTTTCCGTGCCGGCGGCTGCGCCATTAGCACCTTCCGTCCATTGTCCCGGCGCGGCCGGCAACATACCGACCCATTGCGGAAACACCCGGCGCACGAACGCCAGCATCCGGCCGCGTTCGCGCACTAAATCATAGCGCGACCAAGCCAAACTCAACAGCCAGGAAAGCGGCAATTGAATTAATAGCGGCCCGGCGACCGGTAGCCACCAGTGGCGTTGGCTAAACAAGTAAATAGTCGAACCCGCGTAAGCCAAGGCAAGGGCCAAGCTGATGGCAACGCCGGGCCAACCGACGAAACGGACTAGCACAATGGCGATGAGCAGACCATATACGCTAGCGACTATCCAGCCCGGCGCTGGACTCTCGATAAAGCGATCTTCAAGTAAGTTGCCGAATTGCGTGGCCATAATTTCCACACCGGCCATTTTGCCGGTGCGTGAGTCCGAATAAGGGGTTTGGAAAAAGTCGGATTTACCCGGCGAAAACTGGCGATTGGCGCGGCCGACGAAAACGACTTTGCCTTGTAAATCGCCTACTTTGCCTTCATAGACGTCGGCGTAAGATTCCATCCTCAGCGTGCGCGGCGGGCCGTAATAATTCAGGTAGCGGCTGTCGCCTTGGCAGATCAATTGCTTGGTGGGCTTGTCCAGTTTAGATGCGTTTGCACACGCCCGGCGCTGCTCGGTCAACCAAGCCGACAAGGGTTGGTTGACCGGATTATCGCTGCTTGCCGGTTGGTAATAAAACCAGGCCAAAACCGGCAGGCTGGGGGCTTCGGCGAGGGCATCGTAAAAAGTCCAGGACTCGCGGATGCTGGCGTTTTCCGAGTCGTTGACAAGATAAAACGGCGCACTATCCAATGCCGCCTGAGCAATCGCCGGCGTTGGCGATAGTTTGCGCATCACCACCAACTGCTCGGATAAGCTTGTCGCTGGTTTGCCTTCGCGTGTAATGGCAGGCATTTTATTGCGGTCCGAACATTCTTCCCGCCCGTAAAAGTCCTCGACACCCCGGCGAAATTTTTGCACACATTCATTGATCAATACTTTGCCGGCTGCGCGCATGGCATTTGCTAGCGCAGGGTCAACGCTGGGATTCGCGGCGATAAATTGCAGATCGAACACGATCAAACGCGCGCCTTGGCGGTGCAATTGGTCAAGCAACTTTGCATGAAACTCGCGCCAGCGGGTCAAGTCTTGGCTCACGCCCAAGCGAGTCTCGGACGCTTCGTCCATCGCGACAATTACCACCTGATCGGGAATTGTTTGCGGGCCGCGGATTTTGAATAAGGTGTCCAAACCTAGTCTGCTTTCCGTATCGAAAGCTAAATCTACCAGTGTACTTAGAATAAAACCCAGAACGGTAATGACGACTATGCGAAACGGACGGGCCATAAGGAGTTTGCCAGTCGTGGATAGGCTTAAAAGTGATTTTGAATTTGGTGGACCGCAAAGGCGAGTCCACCAATAATAACTAAGCAAATTGCCATATTGGTTTATTAAACTATATTGCCCTTAATATAGAAAATATCTTGATTCCTCCAGTATTTTGATTTGCAATCATTAAATGACAATTGTCATTACTCTAGTGCAGCATCTATTTGTTCTTGTGTGTAGCAGAATTCGTATTGCTCTCCGTTTAAGAAAAACGTATTGCAGTATGAACCTTCGAATACGGCTTTTACTGAGACAAAGAATTTTGCTTTTATTTCTTTATTGTTTTTTACGATTACGCCATCTATAGGTTTATCAATTTTTAACGCATTTAATACGGCTTCGTCGACATTGGCTATGCGTGTATCGCATGTTTGGTCACCGGCTTTATCGGTTTTAGGTTGGATGCATGGTTTGACTTCTTTGCCCGTTACAGAATCGACTACGACGAATTGATTAGTTTTAAAATTAATACCTTCCGCCAGTATTGCGTTTTGTTTCAGGAGTGAAGGCACCGACGGATTTTGTTTTACCGGTTTTGGCGGAGTGCTGGTTTCTGTTTTTTTATCGCACGCAATGATTAAAGTACTCATCATAAGGATGGTAGCCGCTTGCATTTTTTTCATTATATTTCTCCTGTTTTTAAAAAAGCCTGATCGAAAATAGTCGTCAAATTAATAAAATAAACTCAGTTTGACGAATAATTGCCGCTCAGGGATAAAAGGGCTAAGTTGGGGGCCGCTGGCGTCGAATACGCTTTGGTAAAAAAAGGTATTGTCGAATAAGTTACGGCCTTCCAGGGCTAGAGTGCCCAGTCTATTGGGTAGACGATAACCTAGCAAGGCATCGAAAACCCAGAAGCTCGAGCTGTCGCCTGTAAAAACCGGGGATGTGCGAGGAAAGCCGGTTAAAGACCTGACCGATGTGACATGCTGATCTACAAAAGTACCGGAAAATTTGGCAAACATCCCTGAGTTGTGAAACAGGTTAATAGACAGCGGGACCTGATGTGAGGCGACACTGCGCGGGTTCGACGAGTCCAAGCTATTTACGACAAACTCCCGTTTGAATTTTTCGAAGCGATATTCGCTTTTCAAGGTTAACCAATCGCTAGGCGACCAATAAAGGTAAGCCATGTGGGTTGCTTCGCTCCGGCTAAATTGCGAGGAAATGTTATTGATAGACTGCTGACTGTCACGCCAGATAATTTCCCCGCCCATAAATAAACTATTCGTGGGTTTGTAATCAATACCTGATGCATATTGCCATGCCGCAGCGCCATTATTCTCGTCGTAAAATTGATTGAAACCAGCTACTTGTGTGGGTTCTATGGTTTGATTGTTGGTTAGTGGCCTTTTGATGGTACGGAATGCGGCGCTGCGTAAGGTCAAGTTTTGCGTGGGATTCCATATAATCCCAAACTTGGGATTTAATTGATATTTCTTGAATGTACCAGCTTCATAAGAGTCGTAGCTCAAACCTAATGTGGTATTTAAGTTAGGTAAGAATTTATATTTTAAATAACTGTAGACATTGAAATATTCAGTTTGACGTTCACCAATATTTGAGAAAGTAAGGCTACTTTGAACAGTAAACGGCGAAAGTCGGCGACGCGTTAAGCTGCTTAATAGTGTATCGTCATCGGCATTAATATAACCGGCACCACTGGTTACATCGAATTTTTCAGCATTGAATATATATTGCAACTCGCTTTGATAGCTTTTGACTTCTGATTCATTATAGGTAAATTGGTTTAAGGGAACAGGACCAGTACGGCTGAGGGCATCGAATTGTGCAAGGTCATTGATACTGTTCTTGCGGGTGGTATAAAAAGAAGAAAACAGTAAGTCTTGGCTGTTGTCGATTCGGTAATGTCCGCCAACTCGCACAGTATCTTGTTCTATTGCTTGTCGCTGGTTTAACGCTTGCGTGCCATTCAACCGAAAAGGCGTATCCCCACTCCGTACGTCCTCGGTCTTCAATTCAACCTGCACATTCAAATCCTGGGTAATAGCATACTGAGCAAACGCATTGTAAATGTCTTGTTTGTAGTCGTCGTTTTGCCGAAAGCCGTCGGTTTGATAATGAAATTGCCCAAAACTCATCGAGAGTTTATCGTAGACGCCGGAAACGATAGCGTTGTCGGTGAGGGTGTTGCGGCTGCCGTAGGCACCGTTCAATACCATGTGCGCACCGTTGCCGGTGTAAAGGGAATCGTATTCGTTGACCGACAAACTGCCCGGCCCGGTGCTGTTTAGTATGCCAATATTCTCGCCGGTCAGTTGCGGTTGTACCGGTGTAATATTGATCGGTTGCAGCAATTGGGCCTGCAACAACTCGCTGGCGCGGGCGACGCGGTAGCGCGGTTGACCGATGTAAGCATCGGATAAAAAGCGGTGCGCGGAGGGATCGGTAGCGTCGTGGCCCAGAGACTTCCAGGCTTCCTTCAACGCTACCCGGCCAAAGCCCAGGTCGTTATAGATACGTGCCAAGTTGGCGGTGCGCGCGGCGGCGTCTTCGTCCAACAGCAGTTTGGAGCGGTATACGCCGCGGTTGTCGTTCAGCTCTATAGCTTGTTGCATGTCACGCAACGCTTCGACCGGGCGATTCAAGGATTGCTTGCGTAGTGCATCGTAAAAATAAGGCGTTGGGTCTTTCGGGTCGTGTTGCTTTGCCAAGTCGAATTGATCGCCGGCCAACGCGGGGCGCTTTTCTTCGTAATAGGCTTTGCCCAGATAGCTGCGTAGCAATGAATTATTCGGGTCCAGAATGGCGGCGATTTCCAGGTCGCGGCGGCCGGCTTCCAAGTCGCCGCTGCGGATTTTCGTTAAACCCAAGCCCAGGCGTGGTAGCGGCGCAGTAGAATCCAGCCGGACGGCCGATTCGAAATGCTGCAGGGCTAGGGCGGTATCCACTCGAAACAAATGCGAAAAGCCCTGTACGGTTTGCGTTCTTTCCAAATTCGGATCGAGCATAAAGGCTTTAGTCGCCGATTGTGCGCTTTCTTCGCGTAAGCCCAGCGCCAATTGCAGCTCGGACAGCCGTGCCCAATGCATCGCATCGTTAGCTGCTAGCTGGCTGGCACGCTGCGCCGCTGCCAAGGCTTTTTCCAGTTCGAATCCGGCTTGTTGGCTGTAGGATAGTGCTGAGTAAGCAGTCGCCGATTGGGGATTTGCGCTCACTGCACGCTCGGCCAGATTCAGTGCGTCGACTTTGCGGTTTTGGGTCAGTGCCAGAATACTCTCTAGCGCTAAAGCCTCCGCGTCATTTGCATTGCCGGAGAGTAGGGCTTGAATATCCTGCATCGCCAGTTGGCTTTGCCCGGCTGTCAGCCTGATTGCTGCACGGATTTTCAAAAACTCCGGCGACTGTTCAGCTAGTGGCGTCCGCTCTAAACTGCTTAGCGCCAAATCGACCCGGCCTTGCCGATAATTCTGAATCGCGGCACGCAGAGCCGGTGCTATTGGCGCGTCCGGCTCGGCATAGGCTGATAGCGGGGGGTAATACAAGGCCCAATTCACCGCATCGGCGGGCTTAAGATCGATTTGCGCGCGCGGAGCCTGGCCCAGCAAGGTTTGTCCTGCTTCGCCGGCCTTCAGGTGAATGTCGCCGTAGGTGTTGAAAAAGCGCACCGCGCCTTCGTAAACCCATAACTCGGCGCTGGCATCATCGGCGCGTAACGCAAATTCGGTGCCTTCCGGGCCGGCGTTGGCGATGGGGGTAGTGATTTGTAGCTGTTTGGGCGTGCGGCTGATGAAATGTACAAAGCCCTTCAGCAAATCGACCAAGGTGGGTTGGCTGGGGGCGATGCCGTTCAAGGTTAGTACGGTGCCTTCGGCTAGACGGAGGGTGATACCGTTTGGTAGTAGCAAGGAGGCACGGCTGTATGCTTCTATCCTAACCCGACTGCCTTCGCAGAGTGTTTGCTCCAGTTGCGCCGGTTGCCATTGCCCTTTGGCGCCAGCGTCGTAAAACAAGCTACCTTGCAGCGAAACCAGTTTGGCGGCGTTTTCCACGCTACAACCTGTCGCAGTTGCATCGGTTTCCGCCAAACACATTGGCGTAAATAAAACCATGAAGCAAATCACAAGGTGACGCATTTTATCTCCGGTAAGTAATTTTTCCCGGATGATAAAGTCTGAATCCCTAACTGAGCAAGGTAATATTTAACTTTGACTAAGAAATTTTTGTTTTTGTCAATTGGCCTAATGTACGCCGGCGATAGCGCATCGGCGCAAATCGCCTGATTTAGCTCACCACGCGGCCGGCGGGGTGTTCTCGATTCTGAGGAGTTTTTCTTCCACGCTGATATAGCCGCCTTTGGTCAATTCCTTCATGACCTTGTTAATCATTTCCCGAGACGAACCTACCATTGTCGCCAGCTCTTGCTGAGTCGGGCGGTTATGAATCACATAGACATCGCCGTCTTTTTCCGCCATGTCTTGCAGCACCTTAATGGTACGTTCATAAACATTCGATAGGGCCATTTGTTTGACTTTCTCGGTCAAAAAGCGGACTTTTTCAGACAATACTTTCAGTAAGGCAATCGCGGCATCCGGGTGTAGTTTCAACCATTGGATAAAATCAGCTTTGGCGATCACCGCACAAACGGTCTTTTCCTGGGCCTCCACGGCGGCGGAGCGGGGTTCGTCGCTTAGCAAGGCCAATTCGCCGAAATACGAGCCGGCTTCCTGAATCAACAAGGTTACTTCTTTGTCTTTGTCGTTACTGCCGAAAACCCTGACCTTGCCGGACAAGATGATGTAGAGCGAACTGGTCTGGTCACCTTCGGCGATGATCATCGCCTTTTTCGGGAATTTAATGACCTTGGCTCTTGCTGCCAAAGCGTCCAAAGCCTCCTCTGGCAGATCGGCGAGAAAGGGAATGTTGCTCAGACTGGCGATGACTTCTGCTTGCATAATGAGGCTATAACTGCTTGGTTTAGTGGAGTGCCGCTTTCGACAACGGTCTGGTTTGTATGAGACGCTTAGCATACTAAGTTTGCCTCGTGGTAGTGAAGTATTTCACAGATTGCCGGCCAATTAAATCACAGACACACCAGTTTTGTGGTGAAAGAGGGAATAGAACTCAGTGAAGTGGCAGGCGTCAACTTTGCAAAAGCCATCCCGCCAAGCGCCTGCCGTTTATACCAAGCGTTTGCCAGTGCGCAGCAAGGCCTCGAATGCCGATGCCGGTAATGGTTTGCTGAAGTAATAGCCTTGTATCTCATCGCAGTGGTGTTCGCGCAGAAATTGACAGTGTGGTTCGGTTTCCACGCCTTCGGCGATCACCTTGAACTCCAGGTTGTGCGCCAGTGCAATCACCGCCAGTACAATAGTGGCGTCTTCCGGGTCGGTGAGCATGTCGCGGACGAAGGATTGATCAATTTTCAGGGTATCTACGCGAAATCGTTTCAAATAGCTGAGGCTGGAATAGCCGGTACCGAAATCGTCGATAGACAGCTTCACGCCGGCACTCCGGAGCTGGGTAAAAGTGGCGATGACCTTCTCGACATCCTGAGCGATCAAACTCTCGGTCAGTTCCAGTTCCAGTTGAGAGGCCGGCAGGCCGGTGTCTTGGAGCGTATTCATCACCCAACTGATCACATCCTGCTGTAGAAACTGGCGCGCGGATATGTTCACCGCCACACAGACCGGCGGCAAACCGGCGTCTGTCCAGGCTTTTGCCTGAGCGCAAGCCGCGCGCAACACCCAATCGCCTATGGGTACGATAAGCCCGGAGTCTTCGGCGATTGGAATGAACTGGGCGGGAGACACCACACCCATCTCGGGATGTTGCCAGCGCAATAAGGCTTCGCAGCCGGAAATTTGCCCGTTTTTCAGGTTGACCTTGGGTTGGTAGACCAACTGAAACTGCCCCGCCGCCAACGCTTCCCGCAAGCGTGTTTCTATATTGACACGGCGCAGGGTTTCCTCGCTCATCTCGCGGGTGAAGAATTGACAGGTGTTACGGCCTAGGTCTTTGGCGCGGTACATCGCCACGTCAGCGTTGTCGATCAGTGCCTCGGCGGTTTCGCCGTCCTGCGGAAAAACGCTGACGCCAACACTGACGGACAAATGGATATTACGCCCCTGAACCAGGAGTGGACAATCAAGATGCTGGACAACTTTTTGGGCGAGGAAATAGGCATCGCTATCTTTGTTTAGATCAGTCAGCAAAATTAGAAACTCGTCACCGCCCAGGCGAGACACGGTATCCCCGTCCCTGATCAGACTGCCTAGCCGTTCGGCGGCTACCTTCAACACCGCGTCGCCGAATGGATGGCCGTAGCCATCGTTGACTACCTTGAAGCGATCCAGATCCAGATATAACAGTGCCAGCTGGCTACCGGCGCGACGCGCATGGGCAATGGCTTGGGCAATGCGGTCCTGGATCAGGTCGCGGTTAGGCAGGCCGGTCAGGCCGTCGTAGGTGGCAAGATAGCGAATCTGTAGTTCGGCCTGTTTGCGCGCGGTGATGTCCTGGATGGCGCCTATCATCCGCACGCCGCGCCCCGTGTCGTCACAGAGTAATTGGCCTCGATCAAACAAGTCTGCATAGCTGCCGTCCTTTCTCCGAAAACGGTATTCCTCGGACCAGTTGTTCGCGCTGCCGGCTACTGTGGCTTGAAGGTGTGCTACCACGCGGTCGCGGTCGTCGGGGTGAATGCGGCGAGCCCAGAAGTCGAATGAAGGCAAAATCTCGTCAGCGGTGTAGCCGAACACAATTTGAAAGTTCTCGCTCCACCAGATTTCGTTGCTGGCGAAGTCCCAGTCCCACACGACATCGCCTGTCGCGCGGGTTGCGGCGTGGAAGCGGGCCAAGCTTTCCCGCAACGCGGCATCCGCGCGTTTTCGTTCCGAGATGTCGTTTAGAAACAACGTACGGACTTCCAAGCCATTGCGTCTAAAAGCCGCTACCCGCAATTCCGCGTCGAACACGCCTTGGGCGCCTAGAAATTGAAACGCGCCGGAATCCGTGGTGCTCAGAATCTCCGCCCAATCAGCGCGGCCGTCGGGCGCGAACACGGCATCGGTGATGTTCTTACCAAGAATGTATTCACGCGCCAGGCCAAACAAACGTTCAGCGGCCGCGTTCCATTCTATAACGGTAAGCTGGTGATCCAGGCTAAAGATTGCGGTGTGAGTGGAGTCGAAAATAGCGCCTTTTAAGGCCAGCGAAGCGGCTTGCTGTTCCTTAGCTTCCAACAGTTGTTTAACGGCCACAGCCATGTGGTCGAGTGCTTCACCCAGAATTTGGGTTTCCCGGAATTCGTTTGTGGCGAAAGTGGCGGCCGCCGGGGCTTCCAGCTCGGTATGGCCGATGCCGGCAACTCGGCGTTCCAGCACCGCCAGCGGTTTGCCGAAGCGCCTGGCCATGCGCATCGAGACCAGCACCAGTCCCGCGGTAATTGCCACACCCATGCCGCCCACCTGAATTAACTGGCGGCGCAGCATGTCCTCTATATACGACACTTTTCGCGAGGTTATGACCAACCAAGACATGCCGCCTTTCAGCGGCATGCGCCGGGCGGCAACCCAGCGTTGCTCGCCTTCCAATACCATACGGTCTAGGAATAATTCGCCGACGAAATTCAGCAAAGGGTTCAACTCGGCAGGCAAGGGCAGTGGTGCCCGGCCTACTTGCAGCGGATCGCCGATTAGACGTGGAGCGGCTCCCAGCTCTAGGATCTGAAACCGGGAGTGATATTCCGTACCTATAGCACGTAGAAAGCTATTCAGTGCTGGGATGTCGAAGTCGGCATCCAGAACGCCGATCAAGCGACCGCCGGCATCTTTGAGCGCTTTGCCGTAGCTGAAGCCCCACAAGGGCTCATTGCCGGTGAAAGGAGCCGCCCAGCGGTAAGCCGGAACCCAGGTGTCGCCGCTCGGACTGCGCAAAGCGGCTTCGTAGAACGCGTCGCTGCGGGGATCGTAGTATTGGTTGTAAAGCTGTTGATGAAGCACGAATCCCTGCTCGGTCAATATGAACTTTCGCGCCAGCGGGCCTTCCGTGCGGTTGCCCGGGAATAGCCAAAGTAAAATCTCGCCATTTGCAGTGCGTTCCAACGCGCCGTATTCGCCTGAAGCCGCCAAGGAGATGCCCAAGTAACTTAATTCCGGGCGCTGTTCAAACGCAGCCAGTGAATATTGCAGTGTCGATTGTAAAGTGGCGCCCGTTACTTCCGGCGACAGTGCAGCACGTTCAGCGGATTCGGCTGTCATCTCAGCCGCTCGAATCAAGGTCTGCAGGCGTTCGGTCGCGCGGTCCAAAGTTTCTTTCACTTCGCGCCGGGTGGTTTCCTCGGTGCTGGTGACGCTTTGCCACGTCATTCCAATTAAAAGCGCCAGACCAAGCAACATCACCAAACCCACGATATTGGAAATTAAAACGCGGGTAAATGAGGGAGCAACTGCCTCGGATAACATTGTTTGTTCGGCAGGTGAAGGCGTGTCTTTCATGGTTGTTTGGTCAATGGCTATAGCTATAAAGTGATCTTGTTAGGGTATTTCGGGCAGTATGCTGTACAGCATTTAAATAAGCAAAAGCGGCATTTAATGTCGCTCTAAACGATATTGTGTTTTGACGGTATCACCATCTTTACGGTCCAAGCGGTCCGGCTAATGTGGTTGGGATTAAGCCAGGGCCGCCGGTTTTCTCTGCTAGCCGCCGCCGATCAGTTTGCCTAAACCTGCTTGGCTTACGCGGCAAAGCCGGAATCGTGTCGACTTTGGGCAATTGCCTAAGCGGCTTCTCCCGACCAATTTGGCTATGAAAAGCTACCAGTTTCAATAAATATCGTCATTTATAGAAAAGAAATTGCCATTCAAATCGGCCCTATTTATCCCTGGTGCCTCGTTCGGGCTGAGCTCGTCGAAATCTGAGATGGTTGGTCATTAAATAGACTCAATACCCTCAAAGGCATTAAGGCGAACAGTACCTAAGGGCCGTGCTCATAATTGTAGATGCTGAAGACGATCTTTAAATTTAGCCGGCGAAAAAGTTTCGCAATATATACATCCAGCCTAGTACAGCGTTTAGGGTAGCCGCAATAGCCGCACGAATACCCGGCAAATGAAAAACTACCCCGATTCGCAGTGGAATTTGTCACAGCTTACCGGGGTGGCGAACGCCTAAAGTATCAATACCCGCTCAAGTTCACAAACCGGTAGACGGGGATGCGGCTGGCAAGCAGTTTTGTCGGTATCGCAGGCGTTGGGCCGGCGGTGTGCCGGACTCGTAACTTTATTAAGGAGAAAGACAATGTCTGAAAAATCCAAATTCGATCAAGACCTGAAAGTCTTGCCAGCAGAGTATTTAAATCGGGTGTCCGGCGGCTTGATTGGTCCGGATCAAGATTTAAGTCAATTTCCGCGCAAATTTTGGCCGGTCATCAATCCCGGCGCGTTCAACGTCAAAACTGTTGTAGCCAATCTCGTCGTGAGATAAGGCTTTTTAACTTATTTAGGAGAACTGTTATGTCACACAAAACCAATCGAATCTCATCTGACCAATTATCAGCTTTTGCCGCCCAAGGTATCGAACGTGCTCTGCAAGCGCGTGAGGCTGCCGGCGTCGAATTAGACCAGGACCAATTAGATCAAATCAGCGGTGGCTTAAGCACTCTGCTAAGCAGAGGCATTATCGCCGGCGGCCCCTGGTTCGATCAGTTGAAGGGATTTAACAATGTCATTACCAACCCAGGCGCCGGTGGCCTGACTGGCGGCATTCAAGGAGCAACCCTGCTGGGTTGATAGGGCCATGACCTCGGATAACCCAGTGTTATGCCCCAGCGCGCAGCCGGAATGGGAGGGCGCCCAAGTCATCGGCGTGATGACCGGCACCGCAGATAAGCCGGAAATGGCTTATCTGAATGCCCCGCAACCCGTGACTGAGCAATTGCTCGAATTGGCTGGCCCTGTCAGTCCGGCGGAAGTATTTCGCTTCTCCGCGCCATGCGCCTGCACAGGTTGTGGGCACTACGCGGAGGCGGAATCAAAATGTCGGCTGGCTGAAAAAGTCGTGCGTTTTACGCCGACAGTCACCGAGCAATTGCCGGTTTGCGCGATTCGTTCTGACTGTCGTTGGTGGCTACAGGAAGGCCGCTCGGCATGCTTTAGATGTCCGCAAGTGGTGACCAATAACCTCAAGCCGACCGAAGACATGCGGCGGGCAGCCGACTACGGCGTTCTCTGAGGACTTTGGTCTATATGCTTCAATTGGGTGAGAAGGAATCGGCGCTATGAAACATGAGTTATTTCGACAACAAGCCTTGGACTTTAAAAAAGACAAGCCGCTCGGGGAGGTTATTCACGTGGAGTCTTTGTCGTTTTCTTTTCTCACCGCTTTAGCCGTATGCAGTGCTGTGTTACTAATTGCCTTTGCTTTGTGGGGCGAGTACACCCGTAAATCGCATGTGAGCGGTTATTTGTCGCCGAGCATGGGCTTAATCAAGGTATATGCACCGCAGGCCGGCACTTTGATCGAAAAACACGTACGCGAAGGGCAGGCGGTGAAGGCCGGCGATACCTTATTCGTGTTGTCCACTGAGAGCAGTTCGCGGGAAACCCCGCAAACCCAAGCGGCGGCGATAGAACAACTGAAGCAACGCCGGGAAAGTCTGGAGACCGAACTGGTCAAACAAGAGCAAATCGACCGGATTCAATACCTTTCTGTACTGGATAAGCTGCATGGTATGCAACGCGAGTTGCAACAAGTGAATAGTGAGCTGGACACTCAGCAGCAGCGCTTGGCCGGTGCCGCCGCAACCTCGCAACGTTATCAGCAGCTGCTAAGCACGAAATTCGTTTCGGCGGTGCAAGCTCAGCAAAAGCAAGACGAATGGCTGGATCATCAAGCCAAGCTGCAAGCGCTGCAACGGGTACAAATGACCTTACAACGCGACATCCATTCCGCACAGCTGGAAGCGGACAGCAGCCAAATGAAGTTTAAAAACCAACGTGCAGCCATCGAGCGCAATATTTCCACGCTGGCGCAAAACATTACCGAATCCGAATCGCGCCGCAACATAGTGATTACCGCACCACACGACGGCACAGTCACCACCATCCTGGCCGAGCAGGGGCAAAACGCCACGACCGCCAATCCCTTGCTGTCCATCTTGCCGCAAGGTGCCAAGTTACAAGCTCAGTTATTGGTGCCTTCCAGCGCGGTAGGTTTTGTCGAGCAGGGGCAAATGGTTTCGGTGCGCTATCAAGCCTTTCCTTATCAACGCTTCGGTAGCCACCAAGGCCGTATCGTCGAAATCGCCAAAACCTTGATTACCCCAAAAGAAGCCGATCTGCCGGTGACGTTACAAGAACCGGTGTACCGGGTCACTGTCGAGATCGATAAACAAGCGGTACAAGCCTATCGCCAGGATATACCGCTGCAATCCGGCATGCTGTTGGATGCCGACATCTGGCTGGACCATCGCCGCTTGATCGAATGGGTATTCGATCCTCTTTACAGCATTCTAGGACGGGTTTAACCATGACTATGCTCCACATCCTCGATTTTTCCGGCCGCAGAAAAACCCCGCTGATTCTGCAAACCGAAGCGGCAGAATGCGGCTTGGCCTGTCTGGCGATGGTGGCTAATTTTCATGGTCACCGGGTCGACTTAGCCAGCCTACGGCAGAAGTTTTCCCTGTCCTTGAAAGGCTCAACCTTGAATCATCTGATCCAGATCGCCAACCAATTGCATCTGGGCTCGCGGCCGGTGCGGGTGGATTTGAACGAGCTGAGCAAACTGAGTCTGCCGGCCATCTTGCATTGGGATTTCAATCATTTTGTGGTGTTGACCCATGTCAAACGTGGTGTGGCGACGATACTCGATCCAGCCAAAGGCAGCGTCCACTTAGCCTTTACCGAAGTCTCCAAACATTTCACCGGCATCGCCTTGGAGTTGCAGCCCACGCAAGCGTTTACCGCAAAAACAGAACGTCAACAAATCAAACTATACCGCCTCATCGGCCAGTTAAATGGTGCCTCCAGCGCTACCTTGCAAATCATTTTATTGGCTGCAGCCATAGAAGTGTTTGCAATCGTAGCGCCTTTTTTTATGCAACTGGTGGTGGATAACGCGGTGGTGGCCAGGGATACCAATTTATTGACGGTATTGGGTTTGGGATTTTTATTGCTGGCCTTGATTCAGATCGGCATCACCGCTTTGCGCTCCTGGGTAGTGCTGGTACTCAGTACGTCGGTGAACTTGCAGATGATGAGCAATCTGTTCGGACATTTATTGCAGTTGCCGATGAATTTCTTCGAGAAGCGGCATCTGGGCGACATCGTCTCCCGTTTCGAATCGTTAAACGTGATTCAACGCACCCTGACCACCAGCTTTCTGGAAGCCATCATCGACGGCGTGATGGCATTGGTTACCCTGGGCATGATGCTGGTGTACAGCTGGAAGTTGGCGGCCATCGTCAGCTTGGCCGCGCTGCTTTATGGCCTGCTACGCCTGGCTTCGTTCGCGCCGTTGCGCACCGCCAGCGAAGAACAAATCCTGCGCGCCGCCAAGCAGCAAACCAATTTATTGGAAACTGTGCGCGGCATGCAAAGCGTGAAGTTATTTAACCGCCAGTTGCAACGCCGGCACGGTTATCAAAATTTGATGGTCGATCATTTCAACGCCGGTATTCGCGTGCAAAAGCTGAATATCATTTACCGGGGGTTGAACAGCTTGTTGTTCGGGGTGGAAAATATCGCGGTGATCTGGCTAGGAGCCTTGTTTATTTTGGACGGCGGCTTTTCGGTAGGGATGCTGTTTGCCTTTATGTCGTTTAAAGATCAATTCACGCACCGGGTCGGTAGCTTCATAGAAAAAGGTATCGAATTCAAAATGCTGGGCTTGCACACCGAGCGCGTCGCCGATATAGCGCTGGCGGTAGCCGAGGATGAGCATGTTAGCGGTGCCCGTCACGAGCAACTCGCCGCATCGATCCAGATCCGCAATTTGGATTTCAGTTACGCGCCATCCGAGCCGTCGGTACTGAAAAATCTGAATCTGGATTTTGCCGAAGGCGAGTCGGTGGCGCTCATCGGCCCATCTGGCTACGGCAAAACCACGCTGGCTAAACTGATTCTGGGACTGTTGCAGCCCAGTGCAGGCGAAATCCTGATCGGTGGCGTGCGCTTAAACCGCATCGACAGCCACGATTACCGCAATATGGTGGCGGCGGTGATGCAGGAAGATCAATTGTTCGCCGGCTCGATTGCCGACAACATCTGTTTCTTCGATCCGGAACCGGATCAAACCTGGATAGAAACCTGCGGGCAACTGGCTGCGGTGCATCAGGATGTCATGGCTATGCCCATGGGCTACAACACACTGATCGGCGACATGGGTACGGTATTGTCCGGCGGTCAGAAACAACGGGTGTTACTGGCTCGTGCCTTATACAAACGCCCTAAAATTCTGGTGCTGGACGAAGCCACCAGCCATTTGGATGTGGCCCGTGAAAAACTGGTGAACGGCGCGGTGCAGCAACTAAAACTCACCCGCATCATCATTGCGCACCGGCCGGAAACCATCGCGTCGGTGGATAGGGTGATCGATTTACAAGCCATCGCGGACGCCGCGCTTGGCGAAACTGGTTACGTATCGCAGGCTGCTTAAATTTTGACGGGCAGTAAACGCCATACAATTTTAGATTCGCCCTCTGCAGCTTTAACATTCTTCATGATGAGGTTCCACTAGTGAAACAGAATCGGATGAATTTTACGCCTCCATTCCTCCGAATACGCTTCGCTAATCGGAGCTACGCGGGCTTGGCATTAAAATCCGGCAGACAGTGTTGAATCTGACGAAAACTGCGAACTTCATTGCGCGACTATTAGCGTGCCGAACTGAGCTTCGAAAAAAAGGATATAGCGCACTTGCCTTTCGGGGCGTTTCCGTTTTTCGGCTGATGCCGTGATCTGTGAATAATAGTGGATAATCGAGCGGTTCAAGGTGGCATGGTCAACCTGAATGCCCCGCTCTTCCATAATGTCTTACAAATCACGATACGAGACGGCGTAAAGAATAATATCTTTGGGGAAATGAGCACCTTTAAAACTGATCATAGGACTGCACTAGGCTAAAAAGTCCCGCATTGTCTCTGATTTCGAGAAATTTTGCGACACACCCCTTTATCCAAAGGTTCATCAATTATGTCGTGGAACGCCTGCCGAATGCCGAGCTGCAGCGGCTGCGCATCGCTACTGCGATTAAACCGGAGAGCATCAATAACACACTTGGCGGTAATGGCACGCTTGTCAGATAATGGGTTCCCGAGGCGGCATTCAAGGTAAAATTCGTTATCTGCTGATGATTGATGTCGAATAATTCAATACCGGTTAATTTCGCGGTTAATGAAGAATCTGCGGTGCCGTGTGCCCAGGCCAGCAGGCCGATCTGCACGCTCCACGGTTGATCCCACACTATGGGCAGATCCAGACTGTAAAACGTACTGCTCCCGCTTAGGCTACCTATGCCGGCAGTCCAGCCCGCAGGTGGCGTCGTGTTAGAGATGGTACTGAGATCCCCGCGCCTGGCATGCGCATTGAGAACCTCATACAGCGGGCCGCCCTGGTTCTGGACATCGAGCACAGCATAATTTTCACCGAAGAAATAGGGAGCCGGGGTGCCGAGCGAAGTCAGGCTGCCGTCGACAGCAAATTGATAGCGCACAAAGCCATTGCTGAGATCGGCCACCTGCGAGCTCGATGCCGTCAGCGTATCGGAAAATTGCGCCGCTCCCGTCGATTCGAATAGCCCCCCCGTGGGGTAGCCTGGAATGCCGCCTGAAATAGCTGCGTGCGCTGAAGCGCTAAGTTTGCCGTAATTAGCGATCGAATCGCCTTTGCCGTCGAAATAACCACTGCCCGGATTACCGAGACTAACAGGCGACAGGCTTTTCGTATAGGTCAGGGGTCCGGTCGCGGCGCTAACGCTCGAAACACCGCCGCTATACCCGCAGGGGCCGATACCACCTACCGGAACCGAGACTCCACCAAACGTAAATATGCCTGAAAACGCCGGACTGTAGCTGGTGCAACCCTGGGCAATGGAGCCCCCCCCGCCGACTACGCCGGCATAGGCATTTAGTTCGGCATAAGCTTGGGGCGCTGAAAGGGTAATTGCCAGGCCGAGAATGATTTTTATAATCGGTGCAATAGGCCAAGCAGTATGTTTACTATTATTCACCATTATTCTCTCTTTCTGAGTTACCGCCCAGTTAGTACGAGGGTTCCAATGGGATGACGTAGGCCTCTGTTGGTAAAGGCTGAATTTATTATTCTTAATCGTAGGGATTTTCATGTTATTGACCTAAGTATTGAATACCAATTTAATACCAATTGAATGCCATGCTAGATTTATTCAATGTCTATTGTCAACTTATTTTTTACGTCAATTTTTGTTTTTTGATTGGATGACCCAATTTTGGCCCGTGAGTAATCTATCGCATTCTAAAAGCCGCCCGGCAACTGAAACACCGCCGCAGTGAACGCCCCAGCCAGCCTCGCACCAAGCCCAAAGCCTTGAGCGCGACAGCACCGAACCAACTTTACAGTTGGGACATTACCTATCTGCCGACCGCCATCAAAGGCCAGTTCTACTATCTCTACCTGTTCCTCGATATTTTCAGTAGCCAGATCGTCGGCTGGCAGGTGTTTGCAGAAGAAAGCAGCCACTACGCCAGCGAGCTGTTGCGGGATATTGTTGGGCGCGAAGGTCTACAACCTGGGCAAAGTCATCCTGCATTCCGATAACGGTAGCCACATACCCACAGGGCACAAGTGAAAGGTGCCACCATACTGGCCACACTGCAACAGCTCGGCGTCATGCCCTCGCTGAGTCGCCCGGCGGTGAGTAACGACAATCCGTTTTCGGAATCGCTGTTCAAAACCTTGAAATATCGGCCGCCATACCCGTTGAAACCGTTGGCCGATCTGAGCGTCGCTCGTGAATGGGTGGCCGATTTAGTGCATTGGTATTTATGACCTTCAGGATATAACCACGAGCATCGGCATGGTGCTATTGGTTTCGTGACCCCGGCCCAACGCCATACTGGATTGGACGAGGCGCTGTTGAATCAACGCAAAGCGCTTTATGAAGACGCCCGTCGCCAAAACCCTCGGCGCTGGAGCCAAAACACCCGGAACTGGAACAGAGTCCATACCGTGCACTTAAATCCGGATCATGCCGAAACCCAAAACAAACCAACTCAGGAAATTGCTAACCAGGCGCAAATTGCTGCATAAGATTTTCACATTGAGGCGACAACTAGCATGAAATTTTCCGTGGGTTACCAAACGCCCGATGATGTGTATTGGACGGCTGTAGGCGGCGGCGTCAAGATTGTGGATAAATTTAACGGGAAGGCGGAAGCTTGTTCCCGTGTAGAAGAATTGGGACAGCGCCATTCAGCTGGAGTATGAACAGGGTTCTATCTCAAACTGAATCATAATTTGTCTGGACAATGGGGTCCACTTTAGTCAGCGGCGCAGGCGGTTTTTTTGTGGGATTTAAACTAGGGTAAATCGGTGTTTGCTTACCCGGTTGCGGGTTGATAATGTGGCTCAGCCAGCAGCTTGTTTTGTCTAGCCACATAGTTCCCACTTTTTTCGTGGGAGCTATGTGTGTTGTGAATATCACTTCAGACTATTTGCTATCAACAGGGCGGATTTATACTATCCCAGCTGTTATGGGTGGGAAGGAAAAATACCTTGCGTGGCTATGCAGTATTTGATACCCAAAGCAGGTGAACGGTTATCAAACGGCTCGCTGGCTCCCGCAATTTCAATGGCAGTGTTTGGCGTACCCGTAAACTTTATGATGTTTGCCTTTAGGGAAACATTGGGGGTATCGCTTGAATAGATGTTATCTCTCGATGTCGAGGCCGCTAATACATTGCCGGTGGGAGTACTCTTATTGCCGGTTGTACTTACAGCTTCAATCGTAGCAAAAACATTATCTAAAAAAGTTTGCGCAAGATGGGTGTGTCTAGGCATTTGGCCTTGGCTTAGAGTTACACTGTCTCTGCCAACTTCTTCGCCAACCGATATTGGCAATAGCCCCGGACCTTGCCCGGCCCCAATCGGCGAACGGCCGCGCAGGTCCGGCAACGCGAAGGTCTGCACCCCATCGCCGCCATACTGCGTACCTAATAAGGAAAACAAGGCTGTATTTTGCGCAATGCTCAGGGTCTGTCCGGCGGCTTCCAAATAACCGCGCGGACAAAAATTATAGGTAAATGTGCAAATCTCGCCCAGAAAGGGGTCGGAACCGCAAGCGGAGGCTGACACTGGTAAGCCGGTGATAGCGATCATGGCCAGTTTTAATAGTGGTTTGAATGTTGGTTTTGACATGATGAGTACCTTTAATTAAATGTTAGCCAATGCAACGTTAGCGCGGCGTTTGGATGCGTATAGGGAGATAAAGCCGATGGCCAGCAAAGCTAGGCTTTGCGGTTCAGGGACAGTCGAAACACGTTGGTTGACGACTGAGTCGACGGTAATCAGCGTCGAAATGTTGCCAAAGAAACTACCGGAATCGGCGGCGCCACGTAACGACACTTCGGCTGCGCCATCGCCTAAATTGATCAAATCGCCGGGTTTTAATAGAAAAGTCAGCAACAAGAAACCGCTATCGGTCAATGTGCCGCCAAAACCGGTAGCCGAATCGACCAGATTATTGGTGAACAGAAATTGTTGATTGTCATTGATAGTATCGGATAACGCTTTCGCAAATAGCAACTCCGTGCCGTCTTGTTTATGCAGCGTTACAAGGGATTCAGCAAACTCCCCATTGTCGGTAGTAGACCTTGTCGTGTCGGTGGCGCTGGCTTGAAAACTGAAGTCAAACTTCAGACTGACCAGGAAACTATCCAAAGCTGAATTGTTTTTTAGCGAAAACGTATAGTCGCCAAATAGCGGATTAACGGATGAAACGCCGTTTGCGGAGTTGCCGCTAGCGTTAAAACCAATCCCGAACCCATCGCCAAGATGCGTCAAATTTCCCTGAAGGGGATCGGAACCGCTAATTGTTGCACCACTCAAAGTAGTGGTCGTCGTCGCGCCGCTAATGATGCTGCTCAACGAACCGTTTTGCGTGGCATTGGTCGGGGCCGATGGGCTGCCGGTACTGTCGAACTCAGCCGAGCCGTGTATCACAATATTGCTATCAAACGCAGCGGCCGATGCTGTCGTGGCGTGCACTCCCAGCAGTAACGTCATCAGCATCGCGGCGCCGGAAAATTTTCCAATGTCATGGCTTATCAATGTCGATTTTGTCGACGGCTTCGTCTTAAAATCATTATAAAAGCGTTTGTTAAATTTAATTGAATCCATTTTAAACCTCTTTATTTGATTAGATTTATCATTCCGGTTATTTATTACTTTGATTTATATAAAGAACAAATTTATTTCATAAAAACCGAGAGTTTATTATTTTTTACAGCTTATAAAAAAATTAAAATCACTGGAAGTATGTAACTATTTAACGGCAGTTAATCTAGAGTGTTTTCTTCTGCCAATTAAAATATCAGGCACTAAGTTTTTGAATTGAGTCATGTAAGGTATTGCCTATTTCATTTCAATAATTTTTTCTTACATGAATTAATAGCCAATTCTTGTGCCCGTTATTACTTGATAGTGTGAAAATAATATAACTTGCTGTTATTTATTGGTTTTATTTGATGGCGCTTGGCCAAGGCCCGCTGCGCGGCGACCGGATGTAGAATCGGTTAGGCACGATATGTCGCACGAAGTACGATATATCGTTTTTGTGTCTTGATGAGCCGTGGGTCAATCTATCCGAGTGATGTGGAGCGACCATGACATCGTGAGGATGAAAATACCTGTTTTAGCAGAACCGAGCGTATTGGGGATGGGAATAAGGGTATGCAAGGTTTGAGCTGTCTCTGTTCACTGTGTGGTCAGTGGCTTTGCTCTGTTATTAGAAACTGTGACCTGGACACAGAATCCCGGAAACAAGTGCGATTGGACAAAAGCCTGTCTGCGTTCGCTACGCTGCACGATTGCTTGCAACCGCACCGCGCCGGGCAGCGCTGCCGCCAAATCCATCGGCTACACGCTTATCACCCACAGGCGTTCAGCTTGCAGTTGTTTGGCGACTTGCTGCGCGACTTGATCGTCCAGGCCGCGCTTGGCTTCGGCGAGTGGCTTTTCCTGATCTTTAAAGCCTTGCTCGCGTAATGCGATAGCTTGGTCTTTTTGCTGGAGTTGTTGCTCGAACTATTTGCGGGTGGCGGCCAGTAATGGCGCGGCTAGCGATTCGGTTAACGGTACGGTACTGCTGCAATTGGGGCAGGTGATGGTAGTTTCGGTGATGTGGCTTGGTTTTTAGATAGGAAGTGCATTCGATCCAGGCGTCCGGACCCCGGCACCCGATAGATTGTGTGCCGAGGTAAGGTTTAGACGCAATTAATGGATGTTGCTTGTAAGTCCTTATTTATCTGCGCTGTCTAGCGGCTAAAGCATGGTCGCCTAACGATTCCAGATCGGCCAGTCCATGGATTTCGCAACGCCCGCCACGAGCGATGTAGTCTTCCTGGTAATGGGCGATGAACTCCATGACAGTGTGGTCGATCAGGTCGGCGGCGCTGAGATCAAACACTATGGTTTGGCCGTCGCTTAGATTGGCGACCTGGCTTTTTAGCGCCAGAAAGTTAGAGAACAGTGCCGCGCCACTGACTTTGATTATCCAGCTATTCGGGCCATTGGCTTGCAGTTTGTAGGAGAGTGACAACAGGTTGCCCAGGGACACGCCGCGACCGATATGCAGCAATAATTTAGCGGCAATGCCGATCAGCACGCCGATCAACAAATTGCTGGCCAGTATCGCCAAGATGGTAATCACAAACAAAGCCAATTGTTCCTTGCCCAAGTCCATACTTTTGGCAAAGGCTTGTGGCGAGGCTAGTCTGAAGCCGGTATAGACTAGTAGGGCGGCCAGCGAGGCTAAGGGTATCGTCGAGATCAAATCGGGAAACAACACCACGAATAACAGTACGAAGCCACCGTGAAAGAAATTGGCCCAACTGCTGCGGCCACCGGCATCGATGTTGGCCGAGCTGCGGACAATTTCGGCGATCATCGGCAGGCCGCCAATCATGCCGGAGACTATATTGCCAATGCCGACCGCGCGCAGTTCTTTGTTTAAGTCGGAATAGCGTTTTTCCGGATCGAGTTTATCAACTGCCGCGGCGCTGAGCAGGCTTTCCAGGCTGCCGACCAGGCAGATCGACACCACGCTTTCCCAAAAGGCAAATGCGCTCAATTTGCCGAAATCCGGCAGATAAAAACTGGCCAACAGGCTATCCGGGAAGGTCACCAGAAAGTGCGGCGCAAACAGGATGTCTTTGGGGACGATAAACGCTGAGCCAGGCTGCAATTGATCGAGCTGGAACAAATGGCCGAGCAGGATGCCCGAAGCGATAACGATAATCGGCGCCGGAATCTTGCGCAGCAAGGGCTGTTGAATTTGCGGCCAGCCGATCAGCACCACAATGCCGGCCAATGCAATCAAGCCGATTTGCGGCATGAAATAAATCAGGCTGTGCGGCAAGGCAGCGATGCCGGACAGGATGCTGGCACCTTGATTTTGCACGCCAGCCATCACCGGTAACTGTTTGCTGATGATGATAATGCCAATCGCCGCGAGCATGCCGTGTACCACCGAGGCTGGGAAAAATGCCGCCAACCGGCCCGCCTTGAAGTAACCCAGCACAGTTTGCAAGGCGCCGGCGATGACGATTGCCGCCAAGGTGTAACGGTAGCCCGTCATGGCGTCGCCGTCACCAAGGGTTTGCACCGAGGTCAGAATCACGACTATCAAGCCGGCTGCCGGGCCGGTAATCGTGAGTTGCGCGCCGCCGATGCGCGATACCAGCAAGCCGCCGACGATAGCGGAAATGATGCCGGCCATCGGTGGGAAGCCGGAGGCGACAGCAATGCCTAGACACAATGGTAAGGCGATCAGAAATACCAAAAAACCGGCCGTGAGGTCTTGTCGCCAATGATTGGTTGAGCTCAAGCCTATCAGTAATGGACTACTTAGCGAGGGTTTTTGCATGAATTCTCCAGGGATGGTGTGCTGGTCCGTCATAGATAGAGTTAATCGGTTGGCGGATTAGCTGAGATTTTTTATTCAATCATAACCAGTTTTTTCCGAGAGTTATGAAGTTTGTGAGGGCTGGTGCCGTTCGAGCTTTTTGCTGTGGGTATTGCTAAATTTGAATTGAGGACCTTAGTCGATGGCTAGTTTTAATGTTTGGATATGCCTACCACAGTGCCCGGCACGGACAAATAAAAAGGGCCTAACCTTATGATTCGGGTAAAATGCGTCGGCCAATTCTGGTCTTTTTTTAACACTGAGAACCAGTTGTTTCCAGTTTCTTTTCCCGCTTAAATTAATGAATATGCAGATTGTTGCTCGTGTAATTTTTGTCTTTTTCTGTTTGTTCGCAGGGTCCTTGCTAGCCGCCGATTCGGGTAACTCCAGCTTTTTGGTATTGAATTATCACGACATTCTCGAAGAAGAAGAGCGGGTGCCGCCATTTGATCGGATCGCGGTGAATAAAGACCATTTGGCCGATCATTTTGCCTGGTTGAAGCAGAACAACTACCACGTTATCAGCGTCCAGGATTTACTGGATTGCATGAAGGGTGACAAGGTTTTACCGACTAAAGCCGTGATGCTGACCTTTGACGACGGCTACCTGAGTTTTTATACTCGAGCCATGCCCTTGCTGAAAAAGTACAAATATCCGGCCACCTTGGCGGTAGTCGGTTCTTGGCTGGAGCAGCAGAAGGTGCCCGGCGTTAAACCGTTGATGACGCCGGCGCAAATTCGTGAGGTGGCGGAGAGCGGTCTGGTCGAGATTGCTTCGCACACCTATGATTTACATCACGGCATCATCGCCAATCCGCAAGGCAATCAGCAAAGTGCGGTGACTTCACGTTTGTACAGTAGCGAATACGACGAATACGAAAAAGACGAGGACTATCGAAAACGAATTTTTCAGGAAGTGGATAAAAGCTCCGAGCGCTTGTTTCAGTTATTGGGCAAGCGGCCGCGGGTCATGGTTTGGCCTTACGGCGAATATAACGCCATTGCGCTGGAAGCGACCAAATTGGCGGGCATGCGTCTGACTATGGGCCTGAATGACGGCGCCAATACCTTGGCCGATGCCTACGTGATGAAACGGATGATGATCACCGACGACGCCAATGCCAAACAATTCGGCGAAATCGTTAAAAATCAGCGTGTGGGACAGGAGTTGCGGGTGGCACACGTGGATATGGATTACATCTACGACGACGACGAAGAACAAACCGAAAAGAATTTGGCCTTGGTGGTGGATCGAATCAAAGCCAGCGGCGCCAATACCGTCTATCTGCAAGCGTATTCCGACCCGGACGGCGACGGCAATGCCGACAAACTGTATTTCCCTAATCGGCATTTGCCGGTGCGCCGGGACATGTTTAATCATGTGACCTTACAATTACGCACGCGGGCCGGCGTGCGCGTCTATGCCTGGATGCCGATCATGGCCTATAAAGCCGATGTGCCGCTGAAATGGTATGTGAAGGAATGGCGCGATGGAGAACCGCAGTTGTCCCGGCATATTTACACGCGTTTGTCACCGTTTAACCCGGAAGCACGGCAGTTTATCGGCGAGATTTACGAAGATTTGGCCAAGCATTGCGACTTTAACGGCATTCTGTTTCACGACGACGGGATTTTGTCGGACTTTGAAGACGTCTCGCCGCTGGCGATGGAATTTAGCCGCAACGTCTGGGGTATGCCGGCCGAGTTCGATACCATTCATGCGTCTAGCGAGTTGCGTTTGCGCTGGGCGCAGCATAAAACCGAGTTGATCGGCCAATTCACCGATTATTTGGCCGACAAGGTCAGGTTCTACCGGCCTTATATCAAAACCGCCCGCAATTTTTACTCTTTGCCGCTATTAAAGCCGTATAGCGAAGAATGGTATGCCCAGTCTTTCCCGGCGTTTTTAAAGCATTATGATTACGTGGCGGTAGAGGCGATGCCTTTCATGGAAGAAGCCGAAAATCCCAAACAATGGTTGGTAGAGTTAGTCGAAAAAACCGCGCAATATCCGGGCGGCCTGGACAAGATGGTGTTTGAATTGCAGGCGGTTAATTGGAAAACCAAGCAGGATATTGCTATGCCCGTCTTCGCCGAGCAATTCGAGTTGTTGAAAAAACACGGTGCCAAACACATCGGTTACTATCCCGACAACGTGTTTAACGATCAGCCCAAGTTGGCGGAGCTGAAAAAATTCTTTCCGGTTTCGAAAAAGGATTAAGCGATAAATGGAAAAATTGTTAGACCAAGCTTGGGCACAGCAATTTATCGATTGGTGGTTGATCACCCAGGAAAATTTGCAGGAAGTGCCATGGTGGCAGTTCAACGAATGGCTGTCGCGCTTCGTGTTTTATTATCCGCTGCTCATGGCCTACGTCTGGATGTTGGGTGGCATGATTTATTACGTGCGCTGGGAGCGTAATCGCGGCAATGTGTTATCCGATTTGCCGGAGTTGTCCGAATATCCGTCGGTATCGATTCTGATCCCTTGCTATAACGAGGGCGAGAATGTCCGGGAGACCATCGAATATTTGTTGCATCAGCAATATCCCCATGTCGAAATCATTGCAATCAACGACGGCAGCAAAGACAACACGCTGGATATTTTGCATGAATTGGCCGACCAGCATCCGCAAATTCGAGTGGTTAATTTAGCCAGCAATCAAGGTAAGGCGGTGGGTTTACGCACGGCGGCGTTGTTAGCCAATAGTGAGATTTTGATTGGGATTGATGGCGATGCTTTGCTGGCGCCGAATGCCACGGCCTGGATAGTCCGGCATTTTCTGGAAGACCCGCATGTCGGCGCGGTGACCGGTAATCCGCGCATCCGCAATCGTTCCACTTTGCTGGGCAAAATTCAGGTGGGGGAGTTTTCGGCCATAGTTGGCATGATCAAGCGCGCCCAACGTTCCTACGGGCATGTGTTTACCATCTCCGGCGTGATTGCCGGGTTTAGAAAAACCGCGTTGCACGATGTCGGCTATTGGAGTCCGGACATGGTCACCGAGGACATTGATATTAGCTGGAAATTGCAGCTGGCCGGCTGGGCAATTCGTTTCGAGCCGAATGCCTTGTGTTGGGTGTTGATGCCGGAAACCCTCAATGGTCTGTGGAAGCAACGCAGTCGCTGGGCGCAGGGCGGTGTCGAAGTGCTGTTGCGCTATTTTCGGCCGCTGTTTCGCTGGCGTTCCCGTGGCATGTGGCCGCTGTATCTGGAATGCTGCATCAGTTTGACTTGGGCGTTTCTGGTAGTAGCGATGTTGGCCCAGGTGCCGTTCGAGTGGTTTAGCAGCGAACCACAGGAAGCCCTGGAAGATTTGTCGCCGCATTGGACCAGCATGTTGTTATGCGTCACCTGTTTGATTCAGTTTGCGGTCAGTTTAACCATCGATTCCAGTTACGAACGTAAAAGCGGCGGCTCCGCGCAGCATTATTACTGGATGATTTGGTATCCGATTATCTATTGGCTGATCAATGTTGGCACCACGATCAACGGCTGTATCATGGCCTTACGTAAAAAACGCGGCCAGCGGGCGGTGTGGGTGACCTTGGATAGAGGTTTGAGGCAGAAATGAAAGACATCATCATCAACCAACCGCATTTACAAAGTTTCCAGCAAAAATGTGGCTCGGCGTTTATGTCAGTATTAAGCTGGGCGCTTTGGCTGTATTTTTTATGGCCTTTGTTTACGCTCGGCGCCTGGTTGCTGGGTTTGAAAAGCCTGTCCGACGAGATTCGCTGGTTTGGCGGTTATAAAACGCTATTGGAATTATTGCAGTTGTACGGCGAAATCGTGGTGATCATTGCCGGTGTTTGGTTGTTTTGGACTTTGTATTTGTCCTGGCTGCATTCCGGCGTCGCCCCAAAGCGGACCGTACCGGTAACGGATCAACAGTTGGCCGTGGCATTCAAAGTCGATGAGGCTTTAGTATCGGCGGCACGAGCCAGCAACAAAGTAACGGTACACTTTGATAATCATGCAGTGATTACCGATATAGATTCGCAGTAGTCGGGATTGCGTGGCCGCGGTTCTGCTTTTCGCGGTGTTGATGTTACACTGCGCTCGGCGTATTCAAGGACTTATTTTATGCAACTTGCAATCACAGTGTTGGGCAATAAGTCCAACGGTTTTATCGCGGAAATCCTGTCGGCGCTGAGTGCCTGTCAATGCAGTGTCGTGGAGCTGCGCACCTCCAATCTGACCCAAATCACTGCGGCTTACGTGTTGATCGCCGGCAATTGGAATCATATCGCCAAACTGGAAGGTATGCTGGAGGCGATAAAAGTTCGATTTGAAATTCAAATGACTTTTCTACGGCCGGATGAGACCCCGCCGGTGCTGGAGGGGGTGCCCTATACATTGGAAACTATTTCCATGGATAAGAACGATGTGCTGTTCGCGGTGACTTCGTTTTTATTCGACAGAGGCATTTGTATCGAAGAAATCAATGCCAGCCGCCATCAGGCTGCATTTTTTAATACGCCGGTGTTTTCCACAAGGTTTGTGTTACTGGTGCCGCCGGAAGTGCGCATTTTATCGTTGCGCGAAGAGTTTCTGGATTTCTGCGACGGCTTGAACATCGACGCTATTCTCGAACCCATCAAAAGGTGATCTCATGACTTTAGCCGCTCTCGGCTCTGCCGTTCCCGATTTTGAAATTGCCGCAACCGGCGATAAGACGGTCAAACTTAGCGATTATCGCGGTAGAAAAGTTGTTTTGTATTTTTATCCCAAGGACAACACGCCGGGCTGCACCCAGGAAGGACAAGGGTTCAGGGATAATATCGAACAGTTCAAGCAGTTAAATGCGCTTATCTTCGGGGTATCGCGTGACAGCGTGAAAATGCACGAAGGGTTTAAATGCAAACAGGCATTTCCGTTCGATTTACTATCCGATCTGGACGAGAGTCTGTGTAGTTTATTCGATGTCATTAAAATGAAGAACATGTATGGCAAGCAAGTGCGGGGTATAGAACGCAGCACTTTCGTTATCGACGAAGCCGGTGTGTTGGTCAAGGAATGGCGCAAAGTTCAGGTTAAAACGCACATCGCTGATGTGTTGAGCTATCTGCAATCGGCCACTGAATAAACTGATGTCCGCTTGTCTGGGTTGCTGACTCTCTTCACATAACATCCGGGTTCATCGGCTACGTTCATTAAACCCTTCGCGCCGCTCAGGATTGTTTAATCCGGCGGTTTTGGCGATAATGAACACAGTTTTTAATCATTGGGACGAAACACATGAACGAAATGTTGTCCTCAGGGATTGAGCTGATGCTGCTAGGCATGGGCATGGTCTACGCGTTTTTGGCCATGTTGATAGTGGCTATCAATGTGATGTCCAGGTTGGTACGCCGCTATTTTCCGGAAATGCCTGCCAAATTTTCGGATCAAGCTATCGTGGCAGGAAACGATAAAGCAGTCATCGCCGCTATTACCGCAGCCGTTCATCAATACCGCAAAAAACATAATCACGGATAATCATACCCACAAGGTAGCTGTACTCGACCCAAAAACGTCATTAGGAGAAAAGAGTGGAAAAGGTAAATAAGCCCCTAGGAATTACTGAGGTGGTATTACGTGACGCCCATCAGTCAATTCTGGCGACCCGGCTTCGTATCGAAGACATGCTGCCTATTTGTGAGCAGCTTGATCAAATCGGTTACTGGTCTATCGAGTCTTGGGGAGGCGCTACCTTCGATGCCTGTATTCGCTATTTGGGTGATGATCCTTGGGAACGCTTGCGCTTGTTGAAGAAAGCCATGCCCAATACGCCGCAGCAAATGCTGTTCCGTGGCCAAAATATTTTGGGCTACCGACACTATGCCGACGATGTGGTCGATAAATTTGTCGAACGTTGCGTGGTCAACGGTATAGACGTATTTCGGATTTTTGATGCAATGAACGATATGCGCAATATCGAACGTGCGATCAAAGCCGTGCTACATACCGATGCCCATGCTCAGGGTACTATTTCTTACACTACCAGTCCGGTGCACACCATCAAGAAATGGGTTGAGCAAGGCAAGCAGATCGAGGACATGGGTGCGCATTCCATCTGTATCAAGGATATGGCCGGACTGTTGACGCCATACGACGCATACGAACTGATCAGCAAACTGAAAAAAGCCGTGGCGATTCCGATTCACATGCAATGCCATGCCACCACAGGCTTGAGCGTGGGAACTTACATCAAAGCAATCGAGGCCGGTGTGGATAACCTCGATACCGCGATTTCTTCGTTAAGTATGACCTATGGTCACAGTCCTACCGAAACCATCGTTGCCGCTATGGCTGGGCAGAAGCGCGAAACAGGCCTGGATCTGATTAAGCTGGAAAAAATCGCCGCTTATTTCCGCGAAGTGCGCAAAAAATATGCGAAATTCGAAGGCAGCTTGAAAGGTGTTGACGGGCGGATTTTAGTCTCGCAAGTACCGGGCGGCATGCTCACCAATATGGAAAGTCAATTGCGCGAGCAGGGCGCCGCTGATCGTTTTGACGCAGTGTTGCAGGAAATTCCGTTGGTGCGCAAAGACTTGGGTTATATCCCCTTGGTCACGCCAACCTCGCAAATCGTCGGCACCCAGGCGGTGTTGAACGTGCTGGCCGGCGAGCGGTATAAAACCATCAGCAAGGAAACTGCCGGCGTATTGAAAGGCGAATATGGCGCTACGCCTGCGCCTGTTAATAAGGAATTGCAGGCACGTGTGCTGAATGGCGCCGAGCCGATTACCTGCCGGCCAGCGGATTTGCTGGAAGCGGAAATGGACAAGTTGGTAGCCGAAGTAAAAGCTAAAGCCACCGCGGAAGGTGTGAAGCTGGCCGAGAGTGTCGAGGAAGATGCACTGATCGACGGTTTATTTGCGCTAATCGGTTGGAAATTTATTCAAAACCGGGGCAACCCGGCGGCTTTCGAACCGGTTCCGGGATTGGAGCCGGCACCCGCAGCAGCTTCCACCCCCGTGCCTGCAGTTGCGCAAACCGCTGGTGTGACCGAGACATATACAGTTAATGTCGATGGCAAAAACTATCATGTAGCCGTGGCACCCGGCGGTGCTGATATAGTCGTCAAACCGGCTGTGGTTCATTCCGTTTTGGATAGCGGTCCGATGTTAGCGGCTACCGCACCTATAGTTAGTGGCAGTGGGTTTGTGGAATCTCCACTCGCCGGTGTGGTGCTTAAAGTCAACGTCAATGTCGGCTCTCATCTCTCCGAAGGGGATGTAGTTTTGATCATGGAAGCGATGAAAATGGAAACCGAGATCCGCGCCAAAGTCGCTGGCATCGTCAGCGCGGTAAACGTCCGTCAGGGTGATTCCGTCGGGGTTGGCGATGTGCTGGTCTCTTTATAAAAACTCTTACCGTTAAAAGTAGTCTCGGCCCGCGATAGCTTACGGCCGAGACCTAAGTAATCTTCTGATCAGCTATTCGGGCCGCACTGTTGGCTGACTCGGGTAATGGTGATTCTGATCAAACAACCGACTTAATACATACTCCATGGAAAATCTTAGACTGTTGTGGGAAAGCACGGGTATCTATAACGTTACCGGGCCGCAAGTCGTTATGATGGCTGTCGGATTTTTATTACTGTATCTCGCCATCAAGAAAGGCTTCGAGCCTCTACTGCTATTACCGATAGGCTTTGGCGCGGTGCTTAGCAATATACCGATGGCAGGCATGATAGATGAAGGCGGCATCCTTTATTACTTGTATGGCGGTATCAAGGCCGGCATCTTTCCACTGCTAATTTTCATGGGCGTTGGTGCGATGACCGATTTCGGGCCCATGCTGGCCAATCCCAAAACCTTGTTTTTAGGCGCCGCAGCCCAATTCGGTATTTTTGCGACTTTATTCGGCGCGCTGGCGTTAAATGCGGTTCCGGGTATGGACTTCACGCTTAAGCAAGCTGCGGCGATCGCTATTATTGGCGGCGCTGACGGCCCGACAGCCATCTATGTGGCCTCCAAATTGGCACCTGAGTTATTGGGTGCGATTGCGGTGGCCGCCTATTCGTACATGGCTTTGGTGCCTTTGATCCAGCCCCCGATCATGCGTGCATTGACCAGCGAACAAGAGCGACGGATAGAAATGCAGCAACTTAGAGTGGTTAGCAAAGCCGAAAAAATCGTATTTCCTTTGATGTTGCTGGTGTTGACCGCGATGTTGCTGCCTTCGGCGGCGCCACTGGTCGGCATGTTCTGTTTGGGGAATTTAATGAACGCCAGTGGCGTGGTGGACAGGCTGAGCAAAACCGCGCAAAACGAATTGATTAATATTGTCACGATATTCCTGGGCTTGTCGGTCGGTTCCAAACTGAGCGCCGAAGCGTTCTTGAAAATGGAAACGCTGGGTATTTTAGCTCTAGGCGCAGTCGCTTTTTCCATTGGCACCGCCAGTGGCGTGCTGATGGCCAAAGTCATGAACCGATTTAGCAGTACGCCGATCAATCCTTTGATTGGCGCTGCCGGTGTCTCTGCGGTGCCAATGGCTGCACGGGTTGCAAATAAGATCGGTCTGGAAAGCAATCCACATAATTTCTTGCTAATGCACGCGATGGGACCGAATGTGGCCGGGGTAATTGGCTCGGCGGTGGCGGCGGGGGTGCTGTTGAGTTTGGTGCGCTAACGATTTAGAGTAATCTGACCTATGTCGATATCGGCACCATTGTCCCAGCTTAACAGGTGAAAATGCCAGAACAAAAAACAGGACTTAATTGATTTATTCTGGTTTTCTGTGCGGTAAAACAGCTTTAAGGTGATTTAGGGGCCAAAAAAATCTCACTGCAATAACTCATGACATTCCTTGGATACGTTCTCACCAAATAATATCCATGAAAATTTTGCTGCATGGTGTTTGCAGCTTTCTTGTGTAATTCCTTCATGTTCTTTCGAGCCAATAATAAATTGAATTATGTTTTCTGTCAGACTCTGATAATCATCTGATTGAAACAAATAGCCGGACACATTGTCGGCTATAGCATCGGGTACCCCGCCGACCGCAAACGCAAATGTAGGAAGTCCGTAAGCCGCAGCCTCAATTGCGACCATGCCGAACCCTTCAATATCGTTTGGCAGATCAATAACAGGAAAAATATGTAGCTGGCTGACTTTAAAAGCGGCTTCAAGTGTATGTTCTGTGACGTGGCCTAAGAGCATAACGTGATTTTCAAGTTTATCCTTTTTAACCATTTTTAGAATCTTATTTTTTAAGCCTGTTTTATGGCGAAAAGCATTGCTTGGTTCGTCTCCGATAATAACTAATATCGTTTTAGGATGAGCTTTTACTATGTCAGCAAGCGAATGGGAAATAAATTCTACAAGCCCCTTTCGCTCAGTCAATCTGCCTACGCTGAGCAGAATGGCGGTATCTTCTGGGATTCCAAAAGTAGTGCGAAAATCACCTCCCTTATCATTAAAAATATTTTCTAATGGAATTCTAACGCCGGGATGAATTACCTTGATTTTATGCGCGGCGACCCTCTGGCTGACGGCAAGCCTAGCGGTGCTGTTGCTGTTAACCAATATTCTATCGCTTGCACGAATTGCTGGAAAAAAAAAAGCACGATAAATAGGGTGTCTTTCAATAATATCCAAGCCATGAAGAAAGGTTATAACTTTTGCATTGAATAAATAGCCGACTAACCGTGCAGATAATGCTGTGATTCCACTACCAGCAATAATAATGTCGGGTCTTTTTCGTAAGGCAAGTCGTAATGTTGCCCAGAAAGAGTAAAAAAGAAATGCTGCCACCGGGCGGTGAGGGAATTCGTGATATTGGGTGTCCGCATCCAGATATTCTCGACAACCTGCGGGGCCAGCTATCGATACATAGAATGTTTTATTTAATTCAAAATACAGATGTAGATTGAGCCGTTCCATACCTCCGGTAAGTGGTGGAAAGTTACGGGTGACTAGCAGAATATTTTTCATGATCCTTTGCGCCTAAGGGTGTGGATTAGTTATTGGAATATTATCCAGATTAGGGTAACGAATACCATTATTGAGTAAGCAGAATACTCTAGGTGATCCCCTAACAATTCAGTGACCTAGTAAATCCTTAAATAGTTTTGAAGAAAACGCCCAATCATGACTGGAATTGTATTCTTTAGTTTTCCAGGACAGCGCTTGATGAATCCGTTTCGCGAAGTTCACAGAGTCACCACTATCGGCTAAGCATTCTGGATGACCTTGCAAAATCCACTTTGCGCCAGCCGAGTCTGAAGCAATAACAGGTTTCTGACAATGCATGGCTTCATACAACTTAACGGGGTAACTGTATTCGCCAAATGCTGAATGACGGTTGATTACCACTAATACGTCTAACGCATTGATCAGCAGCGGCATGTCATCATCTGCCAGATAACCAAGCTCGATAACAGCATGCCGCAGATCTATAGGTATTTTTATGCCTTGTTCCCGACGTCCGGAAATCACAAGCTTAGCTTCTGGAAGCTGGTTTACTAAATATCTCATTGCTTGAAATAATGTTTCTACACCCCGGTTTTCATAAAGAGAGCCGCAATAACCAATGAGCGGGACTCCATTAGGCAAGTTAAAGCGGTTTCTTACATAACAATCATTCAGCGGGTGGAATATCGGATCGGCTGTCATAGGGATAACCGTGGAAACGTTATCCGCTCTGCTGCGCGCCATTAATTTAGCTAATTGAGGGCCGGCGGCGCTTACCGCAGTGCATCGCCGCAAAGAGTGACGCCAAAGCCAATGTAAGGGTTTAAACCAGGGGATATAGCTTTCATAATTGTCATAAGCGTCAATTAGAGTTTTTACGCCGTATCGCTTCCCTAAATATGCCGCGAGAATACCGTACCAAGTATCTGAAAATCCGATTATCCAATCAGGTGTCTGCGTGTTAACTATCTTTTCTGCTTGCCTAAGATAAGCCATGGGTCCGCTTGCCTGTTTCAGTGGCTGAACGCTCACTGAAAACCATTTTATACCGTGAGCGTGGTGATAGATTGGGTCGCCAGCATGATAATCCAGTAACAATAAGGTGATATCGTGACCTTGTTGCGCAAGATAATATGGCAAATAAAAAAAACGCCCATAAGGTCGAGTTAGAAGGTCTCTTCCTTGTGGGCGGCGTTTACATAGAAATAATAGACGCATCTGTTGTTAATAATGCCATTACATAGGTACTTTTAACTCGGTGTCTTTACACATAAAATTTACAACAGCATCAACATCACTTTGATATTTCCAGCCCAACTCCTTTTCTGCTTTGCCAGCGTTACCTTTACTAGTTCTAATATCTAGTGGTCTTGAGAGTTTTTTATCTTGTATAACGTGGTCTGTCCAATCCAGTCCGAAATAACTAAATACGCTTTCGACAAAATATGCCAAAGATACCGTTTTGCCTGTGGCGATAATATAATCCTCTGGTTTAGTAGCTTCTATCATTAACCACATGGCCTCCACATATTCAGGTGCCCACCCCCAATCTCTTTCAATATCTAAATCTCCAAGACTTAATTTTTTACAATTCCCAGAAGCTATTTGCGCGGCGCCACGTACTATTTTTTGTGTCACAAAACGTTCAGGCCGTAAAGGGGATTCGTGATTAAAAAGAATACCTGTGCAGGCAAATAAGCCGTACGCTTCCCGATAATTAGCCACTAGGCCATGTGCAGCGGCTTTAGCGACTGCGTAAGGGCTTCGAGGGTAAAAAGGCGTGGATTCGGTGGCAGCCGTCTCTCCGGTATTACCAAAGCATTCGCTCGAGCCTGCGTTATAGAAACGCGTGGTGAAATCGATAAATCGAAGGGATTCCAATAAATTCAACGTACCCGTGACGATGCTTTCCATAGTTTCAACGGGTTGCTCAAACGATAAACCCACTGAAGTTTGGCCTGCTAAATTGTAAATTTCGTCTGGTTTATGTCGTAGTATTGTCGAATAAACGCTCCGAAAATCGTTAAGCGCCATGGATACCGTTTCGACTTGTTCCTTAATACCCAGAGATTGAAGATTGTTAAATGAACTCGCCATCGAGTCTCGGGATGTACCAATCACCGAATAGCCTTTTGTTAATAAATGGCGGGCTAAATAAGCGCCGTCTTGACCGTTAATTCCACAAATTAATGCACGTTTCATGGTTAATTATTTAAAAGTTGGTGATAGGTGTTAAGCGTATCTTTGGCACATTTGTCCCAAGAAAATAGTTTAACGCGTTGCTTTCCTTTCGCTATCAGTTGTGCAGAGTAATCTGGCGATGAAACCACTCGTTCAATCGCCAATCGCATTTCGGTCGTATCCTCGGGATTAAATAGCTCAGCAGCGCTCCCCACTACTTCCGGTAGCGAACTGTTATTAGAGCACACCACTGGGCAGTCGCAAGACATGGCTTCTAGGGGAGGGATTCCAAATCCTTCATACAACGAAGGATAAATAAAAACCGCTGCTGAACGATACCAAGCAGCTAACTCATTGTCATCGCCGGATGCGTAAATGACATTGTCAGGGTTAATAGTTAGAGCTTTAAAAAGTTTCAATTCAGCCGAAGTAAAGCTGCCGCCGCCAAAACAAGCGATAGAAAATTCGTTTTTTAGCAATTTTGATTCCGAATAAGCCTTAAGTAAGTTTGCAAAGTTTTTGTATCCGTTGCGTTTACCTACATATAATAAATGAGGTTTATTTTGCCTATTTCGCTTGAGAGATGGAGCGTAGGTAGAAAAGGAATGTCCAAGATATATTACAGAGATTTTCTCGTTAGGTATATCGGTCAATTCGAGCAAATCTCTTTTAGTGTTTTCAGAAATGCAAATGATGTGGTCTGCACGATGCAGTGAACGTGCTTTAATTTCGCGTGTTTTATCCAAAATTGAAAAGTTTTCTGGAAATTTCTCATGAATCATATCGCATACGGTGATTATTCGCTTTGCTCCAGGCGGACAACAATCAAAAAGTGAATAATAGGTTTCATGAAAAATGTCAGGGTGAAGCTTGTCTTTAAGCAAACTGAATGATATTACGTTTGTTAACGAGGAAATTCTTCGCGAGAGCATTTGCGGCATAGCTCTTGGTAGTCTCATGCCGCGAGGACGAATTTGGTTATTCTCGTAGAAATATTCATTAGTATGGAGAGGGCAAAATATTTCGACAGAAGTTTGATCCAGCTTTCTTAAGTTATTCGCCAATTCATAAAAGTAGCGAGATATGCCGCCATATTTTTGGATACAAAATATTTGGTGGTCGAACAAGATATTCATTTATTTTGGCGATATGGATAATTTTTTTGTTCTAAAAAAATAAATTTTAACATTAAATATTTCGTTTATATCGTGGGTCAATCCATCTATTTCCCTATTTAACCAAGTTTGAGTTAATGACATTTGTTTCTATAATATTCAGTATTTCGGCAGTGCATTCCTTCCACGTGGGCCATGAAAAGTTTTCGGTATTCTCACAGCTAACGACTTGACTAGACTTATGGATTAATGATACGAGTTCATCCTTATTTGTGAGGGAAAAATAAGAACAATAATTGCCGCCAATTTCATGAAACACCGGTATATCGCTTGCGAGAACCGGGCACTTAAATGATAGCGCTTCAACCAGTGGCAAGCCAAAACCTTCAGTCATGGATGGGAAGATTAATGCTTTTGCATTTTTATAGCAAAATGATAGTTCATTATCCGAAAGGTCTTGAAACCATATCAAAGACGATCCAAACATTGGATGCGATTTTATTCTTGCAATAGTAGCGTCTGATTCCCACCCGTATTTTCCAATGATACATAGCTTAAGGTCAGGATGTGTTTGCCAAATGCATTCAAAAGCATCTAACAAAAAATTATAGTTTTTTCGTGGTTCAATGGTGCCGACAGATATGTATACAGTGTTTTTTTCAAATAATTTATGAAGATATTCCCTTGTTTTTAAAGAATCACTGATTAAATCAAGATCGGCTCCCAATTTGAAGGCCACAATGTCTTTTTTATGGATATCGGGGTGGTCTGATATGTATTGTTCAATAACTTTTGCCGTATCGTGAGATATGCTCAATATCAAATCAGATGACGCTAGTGCAAAGTCTATTTTTGAGGAAAAGTTTTTTTCGTGTACTTTTGTTACAAAATTACGATGAGTAATTGGAATAAGATCGTATATGATAGTAACTATCTTGGCGTTGTTATTTTTTGTCTCTGCAACAGCATTGCTGTAGAACGCTGACCACCAAGATGAGCCGGGAATGAATAGTATGTCTTTACTTGATGGCTTCCATATGTTTTTTGGCGATAAATGAGTAACTAGATTGGCTATTAAAATTATTGGTATGGATGCTGGTAAAAATATCGGTAAAATGAGGAGGCGAGTGTATTCCCCCCATACTCTATCTATGAAGGTTGGTGACAAAAATAAAAATACTTTTTTAAATAAATTCTTTAGTCGTAAAAACTGCCGCGTGGCGAGGCTAATGGAAGTGAAGTAGCTGATTCCTTTGCTGGAGTCAGCTGCAATAATGAAACCATAAAACGGATCGTAATAGGCCATTTGACATGGAATCGCCCTATCCGTGCAAATTGAAAGCATATTTATAATTACATTTCGCTCAGTTCTACGAATGCCTGTGTTGCCATCTCCGCGAAAAAAATCTGTACAATCAATATAAATAGTCATTAGTTATCCTTTCTGGTTTTATAATGTTGAGTGTTTCACGAAATACATGGAGTATTAGATATGTTTTCAATTTATGATAAGGATGGGCTATGGATAGATGAATAAAATTTTTTCACTTCCTTATGGAGGGAATTAATAGCAGAATTTAATCTAATAGCCCGATATATTGCTTAAAAATAATTCAGCACGAAGCTCGGTATTTAATGCTCGATAGATCGTCGTGGCACGAATCTAGGTCGATGACATCATTATTTTCGCCAAATCTGGAAAAGTCACATTTGGACGCCAACCTAGTGCATTTATCGTTTCAGAATTTGACACCAGTTGTTTATATTCCGGAATAAAGCCTTCTCGAATACGCACGTGTTCGCGCCAGTTTTTTCCGATGATTTCGAAACATGCTTCAAGCCAATCCTGAATCGAATAGGTAATACCGGAACCAATGACGGCTTCGAATATCTCGTCCTGTTCAACCAAAGTAAAAATTCCTTGTGCGACATCGCCAGCAAAGGTCCATTCCTTTTTCACAGAAATATCTCCTAGCTCAATGAGTTCGTTACTTCCTCCTGCGATACGTTGTGCTGCTAGTGCAATCATCTTGCTGACGTGATTCGGTTTTCGAAACGGACTTTCGTGATGGAACAAATATCCAACATAAGCGCGAATCCCCAGCGACCGGTAATACCTAGCCGCATACACGGATTGAATTCGCGCCACAGAATAAGCGCAGCCTGCTTCAAATTCATCGTGTTCTGAAATGGGGGTTCCGGTATTGACGAATTGTAAACCGCTGCCCGTAATGAATACCTTGGTATCTGGGCTATGCCTTTTAACAGCCTCAAGAATAATCAATGTACCTGTAGAAATGGTCTCGTGATTTTCAAACAGGGCATCGTGCCGCGTGGTTGAATTGGCTGCAAGATGAAAAAGGTATTGGGGTTTGTGAGTTTTTATTAAAGATTCGGTTTGTTCACGAATAGAGATATCTCCTTTTATCCAGCTTCCCTCTGACCTGGAAACCCCAATTACCGACATATATTTTGCTTTGCAAAGCTCACTTAGATAATGGCCGTCTTGGCTGTTTATGCCGAAAACAATTGTTTTCATTTTTAATTCCTTCACGCGATATTTAAATCGATTTGTAGATAGTTAGCCCAGTACCTAATTTTTTAAAGTTACTACATTGGTGTATAGATTTCGGCAAATTATTTCTTAGATAACACCTTGGCTTTATTTAATTGTAGTGGCGATTTTCATGGAAACAACGAAAGGTTAAAGTTAAAATATATAATGGATACTTTTTTTCGTCATTAATATCTTTAATGAAAATGGAGGCGTGATGGCTAAGTTAGTTTATAATACATGCTAGCTATTTTCAAAATTCATAATTTGCCATTTCAGTATCTAATGCATATACGTTTGCAGCAAATTTCTGAAAGCTAAAATGCTCAATTATCTCATTCTTTAACAAATTCTGATTGTCAAGCACCTCATTTCGATACTCTATGGCGTGTAAAATCAATTCAGCAAATTTACCTACATCAGCAAATGGAGCATGCAATAGTAGCTCCATGTAACTACATAATTCAAAACGAATCAGAGGATTATCCATGCAAACTATGGGGCAATCATTAATTAGTGCGTCTAATAGCTGTGTAGGGAAATTGCCTTCCATTTCGGATGAATATCCCAAACAGGATGCATTTTTATAAAGCCAAGCCAAAGTTGTATCATTGACTTTATTGAAAATAAATAGTTTGTCAAGTAAGCCATTACTCCTAATTTCATTCTGCGAGACCTCAGGAATAAAGCTAGCCGTCAAAACCAAAAAAAGTTCTGGTAAACTTTTTACGGCCAGACACCAACTTCGAACCAGTAAATCCAAACGTTTGTTAGGATGGTATTGCGCTGGATAAAACACAAATTTACGTCCATCAAGCTTTTGAATCAAATTAATTGGAATAGCCATAAGGTCATTTTGCTTATTCGATGCACCAAAATAAGGCGTAAGAAACGATACGATCTTATCTGCAGGTACTTTCAATGCAGAGTTAGGTAAGTATTCTTTAGAAAAAGCAGAGTCTGTTAGAACTTTTTTAGCCTTTTTAGCCAATTTCACCCCTATTGCAACGTTTTTGTTACTTTTAGGAAAGCATTCTCTGCCAGTAAAGAAGTGTGGTATATAATCTGGAATATAGGCTAACAAAGGAGCATTTAGGCTAATTGCCTCAGGAAAATTATAATAATGGGGGACGACAGCATACCTTAACTTTGGGGAAATAGATGAAAATAGTTTACTTATTTTTTTTGAAGCTACATAAGCTATAATAATGTTCTGAAATAAAAGAAATAAATACGTTAAAATGGATTTTATTAGTCTATAAAACGATTTTATGTTGCGGATTTTACGCTTTCCTTTTATTGTATCCAATATCCTCAGAAAATGCTCATTTGACCTATTTCCGCATCCATTGATCAGACTTTTTATAAATCTATTGCTCGCATTTTCTAAGTAGTATATGCCTAGCTCTGATAATGGGATTACCTTAACTAAATCTGGGCTAGCGCATTCAGCTGCGTAAAATCCATGTACAACAGTAGCCTCATTTTCTAGTGCCGTGACCATAACAGGAATGTCTTTTAAGTTTAAGGCCTTAACAAACTGCTGCATTACTCTTGGAGTTTCCTCAATAGAGGAATACAGCCCATTACAATGCACATAAGTATTTTTAAAATGACTGAGTATTAATACTGGATCATAATCAAAAATTTCTTGCTGATTTAAATCGTAAATAATCTTGGGAGTAACAGAAGAGCTAGAGCTCTCCAATAAGGCCTTTATGGTGTTTTCAAATATAGGTTGGCCATATTCTTTTAAATAACGTCGTCTAATTGACTCTTGGCTATCAATTATCTCAGATATGAGAGCTTTATCGCCATTTATAATAAGTTGGGCAACCCGCAGTGCATCTTCTTCATTCTTTACCAATCCAGGGGAGTTAAATCCGAAATATCGATGCAATAACGAATTTGGGAAATACAGAACAGGACCTCCTAACATCATCATTTCGATGGGGGGAAGATAGCAAACATTTCTCTCTCGATAGGTATAGATATAACCAGACTCTTTTGAGAATTCTGACAAAAATGCTGCACGTGAAAGCGTACCAACAACATTCGGATCGGCATTGGGTTCTAACTGAACACCGTAATACCGAAATTTCCTTTGCTCAAAAAATTCCTTTAGATAACGAAAGTGAGTTTGATAATAAGCGTTCGTAATATTTGGGCATGAGAGGGCGATTGTTTGCCTGCGAATTTCTGTAGTTGCCCAAGTGTCTTTAAGATCAAGTACATCATCAGTTAACCAGTAAGGCACAACATGCCCCACATTTTGAAGCCATATCTGCTCGTCAGATAAACATTCATTTGCGTGTGGCAAGAACCAGAAGTTCTCTCGTCCTTGGATTAAATCGAAAGCGCCATTTTCGTACAGCTTTTTACTCACAATCCCAATTTGACCGTAGCAACGATATAATACTGTCCCACTAAAAACCTTCAGTACGCTAAGTAACCAATCAGGATGAATTGTTACGATAACAACATCAAAGTATGTATTTAATATTTCCCCTATTTCGTGAGAGATAGAATTATAAAAAAAATTATATCGACATAGCTTATTAAGCACATTTCTTGGAAGTGTTGTATCGCCAACTTCCCATTTATCAGAAACAGATTGGTCTTGGATGTTGCTAAGATAAGGCGGGCGAAAAACCTCGTATCCCATTTTTTTTAACATAGGGAATTCGGTTTCAACTAGCACCTTATGCATTCCAAGCCAAAATATTCTTTTCTGGTGCTGTAATTTTATTTTGGACATTATGAATTAAATTTCTTTAGTTTTTTCTTAATAAATAGAAATGGTCTCAATATTTGCCAAACTATACTTGTATGTATCGCATGGATATCACTTTCCAATTGCTGAATTCTTTTCAATTCAGCATATCGTGTAAAATTATCAAAACAATTTGGAGGGGCATGAAAGCCTTTTTGAAGGGCATATTGCTCTTTAGCAAGATAAAAACGGTTTAATCCATCGAAATAAACAAATTCATAGCCTCTGTTAACTATAAGTGACTCCCACTTCTCGTGAGTTGTAATAACTGAATTGGGCTCTGTTGCCTCAACTAATATTACCCATGGTCGAATACGATTTAAGTCAATCCCTTGTAAAACTAAGGCTTCAGCTCCTTCCACATCGATTTTAAGAAAGCTGATTTCCTTAAATCCAAATTCGTCAATCACATTATCTAAGCGGCGCGCAGGAACAGTTATTTTTATAACTTTATGTGAATTGGCTTCATGGCGATAAGCATATTCTTGATTAATGGTTGACATTCCTGTATTAGTAACTTCGTATAAAGTCAGTTCACCGTCCTCTGCCGCACAAGCTATATTCAGATTAATATCTAGAGGTCTATCAGAAACAATTTGTTCAAACAAATATTCAATCGGCTCAATATTGATACCTCGCCAGCCCTTTTCATAAAATGCTTTAGTAACCGAGTCAGTAATTGGATGTGCAGCACCAACATCAATGTAGATACCATTCTCAACATGATTTAACACTCGCCAAAGCATTACATCTTCAAAATTTTGTGAATAGGACATAAAGGTCATAAATTGATGCTCTATTTTTTTATGATCTCAATTGTAGGTAAAGGAAATATATACCCAACCCCACATTCCAACATGTCTTTTTCACGGTCGATAAATTCTTCTTTGAAATGCCAAGGAAGAACCAGGTAGTAATCCGGACTCATCAATCTTGACTCTGCTTCGCTTACAATCGGGATGTCCGTGCCAAGGGTGTGCGCCCCATATTTGTCGGGATTGCGCTCCGCCGCCACATCTATCAGTCTGTTATCAATTCCGCACCACTGCAAAATGGTATTTCCCTTTGTTGAGGCGCCGTAGATATGAATTTTCTTGCCTTCTTTCTTCAACTTCTTTAATAGCGAAATCAATTCTTCCTTGTGTACGTTGATCCGATCTTGAAAATGCTTGTACGGTTTATCGGTATCCAATTCAAGGTCGAATTCTTGCTGGCGTATTTCCTTTATATTCTCAAGATATTGTTCATTCTTGTAGTTAAAATTATTAGCATGAGTAGCGTAACAGCGAAGACTTCCACCATTGATAGAGTTATGAATAACATTGAATACCTTCATTCCCGCGCATTTGAGAATATACTCAATCACAGCCAGGCTGTAATATTCCAAATGTTCATGGCATATAGTGTCGTACGACGTCATTTTGAGCATGGTTGGCATATAAGACATTTCAAATATCCATATGCCGTTGGAAGATAGAATATTCTTGATTCCGTTGGTAAAAGTGATTGGATTCTCCAAGTCATAAAACATCGCGATCGAGGTAATGATATCGAACTTATTACCATTTAGGCGTGCTAGCAGTTCTTCCGATGGAAAAATATCTTGTATAACCTTAATTTCACCTCTAATTTCCTGAGCTATATCGGAAGGATCAACGCCATATTTTTCGAATGTTGTAGGATAAAATCCTAGCAGAGTTCCATCGTTGCAACCTATATCTAGTGTCCTACCAGATGTCATGTTAATAATCTGCATAGCATCACCTACAATGCCTTTCAGATGTTCGCGCATAGTATTGTTGGTTCCAGAACGATACCAATAGGCGGAATATAGGATGTCTGGCGGAACTGTGTGCTCCATTTGCAATAACCCGCAAGCTTGTTCATCGCGTGTTGGATCACATCGGATTAACGTCATTGGTATCTTGCGCATCGGGGGAATCTCTTTACCCGGTTTTACAAAAGACCCTTGAAGGAATTGTTCGCCTAAATTGATTACTGGTGTTAAAGCCGATGAACCGCATACGCGACATGTTGTACGGTGTATTAAGTGCATATAAATCCTACCATTTAGTTATGATTTTTTCCATGTAAACTTTTTGCAAAAGCATGCAATTTTTGTTGATTTTATCTATACACTGATTTCGCTCCAGATTGAGCAAATCCAACTGCTTTAAGACAGAATCTTTTTGTTCAATGGGTACTTTGTCAAACTCGTAGACCTGTTCCTGCCATAACTCAATATTGACATCATCCAGTCTAGAAAATACATCGCTAATACTTCAATCAATTGCCCTGATATCATTTCCGTCTTTCTTGTAAACTTGTTGGCAGTAAACGTGAGCTTATCTGTGGAGATTTTTCCGTTGATCGCGGCTACCGCAAATACGTTAATCTCATTTTGAAGTTGGTTCTCATGCTTTGCTAGACTTACAAGTCTAGCAAAGCCGGAATTGTAGTTTGTCGCAAAGTGTTCCGAGTGTTTCTGTCACAATGTGATCCGCTTTGTGCTTAATCTAATTCCCATTGGCAATCCGCAAAAACACATCCATAATCAAAACCCTCATAAGAAGCAAAGACTGTCCCTGCATCAAGCACGTTAATCAATATAACATCTTGGGCGGTATCAATCGCTCTAACATGATGTACGCTAATAGCGAACGTACAATAGTACTGTCCGGGCACTAGAAAATTCTTGGGTATGGTTATCGTCATGTTTACCACATCTCCATCATTACCCGTCGCAGGCCATTTATTATTATTATTAGTAAAAACTTTTCTGCCTCTTTGATCTATTAGATAAAAGCCAATTACGCTTTCAGTCACCCAGCGATTAACTACGCAGCGGAGTGCTATTGTGATCGATTCATTATGAAGAAAAGTTGCTGTCGGCATCCCCTGCGCATTTATCGCCTGAATTGTTTCAAAAAACATATCGTTACTATATTTATTCGTTGCAATATATCCTTTGTTACTTTCCAAAGTGGCCTTCTCTAAATAATACTTAACCACATCTTGAGTAGTACCTGAACTCAAAATACTCCCTTTCCCTAACAAAATTGTACGACTACATAATTCGGAAATCATCCCCATGCTATGGCTAACAAAAATTATTGTTTTGCCATCTTTGGCAACCTCTCCCATTTTTCCTAAACATTTCTTTTGAAACTGCGAATCCCCTACCGCCAATACTTCATCCACAATCAATAATTCCGGTTCTAAATGCGCCGCCACTGCAAATGCCAATCGCACATACATACCACTGGAATAATGCTTAACCGGTGTATCAAGAAACTTTTCAACTTCGGCAAAATCGACGATTTCATCGAATTTCTTTTGGATTTCATGTTTTCGCATACCTAATACCGCGCCATTAAGAAATATATTCTCTCTTCCGTTCAGTTCAGGATGAAAGCCTGTACCCACTTCCAATAAACTGGCTACTCGACCATTGATGGTTACTTTGCCGGTTGTCGGTGCGGTAATCCTGCTCATGATTTTGAGTAAGGTTGATTTGCCCGCGCCATTACGGCCGATAATGCCTACCCGATCGCCTGGCTGAATTTCGAAATTAATGTCTTTTAGTGCCCAGAATTGCTCGGTTCCACCGCTATGTTGAACTGGCTGTAAAGGATGGCGTAAATGATGGCCTATTGAGCGGACAGCTTGACTCAGTTGGTCGCGTAGCGTGCTGTAACGCGTTTGATTTTCATGCTTAATGGTGTATTTTTTACCGAGATTTTCAATTTTTATCGCAGGCGTCATTTGATGTCTAGTGCGGATAGGTAATTATAATTTATCGGCAAACTGTCTTTCAGTCTTTAAAAAATAACGAATACCAATACCCAATAACAAGAATGACACTCCGACAGATATATTAAATCCCTGGAAAAGAAAAATGGTTTCATCGCCTATTATGCTCCAACGAAATCCATCAATGACGCCCACCATGGGGTTAAGATAGTAAATCAGTCGCCATTGTTCAGGAATGATCTGGCTGCTGAATCCGACTGGTGAAATATACAGCCCCATTTGTACAATAAAGGGCACAACATAACGGAAATCTCGGTACTTAACATTGAGTGCCGATATTAGATAGCCTAAGCCCATTGCTGTAATCGCCGCCTGTAATAAGAATAATGGCAGAAACAGAATATTGATTGAGGGTATAAACCGATACCAAATCATCATTCCCATCAATAATACAAATGAAATAAGGAAGTCTATTAAATTAACAAACAATGGCGTAGTAGGAATAATGATTCTGGGAAAATAAACTTTACTGATCATCGCCGAGTTATCGACGACTGCATTAGCGCTTTCGCTGAGAGAGTTGGCGAAAAAATACCAAGGCAGCATAGCGGTAAATACCAATATCGGGTATGGCGTATTCGCATCGCTAGGCAGGTGTGCAATCTTTCCAAAAACCACCGTGAAGATAAGCATGGTCAATAGTGGCCTCAATACTGCCCAGGCGGCACCGATGACTGTTTGTTTATACCTGACTTTAAAATCGCGCCAGGCGAGGATGAAAAACAAATCCCTATACTCCCAAAGCTCCTTAGATAGATGGAGCATAGTCTTTTCCGGGGTAATGATGGTTTGTTGCATCTGAATTGATAGTAAAGCGTTTGATTTTAATGGGAGAAATCGTTTTCCGGAATTTTTACGATTGCAAAACAGCCGGCGGGTTCATTGCTGGGCCGATTTCGTAAGTCGTTTAGCATAGTCGTATGTCGGAGAAATACAATTAACGCTTGGTTTTGAATTGTCTAGTTTTCGACTTGTTTGGAATAGAGTTGCCATCGCTTTTCGGCTGAAAACTCGGCACCAAATGTTGTTTACCATTCCCAATCAAATCCGCCCGGCCCATATCTTTCAACGCGTCGCGTAGCAAAGGCCAGTTTTTCGGGTCGTGATAGCGCAAAAATGCCTTGTGCAAGCGCCGTTGTTTGATGCTTTTGGGGATGGAGATGTCGGGACTGTTCCGCGCGACTTTGTGCAAAGTGTCTTTGCCGGAATGGTACATTGCCGTGGCGATCGACATAGGCGAAGGCAAAAACGCTTGGACCTGGTCTGCGCGGAAGCCATTGCGCTTCAGCCATAAAGCCAGACTCAGCATGTCCTTATCTTCGGTACCCGGATGGGCGGCGATGAAATAGGGGATCAGATATTGTTCTTTACCGGCTTCTTTCGAATACTTATCAAACATCGCCTTGAAGCGGTCGTAAGTGCCCATGCCGGGTTTCATCATTTTTGACAGTGGGCCTTGCTCGGTGTGTTCCGGGGCGATTTTTAGGTAACCGCCAACATGGTGCATGACCAGCTCCTTCACATATTCCGGCGTCTCCACGGCGATGTCGTAGCGCAGGCCGGAGGCGATGAAGATTTTTTTGATGCCCGGTAGCTTGCGGGCGCGCCGATACAGTTTGACCAGCGGAGTTTGGTCGGTATCCAGGTTGTGGCAAATGCCGGGATAAACGCAGGATGGCTTGCGGCAGGACTCTTCGATTTTCGAGTCTTTGCAAGCCAGGCGCCACATGTTGGCAGTCGGGCCGCCCAGATCGGAGATATGGCCGGTAAAATTCGGCGAAGTATCGCGGATGGCTTCAATCTCGCGAATGATGGAATCCTCCGAGCGGTTTTGGATGATGCGGCCTTCGTGTTCGGTGATCGAACAAAAGCTGCAACCGCCGAAACAACCGCGCATGATCAACACCGAATGCTGAATCATTTCAAATGCCGGTATGTTGGCTTTGCCATAAACGGTATGCGGCAAGCGCGAGTAGGGCAGGTCGAAGACGCCGTCCATTTCCGGCGTGGTCAACGGTAGCGGCGGCGGATTAATCCACACTTCGCGATTGCCGTGGCGTTGAATCAAGGCTCGGGCATTGCCGGGGTTGGTTTCGCCGTGCATCACTCGTGAAGCGTGCGCGTATAAAATCGGATCGTCCTTTACTGCTTCGTAATCCGGCAAGCGGATCACGGTTTGCGTGCGCTGCTTGTTGGCGATGGGTTTGAATTGAATGACCTGTTCGTTTTCAGCTAGCGAAGGTTTGTCTTCACATGCCGGTTGTTCTTGATATGGATTTACATGCGAAATCACCGCACCCGGCTTGTCGATGTCGGTGGAGTCTTTCTCCATCCAACCTTGCGGGATTTGTTTGACAAAATGTACCGTGCCGCGAATGCCCTTCAAATCCGCAATGGTTTCGCCTTTCGCCAAGCGCTGAGCGATTTCCACCACTTGCCGTTCGGCGTTGCCATACACCAGCAAATCAGCTTTCGAATCCAGCAAAATGGATTTTCGCACTTTGTCCGACCAATAGTCGTAATGCGCGATACGGCGTAAGCTGGCTTCAATGCCGCCGATGACGATAGGCACGTTCTTGTAGGCTTCCCGACAGCGGTGAGCATAAACATTCACCGCCCGGTCCGGACGTTTGCCGGCAGCGCCGTCGGCCGTATAGGCATCGTTGGAGCGGATCTTCTTGTCCGAGGTATAACGGTTGACCATAGAGTCCATATTGCCGCCGGTCACCCCAAAAAACAGCTTGGGTTGGCCCAGTCGTCTAAAGTCCTCGGCGCTCTGCCAGTCGGGCTGGGAGATGATGCCAACCCGGAAACCTTGCGCTTCCAACACCCGACCGATCACCGCCATGCCAAAACTGGGATGATCGACGTACGCATCGCCGGTTACTAAGATCACGTCGCAAGCGTCCCAACCCAGAGCTTCCATTTCCGCGCGGCTCATCGGCAATTCCGGTGCCGGCCCGAAGCGGTGCGCCCAGTATTTTTTGTAGCCGAAGATGTAGGGAGCGTTGTGTATCACGATTTTATAATCCGGTTGAAAGCGTTGGGGTTGTGGCGTTTTAAATCCAGCAGATAGGTGGGAAATTCCAGCTGATACATCTGTTCCAGATGTTTGGCTTTGTCGATCAGTTGTTTGATGCCGGGCTTTGGCATGGCTTCGCCAAAAGCAAGACCTATAACATTACCTCGGTTGCGTACCGGCAAAAACAACATGCGTCTTTCGAATACGCGCCCCAGGTTCCAGGCCACTTGCTGGAACATATCCTTGTCGGTACCCCATAAATTGATCACCAGCAGACCGTTTTTGGTCAGCATGGTTCGGCAATCGTCGAAAAAAGTTTCGCTACTGACTTCCGGTGCCATGCCGTCATGGTCGTAAGCGTCGATGACGATCAAGTCGTGTTGTTCGCTTTGCACTTGGCTGGCTTGACGCACATGCTGCGCGCCGCAGCCGATTTTGATTTTCAGGCGTGGATCGAAAGGTAAACCAAAATGGCTGCGCGCGACTTTTAACACGCTACCGCGAAATTCCACCACCTTTAGCCGGCAATCGGCAAATTGATGCAGCATGAATTTGGCGATGGTACCGCCACCCAGGCCTATCATCAGCACTTCGCGAGGCGTGTCATTAAACATCAGGCCGGCCATCATGGCCCGCGCATACAGGGAGTGCAGGCGGTCCGGTTCAGCCAACAGCATACTGCTTTGCCTGGCGTGCGAACCAAAATGCAAGGCTCTGACGCCTTCTTTATCAACGATTTCTATGATGCCTTCGTCGTCGTGGCTTTGGTGTATCACCAGGCCTTCATATTTGTACATGCGGTGTAGCGAACGGAAAAGAGACGGCTATTTTCCTTGAAAATCCGGCGCTTGTCTTGTTAATAGTGCGTTGGCGATTTTTTAGTCACCCCGTAAATATGAGGGGATATTGCGGTGATGCCGTTGATTTTAGGTGGGTAGGTGCGAATTTTTTTGCACCGTAAATAGAAGGCCTGACAAAACAAGAAAATTCAGCAGCCCTAGCAAAGCCGCGAAATTTCGAAGAGTGGGACGCTAAAAATTACTCTACTCGATAACCTTCCTCCATCAACACCCGTTTAACAACCGGACGAGACAGCATCAAACGATAGTGTTTCAAGCAGTTTTCCGGCAAGGTAACGCCGGTTTTATCCGCCCAAAACTCCACGTAAAACAAAGCGGCATCGGCGATGCTGAAATTCCCCAGTGCATAACCTTCGGTGGGCAATTGCGCGTTTAAGATCGCAAATGCTTTAGTGACAATGTCCAGTCCTTGGGCTTTTACTGCGTCGTGATCGGCTGGGCTTGGGGTGAATTTCTCGGTGGTAAAAATTCTGGCAAAACCTTGGCCGTGAAGTGTGCCGACCGCGTAGTCCATGAGTTCCATTACTTTCGCATCGCCATCCGCATCGCCGGGTAATAGCTTGGCTTTGGGGTAAGTGCGGGCCAGCCAATAGGCTATGGCTTGGAACTCGGTCAAGGCAGTACCGTCATTGCGGACCAGGGTTGGAATGCTGGCTTTGGGGTTCAACGCCAAATAGTCAGGCTGGTGTTGATCGCCGGCCATTAAATTGATCAGATGAGCTTCGAAAATCAGATCCAGTTCTTCCAGCAAAATATGGATGCCGGTGGTGCAGGAGCCGGGTGTCATGTAAAGTTTCATAAATTATCCTGTCGGAAAAACATTAGCCTTAACGGCGTTCCAGAAAGTAAGCATTAATATCCAGCGCAAAGTTCCGCCAAAGTAAGGCGATATCGCTGCGCACTGCGCTGAGGTAGACCTGGTCGGGTTTATGTTCGTCCGGGAAATTGGATAAAGCGCAGGATGTGCGATGTTTATCGACCACTATCAACAAAAATTCGTCGATGAAGCCATCGAATACTGCCAATACCGATTTGGTTAAGTCGGCCAAGCCCTGATTGATTGTGCCGGCGGCATGATCAAAGGGCAGGGTATTTAACTGGTTTAGGGCTTGTTCATAGGTAGTTTCCAAAACGATCAATACATTGCGTTGAAAACAACCGTCCCAGAGTTGCTGTGATAGATCATGGGCTAATAATTGATCATACTGCTGCTTCATACGGGTTTTCTGCTCGGTTATAAATCGGTTAAATTCACCGATGCTGGTCGCGTTAAGCGCTGGGTTGTTCATATCTAAAATCCTAAAGTTAAAGTGTCAATGCCCTGAAAACCCGATCAGCAGCTTCCAAAGCGCCTTCTAAATAGCCGCCGGCTCTGCTCGCTGTTTCGGTGCCGGAGAAATACAATTTGTCTTGCCAATGGTCCAATTGCAGCGCACGGTGACCGTAAACGGGATGCTCGAATAGTGGCAAACGATCTTCTGCAGTCGCAGTAAAAGGTTCCTGGCTCCAATCCTGAATCACCACACTGAGCGGATTTGCGGCAGCAGGACCGAATAAGCCGGCCATTTGGCGAATGATCAGCGCCGGCAAGCTGTCGCTATACTGTTCGCGGATTTCGGCGGGCAAACCAAAAAAGCCGAATAGGGCCGCTACGTCCTCGGTGCAGGCGTCGTAGACTTCGGCCAATACTGCGCTCGGATAGGGCGAACGGACGTTGCCGGAATAGCCTTGTTGACGCCAGAATGCCTCCTCATAAACCAACACCGCCTTGGCATGCCCAGCCATCCAGGTGGCGGTCTCTTGCATCAATGACAGCAAGCCAGGCGCTAGCGCCGGTTCGAAGCTAATGCTTTGGGCCAGCAAGCGCGGTGGGGCGGCCAGCACGACTTGACGGGCTTGGTGAGTAATAACGGCGTTATCGGTGGCAAATGTTAAGTCGATGTGACTGCCTTGATCGCTGAGCGCCAGCAAACGGTGCCCCAGGTGTAAAGCGCGCTCCGGTATCTGTTGCAAGAGGCCGTTGATCAATTGTTGACAGCCGCCGGCAATGCGTCTGGCCTCCGCGTGAGTTTGGGTATCGATATAGCTTGCAGGCGCGGCGTCCGCTTGCACTTGGTAGAGGCTATGGCCGCGGTCCCACTGTGGCAATAGCGTCAATCCCAAGCGTTGTGCTAATGTCGTAATGCGCGGTTGATCAGCGGGCCACAGCCATGTGGGGCCCAGGTCTGCGGCAAAAACTTGGGCCGGTATGGACGCGGCAAGAATCCTGCCGCCGCAGCGCTCTCGCCCTTCAAATACGCCGATATTGGATTGGTGTGGAAGCAGCTTCTCCGCCAAGGACAAGCCGGATAGGCCGGCGCCAATAATCGCCACGTCCAACATTTGCGTCATACGGTCAGCGTCGGTTGGCACAGCAGTGAATTGCTATGCCATAAGGGCAACGCCGGTGCTTCGGTCGACACGCTCGGCATGATCAGCTTCTTGCGGAAAATATCCCAAACGCCGTCATAGCGTTGTTGTACCCGGATACTCCAACCCCAGACGATAGGTAAATGCACCGGTACCCAAATATAGTGATCCGGCCGGTCCGGTCCGGCGTTTTGCATGAAATACACCGTGTATTTTTCCAAAACACTAACCGAAGCAACCGAATTGCCGGCAATTTCGGATGGAATGGCTTGCGTCACGGCTTGACTGAATACCAATCTTTGCTGCTGGCTTTGCTGTTGAAACGCGCCAAGCGGTGTGACCGGCAGATTGTTTGCAGTGTCGGATAGATACAAAACCGGGTCGTTGCCCACCGTCTCGGTATCAATTAATGTCATTGTTTCGCCGTCGGTAAAGTGTACTGTCCGGGTTGACTCCACCAGCTGCACTACGCCCAGTTGACTGGCATATGCGGCAGTCATCCATTCCAGTTCGAAACAAGGCGTCATCCTTAGCGTTGGTGTATTGTCCACCACGCTTACTTCCGGTGCGGCCGTGCTGGTGTCAAGCAAGGTCAAATGGTTGTGACCGGCTAGCTGCGGGTTTGCGGAGGTATTGTGGAAGCAATTTTTCAACTTGTTGCTCAGCAAGTCGCTGTTCCAAACAAATGCCTGAACCGGCGATTCTTGGATATTCACTGCGGTCGTCTCGGCCTGTTCGACGCTGAGCCGGTAATGGCCAAGCAGACCGTTTTGTAGATCATGCTCCAAATCACCGAGTGAGTTATCAGCCAATTTTTCTGTGTCTATGTGGTAACGATGGCCGGCTTGTATGACGGGTTTGCTCAGTTTAGGCGGCGCCGGGGTCGCTCGGGGCAGTGGGAAAATGTATTCCATGGTTTGGCTGTTACTTTGAATGCCATCAGGCATTCAAGAATGAGGCCAAGTCCCTAAATAGCCGCATTCACAGCTAATGTGTGTGAAAGTCATTGATAGATAGGGAGGGTTGCGCTAATTCAAATTGCCAAACGATGTCGTGGATGCGACAAAATCAGCGCGCTTGTCACAATTAGCGCTAACCTCCGCCGCTTTGCCTACCTTAATCGTATTGGCTTGCCATACGAGGAGAAGGGTTTTACAGTGCTAGCACTTTCATATTTTTTGGGGAAAATCATGCGAAATTTACTCATAACGACGCTATTGCTAGTGCCAATGGCCGCTGCCGCTGAAAACGAGGCATTTAAAAATATGGACAAAGCGCAAATGGAGCAGGTGATGCAGCAAATGCAAACCATGCAAAACTGCGTAAAGAACATCGATAAAGCGGATATGCAGGCCTTTCAAGCGCAAGCCAAACAGATGAGCGCCGAAGTTAAGAGTTTATGCGCGGCGGGAAAACGCGATGCGGCGATGGCCAGAGCGATGGACTTTGGTAAAGACGTATCGGCCAATAAAGCCATGCAGCAAATGAAGCAATGCGGGGAAGGCATCACTGAAGTCATGCCCTTGCTGCCCGACGTTGCTAAGGACCAAAGCCAACAAGGTTCGCCGCGGCATGTTTGCGATCACTAAATTTTAGCGCACCATTTTGGTTAGTTTTTTCTCAGTAAAATTTTACGGTTATATGCTTCAAACCCGCACCAGCCCTGATATAATCGAATTTTTGACCTGGGGGTTTGTATGGCTGTTGATCTGGTAGAGTTAAAAGCAGTATTGGCTCGGATGGAAGCTGCTTTGAATAGCATCACTGAAATGGATTCTGAAGTACTTGAATTTATCGATGCAAATTATACGGATTTATTGAACGATCAAAAAATGGTGCAGGTGTTCAAAAATGTCGGCGATGCCGAGGATGAACTGCAAAGGCAGTTGAACTTCTTGCGTGTCCGCTTGACTGCCGGTATCCCGGAGTTTAAAGAAGTGTGCGACGTAGCGGCTTAAGCTGGTTTCAATCGCCAATCATTGTTTGAAGTAAACAGCGGGAAGCAACGCGATTTTGCTGGCTCTATCTGCATAATCGCGTTGCTTCCCCCTTATGTTCTTAGCTATTTCCCTCCCGCTCACCCATCCCGTTCATCATTCCGGTTTTGCCGGCGCTGCAGTGCCTCAAATCCAAACAGGATAAGGGATTATTCTACTTTGTCGCCGCTTTTCACTTGTTGCCTGGTATCTTACTGGGTCTGGGCTGAAACCTAAGACTCTCAAAGGCCGACTCGATCAATATCGCGCTGAAATGCGATGACGACAAGTCGAGACGCTTTTCGATTAAGCTCAGTACAGCTTTAATTTGCCTTAGGCATTAAACAGCCGACCTTTCCCATTTGATCCCGCATCGCGTAAAATCGCCAGCCAATATTAGGCCCCCTTTGGAGAGCAAATCATGAAATACCGTTTAATTGTCGCGCTGATGATGGTCGCAGGTTTCGCCTGGGCGGAAGAGGCCAAGGAAGAGTGGAATGCAACTACCTTAAAAGACGAGACCATTCAGAAAATTCAGCAAGCCCAGTACACTTATAAGAAATGCGTGGTGGATACCATGCAAAAACCGGAGTTTGCCAAGCTGGAAAGCCGTAATGCTACCGATGCGATCATTAGATTGTGCGAGCCGACGCTCGCCGAAATACGCAAAGTGTATACCGATGCCGAAGTGCCGGCCGTCGTAGCGGATCGGCATTTAAAGAAAATGCGGATACAGGTGACACGTAATTTGCTGCAAGAATTGATGTATGCGGAAGCCGCCAAGAAGTCCGGTATGCCTGGCAACTGATCGTCTTAGGCGATTTATGGCAATACATGTACTCAAACCAAGCAATTTGCCGTTCGCTTCGGCTCCGCTCAGCGGACGACATATTGAATGGGTACAAACGTTCTCAAAAATCGCCTTAATACTGTCTCCAATGGAATTGTCATACCAGTTTAATGCCGGCAGGGTTTACCCTTTGACAAGCTTGAACAGCAGACGATAAAGCCATTGTTTCAATTACTAATCATCACTCGTTTTTCATGAATACCTACACCATTGATTTATCCTTGCGTCCAACTACCTTCGATTTATGGCATGTGTGTTTGGCCGGCACCGCCGCGCTGTTGGCTTTGATCTTAATTATGGTCTTAGTCTCGGTCCTGCTGGGCATGCGCCGTTGCAAATCCGCCGTGCCGGCTGTCGCCCCTGTCGCGCCGCCACCTGAAATCAAAATCGTCGAGAAGATCGTCGAAGTGGAAAAAATTGTCCAAGCCCCGGCGCCGGAACCGGTGGTTTTGAAAGAAGCGACGCCTGACGCGGCCTTGCAATTATTGAGTTTGCTGCAAAAAGAAGCCCGTTTTATCGACTTTATCAAAGAAGATGTTAGCGCTTTTTCCGATGCCGAGATCGGTGCGGCGGCGCGGGTGGTGCATCAAGGCTGCAGCAAGGCGGTCAGCGAACATTTCACCTTGGCCGCCGTTAGTAACGATCCGGAAGGCAACCGTGTCACGCTCAACAAAGGCTTCGATGCCGCGTCATTTCGTTTGACCGGCAATATCGTCGGCGAAGCGCCGTTCACCGGCACCTTGGTGCATAAAGGCTGGCAAGTCACCGATCTGCGTTTGCCGAAATTAACCCAAGGCCATAATGCCAAAATCGTCGCGCCGGCCGAGGTGGAATTATGACGGCGCGTTATTCGGTCGGTATCGATTTGGGGACTACACATTGTGTATTGTCTTATGTCGATCTGGAAGCCGGCGACGATAACGTGCTGCTGGAGGTATTGGCCATTCCACAACTAACCGGGCCGGGCACCATAGAGGATAAGGCGCAACTGCCGTCTTTTACCTATTTGGCGCATCCGGCCGAGATTGCCGAAGGCGCCACCGCCTTGCCGTGGACAGCGCATCCTGAGTATCTGGTTGGCGAAATCGCCCGCAATCTGGGCAGCAAAACCCCTATTCGCTTGGTATCCAGCGCCAAAAGCTGGTTGTGCCATGCCGGCGTCGATTGCAAACAGGCGATTTTACCGGCCGAGGCGCCGGAAGATGTGGCGCGGATTTCGCCGTTTGCGGCCACTAAAGCCTATCTGCAACATTTGCGCGACGCCTGGAATCATCATTTCCCGGAACACCATTTACAAGATCAAGACGTCACCATCACGGTGCCGGCTTCGTTCGACCCTGCGGCTCGGGAATTGACGGTGGAAGCCGCGCGCTCGGTGGGCTTGGGCCAGGCGGTATTACTGGAAGAGCCCCAAGCGGCTTTATACAGCTGGATCGAAAACAGCGAAGGCGACTGGCGCAATCATGTGCAAATCGGCGATGTAATTTTGGTGGCTGACATTGGCGGCGGTACTACCGACTTGTCGTTGATTGCGGTGACCGAGCTGGACGGCAATCTGCAGCTGACGCGAGTCGCGGTTGGTGATCATATTCTGTTAGGTGGCGACAATATGGACTTGGCCTTGGCCTATACCGTCAAAGCTAAACTAGAACAAGAAACCGGTAAGCGCTTGGAGTCCTGGCAATTGCAGGCTTTAACCCATGCCTGCCGGGAAGCCAAAGAGAAACTGTTCAATCAACCCGAGCTGGCTAGCATGCCCTTGGTGGTAGCCAGCCGAGGATCGTCCTTGATCGGTGGCACTTTGCGCACCGAACTGACCCGCGACGAGTTGAACCGCATCTTGGTGGAAGGCTTTTTGCCGTGGATACCGGTCAGCGAAAGACCCGTGGTGCGGCCGCGTAGCGGTTTGCGTACCGCCGGTTTGCCTTACGCCCAGGACGCCGGCATCACCCGTCATTTGGCGGCCTTTTTGGCACGGCAGAAAGAAGCGACCGGTGAATTGCCGGATCATGTCTTACCTGAACACGCCAGTTTCTTGCACCCGACTGCGGTGTTGTTCAATGGCGGGGTGTTAAAAGCCGGTTTAATGGCCGAGCGTTTGCTGCAGATATTGAATAATTGGTTAGAAGCCGAACAGGCCGCGCCGGCCAGACTATTGCAAGGCGCCGATCTGGATTTGGCGGTGGCTCGCGGAGCTGCCTACTATGGCTTTGTGCGACAAGGCAAGGGCGTACGGATCAAAGGCGGCACGGCGGCGGCCTATTATGTCGGTATCGAGAGCTCCATGCCGGCCGTTCCCGGCTTACCTGCTGAAATCGAAGCACTATGCATCGCGCCGTTTGGCATGGAAGAGGGTAGCGAACAAGAGTTGCCCAACGACGAATTCGGTTTGATCATCGGCGAGCCGGTACGCTTCCGCTTTTTCGGTTCGAAAACCCGCCGCGACGATGCCGTGGGAGTACGTTTGGAATATTGGCAAGACGACGAACTGGAAGAACTGGACGAGATTGAGATTACCCTGCCGGAAGAAGGCCGCCATGCCGGCGACATCGTGCCGGTACATTTGTCGGCGGCGGTGACCGAAGTAGGGACCTTGGAATTAAAAGCCATTTCCAAACGCGACCAACAGCGCTGGAAAATCGAGTTTGATGTCAGGGCTGGCGAAGCTTGATTTAAGTAAACCGGCCTATTTCCCGCGATACTCCGTTTGGGCTGAGCGTGTCTCTAAAATAAAACCCGCTTCTTTCCAGGAAAGCAGCGGGTTTTTTATGATCAGCTCAATCTGAAACCTTATTGCTGTTGATAGTAAGGCTGCTGTTGGTACTGCTGCTGATATTGTTGGTTCTGTTGCGGATACCCCTGCTGTGGGTACTGCTGATATTGTGGGTTCTGCTGCGGATAGCCTTGCTGCGGATTCCCCTGGTATTGCTGATTCTGCTGAGGGTAGCTTTGCTGTTGCGGGTAGCCCTGCTGATACGGTTGGTTTTGCTGCGGATAAGTTTGTTGTGGATAGCCGCCTTGTTGTTGATACGGTTGGGTTTGTTGTTGCGGGTATCCTTGCTGGGGTGGTTGCGCGGCCCCGGCATTTTGATTGGCGTTAATCGCCAGTTCTACCCGGCGGTTGAGCGCGCGGTTGGCGTCGCTGGTGTTAGGTACTTTAGGTGAGCTTTCACCCATGCCTTGCTGCGAAATTCGCATACGGTTCACGCCGCGTTGTCCCAAAAAGTTAGCAACGCTGGTGGCCCGTGCTTCGGATAAACGTTGATTGTCCGCATCCGAACCCACATCGTCAGTGTGGCCGGTGACGGAAATAGTTGACTCGGGATAACTGCTCAACACTCTAGCCACCGGATCCAGAGCGTTTTGCGCTTCGGGGGTTAAATCGGCTTTGCCAAAGGCGAACGTGACGTTGCTGGTGCTGGGCATGTTGAGCGTCAATTGGTTTTGGGCGGTACGCTGTACTTCAATGCCGGTGCCTTGCAGCGATTGCTGCATCTCTTCTTGCTGTTTATCCATGTAATAACCGACACCCGCGCCCACCGCGGCGCCCGCCAATGCCCCCAGTCCGGCGTTTTTCCAGTCGTTGCCGCCGAATAAGGTGCCGGCACCCGCGCCGACCGCCGCGCCGACACCGGCACCCTTGCCCAGGTTACTCATGCCTGACTGGCCGGTATATGGATTGGTCGTGCAAGCCGTGCTTAATGCAGCGATGATGGTTGTTATAAGTATTTTTTTTGTCATAGTCTTTTCCAACGTAATTGCTTAAAAACCCTTAAATTGTCCGCTGAGTTAGCAAACCCCAAAAGTGCGGGTGAATTAAAACCAAGTTCGCTTAATCGTGGCTTAAAGCGGAGTGGATAGTGTGCCAGCTTAAAACGCCTTCCTCCTTAGTACCCGAGTATGCCAGGAATGCTGAGCGCATTGGGACGGTGCAAGTAAAAACCCACTTAATGGCGGATCAAATCAGCAGTGTTCGAGTTATTTTCTCCATCAGTCGAGGGTGTAAGAATTTTTGTGTAAACGGCCATGAGGTAGGAAACTACCGATCCTGATGAGGATGAAAAAATGACCGTATCACCCAAAGCCATTCCTGATGAATTACTCGATGCCTTAATGTCGAACTATCAAACACCCGAAGACCTGATCGGTGCCAATGGACTGTTAAAGCAGTTGACCAAAGCCATTGTCGAACGCGCCCTGGAAGCGGAAATGACCGCGCATTTGGGCCACGGCAAGCATGAGGCGGTGACCAACGCCAATAGCAATGCCCGTAACGGCAAGAGCCGGAAAACGCTCAAAGGCGACTTCGGCGACTTACCCATCGAGATTCCCCGTGACCGTCATGGCGAATTCGAACCCCAGATTATCGCCAAGCATCAACGGCGCTGGACGGGCTTCGACGACAAGATCATCTCGTTGTACGCCCGCGGCCTGACGGTACGGGAAATCCAGGCCCATCTATTGGAGATCTATCACACGGAGGTGTCGCCCACCTTGATTTCCTCGGTGACCGACGCGGTCCTTGAGGAGGTGAGCGCCTGGCAAACCCGTCCGCTGGATCCGATTTACCCCATCGTCTACCTCGACTGCCTACACACCAAAGTGCGGGACAGTGGCAGTGTGCGGATCAAGGCGGTCTATCTGGCTATTGGTGTCAATCTGGACGGCCACAAAGAGGTGCTGGGGCTGTGGATTGCCCAAAGCGAAGGCGCCAAATTTTGGCTGCAAGTGGTCACCGAGCTCAAGAACCGTGGCGTCAACGACGTTTTTATCGCCTGTGTCGACGGTCTAAAGGGGTTTCCGGAAGCGATCGAAACCGTGTTTCCCAAAGCCACTGTGCAGTTGTGCATCGTGCACTTGGTCCGTAACAGCCTTAACTACGTCAGCTACAAAAGGCGCCAGTCGGTCGCCGACGACCTCAAGCGTATCTATCAAGCCGCTACCGTCAGGGAAGCCGAACAAAAACTGGCCGAATTCGAGGCCAACTGGCACGAAGCCTATCCCACCATTGCCCCGATCTGGCGACGAAACTGGGACCGTATCATCCCGTTTTTCGACTATCCGCCCGAGATTCGCAAGGTGATCTACACCACTAATACCATCGAATCGGTGAACCGAAGCCTGAGAAAAATCATAAAAAATCGCGCGATCTTCCCCAGCGATGACGCATTATCCAAGTTGCTCTATCTGGCATTGAAGAATATCAGCCAAAAGTGGACCATGCCCGTCTATGACTGGAAAGCCGCATTAAACCGGTTTAGTATTCAGTTCGAAGACCGAATCCCTAACCGATAACTTAAACCCGTTTACACAAAATTCGGGATACCCCCCATCAGTCAGGGTTGGAACTGCAACGCTCGAGAAAGTTTCTTGAACGACCGAGCTCAGAACTCAATTGGCCGAGAAATTTTCTCAATTGATCAGGTTCTGAACCAGAACGTCCGAGCTATTTTCTCGATCATTCTCCCTTAGAACTGCATCAATCAAGCTCTTAGCTAAAACGTTGGTGTTATTTTGTCCATTGACGGAGAAAATAGCTTGGCCGGCGGAGAAAATTTGTCCAACGGCCAAGAAAATAAGTCAATTAACGGAAATGGCTTAGTGAGCGGTTGTGGATGTGGCTTGGCCGGTTGTGCTGGTTGATTTTCTGGCGAAGCGCCGACTCAAGCCGTCCAGGTGTTGTTCTAAAGCGCCGTTTTTGCCGGCCAGTTTCGCCGCTTGATAAACCAGTAAGGTCTGGCTATAAGCATCGCTGCCCGCCGCTAAAAAGGTATCTTCCAACCGGCCTTGCAGTTGGGCCAAGGCCAAAACCAGCGGCTCTAACTGCCGGACCAAAGTCACGTCGCGCTGATATTCGTCCAGATCGAAATTGCGCGGCAAGATACCGGGATTTTGCACGGCCAACACCAAACCTTGGTCCACAAACGCCCGGCTCTTGTCGCCCAGCTTGGGCAACGCCCGGCGCTCTTCGGCGTTTAAATCGATCAAAAACGGTAATAGGCTTTGAATTTGCCCAATCAAACCCAACACGGCATTTTGCTGGTCGGCGGACAATTCGCCCTTGACTAAGTCGTTGTTCATAATCGCTCCTGGTCAAAAAAATTAATACCTGGTTTCATATCGATGCTGTGATTGCACCGATTGCAAGCCAGTAAAATAAGGGAAGGGGAATGGCGGTGGCCGTTCTACAGAGCTGAACTGCCCATTTCAACAACCGGCAGGCGGTGGCTTATAAGTAAACGCCTAGAGTTATTCGCCTTTGGGTTTCTGCTTGAGTCTAGATCAAAACTCTCATGGATTCAATGTAGAATTATCGCTTACTGGCGGATTGCTAATTCAATGGACAATATCAAAAGAAGTACGTGATTGCTGTATTTCCGCATACCGGCAATAGAGCGGATTACATGGGTTACTGGCTGGTCGGAGTGCGCGGGTTCGGCTATGAGCAGCCCATTGGACAGTCGTATACCAAGCCAATGAAGGGCTGGTTTGCTCGGAGTTTCTGACATGCAAACGTAGGGTGGGCAATTTGCCCACCATTTCAATCAGCGTGGGCACAAACAGCGGTGCCCACCCTTGTATGATGAATTTTAACAACCGATAGCGCAGAAAAACCGATTAAGCTGTCATCGTTCATTGGGAGGCCGTCCCACCCTGAGGACTGGTAGTTTACCAGAGCCTGTCCGTGTAGATTGGCCCCCGCCCTATTCACCCATACCGTGGAGTATCCGAGGCTAAGAGCCTGCATACACAAGGAAGGTAGGTGCATGTGCAGGGTCGGGAACCGATGAATAGTGTACTTCCCTTTAACTGTATTCAAAAACGATTATGACGAACCGCCCGCTCAACACTACCGCTGAATCTGTCCATCGCCTGTTTGCCGGCGTGGATGTGGGAGCCGATGAATTGGTGTTGGTGATCCGCAAGAACGGCAAGCCGTTCGATCCGCAAAAATATGCCAATACCCGTAGCGACCGTACCCGGTTGGTCAATAAGCTGATCAAATTACCCGGCATCAAGGTGTGCCTGGAAGCCACCGGCATTTACCATTTCGATCTGGCGATTGCGCTGCATGACACCGGTATTCCTGTGATGGTGGTCAATCCCAAGGCCTCGCATAACTTCGCCAAGGTATTGATGAAAAACAGTAAAACCGATGCTGTCGATGCCAATACCCTGGCTGAATATGTCGAGCGCATGAATTTCGTCGCCTGGACTCGTCCGTCAAATCAAAGCCTAGCCTTGCGCTATTATGCTCGTCGCATCGATGCGTTGACCGGTCAAAAGGCCGCCGCGAAAAATCATCTGCATGCGCTGAGTGCGACAGAGGAAACTCCGAAGGCCTTGCTGCGCGATGCCAAGCTGGCGATTAGTCAACTGGAAAAGCGCATCAATACCCTGGCTAGCGAGGCGCTAGCGTTGATCGACAAGCATCCGGAACTTCAGCGCATATTCGAACTGTTGACCGGCATCAAAGGCATTGCCCAAACCAGCGCCATTGCCTTGATGGGCGAACTGCTGTTATTGCCGCCCAATCTGTCGCACCGTGAATGGGGCAAGTTTGCCGGACTCGATCCCAAGGCCTTTGAATCCGGCAAAAGCATACACAAGAAAATGCGGCTGTCCAAAGCCGGTAACCGGCATATTCGCTCCGCGTTGTATATGCCGGCCTTGAGTGCTAAACAGCATGATCCACATGTGCGAGCTTATTTCCAGCATCTGATCGACAACGGCAAGAAACCGTTACAAGCTGTCTGCGCTGTCATGCGTAAATTGTTGCATGCGATCCATGGCATGTTGAAGCACGACCAGCCGTTCGATAACACACGGTTTTATGCCATCCCTGAATCGATCATCGCTGAGTAAAAGATGATGAAATTTGTTGCTTTTGAACAGAGTATCTACCAGATTTTTGCGCGCGTCCGTGTTGAGCGAAAGGTTATGTCATTGGTTGTTAATTTTCTGAACATGCGCATCTATGCTCTCAGACAAATCTCGACATTGTGCAACCAGCTCATTGACGCTCGCCACCGACACTGAAACTTGCTTGCCATCCTTATCATACCCTGCCCTGTGAGCACAATCATGCCTTAGACGTACGGCCTTGAATAGCCATGCAATGTCTCCAAAATCATAACCGAGTACATCTGCATACATTGGCTTTACCTTACGCATGTCGTGAAAAATTATATCCTTCAGATACGCGGCTACTGTCGACTTGATATTGCTATATTGAGAGTAGATCTCGTTGATAGTGAATTTGCGACATCCAAACTCAGGGTCTGTTTCTATTAGCTTTCTCGTCAGGACATCCGAGTTAGTTACGTTGTGTATGAATGTTGCAGACAGGAATTGTTCAAGAGCGGAAACAATATGGACGTGCATCATGACAAGAAGACTGAATTGAATATTCTCATCTACGTCGACTTGGAGGAGTTGCGGTACTTTGGATAAATGCTTGTTGAGCGTTTTAAGCTGTTCGGAGTTTTCAACCTCCCACTCAAGCTCATCCTCTTCAGGGTCATCTAGATCCCATGGCGACAAGCTCACATACGAGCCAGAATTAAGATCAACAATCTTTGACATTATTGCTGGGTCGTTGTCGCCATCGAACCGCACAATGTGACCATACATCAACCCATCATTGCTGTGATCGACATCGATTTCGTAGCTGATCTGTTCAAGCTCGTCATCGGTGATGCCGAGTAGATCAGCCAACCGCTTGTTCCTCTTGGCTTCGATTTGGCCAAACCACCATTCCTTTGTGCTACTCATTGCGCCTACTCCTGGTGAATGACATAACTAGTAATTAAATAGCTTCCGTATATCATCAAACCAAGATTCCACAGTGTGCTAACTGATTGGTTAACATATATTTTTCCGTTCTGTATATCAGAAATGATGGCCGCTAACGTCTAGAGTGCAGCCATTGAATCATTTCGTACGGCAGACTGCAACGTGTCGATAATGCCAATTCGCGAAACTCATAAGCCCGCGTAGCCTGGATGGAATCAAATGGAATCCGGGGAATGGGTTAGCAAATCCCGGATTGCGTAGCGCTGCATCCAGGCTAGGCCAGTTGGCCAATATAGATCAACCGGCCGTCATTTCGTCTTAATCAGGTTTACTAAAGTCATAAGGATGCGTATCGGTGCCATAGCAAAGCACAACACACCCCGTTGCGATGCTTCGATTCAGATAGGCGGCGCAATTTTATGTAGGCCCAAGCCGCGCAGGACTTGAAAACATGACTACTGGTTTAAGTTTCCGGCAGATGACTAAGCGCAACTGTTACCATTCAAACATCGACATTCCAACAGGTGCTTAGTTGTTACAAACGCAACATGGAAGCTGAGCCTTTTTTGTCCATTAATCAAGCACTTAAAAATTGGTGCAGAATGTGAATTAAGCGAGCTATACAAACGTTATTGCTACGTTCGCTTGCTTATCATTTTACGGTGCTTATGTCCGAAATCATCCCGTTTCCCGTTTCCAATAGACAACAAAAATCCGATCTTGACTTGGTTATCGATGAAGCATTGAAGGTTATTCCGCGGCAAGACCGAGAAAAACTCAGGTTTGAGTTGATCAAAACGATAGACAGCTATGATGCCTTTTTTACTGAATGGTCCTTGAATCTACCCGAGGATAGTCACGAAACATTCAGAAAACAAATATACGATATTGCCCATCAGGAACATGATAGAAAACTGCGTATGCTGAAAGACATTATGAGATTAAAGATTAAAGTGCTGGTTGCGGAATACCAGCAACGAAAGTAATTCGGTTTGTACTTGTTGATCCGGCTGCGTATCCCGTGGATTGGGCAGGGCGTAAAGACAAGCGATTGTAAGATCTTACCTGGGTAGTTGTTTGGCCCAAATATCTATTGAGGAGTGTTATATGAGTCAACTTGCTGATGTAAATTGTGTTGCGGAGCTTGAAGCCGATGTGAATAAGCTGTTAGTTGCTTTTGCCAGCTCGGATGGTGAAATTGTCAATCAGCATTTCGGTTCGTCGTCGGGATTTCATGTCTATGGTATCGATGGCAGTACTGCTACGCCGCTGGCGGTTAAGTCGTTTGCTAAAGAACAACGTGACGGCAATGACGACAAGTTAAAGCCTAAGCTTGCCTGGTTAGCGGGGTGCGATATGGTTTATTGCGGTTCCGTGGGTGGCACTGCCACCAATGAGTTGATCAAATTGGGCGCTCATCCGGTCATCGTTAAAGGCGGCCCTGACATTGAAGAAATTATTACCGAGTTACAACAAGAAATGACCGGGGCCATGTCGCCGTTGCTGGAACGCATTTTTAAACATAAAACGGCCAAAGATAGCAGCCGTTTTGAAGAGATGGCCGACGAAGGTTGGGATGAATAAGGGTGTCGGCTTTTGCCTGAATCCAAGCTAAGCATCTATGCCACGCTTTTGAGTACATCAAACGCGTGCTAAGTTTGTTTACTCAATATCGCCTGATAGTGCCGTGTCCACAGCGCGCAAAATATAGTCATTGTCGCGAATATGCTGGGCGAGTTCTACGATCTCTTCGTAGGCATAATTGCGCAAACTGAAACTCATCTTGTCGATTTGTTTGTCGTCGATAAATATATCGAGTACCAATAGCACAGCGTTGTCGTATTGATCTGCGTCATCAAGCACCTTAACGCTGGAGACGATTTTCATATGTTCATCAATGTTATTGATGTATCGCAACGCCGATAAATGCTCGATTTGTGCGGGGTTTAATACGTTGTTTTGGGTCATCATGATTCTGAAATAAAGGCTGGAGCAATTGTCGTCTACTGGAAACTATTCGTTCTTGGTAAGGAAAAGCTGGTCATACGATAAATGAAATAGTTGATTTGAAAACAGCGAATAGCTCTGCCGTTGTTTATCGGGAATCTTTGCCTTAACAATTTTCACGCCAGTTTTGGTTTCACAACTTGGTAGATAGTTTAATTTCTTCGTTACCGACGCCAGGCTTTCAAAAAGGGTATCTCTAACCTTAACGCGCTGGCCTTTGGGTGCGATCTCGCCCGATCTCGGGTATTGTTTTGTTGGTGTGCAATTTGCTTGCTCATTAAATAATCCATTCGAACGGGCTATTTTTGTCGTGTTTACCTCAATCCATCTCACAATTGTTGTAACCTCCTGGGCCAAACATAACCGGCAGAGTCGCTGTGTCAGCGCCAGGTCCAATAGGCATTGCAGCGGCGAAGCCGGAGGGACAGTTCATGTATAACAGGTATACGGATCAGGAAGATTGGGTCATCTGGAATGGCGCTCTCGGCCTCGTCACTACGGTGGCGATTGAGCGGATCGAAGTCGGTACCGGCGGTAGTTACGCATGGCTGGAGGAACCCTTCGAGATGGTGGGTCCCTTCAGCTTCGACGAGCTAAAGACGCAGGGTCGAATCGCTTTCGCCGCCTGTATCGTTATGTCGCGCCAGAGATGGCAAGACGACCAAGTGGAACTGCGGCGGGAGTCCCTGAAAATTCGTCGCGCAGAAGAAGAGCGTATAAACGAGCAGTTTGAACGCCTCTATGGCAACCGTGCTCGGCGCCAAGGCAATCGCAATCCGTTCGACGAGCGGCAACATCGTGAGACGCTCAATCTGCCCATCGACGGGGTGCTTGAGTCATCACAGATCAAGGCTGCTTTTCGACGGCTCGCCCAAAAGGCGCATCCCGATGTCGGGGGCAGCCATGAACAGTTCATTCGGATTACCGAAGCGCGCAAGGCGTTGCTGGAATACATTGCGTAGGCACTGTATTAGTTTGTTGGTATTGTGGAATGTGAAGTTTCGGCCATTAATGAAGTTTCCTTATAGCTTGTTCACACCGTATATATTGATTTATCTGTACAACATCGGCTAATTCTCAATTTGCAGACGCTTGCAAAACTAGAGTGACTGCCATTTGTCGGTTGATGATGCCTGTCCGCTAATTTCCAAGCTGAATCATTTCGGCGCGGCTACGTTCAGGCTTTGTTGTGAAGATGTATCGCACTATCGGCATTCGTCTCGATCAGTTGTAACTAAAGTTACAAGGACGATGCGTATTGGTAGTTATGGCAAAGCGCTAATCATTCGAGAGCATGTAGCATAATATTCGCCGCCTTCCCAGGCTAAGGTAACCAAGCTAAGCGCCTTCCTATCGGTATCAGTCGTTGGATCGGTAATTAGCGATATTTGGGTTTGCCAGTACCAATTAACCGACTCCACCGATTTAGTGCAATCTCCCAAAGGAGACACGACATCGCCAAACAACGTTTCAGCTTTTACGCGCAGGGATTTCAGCAATTCGGATAGTTCTTCGCGCTTCAAATTGCTTTTTAACACGATCCCGTCGCGGGTCATGTCTTGGGCATCGGTAAATGCATTCAGCCACGTTCCCGCGTCGGCTTTGCTCGGTGCTTTAAACGATAAATAATCGTCGGCATGGGCGGCGGAACAAACGGCCAGCGTGGTCCCTAACAGAAGTCTTTTCATGATGTCTCGTTAATAGGTTGAAGGTTGTGTTTGGGTAGCGGACTGAACTTGGTTTAAAACCTCTAACAGCTGCGCAATGTTTTCTTAAGTTGACCGCGAAGTCGTATCGGGCTTGCCTTGAATTTTTGCTTCAGTCCAGTCGACTACTTGGCCTGATCCCCAGGATAACAGCGAGGCTAAGGTAAACACCAGTAGAGTCCGTGTTGCGCCGTTGGACAAACCTTGATTATCCAGGATACTTCGGGCGCGTTTGGCTACCCAGATGAATACGATGGTGCTAATAAGCAGGTTCCATATGGATGGTAACGTGAACAAATTTACTCCGATTTTGTAAAACGCTTTGATGTTTGCAGTATCTTACCAATATGCCCGGACGCGCATCTGCAATTTGCTCCCTCCGCCAATCAACCCGAAGCGGATAATAGGTAACCGATGTAGCTGTCTCAGTTGTGGCGTGTGTAACTCAAAGTATGCCAAAAATTTTGGCTGTAATGCTTTTGGGCAATATGAACGATATGGACCGAGTGATAACCTTACCACCACTCACATAAATACAGGATATGAAATATGAAAAAACTAGCTTTGGCTTTCTTTCTGGCAAGCTCAATTCCATGCGCTCAAGCGTCGACTGTGCTGACCAGCACTTTTACCGCTGACAATGCGTTTGAAGAGTACATCAGCTCCAGCACAACTTCTATCAGTGGCGCTGCTATCCTAACCGGCAACTATTGGGGCAGCACCTATTCGTCGGTGGACAACCTAGTTTCTACCTCCGTTTCATATCTGATTTTAAAAGTTACAAATCAAGGCGGTCCTGGTGCTGCATTGGGAACCTTTACCTTGTCGGATAGCAACTATTCTTTCGGTAACGGTACAAACACTATTTCAACTGGCGATACTGGTTGGACTATGTACGTAGATTCCCTGTCCAACGCAGCGTCATCTATTGTCTCAGAGGGCGCTAACGGAATATCTCCCTGGGGTAGCCATGCGGGTATCGATTCCAGTGCGCAATGGGTTTGGTACTATAACAGTATCAATACCAATGGAGCAGGGGCCTGGGGAGACGATCACAGTACCGTCTATTTGGTAACTTCCATCACGCCTGCTGCCGTTCCTGTGCCGGGTGCGGTGTGGCTAATGGGATCTGCCTTGCTGGGTTTGCTGGGTTTGAAACGTAAACACGGCTAATATTCTTCATCCCTTGCCGCGTTGTCGCCACCAATTTGCTAGAAGCCACAGAATGATCTTACGACACTGAGAGCTTGCGACTGCGGGGCTCAGGCGCCATGGATGGCGAGTAGTTTAAATGGGCGTTGACGATAACGGCGGTTGTGGTTCGCCTGTCTCTTCAATTAAAACTATTTGCCCTACCGCCAAATTACCGATTTTGTCATGTAAGGCGTTTTGGCCGAAATAGACTTTATTTTGCCATTTACGCAGACGATTCAGAGTTATCAGTGGTTCCTTGCCGGTTTCCGCTGTTAATGGATCTATGGTGGGTACCGAGCAGCGCGAGCAGGGCTTGGGCAATCTAAAGCCAATATCGTTGATGGTAATGCGTCGCCAAGCATCCTCGGCATAGCTATCGCAATCGGCGACTACTAAATTTGGCCGGAAGCGAACCATGTCAAATTCGAGCTGCATGGCTTGATTGAGGGCATTCAGGGAATTCTCCGACACGATCAAAAACGGAAAGCCGTCGGAAAAGGAGGTTTGATCGCTATCCAGCGCATAGTTAGGATCGACTTTGCGAATATCTTGATCGGTTTGGTAAACCAGTCGGCAATCGGCTTTTAAAAAATCGCTTAACCAAGCATCGGCAGCATCGCCGCAAGTTTTGGCAACGCAACGGTCGTGCCAGACCACCACTTCAATATCGTCGCCATCGTTCGCTCTTAAAGGCAGAGCTAAATCCGCTTGGTGCGGTGCCGACAAAATCAGTTGTTCGTTTTCGATGCGGGTTTTGATCAGCGCCATTTTTGGTAAACGGCGTTGGCTGAGGAATTGTCTATGATTGTCTATCAACATCCATTTTCTATCGTACAACAAGCCTTTGTCATCCACCGGCCACTGGTCCACGCGAATTCCGGCCAGCGATTTGACCGGGTATATATAAATTTGAGTGAGTACTGGCATGTTGATTTGCGGTTAGCTGAATAGCAGATCGGTTTGGGTGTGCAGTAAATGCTCTGCTAGAGGTTTTTCAACGTTATCGAATTTAATACCGTAACGGCCGTTCTCTTTGTCGCAATGCACCACGACGGCCTGAACATCAAACCGTGCACCGTCGTTGAACAGCAGGTACAGGCAAATGTGTTTATTTTTCCCCAGCTTTTTTTCGCTGAATATTGCAGCGCCGCGACTGCTGATGTCCCGCAAGGCTACCGGAAATAAACGCGGAAACCATAAGCTATGAATTTTGATTGCGGCACGGATATCGTTACGTAAATAGCGGACCGCACTGCGCTTATTAGACCATGAGCTATCAATCGTAACCTCTTGATCAAGAAAATCTAAAGAGAAATCGGGCTCTGACATGGCAAACGCAGTATGTGTAAAGGTGGCTAAGTATTGATGTTAAACCACTAAAATTCAATAGAGGCAGTACGATTATTGGCTCAACTTGCTTGAACCGAATCCGTTAAAATGGTTCTTTTGTTTCGGGTTGCGGCAATTCATGAAAAAAAGTGTGTCGATTTCAGTTTGTTTATGTTGGATTACCGCGCTGCTGATGGGCGAGGTCAGCGCAGTGCCAGCCAAGAAAGCGCCACCGTTAAAATCGCAGGCAACTAAACCTGCGGAACTGGCAAAGCAGTTGGTCAAAATCGGCTATTTCAGTCAGGAGCGCGCGGTGCCTGCGGCGTTGTCTAACCTGGATGCATTTATTCAAAATAAGGGCCAAACCGGTGCCGAATTGGCGATTGCCGATAACAATACCACCGGCCAATTTACCGGCCAGCACTACGAGTTAAAGAAGATTGTGGTGCCGGTGGGCGGCGACTTGCAGCAAGCCTTCACACAATTAGGCGAGGATGTTGGTTTGGTAGTGTTGAACGTGCCGCCTGAGCAGTTGAACAAGCTTGCCGATTTGCCTGGCGCAGAACATAAATTATTATTCGATGCGGCCAGCAGCGACGACGAATTGCGCAATGGCGACTGTCGGCATCACGTTTTGCACCTGTTACCCAGTCGAGCCATGCGCGCCGATGCGCTGGCGCAATACATGTTAAAGAAGCGTTGGCAAAACTGGTTTTTAGTGATAGGCCCCACGCCGGAAGACAAGTTATACGCAGCGGCCATTAAACGCGCGGCCAAGAAGTTTGGTATCAAACTGGTCGCGGAAAAAGCCTGGACCAACGCTTACGATGCCCGCCGTACTGCGCAATCCGATGTGCCGGTTTTCACCCAAGTGGACGATTACGATGTATTGGTCGTAGCCGACGAACAAGGCCTGTTTGGCGAATACTTGGATTATCGGACCTGGAAACCGCGGCCGGTGATTGGTACCCAGGGGTTGATCGCCACCGCTTGGCATAGAACCCATGAACAATGGGGTGCGGTGCAATTGCAGAATCGCTTCAAGGATACAGCCGGCCGCTGGATGGAAGAGGAGGATTATGCGGCCTATTTGGCGGTGCGAGCGATTGGTGAGGCCAGCGTTCGCAGTAAATCCAACCAAACCCAAGCCATCAAGGATTATATATTTTCCCCGGCGTTTGCCTTACAGGGTTATAAAGGTATGCCATTATCGTTCCGCCCCTGGGATGGTCAATTGCGGCAACCGGTGTTGATTGCCGCACCGCGCTCCTTAGTCAGCGTGGCGCCGATCGAAGGCTTTTTACACCCCAAGACCGAGTTGGATACCTTGGGATACGACCAGCCGGAATCGGCGTGTAAATAAGCCAGTGTGCAGACAAACCTCAGAAGGGTATTAGCATGAGCGATAAACGGCGCATGGAGATCAGTCAGTCAGCGATCAGCGGCATTCTGGGTGTGGAAGAAGCTTCGCCGCAAAAGAAAGGCCCGGCGCATAAACCGTTCAGGATTCAAAGCCGTTATCAACCTGCCGGGGACCAGCCCACCGCCATTGCGGAACTGGTGGACGGCATCAACCACGGCGAACTGCATCAAACCTTGCTGGGCGTGACCGGCTCCGGCAAGACCTTTACCGTTGCCAATGTGATCCAGCAAACCCAGCGGCCGGCGATGATCATGGCCCCCAACAAAACCTTGGCGGCCCAGCTGTACGGCGAAATGAAGGAGTTTTTTCCGGATAACAGCGTCGAGTATTTCGTCTCTTATTACGACTACTACCAGCCCGAGGCCTATATTCCTGCCTCCGATACCTTCATCGATAAGGATGCTTCTCTAAACGAACACATCGAGCAAATGCGGCTGTCAGCCACCAAGGCCTTGCTGGAGCGGCGCGATACCATCGTGGTAGCCACGGTCTCGGCGATTTACGGTTTGGGCGAGCCGGAATCCTATTTCCAGATGGTCTTGCATCTGGTGCGCGGCGATATGATCAAGCAGCGCGACATACTGCGGCGCTTGGCGGAAATGCAATACACCCGCAACGACACCGAACTGCGCCGCGCCACTTATCGGGTGCGCGGTGAGGTGATCGATGTGTTTCCAGCCGAATCTGAAGAGCAAGCTTTGCGAATTGAGTTGTTCGACGACGAGATCGAAAGATTGTCGATGTTCGACCCGCTGACTGGCGAAGTCACCCAACGTCTGGCGCGCTTTACGCTCTATCCAAAAAGCCATTACGTCACGCCGCGCGACCAATTACTCAGTGCGGTGGAGAAAATCAAAATCGAACTGGCCGAGCGTCTGGAGCAATTGCGCGACAATCATAAATTGGTGGAAGCGCAACGTTTGGAACAGCGCACGCTGTTCGATATCGAAATGATCATGGAAGTGGGCTACTGCTCCGGCATCGAGAACTATTCCCGGCATCTGTCCAATCGCGCAGACGGTGAGTCACCGCCGACCATGTTTGATTATTTGCCCAATGATGCGCTGGTGATCATCGACGAAAGCCATGTCACGGTGCCGCAGATTGGGGCGATGTATAAGGGCGACCGCTCGCGTAAGGAAACCTTGGTGGAATACGGCTTTAGATTGCCTTCAGCCCTGGATAACCGGCCTTTGCGCTTCGAAGAATTCGAACAAATCTGCGGCCAGCGCATCTATGTTTCCGCCACGCCCAGCACTTACGAGAAAGAACATTCCGGCGCGGTGGTGGAGCAGGTAGTGCGCCCGACCGGTCTGGTCGATCCCCTTGTCGAAGTGCGCCCGGCGACCAGCCAGGTCGATGATCTGTTATCGGAAATCACCAAACGCACCGCCGTGCAGGAACGGGTGTTGGTCACCACTTTGACCAAGCGCATGTCGGAGGATTTGACCGATTATCTGATGGAGCATGGCGTCAAGGTGCGTTATCTGCATTCGGATATCGAAACGGTGGAGCGGGTGGAAATTATCCGCGACTTGCGCTTAGGCGTGTTCGACGTGCTGGTCGGCATCAACTTGCTGCGGGAGGGCCTGGATATACCGGAAGTGTCGCTGGTAGCGATTCTGGATGCCGATAAGGAAGGTTTCCTGCGCTCGTTGGTGTCTTTGGTGCAAACCATAGGCCGGGCGGCGCGCAATGCCAACGGCAAGGCGATACTGTACGGCGATAAAATCACCCGCTCGATGCAACTGGCCATCGACGAAACCGAACGCCGCCGCAATAAGCAGATCGTCTTTAACAAAGAGCACAACATTCAGCCGAAAACCATTTTTAAATCGGTGACCGATATACTGGAACTCTCGATTCCCGGTTCCGGTGGCTCCATTTCTAACGCTAGAGCTAAAGTCGCCGAACCGGCCGGCAATTACAAGGCGATGACACCGAAACAGGCCGCCAAAGCCTTGAAACAACTGGAAGAAAAAATGTATCAGCATGCCAAAAACCTGGAATTTGAAGATGCCGCCCGCGTCAGGGATCAGATCAAATTGCTGCAGGCGGAGATGGTTATTTGACGGGCTTGAGTTTGTAATTAACGCTTTGGCTAACTATATTTAGTGAATTTTTTCGACGCCCATCGCTTGCAAGCTTGGTCGGCAGCAGCTAAAAGACGATAGCGAATTCATGAAACAGACGCTGGGAAAAAGATGATACCCGCCAAAAACATACTGAACGAAAATGTTCGCGTGCTGAAAAGCGAGGTATCTAAGACCACATATCAAGGTGTGGCTATCGCGATTGCCAGTATTCTCAGTGCGCTGATGGCCTTGAGTTATTACTATGTCGGCGAAATCTCCTTAAACGGCATCATCAAAGCCCAAACCGAAAACTACGGTCTGTGGATGCTTGAAGTGCTACCGTTCATTTTCGGATTTTGGGGCCAATATTCCAGCTCGGTCATCGCTTATCAAGCTGGAGCGATGATTTTGGATCAGACCCAGGAACTGCGTTCCCGCGCCGAATCATTAGAAAAACAAGTCAGTTATTCCACCACCCACGATTCGGTAACAGACTTGCCGAACCGGGTATTGTTCTACGACCGGGTGGAACAAGCGATTTTAGCCGCCGGCAATCAAAATAAAATGTTGTCTATCCTGTTGGTGGAAGTCGCCAACTTTAAGGAGGTCTATGACACGTTGGGTCGCAATAGCAGCGATTTGATTTTGAAACAGATCGCCACGCGCCTACAGAGCGTGGTGTTGGGTACCGATAGTGTCGCCCGCATCGACGGCAATATTTTCAGTGTATTACTCTCGGCGGTCGACAACGAAACGGCCGGCCTCACCTTGGCGAAAAATATCCAGGCAGCTCTGGATCCGGCGTTTAAAGTCGAGCGTCTGAGTCTGGTAATTCACATCAACATCGGTATCGTCAATTTTCCCGAACATGGCGACGATGTGGATACGCTGGTGCAAAAAGCCGGTGTGGCATTGTTCGTTGCCGCTCAGTCGCACGAAGGTTATACCACTTACGCGCCGTCGTACGACGATCACAGTCCGCGCCGCCTGACCTTAATGAGTGAACTGCGCCAGGCCATCGAAAAAGAGCAATTACATATTTACTACCAGCCCAAAGTGTCGGTGTTAACTGGACAAGTCTACGGTGCGGAAGCGTTGGTGCGTTGGCAGCATCCCAAGCACGGCTTTATTTCGCCGGATGAATTTATTCCGATGGCGGAGAGAACCCGAGTGATCAAACATCTGACTTCCTGGGTGTTGAAACAATCGTTTAAGCATTGCGCCGAATGGCGTAAACGCGGCTGGGAATTGATTATTTCAGTTAATCTATCCGCCAAGGATTTGCACGATCCGGAACTCCCGGATGTGATGGCCGGCGTTGCCGCTGCGGCGAATATCAAGCCCGGATGGATGATGTTGGAAATTACCGAGAGTTCCATCATGACCGATCCGGAGCGGGCGATGGAAGTGATTCAGCGTCTAAATGAAATGGGTTATAAATTGTCTATTGACGACTTTGGCACCGGCTATTCGTCTTTGGCCTATTTAAAACGCATGCCGTTGACGGAATTAAAAATCGATAAATCGTTTGTCGTCGATTTGTTGCATAGCGAAAACGATGCGGTGATCGTCAAAGCCACCATCAATCTGGCGCACAATCTGGGTTTGCAGGTCACCGCGGAAGGTGTGGAAACTCAGGAAGTCATGGACAAACTCAGTAGTTATCAGTGCGATTTGGCGCAGGGTTACTTGTTTAGCAAGCCGATGCCGTTCGAGGATTTTGGTGTGTGGCTGGAAGCCCGTCGTTAGATACAAAGCTATGCATAGTCAGGAGTCGCAATAATGTCCACGGCCTGGGCGGGTGGTACCGACGCCATTTTAGAAAGAATTGACAAGATGACCGAGCTTTTCGTTGCCGAGACGCGTAAAGCAATCTATACCGGCGAATCCGCCACGCATTGCGAGGAATGCGGCGAACCGATACCGTAAGCGCGGCGTCATGCGATTGCATGCCAGTATTGTTTGGCTTGTCAAACCGAGCTGGAAAAAGGCTGACGTAGCGCTATTCTACTAAGTGCGTTTAAACGGCAGGTAATTCGCCGCGTCTTGTTTGTAATGCGCAATCGCCTGTTTTTCACGGGCTACAAATTGCGCCACGGCCTTGGCAAAACCGGCATCCTTTAACCAATGCGCGGAGTAGGTGGTGACCGGCTCGAAGCCGCGGGAGATTTTATGCTCGCCTTGCGCGCCGGAATCAAAACGCGCCAAGCCGTGTTCTATACAGTAGTCCAAGCCCTGGTAGTAGCAGGCCTCGAAATGTAGGGCGTTGTATTCCGCTTGGCAGCCCCAATACCGGCCATACAGTGTATCCGCACCGACAAAACTCAAGGCTGCGCCGACATAGGTATCGTCTTTAACTGCTAGAACCAGCAATAATTGCTCGGGCATGGTTCGCGCGATTTGCTTAAAAAACGCCAGATTCAAGTAAGGTTCGGAGCTGCGTTTTAAATAAGTCAGCGCGTAAAAGCGGAAAAACACTTGCCATTGGGCGTCGGAAACATCGGGCCCGGCGATGCGTTGCATTTGAATACCTTGTTCCGCCACCCGCCGCCGTTCGCGCTTGATCATCTTGCGTTTATCAGCGCTCAAGGTCTGTAAAAAGTCCGCAAACGTAGCGTAGTTGCGATTAAACCATTGAAACTGCACACCCTCGCGGACGCTTATTCCCAACGATTTAAGCAGCTCAAGCTGCGCATGTTCGGGAAATAAACAATGCCAGGAGGAAATGCCGCGCCGCTCGGCAAGCTGTTGGATAAAACCGAACAATAACGCGCAGACTGCGGTTTGATCCGCGTCCTGCGAAAATATCAGCCTCTGGCCTCGGCAGGGGGTAAACGGAATTGCGCTGACTAATTTCGGGTAATAGGCAATGCCATGCTGCTGGTAAGCCTGGGCCCATTGCTGATCGAAGACATACTCGCCCCAGGAATGGGTTTTCAGATACAGCGGTAAGGCAGCCAGCAATTTCTGATTGTCCATCACAAGTAAATGCGCGGCCTCCCAGCCGGTTTGCGGGCAAACCGCCGCGCTTTGTTCTAAGGCGGATAAAAAGTCGTGACGAGTAAATGGGTAATCAGCGCTGCACAGCCGATTCCAATCCGCAGCGTCGATTTGCGCCATGCTGTCGATTTGTTTTACTTCCATTTTTAATCACAGTAGAGTTAAAGCATCAAAATACCATCAAAACATTGCTCATGACGATACAGAAACCATTTTCCCAGGCTTGCGAGAACAACAAGGAACCGATTTTACAGATTCTTAAAACGGTTTTTGACCAACCCATGACAGTGTGGGAAATCGGCAGCGGCACCGGCCAGCATGCCTGTCATTTTGCCGGGAATCTGCCGCATCTGACATGGCAGCCTACCGATAGGCCGGAAAATTTGCCGGGGATCCATTTATGGCGGGACGCGGTGCAACTGGCCAATCTACTGCCGCCGCTCAGCTTGGACGTGGCGGATTTGCAATGGCCGTGCGCACGAATCGACGCACTGTTTACTGCAAACACCTTGCACATTATGAGCAGCGCCGAAGTAGGGCTGTTATTCAAGCGGCTAGCGAACTATTTGAGTGCCGAGGCGACGCTGTGTATCTACGGCCCGTTCAATTACGCCGGCGCATACACCAGCGAAAGCAACGCCCGTTTCGACTTGTGGTTGAAAGAACGGGATGAACGCAGCGGTATCAAAGATTTTGAGACGATTATGGGCTTGGCCGCAGCCATCGGTTTGACCTTACAAGCCGACCACGCCATGCCTGCCAATAATCGACTGCTGGTGTTACAAACAAAAATCTGAGCGGCTGCGCAGAAAAACGCCTTGCTCAGGCGCTCCCACACAACCCATGATCTGCGTAGCTAGCAGCTGCAAACGAATTCAAAATAGGCGCAGCGCTGGCCTGGCGACAAAAGTGTGTTTATCTGGCTTCATGCGTCATTAATACACACCGGCCCCTGATGAAATATTAGATCGCTGACCGGTTCACCGCCCAGCAGATGTTGCGCAATTATGCGATCAAGATTGGCATCGGTGACGTTGTAATACCAAACGCCATCCGGTTGTACACAAAGAATCGGGCCTGATTTACAAGTGGCAAAGCAAGATACCCGGCTGCGTTTGACGCGTAACGCGCCCTGATCCAGGCCCACGGCCTTGAATTTTGCGCCAAGGCTATCAAACACGGCTTGCGACAGGCCATCTTGCGTGCAGCGCGGACCGGTGCAGACCAGCAAATGGCGTTTGTAGTCGCCCATTTTGGGTTTTTCCGGCAGGGTAATATCACTCATCGCTAGTCGCCTCTTCAGTTTCAACGGTTTCGATAGCTGTCATGACTTGGCCTAATTGGTCGCACGCTATGTGGAAAGCATGCAACGCCGCGTCGTCAAATTTCTCTGCCGATTTCACCAGCAACAGTGAAAACACTAGCGCGCCATGACCATCGACAAAATAAACCCCATGCTGTCTGTCGCCCTGGCTTAAAAACCAGCCGCTGGCGATTTTGTTTTTATCGACATGCAAATGGCAATGCTCGTTGGTCAGATTCAACCAATCGCCGCGTTGGCTAAAATCCTGGGCCTCCAACAATAATTCCGCCACCGCACCGGTCTCGCTGCGCACCACGGCCCGCAATCGGCCCCAGTCCCTGGCGGCATTTAATACGGCATCGACTTGATCAACGGCTAACCAGCGTGCGGCCAGATCACCCGCTTCGTCAGCGGGCGACGCGGTAGCGATAGCCGCCAGAATTTCAGCCAGCGGCGCATCGAAATAAGCTGCCGCTGCGCGCGCCGAGGACGCGGGCGTTTCGCGCACATATTGGCGCACGCAAGCATGCCAGCCGGTCAAGCCCATGCTCAAAGAACGCCCGGCTTGTTCGCCGTGTTTGGTCTCGCCGGTCAGGCTGTCGTATTTGTTGGCGTAACCGCGCGGGGTGATCATTAAACCTTCACGCACGAAAGTACTGCTGTTGCCGATCAACACTGTGCACAACATGCCGATGTCGCAATCGGCCATCTGCGCCAAGCTCGTCATTTGGATGTCCTGCCGGCGGCGATAGCCCGATTTGACAATCGCGACCGGCGTTCCCGGGCTGCGGTGTAACAACAGTATCCGCTGCGCCTCGATGATTTGGCCGGTACGGCGCCCGCTTTTCGGATTGTACAAGGCCACCACGAAATCCCCGCGCGCCGCTGCTTGCAAGCGCTTGGCGATGGTCGGCCAGGGCGTAAGCAAATCCGACAGCGAAATCGAACAAAAATCATGCGTTAACGGTGCCCCGACCAGCGCGGCGCAAGCATTCAACGCGGTCGCGCCGGGGATGACTTCCACGGTGATGTCGCTGTCCGGCGTCCAACCGGCTTGCAGCAGCACTTCGTAAGTCGGTCCGGCCATGCCGTAAACGCCGATGTCGCCGGATGAAATCAGCGCCACGGTTTTGCCCAGCAAGGCTTGCTCATAAGCCTCGACGCAGCGATCGATTTCTTCGGTCATACCCTTACGAATGATCTCCTTGCCTGCCAACAGCTCCTGTACCAGCTTGATGTAAGTGGAATAGCCAATCACCACTTCCGCCTCGGCGATAGCCTCGCGCGCCCGGTAGGTCATATGTGCTTGCGCACCGGGGCCGAAGCCGACCAATAAAATTTTGCCTGCCTTCATATGTTGTTTTCGTTGATACTTGCGATTGAAACCGTGGCGTTCTTGCCGTCCTCGCCCCGGTATTTGTGTTTTTCTACTAATAATTCCGCCGTAGGGCCGGCGGCCAGTAGGGCCGCCGCCTCGGCCACCGCCGGTGTACCCATGTATTGGCGCACCACTTCAGAGGGATTGGGTACCGGCACCTGCGCCAGTTGCTCGGCTGGGTAAAACGACAGCGGCCAAGCGTTATCTGCAGTCAGTTGCAATATGGCCGCTTCGTCGTTTTTTTTGTCGATGCTGGCGGCACCTGTGACGGCGGATTTGTCCAAACCCGCCAGTGCCAGCGCTTGCTCGACTGCGGTGTTCAAAGTCATTAACGAGGCATTCCGATCACAACCCAAGCCCAGGATGACTTTCATTATTCCTGCCCTAGTGGCGGTCGGTACACCACCAGACGCTCGGCGAGTTGTTCCCATTGTGCCGGGGTAATCTCCCGCCGGGTCACCCACAACACCGCTTTGTAGTGCGTCAAATCCACGTCTTCGAAACGCTCAAAAAAACGAATAGTGGCCGGCAATGGTGTGGGCCGTGTCCACCAGTGTTTTGACCCTGCTTCCTGGACGAAAGCAATCGGTTCTTCGTTGACGACATGCGCAGAAACCCGGGTAATATTGATTTTCGGCGCTTCCACCTGCCAGCTCAGCTCGCGGCCGAGTATATCCACCGGGATGGTCTTGCCGACATCCGACGCCGTGGTCAGCACCGCCTCCGCACCCAGCAACGCCGCCAGTTGTTCGGCATAGGCGTTGGCGCCGCCGACGTGGCCGGACAACACCGGAATTACATAGCGCGCGGCATCGTCAACCACCAACACGCCGGGATCTTCGTCTTTGGATTTAAGATGCGGCGCAATCAAGCGCACTACCGCGCCCAACGAAATAAACAACACCAATTGATCGTAACGGGCAAACAAACCGCCCATATTTGCGCTTAATGCTCCGGGCAGGATTTCGACAGTGTTTCCGATAGTAGGTAAGCCGGCAGCGAATTTCTCCGAGACCGCCAGTTGGGCATCTGGCAGCTGTTCGGCCAAGCGCAAGGCTTGCGCGACGCCGTGTTTGGTGATCGCCACCAGGGCGATACGGGGTTGGATGAGTATGGTCATGGCGTCTCAGTTGTGGAGAGGGAGGATTTTTTCCGGCATCCACGCAGCATTTCGCCGCGCTGGCGATTCGGGTTGCGAACCAGCAGTAAGGATAGATAATTGACTTTCTGGCCGCGCAGTTTTAGCAGATCGCGTTCGATGCGCTCTTCCGGACTACCGGCTTTTTCGATAAACGCGGCATGAGTCAGCAAGCCGCGCCGTTCCAGCAAGTCCAAAATATCGTCCAGCAAGGGTTTAACCTTCAGCAGTACCAGCGTGTCAAAATCGTTGAGCAAGCGTTCTATCATGGCGATGCCGTAACTGGCCGGGATGATGGCCACGGTTTCATCGGTATCGGCCAGCGGCATCGCTAACCGCGCTGCGGCGGCGGTAAACGACGGTACGCCCGGAATGGTTTCGATGGCGATACCGGCATCCAGCGCGCGCACGGTGCGAGCCAGATGGCCGAAAGTAGAATAAGTCGAAGCGTCGCCTTCCACTAGAAACAGCACATCCTGACCGGCGCGCAAACGGATCAACACGGTCTCGGCGGCGCGCAGCCAGTAAGCGGCGAGGATTTCCGTGTCATGGGTCATCGGAAAAATCAGTGGGCTGTGGTCGGCTGGCAAGGTCAAACCGGCATTCAGGGCAATTTGTAAGGCGTAGCTGTTGGCGCCTTTACGGCGGATGGGGTAAGTCCAGTAAACATCCGGGCGTTGCAATAAAGCCCAACTGCGGCGGGTAATTAGCCCCGGATCACCGGGGCCGAGCGAGGCACCGTATAAGCGGCCTGGGGATACGTTAGTCATCATGGTCGTTGAGGATACGGGCGGAGGTTTGAGCGCACACCACCCAAATTGGGTTTTCCGCCTGCATGCGGTGCATATCCAGAATCGGCTTGCTGCGCGCGGCTTGCAGTTGCAGCACATCCCATTGCGCGCCTGTTGTTTTCAAGGCTTCGACGGCCGTGCTCAGATTTTCGAGAGTGGCGAAGTTCATCACCAGATGACCGTCGGGTCGCAGACGTTGCAAACAAAGGGTGATTAGTGCGCGTAATTCGCCACCGGAACCGCCGATGAATACCGCATCCGGGTCGGGCCAGTTTTCCAGCCCGGCCGGTGCGCGGCCATGCAGCAGGGTGTAGTTGTTCACGCGCAAGCTCGTGCGATTGCTCAGCGCAATCGCCGCGTCATCCGCATTTTTTTCCATAGCGTAGACATGGCCGTGCGGGCACAGCCGTGCCGCTTCCAGCCCAACCGCACCGGAACCGGCGCCGATGTCCCACACGATGCTGTCCGGCAGCAAGGCCATCCGTGCCAACGACACCGCACGCACTTCGCGTTTGGTGATCAGGCCTTTGTCGGGTTTGCGTTGCTTAAAGCGCTCATCGGGCAAACCGAATAGCGCTTCCCTTACCACTGGTTGCCGGCGGCGTACCAAGACGATATTGGGATCGGCAAATCTGCCGGCCGCGGCGGCATCGACCCTCAACCAATCGGAAATCTGTTCCTGCGGCTGCAACAGGCATTCCGCCACTGCCATTTCATAGTCATCGGCTAAAGACTCGATCTGCAACATGCGGGCAATGCGGGCAGGATCGTTTTCGGGGCTGGTGAAGACGACGGTTAAACCGGATTGCCGCAGCAAATTCAGCAAGGCATATAATCCATGATTGGGTGTAGCGCCAATCTGCCATTCGCCGGCATCACAGCTGTGCACCGAGCCGATGCGTGCATCCTGCCAGGCCACACCCAGTCTGGCACAGGCCAATTGCAGCATGCTTAGATTGGGCAGGATTTCGATACTGTCACGGCCAAGTTTGTTGAGCAAAAAACTGGCGATGCCGTGACATAGTGGGTCGCCGGTGGCCAGCACCACCACCTGTTTACCGGTTTCGCGGGCTTCAGTGATCCAGGCGGGGAGTTGCGACAGCTTGCCGGTTAAATAGTGTCGTTCGGCATCTGCACTAATGTCTGCGGCGAATAGTGCCAAGGTGCGGCTTGCGCCAATGACGATATTGGCAGTTTGTATCAGTGTCAATGCGCTGGGCGTTAAACCCGCTGCGCCATTGTCCAGTACGCCGATAATTCGGCAATGGTTGTTCATCTCAGACATCGCCTGCCACTTCCGCCAGTTTGTTACCGTCAAAATCGCACATCAGCACCCGCAAGCGGAATTTGCCGGTGTAGCGCTGGCTCAAGGTGGCTATGACTCGCCGGCCTAAAGCCTCATAAAATTCGCTGATCAAGCCCAGTTCTTCCATGCGTTCGCTGGCATAGCGAGCCATTTCCGATTGGCTGATCTCGGTGCAGACGTCGGCGGACGCGCCGATTTCGGCGGCAATTTCCGCCAGCAAGTCGGTATCCACCGCGCTACGATTAGCATGGGTGATGGTCTCGCCCTGGGCAATTTTGGTCAGTTTGCCGACCATGCCGCCAATTACCACTTGTGGCAAGCCGCAGCGCACGACGGTGTCCAAGGCGTACTTGAGAAAATCCCCCATCTGCACGAAGCAGGCCGGGGCCAGTTCAGGTAATTCGCGCATGGTGAATTTTTCCGTGCGACCGCCGGTGGTCAGCACCACACAGTGCTGGCCCTGATTGGCCGCGACTTCGATACCCTGAATCACGCTAGCGCGAAATGCTGTCGTGGAATAAGGATGGACTATGCCGGTGGTGCCCAGGATGGAAATGCCACCGACGATGCCGAGCCGGTAATTTAGGGTTTTTTTCGCCAACTCTTCACCGCCGGGTACGGAAATAGTCACTTCCAGCCCAGCCTGTTCGAGCAAGCTGGCGGCAACCTGACGCACATTGGCGGCTATATTGCGCCTAGGTACCGGATTGATGGCCGGCCCGCCCACTTCCAAACCCAAACCTTGCATGGTAATGGTGCCGACGCCGGTGCCGCCTTTCAGCAGCACTTCACCCGGCGCATCAGGCAGCAGCCGGACGTGCGCGGTCAGCGCGGCTTTGTCGGTCACATCGGGATCGTCGCCGGCATCTTTGATAACCACTGCCTGCGCGAAATCGTTAGCGCAATGTCCGTTGCTGACTGCGAATGTTATCCGTTGACCGTTGGGCAACTCGCATTCCACGCTGTCAGGTACCGCGCCTTGCAGCAAGCCGAGCGCCGCCGCCCGTGCCGCCGCAGCGGAACAAGCGCCGGTGGTGTAACCTTTGCGGGTGCCTTTCGGCTTTTTTTCCATCAACTCAAATTAACCAAGCTGGGTTTGTTCCGCTTCGGCCAGTGCCAACAAAGCATGAATGGCGGCGACTACCAGTGTCGAGCCGCCTTTGCGACCGTCAATGACCATCCAGGGAATATCCCTGAGTTCACTGGCGAGCGCTTTGGATTCCGCCGCCGACACAAAGCCCACCGGCATGCCGATCACCAGAGCGGGTTTGATTAAGCCGTCGTTAGTCATCCGCACTACTTCCAGTAGGGCTGTTGGCGCATTGCCGATTGCGATGATGCCGCCGTCCAGCAAATTGAGTTGCTGGGCTTTGCGCATGGCTTGCACCGCACGAGTGCTGTTCTCGGCTTTGGCCTGGGCAATCACATCCGTATCGGCGATGAAATGATGCGTAGCGACGCCGAAGTAATCCAGCCGTGGTGTGGACAAACCCACGCAGATCATTTCCACATCGGCGACTATCGGCGCGCCACGCCGAATCGCCAGCAAACCGGCGGCGACCGCTTCGGGATGAAAACGTACCAGGCCGTTGAATTCAAAATCGGCCGAGGCGTGAATGATGCGTCTGACCACTTGCCATTGCTGGTCGTCGTAGTGATGCAGCCCGGCTTCGCGGTCGACAATGGCGAACGAGTCGTGCTCTATCCGGCGGCCGGCATCGGTAAGTTGTTCGGTGACGATGTTGCTGTTCATGCGCTGGCCTGGGGTGCGTGCGCGTGATGGTGGTGGCCATCGCCATGGTCGGCGGCAAATTCTCGGTACTTGCAGCCGTCGCATTCCATCATGGCCGGGGCTAGCCTGTCAGTGGCTTCGGTGATGCGGCTTTCCAGCATGGCGAAAATTTCCGCTTCAAACCCTAGATAATCGGCGAGTCCGAAATAAATCTGCGGGTATTGGCGTTGTAAGCGCGCGACCTGCCGGTGGATGCGTTCAATCAAGGTGCCGGTAAACAGATAGTATGGCAACACGACAATCTGTCGCATATCCAGCGTGTGTTGACGCTGCACGATGGCTTCCAAGCGGGGATGGGTGATGCCGGTAAAGGCGATGTCGACCATAGGATGCTCGCCTTCTTCATACAGCCAGCGCGCCATTTTGGCGACTTCGCCGTTGGCGACCCGGTCCGATGCGCCACGGCCCAGCAGTATCACGCCGGTGTTGCGCGGGTCCGGCATGTCCAGCGTATGCAAGGCCTTACGCAAATTGCGTTTTAGAATGGCGAGTATGTCTTGGCTGGCTCCCAGGTGGCGGCAATAGACAAACGCGACTTGCGGATGCCGCAAGCGGGCATGTTCGATATGCTCGGGGATTTCCATTTTGACGTGGCCAGCGGCATTTAGAATCAACGGCACCACGACCACCTGGCCGCCATGCGCCGCCGCCCGATCCAGCCCTTCTTCAATCAGAATCTCGGCGAACTCGATAAAGCACACTTCGATACGCCATTGCGGCTGGCGGGCGCGCCATTGCTCGGCAAAGGCTACAATTTCCTGGTTGCCGGATGGTTCGCGCGAGCCGTGGCCGATCAATAAGATGGTTTGATTTTGCATAGGTTGTTTTAGGGTTTGACGGCTTGACGGAATCGATGCGAGAACTCGGCATCGTAAAGTTTGGAATGCTGAATCTCCGGCCAGTAACGCGCACCCAGCGCCGGACTGGCGATTATCATCGCCTGACTATTGATTTTTTCCGCCCGGCACTTAGCGCGAATGTCGCTAAGGGTGCCGCGAACGATTTTTTCCTGGTCCGGCCAGCTGGCTTTTTGTACCACCAGTATCGGTGCATCGTCCGCCCAGCCGGCGGCGAGCAAGGCGCGTTGGACATCCGGGAGCAAGGTGATCGAAAGAAAAATGCACAAGGTGGTGTGATGCGCGGCCAGCGCTTCCAGCTCTTCGCCCGCCGGCATTGGTGTGCGACCGGCGACGCGGGTGAGAATCACGGTTTGAGTGACTTCCGGCAAGGTCAGTGTTTCACCGGCAGTCGCAGCAGCTGCCATCGCAGACGATACACCCGGTACCACGGCCCAGTGAATACCTGCGGCATCCAACGCTTGCACCATTTCCACCAGTGCGCCATACAGGCCGGGATCCCCGGTTTGCAAGCGCACCACGGTTTGATGCCGCTGCGCTTGGGCGATCAGCCAGTCGGTTATTTCCGCCAGCGTCATGTCTTTGGAGTCTCGAATTTTGCAAGTGTCCGGCGTGTACATCGTCGCTGCCTGATTGACCAGCGAGCCGGCATAAAGGACGGCACCGGCTTGTTGCAGCAGGCGCTGGCCCTTGACGGTAATCAGTTCAGGATCGCCTGGCCCTGCGCCGACGAACCAGACCTTGCCGGGAATGTGATCGGTTTTATCGCTAGCGGTCATGGCTGGTTTGGTGTCCGATTAAACGTTATGGCCGATAACATGCCTAACACTGTCCAGAACGCGCCGTTAGTCAGCGTACTGGCCCAGCGAAATTGTGTTTGCAAGGCCTCAGGTGCCAGACTTGTAACGATTTCAGGCTGCGGCGCGCCCAGTAAATGTGGCGTAATTATGGCCAATGCGCCAAGCAGTCGTAATGACCAGCGGGTTTGCAGAAGTAGCAAGCCCAGACCGAACGCTGTTGCCAATGCGGTAGCCAGCCACCAGCCTTGTCGACTCAACACTGCTGCAGTGCTGGTGCCGGGTAAGTCCGGCGGCAAGCCTAAAGACGGCGCGGCGAAAATGACGGTGTAACCTGCCAAGCCCCAAGCCAAGCCGTGCAGGATGCCGGACGGCTTGCGCAGAGCGTAGGCGCCGGTCAACATCAAGGCAAAAGCTATTGCCATCAGGGCGTTACTGCTGATCGTAGATACTGTTCTCTGCCAGCCGTCCTCCGGCTGCCATGGGGCTGCATCGTGGGTATGGGCGTCGGCAGTATGTTCGTGGGCAAACGCTTCGGCGGCAACTTCATATCTTTCTGCCTGCAAAATCAGCGGCGTGACCCAAAACATCTGTAACACCGATAACAGCAGGGCGGCGGCGATACCTGACAACGCCGATGAAAACACCATGTGTTTGAACATATCGGGCGTTAATGGCAAGGAAAGCCGGTGGCGTGACGAGTGTCGTGAGTGGCGTTGTGTATTTCGGCGAGCGGTGCGAAGCCGACGACTAACAGCAGGGTAAAACCCAATAAAATAGCGGACAAGGCGGCAACAGGCCGAGGAGTTGCCAGGGTTACTGGTTGGGATGGGCTTAGAACGAACATGTCGAGTCTCCTAAAATATCAGGGATAATTGGAGCCGACCGAGCAAGAAAAACACGCACGCACAAATACAGCTCACGCTGCATCGCTGGCATACGGCTCCCCTCCGGAGTCGGCATCCTACATTCGATCAGGCCGGTCTTCTGGCTTGCCGTCATCTGAATCTACCGCCTTCCCACACTAACCGTGCAGTGGCAAAAAGGAGATTCATCAGGCATACAGCAGCGGGGGCTGCGCCGGATTTGACTGAGATTAATCTCATATCGCACCGGACTTCCCGTTTCACCTTGATACGCAGAACGCATACCAAGACACCTAATCGTGGTAAAGAGTATAAACGAAACGTCGCGAAATGATACCGGTTTGCGTAAATGGGCTTAAGTCTGAGTATCCAGGCATAGGCTCAGCGTCGAACACTCGAGCATCAGATCATCGAACAGATCTGCGCTGGTAGCTAACAGGAATCCAAGGCTTGCGCCAGAAAATCGCTAATCCCATTCCAGTGGGCGCGTAGTGTGGGTGCGTCGTAATTTTCCGCGCGGCCATCCAAATCCAGGACGATACTATCGCCCCTGGCCATAAAGATGGCGGCAAGATCTTCTACCGGTCCCGCTGCCAAAGTGTAGGTTTTGGCCGTGCAGGGTCCGAAACGGGACGGTGGTTCGAAGGGCATCACATTGATCTCGGTGCCGAGTAAACCGCGGGGGTAACCGGCGTCTTCCAGATCGAACTCCAAATGTTCGAAGCGGTAGCGCTGATGTGGACGGTGTTGGCTAAAATCCTGGCGCAAACTGCGTGCGGCCGCGGCCAGGTTTATATCCTCGGCCTGTTGGAATGGCAAGGGCATGACATTCATTGCACTGCAGGGGGTCCGTGCGACCATGCCGGACGAGCGCAACATGGTAGTCAGGCCCAGCACCACATCGCGGCCGCATCCGTGCCGGCCTAAATAGCCTGCGAAACCGGCAATAACCAGCTCCGGCCAACTCAAGTCCCATTCCTGCGCCCGGATTTTGAGCCGTGCGCTGAGCGTGTCCGGTAACGCTCCACCGATGCGCTGGCCGCGGCCGATTCCGACTGCAGGACACGGGCACAAAGACTTGGGTTGCAATCCGGCAAGCGCTGCGAGCCAATAGCGGCGGTCCGTGTCGCGCTCGGGCGAATCCTGGTAGGCCTGATCAGCCTCTACCAGGGCGGCCAAGCTTCCGAATCCTGCCGGTGCCGCTGGAACGCCGGCGAGTAAGGCTTGGTAGTGGCTGGCGACTCGCCGAGCTATCAATTGGAAGCCGTAGCCGTCCAACACTAGGTGATGCGCGCGGTGTAGCCAGACATGCCGATTGGCCGCGCGCCGATAGAGCGTGTGCGCGTAAAGGCGGCCGCTGACGGTATCGAAGCCCTGGCGTATCTGCGCGGAAAGTACGGCCATGAACGCCGCATCAGTCAACCCTTCGGCGGGCGTCACCAGCAAGCGGGGCAGGGGATGGCTGCAGGGTTGCTGCCGATATTCGCTTTCTTTGCCGACCAGCCGCACCTGCAATGTGTCGGCCTCTTGTAATGTGCTGTGCAATGCTAGGGCAAACAGCTCGCAATCCAGTGGACCTTGGATTTCGGTGTACTCGGCCGCATAGAACACGCTGCTATCTTGGGCCAATTGTTGGCCGAGCAGTACGCCGATTTGCGCTTGCGTGAGCGCGAGACTGCTTTGATCGTGCATCATGCATTGCCTACCTGCACCGCGTTTTTCCACAAAGCGTACCAAGCGCTTAGCGTCGGCATCGGCATCAATTCAGCAAACTCGGGGTTGAATCCGCGCCGGCGCCAGTCTTGCATCAAGCGCATTAGTGCCAGTGAGTCCAGCCCCATCAATAATAAGTCGTCGTCATCGCCGAGTAAAACCGCGTCGATAGCCATTACTGCCGCTATTTCGCGGCGCAAGGTCTCCAGCTGAGGATGTTCGAACTGCAAGGCCTGTATTAGTTCTTGGCTGCTGCGGACACAGGCGCAGCGCCCGGCAGCGTAACGCAACGCGTATTCGTGCTCGTCGCGGGAAAAGTCGGCCAGCGCATCGCCGACTAAAAACGGCTGGATATCCAACATAAACGCTTCGGCTGCTGTCATTAAACAGCCAATGTGCGCATAGACGCCGCAAATCACCAACTGATCGCGGCCCATCGCCTTTAGGTTTGCCTCCAGCTCGCTACGTTTGAAGGCGCTGTAGCGCCATTTCGGCAAGATCAAGTCATTTGGAGTTGGGGCCACGGCATCAACAATACGTTCCAGCAGCGGATCCGGCGGTAGGCCTGGCCCCCAAAAATCGTTGAGCAGTGCGCGCTCGGCCGGCCTTTGGCCACCTTGCTGGGCCGTAAAGACCACCGGTACGCCGGCGGCACGGCAGGCGGTGATCAGCGCCGCGCAGTTGCGCAACAGCGCGGGGATAGGCGGCTGGGATTGATCGTAAAAATCCAGAAAATACTGCTGCATGTCGTGTACTAGTAACACCGCACGCTGTGGCTCTAAGCGCCAGCTCACTTTGCCGGCTGGTAGCTGATCGGGAAGTTGGTAACTGGCGATGCGGGGTATGCTCATGTGGGGTTCCGGGTTAAGGTAAGCGCCAGCTTACGCAGTTGCGGCTTGGCAATTTTGCCGGGCGCGGTGAGTGGTAGATGGTCGATGAATTCGATACGGTCTGGAATTTTGTGTGCGGCCAACCCGCAATGATCGCGGAGGTGCAATTTCAACGATAAAACGATGGGCGCCGAAGCCTCGTTTGCGGCCGCGGCGTTCAGTTCCACGAAGGCGCAGCTGCGCTCGCCTAAACGTTCGTCCGGGATAGCCACGAGTGCGGCATTGCGCACGCGCGGATGGCTCAACAAATGTCGCTCCACTTCCGCGGCAGCTATCTTTTCGCCGGCGCGGTTGATTTGATCCTTGGCTCGTCCCATCACTTGCAAGTTGCCGTCGCTGCGGCGCCTGACTAAATCCCCGGTACGGTAAAAGCCGTCTGCGCTAAAAACCTGGTGGTTATGCGCATCGGCACGCCAATAACCGCGAATGGTGTAAGGGCCACGGGTCAGGAGATGGCCGGTCTGGCCGTCCGTCACGTCTTGCTCGTCGTGATCGACAATGCGAATCTCGTCGCCGACCGACATGGGCCGGCCCTGGGTTTCCAGGATGACATCCGGATGGTCGTCCAGCCGCGTGTAGTTGATCAGACCCTCGGCCATGCCGAAGACTTGTTGCAATGGGCAGCCCAGCAGTGGGCGAACGCGGGCGGCAACGTCCGCTGCCAGACTGGCGCCACCGATCTGGACCAGGCGCAGGCTGTCAAGCGCCGGACGCAGGCTGGTGGCACGCTCCAACCAGGCCAGCAGCAGCGACGGCACTAAGGCTATATGGCTAACACGTTCATTAGCGATTAAGCTAAAAGCGGCATCCGGCTCTGGTCGGGTCAACAAAACGATACGGCCGCCGGCATACAAGGTGCCCAGCGTGCCAGGGGAGCTCAACGGAAAATTGTGGGCTACCGGCAAGGCCGCCAGATAAGTGGTGGCGGTGTCGAATTGGCAAACCTCAACGCTGGCTCTGACGCTATAAAGATAATCGTCGTGGGTGCGTGGAATCAGTTTTGGGGTGCCGGTGCTGCCGCCCGACAGCTGTAACAGCGCTATGGCACCAGGATCCGGTTCCGGGAGAGCTTGCGGCGTTAGATAGAGCGCCTGTAACGCTATAAATTCTTCGGCAGAGCCCACCACTATGACGTGGCGTAAGCCCGGCACCAGTGCCATGGCTTCCCGTGCCAGAGTGCGGTAGTCGTAGCCATCGTGACAATCGGGTATGATATAGGCACTAGCCTCCGCAATTTGGCAAAATGCGGCTATTTCGGCACGGCGGTGTCCCGGCAACGCGAGCACCGGCACCAGCCCGAGGCGAAAACAAGCAAAACACACCGCAAAAAATTCGGCGATATTTGGCAATTGCACCACAATGCGCGCGCCGGCCTGCAAATCCAATGCGGCAAATCCGGCCGCCAAGCGATCGGCGTGTTCGTCGAGTTCTTGATAAGCCCAACGCCGCTCGCCGCAAACCACCGCAATACGTGTTGCGTAGCGAAGCGCCGACGCGCGTAGAAAAGCGCCCAAGGTTTGACGTTGCCACCAGCCGCGCTCGCGATATTCTTTGACCAAATTATCCGGCCAAGGGGTGAAATCGGCGTCGGTCACGCGACACCCCCTTGTATGGCATCCAGCAAGGTCTGAAATTTAGCCGATGTTTCCGCCACTTCCTGCCATGGGTCAGAGTCTGCAACGATGCCGGCGCCGGCATATAAGGTTGCACGGTTGGCTTCGATTTCCGCACAACGTATCGTTACCGCCCAGGCACCGTCACCCTTGGCGTCGCACCAACCTACCAGACCGGTGAACAGTCCGCGATCGAAGTCTTCTAATGTATGGATGGCTCTCGCCGCCAGATCCCGCGGTTCGCCGCATACCGCCGGTGTTGGGTGCAAGGCCAGCGCCAGCGCATACGAAGCCGGCGCATGCTTGGTTAACTCTGCACGGATACGGGTGGACAGATGCCAAACCCGATTGGTAGCCAGCAGCTCAGGAACTGGCGGAACGTGCAGGTTGCGGCAATAGGGGCGCAAGGTTTCCGCCACCGCTTCCACCACTAATGCGTGCTCTTGCCGGTCTTTGGCCGAGTGCAACAGCTTGCGGGAACGCGCCAGATCTTCACCCGGGTCGCTACTGCGCGGTGCGGTGCCGGCGATAGGATTGGCCAGCAACTGTCCACCCATGCGCTGTAGCAATAATTCCGGGCTAGCGCCGACTAACCGACGTACGCCAGCGGATGGCGTCGGCAAATCGACGGCGAAGGTGTAACCCCCTATATTACGGGCGGCTAGATTACGCAGCACCATGGACTGATCGATGTCACGCTCGCTACGGATTTCCAGCATGCGGGACAGCACCACTTTTTTTAATGCTGTGTGCCGTATCAAATCCAACGCTTGTTGGACCCTTTGCGCATAAACAGCTTGCGCGGGTTGTTCTTCGGTGGCTGTGCCGCGCCTTGCCTGGTTTGGCTTGAGTGCTGTGTGGCGTCCGAGCGGACCCGCTACATCCAACTGGTCGGGAATAAATAACACCGGTTGGGCGTCCGGCGCAAAGGGGATTGCGCCGACCAATATAGCTTCGCTATCACCGTTGCGCTGGAGATCGGTGAACAGCTGTTGCAGCGCAGTTGCGGTTGATTCGCCGGGACCACGCTTCAAGCGTAAGCGGACGCCGCGGCCCAGCAGGGTGCGTTCCGGCGTCCCCAGAAATATACTTGAATCGACGCCATAGCGATAAAGTAGGTCGATAGCGCTGGGCCGTTGGTAAGCGGAGCCATTGCCGGAATCGCCGCTTACGGTAGAACAGGTGTTGGCATCTGTGAACATAAGTATTAAAACTCCAGTTTCGTTGAAATCAACACGCTGCGGCCGGGATTTTGCAGCGGCGTAATGAAACCGACTGCCGTGCCGGCGCTGTAGCGATCGGTATAGTCTTCGTTGGTGAGATTGTTGAGCTCCGCGCGCAAGCTAATGCCGCGATAGAAATGCGGTTGCCATTGCGCAAACAGGTTGTAGGTGTGATAACCGTCCAGGTCTCGATTCCCGGAATCCGCTGCGAAGCGGTACCGCAATGCAATCTCCGAGCTGACGCCGGTTTTAATACCCAAGGTAGGCCAAGCGTAGGCGGCGTGCAATTTGATGATTTCGCCAACCGGCGAGCCCAAATAAAAAGCCAGGGTGCCGATTTGTGCGTGGTCGTAGCTAACCTCAGTGTTCGTATAATGCGCGCCGAAATCGGCATTATTCTGTTGATAAGCCATGCCCAGATTGAAGCCTTCAGTCTTGACCGCCGGGCCGTTAACGCGAATAAAACTATCGTCGCCTTCTTGGTAGGCCTGCGTGTTTTGGATGCGTGTCGAGAATACTTCACCCTCCAGTTTGACATTTGCCAAGCTGTAACTGAGTCCGACTTTGGCATTGGTGGCACGCTGGGCGGCCAGATCGTTGGCATAGCTGGCAAACGGCATGGTGTGAAATACCGCGGCCTCTGCCAACTGTATACCGCCGAACACATAGGAATAACTGCCGTTTATGGATAGATCCTGCAATGGCGTGATACCGATCGATACGTTGGGACTGGCGGCTATGTTGTCGAATTGCTGGCGGTCTACCGCTTCGAAGGTTTGGGAATCAAGGCGGACACCGCTTGACAGGTTTAACCACTCACTGGGTGCGCTGCGCAATTGGGCAAATCCGCCTAAATTACGGGCAGTTTCCACCATAGCCGCATCGCGAAAATTATCGGTCGTCGCCTGATCCTGATAAAAATCCATACCGGTGCTGAGCTCGCCTAACGGCGTTTTGAAGCGATTTAAGGCCGTCGCGCCCAAGCTCTGGATGTTGGATTCGAAATAACCGGGACGAAAGCCGCCGTTCGGGTTTGGCCGGGACAGCGATGTCGCGTTGTAGTAAAACCGGAGCTCGGGATCGTAGAAGTCGCTGGGTTGCCGAGTGCTGTACTTAAAATTGGCGGTATCGCGTTTAAAAGCATTTTCCGACAATAAGGTGAGGCCGCGCACAGCCGCAAAATTGGCGCGGAAGGGGCGGATGTCGTCGTCTGACAAATGCTGAGCCGACGCTTCGAAGCGGTGCCCACCCTCTGCGGTATACGCGAGTTTGCCTAAGGCGCTGAGCAGATTGGCGCCGGTGCCTTGCACCGTGTCACTATTTCCAGCGGTGTAATTGGCGCCTTCGGCATGGGAGGCGTAGCCCATGGCTTCTACATCCCGATAACGCCCGTAGGCGGCACCGGACTTAGTAAATGTGTCCAGATTGCTGGCAAAACCGCCGCTTAAGAAAGCGCCGTAGTCCCGGCCGGGCTGTAAAAAGTCGTCGACATCCTTGGTTTCGTAGCGCAATGAACCGCCCAGTGCGCCTGGTCCGGCGTCAGCCGCCGCTACCCCGGCGTCCACACTGACCGCTTTTAGCACACCGGGGTCGAGTAACAAATTGGCGTTGTGGTGCCAAAGATTATTCACCTGCCGGGCGCCATCTATTTGCACATTGAGATTGGTTTCTTCAATACCATTGACAAACACTTTTTGCGCACTTGCGGTGGGGCCGCCAACGCCTACCGAGATGTTTTTCTCGAATACGTCCTTGATTGAGGTGGAGGGGGTGTCTTCCACCGTTTGCCTGGCGGCGGATTTGATTGCTTTACCCTTCACATTGACCTCATCCATAAGCACGGTGTTGTCGGTATCGGTATCGCTAGGTTCAGCAAGCAATTGATCGGTGGTAGCAAACAAAAATACAGTCATATAAAGCGTACGCTTGGATCGTACAGAACGGAGTATGTGCATGGTCTGCCTTCAAATAAGAATGATTTACATTAAGATTAGTGGCTGCTATTATCCGACGCAACGTAAACCACTGCGTTTGCGATGGAATCAGATTCATTTGCGGCACGCGCAGACGGCACGCACGGATCTTCAGTCAGGAATCATTGGTATCAACTCTATGAATAGGCTAACGACTATTAGGTCTTATAAAATCGACTGTTCTGATCGATCCGGATTCGATCAGGATTACGCTGGCGACGTGTCTGCGACGCCACCCAGTAACGGCATTCCATTTGTCAGCGGGCGCTCGCAGGAGCTGCAGTTACAGCCGGACTTGTCGCTTTATGCATCCGATGTATGCGACGAACAAGACGTGGAAGTCAGTGGAATATTGCAGCCTGGGCTATTGGTTGTGTTGCCGCTGGCCGGAGAAGCGGATGTCACATATGGCGATCAGCGTTTTCTGTTGGGCAACAGGGATAATGAAGGCAACGGTCTGGTGCTTAGCCTAACCCAGCGTGATCGCTTTAGTCGGCGCTTAATACGAGGTACGCGGCGCAGGGTGGTTAGTCTGGCTTTTGGTAGTCGCTGGCTGAGCAAGCACGAAGATCTGCTAGCGGCCTATCCGGTATTAGAGAGCTTGCGCGGCAATCATCTGGCGGTACAGCACTGGCGGTTGTCTGCCCATCTGCGGTTACTGGCGGGCAGTGTATTTGAGTTGTGTGCTGTCAACACACCTTTGATGGGTTTGCGTTTGGAAAGCCGCTGCTTGGACATAGTCGCCGAAGTGCTGGCCGGGCTGACAGACGTAAACCCGGCGTCCGAGCGCACACTTAGGCCGCGCGAACGTCGCCGATTGGCAGAGTTTCGCGCTTTTCTAGACAGCGGTGCAGGGGACGACTGGTCGATGCAAGCGCTAGCCGAGAGGATAGGCATGAGTCCTAGTACTCTGCAACGCTACTTTCGGCTGTATACCGGTAATAGCGTGTTCGCCTACCAACGCCGCCGTCTTTTGGAGCAAGCGCGTATCGCCTTGGAGCAGGAAGGCATCAGTGTAAGCGATGCGGCGCAACTGGCCGGTTATACCAGCGCCGCCAACTTCGCGACAGCTTTTCGGCGGCAGTTCGGGATGCAGCCGGGCATTTTGCGCCTACACCGTTGATGCGTCTTTGCGAAAAACGCATACAGCTTTGTTAGTCGGTCAATCAGCAGCGCGCTTCCAACGGTACGTCTTAGGCAACCGTATAATCCGGTGCCAGCGTAACCATTTGAATTTTTCCATGCCAACTCTTCACCCTGCGCCCAACAGATCCTTCAATTCCCCGCAATGGCTTACTGTTTGCGACACGTTGCGCTTAGGACCGCATTTGCGACGTATCCGTTTTCACGGGGCGGACCTGCAAGGGCTTGGCAACGCCGGACCGGGCGCCCATCTCAAGCTATTAGTGCCTGATCTCGAAGCAGGTGCGACCCACATGTCAAATGCGTTCGGGATGCCGCATTATGCAGCCCGGATTTATAGCCTGCGCCGCTTCGATAGCAATCTGAATTTGCTTGATGTGGACTTTGTATTGCACGGCGCACATGGCCCAGGCACACGTTGGGCCGTCAACGCAAAAATTGGGGACAGTATCGCTCTGGCAGGGGTTGGCGGTCCGGCGTTGGCGAACATGGCTGCCGATTTCCATATATTGGTCGGCGATTTATCCGCGCTGCCGGCTATTGCTGCCGTGTTGGAAGCGCTACCGAGCCAATCCAAAGGTTTGGCATTAATTCAAATCGAGGAGACGGCCGATCAACTCGCATTACAGCATCCAGCGGGTGTCGAAATTCAGTGGTTAACGGCAGCCGCACCTAAGCATTTGCCTGGCGTGTTTTTTAATCTGACATGGCCGACTGAGGGGCAGGTGTTTGCCACGATAGCCGGTGAGAGTACCGCGGTGCTCGCTATTCGCCAGAATTTATTGCAGGAGCGGGGCTTAGCACCGTCATCTATGTACGCTGTGCCATATTGGCGACAAGGTTGGCGTGAAGAGGATTACCATGCCGAACGGCATCGCGCGGTGGATGCACAGCCATGAGCAATCCGCTGCTGCAAATCATGATCTTAATTGTCTGGCTGTTAGCGGCCTGCGAAAGTCCGCCGTCCGCTACGCCGGCGGAGAGGGGGCGCGAAATAATCGACGCTAGCGGCCGTTCGGTCAGCGTGCCACAGAGGGCGGAACGGGTGGTGGCGTTAAGCGAGCTGGACTTGGATACCTTACTGGCCCTTGGCTTGCAACCTGTTGGCGCGACTAATGGGCGGGGCAGTAACCAACCGCCACCCTATTTAGGCGAGGCCGTGCAGTATGTCGAAAGTGTCGGTTCATTTGCGCTACCGTCCCTGGACCGCATCGTGGCTTTGCAGCCGGATTTAATTCTGGCCGGCGGTCAGAGCGATCCTGAATTTTTGGATCAGTTACGCGCCATCGCGCCGACCGTCATCAGCTTTTATCCGGGCGAGCATTGGCAAGATAGTCTTAAGCGCATCGCAGCAGCTGTTGACCGCCCGCAAGCCGGCGTGGATGTGCTTGCCGATTACCGGGCGCTAGTTGTGCGAATAAGCGAAGAGCTTAAAGCGCACCGAGGCGAATCGGTAAGTATTGTTCGCCTCACCCCCAATGGGCCGATGTACATGTTGGGCGACGCCTTTGCCGGTCAGGTGCTAGCCGATTTGGGTTTAACCAGACCGCCGGCGCAACGCGCCTCCGGCGCCGGCCATGGACAAGCTTTAAGCCGGGAACTATTAACCGACATCGACGGCGATTGGCTGTTTATCGGTAACTTCGCGCCGGATCCGCAGGGCGTGGCAGCCTTGCAAAATGAACCGGCTTTTGCCGAATTGCTGGCTGCGCGTCGGCATCGGGTGCGCGAGGTCGATGCGGCGGTGTGGACGGTCATTGGCGGCCCCATCGCGGCGCGCGCAATTGTGCTCGACGTGGTGGCAGCGTTTGCGACAGCGGAACCGGGATCGTGAGTATGGCTAAGTTTAAGTCCAGCGCCTGGCATGCTTTGCTGTGGCTGAGCTTACCGCTACTGGCTTTGGCCTCGTTAAGCCTGGGGGCCGGCGCTGTCGGTTGGTCGGATAGTGTGGATTGGATGTTGAACACATCGACTGATACCCATACCAATTTGGTGCTGAGTGAGTTGCGGCTACCCCGGTTGCTGAAGGCCTTGGCGTTGGGCGCAGCATTGGCTGCTTCCGGGGTGTTATTGCAAGCGGTAACCCACAATCCGCTCGCCGAACCCGGGTTGATGGGGGTTAACAGCGGCGCAGCGCTGGGCGTAGCGCTTGGTATTGCGCTATTTGGCGGACAATCTCCTGCGGCGCAAATCGGCTGGGCCTTGAGCGGCGCCCTGTTGGGCAGCCTGCTGGTGTTGCTATTGGCGCGTGCCGGCAACGCTCAGACATCGCCGTTGCGACTGGTGTTGGCCGGATTAGCCTTGACTGCCACCTGTCATAGTCTGACAGCGTGGCTGGCCTTGGTCAGCACAGCCAATCTTGATCAGTTTCGCTTCTGGATGCTGGGTTCCTTAAGCCATCCGCATGCTGGCTTGCTTTGGCCGGGCCTGATAATCATAGTGGGTGGCTTGTTGGCGGCTGTCGTATTGGTGCGGCCGTTATCGGCATTGGCGCTGGGCGATGATTTGGCTCGGGCGTTGGGTCAAGGTCCAGCGCCGGTTCGGACCGCGGCGGTGTTGGTGGTTGCGCTGTTAAGCGGCACCTGTGTCGCCTTAGCTGGGCCGATGCCGTTTTTAGGACTAATCGCCACCTATTCCGCCAGAGCATTGGCCGGCGCGGTGTTAGCCAAACAATGCGCTTATTCAATATGGCTAGGAGCAGTGCTGATGCTGTTGGCCGATATATCCGCCCGTTTGTTGCTCGCGCCTTTCGAGATGCCGGTGAGTGCTGTGCTGGCGGCTATCGGTGCCCCGTTATTGATCTGGATCGTCCACCGCAATGCCGCACTAGCCTTGATGCCGGCCGGTACTGAAGCATGATTGGCTCAGTATGTCGGTTCGCGCCGATTTTGCTACTGCTGGCGCTTGTTTATCTCGCGCTGGCGGTCGGCACGCCAAGTTTATCGGCATCGCAACTGTGGGCAGGCTTATCCGGTCAGGGGCCTGGTTGGCTATTTACCCTGGTTACGGAATTTCGTTTACCGCGCTTGTGCGCGGCGTTGCTGGTTGGTATTGGACTAGGTGCCGCCGGAGCTTTGTTGCAGAGTGTGACCCGTAATCACTTAGTCAGTCCGGATGTGTTGGGCATTAGCGACGGCGCGCTTTTGGCCTTGGCGTTGAGTTTAATCTTGAATCCGGCCGGGGTATTGGGACCCTGGTGGGGAGCGGTGGTCGGCGCATTGCTCACGGCCTTAGTGACTTTGTTGGCTGCCGGAGGTGTCGGCACTCGAGGTTATCGGGTCCTGGTGGTTGGCGTGGGCATGGCCAGTTTGCTACGTGCCGGTTTCGATATGGCTTTGACCACTTTGCCCATGTTTCACGCTGCCGGGCTGTACGCATTTAGCGTCGGTAGTCTGGCCGGCCGTGGTTGGCCGGTGGTGGGGGTGGCTGGTGGGCTGCTCGCTATCTTGCTGTTAGCCTGTACCACTGTTTCCCGGAGCCTCGCTTTGTTATGTCTGCACGATGACAGTATTCGCGGGTTGGGGGTTGATTTACGCCGACTGCGCTTAATCGTGATGTCGCTGGCTGCCGCGCTAGCCGGGGTCGCAGCGGCGATTGGTGGCCCGATCGGTTTTGTGGCCCTGGCTGCGCCGATGCTGGCACGGCATTTATCGGCAAACGGCGGTACCCCGTTATGGGCGTCTGCGTTACTGGGTGCCATTTTGGTCGCGGCGGCCGATTTGTTTGGCCGGATAGCTGCCGCGCCCGCCGAACTCCCGGCCGGTGTGGTCACCGGTCTGCTGGGCGGCCCTTTTTTACTGTGGCTGCTGATGCGGTCGAATTCATACGGAGTCTCATAATGTCGGCATTTTACGTCGACCACCTAATGGCCGGTTATGCTGCAAAGCCGGTATTGCGTGATGTCAGTTTGGAAATTCCGGCGGGACGGGTAACCGCCATTATTGGCGCCAACGGCTGCGGAAAAAGTACCTTGCTGCGCTGTCTGGCCCGACTGCATCCCGCTGATTCTGGGTCTGTTCGGCTTGGCGAGGAGGATTTGACAAACATCTCCACCGCCGATTTTGCCCGCAACGTGGGATATTTGCCGCAGTTTCCCCTGGCGCCAGTAGGACTAAAGGTAAACGACTTATTGGCTTTGGCACGCCATCCGCATCGAAATTGGATGGCGCGCTGGTCGGCGGAAGACGAAGCCGCGCGCAGCGAAGCACTGCGGCTGACTGAGCTGAGCGCGATGGCTGGGCAGATGCTGGACAAGCTGTCCGGAGGGCAGCGCCAACGGGCGTGGATGGCCATGCTGTTAACGCAGTCCACACCGATTTTGTTGCTGGACGAACCCGGCAGTATGCTCGATCCCGGTCACCAACTGGAGTTGATCGCGCTATTGCGCGCATTGGCGGATGCCGGCCGCACCGTCGTGGTGGTTATGCACGATTTAGTCGCCGCGCGTCATGCCGATTGGTTGGTGGCATTGGATGGTGGCCAGCTAGCGGCCTGCGGATCTCCGTCAGACGTGTTGACTCCGGCGCTATTGCGGCGGCTTTATGGCATTGATAGCCATATTCTCAGCGCTCCCGACGGCACACCGGTCGCTGTTCCGGTGCGGCCGGCAGACTGGCCGCTGCCGCGGGCGCTGCCTTTGGCGCCAGTTAAAGGCTCGGTTGTTAGCCGTACTAAAGCGTCGGACAGTCCTAACGAGCGGCGCTTGGTGCTGACATTTGCGGTACTTCAATTCACGCTTCTACTGGATTATATGGTGCTGATGCCGCTGGGCGCGGAACTGATGCGTGATTTTGCCATCGGTCCCGCGCGCTTCGGTTCGCTAGTCGGCGTCTACACGCTGGCTTCGGCGCTGACCAGCCTGGTCGGTAGTCGCTGGATCGATCATGGCGACCGCAAGCGCAGCTTATTAGTGTTATATGCGGGTTTTATCATGGCCACCTTCAGTTGCGGCTTTGCGGCACACTTCGATGCCTTGCTTGCGGCACGTGCCTTAGCGGGCGCTTGCGCCGGGCTGAGCAACGCCACCATGATGGCAATGATCGCTGACCGGGTGGCACCGGAACGCCGCGGCCAAGCCATGGGCACGATAGCGTCCGCCTTTGGCGCATGCGCTGTCATCGGAGTGCCTGTGGGGCTAAGCTTGGCGGCAGTGGGTGGTTGGCGAATACCATTTTTCGTGGTGGCGGCGCTGGCCGGGTTGTGGTGGTTATGGTTGCTACGGTTCTTGCCCAAGTCGCCTGCCGTGATGACGGAAGGGCAGGGAAGTTTGCGCTCGCCGGCGCTGGCATTGGGGTGGTTACTGAGCTTTTGCATTGTGTTTGCCGGATTTCTGATTGTGCCTTATCTGGGCACGCATTTGAACGGCACCTTGGGCGTCAGTATGAGCCAATTGTCTTGGATTTATCTGGGTGCCGGCTTAACGACGTGGGTGGCCGCTCAATTTGTCGGCCGCGCGGTGGATAGGTTCGGCGCCGCTGGGGTTTTGGCAGTATTGCTTGCGGCCAGCACCGTGCCACATTTGTGGTTCACACAGTTGCAAACGGAACCTTTGTGGCTGATCAGCTTGGTGTTTGTACTTTTCATGGTCTTGACCTCAACCCGCGCTATTCCTGCCTCGGTATGGTTGATAGGACGGGTGCCGCCGCCTTTGCGCGGCCGTTATATGGCGGTCAATACCGCAAGTACCGAGGCAGCATCCGGTTTGGCCGCCTGGTGCGCCGGGTTGATGATTGGCAGCGGCCAAGGTGGTGCGGTGCAGCATTTCGAACGCGTCGGTTGGCTGGCGGCTGGGGTCTCATGCCTGAGCCTGGGCTTACTGGCTGGCTTAGTGGCAAAAACTCGGGTGCCAACTGGCAAGACTAGCGGTTCTCATCCTAAGGTTTGCAACGCTGAATCATGAAACAGTCAACGCAAATGCGCCACAGCTCCGGCTTCGCTATGCGTCCCGGCGTCGTATTGGTAAGCGGAGCGGCACAAGGCATCGGTCTGGCGGTTGCGGCTTTGTTGTCTGCTGAGGGCTTAACAGTGGTCGCTGCCGACAACGACCGCGATGCGTTGCACAATGCTTGTCTCGCGACACCAGGACTGCAGCCGCTGACGCTGGACCTGCGTGACCGTGTTAGCATCGATTGCGCGGTTGCTCATGTAGAAACCACTATCGGTGCGATCGACTATCTGGTCAATGTTGCAGGTGTGCTGCGTCCTGGTCATGTAGTGGATGCCAGCGACGAAGACTGGTTGGAAAGCTTTGCGGTAAATTGCCATGGGGTTTTTGCATTAAGCCGAGCTGTCGCTCGGTACATGTGTGAGCGGCGGCGCGGGGCTATCGTGACGGTCGGTTCCAACGCGGCATCGACGCCGCGCACTGGTATGGCGGCTTATGCCGCTTCGAAAGCCGCCGCTGCACAATTCACGCGTTGTTTGGGTCTGGAACTGGCGGAATATGGGATTCGCTGCAACCTGGTTTCGCCAGGATCAACCGAAACGGAAATGCAGCGTCGCTTTTGGCGAGCCGGTGGCGGCGGCCCCGCGCAAATCATCGCTGGTTCTTTGGCTCAGCACCGGCTGGGCATACCGTTGGGCAAGTTAGCGCAACCGAACGATATAGCCCAAGCAGTAGCCTTTCTATTGTCGGATTGGGCTGGACATATTACCTTGCAGGATTTAGTGGTCGACGGCGGGGCTACCTTGGGTTAATGGCAAAATGCATGAGTGGGATTTATGATAATTCCAACGAAACAGCTGCCGCGCCTAAAGGCGTTTGCGTCATTACTTGCCAAATTGTCGCGTATTTTTTGCAGTATCTTCCTCTTGAATTGCGTGTGGCCCAGCACCATATTGGCAGCGAACCATTCAGTTTTTACATGCAACAAAGAGGAGAATCGACATGAGTAACTTAAATCCATTTGTTAGTCGCGGTCTGTTTGACGAACTGTTTCGCGATGTCAATCCCGGCTACTACATCAAACCTCTGCACGGTGACGGTTTACCGGCGCAAATCAGGGTTGATGTGAAAGAAAACCCAGGCGAATTTATCGTCCAAGCTGAAATTCCGGGCGCTGGTAAAGAGAATATCCATGTGGATATCGATGGCAATGTGGTGAGTATCCGCGCGCAAATCAGCCAGCTGGATTCGGAAAACAAAGACGATAAATTGTTACGCAGCGAGCGCTATTTCGGTGAAGTGTCGCGCAGTTTTCAACTATCGGCTGATATTGACGAAGAGGCCAGCAAGGCACGTTACGAGAACGGCATACTGACGCTGAATCTAGCGAAGAAGTTGAAAAAAAGTGGGCAACGGCTGAGTATCGATTAAGCACTACTGAAACGTGCTTTGGTTATCTTCTGGGGTAAGTTAGCTTCACGGGCGCACACCCGCGTGTGCCCGTGACCTAAATCTTAGATCAGTAAACGTCTCTGACGTAACGTTTGTCCTTTTTCAACTGGTTAACGTACTCAACCGCCTCGACCAAGCTTTTCTTGCCATGTTCGCGGATAACGTCGTGCAGGGCTTGATCGACGTCTTTGGCCATCCGGTAAGCGTCGCCGCATACGAAGAAGTAGCCACCTTGCTCCAACCAGGCATAGAGTTCGGCACCATGCTCTTTCATGCGATCCTGCACATAGATTTTTTCCGCTTGGTCGCGCGAGAACGCTAAATCCAGCTTAGTAAGGAGGCCGCTGGCTTGCATGGCTTCGATTTCGTCGCGGTAGATAAAATCGGTGGACGCATTACGGTCGCCGAAAAACAGCCAGTTTTTGCCGGGGGCTTTGCGAAACTCGCGTTCTTGCAGGAAGGCGCGGAACGGCGCGATACCGGTGCCGGGACCGACCATGATCATTGGCAGTTCGTCGTCAGCTGGCACGCGGAAGTTGTTGTTGGGGGTGAAGAATATCCGTACGTCGGTTTCTTCATCAACCAAATCGGCCAGATAGGTGGAGCAGACGCCTTTGTGTTGGCGGCCGTGCGCGTCGTAACGCACGCTGGCGACGGTCAAATGGACGCTGTCCGGGTGTTTTTTGCCGCTGGAGGAGATGGAGTAGGCGCGATGTTGCAACGGTTTTAATAAACGCAAAAATTCGGCTGCGGAAAATTCCACGCCGGGAAATTGCAACAGCAGATCGAGTATGTCGCGGCCCCAAAGATAATCGGACAGTTTTTCCTTGTCGCCGGACAACAATAAGGCATTCAACGCTTGATCGCCGGAACGGCTGGCAATTTCTTCGACCAGTTCTTTACCGGGTAATTTGATCTCAAAATGCGTACGTAAAGCATCCGACAGCTTCATCAATTCGCCATTGACTGGCTCGTCTTCGGCGCCGGTGCAACCGATGGCTGTAATGATTTGCGCGACCAGGTCAGGGCAGTTAGTTGGGATTACGCACAAGGCGTCGCCGGCTTCGTAGCTCAGCCCGGAACCGGTTATCGAAATTTCGTAATGCCGAGTTTCTTTCGACGAATCCAAGGCTGTGACAATACGATTGACCCGTAATTTTGCCGGAAATGGATTTTTGCGGTTGTAGGTGGATTTTGAGCCCTGGGCTTCGGTATCGATGACGGCAACTGTACTGGCACCTTCAGCCATAAGCGGAATCACTTCGCTGAGCCATTTTTCCGCCGGTGATTCGAAATCCACGTCACAATCGACCCGGTCTAACAGGCGCTTGGCTCCCAACGCAGCCAATTTGTTATCCCAGTCGATGCCGGCTTGGCAGAATAAATCGTAACTGGTATCGCCCAAGGCCAATACCGAATAATTCACCTTATCCAGGTTTGGGGCTGCCTCACTATTGGCTGCTTCCCAGAGCATTTCCGCATTGTCCGGCATCGCGCCTTCGCCGTATGTGCTGGTAATGATCAGCAAATACTGCATTTGCGGCAATTGGCCGATTTCAACTTCATCCATGCTTTTAACGACAGCTTGCAAACCGTGCTTTTTAGCCGCGTTGGCTGCGTCGTTGGCAAGCGATTCGGCGTTGCCGGTCTGGGTGCCGTAAAGGATGTGCAAAATGCGGGCGTCAGCTTGATTGACGCTGCCGGCGCTATGCAGCATGTGGCTGTGCATGCCTGCGAAAAAGCCGCCTAACCAGGCGCGTTGGGTATCACTATAAGGGGCGTTTTGGGGGATAAAAGGTGCTTTCATTTCATTACCATCTGTGGACAGGTGTCAGGCTGTCCAGTCACTGTATTTGGTTCTTGCCAATCGGCAAGGAGGGTGCGTGGCATGCACCCTCCATTGGCTCAGGCAGACTCACTGTCCAGCATGTCTTTAACGATAGACAGGCTTTCCAAGCTCGCCAGGTTTTTATCGATAGTCGGTAGTCCGGCCAAGGCCACGCGGTTAAATCTATCCTGTTCGATGATCCAGGCCGTGGAGCCTATCGAATAGATGCTTTGCACGTCGCGCAGCATTAGCGTGGTTTTGTAATCGTTCAGGCGTTTTTTCGCCATCAACGCCGCCAGTTGGCCGTCATCGTATTGGCTGTAAGCTTCGCGGATATTTTTAATCAGCGCATCTTGCAGCTTGCGCGGACGTTCCATGACTAACTTGTAGGCATGTTTGTCGACTAAGGCTTCGGTAGCCGGTTGGCCGGCTTTATTGAGTTGATCTCTAGCTATTTGCTGGGCTTTGTCGATAACCGCATAGCTATTGATCAGTTTCAAAGTCAGATCGGTGTCGGTTTCTCCGTAACCGGGAATGGCGCCGTCGAACAGTGGTGTGTTGTTTTGGTAAGCCTGCTTGATTTGCTCGATTTGTTTTTGTGCAAATGCTACAGACAGTTCTTCTATCATCGCCTTGCGGTCCAGCGCTTTGCTTAGATATTCCGCAGTTTGCGTGCGGTTCAACCAAAGCGGCAAGGCAAATTTGAAGTGCTGACGTTCGTTGGCCCAATTAGCCAGGATGGCCTGGGCTTTTTCCGAATCAGTATGTTCAACATGTTGGGTCAGCATGTATAAAATGAATTGCTCATGACTGGCGGCCATTTCACTACCGTCACCTAGGCTGTGTATCGATACCGAGGTGTCGTCGTACAAGTCCTGTAAGCGGTTGTGCGGATCGTATTGGTAGGCGTTGCCGCCGGACATGCCGGTGCAGAAGCCTTTACCGAAGCCGCCCAGATTTAATACCGCGCCATTGATCATGTATTCGCAAGCAAAGTCTCCGACGCCTTCCACCACGGCCATCGCACCGGAGTTACGTACGGCAAACCGGTCGCCGGCTTCACCGTTGATAAAGGTTTTGCCGCCGGACGCGCCGAATAGCGCAAAGTTACCGATCAACACGTTCTCGCCTGGCAACTTGGAGCCGCCGCCGGGCGATTTGATGACGATGGTGCCGCCGCAAGCGGTTTTACCGACGCCGTCGTTGCAGGTGCCGGTGTGTTCCATGCGCATGCCGTCGTTGTTGAACGCCGCATAGCTTTGACCAGCCGAACCGTGGGTGCGGACGATAATGGTATCGTCGGCCAGATAACGGCGGCCATGTTGGTTGGTGTAGATGATGTTCGACTCAGAGATTTGCTCTGGACTGAGTTCGTAAGCCAACAAGCGTTCCAAATCGACAGCAGTTTGACCACCGACGGTTTTGTTACGGTTGTTTAGCTTGAATTCGTCGCCTTCGACGATCACCTGTTTTTGGCTTTTTTCAAACAAAGCGGCTTTGACGCGGGCAAAGATCAAATCGTCGATCGCGAAATCCTTTTCCAAATAAATGGGTTTCTCGATCTTAATGACCGGGACTTCAGCCAAAAGTTTATGCAAGTGGATTTGGCCGACCATACTCGGGTGGTCAATCAGATGCAGCAACTCGGTTTTGCCGCGTATTTCCTGCAAACTGGTGTAGCCTAAATCAGCCAGGATTTCCCGCACTTCGTGGGCCAGGTTCATGAAGAACTGCGCCAGCACGCGTGGGTCGCCTTTGAATTCTTCGTGGGCGGTGGTCAGGCCGGCTGGGCAGCGGATGTTGCAGTTTTTCGCCATTACGCAGCGCAGCATCATCAGGGCCGTGGTGCCGAATTCGAAGGAATCGCCGCCTAAAATAGCGGATTTGACAACGTCGGCACCGTTCTGGTGGGCGGCGCTGCAACGTATAATCACTTTATCGCGCAAACCGTTAGCCGCCAGCGCTTGATGCACTTCGGCGATGCCGATTTCGGGTGAGCGGCCGGTATTTTTCAAGCTGGTGACTGCCGCCGCCCCGGTGCCGCCAGTGTTGCCTGCGACGTTAATCACATCCGCGCCGGCTTTGGCGACACCGACTGCGATGGTGCCGATACCTTCCGAAGATACCAGTTTGACCACTACGCGAACGCGAGCGGCTTTGGCATCGTGGATCAATTGGCCCAGGTCTTCGATTGAATAAGTATCGTGATGAGGTGGTGGGCTGACCAATTCGACTTTTGGTGTACCACCGCGCAACGCAGCAATTTCTACCGACACTTTTGCGGCCGGTAATTGTCCGCCTTCACCGGGCTTAGCGCCCTGGCCGATTTTGATTTCGATTTCTTCCAGATTCGGATCAGCCAAATAGCCGGCCCAGACACCGAAGCGACCGGAAGCGAACTGTTTGATTTTGCTGGAACGAATCGTGCCAAAGCGGCTGGAGTGTTCACCACCTTCGCCGGAGTTGCTCATGCCACCGGCAATGTTGGTGCCTTGCGCCACGGCTTCGTGGGCTTCGGCTAGCAGCGCGCCGTGACTCATCGCGCCAGATGCGAAAGTCGGGGTGATTTGATGGGCTGGTTGCACGTGGTCCAGCGCTATCCGCGAGCGGGCAGGACGCACGTTGCTTAGATACTGGTAAATCAGACTTTCGCTGTCGTTCGCCCGCAGACTGATACTGTCGTTTTCCAGAGTTAAACCGAAATCGTTGCCAGCAAAACGAGTTTTCAGATGTTCGGCAAGTTGTTCCAGACGCGCTTTGCTTGAATTCTCAGTAAATCGAATGCTGAACACCACATCGCTGCTTTTCTCGACCTGTAGGCCACGGATCAGGTAGTTGTTGTTACCGTGCAAATCTTGGCTGCCCAGCAGGCGATCAAAATCGGCTTTGCTGTTAGCGTTGCTAGCATCGGCTGGGAACTCCATCACATCGCGTAAAGCAGCCGGACGGTTGGCGCGCTCCTGAGCCAGATTGTGGGTAAAGCTGCGATAAGCCGGCGTAATGCCGAAAGCGTCGATTTGCTCGGGTGTGCGTTTCTCATAGCCAAAATCCAAATACGCCGTATCGCTGGCTTCCGGCGCTTGTTGTGGCGCTATGTACATGATCGCTTCATCGGTCATGTTGATGTATTCACGCACCGCTGTGTTGCCAAACGTGTGGCCGGCACCTTCATTCCGCTCTTTAAATAATCCTAGGAATGGAATGTCGCTTTCGCTGGTAACGGACAGCGCTTTATGGTGCCATTCGGTTGCGCTGGCGGCGATGTCGCTGTAGCGTACCCCGCCCACCGAAGCATTGATGTTGGGGAAATACGGTTTTAGTTTCGGTTCGTCGGTATCCAGGTAATTGGATTCGAAAAACTCGCCGCCGATATAGCTTTCTGCAGTACACAGGCCGAATTTGCCCATGGTTTTCATCAGCGACTTTTCGACGCCTTTTTGAAAACTGTACAGGGCTTTTTGCTGTGCGGCAGGGTCGGCGTATTCGGTAATCACCCGGTTATGCACACTGAGTGGGCAGATGGCGGAAGCGCCGAAGCCCAGAATGGTGGCAACATCGTGCGGGCTGGCTGCTTGGCCGGTCTCCATGATCAAGGAGCTGTTAAAACGCAAACCATGTTTAACCAGATGTTGGTTGGCTGCGGCAATGGTCAGCAAGGCCGGGATAGCGGCTTGGGCTTTGCTGATATTGGCGTCGCTCAAAATGATAATGCCGGTATTACTGCGCGCGGCTTGTTCGACTTGTGCGCAGACCGATTGCAAGGCTTGTTCCAGTGCCAGTTCATTTTGTGCGGTATTTTCAAAGTTCGGGGTATATAGCGCCGCTACGGTCGCGGTTTTTACCTGACTTTGTCTGCGAATTTGTTCCAGCTGAGTGCGTTGTAGAATCGGCGATTCGATTATCAGCTGTTTGCTGTTCTGCGGCGCAAAAGTCGGTTTGGCGCCCAAGGCTACACGCAAGGTCATGCCGTCGCTTTCGCGTAGGGAATCCAGCGGTGGATTGGTGACCTGAGCGAAGCGTTGGCTGAAATAACGCGACATACCACCTTCGGCAGCACTCAATGCATTGGGTGTCAGGCCGTAACCCATCGCGGAGACTTTTTCTAAGCCGGTTTGCAGGATAGGGTCCAGCAAAAATTTAAAGCTTTCCTGGTTCAGCGAATAAGCTGTGTGACGCTGGTCGATATTCAGTTCATGCTCGTTACTGAGTTCCGCAAGCTCTACTTTGGGCAATTCGTTGATATGAATACAACTTTGTTTCAGCAGCGCTTTATAGTCTCTTTCCTTGGCTAAGCGCTCCATCACTTGATAGCTGTTGTATGACTTGCCAGTGTGATGATCGAAATACAGCATGCCACCGGCTTCGATACGGCCGCGTCGCAGCACTTTTTCGGGTGGGAAATCGATTTGGCCGGCTTCGGACATGACTGCCAGGTATTCTTCGGTTTCGACGGAGCGCAATGGCCTTAAGCCTAGTCGGTCCAGGCGGGCACCGACACGGATGCCATCATTGAAGATCAACGCGGCCGGGCCGTCGTTTTTCTCTTCGTACAAGCTGAAATATTCCAGCATGGCGCGTACGTCTTCCGACAAGGTTGTATCGTTTTCCCAGGCTGGCGGCATCATCGCCAGAATCGCCGTAACGATATCCAGCTGATCTTCGTTGATACGGCGGGTTAGGGTTTGATCCAGGCGGCCGGAATCCGATTGACCGCAGGGAAACACCACGTGTTTATTGTTTTGCCGAGCAATAGCGTTTTCGCTGAGACGGTTTTTCTTGTCGGTATTCAATTCGCCGTTGTGCGCCATATAACGAAACGGCTGGGCCATCATGGTCGCCGGTGCGGTATTGGTGGAAAAACGGGTATGGAAAAACAGGGTGCTGATGTCGTGGTCAGCGTCGTACAAGTCTACAAAGTAAGGAATTACTTCGAATGAGTTCAGGCGGCCTTTATAGACTTGAGTGCGGGAACTCATTGATAACGGATAAAAGCCTTTCAGTTCCGGACGGGTAAAGCCATTGGCTTCTATCGTTAACAGCGCGGATTGAATATGTCTTTCAAAAGCCTCATGGCTGGCGTCTTTCAGGGCTTTGGGGCGGCCGAAAATTACCTGTTTGATCGGTAATTGCGCTCTCAGCGCTGCCGCATTCAATACGGAGCTGTCTACCGGCACTTCCCGCCATTTGATAATCGGCAGATCGAATTCCAGAAATTGTTCTTCGACCAGTTTTCGCGCTTCCGAATCGTAGTGTGCGTGATCTTCCGGGAAGAAGAAATTGGCGACGCCGAATTGCCCCAATTCCAGGCCGGCGTTTCCTGTGGCCTTGCGGAAAAACTTCAGAGATAAATCGATATTAACGCCGGCACCGTCCCCTATTCCTTCCGCGCTCATGCCGCCGCGATGTGGAATTGTACACAAGGCTTCATGCGACTTTACCAACAGGTCGTGGGTTTGTTTGCTGTCCTTGCGGGTGATAAAGCCAACACCGCAGCTGTCCTGGGATAAATCGGCGTCGTAAAGCATGTGTAATGCGTTAATTTTCTGGGCGTTTTTAATCATTGCTATCCAGATCCTCTCTTACTGATTAAATGCGCTACCCGGTATTTTCCTTACCGATAGTGCCGTTTATGGTTTTTCTGCCTGCTGCGTGGTAGAGTCGTCCCACGCGGCGAGAAACCCTAAATAACTTCGGAATTTCAGTTGGCGAAACTTTGTAATCATACCATGTGGCGGTGTCTCTGTCATTCCGTAAAGCCGATGGCGTCGCTGTTCTCTCGTCTGGCCTTTAGTTTTAAAACTTTGTGAAGAAATATGAAAGAACAATTTGATGTGGTGATAGTCGGCGGGGGGATGGTTGGCTCGGCAGTGGCTAGTTGCTTGGGCGGAAGTGAGCTAAAAGTAGCCGTGATAGAAGCGCAAGTGCCGGAGCCTTTTGCCGCTGAACAGCCACATGATTTAAGGGTTTCAGCGCTAAGTATCGCCTCGAAAAACATTCTGGAAACCGTAGGCGCCTGGGAGGGTGTGACTTCGCGGCGCTACTGTCCGTTTAAACGCATGCGGGTTTGGGAAACGGCGGGTGATACTACCTTTAATAGCGACGACATACGCTATCCCGAGCTGGGTTACATTGTCGAAAACCGCATAACGCAACTGGCTTTACTCGACAGATTGCCAAGTTTCGACAATATACAACTGCTGATGCCACAAACGATTAATAAGATTAATTACGACGGCCATGAATCGGAAATAGGATTAGCGGACGGTCGCGTGCTCCAGGCAAAGTTGCTGGTTGCGGCAGACGGCGGTCAGTCGCGGGTAAGGCAGGCGGTAGGTTTGGGTGTGACCAGCTGGGATTACAATCAGCATGCTTTGGTGATTTACATAGAAACTGCGTATCCGCAGCAGGACATTACTTGGCAGCGTTTTGTTTCCAGCGGTCCTCAAGCATTTTTACCGCTAACAGGTCATTACGGATCCATCGTTTGGTATCAATCGCCGGATGAAGTCAGGCGTTTACAAGCTTTGCCTTATGAGCAATTGCAGGCCGAAATGGTGGCGGCTTTTCCTGATTGCCTGGGTGAGGTGACGCAGGTTTTGGGCGTGGCGAGCTTTCCCCTTAAGCGTCAGCATGCGCAGCGCTATGTCAAGCAGGGAGTGGCTTTGGTGGGTGACGCTGCGCACATGATTAATCCATTGGCCGGGCAGGGCGTCAATATCGGCTTGCTGGATGCGGCGGCGTTGGCGGAGACTCTGGTGGAAGCCCATAAGCGCGGTAAAGACATCGCCGACTTGGTGGTTTTACAGCATTATGAAGCGATGCGCCGCAACGAAAATCTGAAAATGATGACCTTGATGGATGTGTTTTACCGGTCATTCAGTAACGATATTTTGCCGATAAAACTATTGAGAAATCTTGGTCTGGGTTTGGCGCAACGCATTACCCCGGCGCGTAACAAAGCGATGAAAGCGGCGATGGGGCTGGAAGGACGCTTGCCGAAACTGGCGCGCGGCGAACGTCTGTTGGCCAGGTAGCGTCTTTAACCTTTCAGACTCAAATATCTCAACATGGTGGTGCGTATCTGCGCTTTTTTGTCTTCGTCGGTGATCGGCAGCGACTGCATGTCGCTAATGTAGAACATATCTTCCGCGCGACTGCCTATCGTAGTAATTTTGGCGTCGTGCAGATGGATATCCAGTTCGGCAAAAGCTCTGCCTATCGTGGACAGAAGGCCGGCGCGGTCGGTGGTAACCAACTCGATGATGGTGTGTTTGTGCGACGGATCTTCCAGAAAAGTGATGCTGGTTTCGATTGGAAAGTGTCTGGCCTGTCTGGATTGTTTGTGTATATTCTTTGAGGCTTTAACCTTTTTAGCGATCAAGCTGTGGCGTAGCGAGGTGCAGATATGCACTTCCCGATAAAGGTCATTAATGGCTTCGCCGGATTGTTCCAGTACCTGAAAGCTGTTCAATACATACTGATCGGCAGTGGTGATAATCCTGGCGTCCAGAATCGTCAAGCCCAGGTGATCCAGGGTGGCGGTCGAAATCGAAAAAATCTGCGCTTCATTGCGGGTGTATACAAAAATCTCCGCACTGCCACGCAGGGTTTGCGGGCGTAGCAACACCAGCGGCAGTTCGCTTTCCTGGCATGCTGCGATAGCGATAGTGTGCCAGGCGATTTCTTCCGCTGAATAGCGCAGGAAATAGTCGTCGCTGAGATGCTGCCAAGACTGCGTGATATTAGTTTTGGATATGCCCAATTTTAATAGCTCGTCACGCGCTTCTTTTTTGTTTTCCTGTACCCGTTCAGAACGGACCATCGGATTTTGCAAGCCGCGGTGCAAGGCTTGATGGGTGGAAATATATAAGTCCTTCAGTAACACGTCTTTCCAGGCGTTCCATAGGCTGGGGTTGGTTGCGCGTATGTCCGCTACCGTTAGCAAATACAGGTAATTTAATCCCTCTATGCTGCCAACTTGCAGGGCGAAGGTATGGATCACGTCAGGGTCGCTGATGTCCTTGCGTTGAGCGGTCATCGACATCAATAAATGGTTACGGACCAGCCAGGTGATGAGCTTGGTGTCATGGCTGGACAGGTCGTGCTGCTGGCAAAAGTTGTTCGCGATGGTTTCGCCCAACGTGGAATGATCGCCGCCTCGGCCCTTGGCTATGTCGTGAAACATGGCGGCGATGTACAAAATGTCGGGCTTGGAGATCAGCAGAAAAATATTATTGCAAAAAGGCAATTCCTTGTTGTGCTTGGCTAGCGAGAAGCGCCGCAAGTTACGGATGACAAACAAGGTATGTTCGTCCACGGTATAGATGTGGAACAAGTCGTACTGCATGCGCGCTACGATATTGGCGAAGTCCGGCAAATAGGCGGCTAGCACCCCGTAGCGATTCATGCGCTTTAGTTGGCTGGTAATGCCGCGCGGCTGTCTCAGAATATCCATAAACAGGCGATTGGCTTGTTTATTGGTGCGAAAATCGGCGTCGATCAAGTGCAGATTCTTGCGAATCAAGCGAATAGTGCTTGCGCGAATCCCTTTCAAAGACGGCGATTGTTGCAAGATTAAAAAAATTTCGAGCAAAGCCAGGGGCGTTTTCTGGAATACGTCTTTATTGCTGACTTCAACGTAGCCGTCTATGGATGAAAAATTGGCGGTGATAGGGATAGGGGTCAAGCTTTCTTTGTTGCTGATCAGTCTCTCGTTCAGCAGTTGCAATAGCATTTCGTTCAGGCGTTCTATGTCCACTACAGTTTTAAAGTAAAACTGCATGAATTGCTCTACATCGGGTTGTTCGTTTTTGTCGACATACCCGAATTGGCTGGCGAGCTCGCGTTGGTAGTCGAATACCAATCTGTCTTCACAGCGGCTGGTCAGATTATGCAGGGCAAAGCGCAGACGCCAGAGAATGTCGCGAGCGGTAATCAGATTGTCGTATTCCGATTTGGGTAAAAAGCCGTATTTGATCAGCTCCCTAAGCGAAGAGGCGTTGTAATGGCGCTTAAATACCCAGCTGATTACCTGTAGGTCGCGAAGCCCGCCCGGGCCTTCCTTGATGTTGGGTTCCAGATTGTAAGCAGTGTCGTGGAACTTGCTGTAGCGCTTTTGTTGCTCAGCCATTTTTGCAGGAAAAAATCGCTCCGATGGCCAGAGTGTTTCAGAGTTTACCTGATGTCTTAGCTCACTAAATAGTTCGGAATTGCCGGTAATCAGGCGCATTTCCAGCAGACTGGTGAAGACGGTTTGATCATCTTGAGCCGAGATTATGCAGTCGGGAACGCTGCGCGTACTCAGTCCCGGCTTTAAGCCTATATCCCAGAGGAAATTGCAAAAACTGGATAGTTGCTGTTGATAATCGACGGGATTGGCGACGTTGAGCAGCACTAAAATATCGATGTCTGAATACGGGAATAATTCGCCTCTGCCGTAGCCGCCGGTCGCGATTAGGCTGTGACGCTTGGCGACGTTGCCGAGGAAATGTAGCCAACAGGCGGTCAGCAGGTTGTCGATAAACCGAGCTTTTTCTGTGAGCAGGCCGACTGTCGCCTGGTCGGGATTGAAGCGCATTTTTAACTGCGCGTTCTCCTCGTTAATTGCACTTTTGAATGCGGCAACCGGGTTATCGTTCGAGAAACAATCGAGAAAGTCGCTTTCGGTAAATAGCGCCGGGCTCACAGTTCTTCCTGTCTCAGCGTCAAAATCTCGTAGCCGGTGTCGGTCACCAAAATAGTATGTTCCCACTGCGCTGACAGGCTGCGGTCCTTGGTCACGGCGGTCCAGCCGTCGGCAAGGATTTTCATGTGGCGCTTGCCCTGATTGAGCATGGGTTCTATCGTAAAAATCATGCCGGGTTCGAGTGTTGCGCCGTCACCGCGTTTGCCAAAATGCATGACGTGTGGGTCTTCATGAAACTTTTTGCCTATGCCGTGGCCGCAGAATTCTCTGACGATGGAGTAGCGATTGGCTTCAGCATGTTTCTGAATGGCGTAACCGATATCGCCGAGGTGAGCGCCAGGTTTGACTTCAGCTATACCTAAAAATAGACATTCGCGGGTTATATCGACCAAGCGTTTGGCGTGCGGACTGACCTCGCCGATACAGAACATTTGGCTGGTGTCGCCGTGATAACCGTCTTTGATCACCGTAATGTCGACATTGATGATGTCGCCGTTTTTAAGCTTTTTCTCGCTGGGAATGCCATGGCAGATCTGCTGGTTAATGGATGTGCAAATCGATTTAGGAAAGCCGCGATAATTTAAAGGCGCCGGAATGGCTTGTTGTACATCGACGATGTAATCGTGACAGATTTGGTCAAGTTCTTCGGTGGCTATGCCGGCAACAACGTGAGGGGCGATCATTTCAAGTACTTCGGCGGCCAATTTTCCGGCAACGCGCATCTTGTCGATTTCTTCGGAGGTTTTAATGGTAATAGTCATCGGCAGGTGGCTAATTATTGGGGTCAAGGCGGGCGCTGGCCCGATTTTGCAGTGGAATTAAGAGGCCTTCTCAAGCAAGCTTGCAATAGGAGTCTATCAGACTTGAGGTTGTTGTGAAATTCTAATCATGGTATAAAGGCAAGTTCACTATGTAACCAATACTCACACTTGTCGACACGGTCGGTGGGGTGCTGGAAGTCTATTTTAGATTTTCGGTCACTGATCGGGGCGGGTGGAGGCGTAACCCAACGCCGAATTATTCGGCAATATTAGGAGAAGTAAATGGCAGCAGTGTCAATGCGTCAAATGCTGGAAGCGGGTGTTCACTTTGGACATCAAACCCGTTACTGGAACCCAAAAATGGCTTCATACTTGTTTGGAGCTCGTAACAAAATTCATATCATCGACTTGGAACAAACGCTTCCACTGTTCAATGATGCGATGAACTATCTCGGCCAAATGACCGCTAACAAAGGTACGATTCTGTTCGTCGGTACCAAAAAAGCGGCACGCAAGGTAGTAGCTGAAGAAGCAAAACGTTGCGGCATGCCCTACGTCAACCATCGTTGGTTGGGCGGCATGTTGACCAACTTCAAAACTATTAAAAAATCCATCAACCGCTTGAAAGAACTCGAAGCGATGAAAGCCGATGGCACTTTGTATCAACGTTTCAGCAAAAAAGAAGCTTTGGGCATGGAGCGCGAACTGGAAAAGCTTGAGCGCAGTCTGGGCGGTATCAAAGACATGCGCGGCACACCCGACGCAATCTTCGTTCTGGACGTAGGTTATGAAAAAAATGCCATTATGGAAGCCAAAAAATTGGGTATTCCGGTGGTGGGTATTGTGGATTCAAACAATTCACCTGAAAAAATCGATTACGTAATCCCTGGTAACGACGATTCTATCCGTGCAGTGACTTTGTATTGCCAAAGCGCTTCAGCCTCCGTGCTGGAAGCGAAAGCATTGCGCATGGATGCTTCAGCCAAAGCCGACGATTTTGTAGAAGAAGTCGTAGCGGAAGCGTAAGTTTTAAACGCGCTCGGCCGATAGGGTTGAGCGCCGCTGAATCCGGTATTCAGAACAGACTGTCTTTTAAACGCCTCCTTTGTGAGGCGTTTTTTTAGTTAATAAAATTTGAGGAAAAAACATGAGTATTAGTGCGGCGATGGTCAAGGAATTGCGTGAGCGTACCAGCTCAGGCATGATGGAGTGCAAAAAAGCCCTGGTCGAAGCCAATGGCGACATGGAACTGGCCATTGAGAATATGCGTAAATCAGGCCTGGCAAAGGCAGATAAAAAATCCGGCCGGATTGCTGCGGAAGGCGTGATTGGCGTAAAAGTTTCCGATGACGCGAAAACCGTCGTCATGGTTGATGTTAACTGCGAGACCGATTTTGTGGCTAAAGGCGATGATTTTATTGGTTTTGCCAATGATGTCGTCAACAGTTTGCTTACCCACGATGTCAATAGCGAGGAAGAATTGCAAGCAATGTCATTGAGCACCGGAATCAGCCTTGATGATACCCGCCGTGCTTTGATTGCTAAAATTGGCGAAAACATTACTGTGCGTCGCTTCGTTAAATACACTACCGCTGAAGGCGGCCAAGCAGCTTATCTGCATGGCAGTAAAATTGGCGTTATCGTCGAATTGACTAAAAACGATCCTGTTTTGGGCAAAGATGTAGCGATGCATGTTGCCGCCTCTAAGCCAGAATATGTGTCGGATGATCAAGTATCGGCCGATGTGATTGCCAAGGAAAAAGAGATTTTCGCCGCGCAAGCATTGGAAAGCGGTAAACCTGCCGAGATCGTTGAAAAAATGATTGGCGGACGGATCAATAAATTCCTGGCAGAAGTGACTTTGTTGGGTCAGCCTTTCATCAAGGACGACAGCGTTACTGTCGGTAAATTGCTGACATCCAAAGGCAACGGTGTAGTCCGTTTTGCTCGTTTCGAAGTCGGCGAAGGCATCGAGAAAAAAGAAGAAGATTTTGCTGCGGAAGTTATGGCGCAAGTCAGAGGCTAAAACGCCTTGGAATAAACCCGGTTTGCCGGGTTTATTTAACTCAACTCCTTGCTTTTAACCTATGTTTACGGTGGATATTTGATTATGAGTCAATTGATTTGTCAGAGAATTTTACTTAAATTGAGCGGCGAAGCACTGGCGAGCGAGCGGGGCGGCAGTATTGATCCCGATATAGTCCAACGCTTGGCTCAGGAAGTGAAAGACTTGTGCGATGCAGGTATCCAAGTTGGCTTGGTAATCGGTGGCGGCAATATTTTGCGCGGCGGCGAAAAAGCATCGGAAGGCCTGAATCGGGTCACCGGTGATCAAATGGGCATGTTGGCAACTGTCATTAATGCGCTGGCTATGCAGGATGCTCTGGAATATCTCGGGCAGCCGGTTCGCGTCATGACCGCCCTGAAAATCAATCAGGTGTGCGAAGACTATATTCGCAGACGCGCGGTCAGGCATCTTGAAAAAGGTAGAGTGGCTATTTTCGCGGCCGGTACCGGCAATCCGTTTTTTACTACCGATACCGCTGCCAGTTTGCGGGCAATCGAGATTGACGCGGAGTTGATGATCAAGGCAACGAAAGTCAAAGGCGTTTATTCGGCGGATCCAAATAAAGTGGCTGACGCCGTCTTTTATCCGCGCCTGACCTATGACGAAGCCATCGATCAGCGTTTGAATGTAATGGACACCACAGCCTTGGTCTTGTGCCGGGATAACAACCTACCCATGCGGGTAATGAATGTATTTGAGGCGGGAGCGATTATGCGCTTGATGCACGGTGAAGATATAGGCTCCCTAATCGAGAGGAATTAACAGAATGATCAGCGATATTCAACAAGATGCTGCCAGCCGTATGGTAAAAAGCATCGAGTCCTTGCAAAAAGCATTTACCAAAATAAGAACCGGGCGCGCGCACCCCAGTTTGCTGGATCAAATCAGCGTGACTTATTACGGCAACGAATCGCCTTTATCGCAAGTTGCCAACGTTTCCGTCGAGGATGCTCGTACCCTAAAAGTCGTACCTTGGGAAAAGAGCATGATCCAGGCCATCGAAAAGGCCATTATGTCTTCCGGTTTGGGCTTAAATCCCGCTACGCAAGGCACCGTAATCAGGTTGCCTTTACCGGCATTGACCGAAGAACGTCGCCGTGATTTGGTTAAAATCGTCAAAAACGAAGCGGAACAAGGTCGGGTGGCGATTCGTAATATTCGCCGTGACGCCAATGCCGCTATCAAGGACGCTTTAAAAGAGAAATTAATTTCGGAGGACGATGCGCGTCAGGCCGAAGAAAAGATCCAAAAGCTCACCGATCAATACATCAAGGAAGTAGAAAAGCATCTCGAAGAAAAAGAAGCCGATTTACTTTCCATGTAATCGAGAGGTGAGATGACTGTTGTTGACAACGATAAGCCGGCGATAAATAACGGCAACCCACGGCATATTGCCATCATCATGGATGGCAACGGCCGCTGGGCGCAAAAACGCTTGATGCCCAGGGTGATGGGACATTATGCCGGCGTCAAGGCGGTCAGGAAGATCGTCGAATATTGTGCCAAGCAGAACATTGAGGTGTTGTCGCTATTCGCTTTTAGCAGCGAAAACTGGCGAAGGCCGCAGGACGAAGTCAGTTTGTTGATGGAACTATTCATGAACACGCTGCAATCCGAGGTCGATAAGCTCGACAAAAACAACATCAGACTGAAAATCATCGGCGATAAAAGCGCGTTTCCAGAAAAACTGCGGGAAAAAATCGCTACCGCCGAAGCGCAAACCGCACAAAACGCTGGATTAACCTTGCTGATCGCCGCCAATTACGGCGGCCGTTGGGATATTACCCAAGCCTTGCGGCAGATAGTTGCCGGGGTAAAGTCGGGCGAAATCGACGAACAAGCCATTTCAGAACAACTCGTCAATCAGTATCTGGTGACCGCAGACTTGCCCGAGCCTGATTTGTTTATTCGTTCGGGCGGCGAGGAACGCATCAGTAATTTTCTACTTTGGCAACTGGCTTATACGGAATTTTATTTTACCGATGCGCTATGGCCGGATTTTGATCAGCTGGCATTGGAAAAAGCTATCGGTAGCTTCAAGGGCCGGCAAAGGCGTTTCGGACATACTGGCGAACAAGTCATCGACAACAGAGTTCTCTAGGGATTTTTCTATAACCATAATAATTAAAAATCAAACACATGTTATTAAAACGCATCTTAACCGCGCTAGTGCTGGCTGCCGTGGTCGTCACAGCAGTTTTGCTACTGCCAACCCTTTATTTTTCATTATTTATTGCCGTCGTCACCTTGATAGCCGCCTTTGAATGGATGGCCTTGACCGATGTAAATACGCTGACTCGGAAAATACTGTTCGTACTGTTTCTGATCGTGCCAATGCTGGGTGTCACCTATTGGACGGTATTGCTGGAGCTGCTAAGCGAGGCGATGGAATGGCCGGAAATCAAAGACTATTCGGATGCTTTGGAATGGTTTGTGATCGCTCCCGTGCTGTTCTGGGTGTTGATAATGGTTTTGCTCAGAAAAGCCGGCCCGCAAATGTTAAGCATCGAATTTAAATCGCGGCTCAAAACTTTTAGCGGTTGGTTGGTATTGCTCTCGGCCTGGATGTTTCTCAGCAAATTAAGAGCGTACTACGGCCCGGGGATGGTGTTGTATTTCTTGATATTGATTTGGGCGGCCGACATTTCGGCATTTTTTGCCGGTAAAAAATGGGGCAAAGACAAGTTGGCACCGGAAATCAGCCCCGGTAAAACCGTGCAAGGCATGTACGGTGCATTGGTTTCCGCGCTAATCTGCTCAATAGGTTTAAGGGTGTATTATGGTTTTGATGCTTTTCAAGGCGAGCAACCCGAGTTAGCGGTCTTGATGACTATCGATTTGGCGATCCTGTCGATATTAACCGTGCTGATCTCTATATACGGTGATTTGTTTTTTAGTCTGATCAAACGCAAAAAAGGCGTTAAGGATAGCGGGACATTGCTGCCAGGACATGGCGGTATTCTGGATCGAGTCGATAGCATTATCGCTGCGGCACCGTTTTTTTACGCCGGTATCATTCTAATTGGACGGAGCGTATTTGCATGAAAGGTATTTGCATCCTTGGCGCCACCGGCTCGATTGGTGTCAGCACGCTAGACGTAGTTGCCCGCCATCCCGATCAATACAAAGTGGTAGCTTTAACCGCCAATGGTAATATCGCGACATTGTACGAACAATGTTTGGCACACCGTCCGGAATATGCGGTGGTCGCCAATCCGGATAATGCCCAAGCGTTCAAGGATAAAATCGCCGATTCGCCTATTGCCGGTATGACAGTATTAGCCGGTGCCGAAGCCTTGACTCAAGTCGCCACCTTGGACAATGTTGATGCGGTAATGGCCGCTATCGTCGGCGCAGCCGGCTTATTGCCAACCTTGGCAGCAGCGAAAGCGGGTAAAACGGTATTGCTGGCCAACAAGGAAGCCTTGGTCATGTCCGGGCAAATTTTTATGCAAGCGGTCGCCGAGAACGGCGCTACGCTGTTACCGATCGACAGTGAACATAACGCGATATTTCAATGCATGCCGGCCGGTTATACCACCGGACATACCGCCAAACAGGCCCGACGCATTTTATTGACCGCATCCGGAGGGCCGTTTCGGCAAACGCCGATAGCCGATTTGGATACGGTAACTCCCGAACAAGCAGTAGCGCATCCGAAATGGGATATGGGCCGGAAAATTTCGGTTGATTCCGCGACGATGATGAACAAAGGTTTGGAGTTGATCGAAGCTTGTCTGCTGTTCAATATGGATCCGGATGCAATACAAGTAGTGATCCATCCGCAAAGCATCATTCATTCCATGGTTGATTATGTCGATGGCTCCGTGTTGGCGCAAATGGGCAACCCTGACATGCGTACGCCGATCGCTTACGCTATGGCTTGGCCGGAGCGTTTCGATTCCGGCGTGGCGCCGCTGAATATTTTCGAAGTCAAACATATGGATTTCGAACAGCCCGATTTGCAGCGTTTTCCGTGTTTGAGACTGGCCTACGAAGCTATAAAAGCCGGCGGCATTATGCCGACTGTTTTAAATGCTGCCAATGAGGTTGCCGTGGAAGCCTTTTTGAACGAGCAGGTGCGTTTTACCGATATTGCGCGCATCATAGAACGGAGCATGGCGGAATTTAAAGCCGATTGTGCCGATACGCTCGAACATGTCCTGACAGCCGACCAGCAGGCCAGGGATGTTGCGAATGCGGTGATCGCCGAACTCAAACACTAGTTTATGGATACTTTGCACACCTTGTTTTATTTCATCGTCGCCATCGCAGTGCTGGTGGCGTTTCATGAATACGGCCATTTTTGGGCGGCACGCAAGGTTGGCGTTAAAGTAATTCGTTTTTCCATCGGTTTTGGCAAGCCCTTAATTACTTGGCAAAAAAGCCCTAACGATACCGAATTCGTCTTGGCTGCAATTCCGTTAGGTGGCTATGTCAAAATGGTCGACGAGCGCGAAGAAGCGGTTAAAACGGAAGATTTGCCGTATGCCTTTAACAGGCAACCGTTGTTAGCCAGAACCACAGTAGTCGCGGCGGGGCCGATTGCTAACTTATTGCTAGCCGTGTTTTTGTTTTGGCTAGTTCTGGTAATCGGTGAAGTGGGGGTTAAACCTGTAGTCGGTGGCGTCGAAGCGGGATCTCTGGCTGAGCAAGCTGGTTTTGTGAGTGGCGACGAAATACTCAGTATCGATGAGACGGTCACGCCTACCTGGATAGAAGCCCTGGATACCTTGTTGACCTTGGCGATTGACGGTAAAACAGAGATCAGTGTCCTCACTAAAGCTATTGACGACAGCCAACAAGTACGCCTGATTCATCTAACGGAACAAGACGTGCAAACCCCGGAAATTCTGCACAAGCGTTTAGGATTGAAGCCCTGGGTGCCGACTATCAAGCCGATTATTGGCAAACTGCTTGACGATGGTGTCGCCAAACAAGCCGGTTTACACAGCGGGGATTTAATCCTCAGCGCCGACGGCACAGCAATTACCGATTGGCAACAATGGGTTGATTATGTTCAGGCCCGGCCTGATGTCGAAATTAAGTTATTGCTGGAGCGTAGCGGTGCGCAATTGCCATTGAGCATTACGCCGCGTAGCGAAATGCAAGGTGAAGGCAAGGCAGTTGGCAAAATCGGTGCTGGCGTTGATGCGCCGAAAGACTTGATGGACGCCATGATGATCACCCACGCCTTATCACCATTGGATGCTTTGCCGGTTGCGGGTAAACGCGTCTGGTTTTATGCAGTGACTACGTTGAAAATGATGGGAAAAATGGTGGTAGGTTCCGCTTCGGTCGAGAACCTGAGCGGCCCGATCAGCATTGCCCAATATGCCGGTCAGTCTGCCGAGATGGGTTTGACGGCATTTTTGAAATTTCTGGGCTTGGTTAGCGTCAGCCTTGGCGTATTGAATTTATTGCCGGTACCGGTGCTGGACGGTGGTCATTTACTATTTTTTGCGGTCGAGGCCATTAAAGGCAGTCCGCTTCCAGAGCGAGTACAGCTGTACTTTCAACAAGCCGGCATGCTGCTATTGATGTTGCTGATGGGCTTGGCGATGTTTCTTGATATTGGCAGATTATTTCAATAGCGCTGAACAAAACAACGGCGTCGTGGTCAACCGCATTCTTTCTAAATCTTTCCTGGTAAGCGCATGAAAAAAATCACACATATTCTGGCTTTGACGCTATTGGCTTTGACTAGTCCAGCGCTATTTGCCGACGAAGCCGCCATTAAAAAAGCATTGAGCGAGTTTATGCCAGGAGGACAGGTCGATTCTGTCAAGCCGTCCGAAATTCAAGGTTTGTATGAAGTGAGCATGGGTGGCAATATTTTCTATGCATCTGAAGATGGCAAATATTTGTTGCAAGGGCAGTTATTCGATGCCCAAGCAAAGAAAAATATCACCGAAACCAAGCTGGCTAGCGTGCGTAAAGCCTCGTTGGATAAAGTCGGCGAACAAAAGATGATCATCTTCAAACCTGAAGCCAGCAAATATATGGTGTCTATCTTTACCGACATCGATTGCGGCTATTGCCGTAAGCTGCATTCGGAAATCGATCAATACATGGCGCAGGGCATCACGATACGCTACATGTTTTTCCCTAGAGCCGGCAAGGGCTCGGATTCCTACAAAAAGGCCGTTTCCGTCTGGTGTGCCGCTGACAAAAATAGAGCTTTAACTGCCGCGAAGAAAGGCGAGAATCTGGATGCAAAAACCTGTGAAAACCCAGTGGACGAACACATGGCCCTAGGCGAAGCATTTGGAATGAACGGCACACCGATGATAGTCACGCAAAAAGGTAATATCCTGCCGGGCTATGTGCCAGCTGCGCAATTGGCAAAAGTTCTCGCCAGCGAATAAAAGAATACGCAACAAAACCGCCAGCGTCCGAGCCGGCGGTTTTGGTTAGAAAACTATCGAATCGTCACTTCTACCCGACGGTTTCTCGGCTCGGATGTTTCATCGCCGGTCTTAATCAATAAATTCTTTTCGCCGTGCGATGTAACGGCGATTTCCTTCACATCCAGTTTGCTTGGGTCGAACAAGCGACTAACCTGCACCGCGCGCTCGTTAGCCAATTTTTCGTTTTTGCCCGCATCGCCCACGGTATCGGTGTGACCGATCACAGAAATATCGGCGGCTGGGTGTTTGCCAGCGGTTTCTATGATTTTAGGGATCAGGGCTGCTGATTCGGCGGTTAGCTTGGTGCCACCAGTCTCAAAATATAATAAAAATATCTCCGGCGACACGGGTTCGGAGGCCAAGGCTCTGCCAAAATCTTTATTGATCTTTTCTTGTTCGACTTTGAATACGGTTTTGGAATTGTCCAGTGCCGCGCCATAGCCGGCCTGTTCAACCACTGTTTCACTGCCAGCGTCGCTGAAAATCACTTTCCCGGTCGAGCCGTCGTGATCCTCCAGCAATACTAAATAGGACTTGGCACAACCGGATAATGCCAGCGCAATAGCGAATGTTAGGGTTTTGGGTAGGGATATTGTCATCATGGCAAATACTCGGCTTATTCTTCAATCTTGACTAAAAAACGCGTGCCTCTCACCGCAATCACGCCGGTAGGGGTTTTTACCGTTACCGCTTCAGGCTTGAGTTTGGCGATGACGCCGGAAATATAGTGCAACGTGCCTGTCAACAAGTTGGCATTTAATTGCAACTTATCCTGTTGTGGTTCGAATTGATACGCCTCGATCTTTAATTCGGTATTTGGGCCGATAGACAAAATAGTATTGTCTTTTAGAGTTAGCCCGGCAGCGCCGTTTTTGTCGGTTTTGATGACGTTGCCTATGCGTATCGGCGAACCAAGACTGGCTTTTATCGGGCCGGTGCTCTCGTCAATAGTCGTTTGGTCGGTGATGGTTTTGATGTAACCGATAACTGATTCATCGGCTGATACTTCACTCGATATGCAAAGGGCTAGTCCCATGCCCCAACAGGCGAAAAGATGTTTCATAATGGCCTCGATAAGCAGTGTTTAGGGAAATCAACAGCCGCGACTCAGAAGCGGTATTGAAATGTAGCGTATAAGTATAGATAGAGTTTGCGCGTTGTCTGAAACTATGACTTGTTTGGATTTTGGGTTTGTTTAGGATTTGATAGCAACCAGCATAGTAAACTAAATGCCTAGTTTGCGTTAGTATCCGGCGCCGGCATGGATTGCCGGATACGATAAGTTAGGGTCGCGGCTGCATCCCACATACTAATGGGGCTTAATGGTAATGGATCGGCAATTCCACCCAAAACGTACTGCCTATGCCGGGCGTACTGCTTAGGCCTACATTGCCGTGCATCAATTCGGCCAGTTGTTTGGTAATTGCCAGTCCGATGCCGGTGCCTTCTATATCGGTATTGTCCGCGCCCAGGCGTTGAAACGATTGGAATAACAATTGTTGTTCCTGCTCTGCCAGACCATTCCCGGTATCGGTAATGGAAATCCTAACCCTGTTATTGCCTACCTGCCTGCTGCTGAGGCTGATAGAGCCGTTAGGGCGGTTATATTTCACCGCGTTGGAAAGAAAATTTAATAAAATTTGTTTTGCGCGTTTCGGATCTGCTTTTAGCTCGACGTCCTCAGGCAAAGGATTGTCGACGATTAGTTCCAGGCCCTTGTTGTTCACCATGGGTGCAATCAGGGTTTGGCAATCCTTTATCATTTCAACCAAGTTAATGCTGTCGATATTGACGCTAATTTTGCCGGATTCGATTTTGGCCAGATCCAATAGCTCGTTTATTAGGCCGAGTAAGTGCAGACCGGCCTTGAGTATTTCATTGACTGAGTCCAGGTGAGTGTCGGCCAGAGGATGTTCCGGATCGTCCATTTGCATCAACTGCGCAAAGCCAATGATGGCATTCAACGGTGTGCGTAATTCGTGGCTCATTTGCGATAAAAACTGGCTTTTGGCCAAGCTAACTTGTTCGGTCCGGTTAATTAATTCTCGCATCACAGATTGTTCTTCGGCTTTTTGCAGCAGCATTTTCGCCATAATCATTCGCTCGCCAATGTCGTTGATCGTCAATACTGTGCCTATCAGCATGCCACGGCGGCCGATCAACGGGGCGATAGTCAGGTTGGCGTTCATGACATATTGGTCGGAAATGGATAGGCGGCTATTGTTGAATTTCAACGGTCCCTGACTGTTGACGCTTTGTTTGATCAATTCACCCATTTTATGGGGTTTACCGTCCATTTCCACGCTAAAAATATCGTCGATATTTTGGCTGGCAGTCTTCGGCTGTTTGCTGCCGACGAGATCCAGAGCGGCCGCATTCATATACTCGATGACGCCCTTGCTGTCGGTGGCTATTACGCCATCGACGATGGCATTTAAGGTGATATAAGCGCGCTTTCGCTCCGCGAATAAGGATTGAATCAGTTTTTCAAAATGCCGCCAGCTGCGTAGCGGGTAGCTCACTAGCACCACGGCTAAGGAAGCGGCGGGCGCAAACCAATAATGGCTGGCGTACAGTAACGCCAAACTGAACAGTAAAATAGCTATGGACAGTATGGATACAGCTAAGGCTAGCCAGCGCAGTGAAAAAAAAGTGCTGATTTTGATAGCGATACCGGCTATTGCCAGGCTTAATAGAAATTGCCAATGGCCCGGCAACGGCTGCCAAAGAGTTTGCTTTATCAGGCCATCCAAGCCTGCAGCGACGAAGTCCACGCCGTTCATGGGCTTATCACCGACGGCTAACGGTCCTGGCAACTCACGTTCTATCCCGCTGGCGGTCAAGCCGACCAGTACGTATTTGTGGCTAAAAAACTGTCCAGGTACGGCACCGGACAACACGTCTAAATAAGACACCCGAGCGAAATCGGTGTTGGGGTTGAAGAACGGCAACCACACACGGTAATCGCCTTGTATACCGTCTTGCAGCGTTTCGGTACGTAAGCCGGGTAAATCAGTTAATATTTCCGGGTGGAGTAATGCAAATATAGCTAGCGGCATTGCCGGCCACTGCGAGTTACCCAAAGCAAGTTGCAATAAAACGCTTCTACTAATTCCGTCCTTATCCAAGTCAACGTTGGCATGCCCCAATACCGCGTGTTTGGCAAACTCCGGCAAGGGCTGCGTTACGACTATATTATTGCCATTGTGTTCCACAATAACCGGTAGTATTACCTGATTGTTGCTTTCTAGCGCATGGCTTAAGCGTGCGTCCAACTCCGGATGCTGCCGGTCGGCTTCGGAAAAAACAAAGTCCAAGGCAATGGCATTGGGTTTCATCGGTGCCAGAGTCTCCAGCAAACGGGCGTGAATATCTCTAGGCCAGGGCCAGCGTCCTAGTTTTTGTAGGCTTTTTTGATCGACTTCGATAATGACAATTTCTTTTGAAGCCGGGGTAGCGAGCAGCTTTAGTTGGACATCATAGATCCAGCGATCAAATCGCCATAGCGCGTCCGTACTGCTTAAGCTGATCGTGAACACTACCAGCAGCATAACAATCAATGGTTTTTCAAAGTGGCGTGTCGCCATGGAATTTACTGTGTTAGGTAGGGAAGCTTTGGAAAGTATACTAGTTGCAATCGCAATTAGTTAATATAAAACAAGGTTTTCCGCACTGAATTGGCTGCTGGGGCAAGCTAAATTGTTTGCGTTCCGCGTCGGGCTGGGATCATATTCCTATCAACGCTTGTTAGCTTTTAATAGCGCTTTCAAACGATACAAGGCGTCCAATGCTTGCCGTGGACTCAAATGATCGGGATCGAGTTCCTCAAGTAACACCACAGCCGGATGGCATTCCTGACTGGTGAATAAGTCGAATTGGTTGATTTCGCTATGATTCTGCAGCTCGATATAGGCGGTGTTTTCGAGTTGTGCCAGCTTGTTTTTGGCGTTGGCAATTACGCTCTGTGGCACGCCGGCCAGCGCCGCCACTTGCAAACCGTAGCTTTGACTAGCCGGGCCATCCTTCACCGCGTGTAAAAATACGATCTTGTCGCCGTGCTCCATAGCGTCCAAATGAATGTTGTGGATATTGCTCTGTTCTTCGGCCAGTGTGGTTAATTCAAAATAATGGGTAGCAAATAGCGTAAAAGCCTGGGTGTGGCGGGCCAGATAATCGGCGCAGGCCCAGGCTAGCGACAAGCCGTCGAAGGTGCTAGTGCCGCGGCCGATTTCGTCCATCAAAATCAGGCTGTTGCTGGTGGCGTTATGCAGAATGTTGGCGGTTTCCGACATTTCCACCATAAAAGTCGAGCGGCCGCTGGCCAAATCGTCGGAGGCGCCGATGCGGGTGAATATCTTGTCTATCGGCCCGCAACGCAGTGCTTGCGCAGGAACATAAGAGCCGATGTGAGCCATCAGCACGATCAATGCCGCTTGGCGCATATAGGTCGATTTACCGCCCATGTTTGGGCCGGTGATGACCAGCATGCGCCGCTCGGCCGAGAAATTGAGATCATTGGCGACGAAGGGAATACTGGAGAGCGCTTCCACCACCAGATGCCGGCCGCCGACGATGGCTATGCCCGGCTGTTGATCCAATGTCGGCTGAGACAGGTTTAAGGTTTCGGCGCGTTCGGCGAAATTTACCAACACATCCAGTTCAGCCAGGGCGTTGGCGCAATGTTGCAAGTCAAGCAAGGCGTCGCCTAGTGTATCCAGCAATTGGTCGTATAAGGCTTTCTCGAAACTTAAAGATTTTTCCCTAGCGCTTAGCACCTTGTCTTCGAAGGATTTAAGTTCCGGGGTGATGTAACGCTCAGCACCTTTCAGGGTTTGTTTGCGGGTGTAATGCTCCGGCACCTTGTCGGCTTGGGCGTTGGAAATCTCGATGTAATAACCGTGTACCCGGTTGTAATTCACTTTCAGTGTGGCGATACCGGTGCTGGCTCGTTCGCGCTGTTCCATGTCGATCAAAAACTGATCGGCGTTCTGGCTGAGATTACGTAGTTCGTCCAGCTCCGGGTGATAGCCGGGGGCGATGACACCGCCGTCGCGAATCAACACAGGCGGATTGTCGACGATGGCGCGTTGCAGCAGGGCCAGCAATTCCGGCTGTTCCCGTAATTGTGTACGCAGGCTGTCCAGATGCGGATTTTCGCTATCCGCGAGTTGGCATTGCAGTTGCGGCAACACCGCCAAGGTGTGGCGCAGCACCAGCAGATCGCGCGGCCGCGCGGATTTCAAGGCGATGCGCGAACTAATCCGCTCTATATCGCCAACCTGACGCAGGCTGACTTGTAGATCTGCATATAACTGATTTGCCGATAGGCTGGCGATGCAGGCATAACGGCCATTCACAACGGCATGATCGCGCAAGGGTCGATGTATCCAGCGCCGCAGACAGCGGCTGCCCATCGCCGTGGCGGTCTTGTCCAGCACACCCAGCAAGGTGTATTGCAGCTGGCCGCTGGGGTGGCTGTCCAGCTCCAGATTGCGGCGGCTAGCAGCGTCCAGACTGATGCTATCGTCGCAGTGCTCGACGCGGATGCCTTGAATATGGGGCAGGGCGCTTTGTTGAGTGTCGCGCAGGTATTGCAATAAACAACCGGCCGCGCAAATTGCTGCGGGTAAATGCTCGCAGCCATAGCCTTTTAAGTCGTGGCTGTTGAACTGCTTTAAAATCAACAGCCGGCAACTATCCAAGTCAAAATGCCAGGGCGGCCGTTTGCATAAGCCGCGGCGTTCTTTGATGGCGGACGGTAGTTTAATGTCCTCGCTATACAGCAGCTCTGCCGGATTCAATCGTTCGATTTCGCTCAGCAGCTGGGTTTCGTTATCCAATTGTTGGAGCGTGAATTTACCACTCCCCAAATCCAGGCAGGCCAGTCCGAAAAACTTGTCGAATACTGCCAACGCCACCAGCAGATTATCCTTACGATCTTCCAGCAAGGCCTCGTCGGTGACCGTCCCCGGCGTGACGATACGCATCACTTTGCGTTCCACGGGTCCCTTGGATTTGGCCGGATCGCCGATCTGCTCGCATATCGCAATCGATTCGCCTTGTTTTAATAAACGGGCGATATAGTTTTCGGCGGCGTGATAAGGAATGCCGGCCATCGGAATCGGCTGGCCACCGGAATGGCCGCGCGCGGTCAAAGTGATGTCGAGCAATTGTGCGGCCTTCTTGGCATCGTCGAAAAACAACTCGTAAAAATCGCCCATCCGATAAAAAAGCAGCGTATCCGGTTGGCCGGATTTGATGCGGAAATATTGCTGCATCATCGGGGTGTGTTGCATTTTCTCGTCTTGCTTGGTGCCTTGTATTTTCTGGTTATTCATTTGTAAGTATATGATGAATAAGGAATATTATTTTATTTTATGTTGAGTATAACATTATCGACACTCATCGTAACTTACCTGCACTTTACCTTTTAGTATAGGTTTTTTCAGGTTATGCTCGCGCCATCATTCGCTTCAAAAAACCTATACCAAAATGCAATTTGACGCCCGTACCGCTAAAGCTTTGCTACCTGGACAGCATATGGCTTTTAATGATTACCCTGGACTGCGTTTGTCTGCGATGGCAAAGGTGAGAACCTGGTTTTATCGATATAGAAGCAGTGTTGATGGACGCCTTCGGCAGGTATCGATCGGTCATTGGCCGTCTATGTCATTTCCATCGGCTATTGTCGCCTGGGAGGCTTTGAAAAACCAGCGTGATTCTGGCAGGGATCCTGTATTAGAAGCCAAGCAAGCGAAATTAGAGGCAAAAGCCTTAACGTTAAAACAAGAGGTGGCAAATTCTGAAAACGCTTATACAGTACGCGCGCTGTGCGATGAATATTTAGCCGGACATGTTTGCCGTCATAGAGCCCCAAAAGGCTCAGCTGAAATTACAAGGATGTTTAACACGATGCTAGGGGATATGGCGGATTTATGGGCAATGTTTAACCAACCGTGCAAGGTTTTCCAAAAGTCGTGATTCATAGTGACCTCCTTCAATGAATAAAAGGGGTCACCGAGTCCCGCAAAGGTGATGAACCCCAACGGGACAAACAAAAAACACCAGGCTTGACGCACCTGGCACATGAGCAAAATACTCATGCCGCTTGATAACGGAACGCCGGTCGAAACCGGATTCGGGATTCCACGAAGGGAATGCCTGAACGATGCGGGTTTTGGGTTGGACTTTTTTGAAAGCCCAGCCTAAAACCAACATGTCGGCACCGAATGCATACGCCTATTCATCAAGCGACATCCTGCAACCTTTAAGGGGTTACAGAATGTCGTGAAACGAACCATCAAAATTCAAAACCAAAAGTCCACGCCCGCCAGGTCTTTCAAGGCTTGGGCATCGACCGGCACCTCGGCATGTTTACCGTCATCGTCCCGGCAGGTCACGTGGACACGCGTAGCCGACGGTTTTCGATAGACTTCCAGCGCCGACGCCGGAGCATCCGGTTGCAAGGCTTGAAGAGCGGCCTTGTAATCGATGGCGCCCTGGCTTTGAAAACGGCTGATCCGCAACCCGGAATGCTCCGCCGCCACGTAATCACCCATTAATGCCACCAAAGTGTCTTCAATGCGCGACTGCTCATCCTCCAACTGGTTGATTTGGCTTTTCAGGTCCAGGATGGTCAACGCTCGTTGCCGATAGGTTGCCGCCAGTTGTTGCCATTGGAGCTCCACCTCGCCGTGCGGCATGTACAAATCGCGTTCGGGATCCTTAGGCGGTTCCTTTTTCGATTTGACCGCCGACCAAAAATCCATCGCGGTATCGACCAGCTCGGTGAGAAAGGTCTCATCGCGCTGAATCTCGAACTCCACGTCCTGGCCTTGGTGATAGAAAAACAAAAAGCCGCGTTGAGCTTCAGCGACCAGCAATTGCTGTTGCACCTGGCACCAATACAACTGATAGGCTGCCGAGACTTCCCGATTCAACAGCACATCCAGAAACGTGGTCTCGTGCGGACACTTGATTTTCACGGGTTTATTCGCTTCGGACAAGCCGTCGAACGAGGCACGCATCAAGGGATAGCGTTCCGACTCGCCGCACAGCGGCAATAACATCAGATCGTGTTTATCCTCGAAGCGTTGCAAAGCTTCCGGCTCTTGCTGGATGCCAGCTCGGATCAACGGGTTGTTGTCCAGGCTGGCTTCCAAAACCAGGCCGATTTTCTCGGCCCAGAGACGCCACGGGGTTTTGTATGGCGAACGGTTCATGACGATGGCTGCTTCGCTGGCACTGACGCCTTGTAAGCGCCACTGCCGCCAGGTATCGGAACGTTGCGAAACGTCGATGACCTTCATTGCGAAAAGCCGATCAACTGCACCTGACAACCAAATCGCACCGTCTCAATGCCAAGCTTCTGCAACTGGGTCTGGCAGCGCCGGGCCCAATAGCCATCCCCGAACAGCAACAGCAGTTCGTCTTGCGCCGGCAGACACACGCCGCCAAAACTTTCGGCTAATGTCGTCAGTTCCGGTTGGCCCAAGGGCTGCGGATCGGGTTCGCTGGGCTGGGGTCGCCACAGGCGTTCCAGAAAGCCCCGGCCGTGACGGCGTAATACCGTGGGTGAATCGTAACGTTGCCAGTCGGTATGACAGGGCACGCGGTTCAATGATTGATCGTTTGTGTTCATGATCTCTCCTGATAAATGAAGAGCGTCATGTCCGACCCCGTGGGCGAAACATGACGCCCTCGTGGGTGGTTAGGGAATTTTGGGTGGCCGCGTATTAGGCGGCGTTACCCAAGGTTTGACGGGCCTGATTCATGGCCATGTCTTTCGCGGACAAGGGTGGCATGCCGCCACTATCGGTCTGGCTCAAGGTTGGTGTTCCCCTGGGTTAGACTTGCGATACCTTATCCAGCTCGGCCAAAGCAAACGTCAGATCGATACCTTTGAACTTCTGATGGGCATAGTCGTAGGCCGCTTTCCAGGCGCCTGCCGCCGCAGTCCGTCTAACCAACTCTGCGACCGCTTTTTGCACCTTGGGATGGATTTGCGACAGGTCGATCACGTGCGGTGTAGGCTCGGATGCCCCGGTAAACCGAACATCATCATGGCCAACATCGGTTTTCCAAGGCGTCGCCTCGCCATCGATCACCGAATCGTCGACAATATCGTCGAGCGTTTTGCCATCCATTTCCTCGGCCGCGTAACCGCATTCCTCCGGAAAGGCTGCACGCAAGGAGGCCGCTTTACCGCATTTGGCCAACTGACCTTTCGGTCGTTTGATCCACATAGCGGTCGGCACTTGCGAGTTTTTACCGCCGGCCGTGCTATAAGCCTCCTGCCAGTAGACTTCCTCGGTAAAGGCGCAGCGTTTGCCGCCGACGATCCGGTACACGGTGACCGCCACCCATTCGGGAAAAGTCACGGTGACACTGGATTCCTGCCATTGCTCGTTGTCGTCCTTGTAGCGCCCGGTAAAGGTTTTGGTGATGTCCGGGCCCCAAACGGGTCTGTCCATGCCAGCCCAAACGCCGGTCCGCGACGCGGTCGTCTGGATTTCCGTGATGGACGGCCAAACGGTTTCGACATTGCGGCCTAAAGCGGCACTCCACATCGGCACGATATGCACCGGCTTTTTGAAGATGTCGAGTTTGCGGGCTTTGCAATAATCCAGCGCCATCAGAATGGCTTCCGGGGTTTTGGCGGTTGGAAAAGTGACTTCCGTCAGCACTTTCCAGGACTGTTCTGACAGGCCGTAGCTTTGTTGCACAACAGCCGGCATTGGCAGGTCACGGGTTTTGGGTAAGGTATTGCGGTTGTTTTGGCTCATGGTGGGTCTCCTTCAATAAAAAAAAGGGAACGCCATTGCCCGCCGGGGAATGGAATTCCCCTTGGGGTTGAAATACTGAAGCCTGAAAAGGATCGGCGGTGTAAACGTTAAATCCACGAACGCCAATAATCGGCGCGCTGCGGCTTAATGCATAGGCATATCGCTGTAGTCGTCATCCCAATCGGCATCCTCGGGCGCTGTTGGGGATGATGACGAACTGTTGGCGGTTGCTGCTGCGTTAGGGCGATCCAGCATCTGCAATTCAAAGGCGGTGATTTCGGTACGGTATCGCTTGTCATTCGCTTGACCCCATTGCTGGGTACGCAATCGGCCTTCGATGTAGATCTGGCTGCCTTTATGTAAATACTGCTCGGCGGTATCGGCGAGTTTTTTGAAAAACACCACCCGATGCCATTCAGTTCGCTCCTGTTTGCCGTTTTTGGGATCGTTCCAGACTTCGCTGGTTGCCAAGCGAACGGCGACAACTTTGCCGCCGTTATTGGGCATATAGCGAACATCCGGATCGGCGCCAAGCCGGCCCAGCAAGATGACTTTGTTCACGCCGCGATTGGCCATGATGACATTCCTCCTGTCGGCCGCGCCCGACTCAACGATAACAATACCCAACGGCGCGGCGCTGGGTATGCCGGCACGCCGAACCCCTGCTGGGAATCGATGCGCCCGGCAGGGTAAAACAATCAATAGTCACATCAGGCTTGACGCACCTGACACGCCGATGGAAAACCACCGTCGCCGCTTAAAAACGGAACGCCGACCGAAGCCGGATCAAGGCAGTCATGAAAGACCAGCCGAGAAAGTCTGGGAAGAAGCGAAAGGCCGATGGCCAACCGATTCCGTTGGCGGGTATTGAAGCAGAATATTTTTGGCGAGCTTTTGCAGCTGACACCGAATTCGCCATCAGCTGCGGAAAGGCTAAAAAGAATCTGGCTTACGATCATGAACCATTCGTCCACATCAGGAAACGGTCATGTCCGAAACAGCTCCACAGCCCAAATCAGCCCCGCGCCGTGCCATCAGTCGGCCGATATTTGAACGTACGTTTAGCATCAACAGCGAACAAGCCATCCGGGTCATTCGTAATAGCTATCATCGGCTGATGGTGTCCTTGTATGCGATCGACGTGATCTTGCGCATCATCGGCCGGGAGGAAACCGTCGATGAAATCGAAAGCCTCGTCAGTCAGATGATTGCTGAATGCGCGGAGCAACTGCAGCAGGAGAAACTACGGCTGGAAAAACTCAAGGCCGACAACGGCATCAGCGAAACGCCGACCTACACGCACCCCAGGGAGTTTGTGGCCAAGATTGCTTCGCCGCAGATTGCGCAATTCGTCGAGTTGATTCGTCTGCTCGATCAGTTGATGATCGTGATGGATACCTTGTGGCTGTGCCAGGTCATCTCCAACAAACATTGCATTGCCGCGCGCCTAGAGTGGCAGCAGCGCTTGCAGCGACTAGCCAATAAAATTGTGACGATGGAAAGGCATGCGCATCAGGCGGCGTATGAGCAAGGGCATGGGGAAGAGGTGCGATTGGCTAGGTTAGACTCCGGACTGCAAGTAGAGCCAGAAACAGTTACCGAAGTGGGTATTTTTGTTGATGAAGTTGATTCATCTCAAAAAAACTGATTCGGCCGTTTCAAAATAACCGCCAAATCTTAAAAGTTTGTTTGAATGTTAAATTATCTAATAAGAGTATTTAACAGATTGTTGATTTTCAATATTTGGCTAGTTAATTTGTCAATATTTAGTGGCAATACTTGCGAAACATCGCAATATATAGTCAATTTTTCTGCCCCGCCAACGTCCATGTAATTGATTTTCAACAGCCTGTTTAAGTTGAATTGCATAGCTAAGAAAATAGTACGTTTCTATATTTCTAACCCAAGTAAAGCATCTTTTGTAATAAATTTTGCACCAACACCGTGGGAAATTGCCGAAACAGCCTCACTTCCCTGTGGACTTGTAAGAAATCTAAAAGTTTTTTGGCGCCAATTTTGGGTAATTCGAAGTACAAAAATACAATCGGTTACAGCCACGTATCCATTAGAAACTAGACAAATCTTTTCTTCTAAATTCCGACCAACGCGAGCTATCAATATATCACCTTGATGAGCCATTTTATCTTTCGATAAATTAATAGGAACTTCTTTTAATAGAAATTTTTTCGGTACTTCAGATGAGTTGTGATCGAAATCTGTGCTGTGAAAAACAGGGAAATTTAATTCTTTACGAATTGCAGACGAGTAAATTCCTCGGGTAACAAGTTCAGTAATATTTCGAATTGCGATTCTGTCATATTGATAATTAATTCGGTTATTTATTCTCAGAAATGAATAATCTAGCCGAATACCTGCTTGGTCCGGTGAGATATATATTGGATCAGTTAGGTCGCTGTTAATTTCCAGTCGCTGAATTTGTGTGACTGTGGATGGGACTTCTTGCTTAGACAAAACTACAATATGAGCCTTGGCGTCTGTTTTGGAAAACACGCCACGAGGGAGTTCGATAACACGTTCAAGCCTGTGCGCGAGGGTCAGGTTTTGGCGGAGTTTTACGTAACGATCTCCGGCAATAAGGCCATCCGGTAGTATAAGACCAAGTTTGCCGCCCTTTCTGAGAAAACGAAGGTTTTGCGCAAGAAAAAGAACGTCGGCATGTATACAACTAAGTTTTGGGATCACAGCACTCAAACCGGCATCTTCGAGAATTTCACCAAAGGTTTGACGCCATTTCGGTCGAATGTACGGAGGATTACAAAGACCCGAGTCAACAGTACCCAAAGGTACTCCAATTTTCTCGGATAGACCAAGTTCCAATGCATCGCCCGTGTAGTGAGTGAAATTTGAATATTTAAATTGATGGAATAGAGAACTCACTTCATCATCTATATCAACAGTGACAAATTTTGTGATATTCCAATGACGACTAGCCTCGCCTACCAGGGATCCATTTCCAGTACCAAGATCAATTGCAATCCTGGGGTTTTTCATTCCCATTGAATTAACTAATACGCGAGCAACTTCTGAATTAGTATAGTATCGTCCAAATCGGTCCGAGGTCTTTGAAGAATTTGATAATTTCATTTATTTACTTGTTCATTGTGACTTGGACATGGTGCCAAACAGCAACTTCCGATGATCTATTTTTTACTCGCTCTGGATGATCGTAATAAAGAGATGTGGGAATGTCATTGCCTTTAGTTTCTAATAAGAATAAAGCAGTAGCAATTGCATGAGGTTTGGTTCCAAGAGGAGAAATAAAAAAACAACCATGTTCATCACCAAGCTGTTTATACAACTCCCAAAGTGTAAGATATGCTTCTCGTATTGAATTAGCTTGACAATAGGCGATAGAACGCTCGGTAATATTCAGATCCTCCAACAATGATAAATGGGGTCTTATAGCATTCGACTCCCAACCAGCCTGGAATGCTGGCACACCGACAACCACATGACAGCGGTAGCGTTTTTGATCGAAGTCACCGCGTTGTTCAATTGCATTTTGCAACCTAGCCGATTCAAAACCTAACAAGAAAACATGGGCAGCCTTCATGTTTGGCTCGTATTCATGAGCGAATCCCTGGACAGAACGAAATTGGCAGTTCTGGGTAAGACTAAAATGCCTCATTTGGCGGTCAGCTATATTCTCGGAAGTTCTCTGTGTGTACTGTTTTGGCTCAGCATACAGAAATTCTATTGCTAATTTTTTCGTGCGAGCAACAGCCAATAGAACTTGTAGTACCTCACCTAGGCCGACCAGAATCAGCCGATCCTGGCCTTCCAAGACTTGGCCGGTTTTGATCTGCAAACGGTCTTGCAAGCAGTGGATCTGTTCATGGGGCTGAGGTTCGCGTAGCGAATAGGCAGGCGGGGTCTTTTGCAAGCCTAAATCCCGAAACAACCCTTTTAGTTGACCGATATAGGCTTGCTCCTGTTGGCTCGAGGTCCGACTGGCGGTGTCGGTTCGTTGCCATTGGCTCAAGAGTTGGTAGCTGTCCTTGTCCAGATCGAGGTGGATTTCCCGCGCCGGAGTGCGTTTGGGGATCAGGGTGAGTGACAAGGCAATGTCCTGGTTGTCGCCGGGGGTGATGTATGAAGTCACCGGCGTTTCGTCGGCCGTGGCGACATAGACGATTTTGCCTTTGGTGCTGGTAGTGGCTTGGCTGGTGAACGCTTCCGCATCCGCATGAAGTGCATGTTTTTCGATCAATTCCAAACGCTTGATTACAAAACCCACTGCCGGCAACCAACGTTGATAATCTTCAACGCTTTTGAATCCGTAGGGACATGAAAAGCCAGCGAAATAATCGCGCCACTGCGGCAAGGCAAGCACTTGTTCCAAAGCGGCCATAAACTCAGGCATGCCGTTGTAGGCACCCATTTGTAAAAGCATCCTGCCGCCCGGTTTCAAACTTTGATGCATTCCGGTTATGACCGGTATCTGCCCCTATTGCCCATGCAGCAGGAGGTTGCTCAATACGTTGCCCAAGGCATGTCATTTGAGCATATTGGTCGGCGGCTGCATATCAAGCCGACCACTGTGAAGGATCATGTCGGCAAGATCTATGACAAACTGGATATTGGTCAGCGCGAAGAGTTGCTGCCCAAGTTATTGGCGCTGGCCGACTAATCAGTAAACTGTCCGGCATTAGATTGGTATGATGAAGTTTTAGCGTTAGACTGATATGCTCATGGGCCTTATAAATATTAAGATGTAAGCGTTTTCGGGCTAGCCTTCGACCTGGGCTGAGTAGGGCGGCGCGGAATACTGATCGAATGTTTGAAACTACCCTCCTTAGGGAGGATGTTTCGATAGCGCGGATGTGGCGCAATGTCGGTTTCAAAAAGTTACGCCATTTTCTGACTGATAGTGAGATTGTCCGGATGAAACAAAGCCACGCCCTAGCGTATCTGCGTCAGATCTGTTGCTCCGGGTTGAGCCGGGAGGTGGCGATTACTGAGTTTTTAAAGTCGGTGCCGCTCTTGATTGCCTCCAATAGCAATACTTTTTCCGTATGTGGCGGCTTGATTCCGCATTATCACTTGGCCGGTTTCGATCTGGCCGAGATGAGCGCCGTGGCGCCTAAAATCATCGCCGAGTATCACACCCCGCAGCGCCAAGCGCGCGCTATGACCTGGTTCAGTCAGCATCCGATTATCGATAATCCAAAGATTATGGAGGAATCTTTTTATCTAACCGATTTGTATCAGCAGATCTACCTGCCATTTGACATGCACCATTTGCTATGGGCGCCGCTCATGCTGGGTGACAAAAATGCCGGGGTGTTAGGCTTGTATCGGCCACGTCATCAAAAGCCTTTTGATAGTCGCGATCAAGCGCGTTTGCTAGGCCTCTTGCCTTATCTGGCGCACGCCTATGCAGCGGTCAACGATGTTAACTTTGATTCCGGTGCGGATAGTCATTCGGGGATGTTGGTGATGGATACCCAGGGCAGCATTTTATTCCAGAGCCCGGAAGCCAAGGCTTTGTTGGAACAAGCGCGCTACCCGCGGTTGTTAAACGATCAGCGCCGGCACGATCGCCTGATGCAAAAGTTGGCCGCGTTGTGTCGTAACTTGCATGGGATTTACCGTGGTGAGAATACGCCGCCACCGTCGTTCGCACACACAGGGCCAAATGGTCAATTTGTGTTTCGGGCGTATTGGCTGAACGCCCACGATCAAGGTGAGAGTCGGATGATAGGTGTGACCATTGAGTATTTTCAGCCCTTAACCTTAAAAATTCTGCGTGCGCTTCGCGATCTACCGTTGTCGCCATCCCAGAAAGAAGTTGCTTTGTTGTTGGCGCAAGACGTGTCGTTTGAGCTGATTGCTCAGCGTTTGCACGTCAAACCCACCACCGTCAAAGACCATGTGGGGAAGATCTACAGCAAATTAAACATTCATCAGCGCGACGAGTTATTGCCGTGGTTACTGAGTCGGCAAGTGAATAAATAGGACATGTGCCGCACAGCACGCACACATACCATTCCGTTTCGCCTTTTTTAGGAGATGGCGGCTAAAAATTTATAAGAGGAGCAATCCCGATGAAACGAAGTCAGGCACTATGTTATCTGCGTCAGTTATGCTGCTCCGGGCTGGGCAAGGAGTTGGTGATAGGCGAGTTTCTGCGTACCTTGCCGAGCTTGGTTCCTTCAGTCAGCAATGTGTTCTCCGGCGTGAATGAGCACTTGCGACCCACTTACTGCATCACTGATTTTGACGGTAGTGACATGGCCGGTACGATGGTCGAGGTGGTCTCGAGCTTTTATAACCCGGAACGGTTAAGCCGCGCTGTCAGCTGGCTGAAAGCGCATCCGGCGATCACTAGTCCCTTGATTTTAGATGAGCATTTTTACAGCACTGATATGTATAACGTGGTGTATAGCCGCTTTGATATGCATCATGTGCTTTGGATGCCCACCCTCTGTGTTGGCAAGCCCAACGGAATCTTGCGTTTATATAGACCCAAAACCCATAAACCCTTCGATCGCAATGATCAAGTATTGGTGTCGCAGTTGCTGCCTTATCTGACCCACGCACTGCGGGCGGTAAATGACGATCGACCGAGCTACAACAAAGAGGCCACGTCGGGGATGATTATCATGAATGCCCACGGACGCCTGCTGTTTATGAGTCCGGAAGCCAAGAAACTGTTAAATTTGGCGTATAGCCCTACGCTGACCGAGCATCATGACAGTGAGAAAGACGTGCTGATGGCTAGACTGGCTCAACTTTGTCGAGATCTTAAAGTCATTTATCGCGGTCAAAATGCGGCCCCGCCCAACTATCGGCATGTGGGGGCAAATGGCCAATTTCTATTTCGCGCCTATTGGCTGGATCAAGAAAACAGCGACGCCGAAGGCTTAGTCGGTTTGACGATAGAGCACCGTGAACCTTTAAAATTGAAAGTGTTGCGCTGCATGCAACAAATTCCGCTGTCACCTACCCAAAAAGATGTGGCGATGTTGCTTAGTCAGGGCGTGTCCTTCGAGCAGATCGGCCAGCGTTTGAATATCAAACCCACCACCGTGAAAGACCATGTCGGCAAGATCTACACCAAACTGGATATTCACCAGCGCGATGAAGTTTTGCCCAGATTATTGGCGTTGGCATCTTAATCCGCGATGTTTCTTTGGCAAGGCCGCAAGCGGGTTAGCGTTTTGGCTGACGCATAGCCCTGGCGAGTAAGGTAGAAAAAGATTTTATCGACTAGGCCGGAATAACCGGACGCCAACCAATAGCTTTCGACATGGTAATTTCGAAAATCCGCTGGTTTTTATAATTGAAGCCGAGAGCCCGGCGAATGAACCGGGCCTCGATTTAGCACTTTGGAATTATAGGGATGAAGGCAGTTTTCATTGACATCGCCAAGGATATCAAGCCGGCCAGTCTGGATAACGGCCTCCATAGCTGATTACCAATAATATGTCCTGAATGGTTTCGTCGCCGATCAATGTGCTAATTGATCGGCCATCGGACAGGGCGTTGGTCAGTGCCAGAGTCCATTCGCCGACCGGCGGATGTCCAAGCATCGCCAGCCAGTCGGAGGCGTTACCGCGCCGGGTACTGGCGACGCCGTCAATAGCCGTTGCCGCTCCGCCGGCGAATGTATTTCCGTCTTGTTCAGTGAAACGTAAATAGGCTATCGGTAAGTTCAGTGTAACGCCATCCTTCAACACAAAATACAACACTACTTGCCGTATCGTTAGGTCCAATACATTGGGCGGAAAATCGCCGCGCACGGTTTTGAACTTCACCACCATCGGATTGGCGGTTTGTTCCGGATGATTCAGATCGTACCATTGGTCGGCAAAATTGTCGCGCAGGCTAAAGGCCCGGTCGGCACCAATCTGACGATTCAGGGTCGCAATCACTTGTTGCCGGTAGTCCGCACTGTGCAGAGCGGTATATTCGACGGTGAAAAACACATCCGCCAAGGTCGCGAAATCGAATGGGTTGGCAGCCTTGGGTAATTGCAACTCCCAGCTGGTGTCCACGCCCATACTTTCGAATGGTAATAACATCTCGTCTTCGCGTTCCAGCTCGAACAGGCCCGTGGCGTTACTGGGAGACGTAAAGGCGATCTGTTCGGGATCGCGTCGAACGACGATAGTTTGAAACAAGTCGCCGCCGACCACTACCCGTGATAGTCCGGAACAGCTCAAGGTGGCACGCACACCACGGGTGGGCGGCGTCAAGGCGATCACGGATATTCGCACCCGTTTGATCAGGCGTAGATAATGGCCGGGGAAGTCCTGGTCGAACAAACTCATCGGCGTACCGAACAGCAGACGGCCAGTGTCGCGGAAACGTTGGAATTCAATCGGGCTCAGTTGCGCCAACGAAAAGGTTTGGCTCAATTGCAGCTTGCGGCGTCGACTGTCGAAGGCGTATTGATCGAGTTGATAGATGTCTCGCAACAACCGGACCGAACCGGTCATACCGCGCCGGTCGGGTTGCGCGCCGTCACCGCCGCTCGCGGTGTTATCGGCCGGAGCCTGCCAATAGTCGGCCTGAATCACTGCTTGCGGCGTATCCTGGCGTTCGAAGGCCAATTGGCTTTCGGCCAGCTGCGCCATCGCCGTAGCCTGTTGCAGGAAGTAACTGTAGATCCGCTCCAGTATGCCACTCATCCAGGCATACAACTCGGCATTGGTAAATTTGTTGGCCAGAAAGTTCAGCGTGTCCTCGGTGAACCCGGCCTGCATGCCGGCGATCAGGCCTTCTTGTTGAGCCAGCCTGACCTGATCGAAAGCGATGGTGATTTGCTGGTCGCCGATCAATTCGTCATGCCTGGCTAGATCACGTTGAAAACTCCACTCTTGCTTGCGGCGTTCGTAACTGGCGTAGGTTTCCAAAATCGATGCTGTGGTGGAAGCCGCTGAAGCGAATGACGACGCCATTGCCCCAGCGCTAGAGCCGGGGTCGCCAAACAACCCAAAGGTGAACGCGGCCTTCACGCCTTGTAATACTGCATTGCCGCCGTAGATTACCGCAGCCGAAGTATGTAACACTGCAGCGGCTGTCATAAAACCCAAAGACGCTTGTTCCAGGCCTATCAAGCCCTCGTCCAATAGTCCGTCATAATGATCGGCCTGAATTGTTGAGCGTTGTTTCTGCAAATCGGCCAGCGTTACGCCATCCTGGGCTTGAACCATGCGCAGATCCTGCAGCCTGACCTGTGCTCGCGATAGCTGCATATCCTGGCGGGCCTTCAGCAGATTGTAGGATTCCGAATCCAGCTTTTCCAGCGCCGCCAAAAATGCCGCTTCGATTTGCTGAGCGATGCCCACCAGCTGCTTGGCCCGTTCCACCAATACCGCATAGCGATAAGCTGTCGGCTTGGGTAGCGAGGCCCTGGGAAGTACCAATCTGCCGTCGCCGGCGACCACCGGCAAGTTGCTTGCCGAAGCGGCGGCCGAGCCGGCGCTGCGATGTTCCAGGCCGGCAATATTGCGGCCGTTGCGAAGCTTGAACAAATTCAGTTCCGCATGCAATCTCAACGTTTGCGGCAAGGGATTGGCTGGAAACGGATTGGCGGCGGCCCCGGTACCTCCGGTTGGCGTTTGCATTTCCGGTTGATCCAGCAATTCCAGCGCGTTGACGTACAAGGCTCGAGCGCGTGGCAACGATTCGGCGGTGTTACGGGTAAATTCAGAGTCGGCGAAGTCCAGGAAACAGCGGACCAGCGCCGTCAACAGGTAGCGGGTGTGAGCATGGCCACGTTTCGTGGCGATATCATGCGGATTCAAGCCTTGTATCAGCCATTCGTCGGCGCGGCTGAAGTCGGTTGGCAAATTGGCTTCCAGGGTTAGGCCGTGAAAAATTTTACGCTGGGCAGCCGGCAGGTTATAGGCATAAAGCGTTTGCAACCAGTCCAGCGCTTCCAGGTATTGCCCGGATTTTTGTAGCTGCAAGCCAATTGCCAGGGGCACGAAGTAAAACACTTCCCACAGATACTTGGAGGCCAGATACGGATCGGTGACGCTGCCGAACAAACCGCTGATCAAGCTGCCGCGCTCGCGCAATTGGCTTTCCGACAGTTGGTCGGTAATTTCGAAGCTGGTTTGTTTCAATGCGTCAGGTAGATCCGGGTAGTTATCGGCGCCTTGCTGGTTTTTACCCCGTAATCCATTCAGATAGTCTTTCGCCAGCGTTCTTGCCTGGCTGGCGGTCAAGCGTAAATTGTCGCCCAGCGCCTTGATCAATGTGTCGAACTCTTTGGTACGTGCCAGAGTTTGATAAGCCAATTGGTTGTAGTGCGGCGGACGCAGATTGGGCGACAGGTAGTTTTCCGGATAACCGAAAACGAACATCGATGCGCGCCAAGTGGCATAGGCGCCTAGCCATTGCCATTCTTCGTCGAATTTACTCTCGCTGTAGCCGCCAGTCAGGTTCAGTACCCAGGTTGCCGCCGGGTTGGCACTACCCAACACCGGTGGGGCAGCGAATTGTCCCATCCGTGCCGAGAACATGACGGCCTGGATGGTTTCCAAAGCTTGTTCGACGCGGGTGATGCGTTGAGCGCCACCGCTTCTACAATCGATGGCCAATTCTTGCGAGAGGCGGTTGGCTACCTCGTCCAGCGAGTCCAAGCCGGATTGCCCGGTTTGGATCAAATCCGCGACCAAGGCGTCCCGTAATGATGGTAGTACCGCGGTTTCGGTAGCGATCAACGCGGTTTGCAGCGCTTCAACCACCGTTTGGTCCTGCTGGCTGCGGGCCGCCAGGGTCTCCAGCCATGCGCGCCGGCTTTGCGGATCAGCGCGCCAAGGCGTTGGTACGCTGTATTGAACGTCTGGCGTGGGCAGACGGAAGTAGTCGGGGCTCAGGCTCAAGGTACCTTCCAGTTGCCGCCAGGCGGCGGCCTGACGTTGCTTCCAGACTTGGGTCAGAATCGCATAGACATCGTTCCATTCCACCGCCAATACGCTACCGGTTTCAGCCAGTTTGCGTATGTTCATCAGTTGGATAAACGGGCGTAGAGCGATTTGCTTGGTTTTGAGTTGGGCATCGATTGCTTCGCCACGGCCATGCGCGGCGAATAACGCCAATAGATCGGCAAGCGGCGCGAGTTGCTCGGCGACGATTTGATCAAAGCCGGCCAATGGTTCAGGTTTGGCTTCGCGAGCGGTTTTGATCGCCATTTGTTTAGCGCTTACGAGCTGAGCTCTCGCCAGCCGCAGATCGTAGGCCGGATTGCCGGGGACTGCATCGACCAAATCGGCTTCTCCGACCAGATCGGGATCGACGACAGGCATCGGCAACCCGAATTCGGAACGCGCGCTATCGTCTTGGTGGCGCCAGACTTCGCGCAAATGTTCTTTTTGCCAGACTTGTAGCGCTGGAGAAGGGAGCGCCGATGTAGTGGTAGGATCGCGGCTGGTGTCCGCCAAGCCGAACAAGTTCTCCAATGCGGCTTCGTTCAGTTGATCGGGCTGCAACAATAACTTATCCAGGCGATCCGGCCGCGTGCCGCCCAGGGCGATGCCCAAACGGTTGGCCAGCGCTTGTCTAGTATCGGTGTCGGCGATGCGGGTCAGGCGTAATTCTTCGTAAGAGGTGCCTAAATTTTTCAGCAAAGTTAGGTAGGCCGTCTGACGGTAATCGCTTTCCGCACTGGCTGGAATATTGCGCTGATGGCGGGCAAAATAGCGGCGCAGCACTTCCACGCAGATTCTCACCTGAGAAACCGAGCGCTCGGCGATTTGGCGCGCGTTGGGCGTAACCAGCACGTCAACGGGTTGTAAAAAGGTTTGCGCCAGCAACGCTACAGTGATGCGAGGGCTATTCGGCGCGGAGCCGGTGACGATACGCCGGGTGGCGAATTGCAGCATTTCGTCCAAATAATTCGCCAGACTGAATATAGCTTGCGGGTCTTTGGGTACGAACGGCAATAAGATATTCACCGCACGGCTTTTGCTAATCGGGTTACCGGTAGGCGTCGATTTGTCCTTGGCGCGAAAGCTGATGCTGTGTTCGCCGGCCGCTGTAAACGGAACCGTCGCCCGCCAGCTCGACCAGTCGTTGGCCGCTTTGGGTGTTGCGGGTTGATAAGCTTCTTGATTTTCCAGACGCCATTCGACCAAGGCGACTCCGGTTTGGGTGTCGGTTGCGGTGCCCAGGAAATCGACGCTGACCGATCCGTCCGCCAAGGTAAACTCCGCGCCCTCCGACGGACTGACTATGTCCAGCGCCACGGGTGTCGAATCGATAGCTTTGACAGCTACGGTTTGTGCTACGCTGACATTGCCGGCCTTGTCGCGGGCTTGGACGGTAACACTATGGTCGCCCAAGCCGGGAACCGTAACCTCGGCCTGCCAGCTGGTCGTGCCAATCGCGCGGTTAAAAGTGCCGCCGCCCAGTTTCCATTCGACGAAATCAATGCCGCTTTCTTGGTCTGTCGCCGTGCCTTTAATCACCGCTACGTTACCCGGCGTAGTGACTTCGGTTGCTTCGACGCTCAAACTTGGTGCCGTCGCATCGATCATGAAGGTACGTGTCGAATAAGCGGTAGCATTGATCGACCCACGGTGGGCGGACACTTTTGCGGTTACGGTGACGATTCCTCGCAGACTGGTACTGGCGTTGAAACGCCAGCTGCTCCAGCTACCTCCGGCCCCGGTTGGCGTGGCGGCTTGATAAGTGCCGGCATCGCCGATACGGACTTCGATGCCGGTAATATTGTCGTCAGCCGGCGTTTCGGCGGTCTCACCGGAGCCTGTGTTGTATTCCTCGTAGGTGCAGCTAGCGTCTCCGCTGAGAGTGAAACTGCCATCGATTACGGCATTGATGGCAGGAGACTGGATTTCCACGGTTAGCCGAAGGCGGCGGATAATTTCGATATTGCCGATTTGGGCGGCTAGATTGGCGTTGTACATGGGGCGATCCTCAATGCTAAAGGTTTATAGGTAATGTGTTCCGTGGTCGGTCGTTATCACGTTGGCATTCGTCAAATCGGCTGGAGCAACGGTTGGCCGAAACGATGGTGTTGCCTTTACGCGCCTTTTCAGGTGGGAAAAGGCAGCCCTTTTATCTAGCGGCAAAGCTTGTCTCCATGGCGAAGAGAACACCATTTCACTCGGCTCAGCCCGTTGTGGCGTAAGTTAAAACGGAATCTCCGGCGACGGACGGGCTACGCCGCCGCCGTAAACGTCGTAAGTCACATCGGTGCTTTGCGAGACCTTGATCTGCATCCGGGCGTAGCCGAGCGAACCCAGGCCGACGTCGAGTTTTTTGTAATCGAAGCCGTTCAGGGTTTGCTTTTGCCGGTCGAAACCGAGCCAGCCGTAACCGTAACGCACCTTGATTTGCGCGCCGGCTGGGGCTTTGAAAAACGCTACGCCGTTGGCGTTCCAGAATGACTCGACGGTACGCCAGTCGCCTTTAGTGATTTGTTTGGTTTTGATCATGATTGCTTCCTTTTCAAGGATATGTTTTTGTAATTTATGTGTGGACAGAAATACTTGTCCGGTTTTTACTACGGATCATTCGGCGGGCCCATTTCATGGTTCCGTTCCACGCGAGCTGTTTCGACCCTCTTTTGCTGGCCGGTATATTCTTCCCGTTCGTAATGTTGTTTAACTTTTTATGCTTCCCACGTTCCCCGTGGTACCCCATACAAGGACGCTGGAGCGTCCCAAACCGCTGAGCAGCTCGACCTGCGTTCCCTCGCAGAGCGAGAGAACAATAGAAGAGGCTCATGTCAAAACAGGTCATAAAATGATCTAACCGCTTTCGCGCCTTGTTCTAGTATCCAATCATTGACTGCTTTGGGATCATTTGTAATAAGTTGAACTTCGATGTTCACGTTATCCAGACCTACGCTCTTTACGGGCTGTTCGATGTACGGTGTCTGCTTAATGACCCATCCCTTTGCCAATTTACCTTCTGCTTCCGTTACCTCTTGAATTCCGTGAATTACATACCAGGTATTCGGTTCCTTCTGTATTGCCCCAGGTATAAGATTCGCCTGTCCTGTGGACCAATAGGATGCTATCCCGTCTTTAGTTGTGATAAGTCTATTTCCGTAGTAGATACCCGGCTGGGTATTGGGAGGGGTAAAGGCTCTGTTCAAGGCTCGTCCTAAAAAAACAGCCGCTAAATCGACTGCTGCATCCTTGGGGTGACCGGTTGCCGAATGATAAATGGATAGCGACAACCCACAATATTCAGGCACTAACAAGCATCCCATAGTCGCCATTTTGGTAAGTTGTTTTTTCGGATCCAACCTTTCGGCGTGTTCTCGTTTCGCTGCGTCTCTGTCTTCTCGCTTTGTATACGTTCTGCCATCCGTACCCATTCGCAATTGGTTTTCATCGGATTCAGCCGCTTTAATCTTCGAAGAGATTGCTTGGGATACTGTGTCATTGTGAATATCGTTGATTAACTTCTGGACATTTTTATCAACACCGTAACCACCGGTGTTAAACGACATCGTATTGGCCCAATCCCTGAGGGAAATATTGCTGCACTCCAACCCTGTACTAAGTTCGTGGAGTGAAATTTGTTTGTCATAATTGGTATCTAAGCTTTTATTTGTATCTGAAATATCTGTTCCGGTAAGGTCTCTGAAATTGATTGGATTACTTTTACAGTATTGATACAGGTTGATTCCGCCATTGATTCCAATCGGATCGGAATTTATCCACCTGACTACCCACGCCGCGTAATACCTAGCCGCGTGGTAATTCAAGCCGCTTTCCTCATCCCTCTCCTTGCCGGTAAACCGGTAACGCTTTCTGGCAAAACTGCCGAAACTGGTTTCCCCATAAGGGGTATATTCCTCGCTGTTCAGCCAGCTTCCGTCGCCAGCTATCACCACGTGGCTACTGCCCAGATGGTCGCCCAGGTGGTATTTGACGGCCGGAGTGGTGTCGTCCGGGAACGGCGTGCCGACTCTGACCAGCGCGATGCGCGACTGATCGTCCATCACGTGCAGGGTGTTGTTTTCCTGCACGGCCGCTCCCTGCGCCGAACGGTGGTATTCGAACAGGCCGCCGATGTAGACGGTGACGGTGTATTGGCCACCTTGCTTACGGGTTAGTTTTTTCACCCGTATGCCGCCAGCGTCGTAAAGGTATTGCGCATGCACCGACGGTTCGCTGCCGACAACCTGGGTGCGGAAGGCTTTCAGGCGGTCGCTGTGGTCCCAGTCGAACAGGCGGGTTTGATGCTCTGATAGTATGTTGCCGTTGGCGTCGTGGGCGTAGCGGTAGATGTTTTGGCCGATCGTCACCGTGTCCAGGCGGTTGTTGCCGGCGGCCGTGGCGAACAAACGGTTGCGATTGCCATCGGCGAGTTGATGCTTCAGCTCAAGCATATTGCCCAGCGCATCGTAGCGATACTGTTGGCTGTAAGCGCGGGTGCGGGTCAGGTCGGTGCTAAGCGGTTGATCCAGCCAGGGCGGCGCGTCCGGGGCCTGATCGCATTCGCGGCCGCTGGCGGAGAGTAGGCGGTAGATCGGGTCGTAGGCAAACTGGCGTAATAAAGCATTGCCAGACGCCAGCAATTGCGCCAAGGCGGTGTCGCTGGCCGTGGCGGCGGCCGGATTGTTGAGGATACCGCTGCCTTGGGCGCGATCTTCGATTTGCAGGATGTTGCCGACCAGATCGTAGCGGTAGACAAAGTCCTGCAAGGCCTCGCCATTCGGTTGATAGCGGTCAGGCTGCGGTTGGCTGTAGCGTTCGGAACGCAGACGCAGCAAGCGAAAGGTCTTGTCGTCGTAGGCATAACGGCTCATCACGCCGTTGCCGTAGGCCACCAATACCCGTTGGCCCTTGGCGCTGTAAGCAATTTGCTGCACGAAAAGTTGGCCGTTGAGTTTGACTTGCGCCAAGCCGCCGGCGCGGTTGTAGATCGGCAATAATTCTTGGCGCTGGCCGGTAACGTCTTTGGGGTACTGCATACGCTTGATGCGGTTCAAGGCATCGAAGCGCGAGCTGGTTTCGTAGACGGTGGCGTCCAGCAGGGTTTGCGCATGTGCGGCCAGCGTCACGCCGGCCGGTGCCTGCCAGTCGATACGAAAGGCGTTGATGGCCCAGTTGCGTTCGGCGCCATTCTGGTAGGCACTCAGTAAAACCGCATCGCTGAGGGTTTGCCGGCTTTGGCTAAGCGGATTGCCTTTGAAGTCGTATCCCGGCACGCTAACCAGACCGGCTTCGTCGTAATGTTGAAACAGCTTGCCGAGCAGATTAAGCTGCCGCGCCTGATCCACGTTCAAGCCGGAGTCGGGCCGGTCGCCGTAAATCAGCAACTGTCTTAGCGTCATGGGTTGATTCACACCATCGCGCGCCCACAGCCGATTTGGCCGGTTGCCTTCGTCGTAGCCGTTCAAAATTAATGCGCCCTTGCTGTCGCGGCTTTCCAGGGGATTACCGATGGCGTCCAGCACCGTGCGCCGCAAACCGGCGTCGATGCTGGCGTTACGCCAGGGCCGGTTAGCCAGATCGTAAGCGTAACGGAAAGCCACCCGGCCCAGCGCGTCGGTGACGCTGAGCAGGTTGCCGCGAATGTCATAACGGGAGCGGGTGATATGCCAATCGGTTTGCGGATCGGCGCCGTTACGCGCCGTGGTTTGCACGGTGCGGCCCAGCGCGTCGATGACGATGCTGGCCGGGGTGTTCCAATGGTTTTGGAAGGTTTGCGACGAACCGGCATGGGTGCGGCCGGCGTTGTCGTTGGCGTCATAGGTGTAGGCTTCCCACGGAGTCGGCGCAAACTGTTTGGGATTGGCCAAGTCGGCAGGGATCCCGTAAAGCACCCGCTGTTCGGAGCCGTCCGGATTGAGGGTGCGGATCACCTGGCCGCGCGGATCGTGAAGCATCACGGCTTTTTGCCCGAGTTGCGCGTCGCCGGGTGCGGCGTATAGCCAGCCCTGGCTATAAAACGGTTCATATTTTTCGACCACCCGGCCTTTGTTGTCGTAAACCTGCCAGCCGCTGACCAAGACATTGGGATTGTTGTTGTCGTTGTTGCTGATGCCGGTAAAGGCCAGTTTGCTGCCGGCGTCATCATTTACATCAACCGGTAAAATCCCGCCGCCGAAGGTGGCGTTGCCGAAGCGGATTTCTTCGGATTGCACGCGGGTTTGCAGCAAGCGGCCGAAGCCGTCGGAATATTCGATGGTTTCGATATATTCGTCTCGCCGCGGCAGCGGTATGTCTACATCGCTGTCGTGATGTTGATATTGTTTGCTGCGTACCGACACCGGTTGGCCGCGTTGACTGAAGGCCAGCAGGTCGTAGCTAAGCTCCATGCCGGGCCGGTTGCGGTCGCCTTCCACGATGTTGGATTTTCCCTGAACCAGCGAGGCGCTCAGCAAGCCCAGCGGTGTGAAGCGGAAACGGCGGATGTTGAGATTGGCATCCATCACGACAGCCGGTTGCAGCACCCGGTAATCGTAAGTGGCCTGGGTTTTTAAGCCCAAGGGATCGATGACTTGTTGCGGCAGCAGGGCGTAAGCATCGTAGCCTATGATGGTGCGCCGACCCAGCGGATCGTGTTGTTGCAGCAGCAAGCCACGGCCCTTGCCATTAGCACCGCTGACTTGAAAGTCGTATAAATGTCTGGCGGCAATGACGAAAAAGCCCGGCGCGGAAATCGCTCCGGCACCGCTTTTGCGATAGATATATCCGGCTTGCGCGGCCAGTTTGCGAAACTCGGCGGGGTATTCATCCGTCCAGGCCGGCGCGCCGGGTTTTAGGTACAGCGGTAATTCCGGTGGATTTTGCACACTGTCGCCGCTGCGATACAGCTCAGCTAGCAAGGCATCGTCCATGACCAGTTGTTCCGCACGCACTAACGCGCCGAAGTCGCCGAGCTGGCCGAACGGCAGACCCTGGAAGCCGGGACCGTCGTAAAAATTCAGGGTTTGGCCTATCAGTTGCTTGGCTGTGCTGCCGGCTTTCACTGCCTCCCAAAGCGCGAACACTGTGGTTTTGCCGTCGTTGATGATTTCGTAGCTGCTGATCTTGGCGACTTTGTCGATCAAATAACGCTGGGCGTCGTCACGTTGCAGATAGCTGGTTTCGCTAAAACTGGCCAAATACGGTTCGGCGTTGGCTGTAGCCAGCCGATAATCGCGGCCGCGCGGCACCGCCACACTGAGTTGCGACTTTAAGCGGCCGTATTGATCGTAATCGCCCATCAAACTGAGTTGCGTCATCGGTTCGGCGCCGCGTTCCCATTGGGTGGTGCGTTGCGCTAAGCCAAAGCTGAAGAAAATCCCCCGGCGTGAGCTGTCGGCCGCTGGTGCGAGTTCTTCACGGACGCCTTGCTGCGCCTCGGTGACGGTGTAAGGTCGATTTTGGCGATCGCTACCGTCCAGCGCATACAACTCGGTACGCAGCACGCTGCCGCGCAAAGTTCGCAAAGCATCGCGCTTACGGCGGCGCGGCAGGGCATGCAGTTGTGCGGCCATCGCTGCCGGACGGGATAAGACGGCCGGATCGCCGGGCCAATATTCCTTGCTATAATCCAATTCCTCCCAATCGCCGAATTCATCGCCAACCGGACCCTGATGAAACCAGGTGCGGGTTTCCAGCGGTGGAGAAAACTGTTGGTCGGTCACAGCATTGAACAACTGCTGGTTGTGCAGGCCGCTGCCGTGAAAGTCGGCAAAGGTTTCGGTATCGCGCTGGTCGACGCGGCCAAAGCCGCGAAACTCGCGCTCGGCACCGTCCCAATAGCCATGATGATAGGTGTATGAAGTGCTGAGTTTGCCTTGCGATATCTGGTCGACTACTTCGACTTTGGCAACCACTTGCACGGGAAACGGCAGCGGGGTTTGCCAGCGGCTGGCCGGACGTTGTTGATCGTCCAAATAGAATTGGGTAGACGGCGCATAACCGACTCGAGTCAGCGATCCCATGTGATTGTTCATTTGATTCAGCAAATAGGGTTTGCTGCCGCCGCTGAAATCCAGAAAATGCATCCGCGGTCGATTCGTACCATCGGCGTCTTTACTCCACAGCAGGCCGCGATTGCCGCTGCCCAATAGATCTACCAGCCGTACCGCATCCATATCAGACACCGGCGGCGTGCCGGCAATTTCAATAACCTCGCTCCAGCCATTGCCGCCTTGGTTGATCCATAGCAGCACTTTGCGATCATCGACATAAACCATATCCGCCAGACCGTCGCCGTCGATGTCGTCGATCAGGATACGTTTGGGGTCGTAGCCGTAGGGTAGGCGCGGGTTGTTGCGCATCAGCACGCGCTTACCCCAGGCGCCGTAACCCAGATTGGGCCAGTATTCGACGTGACCATCGTGAACCAGCGCCACGTCTTGCAGACCATCGCCGCTGAAGTCGCCCCATTTGATCCGCGGATCGGAGAAGTTGAGGTTGGGAAAATCTTCCAGTGCTTGACGTTCCACCCAGCGGCTGTTGTGCCAGCCTTTTTTGGCATCGTTGAAAAAGCATTCCAGTCGGGCTCCGGAGCGGATGGCGTCGGTGACGCCATCACCGGTCAGGTCGACAAGTTTAACGTTCGGATCGGCAAGATCGAAGCTGGGCGCGAATTCGTAGCGCTGAAATGACTTGCGATCCCAGAGGCCATCGAAGCGCAACGGAAAATAACCGGACAATCCCTCGTGATGTACGAGCAAGTCGATACGGCCGTCGCCGTCGGCATCGATCATTTGTACGCCGGGATCGGCAAGTTGCATGCCCGTCGGCGCTTCGGTCATCAGCTTGGGTTGATCGAATTGGCCGTTGCCGAGATTGCGCCAATAACGCACCACGCCGTTCATCTCCAGAATATCCGGCAGACCGTTGCCGAACAAATCGGCCAGTTCAAATTCCGGACGTGCCAATGAACCTGCTGGGAGTGCGCCGTTTATCGCGATAAATTTTTGTTGGTGCGGGATGAAGCCGCTGTAAGCGAATTCCAGTGGCGGCAGAAATTCCGAGTTCGCGCCATCGTGGCCTTCCACGCGCACTTGGTGCAGCAACGACGCCTTGTTCAGCGGCAAATCAGCGCCGGTTTGTTGGTCTAGGTAATCCAGATGATAAGTGCGGGTCAAGCGCTCTTGTTCTGCTTGCGTGTAAACCAGAATTTGCTTACAGCGGCGCACGGTGCGGATTTCAAAACCCGCTCGGTATTCGGAAAAAGGGTCCGGACGTTGTTCGTAAACAAACTTCACCCGGACCAGGAACTGCGGATTGGCCGGATCGCCGTAATCCGCATAGCGTACTTCCGCTAAATACAATTGATCCCAGCGATGCGGACCATCGGTTTGCTGGGCGTCGCGCTCGTAGAGGTAGTCAATGCGGTTGCCGAACACGTCTACCGTGCGGCTAAGTTTCCAGGCAAACACCCGTTCGACATGGTCCGGATCGGCGAGCGCCGCTGGGTCAAGACCGGCAGTTGCAGGCGTACCGTAAAAACTGCTGAGGCCATCCTTGCTTTCCACTTTCCAGTAGTTTTGCGCTGCATCGCGGTGATGAATGATGCGCGCGAACAGGCCTTCGGTGCGAGGGCGGTAGCGCGTTAACGTAGTCTGCACATCGACCGCCACCAAATCCTCGGCGCCGGACAATACGAAGGTATCTTGCTGATCGTCGTAGCGGGGGAGGCCGTCCGAGGTTTTGCGCACCACGCCCGGTACGCTCAAACTCCAGCCCAGCCCGAATGGGCCGTTACCGTTGCCGGAGCTATAAACCAGGCTTAGATCAGGTTGGAAGCCGTTGCGGCCAGCCGGCAACGCAATCGGCACGCTAAAATTTCCGGTGCCGGTGTGCAGGTCTGGCGAAAACTTCTCGCCGATGCCGTGTAAGGCCCCGCCGCCTTGCGGCAGGCCAATGATTTGGCTGGATGTGCCGGACTTGTTGCTCATATGCTTAGCACCAGAATTGATTTTTGGGTTAAAAAATCGCTTGCAGCGCTTGATACAGGCTCATGTGGCGCCACCGATTTGCGTTGAGTATTAGTTTACAGGGGACGTTAGAGCGTTTCGCCCTCCGCGCGGAGGGTAGTTCAGAACTTGCCGGCAGTGTTCGGCTATGAGGTGTTGTGGATTCTTCTTGTTGCTAGCCCGCGGTTTGCCACCAGAAATCTTTACGATTTTGTCGATGATGCCGAGTGAGCGTCTTATGGGGGTGTGGGCTTGCTGTGATTAAGCGGTGGATTTCGGAACTATAGTAAATTTGCAAAGTCGTGTAATGGCCTGGATCCAGTGCTACTGGATAGGAGTGATCATTATGACAACAGTTAACAATGCCATAAAACTCTTCATATTTACCGTTTTGAGTGCGCTGCTATTGCGGAACATCATGAAAGCACAACGCTAAAAGTGTCATTACAAACCGAGGACGAAGCTGACGTGGAGCTTTACGATTACCACTCGGGTGTTACGTAAACCGACACGCTACAACGTTTTATGGTCCATCGGCATTTAGATAACGTAGTTAAAGAGTCTGACGATAAACATTCGGAATCGACGCAGTTTAAGTAAACACGGCTGTGGAATTGCGCCGTTCCGACACTTACCGCCGCGACTTCGGCTAATACATACTAATTAGTGCTAGTCCGAAAAGCATCATTTTCAGCGCTGTCATCCGTCTGACTTTGGGGAATCCGGCTCTGTGCGACATTGTCCTCCTGCCAAACGAGCCGGTTTCCCAGTGCTTGAGGTGAAAGCCGCGCAAATTCCTGTCCTTTTTGCGTACTTTCGCCTGAGCATCGCAGCCCATGGTTGTTCCGGTTGCCAAATCGGTTACGCAGCGGATTTATTCTGCCAACCTTGTTTCGCCGCTCGTCGTCGTTTTTCGCGCGCTTGCTCTTGCTGCCAGAGGATGTCGCCGATACGATAGATGTTGCGTGCCACAACGGCCAATGCAACGTAGCGCTTAAAACCGGCGATGCCGTGGTCGGGGCATTGGTCTAGACCGTGTACTTCCAATGCATTGATGGCCGATTCGACGGCTGCATGGTGGCGGCGCGCTTGTTTGAACATCACACTGTGTTCGATAGCCCGGCGTTCTTGGGAAAGCTTGCCTTTGCGCGGCAGCACCACCTGATCCAACTGCTTTGCCAGATCCTGTTGGTTGGCGGGCGAATGAAAGCCTTTGTCAAAGCTGCAGGCCCGAAGGTCCGGAAACTTGTGCTGGGCATCCCGGATGATGGCGACCGCAACCTTGTCGTCCGTTTCGCCTGCCATCACCCGGTGGTGCAGGATGAATCGGTACTGGTCTTCCACCACGCCTACGCGCACACCCAGTTCGACGGGCACGCCGGCTTTGCCTTTACTGATCCATTCGGTATGCGGCTGGAATAGGGAGAACACTTTTTCGGCATGCGGGATAACTTCGCCATGAATCACGCGCCGTTCGATCTGCTCGATCTGGCGCTCGGCATGGACGATAAAGCCTTGTATTTCCTCCAGGCATAGCGCATCGGGCCGAACGTGCTGCAAGAGGGTCAGTGTACGCCCGACTTTGTCCAGCTGTTTTCGGGCGCTTTCCAGCAGAGTTTGATGGGCTTGTTGCGCAGGATCAAGGGTAGTCCCTTCGGCCTCCTTCGCTTTGCAGCGCTTTTTCATTTGCGCAGCGCGCACCAGGCGCTTGAAGGTCTTGATGCTGTGCCGGTATTGCCGAAAGTCGCGGGGGCCCGCGGCCTCACACCCGCGTCCGATTAAGGTCAATATCTTACGCAGCGCGTCCAGTAGCAAGGTCATGTCGGTCGGATAATGCACGTTCGTCTCAACCACAAAGGAGTCGCACCGCCCACGCAGGGCTGCGCCGCCCTTTTTTACCAGGACGTGGCCCTCCTGCACCACCAGCGTATTGATTTTGTCCAGCAATTCCGGCGTGAACAGCCTGAGGTTGTCCACGAGGCTTTGATAGCTGTATTGATGCTCGTTGAATGGTCCGTGCCCGAGCATTTGCCTGAGCGTCACGTGCTGGTTGACCAATTCGTGCAGGCGATCAGAATCCGCGTTCAAATCCAGCCGCAGCACCGCCGCTGAAAATCTTGGAAACGGAGCGATAGCGAAGTGAAGATTTTTAGTCCCCGATAGCCGTAGTGCTGGGCGGGTTTTTGCAGCGAAGCGGAGAAAACCTGCAAGGCATCGCGACAGGGCGTCAAGTCATGCGAGAGCCGATGTTTCGACCCCCTGTTGGGTCGAAACGAGGTGACGCGGACGAATCGGGGCCGCCGAAGGCATAAACTGCCAGCAAATTTTTCGCGCTGAAATCGGATGGGACCCATTTCAGCTTTACCGAAAAATGCTGGCGCTCTTGACAGACAAAAATATTCCACAACGGCATGCCGGGGCGTCCCAAAGCCTTGTCGATTTTCGGCAGCAGTTCGGATTCCAGCAAGGCAAACAGCGCTTCGCGCAGTGGCTGGTTCAGATACAGGTGCTGTAACCCGCATAACACCTTGGGAATGTCGTCCCGTGATTTTTTATCGAAGACAATCTCTGCAATGTCCACTTCACCCACGCTCATTTGTTCCGCTTTCACAACTCGCATCGTTGCTCTCCCGGTTGGCATTCACATGATAGAGCAATGATACCAAGCGACTCTAATACTGGGGAGTTTTTGCTGAGCGGCAGCGCGAAGATTTTGCCCTGAGTGACGCAAATGGGCGCAAAACCGCTTTTTGCAACGCCGTTTCCCTAGTTCCGCCACCCTCTTCGTTTTGGAAACAGGGCCTAGCTTGTTGATTCTTATTGCCTATTTTATTTTCGGGCAAGCACTAACTAACTCCGGCTCGCTGCAAACGATCGGCATAGCACCGATGCGAGTATTTTCCACCGAGGATATTCCGCAACGGCAACGCCGCGACTGGTGGCGGGAAGTGATTTGCCGCCAATACACTCAAGTCGATATTACCTCGAAATTAGCCAACGACTTTGCAGCGGAAACGTAAATTGCCCAATTCGATCAGCTGCAACTATCGCGGGTACGTTGCGATGCCATGTCTTTGCAAAAACAACCGCGTGACATTGACCGGCCCGATCAGGATGCTTACTTTGTGACGGTGTTGCTATCCGGGCAATATGCGTTGGAACAGAATGGCCGTACCGCGACCTTAAATCCCGGCGAGATGTTGCTCTACGATGCCACCCAGCCACACCGTATCCGTTGTAGCGGCGACTTTTCCAAACTGATCTTTGCCGTTCCGCGAGCAATGTTGCGGGCTCGATTTTCCCGGCCTGATTTGTGTACCGCCATCGGCTTGACTCAGCAACACGGCGCAGCCATGGTGGCGGCAGACTTCTTGAAATCATGGTCTGCGCGCTTACCGCAACTCAGCGAGTCGGTGCTCCATACCGTGTGCGATACTTCATTGGACTTGCTGGCATTGGCGTTGGCCGAGATTCGGCCCAACGCTATCCAGTCATCGCGTACCCAGGCCGTTACCTTGCTGGAAATCAAACGCCATGTTGAACAGCGATTGGCTGACCCGGCTCTGAATGCAACCGGCATTGCCCAGGCAGTCGGCCTGTCGCCGCGTTACATCAATGCGCTGTTCGAACAGGAACAGCAGTCACTGATGCGCTATATTTTGCAGCGCCGCTTGGAGCGCTGCCATCAAGCGATCACACAACGGCAAACCACGGGATTGACTATCTCGCAGATTGCCTTTCGTTGGGGTTTTAACGACTTGTCGCATTTCAGCCGGGTATTTAAAAAGCGATACGGTGTGTCGCCAAGCGAGTTGAAAACCGCAACGTAGACTTAGAACCAGACAGTCCTGGCGCAAAGTCCTGTTCGATGCGGCCACTTTGAATCGGAGGGCAGGGCAGTAAAATCCTGGTCATTGCCCACCAACCATCTGTCCCAATTTAACCAAGGCCTGATTGCCCCGTTCGTCCCAATCCACCGCGCAATTCAGGCGGATGAAATTGCGGTATTTTTGCGTCGCCGAGAACATTGGACCGGGCGCGATGCTGATGCCTCGCTCCAATGCTCGCCGGCTCAGCGCCGTGGCGTCGACAGTTTCCGGCAACTCCACCCAGATCACGAAGCCGCCCTCCGGCTGGGTCACGCGGGTGCCCGGCGGAAAATAAGCGCCGATGGCTGCCGTCATTCTCTCCACGGCTTGCCGGTATTGATTGCGCGCCTGCCGCAGATGGCGTTCGTAGCCGCCCTTGGCCAGCATTTCCGCGACCGTCAATTGCGCGTGGGTCGGCGTCGCCAAGTTGCCGACGTATTTCAGGTACTCGGTTTGCTCCAGGTACGGTCCCGCCACCAGCCAACCCACCCGTAAACCGGGGCACAGCGATTTGGAAAACGACGAGCAATACAACACCCGGCCTTCGCTGTCCCAGCTTTTCGTCAACGACGGCCGTTGCGGGCCGAAACCCAAGTCGCCGTATATATCGTCTTCGATCAGCGCGATTTTATGGCGGTTGACCAACTCTACCAGCGCGCGTTTGCGATCGTCGCTCATGCAATAGCCCAAGGGGTTGCTGTAGTTGGGCACCGCGATGCAGGCCTTGATCGGCCATTGCTCGCAGGCCAGTTGCAAGGCGTCAAGCGCGATGCCGTCGCGCGGATGGGTCGGAATTTCGATCGCGCGTAGCGACAACGATTCGATGACTTGCAACAAACCGTAGTAGGTCGGCGATTCGACGGCGACGATGTCGCCCGGCTTTGTAACCGCCCTCAAGGCCAGCGTTATCGCTTCCTGGCAGCCGTTGGTGATCAGGATGTCATTAGGATCGACCGGACAGCCCAGTTCCGACATGAGTCGGGCGATTTGCCGGCGCAATTCCGGCGCGCCTGGCGGAAACTCGTAATTGGCAATGCGCTGGCTGTAACGGCGGGCGACGTTGGCCGACAGCTGGGCCATTTTTTGCGTCGGCAAAAACGACGCCGACGGCACCGCCGCGCCCAGTTGCACAATTCTCGGATCGTTGGCGGCCTTGACCAGACGCAACACCAACTCCTGACCCGTCACCAGCGTTGGTTCGCGAGGCGGCGCCGACATCGCTGGTTCCTGCAACGAACTGCGCGGGCGCGGCCTGACGTAATAGCCCGAGCGTTGCCTGGCTTCAAGATGACCCTGATCCTCCAGCAAGCGCAAGGCGCTGACAGCCGTCGCGGTGCTGACTTGATGCTGCTGGCTGAGCTGGCGCACGCTGGGCAGGCGTTCCCCCGGCCGGTACAGATTCTGGGCGATGGCGTTGAGTAAGTGTTCAGCGAGGTTTTCGTAGCGAAGATTCATGGCGACGAGCAATACAGTTTCGGCGTTTGGTGATCGATACAATTCAATTTTGCTCAAAATTGTATCGATATAATTTACAGAGTTTGCATCTGTATCGATTGCCCGATCATAGCCTAAAGTAGCGTCTCCGATCAAACAGGGCAAGATTATGAAACTCCGCTTGTTGCGCCGCGCCGCATTTGCCGCTGGCGACCTAACCCCTAGTACGACTTCCCAAACCTCCGAGCTGACGCGCGGTTATTGGTTCGGCTGCGCCGGCATCCTCGGCTTCAGCTTGACCTTGCCGGCGACCCGGCTGGCGGTGGCGGAACTCGATCCGGTATTCGTCGGTTTGGGCCGCGCGGTTGTCGCATCGTTGTTGGCAGCATTGGCCTTGTGGTGGCGAGGGGGGCGCTTGCCCAAGGGTTGGCAATGGCTGAGGTTGGCCGCGACCGCCGGCGGGGTCGTGATCGGCTTTCCGCTGCTGTCGGCATTGGCCTTGCGACAAGTGTCGGCGGTGCATGGTGCCGTGGTGGTTGGCTTGACGCCGTTGTTGACCGCCGGTTTCGGCGTGCTGTTGTCGGGCGAACGGCCGGCATGGCAATTCTGGTTGGCAACGGCATTGGGCAGCACGGCCATTTTGGTCTTCGTCTATCTGTCCGGAGCGGAGGTATTGCAACAAGCGGATCTGTATCTGCTGGCGGCCATTGCCTGCGCGGCCTATGGTTATGCCGAAGGTGCGCGGCTGTCGAAACAGCTAGGTGCTTGGCAAACCATCAGCTGGGCATTGCTGATGACCGCGCCGCTATTGCTACCGTGGGTGGTGGAAGCCGCGCCGCCGCGCTTTGATCTGATCCGCTGGCCCAGCTTGTTAGGCTTTGCCTACGTCAGCGTGGTCAGCATGTATCTAGCCTTTTTTGCCTGGTATCGCGGTCTGGCGCTGGGTGGCACCGCGCGGATCGGCCAACTGCAATTACTGCAGCCGTTTCTGAGCATGGCGGCCGGTTCAGTGTTGATCGGCGAAAGCGTCGAGATTGAACAACTGGTAACAGTCTCTGTAGTCGTTGCTTGCGTCTTGGCCGGCAGAAAACCCCAAAACCAACGTTAACATCAGGAGAATTTTGATGAGTACTCATTCGCTAACCTGGCTGAATGACCAACTGTTGCCCACTAGCCAAGCGCTTATCCCGGTCAACGACCACGGTTTACTCTACGGCGACGGCGTGTTCGAAGGCATACGCTTTTACCAGCGCCGCGCCTTTAGACTGCCGCAACATTTGCAGCGGCTGCAATTGTCGGCGCGGGCGATTGCCCTGGAAATACCGCTTTCCACTGACGAATTGACGACCGTCATCGAACGCTTGATCGGATCGTTTGCCGACGACGGCTATATCCGCTTGATGGTCACGCGCGGCGCCGGCCAGATGGGCTTGAATCCCCAAAGCTGTACCCGGCCCAATGTCATCGCCATCGCCATCGCCATCGCCATCGCCATCGCCATCGACGGCGAAGCGATACTGCTCAACGGCCAAGGCCGGGTGGCCGAAGGCGCCGCCGATAATATCTTCATCGTCCGCAACGGCCGTTTGCTGACGCCGCCATGCAGCGAAGGTGCGCTGGAAGGTATCACCCGAGAATTGGTGTTACAGTTGGCGCAGGCCGACGGCATCGAAACCAGTGAGCAGCCGTTGGGCGTGTATGATTTGTAAGCTGCCGACGAATGTTTCCTGACCGGCACCGGCGCGGAATTGATTGCGGTGGCTAGTATCGACTGCCGATCCTTGCCTAGTTGCCCAGGACCGGTATTCCAACGCTTGCAACAGGCCTTTCGGCGGACCATAGACCACGAATGCGGAGGCATCTCATGACTTTGTTTGAAAATTTGCAATTGCTGGCGCGTTACAGCCAATGGGTCAATCAGTGTTTGTACGACACCTGCGCGACTTTGACCGACGATGACCGCAAACGGGATCGAGGCGTATTTTTTCATTCCATCCACGGCACCTGGAATCATCTGCTGCTGGGCGACCGCGTTTGGCTGGCTCGCTTGCAAGGCCAGCCGGTGCCGTATCAAAGCCTGGATTTGGAACTGTACGCCGATTTCGCCGAATTGCGGGCGGCGCAAACCGATTGTGACCAAGCTTTGCTGGATTGGATTAAAGGTTTGCAAACCGACGACTTGCAACGGCGCATCGCCTTCCGCAGCCTGTCCACCGGACAGGACAAGGAACTGAACGTCGCGATTATGTTGAACACCTTGTTGAACCACAAAACCCACCATCGCGGCCAAATCACCGCGTTGCTGAGCCAATGCGGTTGCGACTACGGCGCCATCGACTTCATCTGCGCGCCGTTTGTCGACTAAGCTAGGCGTTTTTTCCCTCTTCGGATCGTTCCCAATGACTGAGCCAGTTTTCCCAATCGCCGCGATAGCGGATCAAGTGCCTCCACGCGCAAGAAAATCCTTATATCCGCAAGCCATTTTGGACCTGCATGGCGCCCGGCTGGCAGGCCGGGAAAAGCGGGCGTTGGGTGATTTGTTCGGCCTGCAAAATTTTGGCGTCAATCTGACGCGATTGGCGCCGGCGGCAATATCTGCTTTACGCCATGCGCATAGCCAGCAGGACGAATTCATCTACATCTTGCAAGGCTGTCCAACCCTTTACACCGACGCCGGCCCCACGCCGTTGTCGCCCGGCATGTGCGCCGGCTTCAAAGCCGGCAGCGGCGATGCCCATAGGCTGGTCAACGAATCGAATGACGACGTGCTGTATCTGGAAATCGGCGACCGTAACGTGGGTGATCAAGTCGTCTACCCGGACGACGACTTGCAGGCAGGGTTTGTCGACAATCGCTTCAGCTTCGTCCACAAAGACGGTACGCCGTATTGAATGCTTTGGAATTTTTCGCTGCCAAGATGGGCGATTCCTGTTATACCTTTTGTATTTCAAATTTCGACACATCCGCTCCCTCGCGCTACGGGAGTTTGCGGCTTGGCTTGGTAGGGTCAGCCAAGCCTCGGTAAATCCGCTCTGCGGTGCGCCGCACTTCCGGGTTGACGTTCAGCAAAATATCCTGGCCCTCCAAGGCCGCCAGGAAGGCCCAGTACAATGGTGCGTAGCGATCCGGGTATCCGGCGGCTTGCATGAATTCCAGGAATTTGGGGCCGTAGCCTTTGGCGATGGTATAACTCAGAACACGTTGAATGGGTTTGCCGTAATGCAACCAAAAGTCGTCATTTCCCTTTGCTAAAGCCTCGTCAATCGAGTTGAAAGCGGGGCCGGGTTTGTCTTCCACTAAAAACCGAGCGGCATCCAATAAATTTGCAAGGTGACTTTCAGTTACTTGACCTCCTAATTCAGCATGTCGCCGGGCATCGTTCGGGCGATTTAGGTTGAACCAATATAAATAAGCCAGCATGCCGTGAGAATAATTTTTCAACTCCGGCTCAAGTAATTCTATACAACGCTGATAAGCTTGCTCCGCTTTGTCATAGCGACCTGTATTCGTTAATAGATTGGCTATATCGCTCCAAACTCCCGGGTTCTCAGGGTCAAGAACGATCACTTGTCGGTATGCTGATTCCGCCTCTTCATATCGTTCAAGAGGCTCTTCCAGTAAATTGGCAAGATTCCGCCAATAAATTGCAGCGTCTTCATTTAAAGCAATTGCTTTTCGATAGGCTTCTTCGGCTTCCTGGAACCGTTCTAAATGGTAATGTAGCAACGTACCCAGATTATTCCAGGGATGAGCTAGATTAGGATCGAGTTCAATCGACCTTCTGTAAGCCAGTTCAGCCTCGTCATAGCGCTGTAGCTGATTTTGCAATAGCGTCCCTAAGCCATTCCAGGGGATGGAGGCATCATTTGGGTCAAGGGCTATTGCTTGGCGATAGGCCGCCTCGGATTCGTCGAAACGACCGAAGTGTTCTTTTAATAAATTTCCTAGGCCATTCCAGGCATTTGCGTTTGCAGGATCAATTTCTATCGCACGGCGGCATGCGGTCTCGGCGTCTTGGTAACGCTCCCAGGTATACAAATAATATCCGAGTTGATACCACGCTTCTGAGCGAAATTCCTTGTCTTCTCCCGTTTCTCCGGCTTTGCGTAGTGTTGCTTCGGCTTCATTTAAAAACCCCAATTCCGCTAAATATCGTCCTCGGGCATAACCTCGCTCGGCGGTGTCGGATCCACAAAAATCAGGGTGTGCATCCACAAGCTCCCACAATTGATTCTCTCCATCACTAAACCGTTTTCTGATGGCTTGTACTTCTTCCGGATTGCCTGAATCATTTAAATTCACTAGACAACCAATTGCGGCAATCTCGGGCTTATTCTGTTGCAAGGCTGCCGCTGCCATACCTTCTAAATCGTAGCGATGACTAATGCTTCCATCACGGACAGCGGATTTGAAAGTATCCATGGCGAGCGAAGACATACCAGGCTTCTTGCTTATTTCAAGATACTCCGAATTTAACAGATCAATCAAGTCGTTTAAATTACCCAACTCTAACAGATGTTCGATAATCGAACGCTTTATGTCTCCGCTGATTTCCAGCGTCCCACCCAACAATTCCCAAAAGTTTCTGGCATCCCAACCTTCAGGCCATTCCCGTTGCACTGCCTGAGCCTTGCGTTCCAGTTCCGCCATGTCGGCCAGCTCCGGCGCAATGTCGCGCAAATCCACCAACTGCTCGATGCGTTTGCGGGGGGGGGATTGTTGCAGCAAATCCCGCCCAGCCGCTTGACTCAAAGCCTTACGGTAAACCGGGTCTTCGACGCTTTCCGATAGCGCCAACATCAGGTCGGCGCGGCCTTTGTGGTTACCGTTGCGCAAAAAACCGCGCGCTAAGTCCTCGCGGTCGCCGGGCGTATAAAAGCCGCGCAAAAACGCGGTTAGCCAGCAAACTTTCTGCTTCAAGCGGCGACTGCCGTGGCGCATCAAATACCAAATATTGAAGAAGCGCTCGATCATTTGGTACCCGGAGCGGCCGCTGCCGCTGACCGGGACTTTTTCCAGAAAGCCGTCGTTTTCCAGGCGTTTGAGTTGGGCGTTGACCACGGTGACTTCCAGTCCCGAGACTTTGGCAATGCCGTTGGCGGTGATCGGATCCCAATTCAATGCCACCGCGTCCAGCACCGCGCGGGCCTGCGGCGCGGCTTCCTCGGTGCGGGCTTTATACAGCGGCGTCATCCGATCCAGCAGTTTTTCCAGGTCGGCGAAGGCGTCCTCGCCAGCCTGACTTTCCAACAATAAGTACAACACCGCCAAGGTGCGCGGATTGCCGCCGGTCATTTCGGTCAAGGCATTAATGCGGCCGGGATCGCGGCGCAACAGCTCGACAACCTTGCCGCCGGCTTCGCCGCGTTTTTGCGCCAAGCGTTGCAAGCAGGCGCGGACTTCGTGGCTTTCTAAGCGCGCCAGGGTGGTCAGGCGGAAAAAGTCGAAAAATGCCGCCTTGCGGTCGGACAGGCTTTTCGGATAAACCGCCGCCGCGCCGACCACAATTGGGCAGCCGCTTTGCTGCAAGATGTCGCGCAAGCCCCAGTCGTGTTTTTTCAGGGCATCTAGGATCAAATCCAGGTTGTCCAAAAACAACACGGGGCGCTTGCCCAGTGTTGCGCAAGCTGCTTTGAACATCCGCCAAGCCGAGTCGCCGTTGGCTTGGTCTTTGCGGTTTTGTTCATAGGCCTGCTCGACATCGTCCAGTTGTCGTTCCAAATTCTTGGCTTGTTCGTCATGGCCGTTTTGTTCCAGCCACTCCAGCAAGGCTTCGATCACGTTGCGCCAGAATACGTGCAGGTTAATGACGTTGTATTGCTCCTCGCGAAAAGTCAGTGGCACGAAAGCTTGGCTTAAGTCTTCGTGCTCGCCGACGGCGATGGCGATGCGATGCAGCAGCGTGGTTTTGCCCATGCCGCGCTGGCCAATGATCAAATGGTGGCGCGGGCTGGCATGGGTAGCGGTTTGCTGGCGCAGTTCGCCTAAAAAATATTCCAGCGTTGTTTCTCGGGCGACGAAACCGGCGACCAAGTCTTCCGCTTTCAGGTTGCCGGGGCCGTATAGTGCGATGACATCGAGTTCTGTCATGTCTTTACTCCGGCAAATAGCGCAGCCACCACAGCCGTAACAGTTCCATGCGGAAACGGTGGCGGTCGGTGTCGAAATCGCAGACAAGAAAGCCGTCTTCCGCCAAAGTATTCAGCAGGCGTTGCAGATCTTTTTTCTGCAGTGCGTTATCGCCGATCAGCGGTAACAGACCGTCGATGGATAAGCCGGCTTCAGCCTCGGCCAGGTGTTCCAGGATAGCGAACAGCCGCCCTCTTATCGGATCGGTAAAGTTTTTGCGGACATGTTCGGGCCAGCTTTCGAAGTAATTGCGATTGGCGGGTTCCAGCAAGCGTTTGCGTGCTTCGCTAACTCGTTGGTTAGCGGTTTCGGCATCTTTGGCGGGAGCATCTTGTAGTTGTTTGCCAAAGGCTTCCAGATAAAAGGCAGACAGCCATCCCGAGGCGGCAACGATGGCTTGTGCCTCGCAGTCGCTAACTTCTCGGCGATGTTGAAAATAGCCTGCTTTGGCGCTGTCTTGCAACAAGGTTTGCGCGGCCTGAGGCGTTAACGGCAGTAATTCGTAAGGCTCCAAATTGTTGAAAGCGCCGATGTATTCGCCGCGCCGAGCCAAAGGTTCTATACCGATGGAGCCGGTAATCAGCCAGCGTAGTGTTGGAAAGCGTTCGCGAAATTCCCGCAAGCGGTAGGCAATGCTTTTAACTTGCGCCAAGCCGTTGGGCACCGATTCCAAATGCAACAAAAATATCGGTAACTCGTCGATCAATATCGCCCAGCGGTTTTGCTGGTCTTCGGCTAGTGTGGCGATTAAGTGTTCGGCGAAGGTTTCCCAATTCACGTTTAGTGCGCTTTGATACCAGGGGCCGGAGCCGCTCGAGGAACCCTTGATTACTTGATCCAAGCGTTGTTTGACGTTATCCAGCAAGGTTTCGCCATGGTCTCTTTTGTTCTCTATCGCTTGGCATAGTTTGTTGAAAAACGCGGCTTCGTCCCGGCAATGGGAAACGTCGAAACGTACTGCGATGTAGCCTTTTTCCGGGCCGCGTTCTTCCAGTCTTTCCAGTACAAATGTTTTACCCAGACGTCTTGGGCCAGGCATTAGCAGGTTTTTACCGTTATCAAAGCGATTGAAAATGTAATCGGTCTCGCAACGGCGGCCGTATGGGGCGGTATCGAAATCTAAAGTCATAGAGGTTACTTCTGTGGAGGTTGTTTTTTATTTTAAAACATAATTGTTTTAAAATAAATTTATTTTAATATTGAGAGGTTAAAGGTCCGTAGATAAACAGCCTGCACCGCATCGTTCGCGATTGGTGCGGTTCGTAAACTCACCACATCCTACGCTCGCTGGACATTTGCCATTGGCGGGTTCATTTCATTTGGCCGTTCTTGGCCGAACTAACACAATCAGCTAAGCGTTTGAGCATAAGGACCGTACGAATTTGGAAGCATATTCGTACGGAAAAAGGCCTCCCATTCTCGGAATACGCTTCGCTATTCCAGGCTACGCGGGCTAACGTTTCGCCAATTTCTCCGCTTCAACCTCAAGCAAGACCATCGCCACATGAGCTTTGCCGTCCGCGCACAAGAGCACTTGATCGAGATAACCGTCACAAACCGCTTCGATAAAGGCATCCCGGTATGCCTCGGAAACCCGGTGCGTATAGGGCAGCCAGGATGAAACGCTACGCGAAACCTATTTTAGAGGTCGGTTCGCGGACCGACAGCCGCGATACTTTCGCTACGAAAACCATCCATGGTTTTCGCCCTGCGGGCCAGCCTATCGGCTGTTCAAATTCGTTCCAGACGAATTTGTGCTTGTCCAAAGAAAAGTATCCAAAAGAAAGACACCCTACATGCCGCCAATGTCCTGCGCTTCTCGCTTTTGTCGAGGGTTTTTCGAAGGGGCATCCCAGCCCCTGCGAAAAACGCGCGGCATCTCTGTCGCGCCCCGTCGGGCAAATCTCGACAAAAGCTGCGATGCTCGGGGCGGCATGAAGGGATTTAAAAACCATGCCTTTGGCATTTTCCTGCTTCGCGTCTTTTTTGACTCCTCCTCAGTTTAAATCGCACCCGTGGCCAAGCGATTGCAACCGCTGATCAACGCCTTGATCGATGCCGTAACGATGTTGGCGTCCATGCCGACGCCATAGGCCGTGGTTCCGTTCGCTGCCGCCAGTTCGACAAAGGCGCAGGCCTGGGCATCGCCGCCGCTGCCGACTGAGCGTTCCTCGTAATTGCGTACCGACACTGCGCCGCCTAGGCCGTGCAAAGCATGGACGGCGGCGGCTATCGGGCCGTTACCTACGCCGGTTAATGTCTGCGGTTGACCGTCCCATTCGATTTGCAGTTGTATGCCTTGACCTTGGGAGTGCTCGAACAATTGATGGCCTCGATAACTCAATGGCTTTGCCAAATCCAGATAAGTCTGGGCAAACAACTGCCACAACGATTCAGCGCCGATTTCGCCGCCGTGGCGGTCGGCGTGTTGTTGAACCACTCGCGAAAACTCGATCTGCAAACGGCGCGGCAGCACCACGCCGTAATGGCTTTCCAACAAGTGGGCGATGCCGCCTTTACCGGACTGGCTGTTGATGCGGATCACCGCGTCGTAGCCGCGGCCGACGTCGGCCGGATCGAACGGCAGATACGGCACGTTCCAGACGCTATCGGGCTGCCTGGCGGCAAAGCCTTTCTTGATGGCGTCCTGGTGCGAGCCGGAAAATGCGGTGAACACCAACTCGCCGGCATAGGGTTGGCGGGGTGGTACGCTCAAGCCGGTGCAAGCCTCGAAATCGCCCACCACCTTATCGATGTCGGAAAAATCCAAGCCCGGCGCCACGCCCTGGGTATAAAGATTCAAGGCCAGCGTCACCAAGTCCACGTTGCCGGTGCGCTCGCCGTTGCCGAACAAGCAACCCTCGACCCGCTCGGCGCCGGCCATCAACGCCAATTCGGCGGCGGCCACCGCCGTGCCACGGTCGTTGTGCGGATGCACGCTGAGGATAACGCTGTCGCGGCGGGCGATATGACGGTGCATCCATTCGATTTGGTCGGCGTAGACGTTCGGTGTCGCCGTTTCCACCGACGCCGGCAAATTGAGGATGATCTTGTTATCGGGTGTCGCGCCCCAGGCGGCGCTGACCGCATCGCACACCTCGACGGCGAAATCCGGCTCGGTGGCGGTGAAGGTTTCCAGGCTGTATTGCAAGCGCCACTGGGTTTGCGGCTGGTCGGCGGTCAATTGCTTGACCAAACGAACCGCATCGACGGCCATCGCCAATACCTCGGACCGGCTCATGCCCAATACCAGCTCGCGAAACGGTAGGGAGGTGGCGTTGACGATATGTACGATGGCCGAGCGCGCGCCGTGCAAGGCTTCGACGGTTCGGCGGAGCAACGGTTCGCGGGCGTGGCTGAGCACTTCGATGCTGACGTCGTCGGGTATCAAGGCCTCGTCTATCAAGCGGCGCACGAAATCGAAATCGGTTTGCGAGGCCGACGGAAACGCCACTTCGATTTCCTTGAAACCGATGCCGCACAAGGTGCGAAACAGCCGCAGTTTGCGTTCGGCGTTCATTGGTTCGAACAAGGCTTGGTTGCCGTCGCGCAAGTCGGTGCTCATCCAGATCGGCGCTTGGCTGATCGTGCGGTTGGGCCATCGGCGGTCGGCAAGCGCTATCGGCGGGAACGGGCGGTATTTGTGGGAAGGATCGGTCAACATGGTTTTTAACTCCTCAAAACTGTAGGCGGTAGAATAGGCTAAACCGTCCGCCAGCCGATTGCGTTTATGTCCAATAAAAGATCATGGTTTGATAGAATATTGCCGTAATGTTGGGTAGTTTTTTGTTTTATTGTTTTGATAAAAGAATGGCGGGCATTTTATGGAACTGGATAGATACGACAGGCAAATCTTGAACATCATGCAAACCGATGGCCGCATCAGCAATCAGGAACTGGCCGACCGCATCGGCCTGTCGCCTTCGCCGTGCTTGCGGCGGGTGCGTGCATTGGAGGAGGGCGGCCTGATCGTCGGTTACCGGGCGCTGCTAGATGCCAAGGCCTTGGGTTTGACGCTGATGGCCTTGATCCACATCTCGATGGACCAACACACGCCGGAACGTTTCAGCGCCTTCGAGGCGGCAGTTGCCGGGATTCCGGAAGTGATGGAATGCCTGCTGATCACCGGCCAAGCCGCCGACTACCAGCTCAAGGTCGCGGTCAAGGACTTGGACGCCTACCAGGAGTTGCTGCTGAAACGCATCACCGGCATTGCCGGTGTCAGCGGGGTACATACCAGCTTTGTGTTGCGGCGGGTAGTGGATAAAACGGCATTTCCGGTCGGAGCATGATCGTCCAGAACCCAATACTGGTAGAGGCTGCCTTCGCGTAGGCTCAAGGCGGCTCTGTTAAAACGTTTGACTACAATCAGCTCGCCTAATACCATCCACCCACCAAAATCAGCTCCGGTAACAGCCTCAAAGCACCAAACACACGGCTTGTAATCTTGCTGGCCGAACTAATCGATGACCACCCCTTCAAGGATCAGATGAAAACCTATTTGACTTATTTAAGCGCGATATTGCTTTTGCTTAGCGCTTGCGCCGGTTCGCCGCCGCTAAAACCAGATGCCGTGGTACGCGGCGATTACAGTTACCTCAAAGCCCATCTGACTTGGCTGATCGAGCAGGAAATGTCCGAACAGGACGTGGAAGGCCTGAGTATTGCCGTGGTGGACGATCAGCAGGTCGTTTGGGTGCAAGGTTTCGGTTATGCCGATCAAGACAACCGGATTGCCGCGACACCGGAAACGGTTTATCGAACCGGCTCCATCTCCAAGCTCTTCACCGATACGCTGGTCATGCAACTGGCCGAGCAAGGCAAGCTGGATATAGATCAGCCGCTACAAACCTATCTGCCGAATTTTGCGATCAAAAGTCGCTTCCCGGATGCCGGGCCAATAACGCCGCGCAACATCATGAGCCATCATTCCGGTTTGCCGGGTGATAGAGGCAATGGCATGTGGACTAACAACCCGGCGCCGTTCAGTCAGCTTGTCGACCGGCTGAAAGACGAATATGCCGCCTATCCGCCCAATCGCATCTGGGCCTATTCGAATCTGGGCATCACCTTATTAGGGACGATGTTGGAAAGGCTGACCGGCGAGGATTTCAGTCCTTATGCCAACCGGCAGCTATTAAAACCACTGGGCATGACGCATGCGGCATTTGCGCCGGGCATAGCGGGAGAACTGACTTCCAAAGCCTATAAGAATGATCAGGAAAAGGCCGAAGTGGCACTGCGCGATATGCCGGCCGGCGGCTTAAATGCCAATGTTTTGGATCTAAGCCGTTTTATCGCCATGGTCTTGGCGGACGGCAAAGCCAATGGCCGGCAAATACTCAAGCCGGAAACCCTACATGAAATGCTGCGCCAGCAAAACCAGGACGTGGCGCTGGATGTGGGCAACAAAACCGGTTTGGGCTGGTTCTTGACCAGCAAGCCCGGTATCGGCGATGTGGCCGCACACGGCGGAGCAACGCTTTTTCACCGTAGCCTGTTGACGGTGCTGCCGGAACATAAATTGGGCGTAGTGGTGTTGGCGAACTCCCCGCCCACCGGCGATTTGATCGACAAAGTCACCGATAAGGCCCTAAAACTGGCGATTGCGATAAAAACCGGTCAGCCGCTGCCGGAGGACGCCGAAACACCTGAAATCGAAACCCGCGGTTTAACCGCGCAACAGCAGCACACGGCAGCCGGGCAATATGCAACCGCGCTGGGTTACATCAAGTTAACCGCGGATGGCGACACTCTGGTCACCGAACTGAACGGCAAAAGCCTGGATTTGGTCGGCAGGGACGACGGCAAATTCGGCATTCGCTACAAACTGTTGGGTTTGATTCCAATACAACCCAAGCAACTGGCCGAAGTCGGTGTATCGATACGGCATGTCGACGGCCATGATTTGGCGTTAGTCCATTGGCACGGTCAAACCTTTGTATTGGGCGAGAAAATCCAACCCGTACCGATTCCTGCGGCTATGCGTAGCCGTCTGGGCGAATACGAAATTGTCAATCTTGCCGAAGACGAGGCGATGGTTCCGGAAAAATGCGCTTTACGCGAGCGGGACGGCTTTTTGATGCTGGAGTATTCCATTCCCGCATTCGACCTGAATAACCTGACCCTCCCGATTGCACCGGTATCGGAAAACGCCGCCGTCATTCTTGGATTGGGACGCGGCATGCAGGAAACCGTGCGGCTGGAGACGATTAATGGTCAAGAGTTTGTGGCCTATTCCGGGTATTTATTGCGGAAGAAATGAGTAAAACCTTTAGGATTAGCGGTTGCCAGTCAAAACGGGTTTTATGAGTGTGCCCAAGCTTGCCATCATCCAGCAATAAGGTATGCCGATGAGTGAATTTATTGCTTATTTGCCGGAAATGTTCGAACTGTTCGGCACCATTCAGATCCGTAAGATGTTTGGGGGCTATGGCGTCTACCACGATGGCTTGATGTTCGCGCTGGTGGCGGACGATACTCTGTATCTCAAGGCGGATGCCGAGAATGTTAAATTTTTCGAGGAACAGGGGCTTGCGCCATTCGTCTATCAGCGGGAAGGCAAGCTGGCGAAAATGTCCTATTACCAGGCGCCGGCGGAATTCATGGAGGAGCGGGAGTTAGCCGCTATCTGGGCGCGCCGCTCGTACGATGCCGCGCGTAGAGCCCAACGTAAAAAACGCAAAAGCAAAACGGATACGGCGGTGATACGTCATTTAGACTGATCCAGAATACCTAATATCGAATAATGTTGAAACCTTCTTCCTGCTGAGGGGCTACGAAGTAACTCGTGATTAGGTCAAATTCGGTATCAGCCACTACAAAAGCGTGAGTGCCAGACGCGTTTCTCGCACGTAAACGTGTCAAGCATTTGTCGTCCGACACATCAAGAAAATGCAACATATGCTTTGATTCGGCTCTGTCAATAATAGACCTCATCCATTTTCTATTTCCCACGGTGTTGGCTGGAAAATCCAATACCACAGAGACACCTATACGAAGTAAATCGGTCACATGCGGCCCAATTGCTCCACGTAAACTCGAAGAATGCTTGACATAGTCTGCAACAGACTTGATGTTGTCTGGATAAAGATGTGCAAGCCATACATCCTCGCTAATAATAACCGTGCCTGGTGTCTTGGCCAGTTCTTTTGCCAATGTCGATTTACCGGAGGCGATTTTTCCGCAGAGCAGATGCAATGTTGGCAGTAGCTTTGGCATTTTATATGGCTCCCAGTAAGTCAGTGCCATACGAATTATCGATAACACAAAGCCACTTGCCGACAGGGTCTTCCCGAAAGACATAGGTGGCGCGCCTTGACATGCAACTCGTTACACCGGCAGCATCCGCCGTTTCCAGAACGGTTTCCATGATCACTAGAGCCGTATTCCCGCTCTGAATGACATGAATCGCGCCTTGTTTGGCCACAAGACTATGATTGAAATATTCGGCAATCGCGAGGAACGCCTTATGGATTTGTTCCTTGCCTGTAGCAATCAAGCCTGGCTTGATGACAAGCGTTGCATCGTCTGCGTAGAAAGCCATCAAGGTATCGAAGTCCTCTTCAGTGATTGCTTTGTCAGCAGCTTCGATAACTTGTTTAAGTGGATGGTATGCCATATCGATCTCCTAAGTAGGGTAAGTCACCAAGAGACAGGCAATAAAAAACCCGCCTCAGGGCGGGTTGCAGTAGAAAGTAAACGTGCTAACCCACCATTGGTGTAATGGTGGTAATAATAGCCAGCAGGGTTGGGAGCACGTTAGTCATGATGGGATGTTAACAGAAGCCATAGCGCCGATCAAACGATAAACTAGCTGAGCATTTTTAGAAATTCGGATCTGCGTGCAATAAAACAACGCTAACGGATCGAGCCGCAGTTGGTATTGCTGGAACTAGCGGAACTGGAACAGGCCGTGCGGGCCTATCCCTTTCCCGACGCGCTGGCCATCATCAAGAAAGACAGCGAACGGTTTAGCCTGATCGATCAGGTTTTCTACCTGCATGCGCCTGAAGGTATCGGCCGCTCGAAACTGGCGGCCCAGGCCGAAAAGCGTCTCGGTGTGGCGATGACGGGCCGCAATTGGCGAACGGTTTGCAAGCTCATCGAGCTGGCGAAAGCGTGAAATCCTGACATAGCCAATCGTTCGCATGCCGACCGACGAAAACTCATCAGGTGAAACGAACGTGCCAATTGCAACTTTTCAGCCTAACGCCGGGTACGCTGTGGTGAGTTTATGAACCACTCAGTTCGCGAACGATGTGCTTCACGCTGTTCAGCACGTCCTACGGTCCTAACCAACCAGCAGTTATGTTTCTAGCTGTGACGCCCTGAATTCAGATTCAATATCTCTTTGCACGGCTTTTATGTGTTGCAATATTTCCAAAATGCGTTTGCCGAAGTCGGTTAGATAATACTCTACGCGTGGCGGAATCTCAGGATAAGCCGTTTTACCGATTACCCCCAGTTCTATCATCCTAGAAAAGTAGTAACTTTGGACGCGAGTAGTCAGTCCCGGCAATGCCTTTTCAATTGCTCCCGGCCTACAAATTCCGTTCTGAATAGCGTCCAGGATTTTTAATGACCATTTGCAGCCATAGACAGCAGAAATAGTCACGGCTACATCAGGGATATTACTTATTTTCTCCCGGTTTGATGCCATATCTGTCATAAAAGTGCCTACCTCACAAAAAAGTGCCCGCTTGTTGCCAAGGGCCTGTAATGCCAGGATTGTAGCCGGCAAATTTCTAAAATACAAAACGACAAGTGAGGAACTAAACATGAGTTTAACAGGTAAAGTGGTATTGATCACTGGTGGTGGAACAGGTATGGGTGCAGACGCGGCGCGGGGTTTTTTGGATGCGGGTGCAAAGGTTGTCATTAATGGCCGGCGTGAAGATAAATTGGCGGCGTTAGCTTCAACCTTGGATCCAACCTCGCAAAATATTGCCTATGTAGCAGGGGATATACGAAAAACTGAAACGAGTGCTGAGCTTATTAAAATGGCCATTTTGAAATTCGGTGGCGTTGATATTTTGATTAATAACGCGGGGGTTTTTGCAGCTAAACCGTTTCTTTTACACACGGAAGAAGAGCTAGATGGTTATTTACAGCTGCTACGCGCTTATTTTATTACCTCCCAATATGCCATTAAGGAGATGCTGGAACGCGGTTCAGGTACAGTGATAAATATAGGTTCGATGTGGGCAAACCATGCGATCGCTGCAACGCCATGCTGCGGCGCGGCAACATGGAAAGGGGGTGTTCATGCGTTCACCAAGAATTTAGCGATAGAATATGCCCCACATAAAATTCGTGTCAATTGCATTGCGACTGCTCTGGTTGAAACGCCGCTCTTTGATGAATTACTGACTATAGAGCAACTGCAAAGTTTTAATACTTTTCATCCTATTGGCCGAAACGGGCAAGTTAAAGATACGACAGCAGCAATATTGTTTCTTGCCGACGAGGAGCTCAGTGGTTGGATAACAGGCGTTGTGTTGCCGCTAGACGGAGGCGTTACCGCTGGGCGTAATTAACCGACTCCTTTGTATTCAATCTGTTCTTCGATGTTTAATTTGAAAGCAAGACTCGGAGTGTTCAAGCGCTGTGATTTGGGTAAATTAACGGTGAGAATGAATGAAATCCGGAGCCGATATGCTAAACCCGATTAAACCTGACGCTTTGCCAACCGAGAACGACCCTCGTTGGCAAGCCGTGCTCGCCCGTGATCAAGCCGCCGACGGCAGGTTTTTCTACTCGGTAAAAACCACCGGCGTCTATTGCCGGCCGTCCTGTCCGGCGCGTACCGCCAAACCGGAAAATGTGCTGTTCCATCTTAGCCGGGACGAAGCGGAGGCGGCCGGATTCCGCCCCTGCCGGCGTTGCAAACCGAATCAACCTGCCTTGCGCGAACAGCATGTCGCTAAAGTTTTGGAGATCTGCCGCTTGCTGGACACTGCGGAAACCGAGCCTAGTCTTACCGAGTTGGCGGTCGTTGCCGGACTCAGTCCTTTTCATTTTCACAGGATTTTTAAAGCCGTCACCGGTTTGACGCCTAAAGCCTACGCAGCAGCCCAGCTCCTTAACCGGGTTCGGAAGCAACTGGCAAAAAGTCAATCGGTAACCGCCGCCATTTACGCGGCCGGTTACGAGTCAAACAGCCGGTTTTACGAGCAATCGCCGCAGTTGTTAGGCATGACGCCATCCGATTATCGGGCCGGCGGTACTCATAGCCGAATTCGTTTTGCCCTGGGCGAATGCTCGTTGGGGTCCATTCTGGTGGCGGCCAGCGCCATCGGAATTTGTGCCATTGCGTTGGGCGACGATCCGGACCGCTTGGCACGGGATTTACAAGATTGTTTTCCTCAGGCCGAGCTGCTTGGCGGCGATAGCGAGTTCGAACAATGGGTCGCCAAAGTAGTCGGTTTTGTCGAGGCGCCGGCTATCGGCCTGGATTTACCGCTGGACATTCGCGGCACCGTATTTCAACAACGGGTTTGGCAAGCATTGCGGCAAATTCCAGTGGGCGAGAAAGTAAGTTACACCGATATTGCGCAACGCATAGGCGCTCCGAAGGCCGTGCGCGCGGTGGCTGGCGCCTGCGCGGCCAATTCCTTGGCCGTAGCAATACCGTGCCATCGCGTGATTCGCTCGGACGGCGGCTTGTCTGGCTATCGTTGGGGCGTTGAGCGCAAAGCCGAATTGCTGCGCCGGGAAAGTCAAATATGAGCAGCGGTATTTTCTTGTGTATGTTGCCGATTCCTACTTGTTACCGGGCATAATACATATTCACGCCAGCGATAGAGTGGCCGTTTCAGAATAAGAGGCATCTGGGGCCCGTTTGACGCTCCGGTTTTTACCGCTGGTAGCCGACTCTCCAACCGATAGGCTTTCCTATGGTGCTAACCTCAATTAGAACAACAAAAATTATTCGTTCTGGTCGTTATGCCCTTGGCTGGCGGAGGGGCAAGTAGCAACTGAAATCAAAAAGGCGTTAAAAGAATGAAAGCTAAGGTTTGGGCCGCGTTGTTGGCGGTTTATCTGGTATGGGGATCGACTTATTTGATGATCCGCTTCGTCGTCGAAACATTGCCGCCATTTTTATCGGCCGGATTGCGTTTCCTCGTCTCCGGCGCCATTTTGCTGGCTTGGCGGCGTCTGGCCGGCGATGCCGCGCCGACCTTAAGGCAGTGGCGTTCGGCTGCTGTTGTCGGCATTATGTTATTGCTGGGCGGAAATGGCTTGGTCTGTTGGGCCGAACAAACCGTCCCGTCCGGCGTCGCCGCGCTAATAATCGGTGCCGTGCCCATGTTTCTGGTGATTGCCGACGCGCTCAGACCTAACGGCGTCAGACCCACGCTACGCGTACTGGTTGGGTTGGTCATAGGCTTCATGGGGATTTACCTGCTGGTCGGTCCGTCGGTGTTTGCGGACGGTATGCCGTTAAACATGTCTGGCGTGGCAGCGCTACTGCTCGCTAGTTTGCTTTGGGCTCTTGGTTCAATCTACAGCAAGACCGCAGATCTACCGAAAACGGCGCTGATGACAACCGGAGCGGAAATGCTGGCCGGCGGCTTTGCCTTGTTGCTTGTCAGTGTCCTAAGCGAAAACTGGCAGCTCTTTAGTATTGCCCAAGTCTCGACCGATTCGTGGCTGGCTTTGGCCTATCTGATCGGATTCGGTTCGATGGTCGGTTTCGCATCCTACGCCTGGCTCCTGCAAAATGCGCCGATCCCGCTAGTGGCGACATACGCCTACGTCAATCCGCTGGTGGCGGTGTTTTTAGGCAACTGGTTCGCGCAAGAACCGCTCACGCCGCGTATCCTGAGTGCATCGGCGATCATCATCGGGGCTATCATATTCATGAACAGCTCTCAACTTTCCAGGGCCAAGCCGGCAGCGGATCGAGGCGCGAGTAAATGATGCACCTCAACACGAGTGAGCCTTTTTGAGTCCTGGCGGAGGCAATAGCCGAAATACGTTTAGGCCGCTTGCTTATAATCAAACGGTCGATTTGGTAGTTTTTGTGTCTTGAAGCGTCGAATTAACAAGCTGTCCCGATTGTTGCCGGTCTGGCTGATTGCTGGTATCTGCTTTGTTGCAAAACGATCAGGATTGCCGAATTCGCGCCGCTTGCTGCAAATCGGCGATCAGCTGCTGCGGCTCTTCTTGGTAGCGGCGCATGAGTTCCGGAGGGGCTGCGGTATGCTGGTCGTAAATCACGCTCCAGCGGCTAATTTCGAGTAGTACCGGCACCAGATCGAGCGCTTTGTCCGTCAGTTCATAAAACACTTGGCGCTTGTCTTCGGGCTTGTGCTTGCGGATAACGAGTCCGTCCGCTTCCATTTTTTTCAGTCGCGAAGCCAGAATATTGGTTGCGATTCCTTCTTTCGAAGTCATCAACTCCCGGTAGTGCCGTTTGCCGCTTAGCATCAGATCGCGGAGTACGATCAGCGTCCACCGGTCTCCGAATACTTCAAGGGCATAATCAATTGGACATCTATTTTTGAGCTGAGATTCGGACATTTGGCTTATTTACTTGCGTTTTGCAATTGAATCAGGATAATTGGTTGCATGTTGCAAGTATATCAATCGAAGCTGATTCCGCAAACCACATTCATCAGGAGATCGTATATGTCGCCAATAAATTCTACTGTCACCAATATCTCGTTGCCGCGGATTTACACGGCTCCTTGCATCATAGTCGGATCAGTCGCAGCATGGTTATTTTGGCTATTAGCCGGTGAACATCGGGCTGTTCCACCGGAGCTGCTTGTGTCTCCCATGGCCACGCTCTTTACGCTGACGGCTTTGGTATGGCTGATGATGGTCGTCGCACGCAATATTGCCGTTATTCGAGGGCATGCGTCGATCAGGTATTTCGCGGATTACAAGGCGGATGTGCCAGTTGACGATCGATTCGAGCGTCCGGCTCGAACGTTCAACAATCTAATGCAAGTACCCGCGCTTTTTTATGTGATTTGTCTATTGATGCTTGTCGAGAAAAACGCCGACAATGTTCAAATCGCGCTGGCCTGGGCTTTTGTTGTACTCAGGTATGCCCATGCCGTCATTTATATGGCCGTAAACTGGGTGCCGTATCGCTTCGCGACGTGGGCTTCAAGCTGCATCGTTCTGGGCACGCTTTGGTTTCGCTTTGTGACGGCGGTTGGGTTGGGCTAAGCTTAGATGAAAGCCAGACGACCGGACGAATACCATTGAATTTAAGTACTCTTTTGCCGGGTGATCACCGCTTGCTGAACGGCCGTTGCAATTTCATTGGCGATTTTTTCGTCTGCAACCGCGCGCGCTAACGTTACGCCGCCAATCAACATTGCAAAGTTAGACCACGCATTATCAATAGCCGCTTGATCGGTTGTTTTGGGCGTACCTTCTGCCGCAAGTTTGACTATCTCTAGCAGCTCCGACTCAAATGCGGCGCGAATTGCTTCCTCGGAGCGACAGACTTCCGGCGTCACACTTTGAAGTATGCAGCTGTCGCCCAGATCGCAGGTGCGTTTTGGACCCATGTAATACGTTGCAAATTCTTCCCACCAGTTTTCGCCATATTTCTGCTGAAAAATGCCGATCCCGGATTTCAAATCCTCCATTCCTGCAATGATCGCCGCTTTAAACGCATCGGCTTTGGAACTGAAGTGTCCGTAGAACGCCCCTGACGTCACGCCGGCTTCCTTTGCCAAGCCATCGACGCCGATGCCACTGTAGCCGCCTTTTCGAAAGCAACGCCCGGCCGCCTCAATAATGCGCTGGCAGGTTTGTTGTTTTTGGTCTGCTGTATATCTCACGCGGGTATATCCAATGCTATTTTGGATTGGCATTGTATCAAATGGATGTAATCAGAACCTTTGACAACATAACGATCGTTATATATTATTGTGTAGCGATCGTTATTTAATGTTCGTCGCGTAGCTTCCGCTACGCGTAACCCCAAACAACAGGAAACCGACATGCCGCTTACTCTTACACTCACAGAAGGTGTATTACCCGCGGGAACCGAAAGGCTCGCTTTTCGCAGAATTTGCGATTCAATGTTGAAATGGCACGGGCTGTCCTGCAATAAGGTGATGACGCCGAATGTCGTTGGCGCTATCCATCTGCTGCCCAAACAACAAACCTACTCAGGATTGCAAGAAAGTGATGTCGCCTTTATCGAATGGAAGGTGCCGTCATTTGCGTTTAACACACCCGAAATTCAGCAGGGACATATCGAAGAAGCCACCGACATTATTCATGAACTCTCGGGCGGCCGCCTGCCTAAACACCAAATTTGGGCCAATGTCGTCCATGCTGTTGATGGCGCCTGGGGAATCGCTGGTCAGGCGTTGACCAATAAACAGTTAGGTGAGGCACTTTCCACAGGCTAAATTTAGATAAATTCGCGGGTCGATCCCTAATGGCCCGCGAGTAACAATGTTTACTAACTCCGCAGACGCTCCATGCCAAAAAGCCGCCCGCAAAGCTCAAAACATCACACCAGCGTCCAGTAAACGCACATTGATAAAAGGAAAATATATGTCAAACGGTTCTACCTCGAAAGCGATCGAAGTCATGACACCTAACATCGAATGCGATATCAAACGACGGCTGTTGCTGGCTGGGATGGTCGGTGCGGTAGGCGCATTCTCCGCGACGCCGTTGTTCGCACAAATCACATCGCAGGATAAGACGACAATCTCCGCCGATGGTATCGTGCGGACTATCCTGCAAAGCCATGAAGATAATGAAGGCAACGAATTTCGTTTGGTCATGACCACCTATCCGCCGGGAGTGGGCTTGCCAGCTCACCATCACCCCTCAGTGGGTTTCAATTACATTCTTGAGGGTATAGCGGAATCGCAGTACGTTGACGAGCCAATACTAACCTTCAGAGCTGGGGATAGCTACCAAGACAAGGCGAACGCTCAACACCTGATTTTTCGCAATGCCGACAGGATCAATCCGCTGAAGTATTTAATCGCTTATACCACCCAAAAAGGCCAACCATTTTTGATGGTTCCTTAATGCCAAAACACTTATTGGGCATTTCGGACATCACGTCACCGGAAGTACGCTATGAATAAACAACGAAAAGGTTTGCAGGTAATTTCGATACTTTTGCTATTGCAAGCCGATGTGCATGCTGCGGAAAATAGTTATATGCTTCCGCTTACTTTAGCGGTCGAAGCTGCCAGCGAAACGGTTCGCTCCTGCGAAGCTTTGGGATATAACGTCTCGGTGGCGTTTGTCGATATGTTCGGTCAGCCAAGAGTTCAGCTAAAAAGCGACAAGAGTACGCCGCATACCTTCGAGACAGCCTATCGAAAAGCCTACACTATCGTGACGTTTGGCCCTAACTATCATTTAGAAACCAGTGGTCAAGTCGCCGACCTAATGAGCAAAAACCCGGCATTTTATAATGCCGTACTCACCATCCCCAATGTCACGCCACTGCCCGGCGCATTAGCGATAAAAGTGCAAGAAAATATAATAGGTGCGATTGGGGTCAGCGGTGCGCCGGGTGGCGATAAAGATGAAGCCTGTGCGCAAGCGGGTATTGACAAAATCAGCCGTAGATTGCCCGAATAGTCATCCTATTCAAAATAACTCATTGCTTGGACGCGTGATCGAAATTGGTGTCAATCGGGTAGTCACAGTTGTCAATCGGCGGCTTTCGAAAAGCATTTACAAAAAACCGAGCATCGCCGCTTTAATGGCCGCCGCGGTTTTGTTGCTGGCATTTAATTTCGTCGCGGCATTGCTGATATGGAAATTAACGGTCCGCTCGGTAATTTTCATGGTATTGGCAATTTCGCCGGAAGTTTTGCCATCTGCCGTCCAGCGTAGCACCGCAATCTCGCGGTTCGATAGTTTCGCGTCCGCTTCCGGCAGCAATTTGGGTAATAAGCGGCGCGATAGGGCTATATGCGCAGTTTGGGTCAACCAAGCCATTTTAAAAGCCTTGTCCGCCAGCTCGGTTTCGCTCAGCGGCTCATCGGCTCGCGCCAAAGTGAGCATGCCGGTTGCGCCTGGGACATCCCGCATGGATTGCGCCCAACCGTAACGCAAGCCGAACGAACGGGCTTCCTCCCAAAACGCCGCCGTTGAGGCGAACAAACCGTCCGTCCACAGGATGGGCAGCGACGAGCGCAGGGCGTGTTTGACGGTGGGATCGACCGCGCAATAATTTTTAGCTTGATATTGCGCTTGCCAAGCCGATGGATAATTACTCACTTTCACGATCTTCGGCTTGCTCAACGGCAGCGCCAACCGGAGGCCGTAGGCGCAATAATCAAAACCCAATTCTGCACCCAACGCCGCAATGGTTTGGAAAAGCTGATGCTCACTATCGCTGGTCTGCAATGCGTGAAGTTGAATTTCTTGCCAGGCTTTCATGGGCTTACCGTCGTTAAATCTGTTCGAAAGCTTATCCCAAAGCCTGAGCACACGGAAACAAAATGTCCGGACTATTTACCAGCAAAGCAGAATGGCGATATAAGCTGTCAATATTGACAGTTGTTAGGCCGTTGTAAATAGCGTCTAATCCGGCAAAGCGGGTAGGCGTTTAAACTGCACCCGGTATTATGTTGTAAGCCAACAGCCCCGTTTTTTGATTATTAAGCCGTAGCCATGACTTTCGATATTTTCATTGCCGATACCGAGGCGGAAATTCAAGCCTGTTTTCCGGTGTTCAGCGAGTTGCGCCTGTACCTCAAGCAAGAACAGTTTCTAGCCCAGGTTCGCCGCCAGCAACTGCAGTCCTACCAAATTCTGGCTGTTAGACAGCAGGGCGCCGTTAAAAGCGTGGCGGGTTTTCGTTTGGCCGAGTTTTTGGCCTGGGGCAAAATACTGTACGTCGACGATTTGGCCACGCTCAGCGGCGAGACTTCGCAAGGTTTTGCCGGCGCTTTGCTCGATTGGCTGATAGCCCATGCCCAAGCCCACGGTTGCCGAGGCGTGCATCTGGATTCCGGCCATCAGCGCTTTATCGCCCATCGCTTGTATCTTAACAAGGGCTTTCAACTGAGCAGCCATCACTTTTCCCTGAGCTTCAATACCTAGCTTTGCCATGAAAATTCTGGCCTTATCCGGCAGCTTGCGGGCGGCGTCCATCAATTCCGCAGTGCTGCGGGCCGTAAAACAGTTGGCACCGGCCTCGATTGAAGTCCGTCTGTTTTCCGGGCTTGGCAACTTGCCCTTATACAATCCGGATTTGGAAAACGCGCCGCCAGCTGTCGCCCGGCAATTGCGCAACGAAGTGGCTGCGGCGGATGCCTTGCTGATCGCCAGCCCGGAATATGCGCACGGCGTTACCGGCACTATCAAAAATGCGCTGGATTGGCTGGTGGCCTTCGAGGGTTTTGTTGACAAGCCGGTGGCGGTATTGAACGCGACGCCGCGCGCCCATCATGCCGATACCGCGCTCCGGGAAACCTTGGTCACCATGTCGGCCACGCTGATCGAAACGGCATCGATCACCTTGCCTTTGCCGAGTGCGAACATCTCCGAAACGGATATGCTGGCTGCGCCGGAAATCGTTTCATTACTGAGCGGGGTATTAACCAAAATCCAACGCACGGTAAAGCTGTTGCCGGACATGAAGCCTTTCTTGGGCAGCAGTGTCTATATCGACAGCCAACACCCGGCTATCGTCGCCCAAGCCGCCAAGCTGGCGGAGGGCGCCGCCGCTGAGGAAGAAATCGCCAAACGCTGTTTCGAATTCGTTCGCGACGAAATCAAACATAGCTGGGACTACCGGCTGAACCCAGTGACCTGTAAAGCCTTCGAGGTATTGATCCACGGCACCGGCTATTGTTGCGCTAAAAGCCATTTGCTGGCGGCGCTGCTGCGCGCCAACGCCATTCCGGCCGGACTGTGTTACCAGCGCTTGACGCTAGACGGCGACCAGCCGCCTTTTTGCCTGCACGGTTTGAACGCGGTTTACCTGCCGCAACATGGTTGGTACCGGATCGATGCGCGCGGCAATAAGCCAGGCGTAAACGCGGAGTTTTGCCCGCCGCTGGAAAAATTGGCGTTCCCGATTGTGAATCCCTTGGAACAAGACTTGCCCGGCATCCATGCGGAACCCTTGCCGACCGTCGTCAAAGCCTTAACCGAATACCAAACCGTCGAGCAGGTTTATCACAACTTGCCGGATGTTGCCGCTACCGAGCAATGACCACGAACTCGTCGTTAATCATCCGTCCCGCTGTAGCGACCGATGCCGAGTGCGTTAGCCAACTGATTGGCAGCGTTGCCAACCGTTGTACGATTTCCCCAACTGGAGACGGTGCCGAGTTGTTTTATTCGAGCATCAGCCCGCAAGCGATTGGGTGCTACATCGCCGATGCTAATTTCCTTTATCTCGTCGGTTTGCGAAACGGTAAGCTGGCCGGCGTCGTTGCCGTCCGCGACGCCCGGCATTTGTTTCATCTGTTTGTTGCGCCTGCCTGTCAATACCAAGGCATCGGCACGACATTGGCCTTGCGAGCCATCGAGTTGTCATTGGCCGCAAGCCCGTCGGAAATCTTCACAGTGAATGCCTCGCTACCCTCTGTGCCGTTTTACGCACGGCTGGGCTTTCGGCCGCAGGGGTCAAAGATCGAGGATAAAGGTGTGGCATTTGTACCCATGCAATTGCTAATCTCAGTACTAAACACCGTTTCGTAGCTTAGATCTGCTGATGGAAATTACTTTAATCCGACACGGTAAACCGAGATTCGAGCTGAAAGGCAAAGCCAAGGCGCGAGAAATTGGCGAGATTATCAGCCGTTATGATTTATCCGGTATCGCGGACGAACCGCCGGAACACGCCAAGCTGCGCGCATCGGCTTGCCATGTCGCCGTTTGTAGCGACTTTATCCGTTCTTTGGAATCGGCCAAGGCACTAGGATTTAGCGATATTTTGCTGAGCGACCCGGTGTTCCGGGAAATCGCTACCCCTCATTTCAAACAGGGGGCGTTGACGATGTCGGTCGATGCCTGGGGCGTGCTGTTGCGATGTCTGTCGGTGATTGGATTCTCGCGAAACGGAGAGTCGTTGTTAATGGCAAAAAGGCGGGCGCAAGTTGCGGCATCGACATTAATAGACATGGCGCATGAGCATCAAAGCGTCTTGTTGGCGGGGCATGGTTTCGTTAATTACTTCATAGCCCAGGCGTTGTTAGCCCGAAATTGGGTTGGTCCCGCGAAGCCGGGCGGCGGCTATTGGGAATATGGGGTATATCGCTATCGTGCAACATGACCCGCAAAGGAACAATCCGTTTAAGCCACATTCAAAAATATGCTCGCATCGATTACCGGCAACACCAAGATACTCGGCGTCATCGCCGACCCGGTCAGCCAGGCCAGAACGCCGGCTATGGCAAACGCATTACTGGGTGAAAGCGGGCTATGGGGTGCCTTTATCATGCTTCCCATGCAAGTATCGGCACAAGGCTTTCCCGCATTCATTGCCGGCCTGCGCGCGTTGAAAAACTTCGGGGGCGCAGTCGTCTCCATGCCACACAAAGTCATTGCCGCCCACTTGGTTGATGAACTGACGCCGGAGGCACGCCTGGTCGGTGCCGTGAATGTCATTCGCCGGAACGGTGACGGCCGCCTGATTGGCACAATGCTGGACGGCGAAGGTTTTGTTGCCGGATTAGCCGGCGCCGGCTACAGCGTGAAAGGCACGCACATCCTTCTGGTCGGCGCCGGAGGCGCTGCATCGGCAATTGCTTTTGCCCTTGCCAAACACGGCTGCGCTTCACTTTGCATCCAAAATCGAACACCGGAAAGAGCCAGTGCGCTGTCACCGAGAGTCTGCCATGCCTATCCGCAAGTGGACATATCGACAGAGGTGCGTTCGAATTGCCACTACGATGTCGCTATCAACGCCACTTCTCTCGGCATGAAGCCAAATGATGAGCTACCGATAGCCAAACCGATGATTCGGCATTGCGATCTGGTAGCCGAATGCGTCATCGCACCGGAAATGACGCCGTTACTCCAGAAAGCGTCCGGCCAAGGGAAAGCCATCCATACCGGCGTTCCCATGTTGGCCGCGCAAATGCATCTGATGTTGGCGTTCATGGGAGCCGAGTGAGATGCAATGGGCCAAGAGAATTTGTCGATATGTCGAAAATCCGGCTGCGGTTGCAGCGATAGCCGAATCATAAGTAAGCTGTGCGCCCATAACCTGTCAATACTGACAGTTGTTAGAAGACCTCAACCTGAGTTGTAATTAACCCAAAATAATCAGTTTCTATGTAGAAACTGCTGGAGTCTAAATGCTAGGTGAAACAACAGGTACCGTTCGTGTTTTATTGCGACTGGAGGGATTTTGCATGCTGGTTGCCGCCTGCATCGCTTACGCAAAACTCGATCTGGACTGGAGTACTTTTGCTCTCTATTTCCTGGTGCCCGATATCTCTTTGTTCGGTTATTTCGCCGGCGCCAAGGTTGGCGCCATTAGCTATAACACCGCACACTCATACCTCGGTGCCATTGCCTGCTTGGTGATCGGTTTTACGGTTCCGTCTCCGACCCTTCAATGTGCCGGTTTAATTTGGTGCGCCCATATCGGTTTTGACCGGGCGCTAGGTTATGGACTCAAGTATTCGGCGGGATTCGGTTTTACCCATCTTGGCCGCATCGGGCGATTGGCTGCCAAACATTCAGAAGCGCAATAACCGGGCTTAAGACCCGAAACAGGTAAGGAACATAGGATGGCTTTTACACTCGACAAGGTCGTACCCTGGGGACGATCATACGCGGAATATGTCAGCATGTTTAGCCTGACCGAGGCCGATCTGGGTAGTCATATTTTGGGGTGCGGTGACAGGCCGGCCGGATTCAATGCTGAACTGACCAATCGTGGCGGACATGCCGTTTCATTTGACCCTGTCTACATGTTTGATGTCGAGCAGATCAAAAGCCGGATTGCCGAGACCTACGAAACTGTGATGGCTCAGATGCGTATCAATCAAAACGACTACATCTGGGATGCCATACCATCGATAAAGGCGCTCGGAAAAATCCGCCTGTCGGCCATGGATTCTTTCCTCGCCGATTTCGAGTTGGGCAAGCAACAAGGCCGATACGTTGCCGGAGAGTTACCTGTGCTGCCTTTTGAAGACAGACAATTCGATATGGCCTTGTCGTCGCATTTTTTGTTTTTGTACAGCGCACACTTGTCGGCAGAATTTCATTTTCAGGCGCTACAGGAAATGTTGCGTGTAGCCCGGGAGGTGCGGATATTCCCGCTGCTGGCGCTGGATGGGGCAATTTCGCCTTATCTTTCCCTGGTCTGCGACGAATTTGCCAGCCGAGGATTTGACGTACAGATCGTTAAGGTTGATTACGAATTTCAACGCGGCGGTAATCAGATGTTGGTCATCAAGCCTAAATAACGAGCCAGGAATAAAGCAACGACCACAGGTGAGTGAGCAAATGACATTGGAGTTTATACAAGCAACGCCAGCCCACCCAGAAATTATAAGTTCGCTGGTCGTCCGGCTTACCCAGGAAATTTGTGAGCGCACGCATGCGCAGCATTTTGATATTGACTTGGCGGGTACGGTTCAGCGCTGTGCCGAGCTGTTATCGGCGGGGCACTATGCGGCTATTGTCGGCTGGTCGGATAATGTTCCCGTTGCCGTTTCGACCATGACCGAAACCTATGCCTTATATGCCGGCGGCAAGGTAGGCGTTATTCAAGAGTTTTACGTTATTCCAGAGTTTCGCCGTTCGGGTGTCGGCGCGCTGCTGATTGAGCAAGTCAAAAATCTTGGTCGGCAGCGCGGTTGGTCGTGTATGGAGTTATGCACACCGCCACTCCCGGAATTCGAGCGGACATTAAGTTTTTATCAGCAAAATGGTCTTATGCCGGTCGGCGGTCGGAAAATGAGACAGAATTTAGCTACCAATCACTAAACACGCATGCGCTTTGCGTTAGTTGCCATGGAGGAAGATTGATGAAATACAGTAGATGGATAGCCGTGATTTTCCTGTTAGTGCCGATTTCCGCGTTGGCTTTTTTCAAGCCTGTTCGGGTACTGGTCCCTGAAGCATTCGGCGTCCGTTGCAACGCACAAAACCTATGCATGGACGATTTTTCTCAGCTTGCGAAGGCGGAATCACTACTCCACGACTCGAAAATTTATCTTGCCACGCAATGGGGCTTGTCTATCGGCGAGCCGAAGATCATCTTTTGTAGCACGGAGCAATGCCGGTCCGTATTCGGCCTATCAAACAAGGCAGGATTCACCTTGGGCAGTTTTGCTATCGCCATCGCGCCGCGAGGTTGGCAGCCACACTACGTGGCGCATGAGCTCATCCATCATTGGCAAGCCGATCAATTCGGCAGCTTGGTGCTGCTAAGCGGTGAGCAGTGGCTGACCGAAGGCATGGCCTACGCGCTGAGCAACGATCCGCGTAGGGAATTGCATCAACCCTTTGAATCCTACCGTCGACAGTTCAATGACTGGCATAAACGCCATGCCGATATGCCACTCAAGGAATCGCTGGGCGGGGCACTTTAAAATGGCGTCGAGGCTTAGTCATTCCCGATTTCCAATCCGTCCAAGCCGCAAACATCGGACATATCGTCGGTCTTGGTCCGCTTGAGACGCGTAACCAGCTTCTCGCTATGAACAATATTTGTGTCATCTTCGATTTGGACGGTACGTTGGTCGACAGCGAGGGACTGGGCAATCAAGCCTTTCTCGATCTGCTTCCGCAATTGAATGATTCACTGGAAACCTTGACCGAACGCTATCGCGGCCAAAAACTAAGCTCGATTATGATTGATCTTGAAAACCGCCTTGGCCTAACGCTGCAAGATTCGTTTGAACAGCAGTATCGCCAGCGTGTTGCGGAACTTTTCGCGTGTGATTTGCAACCCATGCCGGGTGTGTTGGACATGCTCGCCACCCTGAACGCGTCAAAGTGCATTGCCTCCAGCGGACCGCTTGCGAAAATCCGTCAGACCCTGGAAGTCAGCGGCCTCGCTGCTTATTTTGCTGACAATCTATTCAGTTCCTATGAGATAGGTTCTTGGAAACCCGATCCGGGCTTATTCCAATATGCCGCCAAAGCGATGGGCTTTGTGCCTGATCAGTGCGCGGTGATTGAGGATAGTAAAGTGGGGGTTGAGGCCGCATTAGCGGCAGGTATGACACCGCTTTGCTACGTACAGACCGGCGTGACCAATTCGTATCAGGCCGCGGGTCATGTTGTATTCGATGACATGTCCCAGCTGCCGCAACTACTCGAGCAATTTGCGAATACAATCCAGTTCAACCGTTAGCCATTCAGACTGCAGAGTCAGTTATAGGCAACCGCATAAATCATGTGAAAATTTCGCCCGAATGAAAGACCACAGGAAAAAAGTATGACTGCAAAAGAACACTATGATCAGCATCTTGCCGACATTTATGCATGGATGGTTGGAGACTTCGACGCCAGGCAAAAAGAATTTCAACAATTCTTGGCGGCAAACAACCTGTCGCCACAGAGTACCTCAATCGCCTTAGACCTGGGGGCAGGGCATGGTGTACAAAGCGTGTCCTTGGCCAAATTGGGATATACGGTAAAAGCAATCGATTTTAACCAACAGCTGTTATCCGAATTGATCGACAACTCGCAGAGGCTTTCCGTTATCGGCTTTAATGACGATATTCGTCAGGTGAAAGAATATGCCGATCCCAAACCTGAACTGATTGCTTGTTGCGGCGACACATTGACGCATCTCGAAAGCTTGGATGACATCAGGCAATTGATTATCGATTGCTGCGAATCGTTAATTGAAAGCGGAAAACTGGTTTTATCTTTTCGAGATTATTCAACGCCACTCACGGGCGATCAACGCTTTATCCCCGTAAAAAGTGACGACACCAAAATACTGACCTGCTGCCTGGATTATGAGGCAGACCGGGTGCGGGTGACGGATTTGTTGCAGATTAAAACGGAGAACGGCTGGCAGCAAACAGTGAGTTCCTACTATAAAGTCCGTGTCTCTCCAGACGATGTCGCGAAAATCCTTGCCGATTTTGGCTTAAGGGTGACGTTTAACGAAGTCGTCAACCGCATGACGACCATCATAGCGATTAAACCCTAACTTCGAGAGATTGTATGAGCGAATTTAAAGGCGGTTGCATGTGCGGCGCGGTTCAATACGCAGTGAAATCCGAGCCGCGTTTGTCTTTTTTATGCCAATGCAGGCAGTGTCAACGAATCACCGGCACAGGCCATTCGGCCGAATTTGTGGCATTGGCAAAAGACACAATGATTTCAGGAGAGCTGAAATTTTACGAACTGACTGCCGATAGCGGCAATACCGTTACTAGCGGCTTTTGTCCGACTTGCGGCAATCCGGTTTTAAAGAAATCGTCGGGTTATCCGGGCATGCTGTTTTTCCATGCTGCCTCCTTAGACAATCCTGGTTTGTTTAAGCCGCAAACGGTTTTTTGGCACGCAAGCCATCCGCCCTGGGACTTTGTAGATCCAAGTCTTGAATTAAAAGAACACGTCTAACTTGAGGAAACACCGAAATGAGCATGATGAAACGCGCACTCCTGGTCTTTATTGTGTTGGTGTCCTGCGTCGGTTGCGACCAGGTCACCAAGTCGGTAGCCCAATCGTTTTTATCCGAGACCGACGTCTGGTCATTTTGGGGAGATACTGTGCGCTTACAGTTGGCCCACAACCACGGTGCATTTTTGGGACTGGGTTCCTCATTGCCGGAAACCGTGCGCGACGGCATATTTTCGTTTGGTATCGCCGGGATGTTAATGGCTTTGCTATTCCTTACGCTGTTTTCAAAATCGGCCTCGCCGGCCTTGATCCTGGCATATGCGCTGTTGTTGGCAGGTGGATTGGGTAATCTGATCGATAGATTGATATACAGCGGATATGTGGTGGATTTCATCAACATCGGCATTGGGCCAATCCGCACCGGCGTGTTCAATGTCGCCGATGTGGTGGTGGTCGTTGGCGCGTTGATGTTGTTTACCGGCATTCCCCGTGCTAACAAACGGCTGCATGAGCAATGAATCCGTTCAGCGAATATCCGCAATACGATGCCTTGGGGCTGGCGCAGTTGGTGCAATCCGGCGAGGTTACGGCTGGGGAATTGCTGAAGGCTGCTCAGGTGCGTTTGGCTGAGTTCAATCCGTTACTGAATGCCGTCGTCACGCCGATGGATGAATTGGCGGAATCGCTGGTGAAAAACCTAGGCAATCGTGGACCGTTTACCGGCGTGCCGTTTCTGGTCAAGGATTTGATGCTGCGTTTCGCTGGCGTCACTATGTCGAACGGCAGCGTGGCGATGAAGGATTATCGTCCCGCTGCCGATAGCGAAATGGCCGCCCGGCTCAATGCCGCCGGTTTGATTACCTTTGGCAAGACCAACAACTCCGAGCTAGGCGCATCGGGGCTGGCCAACAACGCCGTGTTCTGTAGCACCTGCAACCCCTGGGATTTAAGCCTCAATTCGGGCGGCTCCAGCGGCGGTAGCGCCGCTGCTGTGGCCACACGCATCGTGCCTATGGCCTATGCCAGCGACGGCGGTGGATCGATCCGGCTGCCGGCTTCCTATTGCGGCATTTTCGGTTTCAAACCGTCCCGAGGCTTGAACCGCTTCGAAGATTTATCGAAGGCGTGGGGCGGGGCTGTGGTCAGCCATGTCTGCACGATCAGCGTCCGCGACAGCGCCGCCTATCTGGATTGGGTGTCCGGCAACACCGACCAAGCTTACTCCGCGACCAAGCCGCCGCCCCAGTCTTATCTATCTGCCGCCACGCAGCCAGCGAAACGGCTGAAAATTGCGCTGATCAAGCAAGCGCCTGTCGAAACCTTAATACACCGCGACTGTCTCTCCGCTGCAGCCAAAGCCGCCAAACACTGCGAAGCACTCGGCCATGTGGTGGAGGAGGCGGTCTGGAATTTCGACGGCCGCGAATTGATGCGCGCCTTTCTAACCGTGATTTTTTACTATACCACGCGGGATGTCGCCAACATGGCGCAACTGCTGGAGCTGACCGAGCCCGAACTGGCCATCGAGTTGAACACCCGGCTGCTAGCAGCCATCGGCAAAGGCGTGAGCGACGAACAGCTGCAGCAGGCCTTGGTTGTCTGGCAACGGATCGCCGCACGGTTGGCGGATTTTCATCGCCGCTACGACATTATCCTGACGCCGACGGTAGCCAAGCCGCCGTTGGCGTCTGACGCCCTCGATCCCAATGTTGTGGAACGATGGCTGATGCTCGGACTGCTGGCAACCGGATTGGCCGACAAGCTATTCTCCGACCGCTTGCTGGATGCGATCATCAGCAAAGCCGTGCAGCAAACGCCGTTCACGCCGCTTGCCAACATCACCGGCCAACCGGCCATGTCGGTGCCGCTGTATTGGAGCGGCGACGGCTTGCCGCACGGCGCGCAGTTCATGGCCGCCGCCGGTCACGACCGGCTATTGTTGCAACTGGCCGCCCAGCTTGAACAGATCGAGCCTTGGAAACACAGGATACCGCCGTTATGCCATCCGTAAAATTCAGCCAATTCGGCGCCGCCGACGGCCAGCCGGTGATTTATTTCCACGGCACGCCGGGTTCGCCGGACGAATGCGAAATTTTTGATCATCTTGCCAAACAACATCGGCTTACCATCATTTGTTACGACCGCTCGACCATAGCCCCTCGCTTGCAAGGCGATGCTTACTATCAATGCATTGCCGATGAGATTGCCAAGAAGGTTGGCGATAAACCCGTCGATTTTATCGGCTTTTCAATCGGCGCTTTCATTGCCTTGCAAGTTTGCCGGGCAATGAACGGCAAAGGGCGCAGTTTGCATTTGGTTTCCGCCGCTGCGCCGCCGGATGCCGGCAACTTTATCGACGCGGCGGCGGGAAAAGCCGTTTTCCGGCTGGCTCAAAATCATCGCTCCGCATTTCTGTGGTTGGCTCGGATGCAAGGGTGGCTGGCGAATAGATTTCCCCGCCTATTGTTGCGAATGTTATTTTCCAGCGCGTCCGGCGAAGACCAAGTGTTGCTGGCCGATCAGGCATTTCGGACCACCATGACCCGAACGCTCAAAACTTGTTTCAAGAGCGATACGCTAGGTTACGCTCGCGACGTCATTGCCTACGTGCAGCCCTGGAAAGCGGCGCTGGCCGATATCAACGTCGATACTCAGATCTGGCACGGCGCGGAAGACAATTGGTCGCCGCTTCCCATGGCGGATTATTTGGCATCGGCGTTACCGGGCTGTTCGAAAATCACGGTACTGGACGGACTTTCCCATTATTCTTGTCTGTATCGAACCGCACAGGCGATCTGTCGATCAATCGAAACCCTAAATTAACCAAGAAACTGACCCAGCCATGACTTTATCAATCGCCTTGCTCGGCGAATATACGCCGACATTTCCACCGCATCTGGCGACCAATGCCGCCATCGAGCATGTCAAAGCGGCTTCCGGTTTGGATATTAACGCCGACTGGATTTCAACTGAAGACATCGACCAAACCCTGTTCGAACGTTACGCCGGCATCTGGGTGGCGCCCGGCAGCCCGTACCGGAATCTGGACAAAACCCTGGCGGCGATTCGTTACGCCCGTGAAAACGGCATTCCATGCTTTGGCACTTGCGGCGGTTTTCAACACATGATTTTGGAATACGCCCGCAATGTGCTGGGATTTAAAGACGCGCAGCATGCCGAGTACGATCCCTATGCCTCCGATCTTTTCATTTCGAAGCTGGCTTGTTCTCTGGCTGGGCGGCAGTTGCCGCTGACTTTCGAACCCGGCTCGCGCGTCGCCGACATCTACGGTGCGTTGACCGCAACCGAACAGTATTACTGCAATTTCGGCATCAACCCGGAATTTATTGAGGTATTGAAACAAGGCCCGTTGCGTATCACCGCCGCCGATGCCGAAGGCGAAATTCGGGTCATCGAATGGCCGGATCATCCCTTTTTCATCGGTACGCTGTTCGTGCCGCAAGCCCGATCCACGCCGGAGCAGCCGCATCCTTTGGTTGAGGCTTTTTTAAGAGCCGTGGCAAAACTATGAATGCTTATCTCATTTTGGATCTAACGGTTCATGATTTCGATCGATTCCAAGAATACATCTTGAAAATACCGGCATTGATAGAAAAACATGCCGGAAGGTACGTGGTTCGAGGCGAACAGCCTACCGTGATTGAGGGTGATTGGCAGCCTGAACGGGTCGTTGTCATCGAGTTTCCATCACGAGAACAAGCGAATGGCTTTCTTCAAGACCCCGAAGCGCAAGCGCTATTTTTATTACGCCATCAAACGACCACCAGTAAACTCGTTTTAGTGGATGGATGTTTGTAACGCACCAGTAAAGCCCAACATAACAACGGTTAGATTATCAAATGGCACAAATCAAAATCTACGGAATTAAAGACCATCTCAATCCCATCAAGCGGCAATTGTCCGATGTGATTCATGACTGCGTGGTGGAAGCCTTGCAGTTTCCGCAAGACAAGAGGGCGCACAGATTCTTTCCGCTGGAAAAAGACGACCTGTTCGCACCCATCGGCAGGACCGACGCCTATACAATCATCGAGATCAGCATGATCACGGGGCGGGAAGTCGCCACCAAGAAAAAACTCATTCGTTTACTGTTCGACCGCATTCAGGAAAAAATCGGCATCGCCCACCAGGACATCGAAATTTGTATCTATGAAAGTTCCGCCTGCAATTGGGGATTCCGCGGCATGCACGGCGACGAAGTGGTCTTGAATTACAAAATCAATGTCTAGCGGCATCAGCATTTAAACGGCAAGCATCAATGTATATCCCCAAACATTTCGACGAACCCAGAATCGAGGTTATGCAAGCCTTGATGCGCGACTATCCGCTGACGACCTTGGTTACCTTGTCCGCCAGCGGCCTGAACGCCAACCACATTCCGCTGCATTGGGTGGAGGAGGACGGTTCGTCTTACGGCGGCTTGCGGGGCCACATCGCCCGCTCGAATCCGCTATGGACGGACTTTGATCCGCAAACCGAAGTACTGGCGGTGTTTCAAGCCGAAAATGCTTACATCTCGCCGTCCTGGTATGCGAGCAAACCGCAAACCGGCAAGGTGGTGCCCACCTGGAACTACGCCGCCGTGCATGCTTACGGCAAGCTACGGATTATCGACGACCCGGCCTGGATTCGCCGGCAATTGCAGGCCATGACGGATGAGTTCGAAGCCGGTTTCCCAGAACCTTGGTCGGTAGCGGACGCGCCGGCTGATTTTACCGAACGCTTGCTCACGCAGATTGTCGGTATCGAAATTAGCGTAACTCGGCTGCAAGGCAAGTGGAAAGTTAGCCAAAACCAGCCGCCGGAAAACCGCAGCTGCGTGATCGAAGCGTTGCGCGAATCGGGCCAGCAGGCTATGGCCGATTTGGTGGCTGATGCTGCTAAACACTAACGCCAACTATTGATGGAGGCCGTCATGAAGCCATTTTCCGTTCGCCAAGCCACGCTGTCCGACCTGGATGCACTCGTTCCGTTATTCGACGCTTACCGCCGGTTTTACGGTAAATCTAGCGATCCGCATGCGGCGAAATCGTTTTTGCGGGATCGATTCGAACACGGCGAATCGGTATTGTTCCTGGCCGAGCAGGACAATAGAGCCACCGGCTTTGTTCAGCTTTACCCCAGCTTTTCGTCCGTCTCGCTGGCTCGAACCTACATTCTCAACGATCTATTTGTCGATGCCGGATTTCGTAGACAAGGTATTGCCGGTCGGCTCATGGCTGCGGCAGTCGAATATGCAGCCGCCTTAGGGGCAGTCCGCCTGAGCTTGTCGACGGCAGTAATCAACACCGAGGCACAGGCACTTTATCGAAGAACCGGTTGGACGCGTGACGAACAGTTTTATGTCTATCATTTGCCGATACCGGCCATTGAACCTTTAAACGACTAAGTCGGGAATGGTTTATATGATGGATTTGGTTTGAATCGGGAAATTTTTATCGTGGTCAGTTGCTGGCAAGGTCCCTTCAACGATTCATTGATGCGGACTGGTACAGAATTAGCCGGGATGCTGGTTAATGTTGTTCCTTACACTTATTAGGTAGGAGAAGAGTTCTATGAAACATCACATCATCACCGCAACGATTTTAGTGTTGGCTGTGGCGTGTTATCTGGCCGGTTATTCCGGTATCGGTAACGCCGCTTTCATCGTTGGTGCAGGCTTCGAGACGTGGTTTTGGATTCGGCTGTTGATCAAACGTCCGTCCGCTTAAAGCTGCTTCATGTTGGACGCTGATTGACAGACGGATAGTTGACCGGTCGGCACCAGCTGAAGTGCCTCTTACTAATTGCTAAAACAGAGCCCCGATGCATCACTCAAACGAAACCTTAAGCCAGGAACTGGTGGCGATGGCAAAAAACGACCTGTCGGTACGCGAGGCGTTGGTCGCCGATGGCTCGCTGGGCCGAGCTCTCTACCATCCGCGCATGGAAGCCGTACATATCGGTAATGCCGCTCGTCTTGCGGACATTATCGAAGAATATGGTTGGCCCGGAAACCATCTTGTCGGCGAGGAGGGGGCGTGGGCCGCTTGGTTGATCGCGCAACATGCCATCGGCAATCCGCCATTGATGCGGCATTGCCTGACTTTGCTGAAGCAAGCCGCCGCCAGCAACGACGTGATGCCTTGGCAAGCGGCGTTTCTGGAAGACCGTATTCGCATGTACGAAGGAAAGCCGCAAATTTACGGAACCCAATTTCAACCGAGTCAAAACGGGCAACTCGAACCTTATCCGATTGAGCATCCGGAATCCGTCAACGATAGACGGCTTGCGGTCGGCTTGAATACCCTCGAGGAACGAACCGCCGACTTAACCGCGCAAAGCGCTCGCGAGAATATGCCGACACCGCCCGATTTGGATCAGCAATATCAAACATGGCTTTATTCCGTGGGCTGGAGGATCGCAAGTTGAAACCCAGCAACCGGCTTGGGCATTGTTCGCATGGCATGAACCATCCAACTTTTCGGCGGTGTTTACGCTACTGTTTTTTCGGCTCGGCCATCGTCAGTCTCACCGCACTTGCGGGAGCCGTTTACCAAACCGGAACAACCGTAGCCGACCTGGCCGCATTCCCACCGCCAGGGCAGATGATTGCGGTCAACGGCTTGAATCTCCATCTTTACTGCCTGGGTTCCGGTTCGCCAACGTTGATTCTCGAAGCGGGCCTAGGCGAAAACGTGTTGAGCTGGTATCCGGTTCACGCCAAGCTTGCCCAGACTATGCGCGTTTGCGCCTACGACCGCCCAGGCCTGGGCTGGAGCGACCCCGTCGACGCCGCCATCCAGCCGGAAGAAGTGGCTGAAAACCTGAAGGCCTTATTGCACAACGGCGGCATTGCGCCACCGTTTGTGCTGATCGGCCATTCGCGGGGCGGAATTTACGTGCGTGCTTTCTATCACCGGTTTCCCGAGCAGACGCAAGGTATCGTCCTCGTGGATTCGACGCATGAACAAAGCCCCATGCATCAGTATCCCTACGCCGTCTGGGATTATCGGAAACAAGCCCTGCAAATTGCAATTGCGGAACCGTTGTCGCGGCTTGGTATCGTCAGGCTGCTGGGCATCGTAGACGCTGACCGCAGGCCATCTCCGCTACCGGCTGAAATCCTGGCCGCGAAAACCGCAATACAAAACCGCACCGATACCGCTCATGCGGTGGTCAATGAAATTGCCGTGATGCGCCAAGGGCTCGATCCAGCGACTCCGCCGCCAGGCAGTTTAAGCAATCTCCCGTTATTGGTTCTAACCGCCGGCAACCTGGTGAATTTGGCTATAGTCGCGCGCGAAGCGGTGAGATCGGGCAAAGATGTCGAAACGGAAAAGGCGCTTGCCGAAATTCAACAGGCCGAACAAGATGACTTGGCCCGACTGTCCAGCCATTCGCGGCATATCATCGTCAGCAACAGCGGCCATTTCATCATGCAGGATCGAGCCGATGAATTTGTCGGCGTGGTGCGCGAATTCGTGAAAGCGTTCAATTTGACATCGGGTAGCAACCGCCAACACCATTCTTCCGCCGGGCTTATACCGACCGGCAAAATAGATGGTTAACAAACCAAGGAGAGCTATCGCTCATGTTCGAACTCTACATCGCCAATAAAAATTACTCGTCATGGTCGCTACGGCCCTGGATACTGATGCGCGAACTCGGCATTCCGTTTATCGAAAAGCTCGTCCCGTTTGCCGGAACGAATCAAGCCAACGCCTTCCGCCATTTTTCGCCAACCGGAAAAGTGCCCTGTCTGATCGACGGCGAAACCGTCGTTTGGGATTCGTTGGCCATTACAGAATACTTGGCGGAGCGAAGCCCGGCGGTTTGGCCGGCCGATGCAATGGCTCGTACCTGGGCACGTTGCGCGGTTGCAGAAATGCACTCCGGGTTTCAGGCGTTGCGGGAGTGTTGCACCATGAATTGCGGATTACGGATTCGCTTGGCATCGCCTTCGCAGGCCTTGGCAAAGGATCTGACGCGGCTGAATGAATTATGGCAAGAGGGCCTAACTCGCTTTGGAGGACCCTACCTGGCCGGGCCGGTGTTTACCGCCGTGGACGCTTTCTTCGCGCCCGTCGCGTTTCGCGTCCAAACCTACGGCTTGGAAATGGATCCGCCTGCGCGCTCGTATGTCGACCATTTGCTATCCTTGCCGGCCATGCGTGACTGGTATGCCTCGGCACTCAACGAGACATGGCGCGACGAAGAGCATGACCAGATGGCCCGAAACGCCGGAACTTGGCTGAACGACTTTCGCGTCGTTGGTCAATAACTTCGGCTGCACGAATTTAGCAAGTTCTTGAAAGACGCGAATCGGCCCAGCCGAAGGCATTAGAACCATCCCAAAAAACCAACAGGCAAGACGACATGATCAAAAAAGTAGGCAACACCATCATCAACGCCAAACACAGCGCCACCTGCCATTGCGGTGCGGTGGAACTCGAACTCGATCTTCCCGACGGCATCGTCGATCCGCGCCGTTGCGATTGTTCGTTATGTCGGCGCAAAGGCGCAATTATGGCGTCGGTGCCGCTTTCGGGATTAAAGGTCGTTAAAGGTCAAGAGTTCTTGAAGCTTTACCAATTCAACACCATGAGCGCCAAGCATTATTTTTGCTCGATTTGCGGAATTTATACCCACCACCAACGCCGATCCGCGCCTAGCTTGTACGGTTACAACGTCGCCTGCCTGGAAGGTGTTAATCCCTTTGAACTGGGGGAAGTGCGAACCGGTGATGGTATAAATCATCCTGCTGATAGGCAGAGATAATTAAGTCTTATCGCCATGGCGTTTGAAAATGCTGAAAGCAAGGCCGTCGTAAGTCGGCTAAAAGGTTATTGTTGTTCGTTAAGCGTAATACGGAGGAGAACTAGGATATGAAACACATCATCACCACAACAATTTTAGTGTTAGCCGTGGCGTGTTATCTGGGCGGCTATTCTGGCGTCGGCAACATTGGATTTGCGATTGGTGCAAGCTTGGAGACTTGGATTTGGATTCGGATTCTTATCAAGCGGCCTTCCGCCAAATCGGATTCATCGTCGACGATTTGATAATGGTCTTTCGTCTCGTTTTTTGGAAGGGTATCGTTACCCTTTTGATCAATCATTGCAACCAGACAAGACGTCGGTTGCCAAATCGCTGAAAAGCCAAGGAGTAGAAATGCCAAGTGTGCTGATTGAAGTCCGTCGCCAATATACGCCAGCGCAAGGAATTGCCCTGATGGAAGCCGTGCACATGGCTTTACGCGAAGCGTTCAAAATTGTCCCGGGTGATAAGAATGTTCGACTTATTGTGCATGAACCGCATCGCTTCGCCTATCCGCCTGCGAGAGAGCAAGCGGATTTTTATACCCATATCAGCATAGACGCCTTTGCAGGCCGCTCGCTTGATGCCAAGCGAAATCTGTACAAAGCCATAGTGACCAATCTCGAGCCATTTGGCATACCTCCTGATCATGTGAAGATTTTGCTGAGAGAAATCCCCACAGAGAATTGGGGTATTCGAGGCGGGCTAGCGGGTTGCGATGTTGATCTGGGTTTTAAAGTTGACGTGTAACAAATCCTCAACGCCGATCCAAACCTCAGCGAATTACTTCAACGTGTTACGTATACAGGCGACTTTCGCTATTGAATAACCCCATTGAAGCTGAAAACGTTTATCATGTATTCGACTGGCTTTGGTGTTCCGCACAGCTGTCAGAGAGCGACATAGCCACACTGCCGGCGATTGGCATAGAGGCAGTGATCAACTTGGCGCCGCCAACGGCCAGCAACGCATTGCCAGGCGAAGCCGAATTGGTTGCGAACCAAGGCATCACTTATATTCAAATTCCCGTGGCGTGGGAACACCCCAGGCTTAGCCAGCTGGAACAATTCTTTGCTGTCCTCAAGGCATTTAAACGACATAAGGTCTGGGTGCATTGCGCAAAAAATAAACGGGCGTCCGCTTTTATTTATCTCTATCGCCGGTTGTGCCTGGCGGAAGAGGAGGGGGCTGCATCTTATCCGATGAGCGAAATCTGGACGCCGAATCCCGTCTGGCAAGCATTCATTGACCAGGCTATTCAACACATTAAAGGGCCATCGGCGCATGATTAAAATTTGGGGAAGACGCAGCGCGTACAATGTGCAAAAGGTGTTATGGACTATTGGTGAGCTAGGTTTGGCATATCAACATATCGATGCCGGCGGCAGCGCGGGCGGTCTCGATCAGCCCGATTTTCTGGCGATGAATCCGCATGGCCGTATTCCGGTATTGGTCGATGGTGACCTGACAGTCTGGGAGTCCAACAGCATTGTCCGCTATTTGTGCGCCAATTACAGTCGCGGTAATTTGTGGGCCGAAGCGCCGGCAAAACGCTCGTTGGCGGAGCGCTGGATGGACTGGGAGCTGGCAACACTGCAGCCCGATTTTCTGGATTTGTTTTGGGGATTTTACCGGACCCCGGAAGCACTGCGGGATCAGAAGAAAATTCAGCATGCCTCGTTGCGCTGCCAAAAACATTTTGCCCTCTTGGATACGCATCTTGCCGAACAGGCTTTCGTGGCGGGCGATGCGTTCAGTATGGGCGATATTCCCGTCGCCACCTCGCTTTATCGATATTTTGAAATGGGGATTCCGACGCCGGAAATTCCGAATGTTCGCAGATGGTACTCTACTCTGTGCGAACGTAAAGCTTTCCGCGAGCATATCATGACGTCGTTCGATGAGCTGTATGCTCGGCAAACGTTTTAATGACGCTGGCAAGTAGAGAAAAAATGATTTTGGAAATTGCAATACTCAACGTCATCGCCGGACGGGAGTTGGAGTTTGAGGCCAGCTTTCGTCAGGCGTCAGGCATTATCGCCTCAATGAAAGGCTATGTTTCGCATCAATTACAGCGCTGCATCGAACATCCCAACCGATATGTATTGTTGGTCAATTGGGATTCGCTGGAGGATCATACCGAAGGCTTTCGAGGTTCCGTCCAATACGACGAATGGCGTGCCTTACTGCATCACTTCTATGAGCCGTTTCCAATGGTAGAACATTACTCGTTGGTGATGTAGAACTCGTGGTAGATAACGGAAAATTATTTATTTCTTTATTCGAAGGAACACGGAGAAAGGTTTAGCATTATGAGAGTAGTTGGTATCGACCACGTGCAGCTAGCTATACCTCCAGAAGCAGAATCAATAGCTCGTGCGTTCTACGGAGGGCTTCTTGAATTGAGTGAGATTCCCAAACCTGCCCAAATTGCTTTGCGTGGAGGCGTGTGGTTTCAATGTGGAAGCTTGCAGATCCACCTTGGGATCGATAGGAATTTCAATCCCGCTAAGAAATCGCATCCGGCATTGTTGATCGAGGGTTACGAAAAACTCTTGAAAAAGCTCGCAGACGCGGGCTGCGAGGTGCGGAAGGATACTTCGATTCGTGACGTTACTCGCTGTTTCACGTCCGATCCATTCGGTAACCGAATTGAACTGATTTCAGCTGATACAGGCTTCTAACACTATGCATATTTTCGAAAAACTCGGCGGCATCGCCATCATCGTGGGATCGCTATTGCTCAGCGCCTATGCGGTCTTGTTCCCAATATTATTGCCGTTAGGAACAGGAGGCATCGACTATGCCGAGATGGTGCGCAGTCCAGGCTGGGTGCCTTTAGCGCTGGTCGCCTTCGCTGGCGTGTTAGCCTTGCAGGTCGGATTCTATGCGGTTTATGCCAAGATGCGTGACACGGCCGGCGTGCAGGGCGCCGTCGGTTTTTTGTTCGTCGAGGCGGCTTATTTGCTGCAAGTCTGCAAGGTGACTTGGGAGCTGTTTCTTTATCCCGTCATCGCCCGCTATCCAGAAACGGCCTTTCTGCTGCGCGACGCCGTCATCAAAAACGATCCGGCGGTGTTGGCGTTTAGAGTTTCGGCTTCCGTGACCATATTGATCGGCATCGTGCTGTTTTGCCTGGCTATCTACCGTTCGGCGATCTATCCCAAGTCGGCAGCGGCATTGATCTTCGTTGGCGCCGTGGTTTATGCGCTGGGGCCGATGATTTCGGTATTTGTGTCTGTCGCCGGGATTTTTACCTTTGCCGTGGGCTGTATGCTACTCGGAGTGCGCTTGCTGCGCTGACTGCGAACGTGGCCGTCCCGTAGAAATAAACGCAGAAAGCATGACGCGTGGCGGCGACAGGCATATCGACTTCCTTCAATTGCGCTTCAATCAAACCCCGCATCTTGATTGGCAAATTTGCTAGGGCAACTGCGGCGCCGGTGCTAACCTGCCGCCTTCATGGCTTGCAGGAGTTTTTACGATGAACGATATTCGCGACCCGGTTTACGCGCGTCTGCTCAAGGCGGCGCTGGACTGTTTCCTCGCCGACGAATACCACAAGGTCACCACCCGCGCCATCGCCGACCAGGCGGGCGTCAACATCTCGATGATCCGCTATTACTTCGGCAATAAGGAAGGTCTCTACGAAGAAATGATACGCGAGACGCTCAAGCCCCTCCTGGACATGCTCGACAGCGATACGCTGTCCGAGGCCGGGGGCCTAGCGGGCTTTCTGCGCCTGTATTACGACACCATGCGCAAGCATCCCGAATTCCCCAAACTCATCCTCAAAGTGTTGGCCCTTAACCACGGGCCGGGCCGGCGTTTCATCCTGCAATTACTGGAACGCGGCCGCAGCGGTGGCGCACGGCGGCTGGAACAACTGAAGGCAAGCGGGCAGGTCGATAAGGCGATCAATCCCGACGCGGCGCGCATGGCTTTCGTCAGCCTTGCCATGATGCCGATGCTGCTGAAAGATATTTTCGAGGAACAGATGGGCGGGCAGATGGACGAAGCCTTCCTCGACGAACTTGCCGCGCTCAACGGCAAACTATTGGCAGCTGGCATGGCTGCCGCACAGCTAGGAGCGTGACATGACATTGCAAAAGAATGCTGGCGCGGTGCGCCGTTTCGCCGGACTCGCTCGATTCGGCGCTTGGCTGCAAAATCTGCCCAACAAATTCGTGCCGCCGCCGTTCCGCCTGATGCAGATCGGTTCGGCCTATTGGCAATCGCGGGCGCTGTATGTCGCCGCGCGGCTGGACATCGCCGGCACGCTGGCCGACGACGAATTAAGCGCCGAAACCCTGGCCGAACGCGTCGCCGCCGACGCCGATGCACTCTACCGTTTGCTGCGCATGCTGGCGGCGATAGGCGTGTTCGAGGAAGCGGCCGACAGGCGCTTCAAAAACAACCCGCTTTCGTCCTGCCTGCGCCCGGATCATTCCCAAAGCGTGCGGGCGATGGTGCTGATGCACAACTCGCCGGAAATGAGCCGGCCGTGGTTCGAGACACTGGAGCAGGGCGTGCGTAACGGCGGCGTGCCGTTCGAATCGGCGCACGGGGAGGCATTTTACGATTACTTGGACGCTAATCCGGAATTCGACCAGCTGTTTGCGCAGGCGATGGATAGCGTGGAAGCCTTGGCCGGGGGCAGCTTTGTTACCGATTTCGATTGGTCGCGCTTCGAGCGCATCATCGACGTTGGCAGCTCCAAGGGGGCAAAATCGCTCGCTATTCTCAAACGCCATCCGCACCTGACGGCGCTGGTGGCCGACCGCGAACAGGTTATTCGCGGCGCGGCGCAGTTCTGGAAGGAAAAAGGCGTGGGCGCCGCGCTGCAACGCATGAGCTTCGAAGCCTGCGACCTGCTGCAAGCGGTGCCCAAGGCGCACAGCGACAAGGACATTTACCTGCTGAGCGCGGTGCTGCACGGCTTCGACGACGACACCTGCGTCGCCGTGCTGCGCAACGTCGCGCAAGCCGTCACAGATAGCGATGCTACCATTGCCGTGTTGGAGATGGTAATGCCTGACAGCCGGGCCGACATCGCCACGGCCTCGTTTGACATGCAGATGTTCGTCAACACGCGCGGCCGGGAAAGGACGCTGGCCGAATGGCGGCGGCTGTTCGATGCCAGCGGATTGGTACTTCAAGAGGTGGTGAGCTTGCGAACGTTCGGGAAAATTTTGGTGCTGCGAGCGGCTCACTGCGCCAGCCCGGTATGACTCTGGAATCCGCGTGGCGAGAGTTCGCTTACACTGGTATCCGGATCAATCCCGGCAGGCTGCGTCGTTTTACGACGGGACGGCGAACTGGATGTTCGGCTGGTTGCTGCGGATTTTACCGGTAAGGCTGGCTGATCATATTGAACAAACAGCAAAAGGGGCGTAAATGACACTATTCGCACAAACATCCCTTTGCCGGCCCCCGCATAGCGTTGACTTGCTGTGGGCTATATGAGTTTTCGCTATCGCCTCTTTTAAGTGTTAAAAAAAATAACCGTATGCCGCTAAGCTATGGATCTAGAGTTTTTCTCGAAATAGGAGAAATGAATATGACCAGTATCAATGCATCGAACACCACGCTATCTCCTTCGGCCATTTCGCAGAAACGAATGGCTTCGCAAGCGAATGAAATACAAGGCAACAATAGTGCGGTAATATCCAAAAGCACCACTGACAAGGCGACTTTTAGCGGTCACGCATTATTGTTGTCGAGGTTGTTCCATACTAACGATCCGAATGCCAGTCCCGAGGTGGCAACGGCATTTACTATGAATAATCTGAGTGGCAATTCCGCCAGTTTCCTCACACAGGCGGATAGAAAACTGATGGAGCGCGCCTATGACTATGCGCAATCCAGCGGCATGGATTTGGAACAAGTCGATAATTTGGCTTTTGATTTGGCAAACTATCGTTTCCTACAGGTCACGGGTAATAACACCGAGGAAATAGCCGGACAATCGGGTATTTATGATGCGGAAGGCAATCCTTGGGTAGGCAAATACAATTCCCAAGACGCCGAGCAAGTCAAGCGGATATTGACCGATCCCTCGGTCGAATCGACCGACATCGATAAAGGCTTTCTGGCCTATTTGCTGAACCCGCAAATCAGCGGTTTGACACATGCCGTTAGCTTTGCCGCGTTGGTAAAATTCGTTCCTGCATTGACCTCACAAGATAATCCATCGGCGGATAATGCGGCAGCCCGAACCGAGCAAGTCTTTACGCCATCCGATCCAGGCCTGGCTCAGGCCTTGTACCGTATTGATCATCCCTACCAAGGCGCAAAATGGCAGACCGGGGCCAGCGGCCAAAAAAATACCACTGATCAGCCTTGGCAGCATCTCAGTAAAACAGAGCGTAAACAAATCATGGAAGCCTATCAACTGGCATTACTGCATTCGGCCGACGGTAATCTCAATCTCATAGAGCAGATGTCTCGTTTGTCCGGCATCGCCAACATGCAGCGAGATCCAAATACCGCCTCCACCGTGCTAAAGCAATTGCTTGCCGAAACGACAGCGATCGACATGCGAGCCTAGCATCCCGGCAACAGGTCAACGTTAGGTTTTTGCCTCTTCCGGCAAATTATTGCCGTTTTTTCGATGGTCTGATGCTGAAGTTCCTTCGCCGCTGCGGTAATTGGGGTAATTGTTAGATGGCATAAGCATTGCTTATCCTAAGAGCATGCCGCTTTGCCAGAAAATGACCATGACTTCGACCATCCCTGCCGTATCCAATTTCGCATCCAATTACACCACGCTCAGCGCCCGGCGCGGTGCGCAATCGCAGGATAGCCAGCCCAGCCAGACGGCTACGCAAGACACCGTTACGATCAGCACAGCCGGCCGGCTAGCGTTGACAGCCGATAGCGCAACTCGAGCAGATACCACGTTCCGGCAGATCATCGCCGAAAAAACTGCCGGAATAAACTTTCTGCGCAGCAGCGCATTGGCCAACCCCGATTCAAGTGATTTTGCGAAACTCGCCTACGACCTGGCGCACGACGAGTTGTCGGATGGTCAAGGCGGAGGCGGCTTGCTTAGCTTGGGTGCTTCGCCCAGCGATCCGTTGCATTTCACTAGCGGCGAGTTGGTTACCGAGGAGAGCAAAGCCTATTTCACGCAACAGGCCAGCAAGTATAGGCAAGCAGCCGTTCGGCTTTATGACGAGGCTAAAGCCGCGGGCGTCAGCGCCGGCGAAAGCGTCAATCGTTTGTACGATTTACAAGGCCGGCAACCCGACCGCTTCCGAGCCGTGATGATGTGGCCTGCAGCGACCGGTTGACTTGAGCCGTCCGAATCTATGCAAACGCCAACCATCTATATTCATTGAAGCCTGCTATTTGCAAGGAGTTCGCCATGAGCATACAAAACGTCAATAACGTCACGCCAACCGCGATTCAGCAACGCCACTTGATACAAATTCCGGACGCGAATTTTTTCTCTGACTTTAAAACTGCGTATGCCCATTACCAATCCGCTTCGCCAAGCAACCCATCGACGGATGCCAAGCAAAGCCCATCCACGACCAGTTTGTCGGACGTGATGGGGCTGACCTACACCGAAATGGCCGCCGTCCGAGGAACCAGTGCCAACGATCAAACGGCGTATGCCGCCATTTTGAATCGAGCCTATAGCCAAGGCGGCATGAAAGATCCCGTGGCGTTTTTACAGAGCCTGACGCCGCAAGAACAAGGTATCGTACAACGGGCGCATTGCTTGGCTGATCCGATTAACCCGGCGACGATGAGCAAGGAAGGCGCTTACAATCTGTTGCTGCCGGACGGCTACCAGGTGGATTTCGATCATGACGGTATTCAAGAGGTCGGTGCCGGAAAAAGTGTCACCTTCCCACCCCTTGATGCGCCGGAGCAAGTCAAACAAGCTTGGCTGACGGCAACGCAAAACATGGACGAAGGTGAAATGATGACGTATCAACTTCGAATGCATACCATGCTGTACGGCATTAACGTCAACGATCAAACCGGCAAGTCCTTGGCACCGACCGACCAAATCGACAGCTACCGCGAGGGCGTCGATAAATTCCTGGCGTGGCTGGAATACACCAAAGCCTCGACACCCGCGGATCAGTATGCCCGCGACAAGGCTTTTTTCAGCGACATGAAACGGTTATTGGCGTAAGCGGCATCAACGTAAATTAACGATCTTGCCGGCGAGACTTTGGATGAGCGGTTCGATCCACGTCAAGCTAGCGGACCAGCTAATGATTTTCGACTCAATCATTCGTCGCTCCTGCCGATAATGTTCACGCGAAATTAAGGAGTGTATATATGCAGATCGGCGCAAATTCATCCCAGCATAACTATCGATTCTTGGAAAGCGTCGATCCCATGCCTTAGCAAAATCGATTAAAGACCACCGATAGCACACCAATTGGTCAGAAATTCAATGCAAAACAAATGGCATTGATACCGTATGAGCTGAAACAGGCATTGGCAAGCGCGGATTTGCGGCATATTTCGCCGCATGAGCTCGCTAAGTTGGGCGGTTATTTGAATTTCAATGGTGAGATTTCCGACAATGCCGCCGGTGAATTCCTGGTGTTAACGGTCAACAATGACCAATACGACTTGAACCCGGACGTGCCAATAGATGCCATCAAGGAATACGAAAGGCGCTATGCGCTCATTAACCAAGCGATCGACAGCGGCGAACAAGGCATGGAAGATGCCAGACGCTATTTAGGTGACGTGCTTCACACGCTTTACAATCTGGACAATGCCGCAACGTCGTTAAGAGTCGGTTCGCAAATCGACACCAAGGCGTGAAATAAGACAATTAGCTGAGGCGGCCCTAAAAAAATGAAGTCAATGGCTGGTGGCACGTGGGGGTTAGCAGGCTGTTGAATTTTAAATTTAATCTGTACTTTTTCAATAACCTGTTAGACCCGCTTTTGCGTATTGGCCAACAAAACGTTAACGGCGTAGGCAACGGCAAGGACGCTCATAGGGATGGCTTGTGGCGGAATCGGGAACGGCAAGGTCAAACTGACCAGCAACAGATACAACACGCCCAGAATCAGGTAAAGGCTGTAGCGATGAGCCATGGGACTTGGGTAATCGAAATTGGTTTGGCTGATCTTGCGCCGTACCAGTCCGTCGATGACAAACGGCAACAAGGCGGCTGTTAGGTATGGCAACCAAATGCAGGCGGTGGTTAGACGCTTGATCATTTGAAAGATGGTGTCCCACAGCACGTTGAGCCGGCTTTCGATGAAGGGAAACAAATCGTGCCGTCTCACATCCTCGAAGCCTTTGGACATTTGGCGTTCGCACGCGGTCGGGATGAAATAGCGGAACACGCTTTCTCGGATGCCGGTGCTGACGAACAAGCGATCAAACCAGCGCTGCGCGGTATGACTGATCTGAGATTCTTTTTCAATACCAAAATAGCCGATCATCATCCGGTCTTCGGCGCGCTGCAGTTCAGGCGTCCAGCGGTCGGAAACGAAGCTGGCTACCAGGATCATTTCCAGTAGCCAAAGCATCAGGCTGAACAACAGATTGCGTGTCATGAGCTAGCGCCTCGACGGTCTTGTGCCGACCGTATCCGTCGGTGCCACGTTGCTCATCCAGGTTTTTAAGGTATGTATGCTGAGGTTAGATTCGTCGGCAATGTCTTGAATGGTTCGTGTTCCACGATTGTAGACTTTCGCCAGGGCTTGCTCTCTGAACTCGTCAGAATACCGCTTCTTCGGGGTGATCATTTTTTGTCTCAAATTTAAAGGGGTCTAAAAATTTGAGGCGACAACTATTCTGACGCTGGGGGATGCACCGCAAGCCGATCAAAGCTGGGATGCCAGCCGGAACGAATTCTTGAAGTCCAATGCACCGGAAACAGGCAAGGTTCAGGCGTCAGTCGAACAGGCTCAACTTAAAGACCCACGGGCTGAAACTGAATCGCTAAATCAGCGTGCTCAGGCACAGATTGGTTCAGCGACGGGGAAAATAGCCGGCGGCGAAGCCCGTATCGAAGCACAACATGATCGTGATTTGGCCGAGCGTGAACAAAATTCAAGAGAAGGCTTTGGGCAATTGGCGAATGTCAAAGCCGAGCATTTTAGGCAATCGATTGCGGCAGCTGCCAACGAAACGCCTTCAGTTGCTGAGGTAACTTACGATTACTTAGGCGGGAGTATTTACAATACTGCTAAGAATATCGAGGCTGCAGGCGTTGCTGGAAACGAGTATGTAAAAAAATATAACGGCATTATGAACAAGCTAGAGCGAAAGATGTTGGAATTTGGGATTCAATAAAATCCGCGCATCATTTTCCTATACCGGTTTTAAACAAGTGACGGATGCTTGGGTAGACCAACGAATGACTGAAGTTGCCGAACGTATCACTCCATGTCAGCAAGCCTATTATCGCGCCGCTATGTTCGAGGCATTTGCTGGGTTCGATGTGGCGGGATCTAGTCAAGGTGCTCTTGATGGGCTAAAACAGCGTTTGATTGATGAGGAAGGCGAGCAGGAAGGAAACAATATCGCCAAATTACTGATTAGCGCAGTTGGTCAAAACAGAGCAGATTTAGTCAATCAGATTGGAAACTATAATCGGGCTCTCGGTAGAATTAATTACTAAGCGGCCTCAATCATTGGAAGAATCACAGGGCCTGTATTAGCCTCGAGATTGTCGCACGAAGCAATAAAGCCATGAAAAATCCGCCAGCATAGCCAAGAAGACTCGGGTTTTGTATGGCAGCTATAGCTATTAATGCAATTAATGACGCCCAATAGTAGTTGCTTTCATGAGAGAGTTTGACTGCTGTAAATTCAATGCTTTGATAAAGCAACTCGGCCAAACAAGTTATACCAAAAATTACAGTAGCATAAAAAACGTATAGTCCTATTGGGTCGGGTAGTTTTAGCCAATCACTCAGAGAAAGTAACGCCATACAGCCAAGTGTAATTAATGTCGTTATCCTTAAAACGGTCAATGATAATTTCTGATTTTCACTCCTCCGCTGAAAATCTTGGAAACGGAGCGCAAGCGAAGTGAAGATTTTTAGTCCCCGATAGCCGTAGCGCCGGGCGGGTATTCGCAGCGAAGCGGAGAAAACCTGCAAGGCATCGCGACACGGCGTCAAGTCATGCGAGAGCCTAAGTTTCGACCCCTTGCTGGGTCGGAACGAGGTGGCGCGGACGAATCGGGGCGCCGCAGGCATAAGTGGTCGCGTAATTTTTGCCGATTTTTTCCTGCTGGGAAGCTCGAAAAAATCTTTTGGCAAAAATAGCGACTCCCCGGGTTAAAAACCTTTTGATGCCGCTCGGAAACCGCGCAAACGTCGCACCACAAAAAGGACAAATCGATTTTGTTGGTTGCCCGTAATAGGTAATGACGCGCGGCACCATGATTCGATGGCAATCAGGGCAGTCGACAGTTGCATGATGGCCATTAAACACCGAATGATTTGATCGGGATTGAATCGATTGGTTGGACCTTTTGAATCGATTTGAGAGTGATGACTGTGTCGGCATAGCGTTCTCCATGCTTAAGCGGTTGGGCAATCCTACTGCGAATGAACTAACGTTCCAAGTCGGTTTGTTAAATCAAAACGATTTCAACAAGGCAAAGAAAGATGACCTGCATATCGAGCGGTTTACTCGCCGACACTCGCCAGAATCTTGTTGATTACAGTCGCTGAAATTCGAAAATCCGAGCGGTGCAAAACTTCAAAAGCAGACCGAGCCGACGCAATCAAACCTCGCTTTTTGGCTAATCCGATCACGGCGGCAGTGCCGACAATTTGCAATTCATATTCTTTGGCCACCGCCCGTCCGGCACGTTCGTCCATGATCAGCAAATAGTTTTCGGGCGATGATAGCGCAATGTTAATGCAATCCGTTTCGCCAGCGTCCAGATCAATGTCCAAACAGGATATGATAATTTCCGGCCATACCGTTAACCAACCTGAGTCGAATGCTTGGGCCAATGCTTGTTCACCTGGCGCCAATTTGCCTGGTAAAACTTCTTGTTTAACCGTTTCGGGAACGAAAACCTGGCCAAATAACTGGGGTAGCCAGGTTAAACCGTCTACTAACGCCAGTCCGATCAATGGACTCGCATCGACAATCACTTTTTGGGTCATCAGCGGTCAGACTTGGTTGAGCCACTGGTCCAGAGTGTCCAAATCATCCTCAACTTCATCAGCCGTTTGATCGATGACGGAAATACCCAAGCGCGAGACGTGCGCAATAAAGTTTGCCAACGGCATATCGGCGAGTTTAGCGGAGCGAGCAAGGGACAGATTGCCGTCTTTGAATAAGGCCGTAGCCAGGGCTTTACGCACACCTGGCATACCGATGATTTTGGCGGCTTTGAGGCCAACCATCACCGCGTCAGGTTCGTTTCGATTCATGACCAGAACCATATCCTCGTGGGCCATGCGCAAGGCTTCGCTGGGATTGTTCTTTAGACCACTGACATTCACGGTTTTCATAGCCTGATTACATAGGAAGATAGGATGGGTGGATTATAAGCCTCTGAATGAAAATTGATGCAACAATGTGAAGTGGGATCGACCTGCCTTGACAACGCATCGACCGCTATGGGACTAAGTAACTAAGTTTGACTGCTCCTAGGATCAGTTACTCGTTGATCGCTCTCTGGATTTAGGGATTTGGTTTAGCATGCACATTTGGCAGACCTGTTGGTATTTACAGCCATGAATAACCAAATAGGGTATATGGCAGGTCGTACAGTAAGGTAATTCAGTGAGTCCGTCTCTCAAGGCTTCGACGATAATCCAGGCTTCATCGAAATTAGCTGGCCGTATGCGGCCAAACGGTCGGCGTTCTTGAATATGGTTTGGATAAAATGCACAAAATGTGTCCCAGGCAAACACCATGGCATTCAGGTCAATTTCTGCCCTGATAGCGCCTGAGCAAGCGCTTCGATAGATTGAAGCAAATAGGGCCATGTAAAGAAACGACTCGCGTGACTGCGGTATTGTCATAATGCTGGGGACGAGCCCCGCCACTGGGCTTTCGTGGTGCAGCGAAAAGTAAAGATTACACAATTCTTTAGGGCGCAGCGTTTTGATGACCCGGCTGGCCAATTTGGTACGCAACTTTCGTTTCAGTAATTGATAGGCCCAATACTGATCTTTGAGTCGAGCAGCAAAAGCGCAATGGTTGCTCATGACTCTGCTGAATGGGTGGACAAAAGCATCAGGAGTTCGATGGCTCGTGAGTCGATTACATCCGGCACTTCGGTTTTTTGGGCGTTTAGGAATTTGCTCCATTTGTGCGAGTTGAAACGGGGAACAAAGGTGAGACAATCGCTTCGAGCCAGACTCTTCAACTGTTCGAGCGGCATCTTTCGGAGTAATGAAACCGCTTCGGTCGTTAGACCTAAGCAGAACATGGCTTTTTGTTCGCTCTCGGAAAAAATTAAGGATTGAGCGACGATGAGGTAGTCGAGATTGAGTTTGTAAAGATTTTCATCCATTCAGAAATCCTCGATGGACTAAAGAATCGCTCGGATCTGATCGGCCAAGGCAATCACTTTCTGCCCATACTGGATGGCGGCGGGCTCGTTTTTCCAACTGTAATATCGGCCGATGCCATGCGCGAGATTGCCAGGCGCCGATTGGATGGCCTCGGAGAGTACGCTTGCGCCAATTTCGAGATTAGTGCTCGGTATCAAGAGTTGCTCAGGTTTCGCAACACGGTGGCCATGCCACCGTAGATTTACTTGCATAATGCCAATATCGATATTGCGTTTACCTTGATCCATCAATTGATAAAGCAACGCTTTGGCTTCCTTCTGGCTGCGAGGAATAAAGGCGTTGCCAGCGTTATTGATGGCCCAGGGCGAAGGTATGACACGATTCTGTCCATCGTTTTTTCGCGACTCCGTGAGCGCAACGGCATACAGAATGTAGGGGTCAATACCATGTCTCCCAGCAACTTGCCCCCAAAGCGTGTTCCGTAATTTGGTTTTTGATGGCGGAGACGGATGGCTGTTGCTATGGGTTTGAATGGATTCAGCAGCCATGGATTCCATGGTTTGGCTGATGATGCAAAGGCCACCAAGAATGCCAAGCCGAAGGTGCTTAACAATAGGAAACTTAAGCTTAAGATTTTTTGAAGGAATAATGAACATCGCAAGCTCGCCGTAATGGTGTTGAGGCGAGTTTACGATGATGCCGAAAATTCTATATGTTGGAAAAACGCTTGTTTTGGCTCTTTTACCTTGATTTGTCAACTTTGGCAGGTGTAACAACAAATGTTCGCTTGGCATCACGTTAGGATGTCAAGCCAAAAATTAGCGCTTAGATTAATTGGAATGTTTGACGGAGTATCTTTATGAAGACAAGCCGAGCTGATCACGCCGGTTCACAAGGTTAACTCAAACACGATTTTCAAGTAATTAAGCCCGCCTTCGGCAGTTGTTGCTTGGTATAGGATTTAGTATAAGTATGAATTTGCATATATAAAAATCCCTTTAAAAACAATGAGCACGCTCTGCTGCATCATCGGTGTGTGTTGCATGGTGTTGCCGTTCTTGCTGTCTTGAGATTTATCGATGTTCATTTATGAGCAAATTTGTCTTGAGTTCTAAATCGAGTTTAACTTGTCGATTCGTCAAACAATCGTATTTAAAACGCCCTTACATGCCTGCATAGCGAACGATTGTAGACTGTCGGATTTAGCGCGAGTTTTGTATCAACAGGTTGCAACGATTGGGGCATTAATCCGGGTTAATCCTGGATGGACAGCTGTCCGCGGGCATAAATTAGCCGCTTCCGTCGGGACTTTATCTGATGCTATTGTCGCTTGGGACGCCTTTAAAAACCAGCTCGAATCAAGACAAGGCTTTTGAGCTGCAGGCGGAACAAGTAAATTAAGGCATAAGATTTGGTAATAGCGGCGTCGGATAAACATCCGCTGGCCGAGCTATCCGGTAAGCAGGTAGTTCTTCAGCTTATCTGAAAGAGAGGGCTATCAAAAATGAAATGGACTGTAATAATGGCTTCTCGGTCATGGGCGAATAAGCCATATCGTTAGGGTAAGAAATCTATTGTATTTCAAGCAAGAGTATTTGAGGTCAAGGCTTAAAGCCTTGACCTCAAAATGTTAACCCAAAAATCGCCGTGTGGTGCACTGCAGGCGCTTCAGGGTTGCCGATAACCTATCGATTTCCTCATAGGTGTTATAAAACGCCAAAGAAGGCCGAACGGTCGTTTCCAGACCGAAGCGGCGCAGTATTGGTTGTGCGCAATGGTGGCCGGACCTTACGGCGATACCGACCTCATTCAAGGTTTTGCCAATGTCTTGAGTGCTATGACCATCCATTACAAACGAGACCACACTGGTCTTTTCCGGCGCGGTGCCGATCAAACGCACACCAGGGATGGCTTGCAAGGCATGCATGGTGTAAACCAGCAGTTCATGCTCGTAGCGGGCCACATTTTCGATGCCGATCTTATTCAGATATTCCAGCGCCGCTCCCAAGCCCACCGCGTCGGCAATATTGCCGGTGCCGGCTTCGAATTTGGCGGGTGCCGGTTGGTAGACGGTTTTCTCGAAGGTGACGTCTTCGATCATATTCCCGCCGCCTTGCCAAGGCTGGGTAGCCTCCAGAACTTCCGCTTTACCGTACAGCACGCCGATACCGGTCGGGCCGAAGATTTTGTGACCGGAAAACGCCAGCCAATCGCAATCCAAGGTCTGTACATCAACCTTCAAATGCGACACCGATTGCGCGCCGTCTAAAAGTACCTTAGCGCCTGCCCTATGAGCCAGTTCGATCATTTCCTGCGCCGGTGTGACAGTACCCAAGGCATTCGAGACCTGCGTAAACGACACCAATTTGGTTTTGGCACTCAGCAGTTTTTGATACTCGGACAAAATCACTTGGCCGTTATCATCGACAGGAATCACTCTGAGTACCGCACCGGTTTCCGCGCACAGTTGCTGCCAGGGCACGATGTTGGCGTGATGTTCCAGCCAGCTGATGACGATCTCGTCGCCCGCGCCAATGTTTTGCTTACCCCAACTTTTGGCTACCAGATTGATGGCTTCAGTAGCGCCACGCACGAAGACCACTTCATCGGCGGACGAGGCATTGATAAAACGCGCGACGATTTGCCGCGCGCCTTCATAGGCATCGGTCGCACGTGCCGCCAATTCATGCGCGGCGCGGTGAATGTTGGAATTTTCGTGCTGATAAAACTCGGAAATCCGATCAATCACCACCTGCGGCTTTTGCGTGGTCGCTGCGTTATCCAGCCAGGCCAGCGGGTAACCATTCACGCGCTCTTGCAAAATTGGAAAGTCTCGCCGCACAGCATGCACATCAAATGGCGGATGCGCAGAGCCTAAACCGGGTATTTGCGCCGCGCGAGCCAATTCCGATACGTCGTTTAAAAAATAAAACGATGAAGCGCTGGGCGTGGTGGGCTGACTCTTACCAAACGGTGTGGCAAGGGCGGTTTGCAAATCCGCTGTGCCGGGCAACGCAAAACTGCGCTGCACCAAGGCCGAAATAGCCGAGTCGTCGATACCAGGCCGGGAGTCGAAACCGGAACTGACGTTGTTAAAAGGTACGGCAGTTGCCGCCGAGACCGGCTCGGTATCGATGGCTTCGCCAGCATTAGGCACTTCCCGAAAAAACTGATTGGCCAGGCGCGTCAGTTCGGCGGTGTCCGGCAAGCCGTCGGGCACCGTGCCGCCGCTCAGCGCTTGCTGCGCCAAGCCAGCCAGGTCACTGTTATTGGTAGTCATAGTAGTTGCCTATTTCGACATTCTCCAATACGCCGATGGCATCTTCGGTCAACACGGCCAGCGAGCAATACAGGGATACTAGGTAGGACGCGATAGCCTTGTGGTTGATGCCCATGAAACGCACGGACAGGCCCATGCTCAGTTCGTCGGTCAGATTGGGTTGATACAAACCGACCACGCCTTGCCGGCTTTCGCCGGTGCGCAACAGCAGAATGTTGGTTTTGCCGTTGGTTATTTTCAGTTTGTCGGTCGGAATCAAGGGCAGGCCGCGCCAGGTTAAAAATTGGGAACCGAACATGGAAATGGTTGGCGGCGGTGTACCACGGCGAGTGGCCTCGCGGCCGAACGCGGCGATGGCGCGAGGGTGGGCCAGGAAGAAAGCAGGCTCTTTCCAGACTCGGGCAATCAACTCGTCCAGGTCGTCCGGGGTTGGCGAGCCTTTGCGGGTTTGCACTTTTTGCGATGGCGCGACGTTGTTTAACAAGCCGTATTCGGTGTTGTTGATCAGCTCGCTTTCTTGGCGTTCTTTTACGGTTTCGATGGTCAATCGCAGCTGCTCGTGGATTTGGTTGTATGGGCTGCTGTACAAATCAGCGACGCGGGTGTGAACGTCCAATACGGTGTTGACCGCGTTCAGGCGATATTCACGGCCCCATTCTTCGTAATCCACATAGGTTTGCGGCAATACTTTCTCATCCAGACTAGAACAGTCGACCGCGATGCTGGTTTCGCTTTTAACTTTGTTGACCCGGTAAATACCCGCTTCGACCGGGACCCAGTGCATCAAATGCACCAGCCAGCGCGGGGTGATAGTACCCATCATGGGCACGGTTTTGGTGGCGTTGGATAAGGTGCGCGCAGCGACGTCGCCTAACGCGGTATGGGCTTGATGGATGTCTGACATGGTGATTTTCCTTTCTTAGTGGGTGGTGGTTTGTTAAACGTGTTTTTAGTTACGGATTAAGTGGGTGGCTTCAAAAATATCCGGATTGCTTTTGCCTCCTAAATCCCGCCGCCGCCGGCAAAGACTTCGGTTCGATTCTGACCCTGGCTGACCAGACTGTCGGGCGGGACGCTGTGGGTTAGCCAGACGTTACCGCCTATCGTCGAGCCGTGGCCGATGGTGATTCGGCCCAAAATGGTGGCGCCGGCGTAAATCACCACATCGTCTTCGACGATGGGATGGCGGGCGTGGCCCTTGACCAGAATGCCGTTGTCGTCCTTGTCAAAGCGTTTGGCACCCAGCGTGACAGCTTGATACAAGCGCACCCGACGGCCGATGATCGCGGTTTCGCCTATCACCACGCCGGTGCCGTGATCGATAAAAAAACTTTCGCCAATTTGCGCGCCCGGATGGATGTCGACACCGGTGGCGGAATGCGCCACTTCGCTAATGACTCTCGCCACTAAAGGCATACCTAGCTCGTACAGCGCATGCGCCAAGCGATGATGGATCACGGCGGTAATGCCGGGATAACAAACCAACACTTCGTCGGAGCAACGCGCTGCCGGGTCGCCTTCGTAGGCGGCTTGAATGTCGCTGTCGATCAACTTCCGCACGCTGGGTAGCAGTGCTGCGAATTGACGCGTGATGTCTGAGGCCTGACTATGCGTATCTAGGGACAGGCCGTGCTGTTCGGCAATGAATTGCAATTCCAGGCTAATTTGTCGGTGCAATTGGCGGAGCAGTGAGTCCAGCGTATGGCCGACGAAATAATCGATGCCTTCGTCGGTGAGGTCGGGCATCCCCAGCCGATTGGGGAAAAGCGCCGCGCCCAGATTGTCGACGATTTGACTCAACACCTTGCGCGATGGCAATTTGGGCGGATGTTCGCGGCGATGGCGATTTTCCAGGGATTGCAGACGCAATTCGCGCAATTCGGCGACCAATGCATCTATTTCCCAGCGTTGGCCGTTTTCGCTTGAGGTCATAGCGCTACACCTTGCGGGTCGAATAGGCCTTCAAACAAGGTCGAACTCAAATAACGCTCGCCGGAATCCGGCAAGATGACGACGATGGTTTTGCCTTCGTTTTCCGGACGCTTTGCCACGCGGACGGCCACGGCCACTGCTGCGCCACAGGAAATGCCGGCCAGAATGCCTTCCTCGCGCGCCAGCCGCCGGGCGTAGTTAATGGCATCGTCGTTGCTCACCAGGGCGATCTCGTCCACTAGCGACAAATCCAATACCTCCGGTACGAAACCAGCGCCTATCCCTTGAATTTTGTGAGGCGCCGGTTGCAGCGGCTCTCCGGCGCGAAACTGAGTCAATATCGGACTGGCCTCGGGTTCTACTGCAATAGAAACGATGGGTTTGCCTTGTGTAAATTTGATATACCGCGAAATGCCGGTAATCGTGCCGCCGGTGCCGACGCCGGACACTAAAATGTCGATGGCACCGTCGCTGTCGGTCCAGATTTCCGGGCCGGTGGTGAGTTCGTGGATGCTGGGGTTGGCGGGGTTTTTAAACTGTTGCAGCAATACATAGCGGTCCGGATCGGATGCGGCAATTTCTTCGGCTTTGGCAATCGCGCCTTTCATGCCTTTGGCACCCTCGGTGAGGATCAGTTTGGCGCCGTATGCCACCAATAATTTGCGCCGTTCCAGACTCATGGTTTCCGGCATGGTCAGGGTCAGTGGAATACCGCGCGCGGCGGCCACGAAGGCTAGGGCGATGCCGGTATTGCCACTAGTGGGTTCTATCAGTTCTTTGCCGTCGGTGAGCAGACCGCGCTGCTGGGCGTCGTTGATCATGGCCACACCGATGCGGCATTTCACGGAATAGGCTGGATTGCGGCCTTCGATTTTGGCTAGCAAAGTCACTGGTGCGCCGTCGGTAATGCGGTTTAGCCGGACTAAAGGCGTATTACCTATCGATTGCGAGTTGTCTGGATACCAATGTGTCATGGCGGTATTACTCCCTTTTGGTTTTCTGCGGGCCAAAAAAAAGCCAGCAGCCTGCTTAGGCGTACTGGCTTCCGGTGGTCCGGTCAGCGATTTTTTTAAAATACTTGGTTTAAACGAAGGCTGTCAATACAGGTACGGGCAGCTTAGGTTTACTTAATGCTTATTTGAGATATATAAATCTAAAAATATGATTTACCTCGTTGCTCAGCGCGTATTGCGGTTGTATGGGTATCTATAAGTCTTTGTTTTTGTGGGGAAGGCCGCATAATTAAGCTTCTTGCGTTCGCTCTTATGATAAATATAGAAATTGAAACGCAAATTCCTGCTTGATTTTAATATGCTTGTTCTTTGGCGGCTTTGGAAAGCAGCTCGTTAATGAAATATTGCAAATACGTCGGTAGATATAATTGCTTCAAATAGGCGATCTTCGTTACCGAGCGCGGAATCAGGTGCGACAAATCCCTGGCGACCAGATCGTTGTCGTTGCGCGATTCATAAGAGGTGCCGGCGATAATCCCCACTCCCAAGCCCAGCCTGACATAGGTCTTGATAATGTCGGAATCAGCGGCGGACAAGGTAATATCCAGTTCTTTACCGGCGCTCTTAAAAGCTTTTTCGATAGTCGAGCGGCCGGTATAGCCTTGCGAGTAAGTCAAAATCGGAAACGCGGCCAGCCGACCCAGCGTCACATCGCCTTGCGCCAAGGGATGATGACGCGGCACCACCGCAATGTGTTGCCATTCGTAGCAGGATTTGACGACTAATTTCTCGTCTTCGTCCAGTTTTTCGGTACAGATGGCGATGTCGGCTCGATGCTGATGGAGTTGCTCTATTAATTCCTGTGGCGAGGATTGCACCATGTAAATGGTGATGCCCGGATATTTCTCCCGGAATTTTTGCACAGGTCCCGGGAGCAAATATTTGGCTTGAGTATGGGTAGTGGCGATGTGTAAGGCGCCGTTGCGATTTTCACGAAAATCGTCGGCTATGGACAGGATGTTTTTTTTGGCTTGATTGATTCTATCCACCTGTTCCATAACCTGCTCGCCAAGCGGCGTCAAGCCCAGCAACTTTTTGCCGTGTCGTTCGTACAGCGGCGAGCCCAATTCCTCCTCCAGCATCTGCAACTGCCGGCTGGCGGCAGACTGCACCACATGCATAATTTCCGCTGCTTTGGATTGGTTGAACTGGGTGTCTTTGAGGACGCGCAATAATTCAAGCTGATTGAGATTCATACCGAGCTTTCCGTGGGGTGATGTGAGCGATCAATGCAAGGCACGCGAAGCGTGCTTACTGCTGCTTGGCTATACTGCCGATAGCCAGAACTTGTCGGGTTTTCTGTCAATTGAACCAGTGAGCCTGCTTGATATGCACCGCCACCCGGTCACCCTTGGTTAAATTCAGTTCTCTGAAGCGTTCGTTGGGCATTTCCGCATACAGCGTCGCACCGGAGCCGTTGTGCTGCGGGTTGAACAGCTCCACCCGAATGGTTGCCCCCAGATGTTGCCAGTCTTTCAAAGTCACCGGTGAGCCGGAAGCGTCTTCGGCTTTAACGATGTCGATATGATGCGGGCGGACGTGCGCGAAGATGCCTTGCGGTTTTTCCGCCAGAATACCGGCACGTTGCAGCCAGTTACTTTCGGTTTCCGAGAGGTCGAAGATATTGGTTTGGCCGATGAATTTGGAAACAAAGGCATTGGCCGGATGATCGTAAATATCGGCCGGCGCGCCTTGTTGTTCGATACGGCCTTGATTCAATACCACCACCTGGCTGGCTACTTCCATCGCCTCTTCCTGATCGTGGGTCACAAAAATACTGGTGACATGCAATTCCTGATGCAAATTTCGTAGCCATTGCCGCAGATCTTTACGCACACTGGCGTCCAACGCGCCGAACGGTTCGTCCAGTAACAATACGCTGGGTTCCACCGCCAGGGCTCTAGCTAAAGCTATCCGCTGCCGCTGTCCGCCCGACAATTGATCCGGGAAGCGGTCGGCCAGCCAATCCAGTTGCACCAACTCCAGCAAGGAGTGCACTTTTTTGCTGATAAAGGCTTCGGTAGGCCGTTCTTTGCGCGGCTTGACCCGCAACCCGAAAGCGATGTTGTCAAACACCGTCATATGCCGGAACAAGGCGTAGTGTTGAAACACAAAACCGATGCCGCGCCGGCTGACATGTTGTTCAGTCTTGTCTTCGCCGCTGAGCAGCACCCGGCCGAAATCCGGGGTTTCCAGGCCTGCGATGATGCGCAGCAAGGTGGTTTTGCCGCAGCCGGATGGGCCCAATAAGGCCACCAGCTCGCCTTCCGGAATTTCCAAGTTGACGTCGTACAAGGCGGCAAATTTGCCGAAATTTTTGCTGATATTGTTAAGCAGAATACTCATGTTTTTGTCTCATAAAGGCTGTGAATCGGACGCGAGAACGCCTAGTCTTTTCGTCTTTTCGTCTTTTCGTCTTTTCGTCTTTTCGTCTTTTCGTCTTTAGGTCCTGGCCTGTTTCCATTCCAAAAAGCTTTTTAAAACCAACGTGACGATGGCCAGGCAGGCTAATATCGAGGCGCTGGAAAATGCGCCGATCACGTCGTAGTCGTTGTAACTGACCTCGACATGCAAGGGCAGGGTGTTGGTCACGCCGCGAATATGGCCGGACACCACCGATACCGCGCCGAATTCGCCCATTGCTCTGGCGTTGCATAGCAATACGCCGTACAGCAAAGCCCATTTGATATTGGGCAAAGTGACTTTGAAGAAGGTCTGCCAGCCGCTGGCACCCAGCGACAGCGCCGCTTCTTCTTCCTCGTTGCCCATTTCCTGCATTAGCGGAATCAGTTCGCGTGCGACAAAGGGGAAGGTGATAAAGATGGTTGCCAGCACGATGCCGGGCACCGCGAATATCACTTTAATATCATGTGCGGAAAACCAATGTCCGAACCAGCCTTGAGCGCCAAACATCAGCACAAAAATCAGTCCCGAAATAACCGGCGATACCGAGAAGGGCAGATCGATCAAGGTGGTCAATAAGCTTTTGCCCCAAAACTCGAAGCGGGTGATGGCCCAAGCCGCGGCGATGCCAAATACGGTATTCAGCGGTACAGTGATAAGTGCCACCAGCAAGGTCAGCTGCATCGCGGCGATGGCATCCGGTTGTGCCAGCGCCGTCCAATAGGCTTGCCAACCTTTGGAGAACGCCTGATACAACACCAAACCCAGCGGGACACAGAGAAACAACACAATAAAACCTACCGCGACGCCGACCAGGCCCCAGCGCACCCAAAACGGATCGTGCAGTGCTTTGAAGTGTGCTTGGCCGGTGGCGTCGCTAATCACATGAACATTGGCGTGCATGATGCCTCCTAAATTTGCCCGGAGCGGCGGCGCGCCCAGAGTTGTAATAAGTTAACGAACAACAGCAACAGGAAAGACACCAGCAGCATCGTCAATGCAATCGCCGTCGCGCCGGCATATTGGTACTGTTCCAGTTTGGTGATGATCAGTAACGGGACGATTTCCGAGACATAAGGCAGATTGCCGGCGATAAAGATCACCGAACCGTACTCGCCAACCCCACGGGCAAACGCCAGCGACACGCCGGTCAACAGCGCCGGGAAAATGTTGGGAAAGATCACCTGGGCAAACACTTGCAAGCGGGTGGCGCCCAGACTGGAGGCCGCTTCTTCCATGGTGGTGTCGAATTCTTGCAACACCGGCTCGATGGTCCGCACCACAAACGGAATGCCGATAAAAATCAACGCCACCACAATACCCAAGGGCTTATAGGCCACCTGTATGCCAAAGGAGGTCATCAACCATTTACCCAGCATGCCGCTGGGCTGAAAGATGGTTGCCAAGATCACGCCGGCCACTGCCGTCGGTAAAGCAAACGGCAGGTCGATTAAGGCATCCAGAAAACGCTTGCCGGGAAAGGGATAACGCACCAACACCCAAGCAATCACAAAACCAAATAGGCCGGCCACCAAGGCGGCGATCAACGACGTACCGAAACTGACTCGAAACGACGACAACACCCTATTATTGGTAATGATGTCCACATACTCGCCCCAGCCCAATTGCAAACTCTTAAATACCAGGGTGCTCAAGGGGATCAGTACTACCAGTGCCAGGTAGAACAAGGTGAAGGCCAATGCCGGTCGAAAGCCCGGCATGATGTTGCTTTGGGTCATGGCGTTTCTCTGGAAACAGTCAGTAGGTGCTGACAGGATAGAGAATCCTGAATGCCAACGGAAATGATATAAATTGAATTAATAATCTTATATTTAGATAATCAATGGTTGAGTTTCGGCTGTTACGGTCAGGATGGGAGGGTAAATATTCGCAATCTTATATATCCAATTAACAGATATACATTTCTGTTTATATCGTTTTCAATCGCTTTGTGGTTTTCTTACCATTTGTCCAACGATCATGGGTAATTAACCGTGAGATATATGCAGAACAGCACGATAACCCACCATACTCCAGGAGGCTATATGGCGATTGAACTTAACAGCCATGCGTTAAAGCAAGGCGACAACAAAGAAATTGCACTGCAAATTGCCGCGATTTTGCAGGATATCCGCTTCGGCTCGGTCGAAGTCGTGATTCACGACGGCCGGATTGTCCAAATCGATAAACGCGAGCGGTTTCGACTCGGTCAGCAAAAAGCGTCCGCGTAACAATCAGCACGATTTAGCTGACGGATACGCCGCTTAGACCGGTTAACCGTCAGTCAAACGCGACCAATGGAAGGGCGTGTGAATCCAAGACTTGTTTTTAGACAAGAAACCAAAACCCTAAAACCCCAAAATAACAATATGAAACGTCACTCATTGAATAAGTTGTCGACATCGGGCGCCCTGGGCCTGTTGTTGGTGTGGTCAGGCTCGGTAGCCGCCGAGGATTATTACGCAAAAACCAAAGGCTACCGAGTCGAGCCGGAGCCCGATCCACCCAGCTATGTGCGCAATTTGAGCAAAACCCAGTTCGAGCAATTTCGTGACGTGAAATGGCTGGATGTTGGTCTGGATTTTCGGAGCCGATACGAATACCGCGAGAACGACTATCGGCCTACCGGCAGTCGCTTCAAAAACGACCCGGACAATATCTGGTTGCTGAGAACCCGCGCTTATATCGGTATTCATGACATCCTGGACCCGTTTCGCTTTGTGGTAGAGGCGCAGGACTCGCGTAGCTATAACAGTTTGTATCCGAAAACCAATTCGGAAGTGAACGAATTTGACCTGATTCAGGGTTACGGCGAACTGTATTTCGATAATGCCTTGGGCCATAACCGCCCTCTGAGTATTCGAGCGGGCCGACAAAGTTTGGAGTTATTGGACCGACGCTTGATTGGTAACAACCAGTTCCGTAACACCACCAATAACTTCGAAGGCTATCGGGTCCGCTTCGGTAAAAAGCAAAACAACTGGGATTTGGATACCTTTGCCTTGCAGCCGGTGGATCGGATTATGAACGAATTCGACCAGCCCGACGAAGACACCTGGGTTTATGGTGCGGTGTTGAGCATTAAGCAATGGTCGGATTTCATCACTATCCAGCCCTATTTTTTGGGCCGTAAAGTGGATGGTGATCCGTTGAATCGCGTAGTCGCCAACCGTAAAGCCGACATGGACATCTATGCGCCTGGTTTGCGGGTGTACGGCGTGATACCTGATACCGGTTTCGACTACGATACCGACATCAATAAACAGTTTGGCCGTTCAGGCAAGCTTGACGCAACGAAACAAAGTGGGGAGGTCTTGCAGCAGCATGATGCCATTGCCTACTCTTTGGAGTTGGGTTACACCTTTGATCATGACTGGAAACCCAGAGCCAGCGCTTATTACGGTTACGGCTCCGGCGACAAGAGTACCCGGGATAACAGCAATCAGCGTTTCGATACGTTTTACGGTTTTAACCAACCTTGGTCGCGCAACGACTATTTCTCCTGGGACAACATTCACGCACCCAAGGTGCGGATGGAGTTTACCCCCTATAAAAACGTACAGATCGACACCGGTTACAACGCCTATTGGATGGCTAGTGATGGCGGCGGCTGGAATCGTGCCGGTTTAACCGGGGTGAATGGCAAAACCTTCCTGGGTCACGAGTTCGACATTCGTCTGCGGCACAAGTTGAATCCTTATGTGGATTGGAGCTTGAGCTACGCCCGTTTCACGCCAGGCGACTACACCACCTCCCAAGCCACGCCTACCGGGCCCTTCACTACCGAGCCCAGCAACTTCTTCTTCTTTGAAGTATCGCTGAATGCCTTTGGTGACGGCAAGCCAAGCTATAAGTAAGTAAATGCCCGAGGCCGCTAGCGCTAACCGCAAAGGGGTGAACGGATTCACCCCAAACAGCCGATACCGGTTGCGAATGGATGGCTGGTGTCGGAGTTAGTCAATCTAAGCCCGCTATATCGCGGGCTTTTTTGTGCCGGTTGCTTTGAGTTAGCCGTTGGCTGCGGTTAATTCGACGCTTTGTTCGAAATAATCGCCTTGTACCAGGTTGAAGCCGGTGTTGCGGGCCAACGCCGCGGTTCGTTTATCGTCGATGTTCAGCATAAAGCTTTGGCTGTCGATGGATTTTGCCAAACTACTTAAATGTTGGAGTTTTTCCGGTAGTTTGTTGTCGCGGATATGCTCTAACTCCATGGCTGTTATGCCGACAAAATTGGGAGCGGCGCGAGTGATTAGCTCGAAGGCTGGTTTGTCTAGCGTTTGATAATCAAACTTCAAGGCCAATTGGTAGCCGCGCCGTTGATAGTTTTGCAGACCTCTCAACAACAATTGATAAAAACCGGCATAGGCGTTGTTTACCGTCAATGTAATGGCGACGTTGGCGGTTTGCAGGCCGCAGGCTACTATCACCTCTTCAAAATAGGCGCCATGGTCTTCTTTGACACCGAGAATATGCCGCGGGTCGACTTCCAGAAACAATAATTCCTCAAGATGCGCTTGCGGCAGATAGTTCAGCATATGCACGGCTCGCGACATCCGATCAAAGTTGATGATGGATTCGACATTGGCTTGTTTGGCTTGAGGCAAGGCCAGGTATTGTTCCAGTTCGCTGCTTTGAATGGACTGTTTGTTGATAGCGGATACGCTCAGTTGCGCGATGTGGCCGATAACATTTGCTGTTCGCAAAGTCTGGCGCAGCGGCGACAATCTGCTGCCGATGCAGATGGGGCCGAATACGCCGTGCACCGCGTCCTTGTCGAGCACAAACGGTCGTAAGCCGTTATTGTGTTCCTGCTCCAGTCTATCGTTAAAATATTCGACTAATTGTTGTAAAGGCATGAGTATCTGTCCAGTAAGTCCCTAATAACTGTTGGTTTGCTAATAAACGCAGAGGGTAGCGAAACTAACTCATTAAATAAAACGATAATAATTGAAGTTTATATGTCTGGATTAGAAGTTAAGCCCTAAAGCCAGCTTAGGAAAGTGGTGAAGCCCTATTCGAAAATTACCGAACCGGTGTGCGTACGCGTCGTTCAGGAGGAAGCTTGTCCGAATCGTTTCGGACAAGCTTCGCTAAGTTGAGTTGCTAGAAACGCCTTAAAGCATCAAGGATTTTTGGCTTTACTAAGCGCTTGAATTATTCGCGCACCCGAATCAAATCGTGGCAGCTTTTGCAAGACGCACCGACTTTGCCGAACTGAGCTTTAACCTCTGCCGCATCGCCATTGGCTGCCACTTTTTGCAATTCGTTGGCTTCCTTGATGAATGTGGCTTCAATTTCTTTCACTTCATCCTGTTTTTCGAAGAATTCGGGCTTCAGACGCGTTGCTTTCCAGCCGGTGCCTTTATCGGTGCCTGGCCCGTACAGGCTGAGTAGGCCGGAATTGGCAACAGCAGCCACGGCATTTGCGGCAGCGATCACTTGATCCTTGTTAAAGGTTTCCGGATGGTCGGCAGCCTGGGCTTTGATTTTTGCGGTATTCCAGCCCAAAAACGAGTAGGCGGATTGGCGGAAGCGGATCTGGTCTTCCACTTCGCCGGCCATGGCCGTCGTCGTGGCAGCGCCCAGCGCCAGCGCGATTATCAGTTTCAATTTCATGGGGTTAGCTCCTTGTGGTGTTGTAGAAAAACTAAGGTTTAGGTTTTAGGATTGGCCGTAGCCGTTTGGAAACTGGCCAACGGCGCCAGATAATTCACAAAACCGCCGCTCCAAACGCTCCAGACCACCGTCGCCGCGATCAACAAGGTGATCACGAAACGGAACGGACCGACCGGCTTGATCGGGGAGGGCGCCAGGGATTTGGGCAATTGTTTTTTGCCGGTCAGCATCGCACCGACCAGATTGGTTTTTTGCAGGCGTTGGTACAGGACAATCGCGCTGACATGCACCGCTACCAAACCCAGCAGGATATTCACCGCATAAATATGCCAGCCGCTGAGTTTGTCGCTGAGCTCTTTATCGATGACATGAAACAGCGGGCCTTCAAAAGCAATATCGTCGTTGGCGAACAAGCCGGTGACGGCCAGAAAACTCAATGCAGCCAGCAAGGCGATAATTGCTATCGCACCGGCCGGGTTGTGGCCGACGCCTTGCCATTCGCCTTTGACGTAGTCCACCAGCCGAGAAAAGGTCGGAAAGAAACTGGCGAAGCGCGCATGTGTGGTGCCGATAAAACCCCAGATCAATCTGAATACCAGCAAACCCAGAATCAAACTGCCGAAGCGGGCATGCCAGTCGGTCAGATTGCCGCCCAGTTTGCCGGTGGCGTAAGCGCCGACCACGGCTATGACCAACAACCAATGAAACAGGCGTAATGGCCAATCCCAAATATGCACTTCCACTTTCATTGAAATCCTCCCGATGATTTAACTGTCGCGTAGATAAGCGTTGAAAAAACTGATGGTTCTGTCCCAGGCCAGCTTGGCGGTGGCGGCGTCATAGCGTGGGGTGGTGTCGTTATTAAAGCCGTGTTGCACGCCCGGGTAGGTGTGGGCTTCGTAATTGACGCCGGCTTTTTGCAAGGCCGCTTCATAGGCCGGCCAGCCGGCATTGATGCGGTCGTCGACGCCGGCGTAATGGATCAGTAATGGTGCTTTGATTTTTGCAGCTTGATCGGCGGCCGGTTGGGCACCGTAGAACGGTACACCAGCGCCCAGATCCGGTAGCCGTGTAGCCAGGAAGTTGACAATGCCGCCGCCGTAGCAAAAGCCTACCGCGCCGAGCTTGCCGTTACCTTGCGGCAATTTTTTAATGAATTGCGCCGCCGCCAAAAAGTCGGCCTGGGTTTTCTCTTTATCCAGTTTTTGGAACAATTCGCGAGCCTTGTCTTCGTCGCCCGGATAACCGCCCAAGGTAAACAACGCGTCCGGTGCGAACGCGATGAAATTATCCAGTGCCAGGCGCCGGGCGATGTCTTGGATATGCGGATTCAAGCCCCGGTTTTCGTGGATAACCAGCACCACGGGCAGTTTGCCGGCGGCTTTGGCCGGTTGTGCCAAGTAACCGCGAATCTTGCCGTTACCATGCGGGGATGGGTATTCCACATAGGTGGCTTTGATACGTGGATCGTCGTCGGCGACTTGCTTGGCTTCGGCGAAATGCGGGTTAAGCGCTTCCAGCAAGGCTTCGGCGGTCAGGCCGAGTAGGGCGTATTTGGGTACCGACGATAAAAAGTCCCGACGGGAAATGTCGCCGTGTACATATTTATCAAAAGCTTGTAAGGCTTCCGGATGAAAATCTTGAGCGGTTTTGCGCGCCATCTTGGCTGTCTCCTGAAAAAGTAAGTTCATAAACGCAAACAAAACCCGGACGCGGAATCTCCGCATCCTTGGTTTTGCCGCATTGTGTTATTCCGCTTGAGCTTGTACCGCAGTGTCTGGCGCCACGGTGGCCTAGCCGGGTAACTCGGTTACCCGGCTAGGCCGAGGTTTATTGCGGAACCGTCAGAACCGACAGCTTGGTCACGCCGGCCCGTTCGATGGATGACATCACTTTGGCAACGATGCCGTATTGCACCGCGTCGTCCGCGTTCAAATTCAGCGCGAACTCGGGATTGGTAGCCAAACGGTTTTTCAACTCGCCTTCGATAATTTCCAACGGAAATTCTTGTTTATCGATGTAAATTTTGCCCTGCGCATCCACACTCAAATAAGACGCCTGTTTGTCATCCGGTGGCGCGGTTTCCGCGGTTTTCGGTAAGTTGACGTGTACCGCCTGAGTTAATAAAGGCGCCGTGACGATAAACACCACCAGCAGCACCAACATCACATCCACCAAGGGGGTGACGTTAATTTCGCCCATTACGTCATCGCCGCCGTCTTCTTTAGTATTGAATGCCATTACGCGTGCGCCTCTTTCGCGATCAATTCTTCATGGTTGTCTCTGATGTTGGGCTTTTTACCGCCACTGACCTCGGTCAAACGTGCGGAAGCTGCCGCCGAGGCCGGTTTGCTGCCGGCGCGTTCGATGATGAACGAGCTTTTCAGGGCCAAGTGCACAAAGTCGATGGCAAAATCATCCAAAAAGGCCCAAACCACTTTATTGCGACGGATATAAAAGTTGTAACCCACTACCGCCGGCACCGCGACCGCGATACCCACAGCAGTGGCGATCAACGCTTCACCGATAGGACCCGCAACCACTTCCAGGCTGGCCGAGCCGGTTTTGCTGATATTGGTCAAGGCACCCATGATGCCCCACACAGTACCGAATAAGCCGACGAATGGGGAAATACTGCCGATGGTGGCCAGCACCGCCAGACCGCTTTCCAGTGAGCCGCGCTCTTTTTGCATTTGCTGACGCAGGCGTCTGTCCAGCAGCTCCTGTCTGTCCCAGATGTGTTCCAGGTCGTGAGTAGAGGCGCCGCCGGCGGTTTCGATTAATGTCGAAAAACCGATGCCGGCGACTCGGGCGGCCGGACCGTCCTGATTTTCCAGATGGGCTGCGGCCTGGATATTCGGAGCGCTCCAAAATTCCTTGTTGTAACGGCGGTTGTGATACGAAATACGCAGGTGTTGCACGCCTTTGATGAGTATTAAGCCCCAGGTCACTACCGAAGCGGCGATTAAGGTGTTCAGGGTGCCATCGACGATGACGTTGGTTGCGATATCAGACATTTTTGATCCTCAAAAATAATTACAATTTAAAAGTGAATGGAACCGTGGTGTAGCGGGCAATCGCCGTATCGCCGCGTTTGGCCGGCACGAAAGACCACTTGAGAACGGCTTTGACGGCAGCATCGTCCAGGACTTTCTGGCCGCTGGATTTGCTGACGGTCACACTATCGGTGGAGCCGTCGGGCAGCACATGAACTTTCATCACCACTTTGCCTTCCCAGCCGCGTTCTTGAGCAATTTCCGGATATTCGGGCAGCGGGTTGTGCAGGTAGGCCGCATCGGCTACCGGCTCGGTGATTTTTTCTTCAACCACCGGAGCGGGAGGTGCGGGCGGAGCCGGTGGGGCGTTGTCTACCACCGGCCCTTCAACAGGCGCCGGCGTCGGCGCTTCCTCAACGACTTTGGGCACGGGTTGAATTTTTGGCGGCTTTAGCGGTACGACCTTGGGTTTGGGCGGTTGTGGTTTAACTTGTGGCGGCGGTGGCGGCACCGGTTTCGGCTGCGGCCGAGTTAGCGTGATTTGGATTTTGGTCTCCGGTTTAATCGGTTCGGCAATTTCCTGCTCCAGCGCCGCGCCGCTAAAATGATTGACGACCGTGTTGTGGATAAAAATTGTCAGTACGCCGATTAATAGAAAATCGACCCATTTGTGATCGCGCGTTTCGGTGACGTACTTAAAATCCCCCAAGGCCACCGCAACGCGCGAATGCGTCAAACCTTCGGTCAACTGAGCAACAGACGGTTTTAACGAAACAAGGTCTGCCGCTTCCCAATCTGCGGGAGCTCCTGCCGGTGCCAGTTTATTGAACGTCGCTAAAGGACTACTCATGCCAATGTTCCCCATTTCTTAAATATAAAGGCCATATTCTCTGTTGTGTCGCGTAAAGTGGGCGACTGTCTAATTCGGTAAGTAGGCTTTGTTCGGTGCTATTGATTTCTAATAAAGCACGAGCTATACCAGATTGGCGGAAGACGCCGCAATGTCGGGCATTGAGGGCAGGGAAGAGTGCTAAGTGGTTTATTTATATATTGTTTTTCAGGGAAAAAGTCGGGCACTGCGCTCGCGGATAGCCAGGGACTTCAGCTGGGATTAAATGCCGCATTGCTTGCTGAGCACCAATTTCCCTGGTCTTATGTTTAGGAGGTGTTCGTAGGGCAACAGTTGTTGAGTAGTCGAGTTACCGTGCCCGCAGACGTCAACTAACGCTGAGTGCGGGAGAGGCCTAAATAAGCCGGGGAGAGCAAAAATCGGATTGATGGGAGCGAGTGTCGGTACTTGGTTCGAGCTTGCTAGCGTCGATTTGTCGGCCAAGGTCTTGTCCTTATTGCAAGTAGTTTGAGCTATTTGCACGCTAAGGTGTGAAACACTAGCTTGGTCGATAACTGAAAATATTTTTGTATTGCACAAAATGTGGTTGGACAAGCAACAGGGAAATCGGGTGTGCTGTGCAAAACAGGGTTGAGATTGTTGATTTACCGCAATCGACCCTTTGCCGTAAATCGATCCGTCTGATGCAATGGCCGCAATTTGAACTTTACCGGCCACTATTACCTGTTGTCGATGATATACAGAAAAGAAAATATATTTTGATTAAAAACTTATTGTATAGGAGAAGATTTACCGGTAGGTATACTGTTAACCATCTAATTCCTTGTTAAGTCCACGGAAACATGAACGAAACAAAATCACCCAGAATTCCGACCTGTATTTATGGCGCAAAAAATAAGAGTAAGAGGAATGAGCCTTCGTTATGTCTCAGAAACGGAAACTCACAACACCCTTAGCCCTCTTTCGGCTGGACATTTACCGCTGATGGCCGAAACCTGCATGATAACAATGTGGCTTTGCCAATAGCACCCCGCATTGGGGAGCGGCAAAACCGGCAATGTTAACGAGCGGCGTCGAGCATTCCACGGGTGGGCTAGTTCTTACCTAGCGTTCCCTGTAAATATTGATTGATCTGCTCCAGGTCTTGTTCATTCAGGCTGCCGGCAGCTTCTTTGAGTTTGATGCCGTTGATCAAATAGTCGTAGCGGCTTCTGGCGTAATCGCTCTTGGCTTTATATAAATTACGCTGCTCGGTGAGCACGTCGACCATGGTGCGGGTGCCCACTTCAAAACCGGCTTCGGCGGCTTCCACAGCCATTTCCGCCGATTTGCTGGTGGCATCTAATGCTTTGACTCTGCTGATGCTGGAAACCACTCCGCGAAATGCGTCTTTTACGCCGCGATTGATGCTGCGTTTTACTTTAGTCAAATCTTCCTTGGCAGCTTCATACTCGTAGGCAGCTTGGCGGCTGCGGGAAGAGGTGCCGCCGCCTTCATACAAAGGCAGGTTGAGTTGCAATCCGAAACTTTCATTATCGCCGCGCAATCCGTAGCGGTTACCGGTGTCCATTTCGCTATATTGGGCGACGATGTCGAGAGTGGGCAGATGTTTGGATTGTTGTAATTCGATGTTTTTGCGGACGTATTCGGCTTGATTAATTTGCGCGACGATAGAGAAATTATTGTTCTCCGCCGTATTCGACCAGGAAGCCAAATCCTCGGGTGCGGGTGGGCTGAGCGGGATTTGCGCCTGTAAACTGTTCAGTTCGGCGGCATTCTCGCCGATGATTTCCCGCAAGGCTTCCTTGCTGTTATCCAAAAGGTTTTGTGCTTCGATCTCGCTGGCCAGAGCCCTATCATAGCCGGCTTGGGCTTCATAAACATCGGTAATCGCTATGATACCGACGTCGAAACGCTGTTTGGCCTGTTCCAATTGTTTTTCGATGGATTTTTTTTCCGAGTTGGCGAATTCCAGATTGTCTTGCGCGGCCAGTATATTGAAATACGCTTCGGCGGTTCTGCGGATCAAACTTTGTTGTTTGGCCTGGAATTGCGCTTCTGCTTGAGCAATTTTGTTATCGGCCTGATCGAGCTGTACCCAATGATCCCAATGGAACACCGGTTGTTTCAAATTCATACCAAATTTGCTGTCCCAGTAATGCTGCAAGGTGGTTCCCAAAAAGCTGGTACTTTCCAGACGATTGCGGCTGCTGTTGGCGCTAAAGGAAAGATTCGGCAACATCTGCGCGATGCTTTGCGACTTGGTCTCGGCGATGGCTAGTTTATTGATGTCCGAACTTTTAAACTCCGGATCATTTGCTTTCGCCAGCTGATAGGTTTCCAGCAAGTCCTGACTAAAAGCCAGTTTTACCGGTATCAATGCTACCAAAAAGGTGCATAACAGTCTTATCATTGCTATATCTCGTGCTGAGAGTTGGAAATAAACTTACATTATCGCCTAAATTAAACACCTTACAGTGCTTATTTGATTTTGCCATAAGGTTTGGCACACATCATCCGTTCGTCAAAGTAAAACCTTAACCAATAGAGACATTATGAGTCAGAAAATTACTAAAGCTGTTTTTCCGGTTGCCGGTCTGGGCACTCGTTCGTTACCTGCAGTGATCCCCGCCATCAAAAACGGACAGTTCAACAAGCGAGTGATTGATAAGTAGACCAAAGCGGAATTTATATGGTGATGTGTATTCTATATACCTTGATCATCCTCACCGATACGGAGAGGAAAATAGCAACAGCAGGTTCAAGAAAGATCGCGCACTTCACTTTTAAATTTGCCATGTTTCCAAAGAAACTGCATCGAGAAAATAAGTATGCAGATAACAAAGCTCATTACAAATATTATGATAAACCTTTTGAATAAATATGATTAAATAATTTTAATTAGAAAAAAAATTATCTTATTTTTGATGTTCAGGACGAAGCAAATCGTTCACTGTTTTTACCGGATTAAATGTTTCGATGGGAACTTCAACAAAAATTGTATTCCAATCGCTCATGGCCCCATTCCAAAGTCCGGGCAACTCTAAAGCTTTCAATTCTTTACCACCCTTGGATTTCGATGAAATAAATCCGGTTTGGTTGTCGACATAATGTAAAAGATTAAATTTTTCGCCTTTATAGTTTTTCACTCCACATACCAAATCAACAGGATTAAAATGTGTTGAATTCATCATTTTAGCTTTTTCAGCAGGATTTGATAAATCAATTTGCGAACTTTCGAGAATTTGAGTAGACACGGTTCTATCTGCATTTACAGTAAGAAAAGGACCACCACCAGGCTCTCCGGTATTTTTAACCATACCACAAACCCTAATCGGACGATTTAGTTTTGATTTCAGATACTGTTTTAATTCACTTTCATTCAATTTATCAATTTCAGGGTGAATGTTGTTAAGTTCCTTTTCGCAAAACAGTGCAATTTCATGTAAGCTTGAAATAGAAATATTCTCTTCATTCAATAATTGAAGATTTTCAAACGCTTTTTGTTGAAGTTTAATCAATAAACCTGCAATAGCTTTCTTATATTTAACTGTTTGGTTTTTAAGATAATCAGGAACCACATTATCAATATTTTTAATAAAAATCACATCTGCATTCAAATCGTTCAGATTTTCAATAAGAGCGCCATGTCCTCCGGGACGAAAAACTAATTTGCCATTTTCGCGAAATGGTTGATTTTGTTCGTCGACAGCTATAGTGTCAGTCGATGGCTTTTGTTCTGAGAAACTGATGTTGAATTTTTTACCCAGTACATTTGCGTATTCAGAAAGTGTATCATTTACATGTTTTTCAAACAGTTGACGGTGTTCAGTTGAAACTGTGAAATGAATATTTACTTCATTCGATGCATTAGAAGCATACAATCCACCTTCCACCAAATGCTCCTGTAGCGAAGTACGTGTTTCGTTATTATATGTGTGAAATAAAAGTAAGCCTTTAGGCAACGCACCATAATTCAAGCCATTACTGTTTAATAAATTAGACACAATAGCTTTCGTCTCTCCATTTTCAATCAAATCATCAATGCTTTTATTATTATTTTTCAAACAACATTCGTTCAAAGCATTGTAAAACGCGAAGTTTTTAATTTCAGTAATAAATTTAATTTCAGCAGGTTTTGTTGGTTCGGCATAATCGGCATCCAAAAACTCATATAAATCTTTAAACATACGACTGGCCGCACCCGATGCCGGAACAAACTTTAGTATTGAAGCATTGGTTTTCAAATAAGAATCCCATGTTTCCAACAAATCATTGATTTGTGAGTCCGAAGCAATGGTAATACCACGCTCTGGTGATGCAGCATTAATGATTTTCAAAAACGGGAAACCGGTTTCAAAACTTTTAAGCTGATAAATAATTTGTGATTCTGAAATACATTTTTCGCTAATTTGCTGTAAATCGTTGATTGAAAGCATGATATTATAATTTTGATGTTGAAAATTCTGTAATATTTATCTGCACAGTTAATTATACGACAAAAGTACAGCTACATTTGGGTGCCTCGAAAAAATCATCAGATGAGAAAATAGCCGCAACCCAATGCTGCAGATAACCGCCATGATCAAAGAAATCCTCTTTGCCGCCGAAGAAGGGCATTGATCTGCCCATAGTAGGGATTGTGGTTGTGGTATCCGACTCCGTAGCCTTTACCAAAATTATCCCCACGTTTCGTGAATCAATCCGGCAGGCCGTATTTGAATCTATCGAAACGGATTACAATCCCATCAGGTTACATTCAACCAACCGCTTTTTAAGTCCGATAGATTTTGAAACCCATTTTTATCAATCACTCGCTTCTTGATCTGTCCATTTTTGACGGTGGAGATCAGCCGCCTAACATCGCCGTTGTTGGTCGCTATATTCTGACTCTGGCGATTTTCGAAAAAATCGAAAATACCGGTCGTGGTGCCGGCGGCGAAATTCAATTGACCGATGCGATTGCTGCGTTGATGAAAGACGAGCAAGTGTTGTCTTACGAATTTGAAGGCAACCGTTACGATTGTGGATCAAAATTCGGTTTCTTGTTGGCTAACGTCGAGTACGGTTTGCTGCATGAGGAAATTAAAGCCGAATTCGCCGCGTATCTGCAACAACGCGTCAGCAAGATTTAGTTCTCAGACGGCGGAATGGCGATTACCCGCCATTCCGTTGTTGTCGGCGATTGACGACTTCGTAAATCAACAGCGCGCACATAATCAGCGCGGTGCCTGCCATGGTTTTCAACGTCAATGGCTCATGATTTACCGTGTAGCCAAGCCCCAATGACATGACAGGCGTCATCAGATTCATCATCGCCACATTGGTGGCTTGCATGTTGGCCAACACAAAATAATACAAAGCAAAACCCAGAGTTGTGGCAATCACACCGAGATATGCAATTGAATACAGGGTTTGCGGTGGAATATTTTCAGGCAAGTTTCCGCCATCCAGCCAATACCAGGTACCGATATAGCATGGCACCGCGATTAACAATCCGCCCGTAACCAATTGTAAAGCCGATAAACGCGCGTCAATCTGCTTGACCCACACCGCGCTGGACGCATGGATAAAGGTAGCCACCAGCACGCCAATCACGCCTTGTAGTGCTAGTTCATCCAATTCCAGCGCCGAGCTGAACATTACCACTAGTCCGCCCATACCCAAACTATAAGCGAATAACTTACCCCAGCCCAGACTATGTTCTTTCAGATACGCGGCCGCCATGAAAGCGGTCATGAACGGGCTTAAACCGAAAATCACCGAAATCCAGCCGGACGGCACGAATTGTGCGGACCAATAGGTCACCAACATGCTGCCGTAAAGCTGAATCGCTACCGCCAGATAAGTCATTAACGCCCGGCGATTGAGGGGTATACGCCGGCGCAATAACAGCAATAGCAACAGCAGACAGGCCAAGCCCGTGGACATCCGTGCCATCGCCCCGAACACGAAGCTGACGCCTATGCTGCTCCATTTAATTGCCAGTGGCGTAGTGGTCCAGACCAGAATGACACTGAAATAGGCAAAAGCCAGGCGGGTTTTCACCTTAAGGCAATTTCAGACGGTTGGCAATTAATTGCTCCACTACGGAAGGATCGGCCAAGGTTGAGGTATCGCCGAGATCGTGAAATTCGTTGGCGGCGATTTTACGCAGGATGCGGCGCATGATTTTGCCGGAACGAGTTTTCGGCAAGCCGGGTGCCCACTGAATGAGATCGGGCAGGGCGATAGCGCTGATTTCTTCGCGAACCAGATCCTTCAATTCGCCTTTCAGACTGCTGTTGCCTTCGATGCCGACGTTTAAGGTGACGTAAGCATAAATCCCTTGGCCTTTAATCGGATGCGGAAAACCGACTACCGCAGCCTCGGCTACCAGGTCGTGCAATACCAATGCGCTTTCGATCTCTGCGGTACCCAAACGGTGGCCGCATACATTTAGAACGTCGTCGATGCGGCCGGTAATCCAGTAATAACCGTCCGCATCGCGCCGCGCGCCGTCACCGGCGAAATAATAGCCGGGGAATTTAGCGAAATAGGTGTCGACAAAGCGCGCGTGATCGCCGTAAATCGTACGAGCTTGACCGGGCCATGGATAAGTCAGTACCAGAACACCTTCCGCTTCGCCTTCTAGGAGGTTTCCATCTGGATCGAGTATCGCCGGTTTTACGCCGAAAAACGGCAATGTGGCTGATCCGGGCTTTAATGGCGTCGAGCCAGGTAACGGCGTGATGAGGATGCCGCCGGTTTCGGTTTGCCACCAGGTATCCACTATCGGGCATCGTTTACTACCTACCACCTGGTAATACCATTCCCAGGCCTCCGGGTTGATCGGTTCACCGACGCTGCCCAGAATGCGCAATGAGCTGCGTTTGGTGCGGGTTACAAAATCATCGCCATGTGCCATCAGTGCGCGAATCGCGGTCGGCGCGGTATAAAAAATATTGACCTGATGTTTGTCGATGACTTGCCAGAATCGGTCCGGATGCGGATAAGTCGGTACGCCCTCGAACATCAAGCTGGTGGCGCCATTGCATAACGGCCCGTACAGCACGTAGGAATGGCCGGTAATCCAACCAATGTCGGCGGTACACCAGTAGACGTCGCCTTCCTGGTAATCGAACACATATTTGTGGGTCATCGCCGCGTACAGCAAATAACCGCCGGTGGTGTGCAGCACGCCCTTCGGTTGGCCGGTGGATCCAGAGGTATACAGGATAAACAAAGGATCTTCGGCGTCCATCATCACCGGCTCGCAGTCGGTTGATGCGGTTTGCATCGCTTCGTGGTAGCAAATATCGCGGCCTGCGGTCCAAGGGATGTCGTGGCCGGTATGCTTGATAACAATGATGGTATTCAGGTTGGGGCACTGATTAGCGGCTTTATCGACATTCAATTTGGAATGCACAACTTTGCCGCCGCGATAGCTTTCGTCGGCACAGATCAACAAGCGGCAATCAGCATCGATGACACGGTCACGTAACGCGTCGGCGGAAAAACCGCCGAAGACGATGGAATGCACCGCGCCTATTCGGGCGCAGGCTAAAATGACTATAGCCGCTTCGGCGATCATCGGCAGATAGATGCAGACTCTATCGCCTTTTTGTACGCCATTGGCTTTTAAAACATTGGCAAATTGGCAAACTTGGGTGTGCAGATCGCGGTATGTCAGTTTACGGTCATGGCTTGGGTCGTCGCCTTCCCAAATCAGCGCGACTTGATCGCCGCGTTTTTCCAGGTGTCTATCCAGGCAATTGACGGTGACGTTAAGCTGGCCGCCTTTGAACCAATGAATTTCGCCTTTGGGGTAGTCGTACTGCAATACTTCTTGCCAAGGTTTATGCCAATCCAAAAATTCGGTGGCCTGTTCGGCCCAAAAAGTTTCCGGTTCGTTTATTGATTGTTGATAGAGTCGCTGATAGTTAGCGCTATCAATATGTGCGCTGGCGGCGATCTGCGGGTTAACCGGATAAATCTTTTGGTCTGACATAACGTAACCTCCTTCTTTGAACGTTATTAATTGTGTTGTAAGCCAGAGACGGCTTGGGTGTTCGTCAAGCGCTCGGCTTGCCAATGTTCGATGGCCCATTCCAGAATACTGTCGATTGCGGCCAGCCGCAAATTGAGCGGTGGATTTTGCTTGAGTAAGGTTAGCAGCAGAAACAAGGTTGGTCCGGCTTGATTTGGATTAACGGCTTCGGCGCGGGTTTGTTTGCTCAGCTTATGGCCCTCTCGGTCGACAATCAACGGAATATGCATGTATCGCGGCGACGGGTAACCCAGCAAACGCTGCAAATAGTGCTGCTTGGGTGTTGAATCCAATAAATCGCAAGCTCTTACCACTTGATTAATCGCTTGTCTTTGATCATCGACGACACAAGCCAATTGGTAAGCGATGATGCCGTCCTTGCGTTTGACGATAAAGTCGCCATACTCGCTGGCCAGATTTTGACTGATTTTACCTTGTAAGGCATCGCTAAAATCAATTGAAACATCAGTCGTTTTAACACGCAAGGCATGAGGTGCGTGGGCCGATTGTTCATTTGTCCGGCAATAGCCCGGATAAATCAGCGGCGAATTCGCCAACAAACTGCGGCTACAGGTGCAAGGGTAAAGCGCATGCTGGTTTTGCAATTGGACAATGGCTTGTTCATATTGCTCGAGATGATCGCTTTGGTAATCCACCTCGCCATCCCAATACAAGCCAAAGCTTTGCAGGCAATATAGGATTTCGTCACCGGCACCTGGCATATTGCGAGGCGTATCGAGATCGTCGATTCGCAAAAGCCATCGCCCTTTATGACGACGGGCATCCAGATAGCTGGCGAGTGCGGTGTATAAAGAACCGAGGTGAAGCGGGCCGGTTGGCGATGGCGCAAACCGGCCGATATACGGTGCGGAATTGGGCAGAATTAACCCAATTGTTTTTCCCTGATTTCATCGAGTGTTTTGCAATCGATGCACAGGTTGGCGGTTGGACGGGCTTCCAGACGGCGAATGCCTATCTCTATGCCGCAGGTTTCGCAGTAGCCGTAGTTGCCGGATTCGATTTCCTTCAACGACTCATCGATTTTCTTGATCAATTTGCGTTCGCGGTCGCGGGTGCGCAGTTCCAGACTGAACTCTGATTCCTGCGTAGCCCGGTCGTTGGGATCCGGAAAGTTGGCCGCTTCGTCCTGCATGTGGTGGACGGTACGATCCACTTCAATCATTAACTCGGATTTCCATTTGTTTAAGATGGCGGAAAAATGGCTCAACTGCGCCTCGTTCATGTACTCTTCGCCTTCTGTTTCTTCATAAGGCTTAAAAGTAAATTCCGATGCGGCAGGGTTAGAATTGTTCATCCAATGACTCCTGGCGGTCTATAAAAAAATCGGGGCTTTTTAACAGAATAGCCGGGGGCAAGCAAGAAGTTTGTTATGATGAAGGCGCTTTTTACTAACGGATTTTGGACATGAAACACCACGTCGCCGAGCGAATGCGCGGCATCAGCTCATTTTATGTGATGGAATTATTACAACGCGCCAAGCAACTCGAACAGCAAGGTCGCGACATTATTCACATGGAAATCGGTGAGCCGGATTTCGAGACACCGCAGGCAATTTTGGACGCTGGTAAGGTGTTTATGCAGGGTAGAGAAGTCAAATATACCGCTGCGGCCGGATTGCCGGAATTGCGTCGCAGTATTGCCGATTACTACCAGACGCAATACGGGGTAAATTTGGATCCAAAACGGGTTTTCATTACGCCTGGCGCTTCCGGCGCGTTTTTGCTGGCGTTTGGTATCAGCCTAAATCCCGGCGAACAAATTTTGATGGCTGATCCTTGTTATCCCTGTAACGATAACTTTGTACAACTATTCGACGGTAAAACGCAGTTTGTGAATGTCGGCGCAGATACGGCTTATCAACTGAATGCCGAATTAATTCGACAGCACTGGCAGCCGGCCAGTAAAGGCGTATTAATTGCTTCACCGTCAAACCCTACCGGTACCCTCATAGGTAACGATGCGCTACGTGATGCGATTCAACAGACCCACGCCTTAGGAGGTTGTTTTTATTCCGACGAGATTTATCACGGACTGGTTTATGGTGAAACAGTCAGCAGCGCGTTGGAATTCAGCGACGATGTGTTTGTGATCAATAGTTTCTCCAAATTCTTTGGCATGACCGGTTGGCGCATCGGTTGGTTGATCGTGCCGGAATATTTTATCGATGCTGTGGAAAAACTGGCGCAAAATATTTTTATTTCTACGCCTACCCATTCTCAATACGCGGCTTTGGCCTGTTTCAGCGCTGAAAATATGACCGAATTGCATAGCCGCCGCGACGAGTTTGAAAAGCGTCGGGATTTTCTTTACGACAACTTGCTGTGCTTGGGTTTTAAAATAGCCTGTAAACCACAAGGGGCGTTTTATATTTATGCCGATTGCAGTGCGTTTACCGACGACAGTTTTGAGTTTGCCAGGCAGCTGCTAGAACAAGAAGGGGTGGCGGTAACACCCGGCAAAGACTTTGGTCATTACCTGGCCAATCAGCACATTCGATTTGCATATACCGCCTCAATCGATAGAATGACTGCCGCGCTTCAAAGACTGGAAAGATTCATATGCCCATAAGCCAATATACCCCGCAACAGCTACAACAGCGTTTACAGGACGACCCGTCGGTATTTTTACTGGACGTTAGAGAGCCTCATGAGTTCGCCTACGCTAAGATTGCCGGTAGCGTGTTAATACCGCTACAGCAAATACCGGCACGCTTCGATGAGGTGCCTGCCGATCGAGATGTGGTGGTGATTTGCCATCACGGTATGCGTAGTCAGCAAGCTTGCAATTTTTTGCAGAACTCCGGATTTCAAAACTTGATTAATTTGAAAGGCGGTATCGATGCCTGGTCCGTCATTTGTGATCCGTCTGTTCCACGCTACTAAATAATATATAAATTTATGTTTTTAAAAGAATACTATGCCATTCAGGATGGCAGTGTCGCTATCAGCGCCGCACAGGCCAGCATGTTTGCTAAGGAAGTTGCTCATGACTTCAACCCCTTGCACGACGAAGACGCCAAACGCTTTTGCGTGCCTGGCGATTTGTTGTTTTCGCTGGTGCTGGATAAATACGGTCTTAGTCAGAACATGCATTTCATTTTTTCCGGTATGGTCGGTCACGGCGTGTTGTTGAACTTTCCTGATGATGACGCCGAAAAAATCGATGTCACCGACAACCAAGGTAAGACCTATTTGCAGATTGAACGCTCTGGCGATGTGATCCGCGATCCTGCTTTAATCGAGGCATTGATCCGCGATTATGTGGCTTTTTCCGGGCAGAATTTCCCGTATGTGTTGGTACCTTTATTGGCTAAAGAGCAAGTGATGTTCAATATAGATCGGCCTTTGGTGATCTATGAAAGCATGACCTTGACCTTAAACCGGATGGACTTTCACGAACCGCGCTTGGAAATGCTGGAGCCGAAAATGGAAGTCAACGGCAAACGGGCCACAGCTTATCTTTATTTCCAAATCAAATGCGGTGAAGAAGTGGTTGGTTCTGGCTGCAAAAAATTAGCGGTCAGCGGTTTGCGCGATTATGAAGCCGAGCCGATGCAGGCATTCGTAGACGAATATCTGGCAAGAAAACATGGTTATTTAGGAGATCTTGCGGAAGCCACTGCTTAGGCACGTATTCTGCCGTTCGATTAAGGCGCGGAAGTTTCGAGTTTTTCAGCCGGAACGTGTAGAACACTCCGGCTGGTACTGCATAAGTAGCGCTTTAGCGGTCATAGCACCGCGCTAAAAGGCTCCACTGTCACCATCTCACCCGCATCAATGCCGCTGCTGGCCGCATCCATTACAATAAAACAATTAGACTGACTGGCAACTTTCAATTGATGAGAGTCTTGTTGACCGGCAAGACGGACGACTAATTCACCGTCGGCTGATTGGCACAGGATGCCACGTTGATATTCTTGACGCCCGTGCGATTTTTTTAGCGGGCTGTCGCACCGGACTCGTAAACGCAACGCCTGCGTGGCTGGCGCACCAGCAAGCCTTTCCAAGCCTGGTTTTACGAATTTCTCGTAAGTGACTAAAACGGCGACAGGATTGCCGGGTAAACCGAAAAACCAGCACTCGCCGATTTTGCCAAAAGCCAGCGGTTTTCCGGGTTTTATTGCCAGTTTCCAGAAACTCACCTGTCCGCATTTTTCCAGAGTTTGTTTGACAAAATCCGCATCTCCAACCGATGCGCCACCGGTAGATATGATGACATCATGTTGCTGGGCTGCGTGCCTGAAGGTTTGTTCAAGTTTAAATTGATCGTCGACAACGATGCCCAAGTCGCTGACCATATGGTTTGGGTCGGACAGTAATCCTGCTAACAAATAGCGGTTGCTGTCGTAGATTTGACCGGTGGCAAGCGGTTCCCCCAATGGTACCAATTCGTCGCCTGTCGAGAAAAAGCCTATTCTGAGTTTGCGTTTGACGCTGATTTTGTCGACGCCTGCTGCGGCCAGCAGGCTGAGGTCGCGAGCGGTAAGCTTTTTGGGTGCGCTAACTAACTCCTCATGCTGTTTAACGTCGCTGCCGGCCGCGCGTATATTCTTATACGGCTGCCAATCCAGGGGAAGTGATACAGTGTTACCATCCACTTCGATTTGTTCTTGAGTAATAACGCTGTCTGCGAATGAAGGGACCACAGCGCCAGTAAATATTCTGACACATTGGCCCGGCATCTGCGGCGCCAAGAACGGTTGTCCGGCCCAAGCGGTGCCTATCAATTGCATTTTAGGCGGATGCCCGGCAGATATATCGCTCGCGGCAAACGCGTAACCATCCATCGCTGCGGTACGTTGTGGAGGAATGTCGATAGGTGAGACCACGCTATCGGCAAGTATCCTGCCTAGCGCCTGGGGCAAAGCGATTACTTCCAGATCGGTGATGACCTCGATGGCTTTGCGGATTTCCAATAGCGCTTGTTGGACGCTTAATAAATTGTGTTTGTTGGGATAACAGATGTCAGTCACGTTGGCGCTTTAGAAAGATTTCGATAATGTATTCGGCGATGGCCTGCGGATCGTTTAGGTCAAGGCATGGCAAAGCCGCCGTTATAGATAAAGGTTGATCGCTCGCTATTGCGATAATCGACGGATCTTTTGGATAAAGTAACGGTTTGCCCAGGCTAGGTCTGCAGAGTTCTATTTTCGGGTAGCTCTCGTGCCTAAACCCTTCTACCAAAATCAAGTCCAGACCCGCTTTGGGAAATAGGGCAATTTGTTCAGCTAGCGAAATGTCAGCATCAGCAGGCAGTTCGCTAATTATCGCACGCCGGTATTGGGAGATAAGCATAACAGGAGTGGCGCCCGCTTCGCGCAGCCGAAAACTATCTTTGCCGGGTTGATCAATCTCGAAGTCGTGATGACTGTGTTTGATCACACCGATTTGCAGATTATGTGCTTTCAGTATCGGGATAAGTTTTGTCAATAAACTGGTTTTACCGGTGCCGCTAGCGGCCGCGAAGCCGAGGACTGGTGGGGTGAACATGAGTATCTCTACGATTGTCGAACTGCCAGTATTCTAAGTTATTATGATGTGCATTGGTTGAAGCGTTTGGAGAGTCGGTGATACGCATAGTGATGTTGTTGGTAGCGCTAGTGGCAATTTTAATGCTGCCTGGGTTTATGAAGGCCCCCGCCGAATTGCGTAGCAAACGTCTTAAACAACTAGCCTGGGCCGCCGCTGCGCTGATTTTCATCGTCTTGATGCTTAGTGGAAAGCTTAGTGGTCTGCTCGCATTATTCGGCGTAATCTTCGCATTTTTGCTGCGCTCGATGCCTCTCATATTGAGGTATGCTCCGCAACTTCATAGCATTTGGCGGCGATTCAAATCTGGCAGTCCACAAGATGGTAAGTCAGCTCCAGGGGGCGCTCGAAAAGCCAGCATGACAAAAGCTGAAGCTTTAGGGGTTTTGGGGCTTAGGCCCGGCGCAACGGAAGAAGAAATTATTCAGGCGCACCGGAAACTTATTTCGCGGTTTCATCCTGATCGAGGTGGTTCAGATTATTTGGCGGCCCAAATTAATCAAGCCAAAAAAACATTGTTAGTCCGGTGAAAAGATATGGCCTGAAATTTGTCTCAGAATTATGAATACTTATAATTCTTTAAATATATGTGATGGGTATCACTTTCTTATTTTCATAATTTAGAAGTGGCTCATATTTTGGTTTCATTTTGCTGATTTTAGCCTTTAAACGGCTAGGTAGGGCGTTATGAATAAAACTCAAAAAAGAGATGTGGACCACAAAAATATGAGTAAATTCAATTTATAAGATAAATCTTTTAAAGTTATACTGGCACTCGCCGTTAAGGTCTGTGTCCTCGGGTTGAATAGAACGGAAACTGGAAAAAAGAGGCATGATGTTCTTAAGATTTTTTCTGTTGGCTGAGGTGGTTTAGACAGCTAACAGGGCAGGCTCCATTGTTGGGTTTCAATCTTATACGCATTTGAATAGTTATACGGCGAGACACTTACCAATAAAAATAACAGAATCAGCAAGCCAAAATACCTGGGAGATTAATCATGATGGAAGAAACGATAGATGTAATTAAAGATATGGATGTTCCAGATTTCATTTCTTTTGATGATGTCGATGACGAAGTTGTAGAAATCGATCCGAATGAAACGTTTAAGCTGGTCGAGATAGAAAGTAACGAATCGCAAAACGAAAGTACTTTTGATGCTACGCGAGCATATCTAAATGAACTTAGTAAATCCCAACTGTTAACTGCTGACGAAGAGAAAATTTACGGCAGACGCACTCAGCAAGGCGATCCACAAGCCCGAAAAATCATGATTGAAAGTAATTTACGTCTGGTTGTGAAAATTTCCAGGCGCTATTTAAACAGAGGCCTGCCTCTGCTTGATCTGATTGAAGAAGGTAATTTGGGATTGATCCGAGCGGTAGAAAAATTCGATCCTGACCGTGGCTTTAGATTTTCAACGTATGCAACGTGGTGGATCAGACAGACCATAGAACGAGCCATTATGAACCAGACCCGTACCATTCGTCTGCCGATTCATATTGTTAAGGAAATGAACATTTATTTGAAAGCGCAGCGCAATTTAGCACAACAGCTTGATCATGAACCAACTGTCGATGAAATAGCGCGGCATCTGGATAAGCCCGCTAAAACCGTCAGTAAAATGCTTAAACTTAACGAACGGGTCACATCCGTTGATGTTTCTTTCGGTAAGGATTTTGATAAACCTCTGTTGGAAACCATTTCCGAAGAAGAAAGCCGTAATCCAGCTGAAATTTTGCAAGATGACTTCATCCAAAATAATGTCACTTATTGGGTTTATCAACTTGCCGAGAAGCAGCGTGAAGTTATTTGCCGCAGATACGGTCTTTGTGGTTTCGAAAACGCAACTCTGGAGCAAGTTGCGCTTGAGCTGGGTGTAACTCGCGAAAGAGTTAGACAGATACAAATGGACGGTTTGAAACGCCTCAAAGAAATTCTTGAAAGCAGCGGCTATTCGTTCGAATCAATTTTTAGCTAATAGTAAAATCTAGCCCATAGCAAACCAGAGTAGTGTGGCGTTGTCAGATCTGGTTTGGGTGCTGGGTATTAAAAATTAAGACCCCATTATTCGATATAGCGGCAAGGCTGAAATCCTCGCATCAATTTGTTGGATGAGTTCGTTGTATGCGGAACTTCCTATGGACTGAAATTTGCTCGTGAACGTTTGTTCATCCATATTCTCGGGTAAATCCTGTACTTCCGGGATGATGGACGAATAATCTTTAGTGCTAGACATTATTTTCTGTAATTCTCTGGCTTTTGTGATTGATGCAACGGCTATTTGACCGAATCGGGTTCCCGCCCGATCCGCAGTCAGATCGACGAAGCTGAAGCCGCTACCTTTTTGCGCATCTCCCAATTCTTTATCTATGCCGATTTGCTCGCCTAGCAATGAGGAATCTATGATCGCCAATAGTGCCGAAGCAATAAAATGCTGAGGTATATCCACTCGTTTATATGCAAATACGGGATATTCCTTACTGTATACCAAGCCCAGAGGCAGATAACGGCGTAAGTCGTGTTTATAGATATAACTGCCAACCGCAATGATAATCGCCCGATTTTCTTGAATCGCATCGTCCTCCGGGGTTTGTTGATACGCCGTTAGAAACAGTGGTTGTAGCAAATCAGTTAACGACAGGCGCCAATTGGGATCATGTTGGCCAACGATTTCGTTAATTTGCTGTTGATAGCGATGCAGATTTGGATAATCCCGATGTTTTTGGATAGCCAATTGCTTGGCCGCATCGACAATGGAGCCTAGATAACTAATTTCCAGGGCTTGTGGGCTAATGCGTACTTTCTTGACGTATTGGCTCAGTAGTTGCCAATGTTGTTCGAGCGGTGTGTGATGAACGATAGCGGGAATCAGGATATTTGCTGCCGGATCGGGAATGGAGATTTCGCCAATTTTCAAGGACTTGATAGTGATGGAGTCGTCCACTTGACGGAGACTGAAACTAAAATCGAGATACCTACCCCAGGGGCTTTTGGGTACAAATATCGCTATTTGTATCATTAATCTGTCATTAATAATCTGAATTTGCGTTGTATTTTCCGCAAAGTGGTTTAGCAGATAACTTACTGCAATATTCAAGTCCTTTTGATCCAGACTAACTATTTTAAGTTGACCTCTTTCCTCCGGCGCTACATGCAATAGCAGTTTCGCGCGCTGAATATCATCACGGTTCAAGCCATGATGGATTTTTAACAAAGGCGTATCGTCGATTGCGAAAAACAATAGTCCTACGAACAATATTGCTAGTGAAAGTAGGGTGTATAGCAGGAGTTTCAGCATTGATCGAAGATAAGATTAAAGCGGGCCTCCTTGAGGTAGTACATTTCTTGTTTCAGATCGGCATGTGTCAGCGGTGCTTGTTCAAGCCAAGGCCCCGGAAAGTCTATTTTTATATCCTGACCATCTATCATGATAGTAAAGTCAGGGCGCTTACTATTGCGATTGCGATGCAGCAACGTGGCCAGCCGAAACACCACAGCCATAATCGGCGCATGCTGCCGCCAGGGCGGTGGTAAATCCGCAAATCGGCTCAAACTAAGTTTTTTGCGGTGACTACGCACCAGTTTCGATAGCAGCAACTGATCTTGTTTGGAAAAGCCCGCCAAATCGCCATTCGCAATAATATAGGCGCTGTGTTTGTGGTATTGGCTATGGGCAATCTCGAAGCCAATCTCATGCAATTCCGCGGCCCATTCCAAGAACTGTAAGCTGGCTGGATTGTCGTTAAAGCAAGGGAAACTATCCAGTTGCTGAACAATGTAACGCAAGGTTTCTTTGAGTTGTTCGCTGTGGAAGGTGTCGGTGTGGTAACGGGCGGCAATGGTTTGGGCAGTCTGCGAACGGACGTCATCATTGTAAATTCTGCCCAGCAGGTCCTGCACCAAACCTTCCCGCAATGCCCCATCTGAAACCGTCATTTGCTGGATGTTCAAGTTTTTGAACGTGGCATAGACAATTGCTACCGCACCGATAAACACCGGTCGCCGTTCGATGCTCAAGGCCGGAAAGCTGATCTCTTCGATTCGATTATATTTCAATAGGTGCGCGACCAACTGTTCCAGTCCTTCGTTGGTAATGCCGTTATTACTCCACCCCATGGTTTGTAGGACATTACTGATAGCTTTCAGGCTGCCGGAGGCACCGATGGCTTCGTCCCAGTTTTTGGAGTTGAAAGTGTTTAGAAAAGGTTCCAGATGTTGCTCTGCATGTAGCATCGCCTTACGGAAGGATTTTTTAGACAGCGCACCGTTTTTGAAAAAGTTCTGGCTGACTGTGACACAACCCATGTTCAGGCTTTCTTTGGTATGGGCAATATCATCGCGGCCGATAATGTACTCCGTGCTACTGCCGCCAATGTCCATCACAAAGCGGTTATTGGCATTGCTGCCCAGACTGTGGGCCACACCTTGGTAAATTAACCGCGCTTCTTCAATGCCCGAAATGATATGGATCGGATGCCCTAAGGCTTTTTCAGCCTTATTAATGAATTGTTGTGAGTTCCTAGCGATGCGCAAAGTATTAGTACCGACAATCGCGACACTGTTGGGCGCGAAATCACGGATGCGTTGACCGAAACGCTCCAGGCAGGCTAGAGCCCGCTCTTGCGTGATGGGGTCTAGATTTTTGTGTTGATCCAGTCCGGCGGCCAGCCGCACCATTTCTTTCAAGCGGTCGATAGTTTGTAATTTGCCGTTCTGTAAACTGCATATGATCATGTGAAAACTGTTGGAACCAAGATCGACGGCAGCAACACTGGTCGGTATTTGATGTGGCAAGAGTCTATTCCTGTTCAGGCTGCTGAGGGTTGGCGAATTCTGATAGAATCGTAAAGCTTTGTTGGCGTATTTTTAAAGAACGCGTCAATTTCTTTGCCCAAGATTATAACATTAGAGCATGACGGCTTTATCCATCCAAAACCTAAAAAAGACCTATAACAATGGCTTTCTGGCCTTGATAGGCGTGGATCTCGATGTCCAGCGCGGCGACTTTTTCGCGTTGTTGGGTCCCAATGGCGCCGGCAAATCGACCTTGATCGGCATCATCAGTTCGCTGGTCAACAAAACCAGCGGATCGGTCAGCATCTTCGGTCACGATTTGGATAAAGATAATGTTGCTGCCAAAACCTGTATTGGCGTGGTACCTCAGGAAGTCAACTTCAATCAGTTCGAAACCAGCATGAGTGTGGTGATGAACCAAGCCGGCTATTATGGCATTCCGCGCAAGCAAGCCTTGCAGCGCACCGAACAATGCTTGCGGCAAATGGAGTTGTGGGATAAGCGCGATGTAGTGTCTCGGCGTTTGTCCGGCGGTATGAAGCGGCGCTTGATGATAGCCAGAGCGATGGTACATTCGCCGCGCTTGTTGATACTGGACGAACCTACCGCCGGCGTTGATATCGAGATCCGTCGCTCGATGTGGGAAATGATGCAGGAGGTAAACAAGCAGGGCACCACTATCATTTTGACTACCCATTATCTGGAAGAAGCCGAAAGCCTGTGCCGGAATATCGCCATCATCAATAACGGCCAAATCATCGAGAAATCGGCGATGAACAGCTTGTTGAGTCGCTTGCATACCGATCATTTCGTATTGGATATTGCCCGCCCGCTGAGCGTCGCGCCGATGATAGAGGGGTACGACATTGCTCTGAATGCCGACACCGTATTGGATGTGGCTGTACCGAAAAGCCTCGGTCTAAACCGATTATTTCAGGCGCTATCTGAGCAACATATCGAAGTCCTCAGCCTGCGGAACAAGTCCAATCGACTGGAACAATTATTTTTGGATTTGGTGCAATGAATTATTCGGTCGCATTTTTTACGATTTTAATCAAAGAAATCCGCCGTTTCACCCGGATTTGGCCGCAAACCTTATTGCCGCCGGCCATTACCACGGCGCTGTATTTTCTAATCTTCGGCAAGTTGATCGGTGACCGTATCGGTTTGGTGCACGGCGTCAGCTATATGGATTACATCGTACCCGGCATTATTCTGATGTCAGTGATCAGTCATTCGTACTCCAATGTGGTGTCCTCGTTTTATTCCACTAAATTTCAGCGCCATATCGAAGAGCTCTTGGTGGCACCGGTGCCGAACTACGTGATTTTGGCCGGTTACGTTTGCGGGGGTATCGTTCGCGGGGTGTTGGTTGGCGTGGTGGTCGCGGGTATTTCTATGCTGTTTACCCAGACTACGATTCTGCATTGGGACGTCGCGGTCATAGTGTTTGTGCTGACTGCAACCTTGTTCGCACTAGCCGGTTTCATCAATGCAGTGTTCGCCGATAGTTTCGACGATATTTCCATCATCCCCAACTTTGTACTGACGCCGTTGAGCTATCTGGGCGGCGTATTTTATTCGGTAGAGATGCTGCCAGGGATTTGGCAAAAAATCGCACAGGCTAACCCGATTTTATACATGATCAACGCCTTTCGTTACGGCATGATTGGCGTAAGCGATGTGGGCATCGAACTGGCTTTCGCGATGACGGGCGGGTTTATTGTGTTCTTAACCGCACTTAGTTTGCTGCTGCTGCATAAAGGTATCGGTATTAAAAACTGATTTTTATTCCAGAGGCAGCAACATATTGCGTAAAGCGACAAGATCTTTGATCGCAATAAAGCGATTTTGCACCACGATTAAGTTGTCGTCCTGAAATTTTTTCAGCAACCTGCTCACCGTTTCCAAGGCCAAACCCAGGTGATTTCCGATTTCCTGACGGGTGAGCGACAGTTTGAATTCCGACGACGAAAATCCACGCCGCTTCAGCCTTTCTGACAAGCTGATCAAAAAATAAGCCAAGCGTTCTTCCGCCGGTCTTTTGCTTAGCACCAGCTGATTTTTGTCTTCCAGCATTTTCTCGCCGGTATGCCGGAACAATTCGCGCGTCAGGCTGGGCATGTTCTTGAACAAGTCTTCCATATTGTCGGCCGGTAGGATGCAGAAACTCATAGTTTCCAAGGCAATCGCCGCGCAGCCGTGCTTTTCGGCGGATAGACCGTCGAAGCCCAGCAATTCGCCGGGCAACAGAATATTCAAAATATGCTCGTTGCCATGGCTATCGTTAGCCACCAGTTTGGCACTGCCGGACTTTATAGCCAGAATGCCGCGGAAATTGTCGCCTTCACGGTAGATAAAGTCGCCGCGCTGTAACGTCTTGCGGGCTTTGACCACTTGGCTGATGTTATTGATCTCGGCTTGCGACAGGCCGCGTGGTAAACAAATATTATCCAGACTGCAATTAATGCAACTGACTTGGTTTTTACTCGGTGCGACCGCTTGAGTTTTTGATGAAAGCATAGGTTTTGGCTTGATAGTTTACCGTTTCACAAGGAAACGGCGAAATTGCAAAGGGCTGCTGGTTAATCTTGCTGGTGATAGCCAATTATCCGTTCTACTTCGGTTTTAGAACCTAAAATCAACGGCACCCGTTGATGAATACTGCTGGGTTTTAGGTCCAAAATCCGTTCGCGACCGGTTGAACACATCCCGCCGGCTTGTTCGATGATAAATGCCATCGGGTTAGCCTCGTACATCAGACGCAGCTTGCCGGGTTTGGATGGATCGCGTAAATCGTGCGGATACAGGAATATCCCGCCGCGTGTGAGTATGCGATAGACCTCAGCCACCAGTGAAGCGACCCAACGCATATTGAAGTCCTTGCCGCGCGGACCGTCGGTGCCGGCCACGCATTCGTCTATATAACGTTTTACCGGCGGCTCCCAGAAGCGTTGGTTGGACATGTTGATAGCAAATTCGCTACTTTCCTCTGGAATTTTCATATTGCAATGGGTCAGGATGAACTCGCCGATATCCTGATCCAGCGTGAAGGCATTCACACCCTTGCCCGTGGTTAATACCAACATGGTGGATGGGCCGTACAACACAAAGCCGGCGCACACTTGTTCGGTGCCTTTGCGCAAAAAATCCTCGGTTTCCGGCTCGACACCTTCGCGGCAACGCAGAATCGAAAAGATAGTGCCGACGGTCAGGTTAATATCGATATTCGACGAGCCGTCCAGCGGATCGAACAGCACCAGATATTTACCCTTCGGATACTGTTTCGGGATTTTGATCGGATCGTCGATTTCCTCCGATGCCATGCCACCCAAGGAGCCGCTCCAGTCCAGGGCGTTAACCATGATGTCGTTGGTAATAATATCTAGCTTTTTTTGCACTTCGCCCTGGATGTTTTCCGATTCGGCACTACCTAACACCCCAATCAACGCACCGCAATTGACGCGGTGAGAAATCTGTTTACACGCAGTCACAATATTATTCAGTAGCAGCGTGAAAGTACCGGAAGCATCCGGCAATCCGCGCTGCTGTTCAATGATGAACTGGGTCAGGGTCACTTGGTGGGTCATGCGTTAATTCTCCATGGCGTCGGCTAGAGTAATAAGGTTGTTCGGCAAACGAAGTAGTGCTATGCCTGGTTTATCGACTAAATGTATTTTGGTGAACCAAGATTCCGCTCGTTCGTGGCTGGTTTGCTTGTCCAAATGTGCATTCGGCCCAGTATCAGACTTTTTCACTCAACAGACTTTGCGGCGGCAGGGTTTGCGGATTGGCTTGTGTAGGCTTTCCTTGTTGAACATCCATAAATCCTGGTTTCAATCCCTTTTGTTCGAATTGCTGTCTTAGATAATCCAGACTCGTATTGATTTTATCCACGGTGCTGGTGGATTCGCTCCAGAACCGGGTGTTAACACTACCGTCGTAACAGGAGACTTTGCAGCGTATTGTAGCAAGTTCGGGAGGGGTAATGGTAATGCTCACTACCCAGTTTTTTTGGCTGCTCTCACTGTTGGCTTGTTTGTCTTGTTCCACCACGAGTTGCAGTGTCTCGGGATTGGTTTTATTAAAGAACGGTAATTCCAGTATCCAGACCTGTTTGGGTGAGTCGTCCCTGGGTAGCGAATTGAGCTGATCCAAGGTGAGTTTGGCCAGATTGCCTTGGGCTTTTTGCAGGGTTTCCTTTAATAAATCACTGGGCGTCTGCTGTGCCGAGCTTTCGTCTTTAGGGGCCGCCAGTTCCAAGCCTAACTGAGCAATCAACTTGCTCAGTTTTAATTTAAAATCGTCTTGCAGCACGAGCGATTGCGGATTCGTCTCGGCCTCGACCAAATGTCGTTCCATAAACAGCCCGGACTGGGCGATGGCTTGTTTTAGCGTGGTCGGTTCGAACAGCTTGGTTTTGTCCGGAATTTGCTGCAATATTTCGTGCGCAAGCTGTTTGAGTAGTTCGCCTACAGTTTTATCGCTGGCAGTGGGCCGTAGCAAAGGGCCGAGTTGCGCCAATAATTGCGCTGGAGGTACTTGCAGCGGCAACAACTGTTTGAATACTGTCGCTATGTGTTCTTCAGTTGATGGGGCCGATAAAGACGCGCCGAGCACTGGGTTTTCGCCACTCTTCAGTATTTGTAAATCGATGCGGCTACCGACGCTTAGCACCAACTTAGCCGCCGGTTCGCTCCATTGCAATTGTTTGCTATCCATTACCACTCGGCTATCGCCGCCAGTTGTCGCTGTTTGTTGCGGTTGATCGGTGTGGCCCGGCACCGATGTTAGTTGCAGAGTCAGGGTATATTTACCGATATTCAACACCTGTGCCTGGACGTGTTCGCCAGGGTTTAATAACGCTAGCGGGTTGCTGGTGAACGGTGGCGCCGTGGGTGCAGGTGCGCTTGCAGTTGGAGAGGGCAATAGTTTAAGTGTCGATGATTCCGCAGCCGCGAAGCCTGGAGAGTTAGGTGATTGGGGCACGGGCAGCGCGATGATTTTTAACTCCGGTGTCGGCAGCAGTTTTACCACTTGTAACTGTAGCGACTGGCCGGGCTGTAACGGCAATGCCTGTTGGCTCTGCAAGGTCATGGTTTTATCGGCAACGCTGACGGTCAGCGTATTCAGAATGACTTGGTTGCTGATGATTTTGGCGTCCAACACTTGATTCAGTTTCAACTCCGAGACCGAGACTGGCGGGCCTGATTTGCCCAATGCCATCACCAGTTTCGCATCTAAAGGCAGCTTAATCTCCATCACACTCACACCTCGCCGCAATCGGGATTTACACGCCGCCGTAAACCTCGACGGGCCAAGCTAGATTACTACAAAACACTCGCCTAGACGACTTGCGGCTGCAAGCCAGGCACCCGCTTAATACCAAGGCAAGTTGCCGTTCGCTTCGGCTTGCACTATTCAGATTAGTGCGCAAAATAAGCCGACCATCCCTGCCCAAAAGCCAATACTAAAGCGTTAAAAAGAAGGCGGTATATCACACAATGTAGCGGCAGATGCAGAACCGAGACCTGCTGGTCGACGGCGAAACGGCTGTGGGCCGCGCCGGAGCATGCCGCTATCTTGGGTCATGCCGAAGTTAACGTCAAACCCAGGCCAAACCGCGCGGCGCGCAAGCTTATCAATGGCAACAATTTAAGAACAAGGTGGTGTATGTAGATTTTGGGCCTCGTGGTGTGGCCCGTGCATGCAGTCGTTTCCCTTCATGGGCGAGTTGAACCGTTTGCACAAAGAGCTGGGCTTACAAATGGTGGCGGTCAACCTGGACGAAGAAACTCAGGAGGCCGAGGTGTTTCTGGCGAAAGCACGACCCGAGTTTACGGTGGCCGCCGATCCGCAACGTCAATGTGCCAAGGACTTTGCGGTGGAGGCCATGCCATCGTCGAATCTGATCGACCGCAAGGGCAGGTTGCGCCATATCCATAAAGGTTTTCGTCCCAGCGAAGTGGAGGAATTACGCAGTGTGCTCAAACAGTTGTTGGACGAGCCGGCAAGCTAGGCGAGGCGGATGATGGCTTGGCCGTTTATGCCGGTAAATCCGACTTGCAGGGCTTTATCGCCGAACCGAAATTTGTTTAAATCGTCGGCTTACTCTTGCCGCACCGTCAACGCCGTGAAATCTAAAAAAACTGTCAAGCGTCAGCCGCTTAACTATTATCGCCGGGAATTTAAGGCCATGGGTACGCCTTGCGAGATTCAATTGTTTGCCGCCGGCCCGGCCACCGCCAATGCCGCAGTGGCTTTGGCGGTGGCCGATATACAGCGGTTGGAGGCGCGTTATTCGCGTTACCGAGCGGATAGTTTTTTGTCGGAGATTAATCGGGTGGCGGCGCTTGGCGGCTCGATTACGGTGGATGACGAAACCGCGAAGTTGCTGGATTACGCGATGACTTGCTACGAACAAAGCGATGGGCTTTTCGATGTGACATCGGGCATTTTGCGCCGGGCCTGGAAGTTCGATTCGGGCTGCTTGCCCGCGCCGGCGCTGATGGTGGAACTGCTGGGAAAAGTGGGGTGGGAGAAGGTGTCCTGGCAATCGCCGGTCTTATCCTTTTCTGTGCAGGGGATGGAGATCGATTTTGGCGGGGTGGTGAAGGAATACGCCGCAGATTGCGCGGCCACGCTTTGCCGAAACCAAGGTGTCACGCGCGGCGTGGTGAATTTGGGCGGCGATATTCGCGTGATAGGCCCCCGTGGCGATGGCAGTCCCTGGCGGGTTGGCATCCGTGATCCCCGCCGGCGCGGCGATTTGCTGGAGACGCTGAGCGTGTACGAGGGCGCGATTGCCAGCAGCGGCGATTACGAGCGCTGTATGGTTATCGATAACGTCCGGTACGGCCATATTCTCAACCCGAAAACCGGCTGGCCCGTGGGGCATTTGGCGGCGGTGACCGTGGTCGGCGATTTTTGCGTGGTGGCCGGCAGCGCATCAACGATTGCAATGTTGAAACAGACGGATGGCGTTGCCTGGTTGAGCCAGCTAAACCTGCCTCATATTTGGGTGGATGTCCAAGGCACCTGCGGCGGTTCACTTTTTCAGAAAGTGTTAGGCCAAAGGCCATAAAAACCATATTTATAAAGGGCTTGACAATGTCCTGTCACTCACTCTAGGCTCAGTTGACATTCAACTGGGGAGAGTAAGCCATGACATGCATGCGATTGGGTTTTATCTGTACGGTTTTTTGGGTTAATGCCGCGCTAGCCGTTAGCGTGACGCAGCGCGCCGGGAATAATTTTCGCACCACAGCCAACAATCAGGAGTTTGCACTTAACAGAAGCAATGTTAATCCCGGCCAATTCGGCCTGCTGCGTACTTACGACTTCAATGCCAAAGTGGAAACGCAGCCCTTGGTGCTCGAAAACGGTGCGGGTGCCGACGATTTGGTGATCATCACTACGATGAAGAATGAAGTGATCGGCATCAACGCGCGCACCAACGACACAGTCTATAAAGTTAAACTCGGCCCCGAGATCAGCTCGCAAGACATGGACATGTGGAAACACACGCCAACCTGGGGTATTTCCGCCACGCCGATTATCGATCCGGCCAGCAACACGCTGTTCGTCGCTTCCTGGCAAAAGAAAAACAACGACAACCGCTTTCGCGATTACTGGGTGTATGCCTTAAATCCGCTAACCGGCAGTCAGAAAAGCCCGCCGCTACGCATCTTCGGTAAATCGCAGGAGGGTAATGGTTGCTGGTTCAACGATGCTGGCGCTACTTACCGGCTGAACCAGCAAACCAAGCAATTCGTTTATCCGAAGATGCGCGCGGGGCTGGCGCTAACCGCTAATAACGGTTTGGTCATGGCGTTTGCCGCCAACGGCGAAAGTTACCAAGGCGGCCGAAAAAATCCGCACGGCTTTGTGGTGGCTTTCGACACCAGGGCTCTGCTGGGTCTGCCCGGCTTTTCCAAAAACGCGGCGATATTCTGCGCCACTGCGTTTAATTCCTGGGGTGCAGGCATCTGGCAAGCCGGCGGCGCGCCGGTCACCGAAGACGATATGGTTTATGTCGCGACATCGAACGGCACCTCGAATAACGGCGACGTCGATCTGGCCGAGAGCATGATCAAATTGCGCTTTAAACCCGGTGTTAGCGGCGCCAGACCGGAATTGCAGAAAGTGGATTTTTACAAAGCCTTTCTGGACGAACGGGTGTCCAAAGACAAATGTTTGTGGCAAGACAATGACTCGGAAGTGTCCTGCGGCAGAGCAGGGGTAGGCAGTGCCGGCGCCGACTGGGATTTCGGCGCGGCCGGACCGATGCTGGTACCGGGCTCACGCTTGCTGCTGCAAGGCACCAAGGACGGCATCATTTATTCCCTGGACAAATTCCAGCTGGGCCAAAACGACCGTTTCAATCAACTATTGTCCAAACCGCCATTGGTGGCGACCTACTATGGCGGAGGAACCGCCGAAAACTGGGATAGGGTCCAGCATTTGAATCGCAGCTTGCCGTGTCCGGCCTCCGGCAATAGCGACCACGGTTGGTTCGTGCCTTGCGGCGATCCGGAAAACAACAAAATGCACCATATCCATTCCCTGGCCTTGGCGCAACGCGATGAAACCGGCGGCGTGGTCTATGTCTGGGGCGAAAACTCCCGGTTGAAGAGCTATAACTTTTCGACACTGGACGGCAACTTGCCAAGCTTTCGCGCCGAGGCCGACGACTTGGCTTCAGTAGGCGTCGAATCTCCTGGCGGCATGCCTGGCGGTCTGTTGATGGTATCCGGCAAGCCATCCACCAGCACCGGCTTTGCACACGCTATCGATTTTGATTCGGCCATCGTCTGGGCGGTATTTTCCAAATTCGGCGACGCCAACAAGGAGTTCGCCGAAGGCCAGTTGATCGCCTACGATGCCACCACGATGCTGCCCGGCAATAAACTGCAACGCTTGTTCCGCACCGGCGACGACAATAGCGGCGGTCTCGGCAAAATGTCGCGGATGATTCCGCCGGTAGTGGCCAATGGCCGGGTGTACGTGATGATTTATCGAGTCGGTACCTCGGACTGCACCGTGCCGGATAACCAATTGCCGGTTTGCAGTCAGTTGAAGGTGTACGGCTTGAAATAGTCGGTAAACCCGGCGGTTTGCAAGCAATCTCAAGAAAATTTCCTAATCATTGCTGCTCGGAACCGAATCGCCGGCCTTATTTTCGCCGACGTTTTAGCGCCGAGCCGCAACTTCCGAGCAATTTACCGAAACGGCCGAGCATTTAACGCCATTAATTCGCTTCAACGATCAAATCGTTGCAGCTTTTTTCGCAAACGATCTCGCTCGGAACCGCAACATTTCAGTCAGGCGCTAAAATCTTCTGGTTATTTTGGAAAACGATCCGGAAAAAAGCCTGATTGCTGGGGAAAATTAGCGCAACCGGCAACCCCGGAGCTCGATAAATGGCCCTTTTAGCCCTGATTCGCCGCCACCTTGAATATGCATGCCTATCGTAAGACCGACTATTTTAGCCCTAGACCTGGAAGGCACCCTGATCTCGACCGCTTACAGTCAAATTCCCCGCCCCGGACTCAGACATTTTTTAATACAGTGTAAAGACTGCTTCCCGCGGATTGTGATCTTCACCGCGGTGGAAGAGGCGAGATTTAGACCGATTGCTAAACGGCTGGTCGAAGACGGTTATGCGCCGCCGTGGTTTGCCGACATCGAATATATTCAATGGCAAGGGCCGGTGAAAGACCCGGGGTTTATTCCGGACGCCCAAGATGGCGATGTGTTGCTGATTGACGATTTCGAACCGTTCATCCACGCCCGGCAAACGTCGCGGTGGATCAAAATCGACAGTTTCGATCCACCTTATTCGGAAACGGATGCCGAACTTGAGCGTGTATTAAAGTTGCTGGAACATTACCTATCTTTGCGGAATTAGGCGAGTCGAATCTGTCGTGCAAACAATATCCCCTGGCCGGTTCGATTAATTGCCAATGTGGGCTATATTTCCTAGGTTTCAAGGTGGGTGAGAGCAGACGGAACGTTGCGGCTGTTCTCGCGGTGTGGTGGATCTTTAGCCGGCAGGATAAATCATGATGAAATACTTAAGTTGCTATCTATTGGCTATTTTTTTAAGCGGCTGCGCGACGCTTAGCCAACAAGACTGTCAGCGCGGCGATTGGTTTGGCGTGGGCTTGCAAGACGGCCGAGCCGGGGCGGCGAACGACCGCTTGCACGATCATCAAAAAGCCTGTTCCGAATACGGCATCGCGCTCAACGATACCCAGTATCTTGCCGGCCGCGAACAGGGCTTAAAAGAGTATTGCCTGATCGAGAATGCTTTTAAAGAGGGTTTGGATGGGCACGATTATCACCATGTCTGTCCGCCGGCTATCGATGCGGTATTTAGCCGCTACCATGCGGCGGCCCTTGCGGTACATAAGGAACGCGCCGAACTCGATAGGATCGATAGCCAACTCTCCGGCAAGGAAAACAATTTGTCGGATAAAAAATTATCCGACAAAGACCGGGACAGAATTCGTGACGATATCCGGCAGCTATCCCGCAACCGGGACCGGACTCGCGACGATCTTTATTACCACGAGCGGCAACTCGATGATTTTCGCCATGAATCACTGTCTTATCGTTGAGAACTTCAAACCCGATTGTGTCCGGTGACATTTGATATTTCAAAATTAGCTTCTAGCCCAAAACTCAGAAATACTGGAGATTGATCTTGCAGTTAATCCTCAGGAAGACTGCGTGTGTAATGTCGGTATCGACCCAAACCAGTCCTTTGCCCCCAATTATTAGCTGTCTGGTCTAGTCAATTAAGCGGACATTGAACTAAAAAATGGTTTAGCGTCATTCACCTTCAGATGGCTAAATTAAGCCTATTTTGAATCCAACCCGAGTTACAAGCGAATTGAAGATGATGATTTTTCGTTTAGAGCTGTAGCGGATAATCATCCGCTACAGTATTTGCCGAGTAATACTAAACAAATATGCTTATTCGCAACTAATGGCAGGATCGGCGCAGTAAGCTACATTTTCCCAACTGAATGGCTGTAGTTTTCTCGGATCAATGGTTAAGCGTAACCACTCAGCAGGGGCCGTCGTTGAGCCTTGGACCGTGATACGGGTCAAATTGGGGACAGCTTGAGTATGGTGAATGCTTCCTGTTGCGCTGCTGGAATTTGTCAGCGGTTGATCGGCACCGTAAACGTGTGAATCGCCGTTTAACAATAAGACTGGACCACCAAAATCTTCTACAAGGTCAGCCAATTTTTGTACGATAGGTGTGTAATTGGATAGTTCGTTACTGGTGGCTGTAATGGCCGCTGGATCCCACATATCCGCTTGAATGCCGATCACTACCGCACGGGCATGTTCTTTTTTGGCTTTCTTAAAAGCGGCTTCCAACCAGCGTAAGTCAGCACCGGTGCGCTCGGAAACTTCTTTATCTTGTGCCGTCTGATTAGCGAAAGTGCCGGCCCAAGGCAAGGTATCATTGTTTGATCCGGGTACGTTCAAGGTAGCAAATACCACTTTCCCTTGTTTCCACATCACGTTTTCGACAAATTGGGCATCAGTTGGATATGTTGGATCGAAATGTCGCGACTGACTCAGAACTTCCGTTTCTTTACCTAAGGTCAAACCAGGTTTTGCAAAGAATTGGCTACGGACGCTAGCTAATTCATTCAGCGGTGCACCACTTTTAAATTGCTTGGTTTTTTGGCAATCGGTCCACTCATTGTCACCTGGCGTGTAGATAACAGGCTTGGCGAATTGCTGAAACTGGTAATAAATTTTTTGGTTATAGCCAGGATTTGACTGAGGAATTGGCGGCAAAATATCGGCACTGGTGCAAGGCATACTGCCAGCATGGATGTCACCGACATGAATCAACCGACTAACAGCGGTGTCTGCATTGACGGAATCAACCAACAAATGGGCGTTGTCTAGCAAAAGTTTATTGTATGGCCAGTCCCCGGTCACGGCGACTGTAATTGGACGATCAGAGTTTTCATCGTCGTGGCGTTGGTCGTCAGCGTACCCTGAAGTGGCGTAAATCAAACTGGCGGCGCATAAAGCCGAAACCGATACTACATTCTTTACTCTCAAAAAAGGCGTTTTCATCCTACGTTATCCTTTGCATATTGTTGTTTATACCAGGCTGATTCAGTAGGCCGGAGAAGCGGATAGCGATAGAAGTCAACAAATGTTGCGAATATCTTGATAACCAGTACTAGACCTTGATCGGGAGATCAGCTGTGCATCCGTTTTAGCAACGGATGCTTTCGATATTAGGCATGCAAAGTTACAGCCTAATGACTGCGAAATTAAGTTTGCCCGCCTTGGAAACGAGGGTGCAGCAAGGAATCGGCGGTTTGCCGTTGATTGATCAAAACAGAGATGTCTCTACTCCTGAAGTAGCAAAACGAATCGACCTGACAGCAACGCGTGCAAAGAGCCGTCACTGCCAGGTTGGGATTGACCCAATTCAACTGATTTTATTAATCGCGATCATCGTCGTGTCTGTTATTGAAAACATCCGGACCGAAGGGGATTAAACCGTCTTTCGACGCATAGCCAAGATGCCCCAAGCCGTCATCGCCACCTTCGTGCAATCCCAATAAGTCTTCGTAGCTACGTAACGCCGAGAAGTGATTGTAAGTGCCGGTGGTATTGATGCTGCCGGGTTTGATGTAGTGTTTGTTGAAAACTACCGCACCGATTTTGCCGCCGCCAGGATAGACATTATCTGTTTTAGGTGGTTGTTGCAGACCAAACAAGCCCAACACTTGGCTGTAACCAAAGTTGCTGACATTAGGGCCGTTAGGTGCATCGCAGTCTGCTTGATCGATTGCGGAGCAGGCGGTGGAATCGCTTAAACCAGATTCGTCAAATGTCAGCACTACCAGCATCTTGCCGCTTTGGTATGCCGGTGAATTGAAGATCATAGGCATCCAGTGTTTCAGCCATAAATCTGCGGCAGTCAGTCCGCCGATATTTTTTCCAGCGGCATTTTTGCTGCCTTCCACATTCGGGCCAATACAAGTAGCATCATGGCCGTCGTTGCAGAGATTGGGTGAAACGAGCATAAATTTAGGCGTCGTTTCGATGCGTTTCAAATCTTCGTATAAATGACCGCTAAAGTTATCCGCGTCGCCGTTGCTACCGACTTGCAGTTTACCCAGTGGCACGACATGACGGTCACAACGCTCTTGATCGTCAATCACCGAATGGAAATAAACGAACGGATTGTGCCGGGTTGCATACTGATCGTCAGCCGCGGCAGAGTTGGAGTTATCGACGCCGCCAATCGGTGGATGAGCACAAGTGGTTCCACCCATCGGATCGGGCGTACCATAATCCCTAATCGGGTCGTTACCCATATCTTCAGCATAGGAACGCCAAGTCAATTTTTGATTTTTAGCATCGCGATGCTCCTTATCCTGTTGATCTCGGTCACCGTGAGAAAACTTGGCATCCAGCTGATCGCCGATAGTGATCACCCCTTGAGCATCAGCGCTTGGCGCAGGGAATACGCAACCGTCACCCACTACTTGGCCGGGATAGGCTGCTTGATCGGCGGCCGCTAAACCTGGTAATACATCTTCAAAGCCACCAACCAAAGGCGGATTTCTTAGCGAACCAAGATTTAAGCAGTCATTGTTGATGGCAACAGTCGGGCCTTGACCAGATACTTGCGAGATATAGTTTCCCGCACTGACGTGGCTGGTACCATAGTAATTGGTGATCAACTCACCTTGACTAAGCAAGGTTTTATTTAGATAAACCGCCGGGGAGTTTGGCCCAAAGGTGGTGTTGTAATTTTCGTTTTCAAGATCGATCACTAAAATGTGTTCGATAGCGCCTTTAGGTAAAGCGGCGCGCACGACAGAGTAATGATGTTCGGCAAAACTAACGGAAGGTAGTGTTGCTGTCAGGCCAATAGCGGTTAACACGGCGCCAGTGACCAAGCTGGTGGAAACTTTAAAATTCATAATATTTCTCGGGATCAGCGATTAGAGTTTTATTTGGAAAAGCCAGTTACAGCTTTCCAACGCCACCCTAACGACTGAGAATGACAAGATAATGACTAGCGATGACTTGTGGGAGCTGACCGCAGATTGTCACAACAAGCGATTGGCTTAATGAAACCAGATTGTTGTTTAAGCAAACTGTTTAGCTAGACTGAAATATATGCCCCCATTACGGGGATTTGCCATTTCTATCAGGACTGAAACGGATGACCAGCACTACTTTACGGCAACGTATCGATACCTTTAATCAAGGAAGAGATCCCGAACGTCTGCATATGAAATATCAGGCCATGCGGGAAAGCAGCTTTGCCTTTTTGCGCGGAACGGCCCACCTGTTTTACCAAGACTGGCCGCAACAATCGGCTTTGAACGATGCCCCCTTAGCCTGGGTTTGCGGTGATTTGCATTTGGAAAACTTTGGTAGTTACCGAGGCGACAATCGCTTGAGCTATTTCGATATAAACGATTTTGATGAAGCGTTGTTGGCGCCGTGTACTTGGGATATAGCTCGATTTTTATGTAGCTTATTGGTCGCAGCACAGAGTTTGGAGATTAAGGAAAGCCAAGCCTTAGCGTTATGTAAGAGTTTTCTGTTGTGCTATAGCCAGGAACTCCAGGTCTGCAAAGCCCGCTGGATCGAACGTTCGACGGCTTCAGGCATGATTAGAGATTTGCTGAAAAATCTAAAGCATCGTTCGCGCGCCGATTTATTGGATGAACGAACATTTAAGCGCGGCAGTCAGCGGGTATTAAAAATCGATGGTCATAAAACCTTAGTCGCAGCGCCGGCGGATCAGCAAAAAGTCAAATCGATCATAGAACAATTTGCCGCTACCCAACCTAATTCGAAATTTTTTGACGTATTGGATGTGGCGCGCCGCATCGCCGGTCTCGGTAGTCTAGGCTTAGAATGCTATGTCGTCCTTATTCAGGGTAAAGGTCGGCGGCAACATTATCTGTTGGATTTGAAATACCAACCGGGTTCAGCCCTGGCAACGTATTCAAGTGTTCCTCAACCCGCATGGAAAAATGAAGCGGAACGCGTTGTGCGGTTGCAGCGTCGAGGGCAAGCCATCGCACCGGCGTTTTTGTCGGCAGTCCAAGACGGTCAGCGCGCCTATCTGCTTAAAGAACTGATGCCAACCCAAGACCGACTAAAACTGGATCATTGGCATGGAAAATTCAAACGCTTGGAAAAGGTCGTGGTTTCGATGGCTCATCTCACCGCCTGGTTACATATTCGTAACAGCGGGTGGCAGGGCTCTGCGATTGCCGATCAATGGCAAGCCTTCGGCCAGCGCACTGACTGGCAAGATACCGTTTTAGAGTATGCGCAAGGTTATAGTGGTCAAGTCCAGTCGGATTGGTTAAGGTTTAAAACGGATTCTATTTATTTTCCTGAGTGACCTTAAAAAGGATTTGCCCGTGAAATTTGGAAATAAGCAGTCATCTAGAAAATTGCTCATTGCTGATTTCATAGCCGGTTTATCGGTTGCCTTTATTTTGCTGCCGGAAGCCGTCGCATACGCAGGGATTGCCCACCTGCCGATTCAAGCGGCCATCACGGGGGCAATAGTCGGTTTATTCAGTTACGGTTGTGTTGGCGGCAGCCCTTTTGCCGTAGTCGCTCCTACTTCGTCGGCCGCGGCTTTGTTGGCGGCGGTCGTACTGTCCTTACGTCCGGATAATAGCCATCTCGCTGCCGGTTTTGGAGCCGCTTTAGTCATATTGACTGGCATAGGCCTAATGATCTTTGCCAAGGCGGGATTAGGCCGCCTTTCGGCATTTGTATCCAGACCCGTGTTGCGTGGCTTCTCGTTTGCATTAGCGATCACCATTATCATCAAACAATTACCACTCCTGGTGGGCCTCTCTGTTCACGGTTCTGCTCCGCTGCCCCTCTTAATAGAAGTGGCGGCGCATACGCACGATTGGTCGATTTGGAGCGCGACGTTTGGCTTCAGTGCATTACTTATTTTGGCAATCCTAAAATACTGGCCCTTCGTTCCCGGCGCTTTTTTGGTACTGATGACGGGTATTATTTTAAGCAACCGCCTCGATCTCGGTGATTTACAGGTGGCCACCGTAGGTGTCGTATCGATAAAAATGCCCGAATTGAACATGCCAGGCATTGCTTTGGAACAATGGCTTCAGTTAGCTGAGATGGCTTTTGGTTTGATGATCATCATCGTGGCCGAATCGTGGGGTAGTATTCGAAGTTTGTCGCTGAAACACGGCGAAGCCGTGGAACCTAATAGGGAGCTTTCAGCATTAGGAATAGCCAATCTGTTTTCCGGTTTGCTACAGGGTATGCCGGTTGGAGCGGGTTTTTCCGCCAGTTCCGCCAGTGAATCCGCTGGCGCACAAACCAAACTGGCAGGTATCTGTGCTGCAATGGTTTTATTGGTCATGGCGACTTTGGGTCAACATTGGATTGGTGATATTCCCGAAACACTGGTCGCGGCAGCCGTTATCAACGCCTTAAGTCATGCATTAAATCCCATGGCCTTAATCAGGCTTTGGCGAATGGATCGGGATCAGTATCTGGCCATCGCTGCGGTAGCGGCCGTGCTGGCCTTTGGCGTGTTACACGGCATGTTGATTGCCATAGGGTTGTCGCTTGCCGCGGCAATACGCTCTTTCAGTCAGCCTTTAGTTCGAGAACTGGCGGAGCTGGATGATACAAGAGACTATGTGGATCGACAGAATCATCCGAATTCTAAGATTCGTCCGAATATACTCATCCTTCGCCCAGAAGAACCTCTATTTTTTGCCAGCGTGGAAGGCGTTTTGTCCGAGTCACTGAAACGCTTACAGGCGCGCGACGATGTGCGGATTTTAATTATCAGCCTTGAAGAAACCGCGAATTTGGATAGCACAACGCTTGAATGCTTAGCCGAATTTGTTGACCAACTTAAGCATCGTCAGACGATTTTACTACTCGCTCGGGTAAAGGATCCTATTAGTCAGTTACTAATGAATTCGTCGGCAGATAATTTCCAAGACAAGTTGTTCTGGAGCGTCAACGACGCTGTAATAGCGGCGGAAATACTTGGGGCAACAAATTAGGCTCAAGTTTTTACAACAATTTGAACCAATAAGCTGGGATGTTATGAATGCTCTAGAATCTTGGCTTCAGTTCGGTTTTGTTTCATAAATCCACTACCGAGCAAACTTCCTTTACCCCCGATCCGTTACAGAGATTTAGGGTATAGCCACCGTGATCGACGTGTCCGACTCGGTAAACAGATTTTACATTGCTGCTAGGATTTGGAATTCAGGGACCGGAGTGTTGCAGATGCACGCGTTGACTGGCTCGCCTAACAGCTTGAAGCAACGCATTTTGGTTTCGACCAAACATCGGCGATGGTGGCCGCGCTATTTTCTCCAGATAGTTATACTAGCCTTGCTACGGCTCGCAGCGTTTCATTTCTGACACTGGTGCCCGGGGTATTTTCTTTCCGGAGCTTGACACTCTTACGCGCGGGAATAACGGCTTCTGCATCCCGTCCGGCAATGGTGGTATTCCCATTCCTAGTATCGTAAGCACCCTCGCCACTGACTGAGTGTTTAAACTCGCCCTTAGTCTCTTTGCAAAATATCCTTAACCGCGCGTATCGCCGATTGACTGGCACCGTTGGAGTGGGTGTCCTCGGTAAAGTCTCCGGCAAAATAGACGCGGCCTTGCGGTTTTCTCAACGACTCCGAAAGGTTATCGAAGCGCGACCGGCCGACCGGCCATGACGCTATTGCGCGTGGATGGTAGCGGTAAAAGCTCATCCGTTTGACCGATTGCCGGAAACCCGGCCACTGTTTGTCAAACGCCGTCAGTAAAGTTTCCCGAATCTGGTCCGGATCGCTCATCCGCGAGTTAAACCGCTCCGCGTCCGAACCGCTGACCAATAAATTCAACAGCGCATCTCCGCCGGATTGGGATCCGCCCTCATAAATCACCCCTAAAGGGCTGTCGGTCATAATCGGCAATATGCTGTCGCCGCCTCGGGTCCAGAAGCTGCTGGCGGCCTTATCCACCGTGACGTGCGCGGTAAAGTAGGCGCCGGCCGATTGAGTTTGTATCGCCTGTTTTCGCTCGGCGCTCAACGGCGGAGCGAACTGAATGTCGTTGAGCCGGAATAATGGAATTGCAGTGATCAAGTATTTGGCGTGGAAGATCTTTTGCCGCAAGTTACCTTGGTCGGACGTAAGCACTTCCACATTATTATTGGTGGTTGTGATGTGGGTGACCTGTTGGTTCAGCAGGATGCGGTTCCGGCCGATAAAATTGGCCAGCGCTTGCGTGGCCCGTTGATTGCCGCCGACTATACGGCGGGGTGCCAGACCGTTGCCGGAAAAATAATGCCATTCGGCAATGCCGTCCAGCGCGCTGATTTTTCGCCAGGATGTAGCGTATTCCGGTTCGGTTTCAATGCGCACTAACTCTTGGGCTTTGGGCGACAGGCCGCTGGTGCTTTCGATCCAGTCGGCAAAGGAAATTTCTTGCAGTGCTAGCATATCCTCGGACAAGGGCCGCAAAGTCAATTGCTGATAAAGCTCGGCCATTTTGGCGTCCCAGCGTTGATAAATTTGCATTTCGTCGCTATCCAGTACCGATGCCAGAAACTCCGGATTGGTACTTTGCGTAAACGGATACAGCTTGCCTTGGTAATAAAAACTGGAAAAACTGCTGTAAGCCGTTTCCATAGGCACATGCAAATCCCGGAAAATCTCGATAGCCGGGTTATTTTCCCAAAATTCTTCCAGACCCACTTCGGCATGCGTGCCGTCGGGATAAGCAGCGGTGCGGACACGGCCGCCGATATGCGGAATCACGGTTGATTTACCGGCTTTTTTTAAATAATACGAGGCGCTTAAACCCGATAGGCCGGCTCCGACGATCAATACATCGGCGGTAAGCGGTTCGGAGGGTAAGACGGCGGAGGCTAGGCTCAGCGACAGGGCCAAAGCAATGAAACCGATGGAACGGTTGAGTTGCTTGAGGGATAGGGTAGTCATCTGCGTCGCCTCGGTGTGTTTGTGGGTGGTAAACCGCTTAGCCATTGGAATCGGCAGCGAATTTTCGCTACGGTACGAGACAAATATTGCAGGTAAGTGACTCGAACATAACTGACCGTCTGCTGGCTGCCACGGGTCACATAATAGTCTTAAACTTGTCGTATTCTCGGATATTCTCCCATCGTAACTTGCCTGATGAATTATTCCGCAACCGCACGAGGCAAACGCTCTCATTTTCGTGATTTGCCTATCTTGTGGGCTAAGGCTATGCCGCGCCGGGCAGCGGATGAATTGGCCGGTTTGGCGGCGGATTCCGAAGTCGAGTGTGCGGTCGCGCAGCAGGTTTTGGCCGAGGTACCCTACGGAGATTTATCGAAGAACCATTGATAGCCCCGGAGCGAAACGAAGTTTCCCGCTAGATTCTGGCGCGCCATGGCCTGCAATGGTTTGCGCCGCTTGCGAATTTAAGTGTGGGCGAATTTCGCGACTGACTGTTAACCGAGGGTAACGATTTGGCGGTAAACTTTGCCGGGCTTACGCCGGAATTGGTGACCGCGGTCAGCAAAATTATGCACGACCAGGATTTGATCGCCGTTGCCGGGTGGTTACTCGCTTTCGCAGCACCATTGGCTTGCAGGGGCAGCTTGGCCACTAGCCTGCAACCTAATCATCCGCGCCGGTTTGGAAGACCATTTTTGCGGCAAGCTGCTGGGTGTGCCGATGGGCTGCGATATTTGTTACACCATTATGCCGAGGCTGATCAGAACGACATGGACACGCTTCAGACGCTGCTAGGCGCGGCCGGTTGCAGCCTGCCGACTGCAGCGCTATTGGATTTCAATTGGCCCATGCGGCGGCGCAGGATGCAGTGCATCAGGCTTGGGATGTGGCGGCATTTGCCGAAGGCTTGGAAACTACGGATTTTGAGTCGCTGGTGCTTGCCACGCCGGTCGCCAGCCGCGCCCAGTATCGGCAAAGTCCCGATTGGGGGCGTTGCCTGACACCGCCAGCCGGCAACACGGACGACCAGCGCAACTGCATTTCCAATATTCGCCCGCCCACCGGCCAGAGCTACGGGGCTGCCTCATCCAAACTGGTATATCCCTCTGAACAGGCTTTGATTCGCGGTTTGTCCGGGATAGCGCCCAAGGACGATATGTTGGAGCAGCGTCGAGGATCAAATGATTTGGTTATAGCGGCAGACTAACGCTGTGTTATCGATGCTAACTGGCAAGGTGTTTTATCGGTTGTCGGCAATCACGTGAATCAGGCAATCAAATGATGCGTTGGGATTTTGCTGGAGCCCTGACACACAGTCTTGCGACACTTAGTCGGTCATTGCCCCGCGCACTTGACGTTTTTTGTAGCGTGGTTAGATGTTCTCACCTCAAGCCCTAGGGCGTCATAACCGATGTCCGCTCTATCCAAATGAGGCAATCTCTTTAGTTTTTCCTGTAACAGACAAATAGTTACGTCAACGCTTCTTAATGGCTCTGCAATATTTGCATGATAAATAATCGGTGCAGTAACGATTTGCCGGCTATTTCAATTACAAAACGCTGATCGATTCGTCTTTGACTAATAGGGTTGATCAGATGCCGGCGACAAAATATATCAACCGGAGATCTTAATGTTTACGCTAAACAAGCTAACCAGCAAAACAGCGGCAACGCTGCTGTTGCTAACCACCTGTCTTTTGCCTGCCTTGGCAAGCGCCGACAAGTACGATAGAGAGCGTGGCGAGGATAGAGACGATAAAGACGTCAGCATGCAAGTGGGTCCACGTCCGTTTTACTTGGTGGAGAAGATGAGCCCCAGTCCGCTGAAAACCAAACTGGAACAGTGCAGCAATGGCCCCTTCTATAAAACCGACTTCTCAATCGGCCATCGCGGCGGCGGCACCTTGCAATTCCCCGAGCACACCAAGGAAAGCCATGAAGCAGGTGCGCGCATGGGTGCCGGTATCCAGGAATGCGATGTGACGTTTACCAAGGACGGCGAGCTGGTTTGCCGTCATGACCAATGCGATTTGCACACGACTACCGACATCCTGGTCACGCCGTTGGCCGCTGCCTGCTCCAAACCGTTTTCGCCTGCCGAATTCGACGCCAATGGCAAGCATATTAAGGCGGCTTCGGCACTTTGCTGCACCAGCGATCTGAGTCTGGCTGAATTCAAGACGCTTAAAGGTAAGATGGATGCGTCCAATCCAAACGCGACTACACCCGCCCAATACCAAGGTGGTACCGCAAACTGGCGCACTGATCTCTATTCCACCGGTGCTACTCTGCTAACCCATAAGGAGAGTATCGATTTGCTGAAACAGCTAGGCAGTAAATATACGCCAGAACTTAAAGGGCCTAACCGCGCCGCGAAACTTCAGGTAGAAGATGTATTTGGTAGCCAGGCAGCGTATGCACAAGCCATGATAGATGAGTATAAGGAAGCCGGCGTTTCACCCAAAAAAGTGTGGGCGCAATCTTTCAATAAAGACGACGTGCTGTATTGGATCAAAAACGAGCCGGCTTTTGGAAAACAAGCGGTTTATCTGGACGATGCCAATGTCCCAGCCGATGTCCCCACGGCAGACGATTTGAAAGGCTATGCGGCACAAGGTATCAAGATCGTCGCTCCACCAATGTGGATGCTGTTGGATGTTAAAGACGGCAAGATTGTCGCATCACAATATGCGAAAGACGCTAAAGCCGCTGGCCTGGGCATCATCACCTGGACGCTTGAACGTTCCGGCCGGATTGTCGAAGAAGTGTTGCCTACCAAAGGCACCGCCAGCCCTTCGTTTTACTATCAATCCACGCTGGATGCCTTGCAAAACGACGGCGACATGATGACCACCCTGGATGTACTGGCCAAGGACGTGGGTATCCTGGGCATATTCTCGGATTGGTCAGGCACGGTGAGTTATTACGCGAGTTGCATGGGGCTGAAATAAGCCCCGGACTCATGATTGGCTGCGTGGCTTAATTTGAGTCGGGATGCGCCAACGCAAGGTGGCGCATCCCTTTTAACGGACTGAAACGCTTCATAGCTATCGCACACGGTATGACAAATTGAAGTGAAGTTCTACCGATTAGTTGCGCTCCTGCGAGTAACCGAACCCTCAGCTTCTCCAAAATCTGGCCTGTCAGCAGCCATATTTCACTTGCCTACAACAAACCATTCGGTTCAGCCACGGCGGCTCAAACTTTCCAGAACGAGGGGGCGGATATGCAACTTTCGTTGCTGACTCTCAACCTGCACACCTATCAGCAGCATCCCCGCCATTGCTGTTTCGACACGATGCACCAGCATGAGCGCGAAGTGCATATCATCGCCGAGGCAATAGCCCATTTAGGTATTGATGTGGTGTGTTTTCAGGAGGTGGGCGAATATTTGCACGACCCCATTACTCAGCCGTATGGCCAATCGCCTTCGAATATGGCTTTCCGGATTTGTCGGAAATTGCGGGATTGGGGGCATTGGTTTCATATTCATCAAGACTGGAGCCATATCGGCTTTCAGCGCTGGCGGGAAGGCACAGCCATCTTGAGCCGGTATCCGATGTTGCACAACTATTCGGCCTATGTCTCGGACGATTGGCGCAAAGACAATTACATGTCGCGTAATATCACCGTTTCTTGTATCGATGTGCCTTGGTTCGGGTTGTTGCATGTCGCCAATGTTCATTTGAGTTGGGCGCACCACGGTTTTTTCCAGGAATACGCGCGTCTGAAGCAGTTGGTCGATTCACGCCGTCATTTTGGTGTCAGAGCCGATGTAATGGTTGGCGATTTCAATGCGCCGGCGGGCGAGCATGCCTACAACCATATCGTTGGCAACGCGGAATATGTCGATCAATTTTATGAATTACATCCTCGGCGATTTTACCAGCCTAGCTATCACGGCTGGATAGACGGCTGGAAACATAGCCCGCCCAAGCGAATCGACTATATCTTTAAAAGAAATGGACATCCGCTAAGAATTAAATCCATGGATATTATTTTTAATGATGCGTTTTATCCTGTCGTTTCCGATCATTTTGGTTATTTCGCTAAATTCGAGCTGTTTTAAATTTCCACGCGTCCGGTAGGATAAAAACCGATTGAGCTGAAGCCAATTCCGCAAACGGTTTTCACGTCGTTCCGATATAAATTAATAAAGATGAAATATTTGTCATGTTAAATAAAAACATGCTGACAAATTTTAATCAATACGCGGTCATTCTATAGAATCTCTGGCTAAATATATCGGTGCTTATCGTTTTTATATAGACACAAAGCAGTTCATATGAAAATACGGATTTTGGCCATTTTTATTATTATGGTATTACCGGCTTGCGGCATTTTAATTGCAAAAGATCCGGCCTGGTCGGATGATTTACCCAAGTATGCTTACTTTTTTAATGAATACCAGCGAGATTCTATCAATACTAATGTGCAAACGCTGGAGCAATATTTAACCTGGGTGCAGCGCTTTTATAACGGATGGGAGCTTTATCCTAGCGGCTGGAATAGTATTAAACAGGATTTATTGCTGAGAATTAATGACCCAGCATTGGCTGGCGAAGTGAACAATAAAATGGATGATTTGGGCTTATCCATTTCTAGCGAATGGGCGAAAAACAACGATACCCGAGTCATCAATATAGCTTACGTACGGAGTTTCCGGAAACTTACTGCGAATGGAATAAAAATTTAAGGCGAGCCAGAGTAAGTCTAATTAAAGGAGGGCCAGGCCAAGGAAAATCGACTGTTGGGCAATATTTATGTCAAATCCATAGGGCAAAATTGATTTTAGGTAATGATGCTCCTTATGTATTGGAGAACATAAAAAACGTCGCGAAAGAGATCAATACTGCGGCAACTAAAAATGGCTTCTGGCCAACATCACCTCGTATCCCTATTCAAGTGGAGCTAAAAGAGTATGCTCATTGGTATTCGCAGTGCAAACCGGAGCAGCCAAATAATATTTTGGTTTACATTACCGGGATAATTACTAAGAAAATAGGTGCGCAGGTTCTAGTAAAAACTTTTAAAAAAGCCCTAGCCAATCAATCTTGGATAGTCGTATTTGATGGCTTAGATGAGGTTCCTAACGATTTTAAAGATAAAGTAGCCAACGAGGTTTTATATTTTCTAAATGACATTTTAGTAGAAATTAATGCCGATGTTTTAGCTATTTGTTCTTCACGTCCCCAAGGTTACTCGGGTCAATTTGCCGGTATAGATGGCCCAGTTGTGGAATTAAGTCATCTTGATACCGATAGTGCTATGCGTTGCGCAACTCCAGTGCTTAAGTTTGGGCGTTCTAAAGAGGAGTCTGAAAAATCAATTGAAATTTTAGAAACCGCAATCAAATCACCGAACGTCAAGGAATTGATGACCACTCCGTTACAGTCACATATTATGGCAGTAGTCGTGCGTGACGGAGGGCGCCCGCCAGAAAGGCGATGGCAACTGTTTAATAGTTTTTATCTTGTGATGAAGAAACGAGAGAGTCTGAAAAACTTTCAAAATCCGCGCATTGCCAAGTTATTGAGAGAAGAAGATCGTTTATTGAAATCCGTCCATATGCGGCTTGGATTTGTGTTACACGCAAGGGCCGAACGTAGTGAAGGTGCCCAAACCACTCTGAGCAAGACAGAGTTTCGAAGTTTAGTACACGATGTTGTGACAGTATTGGATGACCATGATATCGAGCAAACAGTCGCTGATGTTATGGAGGCAACAACGGAACGGCTAGTATTGGTAAATACACCAGAGAATGGCGAACAAGTTCGATTTGATATTCGACAATTGCAAGAATTCTTCGCAGCAGAATTTCTTTATGACGGCGTGGGTACAGATCAACTGGAAACCCGAATAGAGACAATTAGTGGAGACGCTCATTGGCGAGAAGTCATGCATTTTCTCTTGAGCGCGTTGATCGAAAATCGTCGCACTGCCGAAGTAGCCGTTGCTGTACAAGCTCTTCGTCGACTTAATGAAGGTGAAGAAGGAAGCCTAAATAGAATCTATTATCGCCGCATGGCAAAAGCGACGTTACTAGTCAGTCGTGTACTGATTGAAGGTGTTTTGGAACAAGATCAGCGTGATCGGCAGCAACTCAAGCCGTTGTTTGATCCCCTAGGTGGAATTTTAGATTTAAACTCTCTATTTGAGCTTGGCCATATAAATCTGGCAAAATCAAAAAAATGGCTAATTCAATCATTATTGGAAACAATAAATACTGCAATTCCTCGCGAAACATTAGGCGCTTTATTTCTGCTGGGTTGGTTGCTTCCTGATGATTCGGAAGAGTCAAAAACAGTAAGTCTCGTTTTCAAAAGCACCTCCATTTCACAACAAGAATATCTTTATTCATTATGGGCATCACAAAGAGATAGATTCTTGGTATATCGGCGCAAAACAAGAATCCATCGTTCCTTTCCCTTTAAAAATACAAGCCAATGGGTCTTATGCTCTATAATACATATTGTTAATTCAAATAACTGGAAATATTACAGCACGGGAAGTATTAGAACTATTCTAAGATTTTTGTGTGATGATCATAAAAGATTTATCGCGAGCTGTGAGTCAAGCGGGGTTAACGGCGACAGTGCAAAAGCATTATTCAAATGTTTAAACATTGATGAAATAGAAATCGATCGAAAAGAAGTTGAGGCAGTTGATTGTGGTTTCTTAACTGGTTATCTATTCCCTGAAAACTGGGTAAATGGAAAACTACCAGATTATTTTAATAATCTTGATTTTAATAATTGCATAAAACACTCGGATGGATTATTCAAATTAATTTTTACGTGCCTTCGGCTTGCCAAAGAAAGAAGTTCTTGGGCCTTAAATGAATTCGTTAAAATTGTTGATTCTATTGGTAGTGAAAAACTTGGAGTCCTGCCGGATTCGTTATTGGCCTTGCTCCCGATTCCAGGGCGATACTCCGAAACGCCATTCTCAATTGATCACTTGCGAAATGTAGACACAACTACTAGCGAATGGCTTGATACGCTCTCTGCTGAACAAGTAAATCGACATCAATATTGGCAGATTAGAGATGTGAAGGATTTAGATAAAAATAAATCTCCCACTGACCAATGGGGGGTATTCTAGGCCCGCCTTCCTAGAATTGCCTTAGACTTTGCAATAAATCCAGAAAGACTCCAACATCTTGTACATGTGCCAAATTATATATCAGAGCTGGATATATCAGTGTTTTCGACTTTAATTGAAAATAATCATCTCGACACAAGACAGCACATATAATATTGGGGTAATTTTCAAGGTAGAGAATCGGAACTATTAAAAATACTCAAAAACAGGGCGTCAAGTACATCTTTAAAACAGGATGCGTTCTGGATTGATTATGATGAAAAAATATCGCCTTTTGAGCTAAATATTCCAGAAGATGTACACTTACTATCAGATATTGCGCCTGCATTGGTCAAATGGTTTTGTGTCAGTCGACAATTCAAATTTCGATGGCAATCCAGCGCATCAAGAGAGCAGTCTCTTCATAAAACATTGAAAGGATATTGTTTATCCTTGGACATTCTTAGGAATATTGCTGAAGAAAATAATTATAAACAAGATGACAGAGCAGGTGCATTGGCACTCTACTGGTTGCTATTCTCAGAAACTGAAGCACCTACAATTGGAGCATCCGAAACCACACTAGATTTAAACAGAGAAAAAGAACTGTATGAAACGTTAGCTAATGAACTTAATGAAGAATGGCTTGCACATGCATTAATCGGAGGAGTATTAATCCGCAGATCTGAAACTGATCCTGGTGCACTTTGCTTTGTTACATACCTGATGAATCGCTGTGTTGATGGTGGAGGCGCGCGGGATGCCATTATAGAGCTTATTGAAAATTGGCGAGAACGCTCAACTGCACCAGTAAATAGCAAGCGAGTGTTGGAGAGTTGGTTAGGGTATGACTTTAATATACCAACATATGCAATATAGCGAGAATTACTATATGGGGATTCTGATTTCTTGTTGTCTGGAAGTAACCACCGAAGATTAAATGGGTTAGTTTCAATAGTTCGACATAGACAGGCAATTTGCCGCAGTATAAATGCGGTCATTCATTGACGGCTGCTTTTGGCCAAGCTGGATGACCGCAAAGGGTCGCCTAGTGATCGTCAGTTCTTCAGATTCATTCCCCGAAAGCTGTCATTGAATTCCCGATACCTGAAAGCAGCCGTTCGTCACTGAGTCAAACCGACCCAAAGGAGGCAACCGCTATAGTTTTGCCAATGTCCGTAAATTGATAATAAGCCGAAGTTGGGTTTCGCGTTGTTCTACCCAGCCCACGAGCCTAATGTAAATTTAATTGACTACTCAAATATTTCGCCATAGGATGGGCGTTATCTCCACCATCGGGGTTATGTCATGAAAGTGCGTTACTTAAGCTTATTTTTGTGTTCAATATTAGGTGCGACAGCATCTTCTGCAACTCTCGCCGCACACACCACGTGGACGGTTTGGGAATCGATGACGGCCGATGATGTCGCCGGGACGGCAAACGGCAAGGTTATTCTTGGATCGGAGTCGATCCAGATTAGCTATCAAGGCGAGGTAAATGCGGGTGGCCACCTTAACGGCGTTTCAAATTACTGGTTACCGCTATCAACCTATACCAGCACCGAAATCTCTAACGCACCAACTTATGAAGGTCGAATAGACTTTTGGGGTGGCACCGACAATATCAACACGCTAACGTTCTCCAAAGCAGTCGAAAATCCGGTAATGGCAATCGTCAGCCTCGGTCAAATTTCCAACCCGTCGTCTTTTGTATTCGACAAACCGTTTGTTCTACTTAATCAGGGACCAGGATTATTCGGCGGTAGCCAATATTCCCTGACTCAGCCGGCCTCCAATATCCTGTATGGCGAAGAGGGCAATGGCATTATCCAGTTTATCGGAACCTATACCTCGATCAGTTGGAGCAATCCCTTGCTTGAAAGAGGTGTTGGTTGGACAGTTGGTTTTATAACGGTCCCGATTTCCAATCCAGCTCTTTTGATGCTGTCAGGGCTCGCTCTAATAAACTTAATTGCTTCGAAGCTCAACCGTCGACATATTGCCATGGCCTAGCCCGACCTACATTTAGAAATCGACACCCGGTAGGTCGGGTTCGGGAGGCGGCTTATTTTAGATATAGTCAGCGAGTATAACAACGAGGCTAATCGTCAGGTTGGACTCGCAAGGTTGGCAGAAACCCATCTAACCCCAAACAGAGAATGCAATGAATAAATTTATACTGGTCGGTTTTATCTGTTTCTTAATTCTCGGCCCCAATCGACTGACACAGGCAGCAACTTACAATTTGATTTCGGACTTTGAGTTTCCTGAACAAAACGGGCCATTCCTATACGGATATGCGGAAACGGCAACCAGCGCATTTCAGGTACTGGATCAACCGATGAGCAGTTTGGAGGGCTTTACGGGGGTCAACGGTTGGATTAGCTCGAACTATGTAAATCGGGAGCCCTTTCCGCAAGTTTCGGTGAATTCCACCGACGCAACCTATTACGCCGGGACGCATTACTTGGCCCCCCCCCACGCTGTATACATGCATCCAGGCGGATATTTTTCTTCCAACGACTTTGCAATATTGAGATTCGTCGCCCCTGCCGAAGGCAGTTATCGGGTGAAGGGAGAATTTTTTAGCGTGGACTTCGGAACCAAATCTGTTGGTGTAAAACTCAATTCGTCTAACGGTAATTTCAGCACCGATGCAATACTAGGCGCCTATGCCGGCTACTTGAACGGAATTCCGTTCCGCTTCGACTTTACTAGGGATTTACACGAGGGCGATACCTTAGACTTTTCGGTCGGCCGTTATGATGGAGATCCCACCGGCGATCCCGTCGGACTACGAGGAGTCATTTCGACGGTCCCATTAACGCCGTCTGCCGGCCTCTTTTTGCTAGGATTCGCGTTAATTAATGCTGCTAATCTCAGAGGTCGGGTTAGGCCATGGGGCACAACCGATATCATTTGATTGGGGAAAATCGCCGAACGTTACAAACCTGTTACGCATAATGCGCCTTCTGAGGTATCAACAATTGGGGAGTCCAACAAGATACGAGCTACCCTACATCTACATTTTGAAGCAAACCTATCCAATGTCGGCTATGGATCAAATTGAAGTCGGTGACAGAAGATTCTTATATGACCGGTTTTGGCCGTTGTGACTCGGTGATTATGCTAACTTGCTCGCCGAATACCGGACATCCGAAGGGAATCAAGAAGTGAAATTGGAAGGTCGCCCCGATCGGCAGGTAATGGCCGACAGGAGCCAAATTTAAGGCTCAATCACAAATCAAATTCGAATGCAGCAGAGCTTACGAAAGCGTCAAAACGCTCCGAGCCGTGTCGCAAAAGCCATTATTTGTTAAACAACTCCGCCATCGAAATCACGTTCTTGGCCATTTCGCCGATGGCGATGTTGCGGTCCATCGCCAGCTTGCGTAAGGCATGATAAGCCTGATCTTCCGTGTAGCCTTGCGACTTGATTAAAATCGCCTTGGCGCGATCCACTAATTTGCGGTCTTCCAATTGGGTCTTGGTTTTCTTTAGTTCTTCTTTTAAGGCATGTTGCTCCTTGAAACGGGCGATGGCGATATCGACGATGGATTTGATGCGTTTGGCGTCCAGGCCATCGACAATATAAGCGCTGACGCCGGCTTTTATGACTTTATTGATGGTCTCGGTTTGTTGATCCTCGGCAAAAATGACCACCGGTAGAGAATAGCTGTGATTGATCTCTATGATCATCTTTAACACGGTCTCGCTGGGCGTGTACAGATTCAATACCACCACGTCCGGGTGCAGAGTCTGGACGATTTGTAGCATATTCACTTCTTTCAATTTCAGCGTTAACACCTCGCAGCCGTGCTGGCGCAAGCTGGTTTCCAGCAAGCGTTCACTGTCGAATTCGTCGACGACTAATACGTTCAGCGCGGCCATATTCAATCCAGGGCGATTTTCAGCAAGGTGCCATCCGGCATGATTTCGGTGATGTAGTTTTTGGGTTCTTCCAAGTAGTAAATCAAACCCAGTAGCAGAAAGCAGGACAGGCCCAGGATTAGGAAAAATTGACCGGTCGAGACGAAGGTCAGCAAAATCAAATAGACGATGGCACCGGCATTGCCATAAGCGCCGACAATGCCGGCAACCTCACCGGTAATGGCGCGTTTGACTAGGGGCACAAACGCGAAAATTGCACCTTCCGCCGCTTGCATGAATATCGAGCAAGCCAAAGTAACCGCCACTGTCGCGGCAATAGTCCACTGCGCGGAAATCATCGCCATCGCACAATATCCGCCGGCCAGACCGGTTACGAATAAATATAAGGACAGTTTGCGACCTATTTTATCGCTCAGCCAGCCGCCGGCCGGGCGGGCGATGACATTAGTCACCACGAAACTGGACGCCAAAAAGCCGGCATCCAACATGCTAGTGCCTTGAGTTTCGTTGAATGTCTTAAAGAAAAAAATCGGCAACATCGACAATACTGCGAGTTTGGAGCCGAAGGTAATCAGATAGGCTATCGCTAGAATGAATACTTGTTTGTACTGATAATGATGGATGCTGGCGATGGGTTGGCTGAGGCGGTCAGCGTTGTTGTTGACCAGCTGATAGACGTGTATGAAAAACAGCGTCCAGACTACCAGATGAATCGTCATATTCCAGCTTGCGCTGAGCACCGGTGTCGCCGGTGTCGAAAGCTTCCAGGCCAGTAGCGAAATAGTGGCGTACAATGGCACCAGACTGAGCATATATAAAAACAAGTCGCGGATGCTAGTGACTTCCATCGCCATCGGCCGGCGGGTTTTTAGTGCGGCAATTTCCGGCGGCAGGTTTTCCACGCTGAAATAGTAAATCACCGAATAGACCAACGCGATCACGCCGGTCAGGGCAATCGCCGAGCGCCAGCCGTGTTCGGCACCGAAATAAAATGCTAGCCCGGGCAGAAAAATTGCTGCGACAGCCGAACCGAAATTGCCCCAGCCGGCGTAAATACCTTCAGCGGTGCCGACCTGGCTGGCGGGAAACCAGTCGCCGATGATGCGTACGCCCACCACAAACCCGGCGCCGATGAAGCCGAGCAAGAAGCGCGACCAGGCTAGTTCGGTAAAATTTTCCGCCATCGCGAACATGAAGCAGGGGATGCTGCATACCGCCAGCAATACGCTATAACTGATCTTGGCACCGAATCTATCCACCAACATTCCGGTGATAACCCTGGCCGGTATGGTTAGCGCTACGTTCAGCAGTAGCAAGATTTCGATTTGGGTTTCGCTAATGCCCAGGTCTTGCTGGATCAATACTAATAAAGACGCATGATTGAACCAAATAACGAAGCTGATGAAAAATGCGATCCAGCTCATGTGCAGCACTTTGGTCTTGCCGCGCATGGATAGTAGTTTAAAAGGCGTAAAAGACATGGATTATCCGTGGTTGTCGATCCTTGGCTTGTATAAGCAGCATATGTGCCAGCGACACAATAACGACAATTCGGTGGATTTATGGCAGAGCGGCGCCATAGTGGTGCAAATCGCCGGTTTCTTTGCCTTATTTGGGTGCGAATTTGGCCGATAAAAGCAGTGACTCAGTGTGCGGGCCTAGGTTTTTCAAGGGTTTTGTATGTTGGCATTAATTTTGTTATAGATTTATTAAGTCTTGTCGTTAGACTTTACCCCCGTACGAAACCTGGACAAAGGCGTCCTGCTTGAATGAGTCAATCATTCGAACAGGACGCCTTTTTTTTTGGCTGTCAAAAAGGGTAGTCGCGACCAGGTAGTCACTTGTTGAATCGCCTTACCGCCATTAAGCCGGGTAGCGCGTTTGCATAAATTCCGAGTAAAAAGAGGCCCCTGATGAATATGAAACAAACCCTGGTTGTTATCGGCAACGGTATGGTAGGCCAGAACTTTCTGGCTGGATTGGTCGGCAGCAATGTGAAAGATCGCTATCGAATTGTCACGTTCTGCGAAGAGCCCAGAGCGGCTTACGATAGGGTGCATTTGTCCGAGTATTTCTCCGGCAAAACCGCCGCCGATTTGTCCTTGGTCGCTGACGGTTTTTTTGAAGAGCACGGCATAGAGATCTATTTAGGTGACAGGGCGGCCAGTATCGACCGGGAGCGCAAGCAAGTTACTTCCACCAAGGGCGTGGTCGTCGATTACGACAAACTGGTATTGGCCACTGGCTCCTATCCTTTCGTGCCGCCAGTACCGGGACATGAAAGGCCGCAGTGTTTGGTCTATCGCACCATTGAAGATTTGGAGGCAATGACGGCTGCGGCGGCTAAATCTAAAGTCGGAGTGGTGATCGGCGGCGGCTTGCTAGGCCTGGAAGCAGCAAAAGCGCTCAAGGATTTAGGTCTGGAAACGCATGTGGTCGAGTTCGCGCCGCGCCTGATGGCCGTGCAACTTGACGATGGCGGCGGGGCGATTTTGAAACGCAAGATTGAAGCCTTAGGCGTCAAAGTACATTTAAACAAAAACACTAGCTTGATCGATGATGGCACTGAATGCCTGCATAAAATGAATTTTGCCGATGGCGAAACGCTGGAAACCGACATCGTGTTGTTTTCGGCCGGCATCAGGCCTCGCGATGACATCGCCCGCAGTTGTGATTTGGAAGTCGGGCCGCGTGGCGGCATCGTCATCGACAATCAATGCCGCACCTCCGATGCGGATATTTACGCGATTGGCGAATGTGCGCTGTGGAACGGCCAGATTTTCGGTTTGGTGGCGCCCGGTTATGCGATGGCGCGTACCGTAGTCGCAGATTTGGCGGGTGAAGCAGGCAGTTTTACCGGCGCCGACATGAGCACCAAACTTAAGTTGATGGGTGTCGATGTCGCCAGCATCGGCGACGCGCATGCCAAAACCCAAGGCGCCATGGTGTATACCTATCAAAACGGCGCCAGCGAAATCTATAAACGCCTGGTGGTTAGCCAAGACCAGAAACAGCTATTAGGCGCGGTATTGGTCGGCGAGGCGTCCGCTTACAGTACGTTGTTGCAATATTGCTTGAATGGTATCGAACTGCCTGAGCATCCGGATTCTTTGATTTTGCCGCAACTCGCTGGTGAATCGGTCGGTTTGGGGCCGGATGCCTTACCGGCCACTGCGCAGATTTGCTCTTGCTACGATGTCAGCAAAGGCCAGATTTGTAGCGCGATCGAAGCCGGTTGCACCACGCTTGGCGGCCTGAAATCCGAGACCAAGGCCGGCACCGGTTGCGGTGGCTGCTCGGCACTATTGAAGTCGGTACTGGATTGTGAACTGACTAAGTTAGGTGTCGAAGTCAGCACCGATATTTGCGAGCATTTTCCGCATACCCGCCAGGACTTGTATAACCTGGTGATGGTCGAGGAAATCAAAACCTTTGACGATTTGCTGGACAAACACGGCAAGGGCCTGGGCTGCGAAGTGTGTAAACAGGCAGTTGGTTCGATTTTGGCGTCATATTGGAATGACTACATCCTGGAAAAAGACCATATCGGCTTGCAGGATACCAACGACATCTTCTTGGCTAATATGCAAAAAGACGGTACTTATTCGGTGGTGCCGCGGGTTGCCGGCGGTGAAATTACCCCGGATATGTTGATCGCCATAGGCCAAGTCGGCAAAAAGTATCAGCTTTACACCAAAATCACCGGCGGCCAGCGCGTAGATTTGTTCGGTGCCCGCGTCGAGCAATTACCGGCGATTTGGCAGGAATTGATCGATGCCGGTTTCGAGTCCGGTCATGCTTACGGCAAATCCTTGCGCACGGTGAAATCGTGTGTCGGCAGTACCTGGTGCCGCTACGGTGTTGATGACAGCGTCGGTTTGGCGATAGAACTGGAAAATCGCTACAAAGGTTTGCGCGCCCCGCATAAGATCAAGTTCGGCGTCTCGGGCTGCACCCGCGAATGTGCGGAAGCGCAAGGCAAGGACATCGGCGTCATAGCTACCGAGAACGGCTGGAATTTGTATGTTTGCGGCAACGGCGGCATGAAACCGCGTCACGCCGATTTGTTTGCCACCAATCTGGACAAAGAAACGCTAATCAAATACATCGACCGGGTGTTGATCTTTTATGTGCGCACCGCCAACCGGATGCAACGGACCTCGGTATGGATGGACAATATGGAAGGCGGGTTAGACTATTTGAAATCGGTGGTCATCGAAGATCGATTGGGGATAGGCGCGCAGCTAGAAGGGCAGATGCAGCACGTTATCGATACCTATCAGTGCGAATGGAAAACTACCTTGGCTGACGAACAACGGCTGAAACGTTTCCGGCATTTCGTCAACAGCGATCAAGCCGATGACAATGTGGTGTTTGTCGAGGAGCGCGGCCAAGTTAGGCCTGCCAACGCACAAGAACGTAAACATTTCAAATTGATCGAGGAGGCTGCATAATGAGTACGTGGATAGATGTGTGTGGCATCGCCGATTTGCCAGCCGATTCCGGGGTGTGTGCCCTGGTAAAAGGCAAACAAGTTGCGATTTTTTACCTACGGCGTACAGGGCAAGTGTATGCGATAGGTAACTTCGATCCGTTTAGCGAGGCTAATGTGTTATCGCGCGGTATGGTAGGGGACATCGGCGGCGAGCCAATGGTCACATCACCTATGTATAAGCAACATTTCAGTCTAGTTAGCGGTATTTGCTTTGAAGATGCCGAGGTCAGCGTACCAGCCTATCCGGTACGCTTGGAAAACGGCAGAGTCTCCGTGCTGGAGGCTTCGCCGTCTGTGCAACAAAAATCGCCGTCTTTGGCTGTCTGTTAAATGGAGTAAGGTGTGAACTACCAATATTACATCGCTGATGTCTTTACCAACCAGATATTCAACGGTGCGCAGATAGCGGTATTGCCGAAGGCCGACGGCTTGAATGCCGAGAAAATGGCCAAGATTGCCAAGGAGTTGAATCTGTCGGAAACGGTATTTCTGTTTCACAAGGCCGATAATGCCAAGTATCGGCGGATGCGAATATTTTCCCCGCTGGGTGAAATCAATTTTGCCGGCCATCCGATTATTGCCGCGGCCTATGTGTTGGCTATCTCCGGCGATGTGGCGTTAACCGAACCGCTGACTAAACTCGAGTTTGAACAAAATATCGGCGTTATCCAAGTCAATTTGTCCAGTGAGGATGGGCAGCCGGGCTTGGTGCAATTTAGCCGTGGTGTCGATTCTATTGTCGACCGCTTCTCGCCCAGCGACGATGAAATATGCAGTTTTCTGGGCTTGCAGTTGGCGGAGCTGGACCATAAAAAATACTCACCACGCTTGGTGTCTTGTGGGTTTCCTTATTTAGTGGTCCCGGTTTGGAACTACGAATCGGTACGCAAGGCCCGTTTTAACTATGCGGCCTGGGCGCAATCTGCCGCCCCGCAAACCGCGGCGCAGGAAATCTTGTTGTTTTGCCCAAAATCGTCAAGCCCGGAAGCGGATTTCAATGCGCGCTTGCTGGGGCCCAATATCGGCATCCATGCCGATCCGCCGGTCGGCAGTGCTTTACCGGCATTTTGTTGTTATTTGTGCTCGTTCGAACACACCCAAAAAGGTACCCACACTTTCGCGGTCGAACGCGGCGATCAAAGCACTCGCCGCAGCTTGATTCAGTTAGAAATGGATAACAAAGGCCTGGAGAATTTGACCATCAGGGTCGGTGGGCAAGCCGTGTTGTTTGCGGAAGGCAAAATTATGTTGCCCGATTAGACCAATTTCCTTCATCAGCTGCTCCGGGCCATGCACTGCTTACGCCACAAATACGCGGCCCAAAGGACAATCAAAATCTCCAGCGCAAAGGATCTGTGCAGCAGAAAATTCAGCCACCAGTCCTGGTAGACACTAGGCACCGTAATTAAAGCAAACGGCCTGTTTACGAACGGGGCCAGCCAGTAAATATTGCTGGCGATATAATCCAGCAACATATGCAACATACCGTTGCATGTAAAAATTAGCGCCAACAACGGCAGTTTCTTCTGCCTACAATGCTGAAAACACAGTATTGCCAGCGTTAATAACAGCAGCCAAACGCTAGGAAAGTGACTGAAATAGCTGTGGTGCGGGTGCGCGCGGTGATCGAAACCATAAAAATAAATCATATCCAGATCAGGGGCGATACTGCCGAGTAAGCCGGCGCGCAGAAAAACTGACCTTGGCACCCCATATTTTTTGAATCTGTGAAACAGCAGTGTCGATACTATATAGCCGGCTGGGAGATGAGCAACGATCATATCTACCTCGATATTGTCGCTCGGGACGATGCGTACAGCCAGCGTCCCGAGCCGATGGGATTTAAATGATTGCCGAGTTATCGGCATCGGATTGACCGAGTCCATACCAATCCAAGCGCCGTGTGGTAACCATCGCCAGGGCCAGCAGAGCAAACATCAGTAAAGAGCCCAACATCAGCGCGTTATCCTCTGATTCCAGCAAGCCATACAAACTGCCGAACAAGCCGCCCAGTAAAGCGCCAGCGGCAATACCGCGTTTTATGCTGCGCAAAACCGCGCTGAGGTAGAAGCCGATCAATGTCACGCAAGCGGCGCTGGCGATCAGATAAGCCAATACAAAGTCCAGATGCTCGGACAAACTCAACAGCAACAGGAAAAACATCGCCAGTGCCAAACCGACCAATGCGTATTGGGCGGGATGAATCGCCAGGTTTTTCAAGATTTCGAACAGAAAGATGGCGGCAAAGGTCAGGCAGACGAACAGGAAACCGTATTTGCTGGCTCTGTCAGACAGGGAATAAACATTGATAGGTTCCATCAAGCGGATGCCAAAGCTGTCGTAGCAACTGATAGCGTGGCATTTATAAAGACTTTCGGCGACGTTCGACGCCAGCGCATCGACAGACCACAGCGCATGAAAACCGGTTTCGCCGACTTGCTGAGATTGCGGATCGGGTAGGAATCGGCCGTAAAAACTCGGGTGTTGCCAGGCAGAGGACAGTTCGACGCGGGTTTGTTTGCCGGCCGGAATAAAATCCAACGATTCGATGCCGCGGATTTTTAGCGTGAACGCAAACGGCATATTGATAGGGCTGAACTCGACCGGCGGCGCGTCCAATGTCACGTGCATACCGGCCTGGGGCATGGGTAATTCCGCACCCTGTTCGAACGCATAATGCTTACCTGCCCATGCCATACCCGGCGCTTCCAATACGCCGCGCATATCCGCCAGCACGACACTGGCGTAAGGCGTGCCGAAACTGATCTGGCCGTTATGCAGCGGTTTCGGATTGCCGTACCCTCCCGGTAAAGACATATCGCCTTTGATACTGACATTCAACACGTAAGAACGTACTTTGAATAGGCCGCGCTGCTTGGTTTCCGTGGCGAGCTCGCCGGCTATATTCAAGTGTTCGGGTAGAAAATACAGCAGCCTGCTTTCGTTGTGCTCGATCAGTTCGCGTTTGGGTTGGCCGTCGACTTTAGTGTCGATAATTTCCGTCCAGCGCTCGGTGTACGGAACCACCAACAAGGGGCCGAACAATTGCTGAGGGTCGGCGGAACTGGCGGCAATGTCGCTTACTGTCTGTTGTTGACGCTCGGCGCGTTCGCTTACCAAGTTTTTTACCATGCCTATTGGTATCAGCAGTACCAAAGTCAGCCCGAACATTATGCAGATCTTTTGCCAGAGTTTTTTTTGCATCGTATTTATTCCGTGGAGTTAAAAGACGATGAACAGCATGCACCGGCAAGGTGAACGGACGATGTGGGGAATGTGAAGCGAGGGTGAAGTGTGAACGAGCTTGTTGACGCCACAGGGGCGGATACGACAATGGGGTATGGCCGAGCAACGGCCACACCCGAGGGATTTACTTCACGTCAATCTATGGTTTCCACCCAGTGGCAACGTTCTTTAACGATAGGCGCGGTGCGCTCGTTAGCCACGCCCTTGGCAATCAGCGCGATCACCCGGTCGTCGGTGTCGTAACCGATATGGGCATCCATGGGATTAGCCAGTTTACCCAAACCGAACGCATCATAAACCCTGGCGACGTTGATATTGATATTGGTGACATTGACGCATAATCGCGAATCCAGATATTTATTCACGAAATCGTGTGGGATGGCATAGCTGAGTAAATCGTTGGGGTCGCTAAAGGCGATCACCGAAGTTTTGGCCATGATCCGTTCGTTGTACTTAGCGCCTCCGGTTTGGCAGTATGTCTCGGCATGATTAGCTACTTCTGGCAAGGCCCGCCCCAATTGCAACATCGGTAACTGGTTGGACATCATGTAGATCGGTATCTCTTTGTTCTTCAACACGTTGGTCAGCGCAGTGTAGTAACTCGCTGTTTCGCCGTTACCCAGTTTCGAGGCGATTTGCTGCAAGCCGTCAATGGTGATGCGGCTACCTAGGCTATGAGAGACGAAGGCGTAGCTATCGTTGTAAAACGGCGTCACGTTCTTGGTGGAACAGGTTTGCTTAACATCATCCGGCAGGCTGTTCCAGTCGCCGTGGATCATCCAGCAAAAAGACTGCGCAAATGCCGACAGTATGTCTTCGCGCTTCTCACCCAGATAAATGATGGGGTCGGGTCCGGTATCGTTGGAGAACTTTTTTAACAGATCGTTGACTTCGGCGCGGCGAAACGACTGCTCGCCAGAGTTATCGTAGGACAGTACTTCTTTTTCCTTGGCGCTGATTTCAGACCAGGTCAGTTCGTAAAACAGCATTTCCTGAGATTTGTTGGCGTCGAGATAACGGTGGATACGCAAATTGCCCAGCGGTCTATCCAGGCCCTTGGCATCGGCCAAGCGGATATTTTTGACATTTCTGCTGGTGACAGTCAGATCAAGTTCCTTGGCCAGCTTTTCCATGAACTGCGTAGAGTAACCCGGTAAGTGGTTGCCGACACCGTGCACCATCAGTAGCTTCATTTTCCGATCATGCACTTCCAGTTGGGGTTTGATGCCTTCGAATTTATCGCCTTTGATTTCGCAAAGGCGGGTGTCTTCCGCGTCCTGTTTTTCCAGAATGGCTTCGGTAATCCCTTTGCCGAGACTGGCGCAACCGTTTAACAGCACGCTGATTGCCAGTATCAGCAGCTTGATGTCGACTTTTTTCATGTCTTGGATAATTTTTATTGCTAGAGAATGGTGGTCTTGGAGTGCAGTTCTCGCATTAGGCGAATCGCTGCTTAATGTCAGGCGGAGATTTTATGATAAATCCCAAATGCTTGGGAGGCAAAATGGGTGCGCGAATTGTAAATCTCGGTAAAAATGGGGTGTTTGCCGTATAAACTGAAATTCGCGCATTCCATCAATTTAGCAGGCTTATTCTTTATCGAGTTTCCTCTTGGCTGCGTCGGCTTCCGCGCCGATTTTTTCGACAGTGTCGCGATATTTGGCCTGCGCCTGATTGGCATGGTCGGCGATGATGCTGTTATCGGTATTGGCTTCCTTGATCAAGCATTCGAAATAATCGCGGGATTTTTGTTGCCAAGCGTTTATAGCCGCAATGCTTTTATTGTAGGCATCGATATTGCCGCCATTGATGGTAGGCGATTCAGGCACTACGCCGCAGCCGCTGGGTTGCCAACTGCCGTTGGTTAGGCTACCGGCTTGCGCGGGGTTTGCGAAAATCAGCAGTATTAGTGCAGCGCTTCGTGATGTGAATTTCATTAAATTATCAACAGCCATTTATATTGCCCAAAGCCCGAGTTTACCAAGGCTGTTAGCTAACTTCAACCGCGCCGTACGCCAATTCGACAGGGCTTTGATACGTTGTTGCCGCGAACTTGCCAGAGTGCTTTGCGCGCTTAACAGCTCAATTATGGTGCCCACGCCCGCTTTGTAACGGCCTTGTGCAACATTGAACGACTGCGTAGCGCTTTGCGATAAATGGTCCGTGGCTTTCAGGTTCTCGGATTCTGTTTGCAACGACTGATAACTTTTCCAGACATCCAGTGAAATCTGCTGTTCCGCGTTAGCCAATTCGGCGGTTTTAGCTTCGACCTGCGCTTTGGCCGACTGAATACGGTACGAACGACCAAATCCCTCAAACAGCGGTACATTGACTTGAACGCCGATATTGTCGTTTTCGGTGACAGTGTCGCCTGGCGCTATCCCCAACTGGTTGTTGTAGCTGATGGCGCCGGTTAACGCCACCGAGGGCAGGCCTTCCGCTTTGGCGGCTTCCACCTTGGCCTTGGCGGCCTGCATTTGCGCTTGCGCCGCTAGCAAACTGGGGTGATCGCGCTTGGCATCCTCTATTAATGCATCCATCGATGTTACAAAGGTGGTATCCGGCAATTCTCCGCCCTGGTCATCTATGGTCAAGGGCGTATTGGCGCTGAGTCCCATGGCGATCGCCAGGGTGCCGTGAGCATTTTTTAATGTCCCACTCGCTTTGGCGCGATCGAGCGAGGCTTGCGCGTAAGTCGTTTGTGCCTGCAACTTGTCGGCCAGCGTTCCCGCCCCCGCTCGGTACTTGGCGTCAGCCGCCAAATAACTCTCTTTTGCCGATTTTTCCGAGTCCAGGCTGGCGTCCAACGCACCCTGTGCGCTTAACAGGTCGTAATAACTTTGCGCTGCGGTGACAAATACGGTTTGCAGGGTTGCATCCTGTGTCGCATTCGCCGCGGCCAGAAGTTGTTGGGCATTTTCCAGATTAGCGCCGCGCAAGCCAAAATCGAATAAGATCCAGCTTAATTTTAGATTATAGCCGAGCACGGAGGTGTCTTTATCGCGGCTAAAGATGGGATAGTCTTTCACCGTTGTCTTGTTGTTTCCGTAGGTTCCACTCGCGCTCGCATTGATCGTGGGCATATAGGCGGCCAGATTGGTCCCAACCAGCGCTGCCTGCGCCTTAACGCTTGCCCAGGTTTGCCGTGTGTGGGGGTGGTTGCACAAGGCGCGTTCGACGGCTTCCAGTAAACTTAGCGGCACTCCTATCGCTGTAAATTGACAAGGTTCCATGGTCCTACTGGTAGTGATGTCTTTAGCCGGCGAAGCGGATACCTCATCTTGTGTTGAGAAAGGGTCAATGTCGCTATAGAGTTTGTCCAGCGCTGAAATGGGATCGAGACCCGTTGAAAAGGCGTTAATCGGGAGCATCAAAACCATGGCAATAGCGCCTCGGCAAAAAATACCTAACAAGCTCATTATGTTGGTAACCCTTTAAATCATGTTTGGCTTCGCGCCAAAAGACATTTTATAGGTAGGCAAATTCGTTGGCGCCAGTGAGTCGGCTTGAATCGGCGGTTGCGAGACCGAGGCATCCTTGACGACCTTGCCACCCGCCAAAACAATCACCCGGTTGGCGGAGGCGATGGTTTCCGGACGGTGGGCGATGATGATCCGGGTGACATTTAGCGACTTCACCGAGGCATTCACTTGCTGTTCGCGGGTAATGTCCAAATGACTGGTGGCTTCGTCGAGAAACAGGATTTTGGGCCGCTTATACAACGCTCGCGCGAGTAATATCCGTTGTTTTTGGCCGCCGGAGAGCACGGTACCCATGTCGCCCACCAGCGTATTGTAAGCCATCGGCATCGCTGCAATGTCATGGGCAATGGCCGCCATCTGCGCACATTTTTCGATCCATTGCTGATCAGCGTGCAGGTCGAAGAAGCTGATATTGTCGGCAATCGACCCGGCAAACAGCACATCGTCCTGCATCACCGTGCCCACCATGCGCCGCAAGCTATCGACCCCGATTTGCTTGACGCTGGCCCCGCTTATCAGCACGTCGCCCTCGGTGGCGGACAGAATCCCCAGCATGACGTTGATCAAAGTCGTTTTGCCGCAACCCGAGGGACCGACCACCGCAACCGAGTCGCCGGCGGCAATCTTTAGATTCACGCCATCCAGCACGAAAGGTTCATGCTCGGCATAACGAAAGCGCAAATTCGAGACTTCTAGACTGGGTTCCAGCAAGGTGTTATCGGCTGAAATTAACGACTCCCGGACAGTTTCCGGCGCGCTGAGCACAATATCCGCCAAACGCTCGCCCTGTAATTGCAGCATCTTGACTTCAAAGAATTTATCGATCAGGGAGCTGACGCGGGTGTCGAACTGGCCTTTATAGGAATTGAACGCCATCAGTACGCCGACCGAGAAATTGCCATCCATCACCAGCTTGGCGCCCAACCAGAGAATCAGCACATTTTCAAAGCCGAATAGTAAACCGTTCAACAACTTGTAGAGTAATTGCAGTTTTTGGGTGCGCAGATCGGCATTGATTTGATCGACGAATAAGGTCAGCCAGGTTGAACGCCGTTCGTCATGGCGTTGAAATAGCTTGATGGCCTTGACGCCGCGAATGGTTTCCAGAAAGTGGCTTTGCTGCTTGGCGGCATGAATGATCTGTTCCTCCGTCGCGTTGCGTAGCGGGCGATACCATGCCCAGCGGCTCAGGGCATACAGAGCCATCGTGCCGACCGCAATCCAGCCCAGCATCGGGCTGTAAATAAACATCATCACTAATGTCACCAACGTCATCAGGCCGTCAAGGATTGCTTCCATGAAAGACGTGGTCAAGGTCCTCTGGATCTGATCTATGGAGCCGAAGCGGGAAACCACGTCGCCTAAATGCCGTTTTTCGAAATACGAGATCGGCAGCCGGATCAGATGTGAAAACACATTGGCTCGCCACTGGATATTCAGGGTGGTGCCCATATACATGATCACCCAAGAGCGGATCGTGCTGACCGCCTGTTGCATGACCATCAACAAACCGAAACCGATCGCCAGCGTGGTCAGTAAATCCCTGTCCGCGGAAACAATCACATTGTCGATCACCCATTGCAAAAAGAACGGGCTGACCAGCGCAAATACTTCCAAGGCGAGGGCCAATACCAAGATCTGCCCGAACGAACGGGAAATACCGGTCACTCGCCCCAGCAGGCCGCGCAATGTGATGGTCTGTTTTTGTTCCTGGGGCTTAAAACCTAAGTTAGGCCAACATTCCAGCGCCACGCCGGTAAATGATTTTGAGGCATCCGCCAACGACAATTTACGAATACCGAAAGCAGGGTCGTGAATGGTGATGGTTTTATTGCCGACTTCCTTCAGCACCACGAAATGATTGAAATCCCAATGCAGGATACAGGGGCGTTTTAGCTGATTCAAATCCTCCAGTTCTAGCTTGAGAGCGCGCGTCGCCAGCTCCATGCGCGTGGCAATCTGGATTAAATGAGACAGCGCCGCCCCTTTCAGCGAGATATGAAACTGGCCGCGCAGCGTTCTTAAGTCAGTACGGTAATTATGGTAACCGGCGATCATACCCAAGCAGGCGAGACCGCATTCGGTCGCTTCCGTTTGTAAAATCAGCGGCAGTTTAGGGCCAAAGCCAAACGCAATGTTTTTGATAAATGGCATCATTTCAAAGCTTTCCGGTCAGGCTGTAGAGGGGCTCAAGCACCCATTCGTATAAGCGCCGCGTATCCTGTAAGACATCGGCTTCCAGCAACATACCGGCCTGCAAGTGCTGTGGCTTGCCATAGGCATTGATGGTTTGCGCAGCAATGTCGACGGTGACGCGATAAAGCGGCTCGTTATTGCCCCCGGCGGCGCCGTTCGACAGATTGCCGATCCCAGCCAGTTCATTGCCGGGTATGGCGGTTTTGGAAACGGAGATGACCTTGCCTTCCGCATGGCCGAATTTCTGGTAGGGGTAAGCCTGATAACGCAACAGCACGGCATCGCCGGCTTTGACAAAACCGACCGCCTTGCTGGGCGCGTATAAATGGGCTTGCAGTATCGCGCCGTTGGGCACCACGCTAACCAAGGGTTTGCTGGTATCCACCGCCTGACCAACTTCGGCGGATACCGCCGTGGCGATGCCGGTTTCAGGCGCGGTGATCACCAGGCGGCGCTTGGCTTCGCTCTCCGTCAATTCCTGAGCGGTGCTGGTAATTTCACGTTCGATTTGCGCCAACTGTTTTTGCTGTTTGACTGACAGATTTGCCAACTCATAGTGCAACGCGGTCAGTTCGCGGTTGACGCTAATGCGGTCGCGCTCCTGGCCTTGCAGCCGGTTGCGCTGATCGAGCAGTTCTTCCTGTTTCTGCTGCAACTGTTCCCTGGAAATATAATCCTGTGCCAACAAGCCTTCATAACGGGAAAGAGTTTCTGTCGATAATTGCACCCGACTTTTCTGGCCTTCAATCTGGCTATCGAGTTTCGCCAACTCAGCCTGTAACCCAGCAATTTTTTTAACCAACGCCTCGCGATCATCCGTTTGCATAGCCCGGGTTTTTTCCAATTCATCGCGCAACGATCGCTGGCGCGCCTCCACCTGGCTGCTGATAGTTTCCTGGGTATTGCCCTGAGTACTGCTTTGCCGTTCGCTCGACAGCACATACAACACATCCCCCTGGGTAACGCGCTGACCTTCCACGACGTGGTTTTCCAGAACGATACCGGGTTGCGGCACAAAAACCTTTACCAGTCCGGTGTCCGGAATCAGTTGCCCAGTAACCGTACTGCGCTTGGTATAAGTGCCCCAAACCAGGAAACACACAACGACAAGTGCCAAAGTACCCGCCAAGGCCGTCAGGTAAGCAAACGAAACAGGGCGAATCAATACAATGTCACCCAGCCATTTGGCTTGCCGGGCATTTAAGGCGGCGGGTCGGAAAATAGCGTTCATAAAATATTAGCCCACTTTGAGGTGGCTTAGTGAAAGGTAGCAAAACACGGCGTTCGATCAGTTTGGTATTGGTTATTGGTTGTTATTAATGGCTACGACGGGTTTTATGCCGTTCTAGAAAAAGGGGGATGCACACAGCCACTATAACAATAAATACGTAAATAAAAATTCCAGTAATGCCAGCTCTGTTGAATTCCATGTATTTTTTTAAAATCACGTTTATAAATTGTGTCGAAATATAAGCCCACACAAAAAATGTAAAAGCAGAAATCAAATTTTTCACAAGAATTTTTATAGTGCTATTCCGAATAATTGCATTGCATTTGGATTCAAGCCATCCAAAGAAAAATTGCGCTAAAGCAATCATTGCAAAGAACCCGACAAACAATAAAATACCATCTATTATTAGCCGATTAACATTCGGGGAATTTTCTAAATAAATAAAATATATTAATATAATAAAAGCGCTGAGTATCAAAGCGCCGACCAAACTTATCACAAGTTCATTTTTCATCCCTACCTCCCAAATACACCTGTAAAACGGTAAATCGAAAAAAGTTCCCTGAAACTTAAATTTACCTTGATGCGCGTGATTGTTTACCAAAGTTCAGGCCACACGCTCTGCGATCTTGTTCAGCACAAATAAACCTCCACTCAGCATACAGAGTACTAAGCCGATACGCTGAATATTCTGTATAAAACCATTTTGTCCATTTCGCTGCATATTTTGACTTACTTCGCCGATCGGCAGAAAAAACATTTCCGGGGTCAAAGTCTGCGGTGCGAACACACAACCCACAGCAATCAAATTGATTGCGTTTCTATATTCCCCGCTAAATAGCGATACGATGCCTGACCCGAAAAGGAAAATCACCACACCCGCTAAAATTACGCTGGTGATTTGACATTTAACAGGCCACCCACGCCACTCATTTATATGCTCAAATAAAATAGAATTGTTTATCTGCCTAGGCCTCGGCAGTGGCAAGCCACTATTAGCTTGATTTACTTTACGCGTATGAATGCTTTCGGACACCACCGTAAAGGTAAGTGTGACAATAATCATCAATAAGAAAACCAACATCATTAGCAACAGATTATTGTAAAGCGGTTTATTTTTTTCGTCTCCAAAATAAGTCACCGCCGCCGCAAATACTGTCACGCAGAATAATACGATAGTTGGCAAGCCGATGATTATTGGGTGAGCAACAATGCCAATTTTTGATGGCTCGCTATCCCATTCTTTTTTTATTTTCTTGGCAGATGCACATATTAAAGGCGACAGAATAAGTGTTATTGATCCAGCTACCTGGACCAGCATTTTGCCTTCAATGCCCTTGGCTGCCTCCGCAAAAACAAGCCATCCAAATACTGCCGTAAATACATACAATGCCGTATAGATAACTGGGAAACATGACACAAGAAATGAAACACCCACTCTTAACATCGCCCCTCCACAAAATCGTCCGAACACCGTCGCTAAAATAAAGCTATTTTTTACCTAATAAACCTAGTAAATCTATTTGATGCACTACGCTGGGTAGAGCGACAGTAAACCAAAACCTAGGCACGAAACCATATGTACCCATCACACTCAGTTATTGCGCCTTATGGCCTTGCCGGGCATTCAAGGCAGCGGGTTGGAAGATGGCATTCATTTTACGTTCATCCTTATTATTTGGGGGCTAATTAACTAAGGTCTCTATATACTTTTCCAGCATATAGCGCGTCTCATAAGTTTCCGCAGGTCAGTCGCCAGAGTCCTGCTCAAGTTCATGCAGTGCTCGCAAAACCATGCAATAACTTATGAGACGCGCAATAGTAACCAAGAGCTACCTAAGGAATATTAACTAATTTCGGACGTTTACAGCTCTTCAGCATCACGGACTACCGGAGGCAAGAAAAACAAAAGCGAAATAGCATAGATCAAACGTTTTTCTATAAATCCTCCTACGATAAACCCAATATAAATCATCGTTGCATAATAAATAGAAGTCCATGTAATCCCCCAGTCCCGACTAATGCCCCAGTTCCGAAAAAGATAAACAAGCATTACAAACGACGCAATTTCTACTATGTAGGCAATTGCTCTTGCTTGACCATTAAAATCTAATCTTGTCTTACAAAAAGGGCATAATATAAATGCTTCAGGTAATAGACTATTGCTACTAGGGCCCCACGAAATGTCCTGCCAAGAAATGTTCTTCTGGCATGACCCACATTGGCAATTAAACATTTACTTTCCCTCCTAGAAAATGTAGTGTGGTTTCGCGACAGCAAATCACCAAGGCTTTAACAGGGGTGGATTACCTAATGGCGAACATACTACAGTTCCGGCTATCTGTGATGGAATGTGTTCTAATTTAAATTAATTGCACCATTAAGGTGTTTTTCAGTGCACTTTGGATCGGTAGATATATACTACAAGCTGCGTTACGGCAGATATTATAAATATGTACATAGCTTCGTTGCGACCGACTCTTTCAATTTCATGGAATAATAAATACTCAAGCTGGCGAGCGCCGATCAAACATAAAAACATTAAAATAAATTGACTTACGTTCTTCACAAAACTCATTTTCACCTCATAATTAATCACGGCGCAATTACGTTTTTTTTGCGTGCTTATGTTTGATAGCCTGAAATTCATTTTTCGATAAAAACCATAGCGATCGCAATATTGAATACCAGTTTTTCTCATGGAACTTTCTTTTCAATATTTTTGCGAAAATCTGGCCTACCATCTTCTTGGATGAAAATGGTGGGCCAGATAGAACCAACAATAGCAACAAAACCAATACTATCGGCCACTTGTTTAGCATGCCAACGGGTATTTTATTGTTATGTTTTCAAATCCCTAAGCATTAAAACCAGCAGCCGTATGATCCGGCAAATGCTCCACCCAGTCCCCAGATCGTAGAAACCCCAAAATCGATTGCCGGGCCAGTCCACCAACTCGAGGCAGCGGCAGCGCCAAAACCACCCAAAAACCCAAATGTTACTGGACCATAGCATGAATCCCAATTGAAATCAGCCCCGGATACTTCATTGATCTCAACGAGAGAAAGTTCTTTTACAGACATAATAATTCCGATGTAAAAATAAATAGAAACCATCTTCAAGATAAAGATGGCGTAAAACACGCTTCTTTTGAAGCGATTCATTCGCCTTTGCAAGAACCGCTGCGAGGAGTTTTAAATAAAATCCAGACACTTCTTGGAAAGGCTTAATTCTTTTATGCGGGCTAGTATTGGCACCAGGCCATAGAACTGTTTCCCCTTCATAAACCTGTTAGTATTCAAATTGAGTTGCCGTTGGACGGCTGCCGCCACTTCCTGATTCAGACGATTTTCCGTTTTACGTTCAATAAACCAACTGAGCCCTCAAATCGCGCATCACGGCTTGTCCGAATGACTGGAACTCGGCGTACTGTTGCGGAAGCAACAGTGGTCCGGGCATCGCGAGCGAAAGCACTCGCGTAATCGTGACGGTCGAGCCTTCAGTTTTTACCGTTGATTCATAACTTCCGTGTGTCCACTTTCGCTGTACCCCGCTTGGTAATGCAGTTGGCTTGAAGGTTGCGGGCAACTGTAGCGTGATCGTTTCTTCTACGCGTCTACCCTGGAGCGGTACCGGCAATATACGTTGCGAGAGCCCTAGTTGCTCAAAAGTTGCCGCGATATTGGTGGCGCTACTGAATCCCTGTGGCACGATGAAAGCCCCCGGACCGGGCAGTTGTACATAGTTCGGTAGCGAGAAATCGGTGCTGTAACGATGTGGGCCGCCAAGGTCGCGGGGTTTTCCGCGGGTGAAGCTACCACTGCCATTTTGCCCGGTCTTCGAGAGTACGTTGCCTACAACCTGTGCTTCCGCGCCTTGCGGAATATTGGCCATTAGGCCACGCGCGATCAGGCCAAACATGCCCTCGCTTTCAACATCGGCATGGCCGCTAACGGTGCCGTCGTCTTCGAGTACCAGATTCATCGTCACCCGTACCTGATCTTGCGCCGGTAAGGACAGAGGCAGTGTCACCGTTTTAGCTTGACCTTTGTCGTTCACCACCAATGCGGGCTTGCCGCGTAGCGTCATCGCCAATGTGCCAAATGGCGAAAACTGGGTGGTGGAATCTAGGTATACGTCAAACTCCGGGACGCTCAGGATGGCGTGATTGAAAACGCCTGGCGATACGGCTACCCCGGGTTTCCAAAATTGCAAGTCGGCATTAACCAGTACCGGGCTGCTCCGGATTCCCTTGGCCGCGAGCAAAGCGCCCAGGATAGTGGTGTGGTCCTTGCAGTCGCCGTAACGTGCCTTGGCAATTTCGTCCGCGGCGTGCGGTACAACGCCGCCCACATCCAAAAAGATAGCGACGTAGCGGATGTTGGCGCTAACCCAGCCATAGATGGCCTCGGCCTGAGCACGACGGTCGGTGATTCCGGCGGTAATCTCGTTGGCCAGTTCCTGGATACTTGGCGTCACGGCCGCTTGCGGCAGCGCACGATCACGGTAGGCCTGAGCAGCCTCCTGGTCGCTGGCCAGGGTGGTGACGGCTACGCGCGGGCTGGAATCTTGAGGTGCCACGGATCCGGCCTCCAAGGGCAGCGCTTTCAAGTTCTTGACCTCCCAGCGCCAATACTGTTTATCCGCTTGATCGCCCTGGATGACGCCGCCCTTCAGATCGATAGCGTCGACGTACAGTTTCAAGGCGGCTGGCGCCGTCAGCGTGATCACTTCGGAATCGACATTAAAGATGCCTTGGATAGCCTCTACCATGGAGAAATGGTCCGGGAACAGCGGCTTGAGCTGCGTCTTGAGTGTGTGCAGGTGCAGCACTGAGCCCACCTCCACACCAGGGAATATGATTACCTTGACCTTACCGTCGTCGAACATCGGCGCACCGGCGCTTTGCGGTGTCTGTTGCACCATGATGCGGTCCGCCGGCACGTCGGTGCGCTTGTCGTCTGTGCCAACCACATAAGCTTCCAGCACGTCCAGTTGCTGTAGCGTACTACTGTAGGGAAGTGGTATTTGTCCAAAGCGCTGAATCGCCTGTGGCGTCTCAATGCGCAAGGCGGCGCTTTCTTCGACCGTATAACGACCGTCAGTTTGCACGTCGTATTGGATGGTGTCATTGACGATAGTGACGTCGGGGTTGGTTTGCGCAAAACTCACCGTGCATGTGGCGGTTAGGAGTAAAGCGCAGGTGATAAACCGGTTGAACGTGTAAAACATGATTTTACTCATCGAGAAGCCCATTGGGTTATTGATGGCAGGTTAATGACAGTGCTTTCTTTAATAAAAAATTAAAGAAGGTGTAAAAACGCTTCTTGAAAATTTCAAACTCTAAAATATAAAGAGCCGCGGATTGTCTTTTAGAGAAAAAAGAATTCCCTTGGTTAGCTCCTAGAATATGTTGCCTAGCAATGTTATTTGCCGAGAGTCTTCGTCGGCATGCCTTACTATGGATTTATTTTTTCAATTTTTTGTTAATACAGTCAACCAGTAAATCAGGATTATTTTCAGACGATAAAAATATTGACAAATTAATATTTAAAATGATAACGGAGTAAATTTTATTATGTGTAATCACACAAATTTATATTAAATGGCCAATTTAACTGTGTTAAATGGCTGAAAATTCCAACTTGGAAGGAAAGTATCTGCGACAATATGCCGCATACTATTAGGCTGAAAAAGCCCGATAAAACACTACTGCTGCTGGATGATTGTTTCCACCAACCCATATAGGACTATTCAATAAAAAGATTCGGCTGCCGAATTTGGTGCGCTCGAAATCATCGATATGGCGAGTAACAACGATAAGATTGTCAAGCACCCCGAAAAAACCGCGATCCCCGCGAAGGCCGATAATCTGACTTTAGCCTTTCGCGGGAAGGACGGCGCTAGGGTTTTTGAGGTGCTTTGTGGACAACGCGGTGCGGCCACTGCGTTTGTCTAGCGGGCGCGGGTGGACTCTTCGACAAGTTGTCCGTGTTGCCAACAGTGGCGAAAATTTTTAACTCAACATCTGCCGAATATGCTCGATCTCATCTTTCGCCTGGTCGAGTATATTGATGCTTAAATCCGCATCCAGATTGCCTTTAGCCAGTTTTTTATAAGCCGGCAATTCGTCCAGCTTCGGCATTTGTTTGATGTCTATCTTGCCGATGAAGCTGTGCAGTTGCGAAATCATGACTATATCGCTGTAACAGGCTTGCTCACCGCTGTCGCGGTGCCAGTTTTCAGCGTGGATGATCACGTCTTCAAAGTCGCTGGGAAAATCCCATTTACGGACGATTTGCACGCCAATCGGGCTACGTAACTCGCGCACTGCTTCCGCCAAATCGCCGGGATTGGCTAAAATATCGGGTTGGCGGTCGGCGTAAGCCAGAATCGGCACCACGCCTATGTCGTGAATCAAACCGGCCAGCATGGCGCGATCCGGATCGAAGCCGGGGGTTTTATGGGCAAACACCGCACTGATCGCCGCGACATAACTGCTATGCGCCCAAAGCTCTTGCATCTTGCGGCGAATCACCGGGGATTTGGCGTTAAACACGGCTTTTAACGCGAAGGCGGTAATGATGTCTTGCGCGGCTTTCAAACCCAGACGCGTCAACGCCTCCGGACAACTTTCGATTTTGCGCCGGCCACGATATAGCGGACTATTAGAGATTTTTACCACGCGCGCGGTAATGCTGGGGTCGATTTGCACGACTCTGGCGATTTTGGCGCTGTTGGCATTGGGTTCATTAATTGCGCGCCGAATTTTAACCGAGACATCGGGGATGGTCGGCAAGGCCAAAGAATCGGATTGCATATACTTAAAGCAATCTTGATACAGTCGGTTTTTTGCCAGTTTGGCGGACAGCAGTTGGGAATGGGCCTCGGTCATTAACTTTGCTTTATTCGGGCAAGCGGCGGGGGATTGGTTTAAAATCCGCTGCTGCATTTTTAAACGTTTTTTAAGTATAGACACGCTATGAATAGAACTGGCCCGGATGTTATCACAACCCTCAGCAGCATCAGAGACTATATTCGCTGGGCTGCCAGTCGATTTGCCGAGCACCGGGTTTTTTTAGGGCACGGCACCGTCACACCCCTGGATGAAGCGGCAGCCATCGTGTTACATACTTTGCATCAGCCATACGATTTGGATCATGGCTATTTGGACGCTACGCTGACGATGGCCGAACGCCAGGCGGTTTTGGCTTTAATCGAACGCCGTATCGTCGAACGTAAGCCGTCCGCTTATTTAACCCATGAAGCGATATTTGCCGGCCTGTCTTTTTATGTCGATGAACGGGTCTTGGTGCCGCGTTCGCCCATCGCCGAATTAATCGCCGAACGCTTTGAGCCGTGGATAGAAGAAACCCAAGTGTTCAACATTCTGGATTTATGTACCGGTAGCGCCTGCATCGCTATCGCCTGTGCCTATGCCTTCCCTGATGCACAAGTGGATGCGGTGGAATTGTCGGACGATGCCTTGGCGGTAGCCCGGATCAATTTGAAAAAACATGAACTGGAAGACCAAGTCCAGCTCTATCAATCCGATTTATTCAACGAATTGCCGGCCAAGCCTTACGACATCATCGTCAGCAATCCGCCCTATGTCGCCATCGCCGAATGGGAAAGTCTGCCCGCCGAGTTTCACGCCGAACCCGAGATGGGATTTACCGGCGGTGAACACGGCCTGGATCTGGTGTTGCGGATTTTGGTCGATGCCAAACGTTATCTAGCCGAGCAGGGCATCTTGATCATCGAAGTGGGCAGCAGCGCCGAGACTTTGCAGGAGATGTTTCCCGACGTGCCGTTCCAATGGCTGGAATTCGAGCATGGCGGCGACGGCGTATTTCTGTTGACCGCCGCACAAGTCACTCTTTATCACTCACTCTTTGCCAGCGCTTTATAACCATGTCCGGAAACAGCATAGGAAAATTATTTACCGTCACTACCTCCGGCGAAAGTCATGGCCCGGCCTTACTGGCTATTGTCGATGGTTGCCCGCCAGGCTTGGAGTTGTCGGAAGCCGATTTACAGATCGACTTGGATAGACGTAAGCCCGGCACCTCAAGGCATACCACACAACGCCGTGAAGCCGACGAAGTGAAAATTCTGTCTGGTGTGTTCGAAGGCAAAACCACCGGCTGCCCGATAGGACTGATGATCGAAAACACTGACCAGCGTTCCAAGGATTATTCAAAGATCGCCGAAAGCTTCCGCCCCGGTCATGCCGATTACACTTATCAGCACAAATACGGCTTTCGCGATTATCGCGGCGGCGGCCGCTCTTCGGCCCGCGAAACCGCGATGCGCGTTGCCGCAGGTGCCATAGCGAAGAAATATCTGTTCCAGCAGCACGGCATTCAAGTGCGCGGTTATTTGTCGCAACTGGGGCCGGTCAAGATCGAAGCGTTCGATTGGGACGAAGTCCCGAATAATCCCTTCTTCTGCCCGGACGCCGGCAAAGTTGAAGAGATGGAAAAATACATGGACGCCCTGCGCAAGGAAGGCGAATCGATAGGCGCCAAGATCGAAGTGATCGCCAGCAATGTGCCGCCTGGCTTGGGTGAGCCGATTTTCGACCGTCTGGATGCAGAATTGGCCTACGCCTTGATGAGCATCAATGCGGTAAAAGGTGTGGAAATCGGCGACGGTTTTGATTGCATCGACACCAAGGGCACAAAATTTCGCGACGAAATTACCCCGGAAGGTTTTTTAAGTAATCATGCCGGCGGCATCTTGGGCGGTATTTCCAGCGGTCAGGATATTGTTGCGCGCATCGCACTTAAACCCACTTCCAGCCTGCGCTTGCCGGGTCGAAGCATCAACGCCAGAGGCGAAGTCATTGAAGTGGTCACCGAAGGTCGTCACGATCCGTGCGTTGGCATTCGCGCCACACCCATCGCCGAAGCGATGGTGGCGATGGTGTTGATGGATCATTTGCTTAGGCATCGCGCTCAGAATCTGCATGTTGAAGCCGGTTTACCGATATTGCGTTAAGAAATCACATGTCTTGGGTATATCGCTACACAATCGCGCTGTTACCAGCGACGTTAACTATTGGAGCATGGCTGTTAGCCGACTGGGCTTATAGTTATTTCAATTGCCAAGGAAATCTAAAAAACCTACAGCCTTGCTTTGTCGGATCGATCAATCTGCTGCCATGGCTAGGAGTTGGCTTATTTTGGGGGCAACTGCTTTCTTGGCTTAGTGTACCAATCTCTTTTTGGTTCCTCATTAAAGTAGCATCTCAACAGATTGGCACTTCAAAGGACTAAATGCCTGTACCTTACTGGCGCTTATCCGGTTTTTACTTTTGCTACTTCGCAACGCTCGGTTCGTTTTTACCGTTTTGGAGCCTGTATCTAAAACAAATAGGCTTCGCTGCTACGGAAATCGGCGAGCTGACTGCTTTATTGGTCGCCACCAAGATTATCGCGCCCAATTATTGGGGTTGGCTGGCCGATAAAACCGGCCGTAATCTCAGCTTAATCCGCGTCACCTCCTTGCTGTCGGTGCTGTGTTTTGCCGGCTTTTTGTACCGTAGCGATTACTTGTGGTGTGCAGCGGTAACAGTGATTTTCAGCTTTTTCTGGAATGCTACTTTGCCGCAGTTCGAGGCCGCGACCTTGTTTCATCTTAAAGCCGAACCGCAGCGTTATAGCCAAATCCGTTTGTGGGGTTCGATAGGATTTATCGCGGCGGTGTTGGGCATAGGTCGGTTTCTGGACGATTTCAGCATCGCCTATTTGCCGTGGATTATTGGCGGCTTGATGCTGTTGAATTGGCTGATGGCTCTGATTACGCCCGAAGCCAAGCCGCGCCTGACACATACCGATGTCGGCGGCATTCGGCAAATCTTACTTAAGCCGGAACTGCTGGCGTTTCTGCTGGTTTACATGCTGTTGCAAGTCGCCCACGGCCCTTACTACGTGTTCTATTCGGTTTACCTAAAACAGCACGGCTATTCGGCGACCGAAACCGGTTTGCTGTGGGCCACCGGCGTAGCGGCAGAGGTGCTATTGTTCATTGCAATGCGCCAGTTGTTGAAATGGTTTACGCCGCGCACTTTGCTTCTATTGGCGGTATTGCTTAGTGTGTTGCGTTGGATGTTAATCGCCGACGGCGTGGATTTTCTGGCACTGACGATAGGTGCGCAAATTCTGCACGCAGCCAGCTTCGGCGTGGTGCATGTGGTGGCGATGCAATTGCTGTATCAATATTTCGGCGAACGCCATCAGAGCAAAGGGCAAGCGCTGTACAGCAGTGTCAGCTTCGGCATGGGCGGGATGATAGGCAGTCTTTACAGCGGGTATTTCTGGGATATGCTGGGCGGGCGGCTGGTTTATATCATCGCGGCCTTGGTGTGTTGCGTGGCCTTGCTGATAGCCTATATCGGCGTGGCTCGGGAATCTCGGCCCGGATTGGGTTAAAATTGGCAAGTTTTATGAAAGAGGGATAGACAACGTGTTTGAAGTAATCAAAAACGGCGGCTGGATGATGGCGCCTATCATTTTGTGTTCCATCGTGGCGATGGCGATTATCGGCGAGCGCTTTTGGTCTTTGCAGCGCAAACGCATCATTCCTGTCGATCTGGTGCCGTACATCTGGCAATTGCATCGCGATAAGAAATTGGATGAACCGACCATCAGGCGCATCAAACTAAGTTCGCCTCTGGGGCGGATTTTGGCCGCAGGCTTGCTGAATCGCAGGCATGGCCGGGAAATCATGAAATCCAGTATCGAAGAAGTCGGCCGCCAGGTGACGCACGAGCTGGAGCGTTATTTGAATGCGCTGGGCAGCATCGCGTCGATCACGCCTTTATTAGGATTACTGGGTACCGTGGATGGTATTATCCGGGTGTTCTCCGACATCGCGATAGGCGGCATGGGCGATCCTGCCGTGTTGAGCGGCGGCATTTCCGAAGCCTTGATTTGTACCGCCTCGGGTTTGACCGTGGCGATTCCCAGTCTGTTTTTTCACCGTTATTTCGAACGGCTGGTTGACGATCACGTGGTACGGATGGAAGAAGAATCGCTGCGCCTGATCGACATCATGCAAGGCGCGCGCGAGGATATTTAATGCAATTCCGCCGCAAACGCCGCACGCAGGTCGATATCGGCTTAATCCCGATGATAGACGTGTTGCTGGTTTTACTGTTTTTTTTCATGGTAGCCACCACCTTTCGCCATCATTCCGAACTGAAGATTAATCTGCCGGAAGCCCAAGGTAGCGATGCCTCTGAGCAGGGTAAGACCATCAATTTATACGTCGACGTGAAAGGCTCGTATGCCTTGGCCGGTGACGACAATCAATTTCACGAACTGGTGAATCAAAATCTGGACGGCTTAAAAGCGGCTTTGGCGCAAACCGCCGGCGACTCCAGACAATTGCCCTTCATTATCAGCGCCGACGGCAAAGCGCCGCATCAAGCCGTGGTCAGCGCCTTGGATGTGGCTAATGAACTGGGTTTTCATCACATCACCTTCGCTATCAACCGACCGGAAAAACCGTGAACAAGAAATTAGTTAAATGGTTTGAAGACGCCTGGTATAAGGAAATGTACATCTCGGCCTGGTTAATGCCCTGGTCGATGTTGTACGTAGACGCGATCCGCTTCCGCCGTTTTCTGTACCGTATCGGCATATTGAAAAAGACTAAATTGCCGGTGCCGGTGATTATCGTTGGCAACATTACCGTAGGCGGTACCGGCAAGACGCCGTTGGTGATCTGGATGGTCGAGTTTCTAAAACAAAACGGCTACAAACCCGGCGTCATTAGCCGCGGTTATGCCGGAGCGGCCGGCGTTAGCCCGCAAGCGGTGACCGCCGACAGCAACCCGGCACAGGTAGGTGACGAAGCGGTGTTGTTAGCTAAACGTTGCGCTTGTCCGGTTGTAGTCGGTGCCGAGCGGGTAGCCGCAGGCCGGCAATTATTGTCAAGCAACGCCTGCGACGTACTGATTTCCGACGACGGATTGCAGCATTACGCATTGGAGCGCGACATCGAAATCGTCGTGATAGACGGTCAACGCCGTTTTGGTAACGGTTATTGCCTGCCTGTCGGACCGCTGCGCGAGCCGCAGGAACGGGTCAGGCAAGTCGATTTGGTGGTCGTCAACGGCCCGGATGAATTGCTGGAAGGCGAATTGCCGATGCACTGCAAAGGCCAGCAACTAATCAATTTGCAAACCGGCGAACAGCAGCCGCTAGCCGAATTTAAAGATACGGCCTGCCATGCTGTTGCCGCAATCGGCAATCCCGCTCGCTTCTTTGCGCAATTGGCCGCCGCCGGACTGGATTGTCAAACCCACGCCTTGCCGGACCACCATCCGTTTACCGCCGAAGACTTGCAATTCAAAGAGCCTCGCCCAGTGATTATGACCGAAAAAGATGCGGTGAAATGCGCCCGCTTTGCGACCGACCAGCACTGGTATTTACCTATCGATGCCGAACTGCCCGAGGCATTTTCCCAACAACTGTTAAAACTACTCAAAGATAAAGCTCATGGATAAAAAACTGCTCGAGATTCTGGCCTGCCCGCTCTGCAAAAGCTCCCTGATTTACGACAAAGACAAACAGGAATTGATTTGCAAGGCTGATAATTTAGCTTTCCCGATCCGCGACGATATTCCGGTGATGCTGGAAGACGAAGCCCGCGAGTTGAGTTTTGAAGAAGCGGACGCGCTACGTAAATGAGCACCGGCTTTAAAGTCGTTATTCCGGCTCGCTACGGTTCCACCCGCTTGCCGGGTAAGCCCTTGTTGGACATCGCCGGCAAGCCGATGATCGTGCATGTGTGCGAACGCGCACTCGAAGCCGACGCCGAGCAAGTAGTGGTGGCGACCGACGATCAACGTATCTTCGCTGCGGTCAGCGATTTGGGCTTGCAAGCGGTGATGACCGATCCCAACCACCAGTCCGGCACCGAACGCATCGCCGAAGTGGCGCGGATCATGGGTTGGGCCGACGAACAAATCGTCGTTAACCTGCAAGGTGATGAACCGCTGATTCCACCGGCTTATATTCGCGATGCTGCCTTGGCTCTGGCAGGACAATATCAGGCCGGTATTGCGACACTGGCCGCAACGATTCTGGATGTGGACGAGATTTTCAATCCGAATGCTGTGAAGGTGGTGTTGGATAAAAACGGCTATGCGCTGTATTTCAGCCGGGCGGCGATTCCGTGGAACCGTTCGACTTTCCCTGATCAACATGATCCTGCTGTTTCGTCTTTGCCGCATCTCAGGCATATTGGCATGTATGCCTACACCGTCGGCTTCTTGCAGCGGTATTGCAGTTGGTCTGCGTCACCGCTGGAAAGTGTCGAGTCGTTGGAGCAGCTTAGGATTCTTTGGCATGGGGAGAGGGTTTTGGTGAAGATTGTTGACAAGACGCCGGAGGCGGGGGTGGATACGGAGGAGGATTTGGTGAGGGTTTCCAGGCTATTGTCCAAGGATTAGGTAAGTAGATGTACTCTTCAAATCAGAAACACCACAAAATGAGTTCTCCTTCGATATGAAACATAATATTGTTGAGTCAGAATGGAATGTCGTTATAGATGAATATGCCCATTGCTTAACGAATGGAATTGGACTTGATACTAACCAAGGTAATTCTACAGCTGAAAGAGTCTCTTCGCTTTTTGCAGAAATATTACGAATTTTTATTTTAGAATCAAAAGTTAAAGACAGTTGGTCTCCAGTGAAATGGCATGCTACATCAATTGGAATTGCAACTTTTGCATACTCAATCACCCAAAAACACCAATATGTACTTGGAGTTTATAATGGAGAGATTTATTTAAACTCTACAATACTTGACGCAAAAAATATTAAAAACATGCCAGACGAGTTTTGGAGTGTATTTTTAGGTCTGATAGAAATAGGGAGTTTTAAATTTCAAGATAACGCGGGACTTCCTGATAATTTAAAGTCTACTTTTGATCTAAGAGGTTGTAGAAGCAATACATACAAGTTGATCCGAAACTTTGTTTTGCTTGAAGAGCATGTGCCGTCGAGTACCGTTGATTTGGGGGCATTTGAGATTATTTGGGACATTTCAGATTCCGTGGTGGATATTTTGGCTAAAGGGACAGAGGCGATGAAAAGAATTCATCGATTAAATTACCTGCTATATCGCTGTGAGTATCAGAAAAGAAATTCAAAAAAACGTTAACCAAATATTTTTGCGTGGGTACTAGCATTTCTGTACCTGATGAAATTACGTGTCGCTATCGCGACGATTTTTCTAATGTCGGTTCTCGCACCGACGGGCGAGATACTTTCTTTTGCTCCGCCAAAAGAAAGTATCCAAAGAAAAGGCGGCCCGGATGCCGCTTTGATCCTGCGCGCCGAAGCTTTTATCGAGGGTCGGCAGAAGGGGCTTCCAGGCCCCTCTGCCGACGCACCGCATCCCTGCGGTGCCCCTTCGGGCTGTTCTCGATAAAAGCTCCGGTGCTCGGCGCGGCATAGGGGGGAACACCGTTGCTGCGTAGCTTGCTTATTTTTGAATTGAAAAATGGTTTTCTTTGAGGAAAGTTTTGCTCAATGCTGCGGAGTCACGGACTTATTTGCGCGAGATACCGCTGGCTGAGCGGAGCCGAAGCCAGGCAATTCGCTTCGACTCCGCTCAGCGAACGGTTTAATTTACCGGCATCGGAGTTGGGTCGCGTATTTCGTCAAGCTCTGCAAAAAACGAGAAGAGTAGTAGGGTGGGCACGTTTTTTGTGCCCACGCGGGTTTAACGTGTAGCTGTTTTGAAACCTCCGATGCCATTTAACATCATCAACCTCTCCCAAGAACCCCACAAAATCCCAACCTTGGCGCAATGGCACCAAGCCGAATGGGCCGGTCTCAATCCCGGCCAAACTTTGGAAGATCGCATAGAAAGAATGCAAGCTTATCTAAGCAACAAACTAATCCCGAGCACTTTCATTTGCAAGCATGAAGGCACATTGGCTGGCTCGGCAGCGATTATAGAAAGCGACATGGATACCCACCTGGAATTAACACCATGGCTGGCCAGCGTTTACGTGACGCCCGCATTCCGCCGGCAGGGCATAGGCGCAAAGCTGGTAAAACACGTCATGTCACAAGCCGAGACGGCCGGCGTTGCCAAGCTGTATCTGTTCACGCCGGATCAAGCGGATTTCTATCAAAAGCTCGGCTGGACAGAAATGGAGGAGGAAGACTATAGAGGGCATAGAGTCAAGATCATGAGCGTGGTGTTAAGTTAAAATTGATCGCTTTTAGGCGACTTCATAGCTAGCCCCTCTGAAGAGGACAAATCCGCCAACAGGTGTTCCAGCTCGGTTTTCGCTAATTTACCGGTTTCATTGCGAGGGATGGCTGAAACAAAGTGGATTTTTCGTGGTAGAAACACTTCGTCTACATAGGGCTGCAAGCCAAGCCGAATCGCTTGGCTGTTTAGTTGGCTGACCACGACTGCGGCCAATCGACCGTTTTCTTGGATAAAACAAACCCCGTCTTCCACGCCGTTTAAGTCTTTCAAGCGCCGGTTCAATTCGGTCAAGGAGGCGCGTTTGCCGCCGATCTTCACCATGTCCTGATCCCGGCCCAATACGGCGAAACGGCCGTTGGTATCGATATTAACGCTGTCTTGCAACTGCACCGCTTCCGGCAAATGTGCGGATTCCAGGCTGGCTTGTCCGTTTTTGCCTCGAATCAAACGGCAGCCCGAGTAGGGGCGCCAGTAATTTTCACGCAAGGTCTCGCGGCTGGCAAACGACAGGGTTTCGGTGCTGCCATAGATTTCGCGTGGCGATTGTCCTAAAATTACCGAGGTTTCGCCAGCCAGCTTTTCGGATAGGGTGTCGGTGGCGGAAATGATGCCGGCCAGGTTGTGCCAAGGGGCGTCGGTCTTGATCAAGGAACGCAAGTGCGTGGGTGTGGTAGCCAGCACGACCGGCCACGGCGCCGTTTTAATCGTTTGGCGTATGTCTTCGGCGAAGAACGGCCGTCCATCGTGCAGCACCAGCGTGGAAAACAGCGGCCAAAACACCGAGGTTTCCAGGCCGTACATGTGTTGCGGCGGAGTGGTGGACAGCATCAACAATTGTTGCTCAGCTATTCCCAGGCTGCTTACCGCCATCTCGGCGGAGGTTTTGAAGGTATTTAGGCTGTGCGCACAGGGTTTGGGTTTGCCGGTGCTGCCGGAGGTGAAGGCGATGACGGCGCTGCGCTGCCAGTCCAAGTGGGGTGGCAATGCCATGCTTGTAGAACTTGGCGCGACCACTTCGTACCATTCCAAACCTGCTTGCTGCGGGGCGTGTTCTCTGGCGATATAGGCACCGGGATAATCGCGAAGAATTTCCAGGATAACCGCCATTTGCCCGGCGGGTGGCAGCAGGCAAATCTGCTTGCGCGCAGCTGCCGCCAACAAACAGACGCAAAACAGATAGCGGTTTTCGCATAAATTAAACAGATAGGGCCGGTCTGGCAATTGCGCGGCCATGGCCGTTACGTCTGACCATAAATTGCCGTGGCTGACCACCTGGCCCGAATGGACGGCAAAAGGTGCTGAGTCGCTAGGGTCCATTGATATTGGTGTATTGGGAAATTGGTAGAGTGCCTGCATCAAGTAGATTTTTACGGGTGGCAGCTGATTTCCATTGCCGGAAGTTGAGCTTAATTGGTCGGAACGGGCCACGCCCGCGATTGACTTGGCTTAGCTCGCGGGCGTGGCCGGTGCGACAATACGATCTATTGAACACGGCTATGGCATTAACTTAGCGGCATTGCCGCTTTTTGTATTGAGCATATTTTAACCGGATAAACCGGCAGGAAAGTAAATGGATGCGGATGTATTGATCATTGGGGCCGGCCCAGCCGGCAGCGTGGCAGCCAAGATGCTGAAACAACTCGGCCATCGCGTGGTGATCCTGGAAAAAGAGCAATTTCCGCGTTTTTCGATTGGCGAAAGCCTGCTTCCGCAATGCATGGCGTTTATGGAAGATGCCGATATGTTGGCAGCGGTCACTGCGGAAGGTTTTCAGTTTAAAAACGGTGCGGCCTTTTCCAGGGCCGGCAAACTGACCGAGTTCGATTTTACCCAGAAATTTAGCGCCGGTTGGGGAACCACCTTTCAAGTGCCGCGCGCTCGTTTCGATCAGATTTTAGCCGACACGGCCGAAGCCGCCGGCGTGCCCATCCATTATCAACAAACTATCCTGGCGGCTGATTTTAGCAATCCAGGGCAAGCCAGCCTGACCAGCGTCGATGCCAAGGGTGTGCAGAAAGGCTGGAGCGCGGCGATGGTATTGGATGCCAGCGGTTTTGGCAGAGTATTGCCTCGGCTGTTGGACCTGGAAACGCCGTCCTCGTTATCGCCGCGGCGAGCCTTGTTCACCCACATCGAAGACCGGATTACAGCGACAGATTACGACCGCAATAAGATTTTGATCGCGATTCATCCCCAATTTCACGAGATTTGGTATTGGCTGATTCCATTCAGCAACGGCCGATGCTCGCTGGGTGTGGTGACGCCCGCCGGATTCCTGGACCAACGTAGCGGCGAGCCGCTGGAGGTTTTAAGGGAAATCGCGATGGAGGAACCTAGGCTCGCTGAGTTGTTGGTGGATAGCCGTTTCGATACGCCGGCTAATACCATCGGTGGCTATTCGGCCAACGTCAAGCAATTGTATGGGCAAGGGTTTGCGCTGCTTGGTAATGCCGGCGAATTCCTCGATCCGGTGTTTTCATCAGGGGTCACCATCGCGATGAAATCCGCAGCCCTGGCCGTGCCATTGGTCGACCGCCAATTACGCGGTGAGTCGGTGGATTGGCCAGTCGAATACGAGCAAGCTTTACGCAAGGGCATAGAGGTGTTTCGGGCCTATGTGGAAGCTTGGTACGATGGCCGCTTCCAAAAAATCATCTTTGAAGAACACCAGTTGGCCAACATCAAGGCCATGATTAGCTCCATTCTCGCCGGCTATGCTTGGGACGAAAAGAATCCGATGACACAGCGTTCCGCCAACAAAATCGAGGCCATCTTGGCAACCTATCCAGCTGACTGATTGGTGTCGTTTTTGTATTTACATGATTTAGGCATGGTCTGTGCCTTAGGTGACAGCCGGGCTGATATTTTAGCCGCATGGCTTGCCGGGCTCTCCGTTCTGCCGGTTCCGCCTTCCTGGCTGGATTCGGCTATTCCCGCATTCGGTGTACTAACTGAATTACCGGTCATTCCGACCCACCTTAAACAATACGATTGCCGCAACAACCGTTTGTTGCTGTCGGCGCTAGATCAGATCGAGTCTTCGGTCGGCACCGCCATAGCTCATTACGGGGCGGGTCGCATTGGCGTAGTGGTAGGTACCAGTACCTCCGGGATTGCTGAGGGCGAAACGGCAGTCCAAGCCTTGAAGGCAAGCGGGAGCATGCCGGCTAGCTATCGCTATAAACAGCAGGAGTTGGGCGGCGCGGCGGAATTTTTAGCGGCTCACCTGGATATTCGCGGCCCGGCGTACACGGTGTCCACCACCTGTTCATCCAGCGCCAACGCCTTGGCTTCGGCGCGCCGCCTGTTACGCTTAGGTGTCTGCGATGCCGTGCTGGTGGGTGGGGCGGACAGTTTATGCCTTACCACTCTGGAAGGCTTTGCCGCTTTGGGCGCGATTAGCAAAACGCGTTGCAATCCGTTTAGTAAAAATCGAGACGGCACGATGATAGGGGAAGGCGCAGCCTTATTCCTGATGACGCGTGAGCCGGGAGCCATTGCTTTGCTGGGCGTAGGTGCCAGTGCCGATGCTTACCATATCTCCGCCCCACGTCCCGACGGCAGCTGCGCGACGCTGGCAATGCAGGCGGCGCTAGACGACGCGCGGATAAAGCCAGAGCAAATCGATTACATCAACTTGCATGGAACGGCAACCTGGCAAAACGACGCGATGGAAAATCGGGCGGTCGGGCGGTTATTCGGTGGCGATACGCCTTGCAGTTCCAGCAAACCTTCAACCGGCCATTGTTTGGGAGCCGCCGGCGCACTCGAAGCGGGTTTATGCTGGTTGCTATTGTCCGATTTAAACCCGGCTAATCGCTTGCCCCCCCATCAGTGGGATGGCGAACCTGATCCCGATATGGTTCGGCTGAACTTGGTAGGGCTGGAAAATCAGGGGCCAAAGCCGCTACAATACTGCCTCAGCAACTCTTTTTCATTCGGCGGAAACAATGTGTCCTTGCTCATTGGACATCCCTGACAGTCCAGCGGTTTTTCCTTATGCCATCGAAACCTTAGTACCTCAGTCCGGGCGTATGGTGTTGCTGGATAGGGTGTTGGACGTAAGCGATAACCATATCTTGGTCGAATTGAACGTGCGCGATGACGGCCTATTTTCCAGCGTTGACCAACATGTGCCTGCCTGGGTGGGTTTGGAATATATGGCACAAGCCATTGCCGCCTATTCCGGTTATCACCGGAAGTGTCGTGGCGAAGCGATTGGTTTGGGATTTTTATTGGGTACCCGCTACTTTCAATGCTCGGTCGGTAGTTTCCCCTGCGGCACCAAGCTAACCGTGCGGGCGGAAAAGATTATCGAGGCCGCCAACGATATGTCGGTGTTCGATTGCACGATAGCAGGGCAAAATATCAAGGCCAGCTCAAAGTTAAATGTGTTGCTGCCACAGGATTCGAAAAAATTTCTCGCCGGAAAAGGAATATGAGCCAACCCACCATCCTGGTCACGGGATCCAGCCGAGGCATCGGCAAAGCGATAGCTTTGCGCCTGGCCCGTGAGGGCTACGATATTGTCATCCATTGCCGCAGCCGGCTGGATGAGGCCGAACATGTTAAACGGCAAATCGTCGAGTTGGGCCGGCAGGCCCGCGTGTTGAGTTTTGATTTAGCCGACCGGAGTGCTGCCAAAGACAGTTTGGAAAGCGATATTCAAGCCCACGGTGCTTATTACGGCGTGGTCTGCAATGCCGGCCTTTCCCGAGACAATGCCTTTCCTGCGCTGAGCGGCGAGGATTGGGATCAAGTATTGCGCAGTAATCTCGATGGTTTTTACAACGTACTTTATCCACTAGTCATGCCGATGATACAACGGCGCAAGCCGGGGCGTATCGTGACCCTGTCTTCCGTTTCCGGTTTAGTCGGCAACCGCGGTCAGGTCAATTACAGCGCGGCCAAGGCGGGCATCATCGGTGCGACTAAAGCCCTAGCTGTTGAGTTGGCGAAACGCAAAATCACCGTCAATTGCGTGGCGCCCGGTTTAATCGAGACCGAAATGCTGGAAGGTTTACCTTTGGATGAAGCCCTTGCCGCCGTACCCGCCAAACGTTTGGGTACGCCGGAAGAAGTCGCCGCGTTGGTGGCTTTTTTAATGTCCGCAGACGCCGGCTATATTACCCGCCAAGTAATTTCCGTGAATGGAGGTTTATGTTGACGCGGAGAGTCGTTGTCACCGGTATGGCCGGCTTTTCACCCATAGGTAACGACTGGGAGGAAATACGCGGCAGACTTTTAGCAAAGCAATCCGGCATTCGGTATATACCGGAATGGGAAATTTATAACGGTTTGCTGACCCGCTTGGCCGGGCCGGTGGAAAATTTCACGCTGCCGGCGCATTACACCCGTAAAAACACCCGCAGCATGGGCCGGGTCGCCTTGCTGGCAACCCGCGCCACCGAACTGGCCATGCTTGATGCCGGTTTGCTGGGCGATCCGGTGATCAGCAGCGGCCGTACCGGCGTGGCCTATGGCTCATCGGTCGGGTCGACGCCGGCTATCGCTGACTTCGGCAGAATGCTGATTAATCATGACATCGGCAATCTCAACGCTACTACCTATCTGAAGATGATGGGTCATACCACCTGCGCTAACGTGGCCTTGTTTTTTCAGGTGCGCGGTCGAGTCATCCCGTCTGTCAGCGCGTGTACCTCGGGTAGCCAGGGCATAGGTTACGCCTACGAGGCGATCAAATTCGGTTTGCAAGATGTGATGTTGGCGGGCGGTGCGGAGGAACTTTGTCCCACCGAGGCGGCGTTGTTCGATGCTTTATATGCCACCAGTACCCGCAACGACCAGCCTGAACTAACCCCCAGGCCTTTCGACCGTGATCGCGACGGCCTGGTAATAGGCGAGGGCGCTTGCACTTTGGTATTGGAGGAATTGGAGCGCGCTTTGGCGCGCGGCGCACGGATCTACGCCGAGATTGTCGGTTTTGCCACCAATGCCGACGGCGTCCACGCCACTCAACCCAATGCAGACACCATGCAACTGGTCATGCGTCTGGCTTTACAAGACGCGCGGATTGAGCCAGGTCAAATTGCTTATATCAGCGCGCACGGCACCGCCACCGAACAGGGCGATATTGCCGAAAGTCAGGCCACTGCGGCAGTGTTCGGCGGCAACACGCCGATTAGCAGTCTGAAAAGCTACACTGGCCATACCTTGGGTGCTTGCGGTGCCTTGGAGGCAATGGTGGCGATTCAGATGATGCGGGACGGCTGGTTTCACCCGAATCACAATCTGGATAATCCCGACCCGCGCTGCGCGGCGCTGGATTATCTAACCGGCGACGGCCGCACTATCGACGCCGAATATGTCGTCAGCAATAACTTTGCGTTTGGCGGTATCAACACCTCCTTGGTTTTCCAGCGCTGGGATACCTGAGTTGACCGACAGCATGGACGCGAATGGTTTGGAAAACCGCTTGGCTTTTACACTGAAACACTGGTGTTTTTGGCAATCGGCGCCGTGTCCCGAAGCTAATGGCTGGCCGGACGGTGACATATTGCCGTATCAGCAAGGCAATGCCGATGTGGGATTTTTACCGGCGATGCAAAGGCGCAGGCTGTCACCTTTAGCCAGAGCCGCCTGCGCAGTGGCTTGGCGCAGCCGCAGCAAAAGCGGTGACATGCCCTCGGTGTTTTGCTCAAATCACGGCGAAAGCCAGTATTACTTTGAGATGCTGGAGGACATAGCCGGCGCTGAAACGGTCTCGCCTAGTCGCTTCAGCCAGTGCGTACATAACGCCATAGCCGGTTTGTCCAGTTTTCACAGCGCAAGTTTTTTACCTTATGTGGCCTTGGCCGGCGGTACGGAAGGGCTGTTCTCGGCCTTTCTGGAAGCAGGCGGCATGCTGTTGGATGTTCCCCAGGTGTTGGTGGTGTGGTACGAACAGCCTTTGCCCGACGCTTACTTACCTTATCTGCCCGGCACTGATGTGACTTGGGCCTTGGCTATGACTTTAACGAGAGCGGGGAGCGCAGGGCGGCAATTGCGGCTGACGCGCGAGCCATCTAATGACCCGACATCGCAGGAAAATGGCCTGCCCAAGCTCGTTCAAGCGGTTATCCACGGTCAAAGCAGTGGATCTTGCCGACAGGATAGGTCTATCTGGCATTGGCGTTTGGATGATGTTTCGTGAGGTCGATTGCCAGGAGCATAAGCGATCTGCTTTAAGCCAAGGTATAATCCATACCTGGCGTAGTAATTTATCGCGCGGTTAGCAGAGATACTTGGCGCTTGGCGTGGCGCTGAAGAACAATACAATATCAAACCGATACCGTTTAATCGTGCTTATTGAGCAAGTGTCGCATAACTAGCCCGGCCGGTTTTAGCATATCGCAATAGGAAACAACACCCGTATGAAGACCCAAGAAGACGTATTCTCCACCTTAAGACAACTGATGGTGGAAATGTTCGAGTTAACGGCCGAGGACATCACCTTGGAGGCTAACTTACGGCAGGATTTAGACATCGACAGCATCGATGCGGTGGATTTGATGGTGCGGCTGCGGGAGATCACCGGCAAACGCATCAATCCCGAAGATTTCAAAAACGCTCGCACCATCCAGGACGTGGTCGATACCGTCTATCGGATCAGCGCAGAATAGGCCTGGATGTTTAAGGATTTTCTCAACAATCTGCTGCCGGCCAAACGCCAAGCCCATCCCGACACAAGTGTTTACTCAAGGCCTAAGGCAGAGCCTCGGCACATCATCCTGAATGTGCTTGTTGCGGGGGTGACTGTCAGCTATCCCTTTCTGATTTGGTTTTCCGCCGATTATTTGCAGCCGCGCTCCATGGCCTTGGGGCTTGCCGGTTTGTTCTTACTGCGTTATTGGTTGCAGAAAACCGTTAAACCGGCTGGTAAAGCCGAGTCTCGGTTGATATTGGCTTGCGCGCTGTTTTTGTTGCTTGGAGCACTGGTTAACAATGCCGGCTGGCTGCTGGCTTATCCGGTGTTCGTCAGCCTGCTGTTTTTTGCGGTATTCTCCTTTAGCTTGATTCATCCGCCGACGGTGGTGGAGCGCTTGGCGAGACTGGAGTTTCCTAACCTGCCAGCCCATGGCGTGCTGTATACCCGCAAAGTCACTCTGGTGTGGAGCGGCTTTTTCCTCGGAAACGCGGCAATGTCTTTGCTGACCATTTGGTATGGCGACCGCTGGTTGTGGAGCCTTTACAACGGTTGCATCGCCTACGTGTTGATGGGATTGTTGATGGCGGGAGAAATGGCTGTCCGCCGCAAAGTCAAGGCCAGCTTTTGAGTACGCTAATTGCCCAAGCCGTTTTGTTCCCGGAAATACTAAACGAACAAACCCAAGCCGATAGTGCGGTGTTGGGCTTGCGTATCCCCACCGATCTGACCTATTTCAATGGTCATTTCGATGAGATTGCCGTAGTACCCGGCGTGGTGCAAATCCAATGGGCGGTGCATTACGCTCGGCAATACCTGGGTTTAACCCGCGTATTCAGTCATATGGAATCGGTCAAATTCAAAGAGTTGTTGTTACCTGGCCAGCAGTTGGAATTGGCATTGGCATTGCAATATCTGCCGGCAGCTAACAAACTGTCTTTTTGTTACCGCTCGGTAAGCTGCGAATATAGCTCCGGAAGAATCTACTTTCATGACGACCTTGTTTAATCCCTGCATTCTGATTCCGGTCTACAACCACGAAAAGCCGCTCCCTGGGATTGTCGCGCGTTTGGCTGCTTATCAACTGCCTTGTCTGTTGGTGGATGACGGTAGCGAGGCATCCTGTGCCGAGGTTATTCGCGGATTATCCGCGCAATATGCCTGGGTACAAAGCATCAGACTGGGGCTGAACCAAGGCAAGGGCGCTGCGCTGAAAGCCGGGATTTTAGCGGCGCATGCTCAAGGCTATTCGCATGCCTTGCAAATCGATGCCGACGGCCAGCACGATTTAAACGACCTGGATAAATTCTTAACCGCAGCCCAACAAGCACCGGCAGCGGCGGTCATCGGCCGAGCGCTGTTCGACGCTTCGATTCCCAAACTACGCTATTACGCCCGTTATCTGACCCATGCCTGGGTGCACATCAACACGCTATCCTGCGCCATCCCCGACTCCATGTGTGGCTACCGTGTCTATCCGCTGGCATCCTGCGCGCAGTTGATCCAAAGCGTTACCATGGAAAATCGCATGGGTTTTGATACGGAAATTTTGGTTCGGCTTTACTGGCAAGGGGTGTCGATCATCTCCATTCCCACCCATGTGCGCTATCCACTCGACGGCATCTCGCATTTCCGGGCCTGGGAGGATAACCTGCTCCTGAGTCAGACGCATGCCCGCTTGTTTTTCGGCATGTTGTTACGGATGCCGACTCTGTTGCTGAGGCATTTTCGATGAAACCGGCAAGCACCGCCGCCCGTCATTGGGCCGCTGTCGAGGAAAATAGCCTGCTGTGGGGCATAAGCGTATTGGTGTGGGTGTATCGGACCGGCGGCCGTTGGGTGTTCCGCTTATTTTTGCGTCCGGTCGTCAGCTACTACTTTCTGGCCGGGCGGCTTGCCCGCCAGGCTTCAAGAGATTATCTAAGCCACCTCGGCCGCTTCTATCCCGATTTGCCGATCAACGGCGGTTACTGGCAAAGTTACCGGCATTTCCTCTGCTTCGGCGAAACCTTGCTGGATAAAATTGTGGTTTGGACCGGCAACATCACGCCCGAGCAAGTCGATTTCCCCCATCGCCAATTGCTGCTGGATTTGATCGCAGAAAAGCGCGGGGCCATGCTGCTATCAGGGCACATCGGCAATCTGGAAATTTGTCAGGCCATCGCTACGATGCGCGGCCACATTCATCTGAACATACTGGTGCATACCAAGCATGCCGAGAAGTTCAACCGCTTGCTCGGCAGCCGAGGCAGCGCCACCATCCAATTGATTCAAGTGACGGAGTTGAGCCCGGCCATCGCCATTACCTTGCAGGAAAAGATCGAACGCGGCGAGTTTTTAGTCATGGTGGGCGACCGGATTCCGGTGCAAGGCGGACGTACTGTATCAGCCAGCTTTCTGGGCGAGGACGCCGAATTCCCGCAAGGCCCTTATCTGCTGGCCTCGCTGTTGCGTTGCCCGGTCTACACCTTGTTTTGCTTTCCGGTGGCAGGGCGATTCAAAATTCATCTTGAGCTATTTGCCGACCACATCCGCATTCCCCGCGCCGAACCGCAGCGTAAAGAAATGTTGGAAACCCTGGCCAGGCGCTATGCGCAGAGGCTGGAGGCCTATTGTCGCCTAGCGCCACTGCAATGGTTCAATTTTTACCCTTATTGGAGCCGGTCGGCTGCGGAGGATAAGTGATGCTACGTGCCGAAGTCGAATTGACCGTGCCTTTTCATGACATCGATTTATTGAACATCGCTTGGCATGGACACTATTGCAAATATATCGAGATTGCCCGTTGCGCCATGCTGGACAAAATCGGCTACGGTTATATGGCCATGAAAGACACTGGCTATGTTTGGCCGATTGTGGATTTGCAATTGCGCTTCATCCGTCCCGCCAGATTTGAACAACGCATCATCGCTGAAGCGCAATTGGTGGAATACGAATACAGGATGAAAATCAAATATCGGATACTGGATGCCGAAACCCGCGAAGTATTGGCTAAGGGCCATTCCATCCAGGCAGCGGTAAGCGCGGTCAGCGGCGAAATGTGCTATGCCTCGCCGCCGGTATTTCTGGAAAAACTCGGTATTAAAATCGAAGCTCCCTAGCGGGCAGGTGCAGCGGTTTGCAATCGAAAACACGCAAACCGGCAATCAGCACAAATGTTGACCGAAATTAGATACAACTGACGGGCATTTAAACCGAGATTATTTGCAATTGAACCTGCAATCATCCGCCGTAAACCGACTAAAGTGGACCCCGAAATCTGGACAGTAATTTAAGCTATGCCCTGACGGAAAATAATAGACAGGAAATGAGCGAAAGTAAGCGGAAGATATATACAGGGGCGCAAAAGGCAAAGGTTGCCTTGGAAGCAGTCAGAGGCACGAAGACGATCAATGAGATCGCCCAAGAGCACGGCGTGCATCCCACCCAGGTCAGCCAATGGAAAAAAGAGTTGCTGGACAATGCCGGCAGTCTGTTCGACGGCAAGCGAGGGCCGAAACCGGTCAATGCGCAGAACGATCCGGACCGGTTATATGCCAAGATCGGGCAACTCAATATGGAACTGGACTGGCTTAATACCCACACGGGGCACTAGAAAAAAGTCTGGGATCAGCCTGTAGAGGTGCGTCAAACCTGGATAGCAGCCGACGACGAGATAGCGTTATCAACGCAATGCCAATTGCTCAAGATCACGCGTTCTGTGGTATACGAGCAGAAAAAGCGTTTACTGAAAGCTGTTGACGAAGATGAAGGCCTGTTGCTGCGCTTGCTCGATGAGGCATATACGCGGCATCCTTTTTACGGCTCTCGGCGGATGACGAGGTACCTCTGTAGCGGCGGACAGGTGGTTAATCGCAAGCGGGTTCAGCGCTTGATACCCACAGGGCACAAGTGCAAACCCTCGGATTGGCGGGCATGGCGCCCGGCCCCAATACCAGTAAGCCGCATCCGCAGCACAAGACTTATCCGTATCTGTTGAGGGGCCTCGACATCATCCGGCCCAACCAAGTGTGGAGTACCGACATCACCTATATTCGGTTGCCGCGTGGCTTTGTCAATCTGGTGGCGATCATCGACTGGTATAGCCGCAAAGTGCTGTCATGGCGGTTGTCGAATACCATGGATGCCGGGTTTTGTGTGGACTGTTTGGAAGAAGCCATCAAGGCCTACGGAACGCCAGAGATATTCAATAGTGATCAGGGATCGCAATTCACCAGTGACGCTTTCACCGGCGTCCTGATCGAGCACGGCGTCACGATCAGCATGGACGGACGAGGTCGGGCTCTGGACAATATTTTTGTCGAGCGGCTATGGCGAACGGTGAAATACGAAGAGGTGTATTTGAAACAGCACGGTAGCCTGCAGGAATTGTTGATGGGCTTGACTCGCTACTTCATGTTTTACAACGAGGAGCGCCTGCATCAATCGTTGGATTACAAAACGCCGGATGATGTGTATCGGACGGCTGTAGGCGGCGGCGCCAAGATTGTGGATAAATTTAACGGGAAGGCGGAAGCTTGTTCCCGTGTAGAAGAATTGGGACAGCGCCATTCAGCTGGAGTATGAACAGGGTTCGATCTTAAACTGAGTCATAATTTGTCTGGACAATGGGGTCCACTTTAGTGTTGGCCTGGAGCTTCGCCCCGGACGCTGGCATTCGTCTTTGGAGATCGAGTATTTTCTCGAACGGCTGTTGCCGCGTGTCGAACGTCTGGTGTCAGCCGAACAAGCCGTACTGATGCGCAAGGATTCTGGCTTCGACAGTGCCAAACTGCTGTTTGCGGCGGCCGCTGAAAAAGAGCGTTGGGCCGCCGACCGGCGCTTCGACTATCTGGTGAAGTGGAATCCACGTCGCCAGGCTAAAGAAACCTGGGTAATGCAGGCCGAGGCCGCAGGTCGCTTCGTCGAAAAGCGCCCCGGCAAACGCGAAGCGCTGTTCTCGATGAACGTCGAACGCGCCTTCGGCAAACAAACCCGAACCTTTCGCCTGGTGATTCGCCTAATCGAACGCACCATCGACCGGCGAGGACAACACCTGCTGTTGCCCGACATCGCACTGGAAGGCTGGTGGACCAGTCTGGACGACGACGAAGCGCTGGTCATCGAACGTTACCGCGATCACGGCACCCATGAACAGTTTCATTCCGAATTCAAGACCGACCTCGACCTGGTACGCTTGCCATCAGGCAAACCTGTCCTGAGCGAAGTCGAAGGGTTTGACACCAACGACGCCATTTTGCGCTTGGGGATGCTAGCCTACAACTGCCTGCGGTTGCTTGGACAATTAGGCTTGCTGGGTGATCTGGCGCCGATCCGACACCCGGCCAAGCGGCGGCGGATTAGAACGGTGTTACAGGACATCATGTACCGGGCCGCGCAGGTTATCCACAAAGCAAGACAATGGTGGCTGGATTTGGGCCAATTCTCGCCCGTTGCCCGGCTATTTGAGTATCTGCAGCAGGGTTGGTGATTCAGCCAGCTGCCGTACCGGGATAAACGCGGCCGGAAACGCACAATCATACGGACTCACCCCGGCTACTCACTAACCGGGGCGCCGTCCGTTTGTGCATTGGCTGCCGAAATGGCCAGAACAGGTGCTGGCAGAGGCTTTTTGGAGAGAAAACGCATCTGCAGATTGAGAAGAACAACGCAGGGCTGGTTGGGTAGTCGAAAAAATGACCCTCATTCGAATGCTGGCGGACGTTTAAACTGATAGCAACACTGATTCAGGTATTGTTTCTTGTCTTTTCTATATAAAAGATCATTCCCAATATGACTCTATCCGGGCAAATGTTTTTAAAAAAATAGATGAAAAGCTCCAAAATCTGTCAAATGTTTTGTCCGATACTGAGCTTGCATGCTTGACTTTGGATTCTCTTACTTGCCCTTACATTGATAACAAACGCAAAAGAAAATATATAAATCGTTTGTGTAGCGGTTTAGCTATAGCGCCACCAAGCAAGAATTTGTTGATTTCCTGGCGTCATATTCCACACAGTATTGGTTTGTTAATTGGCGTGAGATAGACCCATTAAATGCTCTTGAGCGCAAGGAATTGAGGCAGGTATATTAATTGTGGTAGCTTATACCGTGAAAGGTAACCAATATCCCCTCTTTTTTTGTTAGCTTGTGCTAGTCCGAAAAGCATCATTTTCAGCGCTGTCATCCGTCTGACTTTGGGGAATCCGGCTCTGTGCGACATTGTCCTCCTGCCAAACGAGCCGGTTTCCCAGTGCTTGAGGTGAAAGCCGCGCAAATTCCTGTCCTTTTTGCGTACTTTCGCCTGAGCATCGCAGCCCATGGTTGTTCCGGTTGCCAAATCGGTTACGCAGCGGATTTATTCTGCCAACCTTGTTTCGCCGCTCGTCGTCGTTTTTCGCGCGCTTGCTCTTGCTGCCAGAGGATGTCGCCGATACGATGGATGTTGCGTGCCACAACGGCCAATGCAAAATAGCGCTTAAAACCGGCGATGCCGTGGTCGGGGCATTGGTCTAGACCGTGTACTTCCAATGCATTGATGGCCGATTCGACGGCTGCATGGTGGCGGCGCGCTTGTTTAAACATCACACTGTGTTCGATAGCCCGGCGTTCTTGGGAAAGCTTGCCTTTGCGCGGCAGCACCACCTGATCCAACTGCTTTGCCAGATCCTGTTGGTTGGCGGGCGAATGAAAGCCTTTGTCAAAGCTGCAGGCCCGAAGGTCCGGAAACTTGTGCTGGGCATCCCGGATGATGGCGACCGCAACCTTGTCGTCCGTTTCGCCTGCCATCACCCGGTGGTGCAGGATGAATCGGTACTGGTCTTCCACCACGCCTACGCGCACACCCAGTTCGACGGGCACGCCGGCTTTGCCTTTACTGATCCATTCGGTATGCGGCTGGAATAGGGAGAACACTTTTTCGGCGTGCGGGATAACTTCGCCATGCATCACGCGCCGTTCGATCTGCTCGATCTGGCGCTCGGCATGGACGATAAAGCCTTGTATGTCCAGGCATAGCGCATCGGGCCGAACGTGCTGCAAGAGGGTCAGTGTACGCCCGACTTTGTCCAGCTGTTTTCGGGCGCTTTCCAGCAGAGTTTGATGGGCTTGTTGCGCAGGATCAAGGGTAGCCCCTTCGGCCGCCTTCGCTTTGCAGCGCTTTTTCATTTGCGCAGCGCGCACCAGGCGCTTGAAGGCCTTGATGCTGTGCCGGTATTGCCGAAAGTCGCGGGGGCCCACGGCCTCACACCCGCGTCCGATTAAGGTCAATAGCTTACGCAGCGCGTCCAGTAGCAAGGTCATGTCGGTCGGATAATGCACGTTCGTTTCAACCACAAAGGAGTCGCACCGCCCACGCAGGGCTGCGCCGCCCTTTTTTACCAGGACGTGGCCCTCCTGCACCACCAGCGTATTGATTTTGTCCAGCAATTCCGGCGTGAACAGCCTGAGGTTGTCCACGAGGCTTTGATAGCTGTATTGATGCTCGTTGAATGGTCCGTGCCCGAGCATTTGCCTGAGCGTCACGTGCTGGTTGACCAATTCGTGCAGGCGATCGTAATCCGGGTTCAAATCCAGCCGCAGCACCGCACAGACAAAAATATTCCACAACGGCATGCCGGGGCGTCCCAAAGCCTTGTCGATTTTCGGCAGCAGTTCGGATTCCAGCAAGGCAAACAGCGCTTCGCGCAGTGGCTGGTTCAGATACAGGTGCTGTAACCCGCATAACACCTTGGGAATGTCGTCCCGTGATTTTTTATCGAAGACAATCTCTGCAATGTCCACTTCACCCACGCTCATTTGTTCCGCTTTCACAACTCGCATCGTTGCTCTCCCGGTTGGCATTCACATGATAGAGCAATGATACCAAGCGACTCTAATACTGGGGAGTTTTTGCTGAGCGGCAGCGCGAAGATTTTGCCCTGAGTGACGCAAATGGGCGCAAAACCGCTTTTTGCAACGCCGTTTCCCTAGTTCCGCCACCCTCTTCGTTTTGGAAACAGGGCCTAGCTTGTTGATTCTTATTGCCTATTTTATTTTCGGGCAAGCACTAGCTTGAAAGGGCTATCGAATCATATGCCACGAAGCGAGCCGGCCATCACCCTATGGGCTGAGGGTCATTCAGCGACGTAGGAGCGGGCGACCGTACACACTCAGGGGTGAGGTTACCTTTCCTTTCAATGTCGGAAACTGAGCCAATACAACACCCTGGTGGCGGCTGGCAGTAGATATATGCGCATGGTCTTAGTCGGAAAATCATGGCAGAATTCTAGAGATGCACCCAAAACCGCCAGTTGGCATGTGCAGAACGGCACACCGTTTAATAATTTGCAGGAACTGGGCGGATGGAGTGAGCCAACGATGGTACAGCGTTATGCTCATTTGTCGCCTGGTCATCTTGCCGAGTACGCAGACAACGCCAGACTTGGTACAAATTTGGTACAGCAAATAAAAAAGGCCTAGGTAAAAAACCTAAGCCTTTGATATATATGGAGCTGGCGATGGGACTCGAACCCGCGACTGGCTGATTACAAATATCATATTTGCATTTAACCATCAATTAAATCAATGTCTTGCAATGTCCGCCGTAACCAAAAACAGCCTCAAAAAGCGAAGAACAAGCTATTAACCGTCTAATGTAGCTACGATTTAGCTACGGAAAATTATGACTCAACCGGAGAGTCAAGTTTGTGAGATCAAATTAGTTGAGGCCTCGAATTTTAGACGATCGGCAAATGCTAAAAATCGTTCACCCAATGGTGTCACACTGAACATGCGCCATTGAACACCTGCCACTTTTTCATTCTTCACTAAACCGTGTACCTGCAATTTTGTGCAGACGTTGTAATAAAGGAATTTTTCAATATCACTACTTGCCGCTTTATTAGTAATTCCAGTGACAATGTAGTTTGAATAGACCGTAAATAAGCGATACAGATCATATTTTGGTGTCTGCGCGTCTTCTGATCCATTAAATACCGGTGTTTCGATTTCTATCTTACTTAGTAATAATGCAAGTTCATGGAGATTAACTTGGTCAGCTTCTGCTTTTGCAACACCATTACTTACTTTCTTGAGCTGTGCAAGTTGCTGCTCAAGATCGTTTCGTTGCGTCGTTAATCTCTTGATCTCATCTAATAAAGGTGCGCTGTCTAAGATTTGATCCCCTTTGACCCATCCACTAAATTTATAACGGCCAATGAAATCACCAATAGTCTCATGGACAGTTAACTTAATATCCTTGGCATCGTCAAAGAATGAAGAAATATTAGCAAGGACCTTAGCTTTAAAACCAGCTAGTGCGGCAGGTTGCTGACGCTCAATGTAGTCTATGCTATGTGCCTTAACTTTCTCGTCAAGTGCTTTTTCAGTAATAACCACGGCAAATAATGGCATTTCTTTCTCTACTGCGTAGTCATACTCAAGCTCGGTATAACTAAGCGAAGTCGTTGGTTCTATTGAACCGTAACGACCGCCGAGGATAAGCATATAGATATCGGATTCATCAATCCAGCGTTTGATAGTCTCCATCTGACTTTTATCTCCAGCCGTGAACAGTTCCATACCTGCCGGTATGTGCCCAGCTTTTAGAATTGCTTGGACTGCTGCTTGGCGCTCTTCCTTTAAGTCACTGTAGGTTGAAGAGATAAATACTTGTAGTTTCTTGTCCATGAAATTCCGATTATTAAGATGGGGGTAAACAAAGTTCATAGTCTGGGAACAAATGGCAAAAACTGGCAGAACATATTCAATATGCGACCTATGAATTTTTAGCAATTCTATCACGCCCGCCAGCCATCCACAGGAGGGACCCGCCGGGGCAGCGAAGCGGCAGCCCCAGAGGCGGGAGGTCCCTGTGGTTGGGTGGCGGATCGCGCAACTAGGTTTTATTATAATCCGCTTTAATCTCATTGCTTCACCGTCAATGAACGACAAATCCTTCGGCAAACTCACTGGTGAACAACTAGATAGAATCAATACGTTGGTAAAACATTTCCGCGTTAAAGTGCCTGAGGTTGAGCAGGCATACCGAGGAATCGATCAGAATGAGCTTGATTCAATGCTAGGCAGCGACTTCAGTTGGAGTCACCTCTATGAACTCCCTCTTGATGAGCACGTCGCAGCCTGCGCTTTCGTATTCGATTTGCAAGATATGCTAAAGCAAGCTGCTCAAGCCAAAGATCCCCAGCAATTCATTCTCGATTATTTCGATAACCTGAATTCGGATGATTGGAATGACGGTTATCAAGGCCGCTTCCTGAAACAGCATTTGATTGCTGCGGTGATGTCGATTATCAAGACCATGAAAAGCATCATGATTTATCAGAAGTCGTTATCGACATTGATTGAGGAAGTTCGTCAAGGTAAGGATAAGTCTCTATTCGAGGCTATCAGTATTGATCGATCTGTCATGGCTTGTATGCCTGTCAGGCGTCGGATCAGCATTGCTGAGATGAAGAGTGATCATAAATTCTTTAATGTGCTTAACAAAGCCACTAAAGGACCTTCTGGGAAAATTTGGATTCATCACGAACCATTACGGTTTGTCATGTCCGTATTGGTTGATTGTGGTGCGAACAACCTTAGCAGCGAGCAATTAGAAACACTGTTCGTGAATCGTCTAGGGCTGTATAACAAGCAACCCAGTGCACGAAAAAACATTTCCGAGCTATTCCTGAAAACCAAAAAATACAAATAACGCAACCATCGCAAATGATCGTTTGAGATGGGTGCTGATTGGCTTTTACCTGCATAAATTACCCAACCGTTGCGGGATGATCCCATTCCGCCATAGCCAAAACGGTGATTTATGCAATTTATCTTTCCACAGGACAATCAGAGCGGCGGGCAAGCCTCGCCCGATCATCACACCCAATTAAGTGAGAGCGCCACGCCGGCGACCGGGCGCGCACGCACGTGAGGAGCACCCGGCGCCGGGTAGCGCGGGCATGGATGATGCGGAGACTTTGGCCGAAGCTTCCCCCCGTTTGGTAACACGGGGGGAAAGTATTACCTCCCCTACCCCAAACAACCCCAAAGCCGCTTTAATTGATTGGCTGAATTTCACCTTTCCCTTCGACAATATTTCCGCAGACCGTCAAAGGATCAGCCAACGCCTTGACGATCAACTGTTTGCCGCCTTCGGTTACGCGACCACTCGCTTCCGCAACAAAGGCCATCTAGGGTATTCGGATTTCTGGGATTTGGGCAACGGTTTCGGCATTCTCGCCACCGGTGGCAAGTCTCAAGGTAATACCTGTTTGATCAGTTTGAACGGTGGTGGCTGTATGCCGATTCAAGATTGGCGGGCCGTGCATGATCTGTTAGTTTTACTTAATGCCAAAATCACCCGTGTGGACTTGGCCCATGATGATTTTGCCGGTGATTACAACATCACCGCTGGCCTGGAAATGCTAGCGCTTGGGCAGTTCACCACCAACGGCCGGCCACCGAATGCGATGTTTGTCGATGACTTCGATTCTGGCAAAGGCAAAACGCTGTATATCGGCAACCGCGACAGCGGCAAATTGCTCAGAGTATACGAGAAAGGCAAACAGCTCGGCGACCCGCTCAGTCCTTGGGTGCGTTGGGAGTTGGAATTACACAATAAAGACCGCTCAATTCCGCTCGATGTGTTGCTTCGCCCTGGCGATTACCTGGCCGGTGGCTATCCGTGTTTGGCCTGGGTATCGGAAACTCAAGATCGTATCAAAACTACCCGTAATCAATTAAAGATCAGCTTCGATCACTTGGTTAAGCATTGCCGGCAGAGTTACGGCAAATTGTTGTATGTGATGCATGAAGGCTTAGGCCAGGAACCGCTGGACATTGTCCAGGCCTTGTCGGTTGCCGGTATACCGTCCCGGTTGGATCTGCGCGATGCCATACCCGTCGAGCAACACATCCAAGCCCTAGTAGTATCTGAACCCGAATGAGCACACTCGACCTGCAACAAGCCGCCGAACTGCTCCGGATTCATCCGGTCACGTTACAAAGCAAAGCCAAGGCCGGTGAAATTCCGGGCGCTAAGATTGGCAAGTGCTGGGTATTTGTCGAGATTGACTTGATCGGATACATCCGCTCACAATACTCGCGGCGAACATTGCAGGGTGAACAGGAGATAAGCCTATGTCACTCTTTAAACGTAAAGACTCGTCCGTCTATTGGGTCAAGATCACCATCAACGGACGAATTGTACAAAAAAGCACTGGAACGCCCGACAAAACCAAAGCCCAAGAATTTCACGACCGCTTAAAGGTCCAGCTCTGGGAACAAACCAAGCTCGGCGCTAAACGGGGTTATTCGTGGAATGAAGCGGTCGTGCGCTGGTTGAGTGAAACCCAGCACAAAGCCTCGCGGGGCGATGATCTGGCGCATTTGCGTTGGCTGGATCAACACCTAAACGGGGTGGCGTTGGATGCCATCAACCGCGATGCGTTGGATCAGTTGATGCGGGCCAAGCTGGCTAGCGGTGTCGGTAACAGCACCGTCAACCGGATGCTGGCCTTAATCCGCTCGATCCTGCGCAAAGCCGCGCTGGAATGGGAATGGCTGGATAAGGTGCCGAAGATTCGTCTTTTGCCCGAGCCTAGCCGCCGTATCCGCTGGATCACCCGCGAAGAGGTTGATCGTCTGCTGCTGGAACTGCCGGACCATCTGAAAGCGATGGTGCGATTCAGTCTGGAAACCGGACTGAGACAAGCCAATGTTACCGGCTTGCTGTGGTCGCAGATCGATTTAACGCGGCGCTGTGCCTGGATACATCCCGACCAAGCCAAAGCCCGGCGGGCGATTGCCGTGCCGCTGTCAAAAGCGGCGGTGGTGATTATCCGCGAGCAATTGGGCAAGCATCAAAGCCACGTATTTACTTACCAGGGCCATCCGGTTCGAGAAGTGAATACCAAGGCTTGGCGCAATGCTCTTGATCGTGCCGGTATCGAGGATTTCCGCTGGCATGATCTGCGGCATACTTGGGCCAGTTGGCACGTGCAAGCAGGTACACCGTTACATGTGCTGCAAGAGTTGGGCGGTTGGGAGTCGGTCGAGATGGTGCGGCGCTATGCGCATCTTTCCAGTGAGCATTTGGCTGGGTATGTCGATCGGTTGTCGGCGCTACACGTCGTTGAAGACGATGCCGATAGCTACGATTTAGCTACGGCCAATAAAAAAGGCCTAGGTGAAAAACACCTAAGCCTTTGATATATATGGAGCTGGCGATGGGACTCGAACCCGCGACCGGCTGATTACAAACCAAAGACCAAATTTACAAGTCTTTCAAAATCAACAATCTACGGTGCTTGCCATCATTATGCCGTAGTTGAATTATCAATCATTTACATACCAGCCACACTTAAACGTGACACAAATCTGGCACACTCTTAAGTTAAGTTATGCCTTTTTTTGGCGAGGTATCTTTGTCATCCGATTTCCCTTTGCCTATCTTTTGGACAGTTTCGGCTAATTGAATAACCTTTTCGAATATTTTTGGGTCAAACTTATCGGAGTCATTCCCGGAAAATGCGGAAGTGGAATTTATATTCCAATGCTCAAAAGCTTCCTTAAATTGAACCCAGGTCGCGTCAGCTCCAATTGTTTCTAGATAGAATTTTCCGAATTTAATCGCGTGCTGGCGTTCACTATTCTTAATTGCTTCATGTGTAAATGACTGACCATAAGTAAAGCAGTACTTCGCCAAAGCAACAAAGAGACCAATAACGAGTACGCCTTTAAATGAAAAGAAAAATACTTCTGACCACAAGATGTCAGGCCTCCCACCAAGTGGAGTCAGTCCTAAAACGCCGAAATACAGTCCAGTTGCTACGCCAGCAACAAGTGCTAATGAACCTGCAATAGACCAATTTCGTCCTATGTCATGATATTTTTTGGCAGACTTATCAAGTGATTCCAATGTTTCCACAACGTATGCTGTAGACCTACTTTCAATCTGTTTCCGGCTATCTTCGCGGTATCTTTCTTTCTCGCGTTCTAGTTCTTCAAAAGCTGAAGCTAATTCTCGCTCTTTTTCTTGAGTTAATTTACTCAGATGGGCGTGCATTTGTGCAACTTCAGCCTCCTTCGAGGCCAGAGAGGTTTTTTGCAGTATAAGATTTTCCCGCAACTCGGGGGCATCCCGAATTTTGTGTAAACGGGTTTAAGTTATCGGTTAGGGATTCGGTCTTCGAACTGAATACTAAACCGGTTTAATGCGGCTTTCCAGTCATAGACGGGCATGGTCCACTTTTGGCTGATATTCTTCAATGCCAGATAGAGCAACTTGGATAATGCGTCATCGCTGGGGAAGATCGCGCGATTTTTTATGATTTTTCTCAGGCTTCGGTTCACCGATTCGATGGTATTAGTGGTGTAGATCACCTTGCGAATCTCGGGCGGATAGTCGAAAAACGGGATGATACGGTCCCAGTTTCGTCGCCAGATCGGGGCAATGGTGGGATAGGCTTCGTGCCAGTTGGCCTCGAATTCGGCCAGTTTTTGTTCGGCTTCCCTGACGGTAGCGGCTTGATAGATACGCTTGAGGTCGTCGGCGACCGACTGGCGCCTTTTGTAGCTGACGTAGTTAAGGCTGTTACGGACCAAGTGCACGATGCACAACTGCACAGTGGCTTTGGGAAACACGGTTTCGATCGCTTCCGGAAACCCCTTTAGACCGTCGACACAGGCGATAAAAACGTCGTTGACGCCACGGTTCTTGAGCTCGGTGACCACTTGCAGCCAAAATTTGGCGCCTTCGCTTTGGGCAATCCACAGCCCCAGCACCTCTTTGTGGCCGTCCAGATTGACACCAATAGCCAGATAGACCGCCTTGATCCGCACACTGCCACTGTCCCGCACTTTGGTGTGTAGGCAGTCGAGGTAGACGATGGGGTAAATCGGATCCAGCGGACGGGTTTGCCAGGCGCTCACCTCCTCAAGGACCGCGTCGGTCACCGAGGAAATCAAGGTGGGTGACACCTCCGTGTGATAGATCTCCAATAGATGGGCCTGGATTTCCCGTACCGTCAGGCCGCGGGCGTACAACGAGATGATCTTGTCGTCGAAGCCCGTCCAGCGCCGTTGATGCTTGGCGATAATCTGGGGTTCGAATTCGCCATGACGGTCACGGGGAATCTCGATGGGTAAGTCGCCGAAGTCGCCTTTGAGCGTTTTCCGGCTCTTGCCGTTACGGGCATTGCTATTGGCGTTGGTCACCGCCTCATGCTTGCCGTGGCCCAAATGCGCGGTCATTTCCGCTTCCAGGGCGCGTTCGACAATGGCTTTGGTCAACTGCTTTAACAGTCCATTGGCACCGATCAGGTCTTCGGGTGTTTGATAGTTCGACATTAAGGCATCGAGTAATTCATCAGGAATGGCTTTGGGTGATACGGTCATTTTTTCATCCTCATCAGGATCGGTAGTTTCCTACCTCATGGCCGTTTACACAAAAATTCTTACACCCTCCGCAACTCTTGGATTTGACTCTCATATAAAGCTTCTCGTTTAGACTGTTCCTTTTGAATGTTTAAACGAACTTCCTCTAGTTGTTTTTTCTGCTGGTCGATTTCAAGTCTATATGCTTGCTCGCGCTCAAAAAGTTCGCGCTCCCGATTAGTTAATACATTTTGTCGCTTATTGAGTTCCTCAGTTAATGTCTGGATTCTTTTTTCATCATTGGCGAGGAAGATATTTACGCTTTTTTTTACGAGTTGAAGATTATCGAGTTCATCACTGCCGCCTTTGCTTCGAGGTATAACATAGTCAACCATTAGCTCGTCTGGGTCTTTGATGATTTCTCCTGTGACCGCACACTTGAGTCCATCGCGCTTAATAAGAGCGTTTTTTATGTCGCTAAGTTTGTTCATATGCTTGTTGATTGTGCGTAACTAATGGTTATATGGTCTATCATCTGTGATTGCAGCGTCCTTCGCAATAGACACCAGGTTCATTCAATTGATAAATTCGATTAATCATGCCTTTATTAAATGACCACTTAAGCATTTGGGAAATTGCCCATCGCTGGAACAATCTCGATCCTGATAAAAAGCACTGGTTTGGTTTGCCGCTGGAGCTTAAAGACTCCTTCCGATTAATGAACGATGCCATTTTAAACGCTCATCTGGTTTCAGATTTGTCGATGGAAAAATGGCACTCCAAATCAGATTGCCCGCCAGAATTTTTTATCCGTTATCACCTGACCGACATTGAGCAATGTATTTGGGGCAGAAAATACAATCCTAAATTCTTCAAGTCCGTCGGGATCATGCGATGGGACTTTAAGCGATGGTGCGAGATGTTCGGCATTCCCCTCCCGGAATTTTGGTTCCCGCCTGGATGGAAGATTGAACCCGTTTTATATATCGATAACTATGACGAATCCGAGCCGAATCATGTTGAGGCTGACGATTTGGCCGGTGAGGACGATCTTCAATCTGATGGGGAAGCCAAGCTAAGAGCCAGCCAAGCAGCCAGAACCGCTTGCCGACAAATCGCGGAACGACTATGGAAAGAACAACCCGATATTAACATTGCCAGCATGGTTAAGCATGATCTGATTCAAATATATGGGGGTGGCAATTTTTATGTGGAGCAGACGGTTCGGGGATGGATAGCAGACCTTGCACCTTCACACATTCAAGGCAAAAGAGGCCGACCTAAGAAAGAATAAAATGGTTGTCGACCATTTCCTGATTAACCTGAAACCCAGCAATATCAAGCCCTAAAAATGGTAGTCATGCCTTAAAAAATATTTTCCCAGCCCTGCGCCAATTTTCATCGCGCTAATCGTCCTGCATCGTTTGTGCCTCCAAACAACTGAAAAAATGAGGTACAACGATGGACAAGCAAACACAGAAAAACCAACACAAGGCAGCCGCCGACGAGTCGCGGGATTGCGGCGGCCAGCCGCAAACCGCGCGAGACGGTGGCAACACTGAAGACCGGGAAAGCCTGGGGACAGGTGCGCCGCCTAGTAACACAGCACCTGCAAATTACATTACAGACCCAACTACACAGGACAAACCTGATTTTCAATTACTACGCTGTGGCGTTGATAGTTTGTATCTGTCCTATCGGGGCGAGTTGGCTTCCGGTTGGGATCAGCGCCTAGAAGGATTAAAACGTGCGGCGCAATCTACCGAAGAAGGCCAACGCTCGAATGCACAAGTTAGGATCGGCGAACATCTGTTTGAAGTGCGCGATAAGGGCAAAGGTCGCTTTGCTTATGTGTTAGTCGATAACTGTTTTCATATTCAACTCTCTACCGGCAGTTCTAGCGCCCTGCCCTTGGCTTATGTGCAGGTTTCCAGTGAAATGCTGACGGCTTTATCTGTCACGGAAGCCGAAGAACGGTTGCGCTATATCATCAACACCTTCGGCCAAGTTAAAGGTGAAGCGCAAATCAGTCGCGCCGATTTGTTTGCCGATTTCCTCTCACCCATCGTGATGGATTCTTGGGCGCAAAATAGCTGGATTACCCGCGCGGCTAAAATCTGGATTCATTACGAAAAGCGCAAGTTTACCGGCTGGAGTATCGGCCTGGGCGGTGCAATGGGCTGTCGGCTATATGACAAAACAAAGGAACTGGAAAAAAGCAAAAAGGATTATCTAAAGCCGTTATGGTCTGCACTAGGCAGGCAAGAAGGCCAAAGCGTTTGGCGGTTGGAGTTCGAATTTAAGCGCGATGCATTGAAAGAACTAGGCGTGTCCTCGGTCGATCAATTGCGGGAGTCTTTGCCGGGGTTATGGGCTTATGCCACGGCTTCTTGGTTACGTCTAACCATCCCCAACCCGGACGACGAAAACCAAAGCCGCTGGCCTAGCCATCCGTTGTGGGATGCCCTGTCGGCTATTCCTTGGAACGATCGGACTGATCAACCGCTAGCAAGGGTTAGAAAAGAGCGTTTGCCGTCCGACGAATCGTTGTTCGTCAATGGTCTGGGCGGTTTAACGTCGTTTATGGCCGCTCATGGCATGACCGACCTAGGCGAAGGTTTCGGTGAATTCCTGGCCCATGCCAATCGCTTTCACAGTAACCGGGAACGCACCACCGGCAAAACCTTTATTGGCTATGTCTCGGATAAGGTGAATGCCAAGGCCCGAAAATACAACACCCTCAAGAATGAATCCAGCGAATCACGCCGCGAGGATGAGGAACGCAAACGCGAGGAAGCCCGGCAATATAAGAAGGTCAAAGATGGAGAGTAATCGCCATGTCACGCTGGATCTGGAACAGGCTGCCGAGTTTTTGCATATGTCGCCCGCTGTGCTGCGTCAGAAGGCCAAAGCCGGTTTGGTACGGGGTGCCAAGCCGGGCAAATGCTGGGTGTTTCTGCAAAATGATCTTGCCGATTATTTGCGCTCGTTATATCTTGATGCTGGGCAAGCGCCGCAGAGTGGTTTACCAAGGGAGGTAAAACGATGTCACTCTTTAAACGCGGCAATATCTGGTGGACGCGGTTCACAACACCCAACGGCGAGCGCATACGCGAATCGACTGGGACTGACGACCGCAAGCAAGCCCAGGAGTACCACGACCGGCTAAAGGCAAAATATTGGGAAGTGCAAAAGCTGGGGGAAAAGCCTGAGCGCAGTTGGCAAGATGCCGTGCTGCGGTGGTTGGATGAAACCAGCCACAAGGCTTCCCAGCATGATGATATTCATCATTTGCGTTGGCTCGATCCTTATTTAGGGACGCTTAGCCTGAATAGCATCACCCGTGATCAGATTGATCAACTGATTACCCAGCGTAAAAGCGAAGGGGTCAGTAATGCCACCGTCAATCGAATGTTGGCGGTGATTCGGGCGATTCTCAGGCGAGCATCCTTGGATTGGGAATGGATCGACAAGATACCGAGAATCAAGCTGCTGCCGGAACCGAAACGGCGGATTCGATGGATCACCCGCGAAGAAGCGGCGGCCTTGATCAAGGATTTGCCAGAACATCTGGCGGAAATGGTGCGCTTCTCCCTGGCAACGGGGTTGAGGCAAGCCAACGTCACCCACCTGGAATGGTCGCAAGTCGATCTTGAAAGGCGGGTCGCCTGGATTCACGCCGATCAAGCCAAGGCACGGAAAGCGATTTCGGTGCCTTTGAACGCTGAGGCGGTTTTAGTGCTTAGACGACAGCTAGGCAAGCATCAAACGCGGGTTTTTACCTATCATGGTAAACCGGTGATCGATGTGAATACCAAAGCTTGGCGGCATGCCTTAAAACGGGTCGGGATCGAGGATTTTCGCTGGCATGATCTGCGGCATACCTGGGCGTCCTGGCATGTACAAAACGGTACGCCGTTGCATGTGCTTCAAGAACTGGGGGCTTGGGAGTCGGTGGAAATGGTACGGCGCTATGCGCACCTGGGGCAAAATCATCTGGCAAGTTATGCCGAAAGTCTGTGTCAGCTCCAAGCAGTCCCTGACACAATTTTGGCACAGCAAGCCGGAAGGCAATAAAAAAGGCCTAGGTTTTTCAACCTAAGCCTTTGATAAATATGGAGCTGGCGATGGGGCTCGAACCCGCGACCGGCTGATTACAAATCAGTTATTCGGCTTGATCTTTGTTTTTGCCCCGTCTTGAAGGCGAGCCGACCCGTTTTTTGCTTTTGTCTTTTTTCACCAAGGCCGGATCAAATTTGGAAATATCCAAGGGTTTACCGACTACTCGTACTTTTTTCAGGGCCTGGAACAGGTCCTTGGGCATGCCCGCCGGCAGTTCCACGGTGCTGTAATGTTCCTCGATCTTGATACGGGCGATATGGTCGCCGTCTATACCGGTTTCGTTGGCGATGGCACCGACGATATTGCCGGGTTTTACACCGTCACTATGGCCCACTTCGATGCGGAAGGTTTCCATTTCCACTGCGCCGACCCGGCCTTTTTCCCGTCTTGGGCCACGATCACCGTGATCGCCACGCTCTGAACGACCTTTTTCCTCGGCGTCCTTGCGTGGCTTTTTGCTGGGCTCCTTCATCAATAAAGGTGTATCGCCTTGCAACAATTTGGCTAACGCCGCGGCAACATCCAGTGCCGGGACGTTGTGTTCAACTTGATATTGGTTGATCAGTTGGTTGTAAAAGCTGAGTTCTTCGCCAGCCAGCGTGTCGGTAATCCGCTGTTTGAAACGGTTGATGCGGGCGTTGTTGATAAAGTCGGTGGAAGGCAATTGCATTTCTTCGACTTTTTGTTTGGTGGCTTGCTCTATATTGGCCAGCAGACGTTTTTCGCGCGGCGAGACGAATAAAATCGCGTCGCCGGTACGGCCTGCGCGACCGGTACGGCCGATGCGATGGATGTAAGATTCGGTGTCGTAAGGGATGTCGTAATTGACGACGTGGGTAATGCGATCAACGTCAAGGCCGCGAGCGGCGACGTCCGTGGCGATCAGAATATCCAGTTTGCCGCTTTTTAGATTGTCGATAGCGCGTTCGCGCAGGGCTTGCGACATGTCGCCGTTGATCGCAGAGGCGGAAAAACCGCGCGCTTCCAATTTTTCAGCGACTTCGATGGTAGCGGTTTTGGTTCTGACGAAAATAATCATGCCGTCGAAATTTTCCGCTTCCAATATCCGGGTCAGAGCGTCCATTTTGTGCACGCCGCTAACAAACCAGTAACGTTGGCGAATATTGGCGGCGGTTGCGGTTTTGACCTTGATGGTCACTTGTTCGGGGTTATTCAGGTATTTCTGCGCAATTTTGCGAATTTCTGTCGGCATGGTGGCCGAGAACAGCGCAGTTTGGCGTGTTGATGGGGTTTGCTCCAGAATCCACTCAACATCGTCGATAAAACCCATCCGCAACATTTCATCTGCTTCGTCCAATACCAAAGTAGTCAGTTGGTCCAGTTTCAGCGTGCCGCGACGCATATGGTCCATGACCCGTCCGGGTGTGCCGACTACGACATGCGCGCCGCGACTCAATTGGCGCAACTGGCTAGTGTAATCTTGGCCGCCGTAGATCGGTAGTACGTGAAAGCCCTTGATATGCGCGGCATAACTTTGAAACGCCTCGGCAACCTGTATCGCCAATTCGCGGGTTGGGGCTAGCACCAAAGCTTGCGGGTCTTTTTGATTGAGGTTAATCCGCGACAAAATCGGCAAGGCAAATGCTGCGGTTTTACCGGTACCGGTTTGTGCTTGGCCCAACACGTCGCGGCCAGCCATCACGAAAGGAATAATCTGAGCTTGAATCGGAGAAGGGGTTTCGTAACCGACACTTTCCAGGGCTTTGAGAATAGGGTCTGAAAGCGATAATTCTTTAAAGGAAGGCGTGGTGGAGGAAGGGGTGTCGGACATTAATAATACCTGTAGAAAAAAAGAGAGTGGCAGGCCATTGGCGAGCAATGCTCGGCATTGTATCGCAACTTGGCTTGATATTGCTTAACTTATTGATAATTACCGTAAAATCCTAGCTTGTCTGGCTTGCTTTATTGCTTGAGTAATTTAGGCAGATAAACATAAAAAATTGCACGCCAAAAATCAGATTAGCCATCAACAAATGCACGGGCTGCGCTACGGCGGGAAAACCCAGCCTATCCAGGCTGACGCCGGCCAAAATAGCGGTAACGATCAAGCCCATCAGCACGTAGGCCGTGCGTAGTAATAAACTGTGTTTATCGGCATGCTGATAGATTTTCCAGGCCAGCCAAAGGTTGGTAAACAAAATGATCGATGAAAAAGAACGGTGTATATAGAAAATGATAGGGAAACTATCGCGCCAATACTGCCTATCGATGTAGCTATGCTCATGCGCGATGTAATCGACCGCTTCCCTGACTTGAGTGCCCATTGCCACTTGCAACAGGGTCATTGCCATTGCGACTTTTAAAACCAACGAAAAACGCGGTGTCAGCCAATGGCTATCGATAGTTTGCAGCAGCGGCTTTTGCGATCTGGCGATGGCGTAGATTAGTAGCGCGACGATAAATAATGCCAGCAGCATGTGTAGCGTTATCATCAACGGCTTTAAGTTGCTAGCCACCACCGCCGACCCTAGCCATCCCTGAAATCCGACCAGCAAAAAAACCGATAACGCTAAATAAAAAATCGCTTTATCGGCTTTCAGATAAACCCTGGAGGTCCAGGCCGTCAGAAAAATCAGAAAACCGATAGTCACGCCAACCAGGCGATTAGTATATTCGGTCCAGGTTTTCACCGGATTGAAGGCCGTGCTTTCATAACCACGTGCGGCATAAATTTCGTGGTAATTGGCCGGCAATTGTGACTCGTGTGTGGGTGGCACCCATTGCCCGAAGCAAGTCGGCCAATCCGGACACCCCATGCCGGCACCTGAGGCGCGGACGATGCCGCCAACCAAAATGACGAAGTACACGGCAAAGATGGTAAGCGTGCCTAAGCGGCGAAAACGGGCGGCGTCTTGGGCGGCTATCATGTGTTTTTCTTACTCAAAGGAACATCGAGTGCGCGAGTTCGATCTCTTCGGAAACCCCTTCAATTTCTAAAATTTCAGCGTCTGGCTCGATGCCCAGCTTAACAAACGCTGGTACGGTGCTCCAATCGACGCGACAGGCCGGATGATCGGTGCCGGCGATGCTTTGTAGGAACGCAACTTGCACTAAATCGACATAATCAGCCTTAGGGCCGGAGTCGCGCTGAAAGTCCACATATTCGGACGGCACCAATTTAAGTTCTTCCGGGAAATTCCAGGTATTCATGATCAGTTTGCCGACGTGTGGATGGGCTTTTTCCAGTAACTTATCCAAGCGGGAAGGACTGTCTTTAAATTCCGGAATTTTTTCGACCAAGGTCAGTATGGGTAATTTACCGATTTGATGAATCAGTCCGGCCAGCATTGCTTCATCGGCGTTTAAATGCGGCACGAATGCGGCTAACGCGCGACTAATTGCAGAGACGTTGACGCCTTGCTCCCAAGTGCTGCGGAAATAGCCTTCCAGTAGGGCCGTGGTCGGCGTGAACATTTGCTGCATGATCAAGCTGGTGATCAGGGTGCGGATGGTGTTATTGCCAAGCCGGGTTACGGCCATTTGGATGTTTTTAATTTCCATGGTGCCGCGATACAGAGGGCTGTTGGCGACTTGTATCAAACGCGCGGAAATGGCAGCGTCGGTAGCGATAATGTCTGCCAGACTCTGTGCAGTGGCATCGCCCTTACTGACGGCATCACGCACTTTGATAGCGACGTCCGGCAAGGTAGGCAGGATTAATCGGTTAGCGTCCAGTTCCGCTTGTACATGGACTAAAAAATCTTGAACAGATTTGAATTGCATGGATTAATTTTCCGCTATTGATCTGAAATTATCGTCACAGGCGTACGATAGTCGTCGTCAAGTATAAGGTTTTTTGGCAGTCCATCAACTATTTGCAGGACGAGTAGCGCACGGTTTGTGTCGGCCCAGACAGCATTGGTCAGTACACATCCCATATTTTGCTGCGAAATGCTGTCCAACACCTTACAGCCGCTAATTACGCCGCCCGGTAATAGCAGGCATTCTGCAACAAACAGCGCGCGTTTGACTTTGCCCAAATAGTGACTGCGAGCCACAATTTCCTGACCCGTATAACAGCCTTTACTGAAGCTGACGCCGCCAAGTTGGTCAATACCCAACATTTGCGGAATATGCTGTTCCGATTGGCTAATGTCGAACCAGGGCAGGGCGGTGGAGATGTCGTGATAGCGCCACTCGGTCAGGCTGCCGGATTCGAAAGCGTATTGGGAGCCGAGTAAGCAGGTAAGTTCATCAATTTCAGTTGGCGTGCCGAGCACCAGGTAGCGCGCCGCGCCAGGTAATTTAATGGTCGTTAACGGTATTTGCGCGACTGCGAAACTGTCCGCTGGAAGGGTAAACTCAGGCGAAAGATTTGGGCAGGAGTTTATACCGAGGATTTGTATATTCTCGGTTTGATCATACAGCTTTACATCGGCTCGCAGCACATACATTCGCAGTTTTTTTAATACGGTGTCGAGCAAGTCCGCAGGCAGTATCAGGTAAAAAGACTCCAGCGACTTAACAACCAACAGCGTGCTGATTACTCGGCCTTTGGCATTGCAAAACCCGGCTATACTGGCTTTCGATGCGGATAAGTCGTTAATATTGCATGTCAGCTGGCCTTGTAATAGTTTTGCGGCATCCAGACCGCGGGCTTCTATCAGGGCTAAGCCAGTGGCAGCGAAGCTTTTTTTGGGTAAGGTGAATGAAGTTGCTTCGCTAAAAGCGTTTACGTGATCTGTTCGGTCTTCAAGCATGGCGGCAATATTTGTAGTAGAACATAAACATAATTTAGCAGGGTAGTTTACCTTAGCTCGGAAAAGGTGCGGCGTTTGTGTCGAAAAATTTTGAACAGAGCATGAATTTTACTATAGGGCGCTCACGGTTACTGACTTTCATCGTTAGCGCCATTCACGTACTGGTGATATTGGCTTGCTGGTTGAATGCGCTGCCAATGCCATACAAATGCTTGCTAACGATGCTGGTATTATTGAGTTGGCGAAGCAATACGATGTCTGGCGAAATTAGCGTCGTTTATCTGCGCTATACTCCTAACCACGGTTGGTCGCTGCTTAGCAATGGCGACCAATACCAGCTGGTCGACATTCAAGCGTCAACTGTGGTATCTAGGTTTCTAATCGCGTTGCATTGGGTACACAACAAAGGGAGGCGTCAATCAATGATAATTCCAAAAGATGCCATAAGTAGCAACGATTACCGCAAACTATCGGTTTGTTTAATTATTTCAGGTCATGGTCCTGGTTGATGAAAGCCGGTGTAAAGCAAGCAATTGAGTTGCAAATGAATTCTCTAAAGAACTTGCCGGTTTTGCCCGAGGCGAGTTTGCGAATTTTGGCTGCTATTAACACCCCGGAAATACCGATTGATAAACTGGCCGATGCGCTATCCTTATCGCCTAGCTTGGTTGCCAGATTGCTTGGATTAGCAAATTCGGCCTATTTTGCACGTGGCAGAAATGTGGCCGATATACGCACTGCCATTTTCCAGGTCTTGGGGCTGGACTTGGTAAAAGCACTGGCGATGGCGATTATCCTTAACGTCGTATTCGATACGCGTAAATGCCAAGGATTCGACGCCGAACACTTTTGGCTGCGTTCATTAACGACGGCGGTATCCGCGCAAAAACTGGCAGTTGAGATCCCTCAATTGCGTGAGTTTACGCCATCGACCATTTATTCAGGTGGGTTGTTGCTAAATATCGGTGTATTGGTGTTGGGCTATCTGCAGCCCGATGAACTGCATGGCATTCTTATCGATTGCAAAAACAATCGCTTGTCGGTAGCTCAGGAGATTTCTCGACAAATGGGGCAGAGCCATTATCAAATCGGTTATTTTTTATTGCATAAATGGCAATTGCCGATGCTGTATCAACTGTTATTAAAAAATTACGAAAATAAGTATTTTGAGGGTATGGAGCAGCCTTTGTTGGTTTTGCTGCGGATTTGTCAGCGATTAAGCGCAGCCGTGATAGCCGGCGAGCCGATTAATCCGCTAGAGTTTGAGCTGGAATGCCGGCAAATTGAGTTACCGCTTGAGAATATACTCGAGCTCGCCGAACAATTGCCGGAAAATCAGCCGGCTATGCAAAAACTGGCAGCGATTATGGGGCATTAATGGAGCAGCAAAACGCAGATAGTCAGGATGCCAAATTGGCGGGCTTCGGCATGCAAGATCTGCTGATCGACTTGGTCAATGCCCTGTCCGCAGTGAAGCAATTGTCCGAAATCGATTATCAAGTCGATGATGAAAAAGCACTTATCCGTCAGGCCTTAGCCAGCCTTATCCAATATCAAGACATGGAGCGCTGTTCTTTTTTTATCGTGGATAGCGAAGGCTTATTAAGCAATATCGCCGGCATCAGTATTCGTGAGCTGAACAACTCTGAACCCAAGGTCGACACCCCTCTAAGGTTTAAAGTAGGAGAGGGTTTGATTGGCGCTGCTGCCGCGACCGGTATCTTGCAACATTGTCAAAATTGCCATGAAGACAGGCGATTTGAAAAAAGTGGACACCTCAACCAATCGCCTGGCTCGGTTATCAGTGTGCCGGTATTTACGTTGAATCGAACCCTGATTGGCGTTTTGAACGTCTCCCATCCGCAAGCACATTATTTCAGCGAGTGGCACATACGTCTGCTCGAAGTGTATAAAAATATTCTTGGCCAGCTCATTACAACCCGGCGCTTGGTCCAGCAAATGGAGCAACAAATTGCCTTCAGAACGGCGGAATTGGAGAGCCTGGTTGCGGAGACCAATCAGCTGAAAGATCATTTTGTCAGTATGTCCATGCATGACCAATTGACCGGCTTGCATAACCGGCGGTTTTTTTACGACCAAATCGAAGTCGTTATCGCTCATCACAAGCGCTACAAAAGTAGTTTTTGTCTGTTGGTTATGGACATCGATCATTTTAAGGTCATTAACGACCGCTTCGGGCATTTGTTCGGCGATCAAGTGCTAGCCGGCGTTGCTAACGCGTTAAAACGGCAAGTGCGCAATACCGACATTCTGGTACGTTTTGGTGGCGAGGAGTTTGTGGCGATTTTCACCAACACCCGTTGCGATAGCGGTAGAACATTTGCGGAACGCATTCGGCAGGAAATTAAAACCCTGGAATGGATTATCGATAAAGAGGTGGTTAATTTGACCTTGAGTATTGGCTTGTATTGTCTGAATGGCGACTTACTTCAATCCAAACAAATGCCGGATATTGACCAAATGATTAGTTATGCCGATGCCGCCTTGTATCAAGCGAAAGCTGGCGGTCGCGACAAAACCATCGTCTTTGGCGAATCCTGTTCGGATCCGAATTAAACTAACCCTGCATGGGTTCCCTAGTTTCGCAAGCAATGACTTTGAATCTGCTTTGCCGGAAAAATAGTGTAGCCATACATGTTTTAAGGGCTTTTTATGCCTCTGATGTGCTGATGTCTAGAGCTTCAATTTACTTAAAATGTTAAGAGAAATCAGTGATAAGCCAACATACAGAGCACCACAACCAAAATAATAGATTAAAAAGTGATCATTAGATTTAACTCGTAATTATTGATTTGAATTTTTTGAGCTTTAACTAATGAATTCCTCGAAGGCAAAAATTGTTCAAAACAGACCGTCCCAATTGTTCACGGAAAAGCTGAATTTCGATTTGCAAGCTGGGTGATCCGGTTAACACGACCGTTTTACCTATCGTGGTTTCGCTGGGCTGCTTGTGTTCAGTCAAGTTTGTTTCTAAGCTAACCCGCTTTTAGCTTATAGAAGATATTCAATGCGCGGCGTTTACAGGGAATCGAAAAAAGAAGTTTACGACGTCGTCGTCATTGGCGCCGGCATTGGTGGTCTGAGCACCGCCGCTTTGTTGGCGAAAACCGGCAAGTCGGTACTGTTGGTGGAAAGGCACGACAGGCCGGGCGGTTATGCGCACGGCTTTAAGCGGCGCAATTTTTATTTCGATTCCGGTGTGCATTTGGTCAGCGGTTGCAGTCCGAAAGGCTATGGCAACGGCAGCACCATCAATAAGATTTGCCGTGTGGTAGGCATAGATCCTCAAGCCCTTTTCATTCCGGTTCAGTCTTACGCTCGCGCGGTTTTTCCGGAACTGGAGATTTCTTTGCGGGCAGGTGAAGAGGCATTTGTTGCCGGTTTGACCGTGCGCTTTCCGCAGGAAAAAGACCGCCTATTCGCGCTAATCCGGCTGTGCAAAGTGTTGGCCGAAGAGGCGATGCTGGCGGAGGAGCTGTTGGCTCAGAGTAGGGCGACGCGGGCCTCGCCGGCGCAAATGTTGGCCAACTTGTTTCGCTACCGCCGCACCACATTAGCAGAGGCCTTGGACGAGTTTCTAGTCGATGCACGCCTGAAAAGCGCTTGCGCGATGCTCTGGCCTTATCTGGGTTTGCCGCCGTCGCAACTGTCTTTTCTGTATTGGGCGGCCATGATGGCCGGATACACCTACGAAGGCGGCTATTACTGTCGAGGTAGTTTTCAGGTTTATGCCAATCAGCTAGCCTCGGCTATCGAAAATCAGGGCGGTGAAGTCTTATTAAATTCCAGCGTGCGGCGCATTTGCATCGAGCACGGTAGAGCCAACGGCATTTTATTGGAAAACGGTCAGGCGATTCGCGCCGAAACAGTGGTTTCCAATGTCGACGCCCGGCAAACCGCCGAGTTATTAATTGGCCGGGAGCATTTGCCGAACGGACATTGCGAAGCCTTAGCGAAGCTGTCACCGTCGCTGTCAATCTTTGCCAGCTATATCGCGACCGACCTGCCCCTCGCTGAACAAGACCATGCCCATGAAGGCTTTTTCTTCGATTCGTTCGACCACGAAGCCAGTTACGCGCTAAGCCAAACCGGCCAAGGCAACTGGTTTTCGGCGACGTTGCCTTCTTTGGCCGATCCCTCGCTGGCGCCGCCCGGACAAAGCATCATCATGTTGACCACGCTGTGCCCGTTTGACCTTGGTCAGTCCTGGCGCATCGCCAAGAGCGATTTTCAGCAGCGCTTATTGGAAAAGGCCGAGCGGCATTTTCCCGGCCTCAACGATCATTTGTTAGTGGTGGAGTCCGGTTCGCCAAGAACCATGGAGCGCTACACCCTCAATCAGCAAGGCGCGGCATACGGATTTGCTCCAAGTCCTGAGCAGATCGGTCCAAATAGGCCAAGCGTAATTGGTGCCTTGCCGGGCTTGTATCACACCGGTCATTGGACGCGACCAGGCGGCGGCGTGGCGGGCGTGAGTGTATCCGCGCTACTTGCCGCGCAAGCCGTGCTCGGCATCGCTAAGCAGGAGGATTTTTGGAAAGCTTTAGGGCTGAGCGAGTAAGTGTTTTACGCTCGGTGTTTACAACAATTACTGCGACCGGAAAATAATCGACTTCATCCGCGCCAGTTTCGGCGACACCACCGGCACCGTCAACATGGTACTAAGCACGGCCATCAACAACAGCGCCGTGAAAGTTTCACTGCTTATTATTTCTTTATCCAGCAATACGTTGGCAAAAATAATCATGATCAAGGCCTTGGTTTGCAACAACCAGCCCATCAGCGACGCTTCACCGCGTTTCCATTTCAGAATTTTTCCCGCCAGATGGGTGCCGAGCAACTTTCCGAATACCGAGACAAACAGCAATACGCCGGCGACGACCAAAACCGCAGTTCCGCCCATCGCCCAATTGGTTTTCAAGCCGGCGCTGATGAAATAAACCGGCATCACCGTCAGTAATAGATGATGGCGTAACAGATCCATTTGGGCTTGATTAAACCAACAACCATCAAGGATGGCACCTGCCAGGAAGGCGCCGACCATAAAATGTAGTCCGGCCCAATCGGCTGCAAAACCGGTTGCCGCTAAGGCGATGATGCCAACATACCAGCGATCGCGCTCCGGCAAGCAGGCCATCAGTTTGCGAATGCCGTAAGCGCTAATCGCAAAACCCAATAAAAAAGTCCCTTGTTTGCCGACCCGATCCCAATCCAATAGAATCAGGGCCAGGACTGCCCAAATCGCAATATCGTCCATGCTGGCGTATCGCAGGATGCGCTGTCCGATGGGCTGGCGCAGGATTTCCAGTTTTTCCATCACCAAAATCAATATCGGCAGTGCCGTCACCGCACAAGACATTCCGATGCCCAGTACAAATTGCCAGGGCATGGCCTTGCTACCCATCCAGCCGTCAAACAGCAACATACCTAAGGAGGCGATACAACCGAGCGCTAAAGGAACACCCAGCGCCAAGCCGGCGGTGATGCTACTCTCCACTCTATGCTCCCAGGCTTGGCGTAAATCCAGCTCAATACCGGCCACCCAGACAAATAGCATCACCGACCACCAGGCAATGCCGTTCAACGACTGAATCACGGCTTTGTTGAATACAAACGCATAGTAATCGGGAAATAGGGCACCTAGAATGCCTGGCCCCAGCAGGATGCCGGTAATGATCTGCACCACTACCAGGGGCGCGAAATAGTCTGTCCTGCCGATTCGCCAAATCAAATACGGCAGACTGTAGATAATGGTGAGCGCAATCAGGAATACTTCTGTGGTGTTCATCGGCTGATGGTTTTGCAGTACGTTAGCAAGGTATTATTGCAAAATTACGTTTGAACACACGATGCCAACATTTGCCTGGCTATAAAACTGCTATTCCGGATCGCCTAATGACAATCTTTCCTCAGCCAAAGCAATCATGGTATTAAACAATCACTCCCAGATTAAGGTGCAACCCAATGTCGCAATGTGAACGCTTCGATGCTGCAGTGATTGGTGGCGGGCCCGCTGGAACCAGCGCGGCAATCATGTTAGCCAAGGCAGGCAAGCGCGTGGTTTTATTCGAGCGTTCGCGTTTCCCCCGCTTTCAGATAGGAGAATCTTTGTTGCCGGCTTGCTGGGAAATCTGGCGGCGACTGGGCGTCACCGAAAAAATTGAAGCCGAGGGTTTTACGGTAAAACAGGGTGCCAATTTTGGCATGTTCAACCAAAAACCCGATGTTTTGCTGCTGACCGCCGAATATCCAGGGTATTTCGAACGGCCGTATACCTATCACGTCGAACGCGCTCGCTTCGATGAAATCCTGCTGGAGCACGCAGCCGAATGCGGTGTTGACGTACGTCGCGAATGGTCGGTCGCAGACATATTATTCGATGGCGAACAAGCCATTGGCGTCAGCGCCGGGAAAAATGCTACGACACCCTTGCCTATTCATGCATCGGTAGTGATAGACGCATCCGGCCGGGAATCCATGATCGCCCGCAAACTGAACTGGCGCCGCCCCTTACCCGAACTGAATAAAATCGCCCATTTCGCGCATTTTAAAGGTGGCTTTCGTCGTAATCCTCACGGATTTATCAATTTTGGCGAGGTGATGGACGGTTCGGTGACGACTGACATCCATACCATTGATGGCGGTTGGGTTTGGTATATCCCGTTAAGGAACAATATCACCAGCGTCGGCGTGGTATTGGACAGCCGTTTTGCGAAAAGCCTGGGCGATTCTCCGCAGCTGCGCTTCGAGAAAGCTATCGCGAGTTGTGCTTGTGTGCGCGAATGGCTTGAAGGGGCTGAGCAAGCCATGGAAGTCAAAACTATTGCTTCGATTGGTTATATGAATGAGCGTTTTCACGGCGACGGCTTTGTGTTGGTCGGCGATGCCTCGATGTTTGTCGACCCGGTGTTTTCGGCCGGCGTGACGCTGGCAATGCGCGGAGGCGTTTACGCAGCCGATGCGATTTTGGACGGTTTCGCTCATGGCGATTTAAGCGCTGATCGATTGAGTGCTTACGAGGAACGTATTCGAGAGCCGATGGGACGGATTTTTCATATGATTTATAACTGGTATCGGATTCTGGAACAAAAAGACGCCAATAATATTATCCTGCGCTCCCGACAAAGCCCTATGCTCCGCGAGCGCTTCATTGTGTTGCTCTCCGGCGGCTACGATAAAGTCAGCATGAAGCAGATACTGGAGGCAGCAGAGGAGCCCGAGTCGACTTATTTGATTTCTTGAGCCGAATTCCCGAATCGTTACGGGTGACGTTTAGAACCTGATGGTTCGGCTATCACCAGGGACATAAAGCCACCTCGTACTTACAGACCTAAAACGTATCAATCGGGATAGCTTGAGGTCATCAATGCCATCATTCAATAACAAAGTGAATATGTCGACTATTCTGACACCAATATGGGCCAAGAAAATGCGGCATCGACCTAGCTATACTTGAAGCAGGGCTAGGCAAAAAATGTGTGGCTGCCGTTGTTCAGAATATCGACAGCCAAACCGCGCTGCAAATTTATACCTGTCAGCATCTACACGACACGGCTATCGACAAGTTGCCGGTGGCCATACACCCCTGATGCTGCAAATATTGCTAGATCAAGGACCAGTCAATGCTATCAGGATATTGCAAAAGGTCTTGTTGGCCCATGGCAAACACGTCGGCAAAATCGATGGTCATTGTGGCTGCCTCACTATGCTGGCTGCAAAATCTGTTTGGGATGACATCGGCGTCGATCTGCTTAAGATCTTGAATAAGCGCTACGCCATATTATGTAAGAGCCATAATGAGCATCATGAAACGCCACACGAGCAGACCCAATTATGATTTTAGATTTAGCGTACCTTGCTGTTTTACTTAGCTTTGCTTCCGGATTACTGGCGTTGATGAGCAATCAACGCGGCATGCTAATCGAGTTGAGTCAGCATTACTTTGCCAAATTTCCAGACAGTCAACGCCATCAAACCTTGTTGGATAACACCTTTACCGAGAGCCGTTATCCCGGCCTATTAAGGCAGGCGGTATTTGCCTTATTAAGTTTGTCGGGTATTTTTGCCGTGCTAGCGGGGTTGGCGGTGTTGATTAGTCAACAGGCAATAACCGACCAAATCCCTTTAGGTTTGCCCTGGCTACCCTGGCATGTGCGGTTTGATGGGCTGTCGGGGTTTTTCTTTCTGATCATTGGCATTGCCGTCATCGCCGTCAGCCTGTATGGGCCGGCGTATGTCAGTGCTTACCAGGAGCATCAGCATCCGTTTGCCATGTTGGGTTTGTTCACCGGATTATTCGTGGCCGGCATGATGCTGGTCCTCTTGGCTGATGATGCTTTCTTTTTCATGATTGCCTGGGAATTGATGTCGGTTGCCAGTTATTTTTTAGTGGCGTTTCAGCATGAACATGCCGCCAATCGTCGCGCGGCATTTGTTTACCTATTGATGGCGGAAGTCGGTGCCTTGGCGATTATTTTGGGCTTTGGGGTGTTAGCGAGTTTTGCCGACGGGTTTACCTTTGACGCCTTGCGCCAGGCCACATTGTCATCAAGCTGGGCGAGTATTGCCTTTATGTTGGCCTTGCTGGGTTTTGGCATGAAAGCTGGCTTGGTGCCAGTGCATGTCTGGCTGCCGGAAGCCCACCCTGTTGCGCCTTCGCATATCTCTGCATTGATGAGTGGCGTGATGCTGAAAGTGGCCGTCTATGGCTTGATCCGCTTTTGTTTTGATTTGCTCAGTGAAGTGCAATGGCAATGGGGCGTGGTGTTATTGGTGCTGGGTACGATCTCGGCATTGGGCGGCATTTTGTACGCCATGATGCAACCCAATTTAAAGCGCTTGCTGGCTTACAGTTCGGTAGAAAACATCGGCATCATTTTCATGGTGCTGGGCTTGGCTATGATATTTATGGCTAATGGGCATCCACAACTGGCCGCTTTGGGTTTTCTGGCTGCGCTGTTTCACGCCTTTAACCACGCGTTGTTCAAGAGCCTGTTGTTTCTCTGTGCGGGGATACTGCAGCATCAAACCCACGATTTGAATATCGATACCATGGGTGGTCTGATCAAACGTATGCCTAAGACCAGCTTTCTGTTTTTGGTGGGCTGCATGAGTATTTCCTCATTGCCGTTATTTAATGGCTTCGTCTCGGAATGGCTGGCTTTCCAGACAGCATTGCAGGTTGATGTATTGGATAACGGCGTATTGCGCAGCTTGATCCCGGTGTCGGCCGCAGCCTTGGCATTAACCGCAGCGCTGGCTGCGGCCTGTTTTGTCAAAGTATTCGGGATGATTTTTCTTGGTCTACCGCGTTCGCGCAACAGCGAAAAAGCCCACGAAGTAACGGATAAAACCATGTTGGCCGGCCCGACATTGTTAGCGGGGCTCTGTTTTTTCTTCGGGATTTTTCCCAGCTTGATCATCAATTTGCTCAATGACGTTGCAAGCCAGTTGCTCGGCCAATCTCTGCCCAATGATACGGCGCTGGGCTGGTTGTGGCTGGCGCCGGTTTCTGCGCACAAGGCCTCTTACGCTCCGCCTTTGGTGTTGATTGGCGTACTGATCGCCGGCTGCATCAGCTTCTGGTATTTGCGCCGTAACCCGGAACTGAAAACCATGCGCCGTTCGGCGGCCTGGGATTGCGGGTTTGGCGGCCTAACACCGCGCATGCAATACAGCTGCAGCGCTTTCACTATGCCGTTTCGACGTATTTTTGCCAAAGTCTGGCTGATAGACGAACAAATCAAAAAAGACATTCAAGGTGCCATGCAGATGGACGTGGCTGCCATACATTATCAATTGCAGGTTCAGGATCACAGTTGGCCGTTGTTGTACCAGCCGATTGCGCAGGGCGTAAATAAACTAGCTAAGCAGGTGGGTCGTATTCAAACCGGAAATATCCGCGTTTACCTGGGATATTCGTTTGCCACGTTAATTCTTATGTTGTGGGTGATCAGCTGATGAACTGGTTCGTTGCCGTTTTACAAACCTTGCTATTTGTCATGCTGGCGCCCTTGCTGGCCGGCTGGCTGAAGTGGTGCAAATGCCATTTGCAAAATCGCAAAGCGCCCTCGTTACTGCAGCCGTACCGGGATTTGCTTAAGTTGACCCGCAAGCAGCCGGTAGTAGCGGAACATGCTTCGTGGATTTTTACTCGCGCCCCGTACATCATTTTTTCGGCAATGGTGCTAGCCGCTACGGTAGTGCCGTTGATTGCGGTGGATTTACCCACCGCAGCCAGTGCCGATGTGATTGTGCTGGTCGGTTTCTTTGCTTTTGCCCGTTTTTTTCTAGCGCTCGCCGGTCTGGATATAGGCACCGCCTTCGGCGGTATGGGGTCGTCGCGGGAAATGACCATTTCCTCATTAGCCGAACCGGCGATGTTGATGGCGGTTTTCACCCTGACCATGACTGCATCGACCACTAATTTATCGTTTGCGATAGAACATGTACTCAATGAAGGTCTGGTTTTGCGGCCTTCGTTTGTATTTGCTTTATTTGCCCTGGTCCTGGTGGCCGTTGCCGAAACCGGGCGTATTCCGGTCGATAATCCCGCGACGCATCTGGAGCTGACCATGATTCACGAAGCGATGATACTCGAATACAGCGGCCGGCATCTGGCGCTGATCGAATGGGCTAGTCAATTGAAGCTGATGCTGTACGGCGTGCTGATTGCCAATATCTTTTTCCCTTGGGGCATCGCGCAAAGTTTCTCTCTTGAAGCGTTGGGCTATGGCTTACTGGCGATCATCGGTAAGCTGTTGGTGTTGTCGGTGATTCTGGCAATCTCCGAAACCTTGGTGGCGAAAATGCGTTTATTCCGCGTCCAGGAATATCTCAGCTTTGCTTATTTGCTGGGACTGCTGGGTATGTTGAGCCACATCATTCTGGAGGCGTCACGCTAATGAATATCGAACAACAGGATTTTTATACCCAGGCCATTTTGTCGATGGCTGCCTTGGTGGGGTTGACGTCTTTTCTGATGTTGGGGCAGGGGCGCTTGTTGCGACTGATATTCGTGTTTGCCGTACAGGGTTTGTTGCTGACCCTGACCACCGCGCTGGCGGCCTACAGCCTCAATAATCACCATTTGTATATTTCGGCGGTACTGACTTTCGTTTTGAAAGTGGTTTTCATCCCCTGGATGTTAAGGCGGCAAGTGTTGCAAATGAACATGCACCGCGATGTGGAAGCCTTAAAGAACAATACGGCGGTGATGCTGGGTGGTGCCAGTTTGATGGTGTTCAGCTATTACGTGCTGCATCCGATTGTGCAAACCTCGTCGACGATCATGGTAAATGCGCTGGCGGTCAGTCTTTCAGTGGTGTTGCTGGGGATGTTGTTAATGATTTCCCATCGTCAGGCCGTAGCGCATGTGGTGGGCTTTATGTCGATAGAAAACGGTTTGTTCTTTGCCGCGATTGTCGCTACCAAGGGCATGCCCATGGTGGTAGAGCTGGGAGTGGCCTTTGACGTGCTGGTAGCGGCAGTGCTGTTTGGCATCTTTTTCTTTCATATACGTACCAGTATCGATTCGCTGGATGTTGACCGGCTAAACCGCTTACATGAGGTGGATCAATGATTGCCGCCTATTTGTTATTGCTGATTCCTTTTGTCGGCATCGTCTTTTTTGCATTTCCCATCCACAAAATTGACACCGGTAAAGTGAATATCTGGTTCAACGGCATCAGCCTATTGGCGACTATCTGGCTGGCGGTCAAAGTGCTTAATGTGGGCAGCATTTTTTCCACCGGCTTGGCCTTTATGGTCGACTCGTTTAATGTCTACCTGATCGTGCTGACGGCGTTTATCGGTTTTACCACCGCGATATTCTCCGCGCCTTATATGGAACACGAAAAACAACTGGGCCGGCTCACGGAAAGACGCTTGAGGTTGTATTACTCGATGTATCAAGGCTTTATGTTGGCGATGTATCTGGTGTTGACCACCAATAATATGGGGGTAATGTGGGTGGCGATGGAAGGCGCGACGCTGGCGACGGTGTTGCTGGTCAGTTTGTATCGCACGCCGGAGTCCATCGAAGCGGCCTGGAAGTATTTCATTCTCTGCGGCGTCGGCATTGCCCAGGCCTTGTTCGGTACCATTTTGCTGTATTACGCCGCGGTACAAATCGGCGATGGCGAAAATGCCTTGCTCTGGTCGGTGCTATATCAAAATGCCGATAAATTGAACCCGGAAATTCTGGAAATTGCTTTTGTATTTTTGTTGATCGGTTACGGCACCAAAATTGGTCTGGTACCTTTACATAACTGGTTGCCGGATGCGCATTCCGAAGGCCCGACCCCCATGTCAGCGGTGCTATCCGGCTTGTTGTTGAACGATGCTTTGTATGCGGTGGTCCGTAACAAAATGCTGGTTGATGGCGCGACGCATACCAATATGGCCGGTCTGCTGATGATGGGTTTTGGCCTGTTGTCGTTTTTGGTGGCAGCCTTATTTTTACATCGTCAAAAAGACATCAAACGCTTGTTCAGCTATTCATCCATCGAACACATGGGCATCATGACATTTGCCTTTGGCATGGGCGGGCCCTTGGCGACGTTTGCGGCGTTGCTGCACATGACGGTGCATTCGCTGACCAAATCGGCAATTTTCGTTACCGTCGGCCATGCCTCGCAATTGGCCGGTACGCAAAGCATGGAAAAAATACGCGGCTTGATCAGAACCCAGCCCAAAATTGGCTGGGGCTTGCTAATCGGTACGGTAGCGATAGCCGGCTTCCCGCCGTTTGGCGTGTTTACCAGCGAATTTCTGGTGTTGCTGGCGACCATGCACAATTATCCCTGGTTGGCGCCGTTGCTGTTGTTGGGCATCGGTATCGCCTTCGCCGGTTTATTCAGACACATCCAACCTATGGTTTACGGTGAACAGCCCGCAGGGCAAATGCCGGTCAAGGCTAACTTATGGCCGGTGATGATTCACTTGGCTTTGGTCTTGTGGTTGGGTTTGGCGATTCCCGGTTTTCTGGCTAACTGGTTTTCACAGGCGACCCTATTGATCTCCGGGAGTACGCCGTTATGAGTACTGCAAACTGGACCGAAGAATTATTGCAGCAGCTGGGTTTGGCAGAGATTAGGCTCGAACCAGTTTTCATTGCCGGCGCTAAAACAGCTTGTTGGCAAATTGACAGCAAACACTGGCAGCAGTTTGCTGAACACGCCATCCGGCAAAAGCCGCGATGGTCGGCTGGCTGGGCGGAACAATATGACGAGCAGTTTTTTGTTAATGCGCTGTTTGAAAAGCAGGGGGCTTACCTGTTATTGCGCTGCATCGTTAACCCGTTAAAACTGGAATTGCCTAGTCAAGCCACTGTCTATCCTGCTGCCAATCGCAGTGAGCGCCATACTCAGGACATGTTTGGGATCAAATTTCTCGGCCATCCCGACAACCGTCGCTGGACCCGGCATCAAGCCTGGGGCAAACACAGTTATCCGTTACGCAAGGATTTTCCAGTACAAGGTTCGCCGGAAGCGATTACTCCACCGGATATGGATTATCCATTCGTTAAATCGCATGGTACGGGAACCTATGAAATCCCGGTCGGCCCGGTGCATGCGGGGATTATCGAGCCCGGCCATTTTCGCTTTCAGGCGGTCGGTGAGCTGATCCTCAATCTGGAAGAACGTTTGGGTTATGTGCATAAAGGCATCGAAAAAATTGCCGAAGGCAGAACCCCGGAATCTCTGGCGCGTTTAGCCGGACGGGTGTCCGGCGATACTACGGTCGGCCACGCCTGGGCCGCCTGCATGGCGATGGAGCAGGCTGCCGGCGTTGAAATTCCTGAGCGTGCCGCGTTGATCCGCGGTATCTTGGCCGAGCGCGAGCGGGTGGCCAATCACATGGGTGACATCGGTGCGATTTGTAATGACGTGGCATTTGTCTTCGCACAAATGCAGTTCACTCGCTTGCGGGAAAACTGGTTACGAACCAATGCTAAAGCGTTTGGGCATCGCTTATTGATGGATTGCGTGCTTCCTGGTGGCGTAAAAAACGATGTGGCTGAAGCGGATTGTGCCTTGATCAAGCGTGACATTATTCAGTTGCGCAAAGAGCTGGCGGACATCATCACTGCCTTGGATCTGAATTCTTCCTTGGAAGACCGCTTGTACACCGCCGGATTTTTATCGGAGTCCATCGCCGCGGCATTCGGCACGGTCGGTTATGTCGGTCGGGCCAGCGGGCAGGATTTTGATGTGCGTCGCGATGCGCCTTATGCGCCTTATGACCGGGTTACGGTGAAAGTTGCTTTGGAAAATCAGGGTGATATTGCCTCCCGCTTCTGGATAAGGCACAAGGAAATCAATGCGGCATGTAAGCTTATCGAGCAGTTCATCGATTTGCTGAAGCCCGGCGAGATACTCGCCGAGTGGCAAACGCCGGTAGCCGGCAGCGAAGGCTTGGGCATTGTCGAAGGTTGGCGCGGTGAGACCTTAGCTTATGTGCGATTCGAAGCCGAGAATAAAATCTCCCGCTTCTATCCGCGTGATCCCAGCATACTCAACTGGCCAGTACTGGAAAAGTTGGTGCTGGACAATATCGTGCCGGATTTTCCTGTCTGCAACAAATCCCTGAATGGCTCCTATTCAGGCAACGATTTATAGGCAAGCATCATGCTGAGAATTTTTAAGAAGATCTTTTCCGTCGGTGTTATCACCGAATCGTTTAAAGAGCCAAAAGACGATGAATTGGAACAGCTAGGCATAGCCATCAAGCGCCGTATCGACAAGGACTTTTCCGGCAGCATTGCGATACGCGAAGTGGATGCCGGTTCCTGTAACGGTTGCGAACTGGAAATTCACGCGCTAAATAATCCGTATTACGACATCGAGCGCTTTGGTATCCATTTTGTAGCCTCGCCACGCCACGCCGATGTGCTGCTGGTTACCGGGCCGGTGTCGCGGCACATGCAAACCGCGTTGTTGCGGACTTACGAAGCCACACCCAATCCGAAATGGGTGGTCGCGGCGGGCGATTGCGCCGCTTGCGGCGGCGAGTTTGGGGTTTCCTATGCCAGTTGTGGGGCCGTGTCGAATGTTATTCCGGTTGATATGGTGATCCCAGGCTGCCCACCAACCCCTTTGGCATTGATGAAGGGTTTGATGGGCTTGTTGACGGGTTAAAAATAGTGCCTATGTACTCTTATTTTCCATCATAGCAATCGGCTCAGACTTACTGAGATGTTTAAAAATAGGCAAGCTATGTAAGGTAATTCCAATACGAACGCTTTGACACTGGAATCCACATGGTTTATAGCTTGTATCCAGCGGATTGGGCTGGATTTAAACTCTGCGGTCATCTGAAGATTTCTTGTAAGGATTTTCCTGCATTACGTGCAACTTCAGTTATAACTGCGTAATTCATACAAACCTCACCTCCACCATTTCATTGAGCCGCCCGCAGCATTCCGTGATTTTTTGATCAGGAGTGGCTAAGACCGTTACATTGAAATGGTGTCAGCATATTGAAAGTTGGCAAAGCAGCGGTTTGTCGCAGGCTGAGTAATGCGGACAGCAAGGCATCAATGTCCGGACATTGGCTGCTAAGCTGTGCAGCTATCGCAAACGGCCGGTGACAGAGTCAGTGGCTTTAATACCGGTGCAATTAAGGTTTGATAACTGCCGCCGCTCATTTCTTCACGCGCTTTAAAAATAGTCAGTGTCTCACTATCCACCCGCATGGTGATGCGCGACTTGTTGCCCTGTTCGGCTTGTCGTTCGGCTAAGGCTGGTACCTGTGAAACCGGCTTGGCGTCGGCAAAGTCCATATCAGTATAGCGGTCGTACATTGGATCAGAATTGTTGTTCATTGCGTTGCTTAGTTCTACTTTGTCAGATTATGAAACCAGCATTATTTGCGCTAACAAAACCCCGTAAGAGCGACGCCTGTTGGTTGACAAACAACCGGTTGAGGAAATCTGACAAAGTAGAATTAGTGTCTGGTTTTTAGTCAATCAAGGGGCTTTGGGGATTCGTGCGAAAATAGGCAATAATGGGCTTGCTGATGTGACAGATAAATCTTAAGGTCCAAGGCTCCGTTGGACTCTTGCCCCTATAACAAAAACTGTGACAGTTTAGTTGAAGGGGGCATCGAAACTGTTATCCACAAAAACTGTGGATAAGCTTGTGACAATATAGTGACAAACCATAGCAAGAGGTTGTTTTTCCTAATGGAAGCTTAAATTGGCTGAAAATTGGTCAGACCTGAAGCTGGATCTCGCTCCCGCCAGAGAATCAATTGCTGGCGTCGTGCAGTACGCCTCACCCTGATGATATGTGTTCGGTGATAATCCGCACATTATGACGAGCGTTACACCTTCTTAGCGTTTAATTCAGATTATTGGAACAGAAAAATAGGGATACAGAATTGCGATGACTACTGGGAAAAACACAAATAGGCGTCGAAATACGGCAGCCCTGATTTTGTTGTCAATCAGGCAATCCATCGCCGTCAGTGATCATTGATGCACCCCCATAAAGTCATGCCGAATATTTTTAGTCGTTAGCAAGCCAACACCTCATGATGCAAACCATTAGCAGCAGTTTTTACGCCTACCTTTCGCGGTTAAGATGGATCAAACGCTGGGGTTTGAAACGCAACGCCCATGAGGAAAACGTCATGGAGCACAGCTGGGAAGTGGCGGTGATTGCCCATACTCTGGCGTTAATCAAAAACCGTTATTTTGACGGACAGGTAGATGCCAATGCCGTGGCCACCGCCGCGCTATATCATGATGTGACCGAGGTGATCACCGGCGACTTGCCTACCCCGATCAAATACCACTCGCCGGCGATACTTGGCGCCTACAAGCAAATCGAACAGCAGGCCGAAACCGAGCTGTTGAACTTACTGCCCGACGCATTGCGCGACGACTTCCGGTCATTGATTCAACACGACAAGCTGCCGGAACCGTATCAGCAAATCATCAAAGCAGCAGATAAGATTTCTGCTTATCTAAAATGCCAGGCCGAGCTCAAGGCCGGCAATGCCGAGTTTGAAATGGCCGCCCAGCAATTGGCCAAAAACATTCACGAACTGCAACAGCCCGAAGTGGTGTTTTTCATGCAGGCTTTCGTTCCGAGTTGCGGCTTGACGCTCGATGGCTTGATGCAAACCCGATAAAGCAAGGATTTAGAATGGAACGTTTTGGATTGATTCGGCTGATTTTGATCGACTCGTATAAGCCCGGTACGCTACAGGAGGTGCGCCTGGATGGACACACCAACCTCAACGGCGTCAACGGTGCCGGTAAAACCACACTGCTGCGACTGATTCCGTTGTTTTTCGGCGAACGACCAGGCCGGTTGGTGCCGAAAAGCCGGGTCACCGAAAGCTTTGCCAAGCATTATTTGCCTAACGAGTCGTCCTATATCATTTTCGAGTATCGCCGCGACCAGCAAATCTGCATGGTGGTGATCTATGCATCACTCAACGAAGAAGGGCTGTGCTACCGCTTTGTCGATAAGGGCTTCGATCGCGACGATTTTCTGGAAACGCGGCTCGACGGTTCTTGCTACCCGATTTCCTGCCGTGATCTGAAACGCCACCTGGATAAACGCCACATCAATTGCAGCAATCAGCTGACGTCCTGCAGTGACTATCGTACTGTGATTCAGAATTTGCCGCATAGCAAGGGCCAGGAATTACGCAATTTGATTGCCCGGTACAGCTTTTGTCAGGGCAGTGCTGGCCGACGTTTGAAAGACATCGAAAAAATCGTCTCCGGCATGTTGCAGCGCTCGACCGATTTCGCCGACTTGCGGGAAATGCTGGTCAACTGTATCGACGAGAACCGCGATTCCATTTCCTTGGATATATCCATGGACAAATTGGAGGATTGGTACAAGGAATATCGCGCTTATCAACACAGCGAAGCCGAGCGGGAACAGGCGGCTGAACTGAGCCAATTGGCAACGGAGCAAGAGCAGTTCAAAACTCGTTTTGGCGAGCTGCACAAACGCCTGTTACTGTTGAGAGAGCGTTATCGTCAGCAACAACAAGGGCAGCAAGAACGGCTGGCGAATACCGAGCAGTCGCTCGATTCCTTGAAATCCGATTGGGAGACTCAGGAACAAGAGATGCAATCCGCACTGGCCAGGCAAAGAGCCGAGTTAAGCAGTCAGGAGAAGCAGAAAACCCAACTGGAAAATGAAAAAGCCGAATGGGACGCCAAGGACATACAGTGCAGCATTCGTCTGGCCGAGCAACAGCCTGTCTTTGCCGACAGTCTGGTTCGGGAGCAACAGCATTACGAAAAGCTGACGTCTGAAGTGCAGGACATCAATGCCCAATTCGCCGTGATCAAGGCCGAAACCGAGAAAGGGTACGCCGAGCAGCGTCACCAGTGCGAAAGGCAAATCCAGGAGGTTAGGGCTGAGGTTGGTCAAGATGAAGCCAAACATCGGGCTGAACATAACCAGGTCAGGGAGCAACTGAGAGCCGCGAATAATGGCGAACAGGAAAAGCTACATGGATCGGCCGGTGAGGTTCAGGGAAAGCTGGGGGCGCTGAATGCACAGATCGCGCAAATCCAACCTGATCCAGAATTAATTCAAACCCGGGAAGCCAAGTTAGAGCTTCAGCAAAGCCAGCATCAGAAATTGGAGGAAGCCAAAAATGACGTTGCGGGTATCAACAAGCGCATCAAAGCCAATCAGGATGATGTCGAGTCCGCGCTGGAACAAAAGCGTCATATTCAAGCCGAGAAACAATCGATTGATGAGGCCATCAAGCATTTAAAGCGGCAACTGGATACCGAAGCCGATACCTTGTTGCGGTTTTTGCGCGAACATCAACCCGGTTGGACGCAGGATATTGCCAAAGTGGTTAATCCGGATTTGTTGCTGCGCGACGACCTGGAGCCGGTATTACTGGAAAAGCCGACGGGATTGTATGGGGTCTCATTGAATCTGGATGTGCTGTCGGCTGATTTGGCGGCCGATGAACTGCAAATCCGAGCTTTGTTGTCCGTGCATGAACACCGCTTGCGCGAGTTGACCGGTTTGGACGAACAGGCCGATCAACATTTAAGCACTTTGAAAAAGACCGATACTCAACTGCGCAAGCAATGTCAGCAAGCCGAAACCGAACAGGGACGCCTGCACAATGGCTTTACCGCCATTAAAGCAGAACTTACCTCTTTGAAACTGCAGATCGAAAACAGTAAACGTCAGCGCGCGCAGCTGTTGCAGGCTGAAAAAGCAGCGGTTGAGCAAAACCTTAACCAAATCAAACGTCAGCTGGATGGCTTGAAGCGGCAATTACAAAACGATGAAAAACAGCTTGCTGTCGAGCTGGAAACCGCTATCGCGCGGATTAAACAGGCGGCAGAACAACAAGTCGAACATATCAAGCATGATATTGCCGCGCTAAACAGCCAAGAGCAACAGGCCCTGCAACAATTGGCGCAACAACGGCTGAACAGCCTGAAGACTCGGCAAATCGATGTCGATGCCTTGCAACAACTCGAAGGCCGGATAGGTACTTTGAAACAGCAGTTAAAGGACGCCAAAGCCGCCGCTGAAACAGTGAGCGACTATCGGCGTTGGGAGCAACTGCATTGGTCTGGCTATACCGAATTGTGCAACGCGGCTCGTGAACTGACTACCGAGCTACGTCAGACCGAGGCACAATTTACTGCCGCCATGCAACGCTATCAACAACGCAGCAACGAATTGAAAGCAGAGCAGGGACGGCTGACTGCCGCGTTGCAGAAACTGAACCAGGAGATGAAAACGCTGGAGCAATTGCTGGATGATGGCTCTGCCTACGCCCGCTATGCACCCAACGTCGTCAGCTTCGACGAATCGCACACCCTGGCCTTGTTACAAAACGAATATCGCACTTTGAACGAGGCTTTCAAAAATCAGCGTCGGATGTTGTTGGCAAAGCTTAGGCATTTGAAACAGACCTTGGCGCGTTATCCAGGCACCCGGCCGGCCCAGTATTATGCCAGTCAGGAAAGTGAACTCGGTTTGGACTGCGACGAAACCGCCTGGCTGTCGCCGATATTGAATTGGTACGATACAGCCTATCAGGATTTACATAGTTGGTTGGTCAATCAGGTCAACTTGTTTGGCGCCATGATTCGAGATTATCAGCAAACACTGGAAAAGTTCGATCGCGGTATAGATTCCCTATCCAGACGCCTAACCAAGCATATCGACAGCAATATCCGTTTCGACAAAATCGAAAGCATCCAGGGGCGATTGACTTCAAAAGTGCAGTCCTTGGGCTACTGGCAGCAGATCGTCGCATTTACCAAACAATACGATGACTGGAATCGAAACAGTGACGGCCGTTTGCCTGGCGAGACATTTGCGGACATGGTGAGACTGGTAGCAGAACAAATGCCCGGCAAGGGCAGGGTGGAAATGAAGCTGGTCAGTCTGCTGGAACTGGAAATCATAGTCAGCGAAAATGGTCGCAGCAAAAAAGCGACACATGCCGAGGAATTACAGCAAATCTCCAGTCATGGCTTATCGTATTTGATCTTATGTGTGTTCTTTATTGCCCTGGTCAACATGATACGCAAGGACCAACCCTTGAACATCATCTGGCCGATGGATGAGCTAAAGGAACTGCATCAGGTCAATATCGAGGTGTTGCTGGAGTTATTGAGCAATAACGGTATTACCTTGCTGTCCGCCTTTCCCGATCCTGATCCGGATGTTCTCCGGCTGTTCAAAAACCGTTATCAGGTGGTCGGCCAGCGCGAGTTGGTGGAGATGGAAATCGATGACGCCTATCTCGCGGAATTGGCGCCCATGGTGCGGGAGCTGGCTGATGTTTGACGTCTTACTGAAACGTCTGCTGCAAGGCGAGTTCATTTGCGAAATCAGCGACGAGGCCGGCTTTCGATTTTTGCAGCAGGCCGATAACGCGCAACAGGTCGACGAGTTTTTGAGCCGTTTGCAATACCGCTTGAGCAAGACTCAGAACAGCCTGGCGTATTATGCCGCCTATCGACAAATCGATGCCAGTGCCCGCCGCGATATTCAACGAATATTTCAACAGTTTCGGGTGGAACTACAGCCCGTCGTGGAATGGCTGGACATGATGATGGCCTGTTTGCATCGCGATACCACTTTGTCGCCCGGCGATACGCTGAGCTTCGGGGCGCTATTGCAGGTCATCGAGAGTAATCAGGCTTTGGCTGGCGGATCGTTTGCAAACCTTTGGTCGCTTCAAAGATTTTGTCTGTACCGACGATGCGGTTAAAAGCCGTTTGGAAAAATTGCTGAAAACCCTGGATCAATGGGGCTATTTACATCTGTCTAATCGCGACACCCTGATTTATCAAGTGACCGGCAAGCTGGATTATTTCTATCAGGCGCTGCAATTCATCAAAGAGCATGAGCAATTGCCGATCACGCAGGACGAAGATGACGTGGCCCAGGAGAGTCTGTTTTGAGTCAGGCCGAACAAAGCCTGGAGCGGCTGTTCAAGGCGCTGGCCAATCATAGCGACTTGATCGCCAAGGCCTATTTCAATGGCACTATCTACTCGGACGGTCAGAATCAACGCACCCTCAATCAGCTAAAACAACTGAAAGTACTGGTTAATCACAGCGACGATGGTTTCCGCATCGCCGGACGGTTAAGCCAGTTTCTCGATAGCGCCTTGAGCAGCGACCGGATCCGTCGGTTAGATACCGATCTGTCGAGTTGGATCGATACTCTGGAGCAGCAGATCGGTTTGTACCAGGATGCGTGGCGAGAGAACCGGTTGGACGATGTGGATCATTACCTGCTGGAAATACAAAGGTTGGTATTCGATTTGGCCGACAACCTGGAGGAAAACACCAGTTACCTATTGATGCTGGTCAACAGCCGTTTTGCCAATGTCCGGACCCTGGCGGAAAAACAAAAACAGAACACCTTTTACATTGCCCGTCTGGAAAAGCTGGTCAAAGCCATCAGTGCCTTGCAGCCTGAGTTCTTACTGGAATACGTCGAGGAACAGCCGGAGTTACATCAACTGCTGGAGCGGCAATTACTGAGGCTATTGCCAAAGTATCAACAACGGCTGCAGGACATCCTCGATAAGCTGAAAATTTTCCTGTTCGAACTGCGGCAAATCGAAGTGCGTGCGCAACTGGTTCAGGGCTTTGCGTTTTATCTGCGGCAAAATCCCGATTACCAACCATTGGACTGGAGCGAGCACGATCAGATCCCTGAACATTGGAATCGCATTCAACCCTTAGCGTTGTCGGCGCATGCCGATCCCATGGACCACGCCGTGGAGCAAGACCTGGTCGAGATTGCCCAGAAGATTCGCATCGATAGCGATGCCTTGCTAGCCAAACAAAAGCAGCGGCGTTTGAACGCGGTGACATTAAACCCTGCGGAAAAACAGACCCTACACGTCCCCAAATACCGACAGCAACTGGCGGTCTATATGGCCAAAGTCCTTCAACAATCTGGCCGGCCATTATCGGCGCTGGCATTTCAACAGATTTTTGCTACTGATATCGAGCCTAGCATCTGGCTCGCGTGCGTGATGAACGAATGCCTGAAACAGCAACATAAGTCCCTGCAAGTCGAATGGCGGGAGGTGAGTGAAGGGGCAGGCTTTACCGGCAATAAGAAGATTTGTGACATTCTGCTGAGCTGTCAGGCTGGCGAAAGATGAACAAGACATGGCTGGCGGTCATTGCACGCGCGATCGATAGTGAACGGGAGCTGTTTCCGCTCAATCAAACCTGGCAGGCTATTCACCAGGAATACAACATAGGCCTGACTCAAGCCAAAAAACTACTGCTGACTCACCAGGACAAACAGGAACTACGGGAGCTGGTTAATAAAATCTCCGGCATCGATCTGCGGCAGGTTGCTACTAGCGAGTTTGCCGGTATGCAGCGCGAACAGGCTTTAACTCTGGCAATTGATGAAAAACTGGCCGGACAATCGGTAAAGAAAAATCGCCTGGCCATTAAAGCCTTGCCGGGCAGGGCGCTCAAGTTAAATGCTGAACTCTATCGATTGCCGGACAACAGTCATTGCGATATGCCCTTAGAAAGCATAGTCGGTGTCGAGAATCAGAGCATTTGGATTGTTGAGAATTACCGCTGCTTCGATCAGTTGGGCGTTATTAAGCTTGATGAGTCGGCGGCGTCCACCGAACCGTTGGTGGTGTTTCGTGGCGATCATATTTATCAGGCTGGCACGGTGTTGAGTCTGATCGAGAAACTTCAGTTGCCTGTCTGGGTGATGGGTGACCTGGACCCGAAAGGTCTAAGCATCGCTCAGTCGTATCCCAACTTTGCCGGCTTGATTGCACCGGACATGGCAGTGTTGGAGAACTATTTTAGCGACCCCGGCAAAGCCAATCATAAACTCTACGAAAAACAACTCGCCAGCTGCCGAAAGGCGGTATCGGATACCCGTTTCCCCATCATTCAAGCTTGTTGGCAACTGATAAGGCAGCATCAGGCAGGCATCGTCCAGGAGCATTGGCTGGTCGGTAACACGACGCTGAAAATGCACCCAGCCTAACCAAGATCAGTGAAGACCTGATGATTTCAGAGCCAATCCCCAACCTTTATCAAGATCGCTTTCTACATTTAACCGAAAATGACGAATCAGCGACTGATGCGATCATCAAGCTGACGCACCGGTACCTGGACGGAAAACCAACCAAAGCCGGAAAGCGAAGCTTGAGCGCGACTGATCGAGATCTCGATTTTTGGAAGGCTAGTTTTTGGGATGATGTCTCCAACGAGGTTTTCGAGACCGAAGCCTTCGCATTGGCCTTGGCTCGTTATTTCCAGCAAAACCAGATGACCCGACCGGGTTGGCTCCAACACCTGGCTGTCAGGGCGCCAGTCGCACTCCGGCGCGCCATTCGATATTCCCAGGTGTTTTTATCGCGCCCTGAATTGCGTTGGCAGGAAATCATGGGGCTTGATCCCGGTTTTTGCCGAAAAAATAAGAGGTAGACGTTGATAAGTCTCTTGCATCCGCTTGGCGCTTATTGCATTCAATGGCTTAACGTGCCGGCAGACTATTGGGTTGGATTACGGTAGCCTTGGAATAAATGCCGGATTTCTTCCAGGCCGTCCTCTATCGACCAGGACACCGATTTTGACAATAAATCCAGCAAAATAACGCCGTTTACAGCCGCATCTTCGCTAATCGCAGTTTTTAGTCGTTGACTTAAATGCAGGTTAACAATTTGTAAGTCTTGATAAAGCGCGAGCAGTTGATCCAGCTCCAGCGAATAGGGCAGTTGGTCTTTATAGCGAAAATACTGCGCCAATAAGAACATGGTGGTTACGCGATAAACCGTTTCGGTTTGGTCGGCCAGTGGTAAATGAAAGCGGGCCATCGGTTTTAAAAACTCGGTATGCGGACACGGGCTGGTGGCCATGATTAAGCCTAAAATCGAGCTGGCGATATGCTGCGCAGTGGTGTCTCCGCGTATGGTTCTTCTATCGGTGATTACCTCTACAGTCATTTGCTTGTGTGAAACCAGGTGGCCGCATAAGTCCAGCAACGACACCAAATTAACCGCGACCGGACAATGCGGAAACTGCGCCGAATTTAAGGGGCAATTGCGGCATTGTTGATACGAAAGTGCCGTCCAAAAAGGATAGGGCGGCGGTGCGGCGGAAATCAGCGTCATGCTTTGTTTGTCGACTTCGATCAGGAAATCCGCGCTGTCGTAGTCATCGGCTGTTAGGCGGTAAGTAAAATGTAGGTTGTCTTGGGACATATAATCTCAGCAAACAAGTATTGGTTTTAGCGGCGTTAAATTGCGTTGATGAACGATTGTAGGTGTGCCGCAAATGACTGGCAGAATAATACCTGCAGTTTGGCTTGAGTATAGCGGCGGTTTTTAACTTAAAGGGCCTGCCCGTAGCTCCATGCTACAATCCCACACTCTAAATACCTAATAAGGCTTTACCATGCAATTTATTAAACTCCCCGTTGTTGCTTTGATGCTTTTATCCTTTAACGCTGTAGCGGAAGTACAGTTGAGCAAAGCCGAGCTTCTGGGCACTTGGACAATCGATAAAGAATCGAATACCAGCGATGGCAGCAAGGCCCGCAGTTCTAATACCACCTGGACCTTTAAAGAAGACGGCACTATCGAAGGCATGACCCATGAATCCGACTCGCACGCCAGAATCGATCAAATGCGCGCGGTGCTGAATTATTCCGTCGAAGGCGGCAAAATTGTCAAACAGGCTGCCCCCGGTCGTTCGAAAATGGAAACCTGCGAAGCTATCGAAAAAGCCGGTAACAATATGGTTTTGAAATGCCAAACCGTTTATTTTTTTATGACTAAAAAATAAGATTTAAGGATTATCCCCGGCGACACATCTCGGCCCGAGAGACTAATTAGATTGATTCGTGCAATTATTTAGCGCAGATAGCTCTCGGATAGGATGTTTTTATCGGGTTTAACGTGAGAACAGGAACTTTGATTTTGGAAGAGCAGGCTCCTTGCATATCTGATTTCGCGGCGCGCTGTTTATTTAATAGCGATATTGCGCAAAAACTTGTTTTAACCCATCAAGCCAGGCAATTATTGGATAACGGCCTGTTGTCCTTGCAGGCAGAAGGCGCGGTATTGCCGATAAGCCATACACTATTTCCGAGCAAGCCGGATTTGTTGATGCCGCGCGATATGCCTAAACGACGTCTTGATTCCGATGCAGGCAAAGCGGCTTTTTTTCACGCGCTGGCGCATATTGAGTTCGTGGCAATTTATTTGGCCTGGGACATTATTTACCGGTTTCGCGGCTTGCCTGACGATTTTTATCGGGATTGGCTAATCATCGCCGACGAAGAAGCTCAGCATTTTGAGCTGATTCGCGATCATTTGCTTGGCTTGGGGTTCGATTACGGCGACTTGCCTGCGCATCGTGGGCTTTGGTCGCACGCAGAAGAAACCTCGGACGATATTTTGGCGCGCTTGGCGATAGTGCCGCGTTGCATGGAGGCCAGAGGTTTGGACGTGACGCCGGCCATGATGGATAAGCTAAACGTCATTGGAGATCAGCCTGGAGTGGCTATTTTGACGCGGATTTATAATGACGAAGTGGGGCATGTGGAGCGCGGTTCTTATTGGTTCAATATCCTGGCCAAGCAACGCGGTTTACAGCCCGAACAGTGTTTCAAGGACTTGATTATGAATTATTTTAAGGGCAAACCTAAAGGGCCCTTTAACCGAGAAGTGCGTATAATCGCCGGCTTCTCGAATAACGAAATCGACTGGCTGGAGGAGCGTTTGCATGAATAACAAACCGGTTTTTGATTATCCACTGTTTGCGATGGGTTTTAGGGCTTTTTTCGCGCTGGCGGGTTTATCAGCTCTGGCTTTGATTGCACTGTGGAGTTCGATGTCCAACGGTTCACTGCATATCGATAACTACTTCACCGGCAGTACTTGGCACGCGCATGAAATGTTGCTTGGCTACACCACGGCAGTGATTGCCGGGTTTTTACTGACCGCGGTTAGAAACTGGACCGGCTTGCAAACGGTTACGCCCGATCAGCTAGCGTCGCTGTGTTTTCTGTGGATTTATGGCAGGGTATTGCCGTTTTATTCCGAGTTGCTGCCTGATGTCTTGATAGGCGCAGTCGATTTTGTATTTTTACCGGTGCTGGCATATTTTGTTAGCAAGCCGATTTTAAAAACCGGTAACTACCAAAATCTGATTTTTATCGCTTTGCTGTTATTGCTGACCTTGGGCAACGGCTTAATTCATGCCGAAGTACTTGGATTTGCCAGCAACAGTGCCGCGCTCGGTCTGATCTTGGTCGTTACGATTGTCGTGGCCATGATTTTGGTGATTGCCGGCCGGGTGTTTCCATTTTTTACCGAACGGGGTTTGTCCGGAGTTATTTGTATTCGCAATCCGGCATTGGATATAGCTGCTGTGGTTGTGAGTCTGGCGGTGTTTGCCCTGCTGATGCTGAATATTTCCGGGGCTATGTTAGCGGTGACTGCCGTTGCTGCCATTGTGATTAATATTGTGCGAGTGGCGGCCTGGTACCATCCGCGCATTTGGTTTGTGCCATTACTTTGGGTTTTGTATGTGGGCTATGGCTGGCTGATTTTGGGGTTTGGCTTGGTGTCTTTAGCGGCTTTTGGCATCGTTCCACAGTCTTTGGCTTTACATGCTTTTACCGTGGGCGGCATTGGCATTTTGACACTGGGCATGATGGCCCGCGTTGCTTTGGGCCATACCGGCAGGGCCTTGAAAGCCTCGAATGTGATGGCGCTGGCGTTTGTGCTGATTAATCTGGCCGCGCTGTTTCGAGTGTTGTTTCCCGCGTTGTTGCCAAGCTGGTATGGCGGCTTGGTGATGGTGTCTACCTATTGCTGGTTGGCGGCATTTTCCTTATTTGCATTTTATTATTCGCCAGTTTTGACGTCGTCTAGGCCGGACGGGCAGCCAGGATAGGGCAATTCATAAAAACAGCGGCGATTAGACCGCTGTTTTCTGGGGGCTTTTGTTAACTTTGCGCCTATCAGAGCCGGCTGCAGTGCTTAATCCCTAAGGCTTAGATCAACGCACACCAGATGGAACACCAGGAAACATTGGGCCTGGGCTTTTATCCGTTCGCCGTCACATAAATACCGCAGTCATTGTGCCGGATTGTCCTCGTCCCCTTATTTTAGGGGAGTAAGCGAGTGTTGACAGGATAAGAGCAACCAAGCAATTATTCCAGATAAATACGCATCCAGCCCTATGGCGCACAATTTATTGCCAAATCGTCGCTAAAGTGCCCAACTTCCTTATCTTTTTGCATGTAGGTAGCGCTATAGCGGCGAAATTCGGGGTTGCCTGTGGCCAATATAGGCCCGTTATCCAGAAACGGCGACTTTATCGGAAGTGGCTTGCTTGGCGGCTCATGATGGATTCCTTTTCATGAGTACGAAATAAACAACCAAAGGGTATTAGTTAGACCTTGTCCGGGGTGGAGACAAGAGCCTTTCCTCTGAAAACATAACAGTATGTAATGGCTGTGGTTGTGGTTGTGGTTGTGGAGTTTGACCATACGCCGAATTAAACAAACCAGCACCCGGACCTTGCTTTGACTAGTGCGCAAACTGATTTCATTCTTATCAAGGCTAGTGTTCTTGCCATTTTAGAAGGATGGTTTTTGTGTGAGTCTGGCAAATAGGACGAATTTCAAAGATCCGCTTGAATGCTGATGTCTACGACGTTGAAGTAGTGAATGCTAAAGACCCAACTGCTTGATCAAATCAAGCAATGTCGTTTTGTTATCTAGCGTAAATAGCTCATGTTATTGGCTATACTAGGCACTATGCCTTGAAATGCGTTAGAAATAACACTGACTACCGAACAAAAACAACAGCTGGAATGAATAGTCCGCAGCCGTAGCGCCGAGCGCCGACTAGTCGAGCGCGCTCAAATTATTTTAGAGTGCGCGACAGGTGGGCAAAATCAAGAGGTTTATTTGCACCACTCACGCAGTTGGTGTGTGAGTGCCGACCCTGAATTCACTGAGAAATCGGCGAATATTATTGGTCTGTAAAGGTGCCAGCTTTATAGAGGCTGAGGAGTTAAATAAAAAATACAATAGCACATTTACGCAATTAAACACTATGTTACTAAGAACACTCAGTTAGGCAACGCATGGAATAGTGTTAAGATTAGTGTCAACGTTAGAGGCGTCAATGCGTTGACTTCGTTGGCTGGAGTTTATGGGGGCTCATTTTAATTAATAGGGCTAGCAATCGATATTATAATAATTTGATTTAATATTTATTCTGATTTATGTCTGCTAGTATAAAAAAAAGCAAGCGACGTCGCTATATCAGGTATGCGATAGATCTGCAGGCTTTGCTATTAATCGAGAACACTAATTCACTGGCATGTCGTATTCTGGATTTTTGTAGTGGCGGGTTTTATCTGGTTTTAGATAAAAATCACCCGGAAGTTGTATTAGATAAAAACTTAAAAATTCGCTTTTCTATTCGGCTAGAGTTTGAGCTAAAAGCCTTTGAGGTAGAGGCGAAAATAACACATATAGGCACATCCGGGGTAGGTGTTGTCATTGAAAATATGCCTGCTGCTACTTTTAATGCACTAAAAACAATGGCAAGTACTGGATTGCTGGCCCCTATTCCTGATACCTCTGATAGCTCGCCGGAAAACTTAAATCAAGAAAACTTCAAAAACTCATTTAAGCAATTTCTAATAGAGAGTCTACCACAACTCATAGACAGTTTTTTCCAGTCTCTCTGTGAATGTTTGGATGTCGCAAATTCACATTCTGAGTTTTTTTCCAACGCCTCGGCTTTCGATGACTTAATTACCACCTTAAAACTGAATAGAGAAATCATTAGTAGTGAGTTTTGTTGCTCTGTTATATATCAAGTCGATTTTATATCTAATAACACCGAAAAATCGCCAGAGATTTTATATCATGAGTCGCTTTCACTAGTCGAAAAGGAAGATTTTGAAGATTGGCTAAATATGGCGACATCCATTAGGAAGCTAAAAAACTATTTTGACGATGAGCTTAGTCTGATAGTAAGAGAGCTATGCAGAGTGTTTGGTATATTTGACAACTCGATCAATAACCCGATAGGCCCGGCGATTTTATGTGATAGTTTTAGGGAAATATTTCTGCAGTTGGAATTAGGAAGCTATGTAAAAAAAGCAATTTATAATTGTTTTGAGAAAACTTTAATTCTAGAATTACCTGGATTTTACAAGCAGGCAACAGCAAATCTAACAAAATTTGAGTCTGCACGGCCTGTCAAGCCAGGGCATAGTAATCAGGGTCGACATTCTTTCGAAACTAAACATAACGAAAATACCCCTGTTTATTTCAATGATTTTTTAGATGCGGAGCCACATGCTGCGCTCAAAGCCATTCAACCTTTAACTCAAGTCTCAGGAAAATTACTTAATCTATTAAGTGAAACAGCAAGTATATCGACGGACATTGGAAATAAAGGAGGCGACGTCCCTCTCACTCATACCCAAGCTGTGTTTAATCCTGCTGAAGTGTTATCCGCAATTGCCAAGATCCATAATGATATAACTGCCAAAACAGGAAGTCATTTTGATGCTGCAACATTACACAAAAGCCTTACTGAAAAATTACAGGAAAATAGCCCTGAAGCAAAATCATTGTCAGCGAATGATGCCCAGCGCCTTGAATTATATGGTAAGTTTTTTGATGCGCTATTTGGTCAGTTGGAGTTTTCGACTGATATTAAAAACTACATGGAAAGCATTTATTTGCCTTTATTGTCCTTGCCATTACAAGGAAACGATTTTCTAGATACCGAATCGCATCCGGCACGCAAAATACTCAATCAGTTGGCTGTTTTGGAACCTGCGATAAAAAGTAATAGAGTCATAAAGAACACTAATATAAAAAATACTGTGGAAAAAGCGATCGCGCGAATTTCTGCAGAGTCTATAAGTAATCCAAATGTGTTCGACGAAGTCGAACATGAATTGGATGGCGTCGCGAAACAATTAACCAAATCCACTGATACCAATATTAAACGCATCATCGACCCATACGAAGGCCAACAAAAGCTTGAACTGGCAAGACTTGCCATTCAACAGGAAGTCGACAAGCGTATAGCCGGTCGCGCCGTACCTTCTATCATTCCAACCTTACTTGGCGCTGGATGGCAAGATCTTTTAGTGATCGCCGAACTAAATAAGGACGCTAATCCCGAAGAAAAAACCTCATATCTCCAAGTTATTGACGATTTGCTTTGTTGGCTTTACGAACAAGAGTCTTTTTTGAATATGCAATCCGTCAGTATTCACACTACACTTAAATTTATCGAAGATAATTTGGGCACGGTTTGTCCTAACTTATTTAAACGCGATAGCGTTATTGAAGAATTGTTTGCGTTGCTGGTAGGCAGTGGCGTGCCAAAAGTGAGGAAGCCAATCGATACCATCAGAATTCCCGTACCTAAATCCATTTCGAGTAATAACGAATCTAAATGGGCTGCGCAAGTTGAACACCTGCAAGAAGGGGAATGGCTGATCATGTATAGAGGTTCTGAAGGTTTTGAACCTATGAAGTTAATATGGATAGGTGGTGTTTTACCTATTTGCGTTTTTGTTAGTCGCGATGGATTAACAAAATTAGAGATTAGTAAAAGCGAACTAGCATTACTACTAGAAAACGGCGGTGCTAATAGAATAGAAAGCCTGGACGTACCCTTAATGGATCGTGCTACTAACCAAATGTTGCAAAACATGCATAGCAAACTGGTTTACAACGCGACTCACGATGCGGAAACCGACTTATTTACCAAAGACGAGTTTATCAAACAACTTAAACTTGAGCTAGTCAAGCTTGAAAATAAATCCCATTTATTGTGCCATATAGAGGTGTTGGATTTTCGGGTCATTACAAATATTTGTGGCGTAGACGGTGGTAAGCAATTCTTAAAGACCTTGACGCAACTAATTCTTAAAGAGTTACGCGATTGCGATTTATTCGCGCGAATCGGCGATAAGTCATTTGCTGTACTCTATAAAGAGTGTTCTGTAGATACGGGATATGATTTATCCAAGCACCTGATAAAAGTTATCAGTGAATCCCGCTTTCAATGGGAAGAAAAGAGCTATTCAATCGGCGTTAGTATGGGGTTGGTGCCTTTCGATCTCAGTAATTTTGACATCTACGAATTACTTCAGCATGCCGATGCTGCCAGTATGTCGGCAGAACACTCCGGGCCAAACAATGTGTTACTTTTTACAAGTGACGATGAAAACCTAAAACGTCAAAATAAAATATATGAGTGGATAGGTAATATTGACAAGGTGTTTTCCGAGAAAAGATTATTTTTACGTTGTCAAATGATTACGGCTGTAGATGAAACAAGCGCCAGTCATCAACATTACGAAATTCTGCTCGGCATTAAAGACGAAAATGACAACATTATTCCGCCTGATCATTTCATACCTGCGGTAGAACGTTGTAAACGCATGCCGGAAATTGATCAATGGGTCATTACCAATGTACTTTTGTGGATTGAGAACAATAAAAGTTATTTTGATAATATTGATGGATTTGCGATTAATCTGTCGGGACAGTCTATTAATAGTGAAGAGTTTCTCGAGTTTCTTAAAAGCGTTTTAGAGTCGACCACTGTGCCGACTAATAAGCTTATCTTTGAAGTTACGGAAACAGTTGCAGCGGAAAGCTTCTATTTAACCAACAGTTTTATCAAAGCGATTAAGCAGTTCGATTGTAAATTTTCCTTGGACGATTTCGGGTCGGGCTACTCGTCTTACTCGTATCTAAAGAATTTAAATATCGATTACTTAAAAATAGACGGTGCTTTTGTTAAAGATATTTTAAATAATAAGGCCGATATTGCCATCGTCAAATCAATGAACGAAATCGCGCATTCCTTGGGTTTGGCAACCATTGCGGAATACGTTGAGAGCGCTGAGATTAGAGAAGTTTTAAAAACCATAGGCGTTGATTTTGCGCAAGGCTACGGCGTACACAAGCCTATGCCGCTCAGCGAGCTGGTCGTCGACCTTCCCAGCACGCCGTTTTTCTCGTTTGAAGATACCGAGTTCTGGGGATTTTGAATCCAGGCTTTCTAACAGGCCTAAGCTACTGTTGCCAAAGGCAATGACCGCTCACTTTGGCGATTTTCGCCAGGCGCTGCTGGTGATCCTGTTCTTCCTCACTACTACAAGCAATAATTTTTAATGGCGACCTGTCTGCCGACAATCGTACGATGGCGTGCTCGTTGCCATTACTGGTGTGATCGCCTTCGTCCAGCAACGAAGCTTGTCCGCCGGTCATTAATAAATAGACCTCGGCCAAGATTTCGGCGTCGAGCAAGGCGCCGTGTAATTCGCGGTGGCTGTTGTCTATCCCGTAGCGCTTACATAAGGCATCCAGACTATTTCGAGCGCCAGGGTGCTTTTTCCGGGCGTAAGCCAGGGTGTCGAATACGGTGCTATTAGTTTCGACGCGACGTTCTTCCCCAGGCAGTAAGGCTAACTCATGATTCAAGAAGCCGACGTCAAACGGTGCGTTGTGAATAATCAGTTCCGCGCCGTGGGTAAAGCGCATAAAGTCTTCGACTACATTGTTGAAGCGGGGTTTATCCTTTAAAAATTGATTAGTGATGCCATGTACTTCGATAGCGCCGGCATCGATTTCCCGATCCGGATTCAGATACACGTGAAAATGATTACGGGTCAAACGGCGGTTAATCAGTTCCACGCAGCCGATCTCGATAATTTTGTGGCCTTCTTTGGGGTTGATGCCGGTGGTTTCGGTATCCAGTACCACTTGCCGGATTTGGCGGGGTTGTTGACTCATGACTTGCTCCTATCCGCAAAAAGCTTTGAGCAATTCGCTCTGCACTTGATAAACAGGTTGATTGTCGGCACGCAAATGCCGGTATTGGCCGTCGCTTTGCAATTGCCAGGCTTGAGCGTTATCTCTGAGATAAGCCTCCAGGTCGCCAAGAATACGTTCGACAATCCGTTTGTCGGCGATAGGGAAGCAGACTTCCACGCGGCGGAACATATTGCGGTTCATCAAATCGGCGCTGGAGGCGTAAACCGCCCAGTCGCCGCCGTTGCAAAACGCATAGATGCGGGTATGTTCCAAGAAGCGGCCGACGATAGAGCGTACGTCGATATTCTCTGAAACACCGGGTACGCCGGGACGCAAACAGCAGACGCCGCGCACGATCATTTTAATTTCCACGCCGGCTTGCGATGCCCGATACAAGGCTTGAATCGCTTGTTCCTCAACTACGGCATTGACCTTGATAATAATCTTGGCTGGCTTGCCTTTCTTGGCGTTCTCAATTTCCCTATCGATCATCTTCATAATGCCGTGATGCAAAGTAAACGGCGATTGCAGCAGCTTATTCAGCTTGCTTACTTTGCCCAAACTGGTCAATTGCATGAACACCCGGCGCACGTCTTCGCCCAGTTCTTTTTCACAGGTAAACAAACCGTAGTCGGTATAGAGCCGGGCGGTTTTCGGGTGATAGTTGCCGGTGCCCAAATGCACGTAATTGCGCAGGGTAGTGCCTTCCTTACGTAAGACCATGCACATTTTAGCATGGGTTTTATACCCAACCACGCCGTAAACCACGTGCGCTGCGGCTTCCTGAAGTTTAGCGGCTAGGCCGATATTGTCTTTTTCATCGAAACGCGCGCGTAATTCGATGACGACAGTGACTTCCTTGCCGGCGCGGGCGGCCTTGATCAATGCCGCGACGATGGGCGAGTCCACCCCGGTTCGATACAGGGTTTGTTTGATGGCTAATACATCCGGATCGGCAGCGGCCTGGCGAATGAAATCCACCACCGGTGAGAACGACTCATAAGGGTGGTGTAATAAAATGTCTTGCTTACGGATGCTGGCAAAGATGTCCTTATTACGACCTAGAGCCGAAGGCACACTGGATTTGAACGGCGTAAATTTCAGATCAGGTCTTTCGACCATGTTCAATATGGTTTGGATACGACTCAAATTGACCGGACCGTTAGCTAAAAATAAGCGATCTGGTTTTAAATCAAAACGTGCCAATAAGAAGTTAACGGTTTCTTCCGGACAATTGCCGTCTATTTCCAGGCGCACTTCATCGCCGTAATTGCGCATGGCCAGCTCACCTTCTACGGCCAGCATCAAATCGTCTATCGCGTCGTCGTCGACGAAAAAGTCGCTGTTGCGCGTGACCCGGAATTGATAACAGCCCTTGACCATCATGCCGTTGAACAACTCATTGACGAAGGCATGAATGATGGAGGATAGAAATACAAAATCGTAAGGACCGCTATCAGTCTCGGCGACCGGCAATTGCACGATACGTGGCAGCGCGCGCGGTGCCTGCAAAATCGCCCGGCCGCTGTTACGTCCAAACGCGTCTTTGCCGGTCAGGGAGATAATGAAATTTAAACTTTTATTTAAAATGCGCGGAAACGGGTGGGCGGAATCCAGTCCTACCGGGGTTAGAATCGGCAGCAACTCTTCGTTGAAATATTTTTCCAGCCAGGCTTTTTGCGCCGGACTCCAGCGGTCGCGGCGCAGGAAGCGGATATTTTCGGCTTCCATGCAAGGGATCAGTACTTCGTTAAGCACTCGGTATTGTTCGGCGACCAGATCGTGCGCCTTGATCGAGATTTTTTCGAACTGTTCGTTAATGGTTAAACCGTCGGAACTGACCAGATTGGGGTCCATTTCCGCCATTTGTATCAAACTGGCCACGCGCACTTCATAAAACTCGTCCAGGTTGGAACAAGAAATGCATAAATAATTCAGCCGTTCCAATAGCGGCAGCGTTTCGTCCAAGGCTTGAGCGAGCACCCGAAAGTTGAACTCCAGCAAACTGTGTTCGCGGTTTATATAAAGCTCGGGACTAGTTAGATCGATTGATTCCATGTCGGCTGCTGGTTAGATTGTGGTCAGTTGATTATAAATGAAATCATTTAGCCTTGGGTTACAGCGGCGCTTAAGGTGTGGAACTTGCTATAATCGCCGCCGTAACGTTAACTGGATGTTAAAGTCATGAATTTCCCAACCATAGAATCTTTTGTCGGAAATACGCCATTGGTGCGTTTGCAACGCTTGCCCGTAGGCGGCGGCAATACTATTTTGGTCAAGCTGGAAGGCAACAATCCGGCTGGTTCGGTTAAAGATCGACCTGCCTTAAGTATGATTCAACACGCCGAGGCGCGGGGCGAGATCAAACCCGGCGACCGCTTGATCGAAGCCACCAGCGGTAATACCGGGATTGCCTTGGCGATGGCGGCGGCGATTAAAGGCTACAAAATGACCTTGATCATGCCGGATAATATGAGTGCCGAACGCATTGCATCGATGAAAGCCTACGGAGCGGAAATCATTCTCACGCCGGCTAAAGGCAGCATGGAAGGCGCCATCGATTTAGCTCGGGCAATGGAAGCGCGCGGCGAGGGCCGGATTTTGGACCAATTCGCCAATCCCGATAATCCTTTGGCGCATTACGAAGGCACAGGTCCGGAAATCTGGCGCGACACGCAGGGCAAAATCACGCATTTCGTCAGCTCGATGGGGACCACCGGCACTATTATGGGGACTTCCAAGTATTTGAAAGAGCAAAATCCCGCTATTCAGATTGTAGGCGTGCAACCGGAAGGTGACTCGAAAATCCCCGGTATCCGGCGTTGGCCGCAGGAATATTTGCCAAAAATATACGAATCGGTGCGCGTGGATAGCATCATTGAAGTCGATCAACTTAATGCGGAAAATACCACGCGGGCTTTGGCGGCGGAAGAGGGCATCTTTGCCGGGGTTTCATCCGGCGGCGCGGTGTATGCTGCCTTGCAATTGTCCCAACAAATTGAAAATGCCTTGATCGTGGCGATTGTCTGTGATCGCGGCGACCGTTATTTATCCACCGGTATTTTTCCGACTTAACCGACAACTCTATAAGTCAGGGGGCGTGATAACGTTCCCTGACTGACTTATCCTTGGGTTTAACCCAAATCGCTGTAACCCGAATCACAATTCATAATGGCCCACAAGAAAAAACTCCCCTTAGACCCCGTTACCGTTACCATAGAATCTCTCTCCCACGATGGTCGTGGTGTTAGCCACGTCAACGGCAAGGTCGTGTTCATCGACGAAGCCTTGCCCGGCGAAACCCTGGAATTCGTGTATACCGACAGCCGCAAAGACTATGCCGAGGGTAGGGTGGTCAATTTGCTGAGCCGCTCCGAACACCGTGTCGAACCGGCTTGTCCGCACTTCGGCACTTGCGGCGGTTGCAGTTTTCAACACGTCGACGACGCCGAGCAGATCAACTTTAAAGAAGATTTGCTGCGCGATCAGTTCCGCCGTATCGGCAAAGTTGAGATCCCGCAAATCTGGGAAGCTTTGACCGGCCCGCATTGGGGTTATCGCAGTAAAGCCCGGATGGGTGTGAAGTGGGTGGCGAAAAAGAACAGGGTGTTAGTGGGGTTTCGCGAGCGGCGCAATCCGTTTCTGGCGGAAATCGATAGCTGCAAGGTAATGAACCCCATCGTCGGTGAGAAATTGATTGCGCTGGGCGAGATGATCGCCGGGCTGACGGTTAAGGACAAAATCCCGCAAATCGAAGTCGCCATTGGCGATAGCGATTGTGTGCTGGCGTTTCGGGTACTTGAGCAACCGACCGACGCCGACAAGCAACGGCTGCGCGAATTTTCTCATCAGCATCAGCTCAGTATTTGTCTGCAATCGAAAGGCCCGGATACCATAGTGCCGCTAGAAGGCGAACCGGAAGTGATTCCGAGCTATGCCTTAGCCGAGCAGGGAGTTAAATTCAATTTTCGGCCGGCGATGTTTACCCAGGTTAATTACCAGATCAATCAGAAAATGGTCACGCGGGCGCTGGAAGCCTTGGAACTGTCCAAGGACGACAGAGTATTGGATTTATTCTGTGGTTTGGGGAATTTTACTTTGCCGCTGGCGACGTTGGCAGGGCAGGTAGTGGGTGTAGAAGGCGACTTGCCGCTGGTCAAGCACGCTCGGGAAAATGCCAAGTTGAATAATCTCGACAATGTCGAGTTTCATGTCGCCGATTTGAGCAAAGACTTGAAAGACCAACCCTGGTCCAAGCAAAAGTTTACCAAAGTGTTGCTCGACCCCTCACGGGCCGGTGCCTCGGAAGTGTTGCACAACTTGAAGCACTGGCGGCCCGATCGCATCGTTTACGTATCCTGCAATCCCTCTACCTTGGCTCGCGATGCCGGGATTTTGGTGAACGAGCTGGGTTACAAACTGGTTAAGGCCGGGGTGATGGACATGTTTCCGCAAACCGCGCATGTCGAATCGATAGCCTTGTTCGTGAAATGATCCCAGGTTCTACCGGGCCGAATGCCTACACCCAATTTGCCGAGTCATTAAAGTCCAGCTATCTGGACATCTCCATTGCCGAGCAGCGTCTGCGGTTGCTGGAGAACGGCGCGCTGTTGGCGGAGTTTCCGGTTTCCACGGCTAAAAACGGTCCCGGCGAAAAAAAGGGCAGTTATTGCACACCAACCGGCTGGCATAAAATTAGGGCCAAAATAGGTGCAGGTCTGCCTATCAATAGCGTACTCGCCGGCCGCCGGCCAACCGGCGAAATCTACTCGCCCGAATTAGCTTTGCAGCATCCGCAACGCGACTGGATACTCAGTCGCATCCTCTGGCTGGGCGGCCTGGAGCCCGGAAAAAACCGCTACGGCGACGTCGATTCCACTTGGCGTTATATCTATATCCACGGCACTCCTGACGAACTCATGCAAGGCCAGCCGGAGTCCCATGGCTGCGTGCGGATGCTCAACGCCGACGTGATGGCCTTATTCGAGCGGGTTAAAGTGGGTTGTGGGGTATGGATTCATGAATAGTGATCACATCGTATGCCGCGCATCGTTTTAGGCATTGAATACGACGGCAGCGCTTATGCCGGCTGGCAATGGCAGGACGGCAGAGCTACCGTGCAGGGCCAGCTGGAAAAAGCCTTGACTAAAATCGCCGATCAGCCGATTACCGTGCTATGCGCCGGCCGCACCGATGCCGGGGTCCATGCCCTGGAACAAGTGGTGCATTTCGATTGCGAGGTAGAGCGCGATATGCGCGCCTGGCTGATGGGTGGTAACAGCCAGTTGCCGGACGATATTCGTATCACCTGGGCACAGGCGGCGCTTGGCGACTTCCATGCCCGCTATAGCGCCATTGCCCGCGCTTATCGTTACGTGATTCTGAATCGGCCGATGAAGTCGGCGTTATTGCGTAGCCAAGCCACCTGGTGTTACCAAGATTTGGACGAACATGCTATGCACCGGGCTGCGCAAGTCTTACTTGGCGAACACGATTTTTCTTCGTTTCGCGCGCAAAGCTGTCAATCGGTCAGCCCCAACCGCCTGATGCATTTCATTGATGTGTATCGAGACGAACAGCGAGTGATCATCGATCTATGCGCAAACGCGTTTCTGCATCATATGGTTAGAAATATCGCCGGGGTATTGATGGAAATCGGTATGGCGCGTCGGCCCATAGATTGGACCACCGAGTTGTTGGCGCTTAAAGACCGCTCACAAGCGGCGATGACTGCGCCGCCGCATGGCTTGCACCTGGCGGCAGTGTATTACCCTGAGCATTACGGTATCGTCAAAAATAGTTTATTCGATAAACTGCCGGCGGATGCGCGCCGTTATGACTAAACCCAAGGGTTGGTAGCGAACCGAATGTCGGCCATGGCCTGCATTACTGCGACTTATCGAAGTGCTTGGGGTGATTTAACTGGTATTTGGAAAAATAAGACAACTCAGTTTCGTCGATTGTCTCTGAAGACAGGTGGGAATAGAGCTTGTCGACCACGTTTTTGAACCATAGCGGTCTGTAAATTAGTACGAATATCAGAATTGAATCGGTAACCGGCACGGGTAGTATTTCCATGCAAGCTATGGTCACCAAAATCATAAACCACTTGATGCGCCATAACAGCGGCGGATTTCTGCGTTTAAAGTGAAAAATTTTCTTCATACTCGTCTCCCTCAACAATTTTTCAGCCAGGTGCGAAAAGCAACAGGCATAAAAAAAGGACTAAGGGTTTTTAACCCAACTCCTTGATTTTTCAGTGGTGCCCAGACAGGACTGGAATTAACATGACGTTCGCGTACATGATTTTAGGTTTTGCTTATTGCCTCGGATTTACCCTCGCAAACAAATAAGCAAATTTATAGCCAGTTTCGAAAATGTTACAGGTTCAATTCTCAAATGACAAATCGAATTCGTCTGCCTGTCGATCAACTTCGGATGGTCATTCAGTAAGCCATTGGGAACCATCGTCAAAGCCTTCTCGACCCTGCGCGAAGATTTTGACAAAGAGCGTAGGCATCACGAAACAATGGGCCAGCAAATCCAACGAGTGATGTACGCCAAGATAGGCATCTACGGCGACTTGTAAGGCATCGGCGGCAGTTGGTTGTAGGAGATTGAGGATTTGGAGATGCGGGCCTTGGGGATTGATGGGGATTTGGGTTGAGCTATCGCCTACCGGCTCGACCTGGTTCCCAAGCTCCGGCTTCCAGCCTGGTGTCTAGTGCCCAGAATATTTTGCCGCATCGGGCGGATTGTATTAGCATCTAATACCAACAATACGGAGGGCAATGCGATGCCGAGAAACACATCCATCACACTAGGCGAACATTTAGATCAGTATGTTCGGGAAAAAATACAGCAAGGTCGCTTTCTGTCGGTCAGCGAAGTCGTCCGCGCCGGTCTGCGGCGACTGGAAGAAGACGACCAAAAGCTCGAAGCCATACGGGCCAAATTGCAAGCCGGGGAAGACTGCCCGGTTGTCGAAGCATTCGACGGCGAGCAATTTCTGAAAGCGATGCATAAAAAATACGGCCAATGAAGCCGCAATATCGTCTTCGGCAACGGACGGCGGACGATTTGGAACAAATCTGGGCTTATAGCCACCGGCAATGGGGTACCGAACAAGCCGACCATTGCTTGCGCAACCTCTTTGACCGCTTTGCTTGGCTGGCCGAGCATCCGCAATTAGGTAAGCCTCGCGACGTCATCAAACTCGGCTATTTTTGCTTCCCGGAAGGCCGGCATTTAATCTTTTATATGAACAGCGAAACGGGTATCGATGTAATCGGAGTTCTACATCAGAACATGGATGTTGTGAATCACTTGGCTTGAAGGGTTGTTTCTGTTTCCCAAGCTCCGGCTTGGGAACCCCGGCCTTGGAAGCTCCAGCTTCCAGACTGGTTGTGGATAGGAAGCTAGAGCTTCCGAGGTAGTGTTCCCAAACTGGAGTTTGGGAACTAGCAGAAAGCCGGAACTTGGGAACTAGCAGAACGCCACGGTGGGCATGTACGGCGTTGCAGGGCATCGCCGGCAAGTCTTTGCAGGAGATTGAGGGCTTGGAAATGCGGGTGTTGGGGATGGATGGTGAGTTGGAGTGACCATGCGCTTGGCCTTTTGAAGTTGACTAGCCAAACGGACCACCCTGGTTCCCAAGCTGGATCTTGGTAACTAGAATATATACTGGAATTAATATGTCAATTGAAGTAGTGAGAAAAAGAGTTTTTGATTTTCTTAAAACAGACACTCCAGAAGTACTTGCAATTAGTGGAGAATGGGGAGTGGGGAAAACTTATAGTTGGGATGATTATCTTATAACTGCAAAAAACAAAAATGCGATTGCCTTAGATCGTTATGCCTATGTTTCTTTGTTTGGCATAAATTCATTATCCGCCTTTAAATATGCGCTATTTGAAAGCATCGTCAATAAAAACTTAATCGGCAAGCGATCTACTGTTGAGTCGTTTAAGGAAAATGCAACCGCTGTCTCTAAATCACTTGGCAGGAAAATTGGTCCGTGGTTAATAAACGCCCCCGTTTTAAAAAACTTTTCAACACAAATTGAATCGGTCTCGTTTTTATCGATAAGTAATACATTAATTTGTATTGATGACTTGGAAAGAGCAGGGAAGGACTTAAAGCTACAAGATGTTCTTGGATTGGTTTCGCTGTTGAAAGAGCAAAAGAAATGTAAGGTGGTATTGTTAGTCAATGATGATGACAGTAATCAAGGAATTTCCGACTATAAAATATATCGCGAGAAGGTAGTCGATGTTGATTTAAAGTTTGAACCCACATCATTTGACTGTGCATCGATTGTTTATAAAGGCGACGATTACAATTCAAAAAAATTAATAGAGTTCACTTCTAAACTAGGGATTAAGAACATTCGTATCCTCAAGAAAATTGAGCGACTAGCATTATTGGGTATGCCCTGCCTTAATGGTTTTGACGAAGAAGTTAAATATCAATTCCTACATTCGTTAGCTTTATTTACATATTGTAACTACAGCAACATACAGTCGAGCAAACCCGATCCAATCAAAAGCACGTTTAATTCTGTGCCTACACTCAAATTTGTAACAAACCTAGGCTATAACGCATGGGGAATCGGGGATGACAAAGAACTCACTGGGGAACAGCAGGCTTGGAAATCATTTCTGAGCGAATATGGCTATAACAATACAGATGACTTTGATCTTGTGATCGCTGATGCCGTTGTAGCCGGCTATTTCATGGAAGACAACTTAAAGGAAAAAGCGCAAGCACTAAATGAACATCATTCTGCGAGTAAGTCAAAATCGTCTTTTACTGAGACGTGGCGATTGTTTCATGATAGCTTCGATGACAATCAATCGCAGGTCATTAATTGTCTATATGAAAGTTTTAAGCGCAACGCCAAGCATATAACACCGAACAATCTTAACGGAACCGTTATGCTTTTTAAAGAGCTAGGTGAGTTTGATAAGGCTTTAGAGCTTCTGGAGTATTACATTACTCTTAGAAAAGACGAAACCGGATTATTTAACATTGAAAATCACAATTTTTTTGGCGATATTTGTGATCAAGATGTAATAAGCAGATTCAATGAAATATATGCTGAATCAAAGGCGCCAGAAGAAGTTAAGGATATTTTACGACGAATAGGTTCTTCAAATTCATGGAATCAGTCAGATACGCTGATATTGTCAAATATACACACTATAGATTATTACAATATATTTAAATCCGATGGAGGCATTCATTATATTGAGCCATGTTTAAAATTTGGACAATGTTTAAATCCAGGTGACCATGAGTTAGAAATTACAAATAAAGCAAAAGAAGCCCTTTTGATGATTGCTAAAGAAAGCAAGTTAAATGAATTAAGGGTTAAAAAATTTGGGATAAAGATTGATGCTTAGCGTTTACTGGCTCCCAAGCTCCAGCTTGGCAGCCTCAACTATCGGAAGCTCCAGCTTCCGTTCGACCTAACTTCCCCTAGCCCATGCCCCGCAGCCGCTACCGAGTCCTGCAAAACCCCAGCCCGCACTTCCTGACTGCGACGATCAATCAATGGCTGCCGCTGTTTACCCGTCCTGCGACGGTGAACATCGTGCTGGATTCCTGGCGGTTTTTGCAGCGCGACAGCGGGTTTCAGCTATACGGTTACGTGATCCTGGAAAATCACTTGCACCTGCTTGCCGCATCGCCGGATTTGAGCCGTGACATACAGCGCTTTAAGGCTTATACCGCCAAGCAGATCATCGCCTATCTGCAACAAAGCGGCTCGGAGCGAGTGCTGGAATTATTGGCGCTGTTGAAGCGGCCGCATAAGATCGAAAGCGAGTTTCAGGTCTGGGAGGAAGGCAGTCATCCGCAACTGATCGAAACCGAGACGGTGATGCGGCAAAAGCTGGATTACATTCATCAAAATCCGGTAAAGCGCGGTTATGTGGATTTGCCGTATTCCAGCGCTCGGAATTATGCGGGTTTGGCGGGGCTGGTCGAGGTGGTTCGGGACTGGTGATTGGGTCGGGAAGCTGGAGCTTCCGAGAAGTGGGTTCCTAAGCTGTAGCTTGGGAACCAGCCTGCAATGGCCGTTAGCGCGGCGTAATCGGAGGCATGCAAAAGCCATTCGTGCGATTATGCCTTGCTATTCGTACCTTCACGGACTGCAATAAAGCAATTAACTCAACCAAAACCTCTATGGCCATTAGCTCCACCATCAATAAACTCTCCGTGACTATTGCCAATATGGATAGCCATTATTATCAAAGCCACGAACTCACTTTGGCGCAACACCCGTCTGAAACGGACTTGCGTTTTATGATGCGGCTAATCGCGTTTATGGCGAATGCCAGTGAGCGGCTTAGTTTTACCAAAGGCATGGACAGCGATGAGGAGCCTGATCTGTGGCAAAAAACCCTTACCGATGAAATTGAACTGTGGATAGATTTGGGGCAACCCGATGAAAAACGGATACGTAAAGCCTGTGGCCGTGCCCAGCAAGTGATTATCTACACCTATCAGGAGCGCAAGGCTAAAGTTTGGTGGGAACAACAGCAAGCTAAGTTACAACGTTTTAACAACCTCAAGGTCTTTCATATCAATGCTCAGGGGGTGGAGGCAATGATTGCCCGCTCCATGAAATTGCAATGCAATATTCAGGATGGCGAGATCTATTTGAGCGATGAAAACTCAAGCCTGGTCATTACCTTGGATCGGCTTTAAGCATTGCGAATCTGCATTTAAAAGCCGGGCTTGGTAAATTCGTCGATAGTGACGGCGTAGTTGGTAGACCCGGCAATCAGGGCCGGAGGTGTTGACCGGATAATGGGCTTCGTGGTTTCGACAGAAAAACGCATTTCGAACGCCTAGGTCTGGAATTGCCAGGGAATCCAGATCGAATCTGCGTGAATAATGAGTGCGTGCTTGGCTAGTTTGAGTTGGATAGCGTCGGACAATAAAAAACCCGCGAAGCCAGTAAGTTTGCGGGTTTTTGAATTTGTAGCACCCTGTGTTGGATGCATAAATGGTGCCTCAGACCGGAATCGAACCGGTACGACCTTTCGGTCGCGAGATTTTAAGTCTCGTGCGTCTACCTATTTCGCCACCGAGGCCTTCTTACTGTTGAAGTGCGAAGCCCGCGAATTTTATAGCATTGATTAAATTTGTCAATTGAAAAATGGCAGTTTAATGTCTGCGTAGCTGTTGGCGGCGGAAAAACAATTCACCAGGCATTAAACGGCTTGTTTGATTCTAAGCAAGGCGTTTTCCAAGTTTGCCATGCTGGTGGCAATGGAGATTCTGATGTGGCCTGGGCAACCGAATGCAGAGCCGGGCACTAAGGCCACGCCGGCTTTTTCGATCAAATACTCGGCAAACTCCAGGTCGTCGTTGATGCCGTCCAGTTTGCTCAGCAGTTTTTCGACGTTAGGGAATACGTAGAAAGTGCCGTCGGTTGGCAAGCACTCGATGCCAGGTATGTTGTTCAGCTCGGCAACCACATAGTCGTGACGTTTTTTAAATTCCACCATCATCGTGTCGATGCAGCCTTGGTCGCCGTTCAACGCTTCTTCGGCCGCCATTTGGGAAATAGACGTTGGGTTGGAGGTGCTTTGAGATTGAATGATGCACATCGCGTCGATCAGGGGAGCAGGACCCGCCGCGTAACCGATACGCCAGCCGGTCATCGAATAGGCTTTGGATACGCCGTTCAGCACGATGGTGCGCTCGTAAAAATCCGGGTGGGCGTTGAGGATGTTGACGAAATCACCTTTGTTCCAAAGGATCAATTCGTACATGTCGTCGGTAGCGATCAGAACCTCGGGAAAATCTAATAATACATCGCCCAAGGCTTTAAGCTCTTCCAGGCTATAGGCTGCACCAGTCGGGTTGGACGGGCTGTTGATCACTAACAAACGGGTTTTGGGGGTAATCGCTGCGCGCAATTGGGCCGGGGTAATTTTGAAGTTTTGCGCCTGACAGGTTTCGATAATCACTGGCACACCATCCGCCAGTAACACCATATCCGGGTAAGACACCCAGTAGGGGGCAGGGATGATGACTTCGTCGCCTGGATTGATCAGCGCTTGTGCTAAGTTGAAAAAGCTTTGTTTGCCGCCGCAGGACACCAGAATTTGCTTGGCTTGGTAATCCAGGCCGTTATCGCGTTTGAATTTGGCGATGATGGCTTTTTTCAAGCCGGCAGTCCCGTCAACCGCAGTATATTTGGTAAATCCGGAATTGATGGCTTTAATGGCGGCCGCTTTAATATGATCCGGCGTATCGAAATCAGGTTCGCCGGCGCCCAGGCCGATAATGTCTTTGCCGGCGGCACGCATCGCGGCGGCACGGGCAGTGATGGCCAGGGTAGGGGACGGTTTGACCGCTTTTACACGGTTAGACAGGGTGATGCTCATGATGCCTCGGTCGAAATTTACTCAAATGCTGTTTATTATACGGCATAACGCCAAAATCGCAGTATTCCCGAAACAAACTGCAAATCGTCAATCCGGAAATTGTAGACGCCGATCTGCTGCATAAGCAGCGAGTTCGTTCAATATTGCCAGATTCGCACCGGGCTCTTCCCGCATCTGCGTGATTTTGGCGGCAAACTGTTCCAGCGTTATCGCGCCACTTGCTGCTGTGCCGTTTAGTTTAGCTCGACAATATTGTTGCCAGCGTTGGGCGTCTTCCGGGGGCAGGGTATGTGGATAATTTCGGGCACGGTAGCGAAACAACATTTCCGGCAAACGGGCGTCGTCAAAATCGGCGTCAAACTTGGATAACTCAGTGGGTAGGGCTTGTCTGATCCGGGCCATCACTGCTTTGTCACGGTTGCTGAAAAATCCGCCGCTGTAAATCATCAAATCAGGATCGCGAGGCGACTCTTGATATTGACGGGTAAATACCTCCGATAGTTTCTCCGCCAAGGGTGGCGCGGCCCGAATCAGCTGCAAATTTGCTCGGCATAAGCCTAAATCAAGCTGCAAACGTTCGGCGTCGGCCGGTCGTACCACAGACAACGGCGCCAACACTGGGGCTTTGTTGATATGCACGGTTTTTAAGGGGATTCTGGCAACCCCTTCCGGCAATTCGTCACTCGCAACAAATAGCCGTTGCTGAATGTCTTCCGCGCTTAACTCGAGCAAGGGTGCGGGATCGACCAACAGGTCGTAAACGATGATCTCGTTACTATTGCTCGGGTGCGCTGCCAATGGCAGGATCACGGCTAAATGATTATTTCGAGAGGCGAACCGGCCGGAAATATGGATTAACGGGGTAAAACTGCCAAGTTGCAATAGCTTTAATGCGGCGCTTTTATGGCGGTAATTTTGTAAATAGTCGAATAGCTTCGGTTGACGTTGTTTGATTAATTTGGCCATTGCAATGGTTGCATACACGTCGGATAAGGCATCGTGTGCAGTTTCATGGGCGATGCCGTTAGCCTTGGTGAGCCCTTCCAATTTAAAACTGGCAACGCCCTCGGCATTCACCGGCCACTCAATACCCTCCGGCCGCAAGGCCTTGGCGGCGCGGACGACATCGATAATATCCCAGCGGGAATTACCGTTTTGCCATTCGCGCGCGTAAGGATCGTAAAAGTTGCGATAGAGTAGATTGCGGGTGACTTCGTCGTCGAAGCGGATGCTGTTGTAACCCACGCCACAGGTGCCGGGTTCCGCGAGTCGCTGATTAATCATGCCGGCAAACGCTGCCTCACAAACGCCTCTTTCAGCGGCCAATTGTGGGGTGATGCCGGTAATCAAACAGGCCTCTGGGTGTGGCAAGTAATCGTCGGCAGGCTGGCAGTAGGCCATCACGGGCTCACCGACGATATTGAAATCGGCATCGGTGCGGATACCTGCAAATTGACAAGGCCGGTCGCGTTGCGGATCGATGCCGAAGGTTTCGTAATCGTGCCAGAAAAAAGTCGCTGTAGTCATTAAATGTTCAAGGGCGGGCGGCTAGAGTCGGGAAAATTTCCGCAAACATGCTTTTGCGGATACTTGCGGAGAGATTTTATTTTATAATCGCCCCCTCCATTTTATGTGACCCTCATAGGAAAGTGTTATGAAAAAAACCTCGTTACTCGTTTCAGCCGCATTGTTTTTGTTTACCAGCATGGCAAATGCTCATGGCCCGGTTAGAGCAAAATTGACCGCTACTATGACTATTGATGCGCCAGCGGCAAAAGTTTGGGATGTAATTAAAAATTACGACGATCTATCCTGGCTACCAGCCGTTAGAAGCGTAACAGGCGAAGGCACCAACAATAAAGGCGCGGTCCGCACGCTGCATCTGACCAATGGTGGCACTATCACGGAAGAATTGAAAGCCTATGACGCCGCGAAATTTTCTTATAAATACAAAATTACCGAGATGAGCTCTACCGGCACCATCAAACATGCCGGCCAAGACGAACATATTCCTGTATTGCCGGTTGGCAACTATGCGGCGGAAATATCCGTTACCGATAAAGGCGGCAAATCTGAAGTCGAATGGGTTGCCACTTATTATCGTTCTTACGTAAATAACAATCCACCAGCGGAACTGAACGAAGAAGCAGCTGATAAAGCGGTTACAAATGTGTTGAAATCCGGACTGGAATCACTTGCTAAAAAAGTAGGCGTTGGCGTTGCGACTGTTGATATCGACATCAAACGCTAAAAAGCTGTCATCCGGTTCTCGGCATTCAACTCCGAGAACCCTCTCGCCGCAATCCCCTACGTATCCTCACTATGTACATCAGATATTCGTTTTTGGCTTTGACGCTGCTAAGTGCTTTAGAGTCCAGCGCTAGCGCCGATCCTCGCGCCTTCATCACTAATCAACTGGACAATTCGGTGTCGGTCATCGATACCCAAAGCCAGCAAGTCATAGAGACGATTAAAGTGGAGGGTAAACCCGCTGGCGTTGCGCTAAATCAACCGAAGAAACAGGTGTACATTAGCACGCCGGAAGGCGGCGGTTTTGCGGTTTTGGACGGCGAGAAACTAACTAAATTAACCAAGGTTAAGGTCGGCGGTGCTTCGCTTGGGATCACTGCAGACCGAAAAGGCGAGCAGGTGTTTGTCGCCGATTGGTATGAAAACTCTGTGACGGTTTTCGATACCAAAAATTTTGCCAAAATTAAGACCATTACAGTTGGTAAATCGCCATCCGGCATGACGGTCAGTCCGGACAATCGCTGGCTATATGTCGCCAATCGCATCGACGATACCATTTCGCAAATTGATTTGAGTAAACTGACTATCCGCAACACTACCAAGGTGGGTGCGCATCCGTTTGGGATAGCGGTGGACAGTCAAGGTAAACATCTGTATTCCGCTAACGTCGAAAGCGACAATGTGACAGTTTTGGACGCCCGTAGCTTGAAACGTTTGGCGACCATAAAGGTTGGCGCCCGGCCTTATGCGGTTTCGCTGGCATTGAACGACAGTCTATTATTCGTCACGAATCAGGACGATAGCACTGTCTCGGTAGTCGATACCGCTACATTCAAACAGATTGAGGTAATCGCAGTGGGCGATAAGCCGGAAGGTATCAGCACTCATCCCGACGATCAAAAAGTATATGTTGCTAACTGGTTTGACAACAATGTGTCTGTCATCGACGCTAAAACGTTGAAAGTGGTGAACACCATTAAAACAGGGGAGGGCAGCCGCGCCTTTGGCGAGTTCATCGCGCGCTAGTCGATTCGGCATTTTGATGGTCGCGCTTGTATGGTAGACTGCGCGCCGTTGCTAACATCATTGAGAAATATATGGCTGAAACCGTTGAAGATTTAACCATTAGTTACGAAGACGGCGGCGTTGAAACTGTCAAGGAACTAGACAAAAAAGTCCTGAGCAAGGGCGCTTGGGCCACGGTCATTTACCGTTATCAGGATTGGGAACCGGCTAAAAATCAATATAGCCAAGATAGATTTAGCATTCGCCGCTATCAAAAGCGCAACGGCGAATATCAGCAAAAATCCAAATTCAATATTTCCAGCGAAAAACAAGCTCAAGAGTTAATCGAGGCGCTACAAGGTTGGTTGGCGGAAGGTCAATAGTCACCGGAAGCATAGCGAGGGGGTAAAAGCCGCCTCGCTATGCTAGTCCACCCATTCGTAAATCTCGGTCAAGGTTTGATCGCACTTGCAACAACTGGTGCCGCAAGACGAAGCAACCGGGCTTAGCCGTACTTTACCTTTGTTGATCCATTTTCCCAGCATGCCGCGTAAGGCATCGGCATCCATTTGAAAATGCAGCACTAGATCGCTCAAGGTTACCCGGTGTTTTTCCTGCAAATAACTGCGCAAGTCGGACAATATCATTGAGTGACTCCGTTTGTTTGGCGCACCCCGTAAAAACGCAATACGGACAGAATGCCGACAAATATAAGGATTAGCGCCAATATCCAGCCGATTGCCGAATTGGGGTGCTGCGCATAGGTCATGCCTTGGTAGAAGAGGGTGGCAGTCAGGTAGGCGACAAAAGTGGTCCAACACACCACGAATAAAGCCCAGGCGCCGTTGGTTTCTTTGTAGATCGCCGCAGTGGCAGCTATACAGGGCGCATACAACAAAATAAACAACAAATAGGCAAAAGCGCCAATCTGGCCGTCAAAATGCGCTTGCATGACGCCGAAGGTATCGAGCTTGACTTGCTGTTGTTCGGCTGCCGCAGCCTGATCGGATACATTGGCTATGCCTAATCCCAATGGATCGAGAAGCTTGTCGGCGATTGCCATTAAGTTGTCCGGTACAGTTTGGCAGGCTTCCAGCAGCGCTTCTTGCAAATCGAAGCTTTTCTCTTCTGCTATGTGATCCGAGACAGCCATTTGGCTATACAAGGCATCCAAAGTGCCGACTACGGCCTCTTTAGCTAACACGCCGGTAAAAATGCCGACAGTTGCAGGCCAGTTATCATGAGCGATGCCCATGGGCTGGAAAACCGGCGTCAATGCGCGGCCGATTTCGCTTAGTACCGACTTATCGCTATTTTCCTGGCCGAAACTGCCGTCTGTGCCCAAAGAGTTCAACACATTCAATACCAGCACCATCGGCACAATGACTTTGCCGGCGTTGAAGATGAAGGTTTTTAAGCGCTCCCAGGTTTTGGTGTACACACCTTGCAAAGTGGGTAAATGGTAAGCGGGCAGTTCCATCAGAAAAGGCGTAGGGGAGCCGCGCAATAAAGTGTGACGCATGATTAAACCGGTCAACACCGCCACCACGATGCCGAATATATACAAGCCAAACACCAGGTTCTGCCCGCCGACCGGGAAAAACGCGGCGGCAAACAAGGCGTAAACCGGCAGACGGGCGCCGCACGACATGAAGGGATTCATCAAATTGGTTAATACCCGATCACGCTGATTATCCAAGGTGCGGGTGGCGATAATGGCCGGCACATTGCAGCCAAAACCAACGATCATGGGAACAAACGATTTGCCGGGCAGACCAATGATGCACATGAACCTATCCATCACAAATGCGGCTCTGGACATATAGCCCGAATCTTCCAGCATCGATAAAAATATGAACAAAAAGCCGACGATGGGTATAAAGGTAGACACCACTTGAATGCCGCCGCCGATCCCGCTGCTGGTCAAAACCACCAGCCAGTCCGGCCAACTCATCGCTGTCAGCAATTCACTTAAGCCATCCACTAGCAAGGCGCCGACCGCTTTGTCAAAAAAGTCGACGAAAGCGCTGCCAATATTAATGGTAAACATGAACATTGCATACATCACCAACAAAAATATGGGGATGCCCAAGAAGCGGTTTAGAACGATGCTGTCGATTTTGTCGGTAGTGTTACGGGATACTTCGTTAAGTTTGCAGACGCTGGCTTTTACTAGTTGGTTAACCAAACCATAGCGGGCGTCCGCGGCGAGAATATCGATTTCGTCTTGGGTTTGCGCTTCGATGTCTGCACGCAGTTGTTCTGCAACTTGCTGTAGTTCGGGGCCGGCAAGCTGTTTGGCCAAGGTATCGTTTTCCAGCAAACGTAGGGCAAGCCAGCGACTATCGCAAATCAATTCTAAGGATTGTTGGGAAAGCTGCGGTTGCAATTGGCTGACAGCAGCTTCAATGACCGAATGGTAGTCGACTTGTAATGCGGGAATAGGCTTGCTGATGCAAGCTTTATTGATTTCGTCTCGTAATTCCTTGATACCAGTACCAGCAGCGGCTGTAACCGGAACTACCGGACAAGCCATTTGTGTGGCGAGCAACTCGATGTCAATTTTGACGCCGCGTTTTTTAACTGCATCCATCATGTTCAACACCAATATCATCGGCACGCGCATTTCTATCAATTGCGAGGTCAGGTAAAGATTGCGTTCTATATTGGAAGCATCGACGATATTGATGATCAAATCGGCTTGGCGAGAGGCCACGTAATCGCGGGCTACTTTTTCGTCCAGAGAAATGCTGTCGTCATCGGCTTCTAAGGAATATGTGCCGGGCAAGTCGACGAGACTTATCTGTTTGCCTTGATGGGTGTATTCGCCGGTTTTTTGTTCAACAGTAACGCCAGGCCAATTGCCGACATGTTGCTTGGAGCCGGTCAATGCATTGAACAGCGTGGTTTTTCCGCAATTGGGGTTACCGACAACGCCGACGGTAAAGTCCATACTCATACTTTTTCTATGAGTAAGACCGACGCCTCGTTTTTACGTAGCGACAAAGAAAATCCGCGAATTTTGATTTCAACAGGATCGCCCATGGGTGCAAAACGAGTAATTGTGAATTCAGTACCTGGCGTTAACCCCATAGCCAGCAGCTTCTTCCGATAGACGCCACCTGATTGATCGAACCCCACTATACGGCCTGTATCGCCAGTCGCCAGCGTTTTGAGATATGTCGACATGCAAGCTAATTAATAATTGTTCTCATTAAGCCGCAATATAGCACATCGATGTAAGGGTGTTACAGAATTAGTTTTGGCTATATCCCTTCGATGCACATTCATATCCGGTAATAGCCACATGTATAACTTCGCATAATGTATATTATGTTAAATAATGTACTACTAACGATAATTCTGGCCAATGCGCCGTCGCTCGTTTAAGTGAATTTGTTAATAGTCGACGGACTGGTGCGGCGTAAAAGCAGCCAGACCAATTTCGATTACCCCAGCGCTATGGCGCATCGCTACAGCCTTTACCTGATTCTGGGGACGCTGTATCTGTTGCTGGTCAGTTTGACCCTGCCGTTTCCGATTCCACCACAAACTGTCCCTGTAAGCATTTTTGTCGTGGTCTACGCCGTCAACGTGTTGCTGGCTAATACGCAAAAGCGGGTATGAATTGTCTTTACAGCAAATGGATCAAAAACTCGGCATCCCAATGTAATTTGAATACCCTCTCCATCCAGCGCCAACCATTGATAACTAAAGTCCAAGGCACGCCCCTGTTAGGCGCGAGCGCAACTTAAGGAGCCGGCGCAATGAACCGCCCGCAACACCAGTATTTTCCCGAACGTCTGCAAGCCCACCACCTCCCGAAGTTCCAGCCCGCTTTGATCGAACAGCCGCCGCCATTCGGCCAGCGTCCGTTCCCGGCCGCGAGTGTTGACGAACATCTGCATATCGAACGCGGCCGTGGCCATGTCGGCTCGTTTGTCCGGCATCACCAACTCCATCACGGCGATGGCTGCGCCGCTAGTTGCACAGGCTTGTGCGACATTGCGCAGCACGGCAACGCAGGTGTCGTCGTCGAAGCCATGCAGCACCGCACTCAGCAGGTAAATGTCCTTGCCGCTGCGCGCCTTGGGCACGGCTTGCAGCAGGTCGCAAGCTTCGAAACTCATGCCTTGCAGCGCGGCGCCCTCGCCTTTTTCCTTCCAGAACTGCGCCGCGCCGCGAATAACCTGTTCGCGGTCGGCCACCAGCGCCTTGAGGCGCGTATGGCGTTTGAGGATGGCGAGGGACTTTGCACCCTTGGATCCGCCGATGTCGATGATACGCTCGAAGCGTGACCAATCGAAATCGGTAACAAAGCTGCCCCCGGCCAAGGCTTCCACGCTATCCATCGCCTGCGCAAACAGCTGGTCGAATTCCGGGTTAGCATCCAGGTAATCGTAAAACGCCTGCCCGTGAGCAGATTCGAACGGCACGCCGCCGCTGCACACTCCCTGCTCCAATCGTTCGAACCACGGCCGGCTCATTTCCGGCGAATTGTGCATCAGCACCATCGCCCGAACGCTGTGGGGATGATCCGGGCGCAGGCAGGACGAAAGCTTATTGTTGCGGAAGCGACGTTGCGAGACCTCCTCGAACACGCCCATCGCCACCAGCATGCGCAGCAAGCGGTAGAGCGCATCGGCATCAGCGGCGACGCGCTCGGCCAGGGTTTCGGCGCTCAATTCGCCGTCAGCCAGCGCGCCGGCGATGTCCAGCCGCGCGACGACATTCAGCGCCCGCGATTGCCAGAAGGCCGAACCGATCTGAATCAGACGGAACGGCGGCGGCACGATTTTGTTGGGCAGGTTTTGCAGCCAGGCGCCGAATCTGGCGAACTTGGCGAAACGGCGCACCGCGCCGGCATTCTTTTGCAATGTCATGTCACACTCCCGCTTGCGCCGCAGCCATGCCAGCCGCCAATAGTTTGCCATTCAGCGTAGCGAGTTCGTTGATGAAGGCTTCGTCCATCTGTCCGCCCATCTGTTCCTCGAAAATGTCTTTCAGCAGCATCGGCATCATGGCCAGGCTGACGAAGGCCATGCGCGCCACGTCGGGGTTGATCGCCCGATCGACCTGGCCGCTGGCCTTCAGCTGTTCCAAGCGCCGCGCACCGCCGCTACGGCCACGCTCCAGCAATTGCAGGATGAAACGCCGGCCCGGCCCGTGGTTGAGGGCCAGCACCTTGAGAATGAGCTTGGGAAATTCGGGATGCTTGCGCATGGTGTCGTAATACAGCCGCAGATAGTCGGCGAAACCGCCGACCTCGGACAGCGTATCGCTGTCGAGCATGTCCAGGAGGGCTTGAGCGTCTCGCGGATCATTTCTTCGTAAAGGCCTTCCTTGTTGCCGAAGTAATAGCGGATCATCGAGATATTGACGCCCGCCTGGTCGGCGATGGCGCGGGTGGTAACCTTGTGGTATTCATCGGAAAGGAAACAGTCCGGCGCCGCCTTGAGCAGACGCGCGTAAACCGGGTCGCTAATATCGTTCATCGTAAAAACTCCTGCAAGCCATGATGGCGGCAGGTTAGCACCGGCGGCACAACCGCCCTAGCAGATTTGCCAATCAAGATGCGGGGTTTGATTGAACGGCAAGCCGTTCGAAGTCAGCGCAGCAAGCGCACCTCAAGCAACATACAGCCCACGGCAAAGGTGAAAATTCCAACAGTAGACACATACACCGAAATCATCGGCCCCAGCGCATAAACCACGGCGCCGACGAAGATCAATGCCGCGGCCGGCTTGGGATAGAGCGCCGAACGGTAGATAGCCAGGCAAAACAGCACAATGCCGATTAATATCGTCGCGGAAGCCGAGATTCTAAACGCCAACACCGCCGGATCGTTTTTGATGATGGCGTCGCGCAACAGAAAGGCGGTTTCGGGATAGCGGGCGATGACGGGATAAAGAAACAGCTCCCAAGTCACCTTGCAGGCCTGTAACAAATAAGCCGCCTCGACGAACAAAAAACCGACGGCGCCCTGCACGCCGGCCGTGTCACGCATCTTGGCATAAACGGCATAGAATCCGACCAGCAACGCTAACACGCCGGCGAAGGCTACCAGCGCTAAAGGCACCCAAGCTGAATTGCGTACCACTTCGACATAGTCGAAGCTTCCCCTCCCTAAGGGTAACAAGATCGGGAACAGGACCGCATAAGCGCTGAGCAATAGCGATCCCACGATGATGGCGATGCCGCCGAGTTTTTCGAAAATGTGCATGTTCATCCTCCCTGTTTCGATTGATGGCCGGCCACCGATTCCGGTCTGACCACGGCAATGAAGATTCGGACATGGCCGTAGGCTGGGTAGAGCGAAAGCGAAACCCAGCACAAATACCATCAATGCTGGGTTTCATTGCATTCAACCCAGCTTACGATCCTCAAAAGACCAAGATGAATATAATCGCCATATCGGTTATATTCATTGGAATCCGGCAAAATATGGGCATGTTCAAAATATAATCGATTTACCCACAGGGCATAAAGGCCTTATTCAAGCTTCCACCGGTATGTGAAGCAAGGTATTTATGAAAGAAGTTGGGACATAATGAAAATAACGAGATTGATGGTATTTGGTGACGCGACCGATACACCTCCTAACGTCGGCACATCCTAATTTGTGCGCACCTTATCGCGTTATAGATTAACCAAGGCTAGCGCATCGTATCGAGATAAGATTACCCCTCTTTTTTTATTTTTAATGCGCGCCACCCCTTAGGTTTTTTTTCTAAAGTAAAGCTAACCTGATCCCCCGTGGCTAATATCTTGTCGTCAGCTTCTATTTCTTGATAGAAAAAAAACACATCCTGACCTTTCTGCCTTTGTATAAATCCAAAGCCTTTAAAAATATCAAATGTTTTCACAACCCCAAAGTGCCGTTCTTCCATTTTTATTCCCAGATTTCTTTTTTAGTTTGTTTGTTACCGTAAACTTTGTTCAATTGAAGCCGAAGAGAGTTAGCTAATGACTTGTTATTTCGACCTAAAATACCCAATCTATAATATAACGAGTTTACGCGCTTTATGTTTCCAATCCTTTGGTTTTGTGGGGCGGTTACTTTAACCAATTTTTTAGTTTCTTGTATCAGTTGTTTTTGCATTGGTTCGTCATAAACAGGCAATACTAAACTGAGTCTTTCGCGAAGTTTTTTTGCTTGCACGTGTTGTAACCGTTGTAATTTTGCAACTTTACCTGACACTTCATTCCAGCGTTCATGATATTTCTCAGAACAACGATTAACCTTGTATTCGCGCTCACACATAAATACAAGTTGCCGAATAAACCTACGCTCCTCTTTTCGAGATTTAGGTTTTTTATGTCCTATCCAAAGACCTGTGACTTCAAAACTCGCTTCAGGGTTCGCTCTATGTTCAATTCTCGTTTTACGGCCGTTAATTTTAAGCTCGTATTTTTTAAAAAGTGCTGCAATTTTCTTAATATAAAAAGTCTCTTGTTCTTTTGTAAGAGTTGTTTGAGTTGATAAAGTAATGTCGTCTAAAAGACGAGAATATTGGATGTTATGTTTTTGAAGCTCTGAAACCAGCAAGTACTCAGTGTCATAAAATAATAAATTTGCAATGTATGATGACGTACATGCGCCTTGTGGGACTCTATTGTGGAGTGTAACAATTTTTGTAAGTAACTCGGCTATATGAGCTGGGAATTTAAAGAAGTGCTGAAATATTTTCGACACATATTCAGACTTAATGTTTGGGTAGAATTGCTTAATATCAATGCAGATAATTTGATTGGCATGTGAGTGGCGTAAAGCATTTGCAACATAATCACGCGGATTATTTTCGTCTTTGATTCCACCCTGCAAATACTCAGGATATTCCACCTTTTCGAATATTCTGGAGTTTATGCGTTTTTGTAGCTTTTTAAGCTCGTACTTAGGCTCATGAACTAATCTTTCTTTGCCATTTTTTTGTGGTGTCAAAAAGCTAGTGTATGAGTTATCAATCTTATTTGATAAATCTAGTAAAAGTTTAGGGTGAATTCCTAAAGTAATCGCCAATGCCTCAACTGAGGCAATGGGATTGTTAGGATAGTGAGGGGCAAGCTTCATAGAAAGGGAAGCAATGAATTAAGAGTCAGTTGTTAGTTCATAAACTTATCATAAACGAAATCAATAAGCTTAAATATTAAACCAACAACCAAGGGCAAATATGCTCTAAAACGAGTCAATTTACTACCTTGATCCGTATCAACTTGTTTTTCAGTTCGCATAGCGTGGAACTGTTGCAAACTGTTGCTCTTGATTTCTGGAACTACTACGACGATATAAATATCAGTTTTCATTTTGTCTCCTTAAAGGATATTGAGTTTGTGGCTCAAGCCGAAGCCGCCACGCCAGACCAATAACTAAGGAAACGAGAATATAAGAATTGATAAATGGACGACTCTTAACCTTTACGCCAGACAACGGTCGTCCATATACGCACAGATACAAATCATGCGCGTGGACATATCCCCGCAGCCCGGTCATGAACCCGAAGGTTCGCCTCGAAAGGCACCACTTTCTCGTTGGGTAAACAAACGTAGTAATTTTAAAGAGCAAAACAAACGGGCGACTAACACCCGCATATATATTCTGCCGAATCTTTATAACGATGTCAAATGACCATGGCTACTAGGGCCAAGGATGCGGTAAACAACGTGCACCGCATCGTTCGCGATTGGTGCGGTTCGTGATCTCACCACACCCTACGCCCGCTATTGGCAGGCCAGCGGCCATAGGCACTTCTTTCGGCTTTCGAAATAAGGTATAGGGACTAGATTTAGCGACTAATACTTGTCCCGATAAATATCTTTTCGATGTCCTAATTCGACGACCAAAACGATTAATTCGTCGTCTTGAATCTGACAAATCAAACGGTAGTCGCCGACCCGATAGCGCCAGGGCCGTAGGATGTGCTGAACAGCGTGAAGCGCATCGTTCGCGATTGGTGCGGTCGTAAACTCACCACACCCTACGACCACTATTGTTAGGCCATCTGCCATAGGCACTTTTTTCGGCTTTCGAAATAAGATAGTGGGGCTAGATTTAGCGATTAATGCTTGTCCCGATAAATGTCTTTTCGATGCCCCAATTCGACAACCAAAACGATTAATTCGTCGTCTTGAATCTGGCAAATCAAGCGGTAGTCGCCGACCCGATAGCGCCAGTAGGCGGATAATTTACCTTGCAAGGCTTTGCCCGCAATGCGCGGATTGTCTTGCTCGGCTAACTGATCGAGAAAGGCTTTGATTCTGTCGCGGACCGGTTTGTCCAGCTTGTTGATAGCTTTGGCGGCGCCCGTCTTAAGCCTAATGCTCCAAGGCATTGAGTTGCTGCTCCCATTCCGCCAAGCTGATCGTATCGTCCTTGCCGCAGGTCAATTCCGCTAACGCGATATCGGCGGCGGCAGCATCGGCCAAGTCTTCGAGGTAATCACTGAGTAGATTTTTGATCAGTTGCGCGGGGCTAACGTGTTCCTGCTCGGACAACTGTCGGAGCAAGTTCGCCGTGTCGTCGTCGATATTGAGTGTCATCATGCTGCTGCCTCTATTTTGGTTTTACGATTAGTCTCGTTGTATAACGCCGAGGGCCGTCGGATGTGCTGAACAGCGTGCACCGCACTTGTGCCCTTTAGGGTATCGTTCGCGATTGGTGCGGTTCGTAAACTCACCATACCCTACACCTGCTTTTGGCTGGATATTTGCCATATTTCGTCTGACGAATTTTGGCCGGTTTTGAGCCTGCCGCTACGGCTCTATTCATCCAAGCTCACACAGACTCCAACTCTATTTTTACCTTTTTACCGAGCGCGGCGGCGGCGCTGACTAAGGTGGTCAAGGTTAAACTGGTGTCTTCTTCGTCCAGCAAGCGATTAAGCGAAGCCCTGCTGGTGTGCATTTTTTTGGCCATTGCCGTTTTACTGAGTTTTAGAGCCGACATGCCTTCCGATATTTGCCAAGCGATGACCCGCTTGGCCGCTACCGCTGTCACTTCATCAAGGATGGCTTCCTCGCTCAGGAAATCGTCGAAGCTGCTACCGATATGAGGGTTTTCTTCGCGCTGACTATTCATTGCTTACCTCGTAATGTTTTCAATCTTTGTTTTGCCAAGTCGATTTCCGCTTTCGGTGTTTTCTGACTTTTCTTGATAAAACCATGCAGCAAAATCATCGTCTGTTTATCGATGACAAACAGAACGCGGGCTATCCGGTTGTCCAGCTTAATTCTGACTTCCCAAATGTCGCCGTCAAGATGATCGACTAACGGCATACCGAGAGGCCAGCCGAATTGCACCGTTTTAATATCTTCGCCTATCGTTTTTCTGTCTTGAGCGGATAAGCCTTTCAATCATTCTCTAACGGGCTCGCTGCCGGCATCCGTTGCAAAAAATCTAACAGAAAGGATTGGATTCATCGATGTAGCGTATCAAAATTGGTACTTAACAACAAGATTGACTGTCCGAAGCATCCAATAGCCGTTATCGCGGTTGACCGTATGCCGGCGACTGTTCGGCATTTTCAAACGCCATGGCGACAAGGCCTTATCACTCCTGCCTATCCGCCGGATGATTGACGCCATCCCCGGTTCGCACTTCGCCCAGTTCAAAGGGATTAACACCTTCAAGGCATGCAACGTTGTAGCCGTACAGGCTAGGCACGGAACGGCGCTGGTGGTGGGTATAGATGCCGCAAATCGAACAAAAATAATGTTTGGCGCTCATGGTGTTGAATTGGTAAAGCTTCAAGACCTCTTGGCCTTTGACGACCTTTATTCCCGATAGCGGCACCGACGCCATAATCGCGCCCTTGCGCCGGCATAGCGAACAATCGCAGCGACGCGGATCGACGATGCCGTCGGGAAGATCGAGTTCGAGTTCCACCGCACCGCAATGGCAGGTGGCGCGGTGTTTGGCGTTGATGAGGGTGTTGCCTACTTTTTTGATCATATCGTGTTGCCAATTGTTTTTTTGGATAAGGCCGTAAGGCGTCAATAGGCGTAGCCGTATTGCGCCGCCTGTTGGTCATTAACGTTTCGGCGCATTCCGCTAAAGTTAATGCGCCCTGCGCGGCTGAGTTTTACCATGAATCAACTATTCGACCGCTTTCGTTTACACCAAAGGCAGATATACATCCGTAATCTGTTCGTGCTCGGCCGTTTCAGGCACCCGTTTGATGTAATGAAAAAATACCGGAAATTCCCGCAACTCCTCACCGCTTTCCGGCAACCACTCCCGGTAAAGGTAATAAACACTGTCGCTAATCCGGTCGGTCGAACCGATATGGCGCACCACGGCGCAACGTCCTCCCGGAATCAATTTGTTAATCACGCCTTGCGAGTTTTCCGGCACGGGTTGCTTGACCTCGCCGCATACATCGAATCGGAATGATTCTGCGGGCGTGACAGCCGGGTCATCATAGGGGATACCAATCGTGCGGCTGCTGGCGATCGGCGACAAGCCGCTCTGTTTGCGCCAGTCTATAAAGCTTCTGACCGACGCCATTATCAGGCTGGGCGGGCCACGGTGCTCCAAGACGGCTATTGTGGTCTCTGCAAAATCGACGATGGTGACGTTCATCTGGGGACTCCTTATGCGTTTGGGTAATAGCATGCGCTCGTTCCAAGGCTGCCATGCTGGGTGCTTTCGAAATTGAGTAGGCGTTTGTCCGAAGCACTTTTTGAATGCGCGGGAGAACGATTCCGCATTTAAGAAACCGGCGTCCAAGCCAATATCGGTAATGCTGCGCCGCTCTTGAAACACCAGTTGGTAAGACGCCTTGCGTAAACGCAATAACTGGATGTAGCGCGTTGTGCTCAACCCGGTGTAAGCGGAGAACTGCCGTTGAAAATGAAAGCGCGAAAAACTGGCCTGTTTACTCAGTTCATTGACCGACACCGGCTCGAACAGATGTTTGTCTATGTAATCGAAAATCCTATCGAAGCGCATGGCATAGGCCGCGCTGGCCGTTTTATCGTCCACTTTCATACCTCCTCAATCGAGCGCTACTGTAACAAGCGCCGAATCATCTCGCCTGACTCAACGTGCTCAATTGACCATAGGCATATCTAAAACAAATCCGCGCACCGCGGCGGCGAATGCATCGGCCTGATCCTGCATGATGAAATGGCCGCTGTTGCCGACCACGATATGCCGCGAATGGCTGGACAGACGGGCCAGATCGTCCTGGTCGGCCTGTTGAATTTCGGCAAGCGCCTTGTCCACTTCGACATCTTTGCCCGCTCTCGCCGCTTCGCGCTCGACTATAGCCAAATCCACCAGATTGCCGGCGGTTAGCACCAGTAACGGGAGATTGCCTAAACTGCCTGGCGGCGGAGTGGCTGGGTCGAGTCCTTGGCGCATCTCGGCAATTTCGTTGACCACCGCATGAGCGGTATCGGTGCGGTTTTGTATTGCGGTTTTCGCGGCCAGGATTTCAGCCGGTAGCGGAGATGGCCTGCGGTCAGCGTCTACGATGCCCAGCAGCCTGACGATACCAAGCCGCGACAACGGTTCCGCAATTGCAATTTGCAGGGCTTGTTTCCGATAATCCCAGACGGCGTAGGGATACTGATGCATGGGGCTTTGTTCATGCGTCGAATCCACGAGGACGATACCTTGCGTCTGCTCGGGAAACCGGTGATAGAAAGCACGCACGTAAATTCCGCCCCGCGAATGGCCGATCAGCACAAACGGTGGCGCAATGCCGCCGTTGTGCAATAAGGCCTTCAGGTTTTCAGCCACTTCTTCCGGCTGGATGGCGGCGTCGACGGGGTCGCTCCAGCCCAGGCCTGGGCGGTCGTAGGCGCAAACGCGCATAGTCTGGGCAAGCTTGGCGTGAACCGGATACCAGCTCAACACGTTTTCGCCTAGGCCCGCTTCGAGAATCAACGTTGGCGAACCGGAACCCAGGCAGTAAAGATGGAGATTCAAGCCGTTGACCGCAATCATCTGCCCTGGCGGTGGGAATGCGGCCAGGTCGGCTACGGTTGTTCCGGTTTGGTAAACGGCTCCCGCAAGTGCGGTGAGACTGACGATGGCCGAGCCGAAAAAACAGTAGCGTAAACACCGCCGAAAAGTTGGATGGTTCATGCCATGCGAACAATGCCCAAGCCGGTTGCTGGGTTTCAACTTGCGATCCTCCAGCCCACGGAATAAAGCCATGTTTGATATTGCTGATCCAAATCGGGCGGTGTCGGCATATTCTCGCGAGCGCTTTGCGCGGTTAAGTCGGCGGTTCGTTCCTCGAGGGTATTCAAGCCGACCGCAAGCCGTCTATCGTTGACGGATTCCGGATGCTCAATCGGATAAGGTTCGAGTTGCCCGTTTTGACTCGGTTGAAATTGGGTTCCGTAAATTTGCGGCTTTCCTTCGTACATGCGAATACGGTCTTCCAGAAACGCCGCTTGCCAAGGCATCACGTCGTTGCTGGCGGCGGCCTGCTTCAACAAAAACAGGCAATGCCGCATGAATGACGGATTGCCGATGGCATGTTGAGCAATCAACCAGGCCGCCCAAGCCCCCTCCTCGCCCACAAGACTGTTTCCGGGCCAACCATATTCCTCGATAATGTCCGCAAGACGAGCGGCGTTGCCGATATGTACGGCTTCCATTTGTGGATGGTAGCCATAGCGCCCCAGAGAACCATCGGCGGCCAAGACCTCGCGTACCGACAGATCGTTTTTTGCCATCGCCACCAGTGCCTGGCTTAAGGTTTCGTTTGAGTGGGGCATCGGGATTCTGTTTTCGCAATTAGTAAGAGGCACTTCAGCTTGTGACGACCGGTCAACTATCCGGCCGTCAATCAGCGTCGAACATTAAGCTGCTTTAAGCGGACGGACGTTTGATCAACAGCCGAATCCAAAACCACGTCTCGAAGGCTGCGCCAACGATGAAAGCGGCGTTACCAATACCGGAATAGCCGGCCAGATAACACGCCACGGCTACCGCTAAGATCATTACGGTAATGATGTGATGTTTCATAGAACTCTTCTCCTAAATAAGTTTAAGGAACAACATTAACCAACCTACGGGACAAGTACACCCAGGGTTGGACTCAACATTTGACCGCATCGGCAACCAAGTTTGCCATGACCGGCTGGCCCGATGCGCGCAACGCTTCGATCACGCTGCTGCGGTTTTCCGGCGGCTGGTTTTGGCTGACTTTCCACTTGCCTTGCAACCGGGTCACGCTGATTTCGATACCGACAATCTGCGTGAGCAAGCGTTCGGTAAAATCGGCCGGCGCGTCCGCTACCGAGCAAGGCTCGGGGAAACCGGCTTCGAATTCATCCGTCATCTTCTCTAATTGCCGGCGAATCCAGACCGGGTCGTCGATGATCCTTAGTTTGCCGTAGGCATGTACAGCGGCGTAGTTCCAGGTGGGCACCACCTTGCCGGTTTGCGGCTTGGTCGCATACCAGGACGGCGAGATGTAGGCATTTTCGGCTTGAAACACCGCCAGTACTTCGGATTGAGGATCAAAGTCCGTCCACAGCGGATTCGAGCGAGCGATATGGCCGCGCAAGCAGCCGTAAGGCGTATCGCCCTCCTCCGCCCAATGCAGCGGAATGTGGTTGGCGTTCAGGCCGCCGGCGGACAAGGTGACCAGTGTCGCCAGCGGATAATCGCGTATCAAGGCCTGCATGACCTCAATTCTGGGTTCGTCGAAATGTTTGGGGATGTACACTGATGCTTACCGTTTTAGTGTTAATGCCGCTAGACATTGATTTTGTAATTCAAGGTCACTTCGTCGCCGTGCATGCCGCGGAATCCCCAGTTGCAGGCGGGACTTTCATATATGCAAATTTCAATATCCTGGTGGGCGATGCCGATATTTTCTTGGATGCGGTCGAACAGCAAACGGACCAGCTTTTTCTTGGTGGCAACTTCCCGCCCCGTGATCATGCTGATCTCGATGATTGTATAGGCGTCGGTCCTGCCGATGGGTGCGAACAGGTCGTCTTTTTCCAGCGGAAAGAATCTGTGCGCCCTCTTGTCTTGCGGAAACTGCAAGGCTTCCACCACGCAGTCATGAATCACATCGGACAATTGCCGCTTGATGGGATTGAGATGATCTTTAATCCCGTAGACTTTGATTTGTGCCATTGTAAAGCCTCGTGAAATAAGGAACTGTAGCAATCAGCTTGCGCTAACCGCGCGCAAAAAAGCCTCAACCAAAGGATGCGGCTGCTCCGGCGTGGACCGGGCTTGCGGCACGAACAACGTGCCTATGAAAAACGGATGCCCAGGCCATTCGATCACTCGAATCTCGCCTTCGGCATCGGCGCCGGTGATTTGCATGGGACCTTGTTTCAACGTACCGACATACTCCGGGTTGATGCCGAAATTACAGTAATACTGCTCGGTAGCCGTCATTGCCCCATAAATGCCTGCCACTCGTGAATTGGGCTCGAAGCTCAGTTGCATCTCGCGTCCGACCAGCGAACAAGCCAGCTGCGAGATAAATAAATTCGAGGCATACGGATCGTATTCGGCATGCTGCGCGTCTTTAAATCCCAACACGTTGCGGGCATATTCGATAATCATGTGCTGAAAACCGCCGCAGGTACCCAAGCAAGGGATGTTGTTTTCTCGGGAATAGCGAATCGCCGCCAACGTTTTGTCCATGTCTTTATAAGGACTGCCGGGCGCGATCCAGATGCCAGCGTAGCGTTCAAACAAAGATGGATTAATGTCTGCGGTCGAAATCCAGGCGGCATTGACGGCTAATCCCAACGCTGCCCTAGCGTGTTCGATAGCGGCATCGGTAGCAGCGTGAGGCGGAAATGTCGGCGTGTATTCGCCAAGCAATGCGATGGATTTAATCTTGTCGTTCATTCGATGATCACCTTTCAGAAACCGTTGGATTATTCTGGATGGGACGAATTGTAGTGTTTGGGCTGCTATTTGGATTCACTTAAGCGGTCCGCACCCGAACCTAGACGCAAAGTAACTTTCAATAAAAAGTGTCGCCAGGCATTTCGTTAATCGCCTTTTTCCAGGATGTGGGTGGTTATACCGTCGATACTGGTCTGATTGTTTTTCGTCCAATAGTCTCGTAAACCCTGTTCGCCTTGTTTTTCCGCCCAGTCCGAGAGTAATTCCCGCTCACCGGCATATGAAAAGTAGGGAACTGCCATACCACAAGAGGTTTGCACCAAATCGACATTGACGTCGAAAATCTGCCGGGCGCCGGGTAGCGGTTTAAACCGGGCAAAAAGATCTACCCATTCGGGGTCATACTGATGAACGACCTTCGCTGTGCCGTAAAGCCTTAGAATCAATGGAGTGCCGTCAAAGGCACAAAACAAGATGGTCATTCGCGGCGCTTGCTGGATATGCGCCGATGTTTCGTTACCGCTACCTGTGGTATTTAGCCACGCGACACGGTTTGGGCCCAGCACCCTTAAGGAGTCCATACCTTTTGGAGAAATATTCACGCGACTGTCGGCGGTCGCCGTCCCGACGAAAAACAGTTTCTGCTCGCTGATAAAATGGATATGTTTGGTGGATAGTTCGTCGAAGCGCTTGCCCATGGCTGTCTCTGTGGTTTGAATGGCTAACGGTTGAATTGGGTCATGTTAGCAAATTGCGTAAGCAAAGGCGGCAGTTGCGACATATCATCGAATACAACATGGCCCGCGGTTTGCTGCGAAGTGGTCACGCCGGTTGGTACATAGTAAAGCGGCGTCATACCTGCCGCTAATGCGGCCTCAACCCCCACTTTACTATCCTCAATCACCGCGCACTGATCAGGCACAAAGCCCATCGCTTTGGCGGCATATTGGAATAAACCCGGATCGGGTTTCCAAGAACCGATCTCATAGGAACTGAATAGATTGTCACCAAAATAAGCAGCAAGCCCGCTGACTTCCAAGGCCTGACGGATTTTCGGAAGTGGACCGCTGGAGGCTATGCACATTGGCGCGTTCAGGGTGGCGAGCATGTCCAAAACACCCGGCATGGGCTTCAAATCACGGGCGAAAAGTTCCGCAACCCGCTGGCGATAGCACAATTCAAACGAATCTTGCAGCTTTAGGCTAAGGCGGTTTTCAAGGTCATGCAGAATCGAGCTTAGTTTTTGGCCGCGATAGCGCTCGGTCAAGATCTCCAGTGAATCATGCAATTGCGGAATTAGGTCGAGAAAGGCTTGATTGCTCAGGCCCTCACTATCGACCAGCGTACCGTCCAAATCGAAGATGACACAAATGTTATTCATCTACCGCATTGCCTAATTGAATCGCCCATGCTGGCCGGTCTCCTGTCATTTTGAACCGCTTTCAATTATCAGGTCATGATTACCAATAACTCGCGCGGAAATTGCTCAAAACTCTCAATCACAGTAGAAACGCCCGGACAGGCGAGAAGCTTATTATGCGTCTCAATCGGTCCAAGACCGACGATATGGCCGATGTTGGCGGCATGGGCGGATTGGAAGCCGGAAATGGCATCCTCGACAACTATGCAATCATGCGGCGACAAACTAATATTGGTCGCCGCCTTGGCATACATATCCGGCGCGGGCTTACCGGGAAGAGTGCCGTCATCGTAGACAATCCGCTGCAGATCGAACCACTTATCCAGACCGAGGTGCCGGATGAAAAAATCCAGATTGGTTTTTTCCGAGGCTGTCGCAATGGTGCGCGGAATATCTTTGCTAGAAACGAAGTCGAGCAGCGCTTCGGCACCGGGAGACAAGACAAACATTTCTGGATTTTTTAAGCATAAACCCCTGTACATGGACTCCTTGACCTGGATAAGCTCCAGTAATTCTTGTCTCTGAAGAGTTCGACTGCTGAGATAACTCAAAATGTGACTATTGGTACGGCCATGCACATGGATTGAAAATTCGTCGCCGCTTATGGGGGAGCCTCTGAGTCGTAGCGCCGTGGCTTGCCAGGCCTGAACGTGAAGCGGTGCATCCCAAAGCAGAACACCATTAAAATCGAAAATAATTCCTTTATATTTCATTGCGATAGCAGACATTAGCTTGGATTAAGGTGCTGATAACCCAGGCTAAATGACAGCCTAAGACAGATCGTACCGAGCCAATTCTTTGGATGGGACATACATCTAATGCACGCCACTTTTAAAGCTCTCCGGCCAACGAGTGCTGAAGCGGGTTACCGGCATTGAGTTTGTACCAGTCATTGAAGCGCTGTCGATAAGATTCAAAGGGCTGATGCAGTTCCTGGCGCGGATCATTACTCAGGGCGTAGGCCATGCCTTCGATTAGCCATTGCTCGCCGCTTAGAAGGACCAGGCTGCCGAAATTGTCGGCCTGCCAATGATGGATGAGCTCATGCGCTACGTAGTGTTGCTGCCAACCTCGCGGCGCGATGGCGATAGCGAAACTGCCCAAGGTGAATCCCGCCTTATTCGATAGGCCGAATGCAGACCGGCATTGCTCCGTGCTACAAAAGATGATTTTCGGCTCGCCGATAGCCAAGCCCCATTGCGTGGCAAGATAACTTTTTGAGTCGTTGAGTAGAGATTCCGCCGCCGCAAGCTGAGAAAGGTCGTCTATGCATAGGTTTTGTTCGTTGCAATGGACGGCAAATGCTTCAGGGATCAGTACCCGGACCGGTTTGAAAAAAGCCAACGCGGAAATCGGCAAGCACAGGAAAACCACGGCTAGCCATCTACTGTATTTCATCAATATTCCTCCATAACATCTAACGCCAAGTACACGATGACTTAGCCATCGATAGGCAAATTCTGTCTCATTTTCCGACCGCCGACCGGCATAAGACCGTTGTGCTGATAAAAACTTAATGTCCGTTCAAACTCCGGGAGCGGCGGCGTGCATAACTCCAGGCACGACCAACCGCGCCGTTGCCCATAAATTCTCACCTGCTCTATCAACAGCGCGCCGACACCCGAACAGCGAAACTCGGGAATTACATAAAACTCTTGAATCAGGCCAATTTTGCCGCCGGCATATAAGGCATAGGTTTCGGTGATGGTCGCAACAGCAACCGGGCTATTATCCGACCAGCCAATAATAGCCGCGTAGTGGCCTGCGGATAACAGCTCGGCACAGCGCCGGACCGTACCTTCCAAATCGATATCGAAATGCTGCGCATGAGTACGCTCACAGATTTCCTGTGTTAGCTGGACGACCAGTGAGCCTATAGTTTCTGCGTGGTCTGGTGTTGCTTGTATAAATTCCAGTTTCATTCGTGTACACACCGGTGATGGCTGCTTTAATCCAAGTTCGTTATTTAGGCTTGATGACCAGCATCTGCCTACCGCCGCGTTGAAATTCGTAATCAACCTTAACGATCTGTACGTCAAATCCTCGGCCGGTAAATTCTTCTCTGATAACAGAAAGATAAGGCGATACTGACCCATTCAGCGCAAGTAGCGGAAAATATCCGCACCTCGCTGGCAACGCGTAACATTTCCTGTAGTGCCTGAAGATGAAATTCTGTCGACAAGTGTGCGCTGTACAAAAACAGAAAATGCGATGACAAGGCAATCATCGAATTGTCCGTTTGCAAAAGGCAATGCCGGTAACTCTCCGGCGATGTATCGACCTTGCTGCTTGCCCAACTCGAAATCGGCGAGAAAAGTATCCATGGCCGACATGCGCATTTCTCCGAGCGCCTCTATCGATGGAATAAAGAGCAGGCTAAAGAGGCTTACCAAAAGAGTATTGAGTTGTCTAAAATCTAGGCGATCCAACCCTTTAACCGCCAAGCTTTTCGGCTTGCCAGCCCTCCAAAAGCCACTCGCGCAAGGCAAATTGCGTCTATCGCCAACCTGGATAGGCTTGTGCGCAAGCTAAAAAGCTATCCGAGAAAACCAAAACGTGGTGCAAGCTCAAACCGACATAAGCTTGCGCGACACCTGAAATGCTATTCCAAACCGGTAATTTGCTTTAATTGCCGACCTCGCCAGCTTGCCCGCAAGCAAAAATGCTTAGCGGACGAAGCGATTTGCTTAAGGGCAATCCTGAATAGCCTAACGGGAAAGGGAGCTACCCGACTCAGTCTTAACGCGATGCTCGAGCAGCAAACTACTCTTGCGCTTAGGCTTAAATCACTTTAGAAAATTGCTGCTGTTTCTGCGCCAGGTATTTGTCAAACACCATGCAGATATTGCGGATTAACAGGCGGCCGGCGGTGGATACTTGAATGCCGTCGGCGGTTAAATCCAGTAAACCGTCGGCTTTCATCAGCCTCAGGTTTTCCAGCTCGGATGCAAAATACTCGGCAAAATGGATAGCAAACTCGGTCTCTATTTTGCTGAAAGTCAGTTCGAAATGGCAAATCAGTTGGGTGATTACCGCCCGGCGCAATTTATCGTCTTCATCCAGATCCACGCCGCGAAATACCGGCAATTTGCCTTGCGAAATGGCGGCGTCGTATTCGTCCAGTTCTTTGTAATTTTGCATGTAGGCATCGCCGACCCGGCCGATGGAGGTTACGCCGAGCCCAACCAAGTCGCAGTCGGAATGGGTCGAGTAACCCTGGAAGTTGCGGTACAACTTGCCTTCGCGTTGCGCCACCGCCAGCTCGTCGTCGGGTTTGGCAAAGTGGTCCATACCGATGTAGACATAGCCGGCATCGGTGAGTTTTTGCCCGACCATTTGCAGGATTTCCAGCTTCACCGCCGGCGTCGGTAAATCGGCATCGTTGATTTGCCGCTGGGTTTTGAAGCGGCTGGGCATGTGTGCGTAGTTAAAGATCGAAAAACGATCCGGGGCGTAGGCCAGCACTTGCTCCAGAGTTTTGGCAAAAGTCTGCTCGGTTTGCAGCGGCAAGCCGTAGATCAGATCGATGTTGGTCGAGCGAAAGCCTTCCTTGCGTGCTGCTTCCAGTACCGCAAAGGTTTGTTCCTTGCTTTGCAGGCGGTTGACGGCTTTTTGCACGTCCGGATCGAAATCCTGCAAGCCTAAACTGATGCGGTTAAAACCCAGTTCGCGCAATTGGGCGATGGTCAGATCGTTGGTTTCGCGCGGATCCACTTCTATGGAATATTCGCCGCTATCGTCGTCATGCAAATTGAAATGCTCGCGGGTGGTATCCATCAAGCGTTTCATTTGTTCGTAATTCAAAAACGTCGGCGTGCCGCCGCCCCAATGCAGCTGATTAACCGGCCGGCTCTTGTCGAACAACGCACCTTGCATCGCCACTTCCCGGCACAAGTTGTCCAGGTAAGGTACGGCGTGGGCGCGGTTTTTGGTGACGATCTTGTTGCAGGCGCAATAAAAACACACCGTGTCGCAGAACGGGATGTGAAAATACAAAGACAACGGCCCGCCGGCGGCGTTGGATATGTCGATATGCTGGCGGTATTCGGCTTCGCCGAAGCCTTCGTGCAATTCCAGCGCGGTAGGGTACGAGGTATAGCGTGGACCGGACTTGTCGTAGCGTTTGATCAAGTCCAGGTCGAAGGTGATTGATTGATCCATTACTGCACTTCTTGGTTGATGGCGATGCTGACACTAGGCGTGCCGGACAATGAATCCAGCTGCGCAGTGCCGATCAAATCGCCGGCCTGCGGCATCGCGTTGCCGGTTTTGGAGATACGAGCGACGATGCGCAGTTGCTTGAAGTCAGCCAGATGGGTTTGTGGCTGCATCGCCATACTGTCGTTTAACACCACGCTGGCGGGTAAATCAGAGACTTGTTTCCGAATGATAGCCAGCGGCATTTTCGGCCCACTAAGCGCTTGCGCGTATATAAACACCGTGTACTGAGCTTGGACTTTGGCCTTGAGCGCTGCATCCAGCTCGACTTTGACATTGATATCAACGGCCGCCGCCGACGATGCCGGCGCTTGCGGTTTTTGCTGCTCCGCTTCGGCCATTTGCATCATTTTTTGCAGTTGCTGCTGGTTTTCGTCACCGGCCGGCAATAGACCGGATAATTTCTTCCAGTACGCTATCGCCTGCGCAAAATCGCCCATTTCGGCTTTGGCCATGCCGGCCAGCCATAAGGCAGTGTGATCGTCCGGCACCAATTTTAAGGCCTGCTCCACCAATACGGCCGGTTCGCCGCTCATTTGGCCGTTACGCGCCATCGACAGCGCATCGGCGTAATGCAACATGACCGCCGGATCGTTGGGCTTGAGTTGATTCAGTTTGGCAAATACATTCGCCGCGTCCTGATATTGCTGAACATAAACATAAGACCGCCCCAACATCATCCAGCCTTCCAGGTCGTCCGGATGCTGTTTCAAGCGTTCGATCAGCTTGTCGACCATGCTTTTAACGTTGTCAGCCACTTTTTGATTGTTGGCTGCCAATTCGGCTTTGACCAGGGCTTGCGGCTCACCGAGCAAGCCATATAAAAACAGACTTAACAGCGGTACAGTAACCGCGACGACCGGCACGATCCAACGGCCGGTTTTAGCGCTGGGCGCGGCCGGCGCATCGTCTTCCAGGTCATCCAGCAGCGTCAATTGTAATTCGCGATACTGCGCATCGTATTGCTCTTGCGATAATGCGCCGTTTTGCAATTGCAGTTTAAGCTCCGCCAGTTGCTGGCGAGCAATCGCGGTATTGCGTTGCTCGCCATCGGCGTAGCGTAGCGGTGTTTTTTTGAACAAGGGCGGCAGCAATACCAACAACGCCAGCACGATTAACCCGGCTATCACTAGCCAAAATTCCAGATTCACGCGTCGTCACCTTTTTCTAAAATACTTTTTAGCTTGGCTTGCTGCTCTTTTGTTAGCGATTGATCCTCGCTGGTACTGGTTTTGCTGCGCAACACCCAGACCGTGGCCAAGCCGATGACCAGAAACAGCACCGGCCCCAACCAGAGCAACATGGTTTTCAATTTCAAGGCCGGCTTGTACATGACAAAATCGCCGTAGCGGTCGGTCATGAAATCGACAATGTCTTGGCGGGATTTACCTTGTTGCAGCATTTCATAGACTTGCCGGCGCAAATCTTTGGCCAGATCGGCATTGGAATCGGCGATGGTTTGATTCTGACAGACCAGGCAGCGCAGTTCGGAAATCAGGGTTTGATAAGCCTGTTCTTGCTCGGGTTGTTTGAAATCGCGGTATTCAATGTCAGCGCGAGCTTGATACACCAGCAGCGATAACACCAGGGCATAGAGAAGTTTCATGCGCTTTCCGCCTCCAATTGTTGAATCCAGGGCAGAAAGACTTTTTCCAGATCGCCGGGCTGCACCGGACCGGTATGTTTGTAACGAACCACGCCGCGTTTATCGATCACAAAGGTTTCCGGCACGCCATACACACCATAATCAATACCGGTACGGCCGTCGGCATCCATTACGCTGACGTTGTAAGGATTGCCGTGTTTACCCAGCCAGGCGTTGGCGGCCGCCATTTCGTCCTTGTAATTCAACCCCACAAGGATGACTTTATTTTGCTTGGCCAGCTCGATCAATAACGGATGTTCTTCCCGGCAGGATACGCACCAGGACGCCCACACATTCAGCAGCCACACTTTACCCTTAAAATCGGCTTGGCTCAGGCGCTGTTCCGGTGTTGCCAAAATCGGCAAATTGAAAGCCGGCGCGGGTTTGTCGATCAGGGGTGAAGGGATTTCTCGTGGGTTAAGGTTTAAGCCAATCGCCAAAAAAATCGCCAAGGCGATGAACAAAAAAAGCGGTAACAGATACTTCATTTAGTTTTGCGAAAGAGGTTTGTTAAGCAAACGATAGCGGCGGTCGCTGGCAGCAATCAGGCCGCCCAGAGCCATGAACACCCCGCCCATCCAGATCCAGCGAATGAAGGCTTTGTAGTAAACCCGCAAGCTCCAGGCACCTTGTTTATCCAAAGGCTCACCCAAGGCCACGAACAAATCGCGGAACACTCCGGCATCGATGGCCGCTTCGGTCATAGGCATGGTTTGCACCCGGTACACCCGCTTTTGCGGCGATAACTCGGCAACGGTGGCACCATCATGGCTGACGGTCAGATAGCCTTGTTCGGCGCGGTAATTCGGCCCTTCGGTGCTTTTCACGCCATGGAATTGGAATACGTAACCGAACAAATCCAGGGTTTCCTCCGGCGCCAGACGGACGTCGCGTTCGATGCTGTATACCGAGGTGTAGGTAATGCCGATCACGAATACCGCGATACCCATATGTGCCAAGGTCATGCCGTAAAAACCGGCGGGAATTTGTTTCAGGCGCTCAATAGACCAGCTTTGCAGGCGTTGTTTGAACGCCAGGCCGGTTATAGCCAAGGTCCACAGGGCCAGACCGGTTCCCAAGGCAGCGCCCCAGGAATAAAACGGCATAAACAGTGGCATCAGCAACGCCAAGCCCACGGAAGCGGCAATCAACCAACGTACGCGCAAGCCTAAAGCCTTCAGATCGTCGCTTTTCCAGCGCATCAACACACCCAGGCCAACCACCAAGGCCAAAGGCGCCATCAGCGGTATGAATACGGCATTAAAATACGGCGGGCCGACCGACAATTTACCCAAGCCCAGCGCATCGACGACCAAAGGATACAAGGTACCCAACAGGATGCTGGCGGCGGTGACCACCAGCAACACATTGTTGACCAATAAAACCGATTCCCGCGATACCAGCTCGAAACGAGCATGGCTTTTCACCTGCGGAGCACGAATCGCGTACAACAACAGCGAACCGCCGACCACCACGGCCAAAAAGATCAGAATAAACAAGCCACGGGCCGGATCGCTGGCGAAGGCGTGTACCGAGGTCAATACGCCGGAACGGACCAGGAAGGTGCCGAGCAAGCTCAAGGAAAATGCGAAAATCGCCAGCAACACGGTCCAGGTTTTGAACACCCCGCGCTTCTCGGTGGCGGCCAGCGAATGGATCAAGGCGGTGCCGACCAACCAAGGCATGAACGAGGCATTTTCCACCGGGTCCCAGAACCACCAGCCGCCCCAGCCCAACTCGTAGTAAGCCCACCAACTGCCCAAGGTGATGCCCATGGTCAAAAACATCCAAGCGATATTGGTCCAGGGCCGTGACCAACGCGCCCAAGCCGCGTCCAGCCGGCCTTCCAGCAAGGCGGCTATCGAAAACGCGAATGCCACCGAAAAGCCGACATAACCCATGTAAAGCATCGGCGGATGAATCGCCAAACCGGGATCTTGCAATAAGGGGTTTAAATCGCGGCCTTCGGCCGGAAACGGAAACAAGCGCTCGAAAGGATTGGAGGTCAGTAATAAAAACAGGATAAAGCCGATGCTGACCAAACCCATTACACCCAACACTCTGGCGCGGGTGGCATCGGGAATGTGCTGGCTAAATGCCGCGACCAACGCGGTCCAGATCGACAAGGTCAAAGCCCACAATAACAAGGAACCTTCATGCGCACCCCACACCCCGGAAATCAGGTAGATCAGCGGCAACGCAGTATTGGAGTTTTGCGCCACGTAAGCCACCGAAAAATCGTGGCTGATGAAGCTGGCGGTCAAACAAGCGTAGGCCACGCCCATGAACAGTAATTGCCCAAATGCGGCGGGTTTGGCTACATGTACCCAACCGGTGATCGATTTAGCAGCGCCGAAAATCGGCAAGATGCCTTGTACAATCGCCATGCACAAGGCCAGGATTAATGCGAATTGGCCGATTTCCGGGATCATGGTTTAGCCGCCGGTTTTTTCAAGCTGCCGGCTACTTCCGGCGGCATGTAATTCTCGTCATGTTTAGCCAGCACTTCTTCCGCAACGAACACGCCACGGCCATCCAGCGCACCCTTGGCGACGATACCCTGCCCTTCCCTAAACAAATCCGGCAAGATGCCCGAATATTCCACCGTCACTTCCTTTTCAAAATCGCTGAGTTTAAAACGCACCAATAAATCGGCGTTCGGCCGTTCCACGCTACCTTTCACGACCATGCCGCCCAAACGAAACACCGCGTTATTTGGCGCTTTACCGGCCGCCACATCGCTGGTAGAGAAAAAATACATCAGATTTTCGTTGAAGGCTTTTAAGGCAAAGGTGGCGGCCAATCCCAACACCACCAACATTAAAACGATCAATATCAAGCGCTGTTTTCTTATCGGTTTCATCGAGCTTGTGACCGTTTTTGTTTGATAGTGAGCTGGCGTAGCAGTTGTTTACGTTGGAACACCGGCCAAATGAGAGTGCCGACCAACACTAAAGCCGTCACACCGTAAGCTGGCCAGACGTAGAGCGCATAACCGCCCATGTATAAAAAGCTTTCCCAGCTCATGCCTGTTTCTCCAATAGCGCCTTGACCCACTGCGAGGTGGTTTCGCGTTTCAATAATTCCAGTTTGGCGGCTTGCAATACCGCAATCAGATAATAAAACTTGAATGCCACCGCCATCAGTAACAATGGCACCAACATGCTGACGTGTATCGACGGTTTATCCATCTTGCTGACAGTCGGACCTTGATGCAGGGTATTCCACCATTGCACCGAATAATGGATGATCGGGATATTCACCACGCCCACCAGCGCCAGGATCGACACGGCCCGCGCCGCCGCGCGTTTTTCTTCGATGGCGCCGTACAAGCTGATCACGCCCAGATACAGAAACAACAGGATCAATTCCGAGGTTAAACGCGCATCCCACACCCACCAAGTGCCCCACATCGGCTTGCCCCACAAGGAACCGGTGACCAAGGCTACGAAGGTAAAGCCGGCACCGATAGGCGCACTGCTGATCAGCATTACCTCGGCCAGCTTCATGCGCCAAATCAGCGCAATCCCGCCCATTACCGCCATCAGCACGTAAATGAACAATGACATCCAGGCTGCCGGCACATGGATATAAATAATCCGATAACTATCGCCCTGCTGGTAATCGGTGGGCGCCATATACAAACCGCCATAGAGGCCGGCGCCGAGCAACAATAGAAAAATAATCGTCAACCAGGGGATGAAACGATCCGCCAAGGCATAAAAATGCGGTGGCGACGAAGTACGATGAAAAAACCGGCTAACCGGCGCAGGGATCCAAGACATCAATTAACACTCATTTTTAACGCGGCCGCAGTCGGCAGCGGCACTAACACCAATGCCGACAGTAACATAGCCAATAAAATATTCAGTTGGGCGTCGACCGGCAAACCGCTGGCGGCTCTATCGACAGCGCCACTGGCGAAGATCAGTACCGGCACATATAAAGGCAATACCAATAATGACAACAACATGCCACCCCTGCGTAAACCGACCGTTAAGGCCACGCCAATGGCACCAATCAAGCTGAGCAAGGGAGTAGCTAAGATCAATGTCAGCCATAAAGTTCCCATCGCTTGCTCGGGCAAGCCCAAAAACACAGCCAGTAAGGGTGCTACCAGCAATAAAGGCAAACCGGTCACCAGCCAATGGGCGATGATTTTGCCCAACACCAAAATCGATAAAGCATGCGGACTAAGCAGCATTTGCTCTAACGAGCCGTCTTCGAAATCAGTTCGGAATAGCCCGTCTAGCGACAACAAAGCCGCCAATAACGCGGACACCCAAATCACCCCCGGCGCCATAGCTTTCAGCAAATTAGGCTGGGCGCCCACGGCTAATGGAAACAAAGTCACCACCAATACGAAAAAAAACAGCGGATTGGCCATTTCCGCCCGGCGCTTAAACGCCAATGATAAATCACGACGAATGATCGCCCAAAAAGCCCGAATTATTGGCATGCTTGCAGATGGATGCGTTGCAGGTTGAGATCGGCCATGCTTAGATCGTGATGAGAGGTCAACACCGCCATACCGCCGTGGGCAATATGTTCGGCCATCAGCGATTCTATCAATTTGATGCCTTGTCTATCCAGCGAGGTAAAAGGTTCGTCGAGTATCCACAGCAGGTTATGCGTGATCAACAAGCGCGCCAGCGAAAGGCGGCGTTTCTGCCCTGCCGACAAGGTATGCACGGGGTTATCGTCGAATCCGGCCAGCTGCACTTTATCCAACGCTTGCTCAATGTGATATTTGCCCGCACTACCCAGTGCCAACGCAAACTGCAGATTTTCCAATACTGTCAATTCCTTTTTTGTGCCGTCGGCGTGGCCGACATAAGCCATGTCATTGTAATAACTACTGTCGGCGATTTTGCTGCCGCACCAATAAATTTCGCCGGCATCGGCTTCTCTAAATCCGCACAGGATGCGTAATAGCGAGGTTTTGCCGCTGCCGTTGGCACCTTCCAGCAATAACACTTGCCCGGCATTCACGGTAAAATTCAATTCGGAAAACAACAAACGTTCATCGCGAAAACACGATAACTCACTGGCTTGCAGCGAAGCGTGTTGCGAGTTGTCCATTCATCCATCCTTAGGCTGACACATTGCGAGGGGCGCTATCTTATCATTAAGCTCGGCATAGTTCGCAATTTGCCAACAGAGAAAATCTCCCCATTTATGCGATAATCGGGCCTGTTTCGATTGATCGCAAATACCGGAGATTTTGCATGACCGCATTGATAGGCATCATCATGGGTTCCACATCCGATTGGGAAACCATGCAACATGCAGCGCAAACCCTAGAACATCTTGATATTCCGCATGAAGTGGAAGTGGTTTCGGCCCATCGCACCCCCGACAAGTTGTTTAAGTATGCGGAAACCGCGGAAGGCAAAGGTTTGGAAGTCATTATTGCCGGCGCCGGCGGTGCCGCGCATTTGCCGGGCATGACCGCCGCTAAAACCGCACTGCCGGTGTTGGGTGTACCCGTGCAATCAAAAGCCTTGAATGGCATGGACTCCTTGTTATCCATCGTGCAAATGCCGGCCGGCATCCCGGTCGGCACCTTGGCCATAGGCAAGGCCGGCGCAATTAACGCCGCCTTGCTGGCCGCTGCGATCATCAGTAATAAACATCCGCAATATCGCCCGGCTCTCGATGCTTATCGTCAACAGCAGACCGAGAGTGTGATTGCCACCCCCGATCCTAGACAGGTGGCCGGATGAAAATTGGTATTTTGGGTGGCGGCCAACTCGCCAGAATGATCGCCCTCGCCGGTTATCCGCTGGGACTGAAATTTATCGTGCTCGATCCCGATCCGAACGCCGGTGCCGCCGGTTTAAGCGAGCATCTGCTGGGCGCTTACGACGATCCGAACTTGTTGGCGGAATTGGCTGAAAAAGCCGATGTGGTCACGTACGAATTTGAAAACGTGCCGGCGCATGTCGCCGAATTCCTGTCCAGCCACACCAAAGTCTATCCGCCGGCCGGCGCCTTGGCCGTCGCTCAGGATAGATTGCAGGAAAAAAATTTCTTCAAGGAATTAGGCATCCGAACTGCGCCCTTCGCAGCCATCGATAACTTGGCGGATTTGGAACAAGCCATGCCCGAAATCGGCTACCCGGCTATTTTGAAAAGCCGGCGCATGGGTTACGACGGCAAGGGCCAAGTGGTTATAAAATCGGCCGACCAACTGGAGTCAGCCTGGCAAAGCATGCAAGGCGCGGCCTCTATAGTCGAAGGCTTCGTGCCGTTTCAGCGCGAAGTATCGATCATCGCCGCCCGCAGTCCGTCCGGCGAAATTGCTTACTACCCTCTATCGGAAAACCAGCATCGCGGCGGCATCCTCCGCGTTGCCGAATGCTGTGCTAATGATCCCGAACAAACAATCGCCGAGAGTTACGTCAGCCTGCTGCTGGAAAAACTGGATTATGTCGGCGTGATTGCGCTGGAATTGTTCGACCTAAACGGTGAGCTACTGGCCAATGAATTCGCGCCGCGTGTGCATAATTCCGGGCACTGGACCATAGAAGGTGCGGAAACCAGTCAATTCGAAAATCACTTACGGGCGATTCTGGATTTACCCTTAGGCTCGACTAAGCCGCGCGGATATGCGGGGATGGTGAATTTTATCGGTGGCTTAGCCGACGACGCAAAATTGTTAAACATACCAAACGTACATTTGCATCTATACGACAAAACTCCGCGTAAAGGCCGAAAAGTGGCGCACGCCACGGTCAGAGCGGATTCCGAAACCACCTACCGGGATGCGTTACAGCATTTGGCCAATCTGGCTTTGGCTGTTGACGAGTCATGATCTCTTAGTCGATTTACGGCAATCAATGTACCCAAACCAAGCAATTTTCCGTTCGCTTCGGCTCCGCTCAGCGAACGACATAGTTGGCATTGCCGGTACAAACTTTCTCAAAAAATCACCTTGGCTTAAACAGCTGAGAAATTTTGGCTTGAAAAAAGCCAACGCTTCTCAGTAGGCCTGCTTTGCAGGCGCCTAAAAATCCACTAAATTAATCACATCTGCTTATAAGCTCCCCACCAACAATTACGTCAGCTTTTGATTCAAGGCAAGCAGTATAAAGTTGAAATAGTCGGCAACCGAAATGTTGCATAATTAAATAGCACCCTTAACAAGCTTTACTAGACTGTAATACATACGGCTCGCATCCCTACCCAAAGGCCACAACCATGAAAAAAACTTTGTTCTTGTTGTTCATACTGGCCGGCATCGCTATTGCTGGGTTTGTAGTTTTTAATCCCGCCCCTGCTGTCTATAACGCCCACGGCGACATTCCGTATTCCGACTTTATCCAGGATATACGCAGCAAACGGGTCGCTGAAGTGATAATAGACGGCAGAGCTATCGATGGTCTAAGGCATGACGGCACACATTTTACCGCTTACAGTCCTGGAGATGTGACGATGATAGAAGATCTATTGCAAAATGGTGTGAAGGTCGTCGTACAAAGACCGTTAACGCAGTCGACATTTATGCAGGTGTTTTATTCCTGGGCACCAACCTTTTTGCTGATTGGGGTATTGATTTATTTCATGCGCAAACAACTACTTGGTGCTGGTGCTCAAAGCAATTTCGGCAAAAGCCGAGCTAAATTGATGACGGAGAATCAAGTAAAAATCCGCTTTAATGACGTTGCCGGCGTCGAGGAAGCCAAACAGGATGTCGCGGAATTGGTCGATTTCCTGAAAGCGCCGGGCAAATACGAGGCCTTGGGCGGCAAAATCCCCAGAGGCGTGCTGATGGTCGGCCCGCCTGGCACCGGAAAAACGCTATTGGCTCGCGCGATTGCCGGTGAAGCCGGTGTACCGTTCTTCTCGATTTCGGGTTCCGATTTTGTGGAAATGTTTGTCGGCGTCGGCGCATCCAGGGTCCGCGATCTATTCGTGCAAGCTAAAAAACAGGCTCCGTGTATCATTTTTATTGACGAAATCGATGCGGTCGGCCGGCAGCGCAGCCCCGGCAATATGGGCGGTACGGAAGAGCGCGAACAAACTCTAAATCAATTATTGGTCGAAATGGATGGCTTTAGCGGCAACGAGGGCATTATCGTCATCGCCGCCACCAACCGCATCGACGTATTGGATAAAGCCTTGTTGCGTCCGGGACGATTCGACCGGCAAGTACAAGTCAGCCTGCCTGATATTAAAGGCCGCGAACAAATCCTCAGGGTTCATTCCAGCCGAGTACCGCTGGCCGACGACGTCAACCTTAACGATTTGGCGCGCGGCACACCGGGCTTTTCCGGCGCCGAATTGGCCAATCTGATCAACGAAGGCGCCTTGTTTGCCGCCCGCAACAATCAGCGCGAAATCACGATGAACGACTTGGATAAGGCCCGCGACAAAACTATTATGGGTGCTGAGAAACGCACAATGATCATGAGCCGTGAAGACTTGTTGATGACCGCCTATCACGAAGCTGGCCACGCCATCGTCGGTCGCTTGGTTCCCGAACACGATCCGGTCTACAAAGTCAGCATCATGCCACGCGGCGGCGCATTGGGTATTACTATGTTCTTGCCGGAGCGCGATGAATACAGTGCCAGCAAGGACAAATTGGAAAGCCAAATTTCCAGTTTGTTCGGCGGCCGGGCCGCGGAAGCCCTGGTTTACGGCAAAAATAAGGTGACCACTGGGGCCTCAAACGATATACAACGGGCGACGCAATTAGCTCGCAACATGGTTACCAAATGGGGGCTATCGGACAATCTTGGGCCGCTGGACTACGGCGACAATGAAGGCAGCTATCTGGGGCCGCAAGCCAAACCCATGTCTGAGCACATGGCGCGCCTTATCGACCGGGAAATTAGGTTGATTGTGGACAACAATTATCTAAGAGCCGAAAACCTATTAAAGGAAAATATCGACATTCTGCATAGCATGGCACAAGCCTTATTGGACTGGGAAACGCTGGACAAACATCAGATCGATGAATTGATGCAAGGCCGAATGATTGCTCCGCCCGTGCTTGATGCAGAACAAACATTGGACGCTGGCGAACTAGTGTGAAAGCTCATTTCCACCGAGCAGAACCGACGGCTTAGCGACTAAATCTTAACTTGCAGACTGTGGTCGCGGGCCAGTAATAAGTAAAAAGCCGGCACCACAAATAAGGTAAACAATGTGCCCAGACCTAAGCCAGTGGCGATCACCAAGCCAATCGCAAACCGGCTGGCGGCGCCGGGCCCTGTGGCCAACAGCAACGGCAACATCGCCACAATCATCGCCACGGTGGTCATCAAGATAGGCCGTAAACGAATGCTGGCGGCTTGTTCGATAGCTAAATTTCTACTAATCCGCTCGCGAATTTGCAATTGATTGGCAAATTCAACGATCAAAATACCGTTCTTAGCCACCAGGCCAATCAAAGTAATCAAGCCCACCTGCGTGTAAATATTGATAGTCGCGAAACCGAGCATTAAAAACGCCATCGCGCTGGCGATGGATAACGGCACGGAAATCAGGATGATCAAAGGGTCACGCCAGCTTTCGAATTGCGCGGCCAGTACCAAGTAGATAATCAGTAGCGCCATGAAGAAAGTCATGATTAATACATTACCCTGCTGAAGATATTGCCGCGATTCGCCGGTGTAATCGAAGCCGAAGCCGCGCGGAAATACTTCGCCGGCAATCTTTTCCAAACCGGCCATCGCATCGCCCAAACCCACGCCAGGGATCACCATGCCGCTCACTGTCAGACTGTTTAACTGCTGAAACTGGCTGCGCTTGCCGGGTTCCACCGAGTTTTGTATTTTCACCAGCGAGGACAAGGGCACTTGCGCACCGGATGCAGTGCGCAAATAGTAATAATCCAGTTTGCTTATATCCAGGCGCGATGCATCGTCTACCTGCGGAATCACTTTATAGCTGCGGCCCTGCAAACTAAAACGATTGACGTATTGCCCGCCCAGTAAAGTCGCCAGATTGCTGCCTATGTCCTGCATGGTAATACCCAGGTCGGCAGCTCGATCGCGATCGATCACCAATGTCGATTTCGGCCGATTGAAGGAAACGTCCTTCATCAGAAAAGCAAATTGGCCGCTTTGCATGGCTTTGCCCAGCAATTGATCGGCTACTTGGTCCAGTTTGACGTAATCGGCATCGCTAGTGATCACAAACTGCATCGGCAGACCGCCGCCGGAGCCAGGCAGGCTGGGTGGCGGAATCACCGCGCTCTGAAAGCCGGCCACTTTATCCACCTTACTTTGCAGTTCCGGCACGATTTGCGGTAGCGAACGTTGGCGTTGAAAAGTGGACGGCATTTTGAAACCGCTGAACACGGTATTGCTGTCGCCGCCAAAGCCCATAATCAGAAAGCTTTCTTCATGTTCCGGCATGCTTTCAAACTCGCGAATCAGTTCCCGGGCGTAGACTTCGTTGTATTTCAGGGTCGAAGTTTGCGGCGCGGTAGAAATTGCGAATAAGAAACTTTGGTCTTCGGTCGGCGCTAACTCTTTGTTGGACAGCATAAACATGAAGTAGATACTGACCAACACCAATAAGGCGAACACCATAACCGCCGCCGGATATGCCAACACTTTGTGTAACAGCCGCAGATAGTAACGAGCTAAGCCGTCGAAAAAATGCTCGACAGCCAATTCGAAGCGTCCGGGTTGTCCGGCTTCTTTTAAAAATCGCGAACTCATCATCGGCGACAAGGTCAGCGCCACCACCCCGGAAACCAGCACTGCGCCAGCCAAGGAAAAAGCGAATTCGGTAAACAAAGTACCGACCAGACCGCCCATGAAACCAATCGGCGCGTAAACCGCAATAAGCGTGGTAGTCATCGCGATGACCGGTAGAGCCAATTCGCGGGCGCCTTCGATGGCGGCCTGCATTCGCGTGCGGCCGTTTTCGATATGTCTATGAATGTTTTCTACTACAACGATAGCATCATCAACCACCAAACCGATGGCTAGAACCATGGCCAGCATGGTTAATAAGTTTAGGGAAAAGCCCATCGCCAGCATCAAGAATGCGCCGCCCACCAAGGACAAGGGCACAGTCACAGCGGGTATTAAGGCTGCGCGCAACGAGCCCAAGGACAAAAATATCACCACCAAGACGATAGCAACCGCTTCCAGCAAGGTGCTGATTACTTCGTGGATGGAATCATCTATGAATTGGCTGGCGTCATAGGGCAACAAAACATGCATCGCATCGGGCAGGTCGCGCTCGATCTCCTTTAATTGCTGCTTAACGGCTTTGGCGACCGTGAGCGGATTGGCGCCCGGCGCCTGCTCTATGCCCATAAAAATTGCCATTTTGCCTTTGTACCAGTCGACCGAATCGTAATCTTCGCTACCCAGTTCGATATTGGCGATGTCGGCCAATCTCACCAACGTGCCGCCGCGATTGCTGACGACCAATTGTTGAAACTGTTGCTGACTGACCGCGTCGGTAGTGGCGTCCAAATCGAGTTTGACGTAATTGCCCTTGGTGCCACCAACCCCGGACAGATAATTATTGGCACGCAACACTTGATCCAGCTCGCCGGCGGTGACTCCCAAGGCCGCCATTCGCTCCGGGTCCAGCCAAATTCGCATCGCAAAGGTCTTATTGCCCAATATCGCTGCTTTGCCGACACCCGCAACGGCTTGCAGCTTGGGTTGTACCACCCGCAACATGTAATCGCTGAGTTGTGCGGCTTGCAAGGTGTCGCTGTACAGCGCGATATACATCAGGGCCGTGTCGTTGCCGGTTTGCGAGGTAATCACCGGATCCTCGGCTTCTTCCGGCAAGACGTTGCGTTGACTGGCAACTTTGGCCTGGATTTCCGCAACTGCGGCATTCGGATCGTAGTTTAGGCGCATATGCGCCTGAATTACCGAACTGCCCTGGCGGCTGCTGGAGGATAAGTAATCGATGCCATTGGCTTCGGCGATAGCTTGCTGTAAAGGCGTGGTAATAAACCCTTTGATCAGTTCGCTACCGGCGCCGGGGTAAGAGGTGGTGATGGTTACTACGGTGTTTTCGGTTTCCGGATATTGGCGTAGTTCCAATACTGTTAAGGCCCGCAAACCCAGAATCAAAATAAGTAGACTGACTACGCTGGCAAGTACCGGCCGTTGAATAAATAGATCGGTAAACTTCACTGCGCGACCTCACGCTCGCCGGGCGTGGGTAGCTTATCCACGGCTACCGGCATGCCATTGCGCAATTTAACCTGCCCGGCACTGACAACTTTATCCCCGGCATTGAGACCGCTGATAATTTCTACCCTGCCTGCGCGGCTTTGCCCACTTTGCACCTGCCGGTTTTGCACGGTGAAGCCTTTGTCGCTAGCGGTCAGCAAAAACACGGACTCACCATAAGGATTGTAAGTAAGCGCGGTGTCCGGCACGGTTAATACGGCACTCTGTTTGCCGGAAACGATTTGCACTTGGGCAAACATGCCGGGATGCAACTTTCTATCTTGATTTGCTAAGCGGGCCTGCACTTTCAAAGAGCGGCTTTGTTGTTCCACCGCCGGGCTGATCGCCACGATCTCGCCGCTGAATCCTGTATCCGGGTATGCCTGGACATTAATAGTGACTTGTTGGCTTAAACTGAGTTGGCTCAGATAGCGCTCCGGTAAGTTGAAATCAAGAAAGATGGGGTCCAACTTTTGCAACAAAATTAACGCTGAGCCCACTGGTAAATATTGGCCTAAATCGACTTGGCGTATGCCTAGATCCCCGCTAAAGGGCGCTTTTATCTGCTTTTTGGCAATTAAGGTTTGTTTGCTAGCTACCGCAGCACTCGCCTCTTCCAACAAGGCTTTGTTTTGGTCGTAATCGGATTGGGACACGAACTTTTTGTCTATCAATTGAGCGGTGCGTTGATATCGAATTTGCGCCAGGTGCTGTTCGGCCTGTAAACCTTGTAATTCCGCTTGGTCAGTTGCACTATCCAGCTCGATTAACAATTGACCTTGTTTGACCGTTTGTCCTGATTCGAAATGTATCGCCTTAATTTGCCCGGCGACTTCGTTACTGATGTTAATACCCGCTACAGCCCTTAAACTACCGACCGTTGCTAACGAAGCGGGCCATTGCTCTTGTTTAACCTCGGCAATGGCAACCAGCGGAGGCGGCGGTGCTTGCATCTGACTGACGGCTTGATTGATTTGATAGAACTTCGTGCCAAACAGCGCACCTAGAATCAGCACGGTCAATAACAAGACGAGCAAAATACGTTTAATCATGTGCGGATTAGTTGGATTGAGACGGTAGAGGAAAGTCTATCAAATATATAGTGGTGCCATTCTGCGCCAATAGTGGCCTTGATGCGCACGCCCTTCCCATTCGTAAAGGGCATGTTGAACGCCCTTCTCGGCGAGTGTTTGACTCAATTCATGATTATTCTGCAAAAAAGGATCTTCCTTGCCGATAACCAGCGTGATTTCCATTTGCCGCAAACGCGCCAGTTGGGCGTCGCTATTCAGATTAGGTAAAAAATGGCTTGGTGTATGGAAGTAAACATGGTCGTCGTAATAGCCGTCGAACAGGTTCCTGAAACATTCAACTTCCAGGGTCAAGTCGAAACGCCCTGAAAATGCCACCAATTTTTTAAATAAATGGGGATGCCGGAAAGCAATATTGGCAGCATGAAAACCGCCTAAACTGCAGCCGTGAGCAATGACACAGGGATGCGGATTTTTCAAGGCCATGAACGGCATGATCTCGTTCAATATATAGTCTTCGAAAAACATGTGGCGCTGAATACGGTCTTTAGGCCGCCGCCAAAAACAGTAAAAAGTTTCGTGATCGATACTGTCAACGCAATACAGCTGTATCTGACCCGCTTCAATTTTATTACGGAGCCGTTCGACAATGCCGAGGTTTTCGTACTCGTAAAAACGACCGTCGCGAGTTGGAAAAATGAGTACTTTGGCGCCGGCATGGCCGAAAACCAGGAACTCCATGTCGCGACCCAAGCGCGGACTGTGCCAGTGATGATATTCGCGATTCATAACCTAAAGCGACGATTCTCCGAAAAAACATTGTAGCTCCGCAATCAATTGCCGCTCTTGATCATGCTGGCGCGGATAATCAAAATGTCCCGCATCCAATACAAATAAAAGCTTGTCTGCTGCCCAAGCGTTGTATATCGCAAACTGTCCGGGTGGTGCGACAACCGGATCGAATAACGCAACTGCGGCGTGCAAGGGCTGTATCGCATAGCGTGCGGAAACAGCAGCATCGTAATAGGCCAATGTGTCAAACACATTATGGTGGTTTTGACTATAGGCTTTTAAAGCTGCAGCACTGCCACTGGTCGGCAAGCTTAAACGCAAAGGCTGATTGCCGAAGGTGGGGACATTCAAGTGCACTCGCTTGATCCTGGAATCCCAAGGCGCCGCCAAGGCTCCGATTCCAGCACCAAAACTAATACCCATGTAGCCGACCTTATCCGAGATTGAAGGATAACGTTCAACTAGAACGGTTACCGCCAACCATAGATCTTCTACACATCCACCTATCACGTAATTATTGGGATCGTCAATACCCTGGACGACATGCTGATTCGGCTGTTCCGGTAATCGTGCGCAACGACTGCGAGATATACCGCGAAAGCAAGGAAAAAGTAAGGCGGCGCCCGGTATTCTGAGATGAAAATCCGGCTGTTCTCGGCCACCATACCCATGGCCGACAACTATGCTTCGCGTAATGGGTTGCGCATCCGGCTCGAGCAACCAGCCGGCTATATGAAAACCATCAGTAGACCGATAGCCTATGTCATAGACACGGTAGCCAGCTCGCAGGCATTGGTAATTCAGAGAAAATTGTGGAGAGACAGATAAGGCTTTTTGATATTTATCCCGCCAAAACCGATTGAAATCGCTAGATTCTTGCGGCGCCGGAACGTTTAACAGATCATCAAGACTGTAACCGTAGCCAGGATCATAGCTGTAATAATGATCGAATAAGCTCACTGGCAACCGGTCTGATTAAATTCTGCTTAGGTCCTTTTGAGTTGGGAGCCTAATTCGTAATGTGGCAATAATCTTTAAGTGGCGGCCAATGCCACCACTCGAAAATCATATGAAGTTCAACGCCACTCACAGCGTGTGTGGGTTGAGTTGGTATTGTTAATGCGCTATTTATTGTCAATCGACAATTTTGAATTTTTCCCTGGAAGCATCAACCATATCCCTCAATTCTTTTCCCGGTTTAAAATGCGGCACATGCTTTTCTGTTAAGGACACTGAATCGCCGGTTTTGGGGTTACGTCCCAATCGTGCTGAACGATGGTGTAATGAAAAACTGCCAAAACCTCTGATTTCTATCCTATCACCACTTGCCAGCGTATCGCTCAAGTGGTCAACAACGCATCTGACTGCCAATTCAACATCTTTAAGCGCGAGATGAGGCTGCTTTCGTGCCAGCATCTCTATCAATTCTGATTTCGTCACATCCAGCCCTGAATAATCAAAAAAGGGTGACATGAGCTAGTCATGCCACCCTTGGAGATGGTTTTACTACTTGTCCATTTGTTTAAAGATATCGCCTAATGTGGCTGTACCCGCATTTTGTGACGAGTAATCTTTAATGGCATTTGACTCTTCTTCGACGTCTTTCGCTTTGATAGACAAAGAAATAGATTTAGTCTTTTTGTCAACACCGACAAACTTGGCTTCGATTTCTTCGCCTTCTTTCAACAAGGTGCGTGCATCTTCGACACGGTCACGTTGAATTTCAGAAGCGCGCAAATAACCTTCGACGTTATCGGCCAAGGTCACAATTGCGCCTTTAGCATCGATTTCTTTAATAACGCCTTTAACTAAGCTGCCTTTTTCATGAACAGCAATGTAGTTTTGGAAAGGATCTTGTTCGAGTTGTTTGATGCCCAGCGAAATGCGTTCGCGTTCGGAATCAACAGCCAGAATGACGGTTTCGACTTCATCGCCTTTTTTGTAATTGCGAATGGCTTCTTCGTCGTTCTCGTTCCAGGAAATGTCGGACATATGCACCAAACCGTCAATACCGCCGTCCAGGCCGATGAAGATACCGAAATCGGTGATCGATTTGATTTTGCCGGAGATTTTGTCGCCTTTATTGTGAGTAGCGGCAAATTCATCCCATGGATTCGAACGGCATTGTTTCATACCCAATGAAATACGACGACGTTCTTCGTCGATTTCCAGAACCATGACTTCGCACTCATCGCCCAATTGCACAACTTTAGATGGGTTGACGTTTTTGTTGGTCCAGTCCATTTCGGAAACGTGTACCAAACCTTCGACGCCTTCTTCGATTTCCACGAAGCAACCGTAATCAGTGAGGTTGTTAACTTTACCAAACACACGAGTGCCGGCAGGGTAACGACGAGCGATGTTTTGCCATGGATCTTCATCCATTTGTTTCATGCCCAACGATACGCGAGTTTTATCTTTATCGAATTTCAGTACTTTAACTTTAACTTCCTGACCGATTTCTACACACTCGGATGGGTGACGTACGCGACGCCATGCCATATCGGTAATGTGCAGCAGACCGTCGACGCCGCCCAAATCGATAAACGCACCGTAATCGGTGAGGTTTTTAACGATACCGGTAACAATCGCACCGTCTTGCAGAGTTTTAACCAACTCTTCGCGCTCTGCGCTGTATTCGCTTTCAACAACCGCACGACGTGACAACACGACATTGTTACGTTTTTGGTCGATTTTGATGACTTTAAATTCCAGATCGCGATTTTCCAGGAAAGCAGTGTCGCGGATAGGACGAACGTCAACCAGTGAACCCGGCAAGAAGGCGCGCAATGCACCAACTGCAACAGTGAAACCACCACGCACTTTGCCGTTGATACGGCCGACGATGGTTTCTTGGGTTTCAAAGGCTTTTTCCAGTTCAGCCCAAGCTTTGCTTTTCTTGGCTTTATCACGGGAAAGAAGAGTGGCGCCGAGGCCATCTTCAAATAAATCGAGAGCAACCTCAATTTCATCACCTACGTTGACCTCTAGGTCGCCATCGGCATTCAGAAATTGCCATTTAGGAATGACCCCTTCTGATTTGGCTTGTGTGCTGACGATAACAAATTCGTTTTCGATGTCAACAACGGTACCAATTAGCATTGCGCCAGGACGCATTTCGGTCTTGGCATAACTCTCTTCAAACAACTCTGCAAAGCTTTCGCCCATCTCTACTTTCCCAAACTTGCTAAGACTCAAACAAGTTTTTTCTTCTCTGAAATTAAAATAAAGTCACCGATAAAAATTCGGTAACCACCAATAGCCTTAATCGACTAAATTTACTACCTGATCAATCACTTGCTGAATAGTCAAACTGGATGAATCGATATAATGCGCACCTTCCGGCACGGTAAGCGGAGCCGTGGCTCGTTGCTGATCGCGAAAATCGCGCTCTTCTATTTCCCGAGTGATTTGAGGAAGGTTAGCATCAATCCCCTTTTCAATCAACTGTTTATATCGCCTAAGCGCCCTTTCCTCTGCGCTGGCGGTTAAATACACCTTGATTTTGGCATCTTGAAACACCACGCTACCCATATCGCGACCGTCCGCGACCAGACCCGGAAGTCTTTGAAAATCCTTTTGTTTTTGAAATAACACCGCTCTCACCTCTGGATATGCCGCAATGATAGACGCGGTATTGCCGGTGGTTTCGGTACCCAGTTGGCTGGTAATGTCGGCACCATCTAGCTTAACAATTAATTCGTCGCCGCAATCGAATTCTAACGACATAGCTTCAGCGACTCGACAAATAGCCAAAATATCGGACAAATCCAAATCAGCTTTTAAAGCTGCGACTGCTAATGAGCGGTAAATCGAACCGCTGTCTAAATAATTCCAACCCAAAAGCTTCGCAACGGCACGGCTAACCGTGCCTTTACCGGCGCCGCTGGGGCCGTCTATGGTCAATACAGGCGTTTGCATCTTAAAAGCTAGTTAGAGCTAAACCTAGATGGGTGGCCAAATCCCGGAATTCGGGGAATGAAGTATTCACGTTCGCACAATCCCTGATTGTGATCGGCCCGTCTGCACGCAAGCCCGCAATCGAAAAAGACATCGCAATACGGTGGTCTCCATGAGATTCAACTTCCCCAGCTCCGATATGACCACCGCCATTAATCACCATACCGTCTTTGGTTGGCTGCGCATCGACACCCAGAATTTGCAAACCGTCGGCCATCACTTGAATCCGGTCTGATTCCTTAACCCGCAATTCTTCCGCACCAGTCAATACAGTTTGGCCATCCGCACAAGCAGCAGCGACAAACAACACCGGAAACTCGTCGATAGCCAGCGGCACCAGATGCTCGGGAATATTGATGCCTTTCAAATTCGCGGAACGCACGCGCAGATCGGCAACTGGCTCGCCACCCACCTCTCTTTCATTCAGCACTTCGATATTGGCACCCATCAAGCACAAAATATCGATTACACCGGTGCGAGTCGGATTGATTCCGACATGACGTAAAGTCACATCGGAATCAGGTGCGATACTGGCACCGACCAGAAAGAACGCCGCCGAGGAAATGTCGCTAGGTACGTCGATTTGCGTTGCGGTGAGTTTGCCTTGGTTGTTGATACGCGCGGTACTGTCTTGGCGTGTAACGGGATAACCGAACCCGTTCAGCATTCGCTCGGTGTGGTCACGAGTCGGTGCCGGCTCAGTCACACTGGTTTCGCCTTCCGCGTACATGCCAGCCAGCAACAAACAGGATTTGACCTGGGCGCTAGCGATAGGCATATCGTAATGAATACCCTGCAATTTTCCAGCTTTGCCTTTGATATGCAGCGGAGCAGTACCGTTTTCCTGCGTAATAATCTCAGCGCCCATCAGCGCCAATGGCGCCGTCACCCGTTTCATCGGCCGTGACTCCAACGACTTGTCACCGGTCAACACGCAATCAAACGGTTGGCCGGCCAACAAACCCGACAGCAAACGCATCGAAGTACCGGAGTTGCCCAGATACAAAGGTTTCTCGGGCGCTTTCAGGCCATGCTTGCCCACGCCGTGTATCGTCACTTCACCATTGACAGGCCCTTCAATTTCCACGCCCATGGCCCGGAAGGCTTCCAGGGTCGAGATGGCATCCTCCGCATTCAAAAAACCGGTGACGTGCGTAACACCTTCCGCCAGTGAACCCAGCATAATCGAACGGTGCGACATGGACTTATCGCCCGGCACACGGATTTCGCCGCGCAAACTACCGCCCGGCTGCACTTGAAAAGTAATAGTTTGTGACATGTTAATCTTCTTAGTCTTCTTGTTGATCGAGAAAACGCTGCCGGGCATTTCTGGCATACGTAAAGGTTTCGAACAATTGCACGGATTGATCTTCAACCAGCAATTGTTCTATTTTGCTTAATTCCGCTTGAAATTGGCGAATCAAAGGCACGATTTCCTGCTTGTTCGCCAGGCAGATGTCTTGCCACATCGTTGGGTCGCTGGAGGCGATACGGCTGAAATCCCTGAAACCGCCGGCGGCATATTTAAATATCTCGCGCTGCTCGTCCTTGCGCCCCAACAAACCGACCAAGGCGAAAGCCAGAATATGTGGCAAATGGCTGGTGGCGGCCAGCACGGTATCGTGATGTTCTACCGACATCACCGAAACGCTGGAGCCGATTTTTTCCCAAAACGCATGGATTTTGGCCAACGCCTGCTGATCGGTGTTGTCTAGCGGCGTCAGGATCAGGCGGCGATTGACAAACAAATCGACGGTTGACGCGTCGACCCCGCTACGTTCCGCGCCGGCAATAGGATGAGCCGGTACAAAATTCGTCGGTACGCTGCCGAAAACCGCTTCGAGCGCAGATACCACGCTGCCTTTGGTGCTACCGGCATCGCTATAAATAGCATTCGGATTCCAATGCGGTTTAATTTGTTCGAAAATAGCCTGCATGCTACCAACCGGCGTGGCGACGATTACGCAATCGGTATTTTTCAGTGCGGCACCAATGTCGGTATAAAGCTCATCGATAACACCCAGCTGTTTGGCCAATTGCATATTCGGCAGATTTTTCTCCCGGCCATAGGCGACGACTTCGCGACATAAACCTTGCGCGCGCGCAGCCCTGGCAATCGAACCGCCGATCAAACCAATGCCGATGACGCACAGGCGGTTAAACACCGCTCAACACCTCGCGCAATGCTTTTATGAATATGGCGTTTTCGCGCTCGGTGCCTATGCTGACCCGCAAATGCTTGGGCATTTCGTAATTGGCCACCGGCCGCACGATCACACCCTTGCGCAGCAACGCATCATAAATCGGCAAAGCCGGCTGCTTGACATCAACCGAAACGAAGTTGCCGGATGATGGTATCCACGGCAAATCCAATGCCTTGAACGCTTCGGTTAATTGCGCCATGCCGGCGCTATTCAGCGTCACTGTCTGTTCTAAATAGTCGGTATCATCCAGTGCGGCTTCCGCTGCAGCCAAAGCCAACATGCTGCAATTGAAAGGCTGGCGTACCCGGTTTAACAAATCGGCGACATCCGGAGAGGAAATTCCGTAACCGATGCGCATACCCGCCAAACCATAAGCTTTGGAAAAAGTACGGGCAATGATTAAATTGGGGTAGCGATTCGGCCAATCCAGTGACTCGGTTCTAACCACGGGATCGACGAACTCATAATAAGCCTCGTCCAATACGCACAGCGCATGAGCTGGCAAATCGGCAATAAAACTTTCCAATTCCTTTTTATCCAGCAAGGTACCGGTCGGATTATTGGGATTGGCGATAAACACTAGGCGTGTTTGCGGACCAATTTGTTCGCGCATCGCAGTCAAATCATGACCGTATTGTTTAGCCGGCACGACTTTGGCTTTGGCGCCAACGGCCTGCGTCAGAATCGGATACAACGCAAACGCATGCTGAGAAAATACCACTTCCAATTTCGGGGTGACGAAAGTCCGCATCACCAATTCCAGAATCTCGCTGGAGCCATTACCCAAGGTAATTTGTTCAGGCAACACACTTAACTTAGCGGATAGCGCTGCTTTCAAGGCAAAACCACTACCATCAGGATAACGGGTTAGCTCGGGCAATGTGGCTTGAATGGCCGCCGCGACTTTGGCACCAGTACCAAGAGGGTTTTCGTTGGAAGCCAGCTTAATAACTTCTGCTATACCTAGCTCACGCTGTAATTCGTCGACCGGCTTACCGGGCACATAAGGTACCAGCTGCTGAACACCGGCAATAGCAAGTTCTAAAAATTTGTTCATCGACCTAAGATTAAATAACGGCTTTTGGATAAGAGCCGAGGATTTTCAACATTTTGACATTATTTTGCAGGGTTTCCAGCGCTTTAGCGACATCGACATCGTCGCGATGACCATCAATATCAATAAAAAACACGTATTCCCACAAGCCCTGCCGCGACGGCCGGGATTCGATATGAGCCATGCTGATACCGTATTCGGCAAACGGTCCCAAAATCTTGTGTAGCGCGCCGGCTTGATTGCCGGTTGATACTAAAATAGAGGTCTTATCAAGTCCGGTGGATGCCGGCTGCTGCTTGCCGATGACGATAAAGCGTGTGGTATTGTTGGATTCATCCTCGATATGCTGTTCAATGATATTCAACTCATATAACTCGGCGGCCATTAAACCTGCAATCGCCGCTTTATTGTGATCCAAAGACGCCAATCTGGCCGCTTCGGCATTACTGCTCACCGCCGTGCAAGGCACGCCAGGCAAATAGCTATTTAGCCATTGCCGACATTGCGCTAAGGATTGTTGATGCGAATAGACTTCGTTAATCGCCGCTAAAGCATCCATTTTGCCGAGCAGGTTTTGATGCACGCGAATTTCAACTTCGCCGCAGATTTGCAGTGAAGTAGTCATGAACCGATCCAGGGTATGCGCAATCACGCCTTCGGTGGAATTTTCCACCGGCACCACACCGAATTGGCAATGACCGGTTTCCACCGCTAGAAAAATCTCCGGGATGGTCGCAGCCGGAATGCCCTTCACGGCATGGCCGAAATGTTTGAAGGTCGCTTGCTGAGTAAAGGTGCCGACCGGCCCCAAAAAGGCGACCTCCAGGGGCTTTTCCAAAGCCAAACACGCCGACATTAGCTCTCGAAACAGATGCACCATCGCATCGTCGCCCAGCGGGCCCGGATTCAACTCCTTGATCCGACGCAATACCTGAGCTTCGCGATCTGCCCGGTAAAAACTGCCGGTCTCGCCTTCGGCCATTTTGGTTCTGGCAACTTCGATAGCACACTCGGCGCGTTGATTAAACAGTTGCAGTAACTGCCTATCGATAGAATCGATACGGTCGCGCAATTCAGACAAAGGGATAATCGCCGTCATACCGATAGCTAGTGAGTGCGTTCGAACTCAGCCATGAAATCGATCAAGGCATCGACGCCGGCTTCCGGCATGGCATTGTAAATACTGGCGCGCATGCCACCGACCGACCGGTGACCAGGTAATGAACCTAGACCGCTTTTTTCGGCCAATCCTAAAAACTCCTTATCAAGCGCCGCATCAGCCAATACAAACGGCACATTCATTCGGGAACGGTATTCTTTCACCACCGGGTTGCTATATAGCGTGGACTGATCGATAGCCTGATACAACTTGCCGGCCTTGTGTACATTATGTTGTTCAATCGCCGCGATACCGCCTTGCTGTTTCAACCATTGCAGCACTAAGCCCAGCAAATACCAATTATAGGTGGCCGGTGTGTTCAACATGGAATCGGCTTTTGCTTGCTGTTGATAATCGAACACCGCAGGCACGGTTCTCGGTGCCAAACCGACCAAATCATCGCGAACGATGACTACGGTCACGCCGGAAGGCCCCATGTTTTTTTGCGTACCGGCATAAATAATGCCGTAGCGACTGACATCGACCGAACGCGACAAAATATTCGAGGACATATCGCACACCAGCGGCAGGTCGCCAACATCAGGAACGTCGGAAAACTCCACACCATGGATGGTTTCGTTGGAGGTGTAATGCAAATACGCTGCATCAGCATCGATAGCCCAACTATCAAATGCCGGTATCGTGGTAAACGCGCTGTCTTCAGAGCTAGCCGCAATGTTGACTTCGCAATATTTGCCGGCCTCCTTGATCGAACTGGTAGACCAAGCCCCGGTATTCACATAACTGGCTTTGGTTTTGCCGTTCAGAATATTTTGCGGAATCATCGCAAATTGCGCGCTAGCGCCGCCTTGCAGAAACAACACTTTGTAATTGGACGGGATAGCCAGCAATTCGATCAGATCGTTTCTCATGGCTTCGGCAATGGCCATAAAATGCTTGCCTCGATGACTCATTTCCATCACCGACATGCCGCTGTCTTGCCAATCCAGCATCTCTTGTTGAGCTTGCCGCAAAACCGGTTCCGGCAACATTGACGGACCGGCGCTAAAGTTATAAATCCTTGCCATATTTATTCCTCTTCTCCGCCAGATTCGGCGCTATCTGCTGGGACATCGGTTTCATCAATATCACCTTCGACGTCAATATCGCCTTCGACGTCATCTTCTTCATCGCCGAGACCATCAATTCGATCCACACCAACGACTCTTTCGCCCTTATCCAGACGAATCACGGTAACGCCTTGGGTATTTCTACCGACCACGGAAATTTCCTTGACTCGAGTCCGAACCAATATGCCGCCGTCAGTGATCAACATAATCTCATCGGTATCATTGACCAACACCGCACCTACTACTGCTCCATTACGCTCGGAGGTTTGAATCGCAATCAAACCCTGACCGCCACGTCTATGCTGGGTAAATTCTTCTAGTTTGGTACGCTTGCCGTAGCCGTTTTCGGTAATGTTCAGTACCGTGCCTTCGGTTGAGATAATCAGCGAAATGACTTTTTGGCCATCCTGTAAGCGAATGCCGCGCACCCCCGTAGCCGTTCTGCCCATCGACCGCACATCTGTTTCGTTGAAGCAGACGGCTTTGCCGTCGCTGCTAAACAGCAATACGTTTTGCTGGCCGTCGGTAATCGCCACGCCCACCAAAGTATCGTTTTCGTTTAAATCAATGGCGATTTTGCCGTTGCTACGTTGCCGCTCGAATTCAGGCAACGGGGTTTTCTTCACAGTGCCCGATGAGGTTGCCATAAAGATGTATTTATCGGCGCTATACTCGCGCACCGGCAACATCGCGTTGATTTTTTCGCCCTCTTCCAGTGGCAGCAAATTCACGAATGGCTTACCACGCGACGCCCGGCTAGCGACCGGTAAATTGAACACCCTTAACCAATAAACTTTACCGGCAGACGAGAAGCACAGAATGGTGTCATGGGTATTGGCGATAATTAATTTCTCGACAAAATCATTTTCCTTGGTCGCCGTCGCCGACTTGCCGCGACCACCGCGGCGCTGGGCTTTATAATCGCTCAAAGGTTGCGTTTTTACATAGCCTTCATGCGACATGGTGACTACCATATCTTCTTCGGTAATCAAGTCTTCCGCTGACAGATTGGAATAATCCTGGACAATTTCGGTGCGCCGCGGATCGGCGTATTGGTTTCTAATTTCCTCCAGCTCTTCGCGAATCACTTCCATCAAGCGCACATCGTTGCCGAGGATATGCAGGTATTCGTCAATCAACTCCAGCAATTGTTTGTATTCGTTGACGATTTTTTCTTGTTCCAAACCGGTCAAACGGTGCAGACGCAAATCCAAAATTGCTTGAGCCTGCGCCTCCGACAAGCGGTATGCGCCGTCCGCCAAGCCAAATTCAACGGATAAATCATCCGGCCGCGAACGGTCGGCGTCGGCTCTATCCAGCAACGCGGCAACCAAACCGGCTTTCCAGGTTTGAGCCAACAAACCCACTTTAGCTTCTTGCGGGTTCGGTGAGGATTTGATCAGCTCGATCATCTCGTCGATGTTAGCCAGCGCGACTGCCAGACCTTCCAGGGTATGCGCTCTTTCCCGCGCCTTGCGCAGGTTATAAATCGTTCTGCGGGTGACGATCTCGCGACGGTGATCGACAAACGCCGCCAGAATCTCTTTCAGACCCATTAAATGCGGCCGACCGTCGTACAGAGCGACCATATTGATACCAAATACGGTTTGCATCTGGGTTTGCTTGAACAGATTATTCAGCACCACTTCAGGTACTTCGCCACGCCGCAACTCGATGACCATGCGCATACCGTCTTTGTCGGACTCGTCTCGCAATCCGGAAATGCCTTCCAACTTACCTTCTTTAACCAACTCGGCAATTTTTTCCAAAAGGCGGGCTTTGTTGACTTGGTAAGGTAGCTCGGTGGTAATAATGGCTTGGCGACCGCTATCGCCAATATCCTCGAAATGACTGCGACCACGCAGATAGATACGCCCACGGCCGGTGGCGTAGGCTTCGAAAATGCCGGAAGCGCCATTGATAATACCGGCGGTCGGAAAATCCGGACCAGGTACAATTTCCATCAACTCGGGAATAGTCAGATCGGGGTTTTCGATCAAGGCTAAACAAGCGCTAATTATCTCGCCCAGATTATGCGGGGGAATGTTGGTGGCCATACCGACCGCGATACCAGACGAACCATTGACCAACAACGTGGGTACTCTGGTTGGCATCACGGTCGGCTCGGACTCGGACTCGTCGTAGTTGGCGACGAAATCGACAGTTTCCTTGTCCAGATCGGCCAGCAATTCGTGGGCGATTTTCGACATCCGTACTTCGGTGTACCGCATCGCCGCCGGCGAATCGCCGTCCACCGAACCAAAGTTACCTTGGCCGTCGATCAGCATGTAACGTAAAGAAAATGGCTGCGCCATCCGCACCATGGTGTCGTAGACCGCTGTATCACCGTGTGGGTGATATTTACCGATCACGTCACCGACGATACGCGCCGATTTTTTATAGGGTTTGTTCCAATCGTTTCCTAGTTCGTTCATCGCGTACAGTACGCGACGGTGCACCGGCTTGAGGCCGTCTCTGACATCGGGAAGTGCCCTGCCAACGATGACGCTCATAGCATAATCGAGGTAGGATTGTTTCATCTCGTCTTCGAGATTGACGGGGATAATTTCTTTAGCGAAGTCTGACATGGGTCCGTGGTTCCAGTGCAGTCGAAAGCTTATCGATCGACGGGTTGGCCTGCAGCATCAATTCCATTTAAGCATTGCTGACAGGTTTATAAAGCCGCCGATTATAGCAAACGCCACCATCTGCCGTCAGGCAAAAATCTCACTCAAAAAGTTTTGCATGGCTTGCCAAGAGCGGCGATCGGCAACTGCTTGATAAACTGTGCCGAAATCCGGATTGTTGGCGACAGGGTTGGTAAACGCATGCTTGGTATGACCGTAACTATGCAACTGCCAATCCGCACCCGCTTTAGTGAGCTCTTTTTGTATGGCACTTACTTGTTCAACAGATGCCATCGGATCATCGTAACCGTGCAACATCAACACCTTGGCCTTAATCCTAGGGTTAGCAAGATTTTCAGGCGCGCCGAGCAGTCCGTGAAACGATACTACCCCACGAATATCCACGCCAGTCCGCGCCAAATCCAGCGCGCATAAGCCACCAAAACAAAATCCAATCGCTGCAACTCTACCGTTATCAGCCCACGGCATCAGCTTGACCGTCAATAGCGCCGCATGCAAGCGCTGCTGAAGCTTTGCTCGGTCTGCTATAAAAGGCTGCATCAATGTGGCATTTTCTTCCGGACTTTTTCCTAGCACGCCTTTGCCATACATATCAGTAGCAAACGCTAGATACCCTAATTCCGCTAGTTTTAAAGCCTTGTCAGCCACAAACCGGTCTCGCCCACCCCACGCATGATGGATCAACACGACCGGCCTCTGCCCGATAATCGCATCGTCATAAGCAAAAAAACCTTCCAACACCGTATCGCGATCCAGGTAACTGACTGTGTTCGAGATTATCGCCATGAGCTTTTTCCTATTTTGTTGATCACAACTCACCGGTATGCTGCAAGGTTTGTAAAAAACCTTCTGACGCTGCTTCTACCATATCCAGTACCCGCTCGAAACCATAGCTGCCACCATAGTAGGGATCTGGCACTTCGCGTTGATTTACGTGTGGTGCGTAATCGAGAAAATGGCGAATCTTATGACTCAAATCTACCGGGCAGGCCTCTTTTAATATGGCGTGATTTTCATCATCCATTACCAAGATATGATCGAAGACTTCAAAGTCTGCGGATACCACCTTGCGCGCCCGCAGATGCTTTAATTCAACCCCCCTGTCACGAGCAGCTTTTTGCGCGCGTAGATCGGGAGCATCACCGGTGTGGTAGGCGTGGGTACCCGCTGAGTCGATTTCGAAGCGCTCAGACAGGTTTTTTGTTGTGACCAAATGAGCAAATACACCTTCTGCAGTAGGCGAACGACAGATATTGCCCATACAAACAAACAGAACCTTGATTTTCCGCATAGCTATAAAGTTTTTAAGATAGATGACGCTAAATTGTAAGCTATACTCAGTTCGCCTGTCTTCAGAGAGGTACTGAAAAGTCAGGTAAATTGAGAAAAATTAGAACGTATTAAGGAGTTTCGAATGTTGATGATGAACTGGCACTCTGTGGGGGTAAAAGTGGTTTCCATAACCATGTCTGTGCTCACATTGGTTGGCATAGCGATTTTGGTTGTGTATTCGAGCGTCGAGAAACAGAAGCTGATCGACCGAGAAATCCAGACATCGCGTCAGTTGCTAATTTTATCCGAATCGATTCGCGACAACGTGGTCAAAAAATGGGAATCCGGCATCTACACGCCGGAACAACTGATGCAACTAGTCGAACGACAAGGCTCTTCAAAAGCAAGAGAATTGGTGGTGGCAACGGTTCCTACCGCCAACGCTTGGGACGTTATCGAAACCGAAGCAAAAGAGCACGGATTTCGCTTCAAAGCGCCTTCTCTCAACCCCAGAAACCCCCGGAACGCCGCTGACGACATTGAGCGCCAAGCGCTGGAGTTTTTCAGAAGCAATCCTTCCGCGCAAGATTACAGCTATGTAGACGAAGCAAAGGAAGAGGTCCGCTATTTGCGCCCGGTAAAATTAGTCAAGCAATGTGAGTTGTGCCATGGCGATCCTAAAACATCGCAAAGCCTCTGGAACAATGAAAAAGGCCAGGATTTATTAGGTTATCCGATGGAAAATCGTCATGCAGGCGATTTACATGGCGCGTTCGAAATTGTCACCCCGTTCAGCGTAGCCCTTGCCCAACTAAAAACCAGTACATTTTATGCCATCGGCTTTTTAGGCATAACGCTAATCATGATTGGCTTTACCGGCTATTTCACAATGAGCAAGATAATCATAGGTCCGTTGACGGCATTGGCTTTAAAGCTGCAAGACATAGGCAGTGGTGAGGGCGACCTTAGAGCCCGCCTTGATGCGAGCGGTAAATCGGAATTTGCCTGGATCGCCTCCAGTTTTAATACTTTCGTTCGCAAAATAGCTAAAACCATAGACCAGATCAGCTCTACCAGCGAAAAGCTAGCCAGCTCGTCAAATAAGCTAGCTAATATCACCCAGTCAACACAAGCCGGCGTCGAGCGACAATTACACGAAACGACATTAGTGGCTAATGCGATGAAACAAATGACTGCCACTGTGCAGGAAGTCGCCAAAAATGCCGTTAGAGCATCGGAAGCAGCGGAAATCGCCGACCGCGAAGCGTCTTCAGGAAAAAACATTGTGAAAGACGCCGTACACGGCATCAACAGCTTGGCCTCGGAAGTGGAAAACGCGGCCAACGTCATACACGAACTGGAAAACGATAGTAATAGCATCGGCGAAGTACTGGGTGTCATCCAAGGGATAGCCGAGCAAACCAATTTGCTGGCATTAAATGCCGCGATCGAAGCTGCTCGGGCAGGTGAACAAGGCCGTGGTTTTGCGGTAGTTGCCGACGAAGTCAGAACCTTGGCTAGCCGCACCCAAAACTCCACATTGGAAATTCAAAAAACCATCGAACGTCTACAGGATCGCGCCAAACAGGCCGTAGCAGTAATGGAAAACGGCAGAAGCCGTGCCAATTCCAGCGTGGAACAAGCGGCATCAGCTGGCGGTTCAATAACCACCATCAGTGAGCGCATCGATACCATTAACGATATGAATAACCAGATAGCCAGTGCTGCCGAGGAACAAACCGCGGTTGCCGAGGAAATCAATCGTAATATCAGCAATATCAGCCGCGTTTCTGAAGAGACTTCGATCGGCGCAAAAAATACCGCTGATGCCTGTCACGAGCTACTTGATCTGGCTAATCAGTTGCGGGCCATGGTTGGAAACTTTAAGACCTAAAGCTGCCGCCCGCATCTGTATGGTTCGGCGCGTTCTGCATTCAGGCGGCGCCGAACCATGCTCAGACGTTTGAGTTATGAAGTTTGTTTGTCGACTCTGACTACAACTGGCCCTGAATAATTGTAATTTCTTAGGTTAAGGATCACTACATGCCGACAAAAATGAGCCAACTGTTCGACCAAATCCACAAGATACCGCAAATACCCGAAGTAGTAAGATCCATCATAAATCAGCTGAACAATCCCAACGCTGATATGCTAGACATAGCCAAAGACGTTGAAAAAGAACAAGTTATTGTTTTAAAAATCCTCCGCTTGGTTAACTCAGCACATTTTGGTTTATCCCGTAAAATTGGCTCCATAGACGAAGCCATCGCTATGCTAGGCATGAATCAGCTTAAAACATTGGTGATCGCATCCGGCATTGTCAGTGCTGTACCGCAATTGGATAATTTTGATGTCAAACAAAGCTGGCGCAATAGTTTTCGCACTGCCGGTTATGCAAAATGGTTCGCTACCCAAGCCGGCCTAGCGGCCGACATTGCGTACACTGCCGGCATAATCAGTAATCTAGGCAATGTGCTGATTCACATTGCCAGCCCCAGAGAAGCCAACGAAATCGATCAGCATGTGAAAAACGGCAACTCCAGACTGGAAATTGAAAAGAGGCGCTTGGGCTACAGTGGTCAGGCGATCTGCGCGGAGCTTTGCCGTCGCTGGAAATTTGCTGACGAATTGGTTGAAACCATCGAGCAATCTGCGGAACCGTTGTTGCTGGAGACACCCAACAAGTTAGCTTGTGCAGTTTTCCTCGCCCACTCAATTAGCGACTATCAAGATCAGGGTTTGGATGAAGACCAAATTATAACATCGCTACCCCAGCAAGTAACGGAGCTGCTTGGGCTATCAGAGCAAGTGCTCAAAGAAAAATTGCCGGGTGTTTTAGCAAGAAAATCCGAACTCGACGGCCTTCTCGATTAAACATCATCGTTTTCAGTAATCGATCAGGCACTTGCATTTGTGCTTAATCGATTGCTTTTAATGCCGAACATATCCGCCTCCTAAACCAATTCTCAGCGCGCCGTCATCCCTAAATTGACCGCTATATGCGCAAGCTCAGTCGTGGTATCCACTTGCAGCTTTTTTTTGATTTGTGTGGCGTAGTTCGCCACGGTTTTATGCCCCAGACATAATTGATCGGCGATTTTATGCACTGTCAATCCTTGGGCCAGTAAACTGAATACATCGAATTCGCGCGGCGAGAAACTAGCGATGATGGTTTGCTGTCCGGTGTGTTGCCGCGTTTCGTCGCTAACCTTGATTAAACCGTGCTCTACATACTGTTGACCAGACATAATTGCTCTGATTGCTTCAGCAAGGATACCGGGGGCGCTATTTTTGGTGATATACCCTTGCGCGCCGGCAGCTAAAGCCCGGCTGACATATACTTGTTCATGATGCACACTGAAAACTAAAATTCTCGCCTGGCTGTCGCGCTGGGTTATGCGGCGAATGGTTTCCAAACCGCCAATGCCGGGCATGGACAAATCCATCACCAACATGTCGGGCTGTAATTCTTGATAAAGTTGAATGGCCTGTTCGCCACGTTCGGCTTCGCCGATCACTTCTACACTATCCCCGGCAGCCAACAGCATCTTAAAACCAGCGCGTACGACCAAATGATCGTCTACCAGCACGATTTTTATCTTGTTATTCATATCAGCGGGATTCGCGCATTGATTAGCATACCTGCGCCGGGTTGCGACGATACTTGCAACTCGCCGTCCAAAGACTTAATGCGTTCCTTGATGCCCAATAAACCGAAGCCTTGACTAGTAGTCTGCAAATCGCAGCCTCGCCCGTCATCCTGCACTTTTAGCTGTAAACATATGTGAGGTTGATCGAGTTTTTCCAAGTCGATACTAACCTTATGCGCCTGAGCATGGCGGACGACATTGGTCAAACATTCCTGTATCACTCGAAATACTTGAATAGTCAGATTTTTATCCAGACCGTCTACTGCGTCGCTACAGCGGATTGTCAGTTGCAGATCGGCATTGCGTTCCGACCAATGATTAACCATCTCCTCCAAGGTGGCCTTCAAACCCAATTCAGTCAACACCAGAGGATGCAATTGCTGCATCATCGAGCGCACCACAGTCATTAAATGATCGCAAATTTCCGAGATTGACGAAGTTATTTTGGCAGCATCGGCTTTTCGATGCCCTGCCGTTACCGCCATCACTTTTATGGCTGTCAGAGATTGGCCTAATTCGTCATGCAATTCCTGCGACAGACGTTGGCGCTCTTCCTCTTGTATCGCCAATGAATGCTGAGTCAAGGCCCGGTTTTCCTGGCGGGCTTTCTCCAGCTCCACAGTCATATGGTTGATTGCCTTGGCAATATCATCGAACTCCTGCGTAGAAAATGGCGGTAATTGTTGCCGATATTGGCCGGTTTCAATTAGTCGCAAGGCATCGACAATTACCGCAATCGATTTCAAAGACTTGTTAAATACCAGATTGACCGCCAGAAAGGTCAACAAGGTCAACAAGGAAATCGACGCAAAAAACGCCGCACTTTCTTGCCAAACCTCGGTGATTTCATCGAGCGGCTGAGCCTGGATAATCAGTGTCAACAGCTTACCATCCTGCATATTCAATTGATGTTCAACCTTAGGGTAATCGCTTTTTACCAAACGGATAAACCAGCCGGGCGGCATTTCTTCGGGGTTACTCGGCTGATTTTCGCCGGCGAAATGGATCAGTTGTCCATCCGGCTTTTGCAATTGGATGCTCAAATGCCGCGTTTGTCGTAACGCGCTGAAGCGGGATAAATCGTCGCTTTGTTGAAATACCGGAGTATCGGCAATGCCCAAGGTAATTAACTGCAAGGCCAAATGAATCGAGGCGTCGACTTCCTTTGCCACCGACTGGCGCGCCTGCCAAACCGCAATCGCCCCGCCCAATACCAAAATACAAATCGAAGACAGCAGGATGCGACAAATAATCTGGTAGCGAAGGCTCATGACATGAAATATGTGTAAACCCGCCATTATCCAGCTTGGCTTCCTGTACAGCCATAGGAAAAATTCTTATTTTTCCCCTTAGCCAAGTAATTTCATTTTAACGCTTAGTTCTACTTTGTCGTGCGCCTTGTCACGGCGCACGACAAAGCAGAATTAGGCTCCAGACTAATTGCCCTCAAGGGAGCCTGAGCGGCAGCATTGAGTTAACCCACCCATACACGAGCATTTCTGAACATTCGCAACCAAGCGCCATCTTCCAGCCAATCGGCCGGATGCCAAGAGTTTTGTATTGCCCTGAAACAACGTTCCGGATGCGGCATCATGATGGTAAAGCGGCCATCGGCGGTAGTTAGACCGGTAATGCCTGACGGCGAACCGTTCGGGTTGGCCGGAAACGCCTCGGTTTCATTGCCGTAATTATCCACATAACTGATCGCGATTTTCGCACCCACGGTCTTATCAGAACCGAATTCGGCGCGACCTTCACCATGAGCTACCACGACCGGCAGTATCGAACCCGCCATGCCTTGAAAGAAGATCGACGGCGATGCTTGTACCTTGACCCTCGCCACCCGCGCCTCGAACTGTTCCGAAAGGTTGCGTTTGAAGGCCGGCCAATGTTCGGCGCCGGGGATGATGTCTTTCAAGCCGGACATCATTTGGCAACCGTTGCAGACGCCAAGGCCGAAGGTATCGTGACGGGCAAAGAAGGCGGCGAATTCGTCGCGAGCCTTGGGGTTGAACAAGATGGAGTTGGCCCAGCCGCCGCCGGCACCCAACACGTCGCCGTAGGAGAAGCCGCCGCAAGCCACCAAGCCTTTGAAATCCGCCAGGCTGACCCGACCGGAAATGATGTCGGTCATGTGCACGTCTATGGCCGCGAAGCCGGCTCTATCAAAGGCCGCAGCCATCTCGACATGGCCGTTGACGCCTTGTTCGCGCAAGATGGCGACTTTCGGGCGTTCAGCAGCCGAGAACTTGGCGGCTATATCGTCGTTGATGTCGTAATTCAGCACGACGGACAAGCCCGGATCGTTGTCGTCGGCAATTCGTTCGAATTGTTGGCGCGCGCAATCGGGATTGTCGCGCAAAGCTTGCATTCGGTAGCTGACTTCCGACCAGGTTTTTTGCAATTCGGGGCGGTTGGCACTGTAGATTTCTTGTCCGTTCTGAACGATGCGCAAGCCTTGACCCGATACCACCTTGCCGACGACATGGGTAAATTCGTCCAGACCGGCTTGATCCAGCAAACGGGCGACATGATCCAGCTCGCCAGTCTTGACTTGCACTACAACGCCCAGCTCTTCGTTGAACAAGGCCGCCAAAGCGTCGCCGCCCAGTTCGGAAATATCCAGATCGACGCCCTTGCGGCCGGCGAATAGCATTTCGGTCACAGTCGCCAGCAAACCGCCGTCGGCGCGATCATGATAAGCCAGCAACAGACCTTTTTCGTTCAAAGCCTGAATGGTATCGAAGAAGCGTTTGAATAAACCGGCATCGTCCAGATCAGGCGCCCGGTTGCCGAGCTGGTTGTAAACCTGCGCCAGCACCGAACCGCCCAGGCGATTCTTGCCATGGCCCAGATCGATCAGCAATAACACGCTGTCTTCGTCGCGCAGCTCGGGCGTCAGGGTTTTGCGAACATCCTGTACCGGCGCGAAAGCGGTAATAATCAGCGACAGCGGCGAAGTCATGGTCGTGTCTTCCCATACGCTCTTCATCGACAAGGAATCCTTGCCGACCGGAATGGCGATGCCCAATTCAGGACACAATTCCATGCCCACCGCCTTGACGGTATCGAACAATGCTGCGTCTTCTCCAGGGCTACCGCAAGCCGCCATCCAGTTGGCGGATAGCTTTACATCACTAAGTTTGCCGATACGCGCCGCCGCCAGATTGGTCAAAGCCTCGCCTATCGCCATGCGTCCTGAGGCCGGGCCATTGATAAGCGCTAATGGCGTGCGTTCGCCCATCGCCATGGCTTCACCGGAGTGCGCATAAAAACCGGATGCGGTCACCGCAACATCGGCCACCGGAATTTGCCAGGGACCGACCATCTGGTCGCGCGCCACCAAACCGGTCACCGAGCGATCTCCGATATGAATCAAGAAACTCTTGTCTGCCACAGCCGGGAATGCCAAAACGCGTTTCACGGCTTCCGCCAGATCAACTTTATCCAGTTGCAGACTCGGCAAATTCTTGTTTAACCGTTGCACATTTCTATGCATTTTCGGCGGCTTGCCGAACAGCACGGACATCGGCAAATCGACGGGGTGACCGCCGACGGACATGGATGTGCTAGTGTCGCCGGAAGCAGGATGCTGGGGGCGACCTAGCCATTCGTCGCTCAGGGTCAAATGCTCGGCATCGGTGGCTTCACCTATCACCGCATACAAGCAATGCTCGCGTTTGCAGAACGATTCGAACAGTTCCAGCGATTCCGGTTTGATTGCCACCACATAGCGTTCCTGGGCTTCGTTGCACCAGATCTGCATCGGCGACATGCCTTTGTCGGCGTTCTGCACCTTACGCAGCTCGAAGCGGCCGCCGCGGTCGCAGTCGTGAATGATCTCGGGTACCGCATTCGACAAACCGCCGGCGCCGATGTCGTGGATCGAGATAACCGGCGTGTTCTCGCCCAGCGAGTTGCAATGGTTGATGACTTCCTGGCAACGGCGCTCCATTTCCGGGTTTTCGCGTTGAACGGATGCAAAATCCAGTTCTGCGGCACTTTCGCCGGAGGTTTGCGAGGACGCCGCACCGCCGCCCAGGCCGATGAGCATGGCCGGACCACCCAAGATAATGATCAATGAGCCAGCCGGAATTGGCTGTTTGTCGACCAGCATCGGCCGGATATTACCCATGCCGCCGGCGATCATGATGGGTTTGTGGTAACCGCGGTATTGGTTGGCTTCGCCGGTTTCAGAAGGTTGTTCGAAGCTGCGAAAGTAGCCGGCGATATTGGGCCGGCCGAATTCGTTATTGAACGCCGCGCCGCCTATAGGACCTTCCAGCATAATGTCCAAAGCCGAAACGATACGCTCGGGTTTGCCGTAATCGGCTTCCCAAGGTTGCGAAAAACCGGGAATTTTTAGATGCGACACGCTGAAACCGGTCAGGCCGGCTTTGGTCGCAGAACCCCGACCAGTAGCGCCTTCGTCGCGAATTTCGCCGCCGGAACCGGTCGCCGCGCCGGGATGCGGTGAAATCGCGGTCGGATGGTTGTGGGTTTCCACCTTCATCAGCATATGCGCTGCTTCCTCGACATAGCCGTAGGCATAGTTATTCGCCGCATCGCGAATGAACACCTGTGCGGTCGGGCCTTCCAGCACCGAGGAGTTGTCGCTGTAGGCCGACAACACGCCTTGAGGATTCAAGGTGTGGGTGTTGCGTATCATCGCGAACAGCGACTTGGCCTGCTCTTCGCCGTCGATAGTCCAACTGGCGTTGAAGATTTTGTGCCGGCAATGTTCCGAGTTAGCCTGGGCAAACATCATGAGTTCCACATCGGTCGGATTGCGGCCCAAACTGACAAAACTCTCGGTCAAATAATCGATCTCGTCGGCAGACAAAGCCATGCCTAATTCGGTGTTGGCTTTAAGTAGTGCATCCCTGCCCTGCTCAATGATGGCTACTTTCTGTAGCGGCTTGGGCTCGTGTTCGGCAAACAAATCCAGTTCAGCCTGATCGTAAACGACTTGCTGGATCATTCTGTCGTGCAGTAAAGCCGCCAACTGATGTTTGCTGGCATCGTTCAAAGTTTCGGTAGTAGTAAAGCGATATTCGATACCCCGTTCGATACGTTTCACCGCCGACAAGCCGCAACGCTCGGCTATTTCCGACGCTTTACTGGACCATGGCGAAATAGTACCTAAACGCGGTACCACCCATAGCGATACGGAGACTTGGTTCGCCGGCGATTGGCCGCCATCTTCTAGCGTTGGCACATTTTCGATATTTTCCTGGCTATAGCCGTAATCGAGCAAGCGTTCCAACATAGCCAATTGCTCGACAGGCAAATCGCCATCGATTTGCACAAAATGCTGAAATCGGGCGCTAACGGCAATGATGCTACCGGCGATGGCCTGCAGTTCGGCCGACAGTTTTTCGATACGAAAACGGGAAAGAGCGGAGGTTCCGGATAGGGTCAACATGGGCTGTGTTTGAATCGATGTTTATAGCTGAAAGAGATAAATACGGGGCATCCCGGAGTAAAACCCGGCAAGCCCCAAATCGCAAGCGCAAGAATTGCAGTGGTCCTACTGTGGTGCAGCAGTGCTATCGGCAGCACCATCCGCCTTTGCTGGGGTACTGCTGGGAATATCCAGGTTAATGCCTTCGGTTATTAATCTGAGCAAAGAAGTTGCGGCGGTATTTGACAGGGTTTTGCCGTCGCTATCCTGCACGGTAACTTCGGTAAGCAGCTCATCGAGTTGATGTAGACTCACCCGATATTCTTGTTCTTGACTAGGATCGTCGCCGAATAAAAAATTGATTTCGTCCAAAATCGAGCCATCTTCCGGCTTAATCGCGTTAGGGTCGTATTTTACGAAGAAATAGCCTTTATCCATATTCCGCTCGACCACTTCCAATTTTTCCCGGCTCAAGGCTTTGCCAACTGTCCACCACGCTTGGGTCGCGGATTGATCAATTTGCAAACTGCTGACGCCACTGCTAGCGGTGCTTTGCGCACTATGCCCGGAGGCGGGTGTTGCTACAGTCTGATTAGCTTCGGGTTTCTCCGACTTGCCGGGTACTGACTCGGCGGTATCAGGGGCCGGAGATTTGACAGACTCTTGCTGCACCGGTGCGACTGTGGGTTCCGGCGTATTGCTTAGCGGGCGCGTCGCCAAGGTTTTGGTTTTCAGATCATCCGGGACGACCAATTCAGGGATTTCGGTCGTAAATTGATAATCTCTTTCCTTATCCGGAAACCAGCTTTTGATGGTGCTGCAAGATGCATTCACCAACAATGCCGAAACCAGCACCACACGACCGTATAGGCTAATTTTCATGCTTATAAAACACCGGCTTGATGCATCGCTGCGCGCACAGTAGCGAAACAGTCCTCGGTTAACCAAGTCAAGGGCAAACGAATGCCGTTGCCCATCAAGCCCATTTCAGCCACCGCCCATTTGACGGGAATAGGATTGGACTGAACGAACAGGCTGCCATGTAATCCGGTCAATTTGGCGTCTATCGCCTCGGCAGTTGCGCGATCACCGCTCATCGCCGCTGCCAACATTTCATGTACGAGCTTAGGCGCCACGTTGCCGGTTACCGTGATGCTGCCGTTACCACCCAACAAACAAAATTCGCAACTGGTGGCGTCGTCACCGGTATACAGCGCAAAATCATCGCCGGTTAAATCCCTAATCTGCTTCACTCTTTCCAGTTTGCCGGTGGCTTCTTTCACCCCGACTATATTGGCGATTTTAGCTAGACGCCCGACGGTTTCCGGCAACAGATCGCAAGCGGTACGGCCTGGCACGTTGTAGAGGATTTGCGGAATGTCGACCGCTTCGGCGATGGCTTTGTAATGCAGATACAAACCTTCCTGAGTCGGCTTGTTGTAATAAGGCGTGACCAGCAAACAGGCATCCGCCCCGGCTTGCTTGGCTTTTTGGGTCAGACGAATGGCTTCACGCGTGCAATTGGCGCCGGTGCCGGCAATCACCGGTATCCGCCCCGACACGCAATCGACGATAAATTTAATTACCGCACAATGTTCGTCTTCGTCGAGAGTGGCCGATTCACCAGTGGTACCGACCGCTACCAAGGCGTCGCTACCCTGCTCTATATGAAATTCTACCAGCCGTTTCAGACTGGCTTCATCCACCGCACCGTCTTCCATCATGGGGTTACCAGTGCAACGATACTACCTTGAATCATGCAAATCTCTCGTGTTTAGGTATATAAAACTGAGCCATTATATCAAGCTAGCCCTGAAAACTCAGCCTGTTATATTTGTCTGACGGCTAGAAATCTATCCAGCGCGTTCGCGAAGTTTTGCACATTTTTCGCCGCCATGGCTGCTACGCCGCCAGATGCCAAACCGTTATCGCGCAAACCTTCCATGAAATCGCGCATGGCCAGTTTTTCGCCGATATTCTCGACAGTGTAAGCTTCACCGCGCGGATTAATCACAAAACCCTGCTTGGCGATGATTTTCGCTGCCAGTGGAATGTCGCCGGTAATAGCCAAATCACCGGCCCGCAGATGCTCGACGATATAATTATCAGCCACATCAAAGCCGCCGCTGACGCGAATGGATTTAATATAGCGGGACGGCGGCGCGGCGACGGTTTGATTGGCGATCAGCAGCAACTCCAATTGTCGTTTTTGCGCGACGCGGAACAGTACGGTTTTAATCAGATTAGGGCAAGCGTCAGCATCCACCCAAATTTTGATTGCCATACTCATTGATCGGCCTTGGTGACAGGTTTGATACGAACATACCAGCCGTAGTACAAGGCATAAGCCACCAAAAACACCAAGTATCCGGACCACAAAATATCTGACGCAAAATGCCCGCCCGAAGTCATCCGTGTAAAACCCAAGGTCCAAGCCAACACTATGGTCAGCAAAAAATAAAGCGCTTTGTGATTTTGCGACAAAAAATACAAAGCAAAAAACGCATAGCCCACCGAGCAATGGCCGCAAACAAAGGACTTATCCAGGGTGTGGCCGAATTTGGCAGGCGGCACATACGGATACTGGCCACCGAATTCGCTAACATGCACGGGCCGGGGTCTACCCCAATGATCTTTAACGATAAGATTGACTACCAGACCCGGACCTAAAGCAATGACTAGCAGAATGTATAAGGCCTTCCTGCGAAAGCGTTGCGTGTAGGCATGAAAATGACTCAGGACGTAAACCGCCAACGCTATCACACCGGACCACATGGTGAATGGAAAAGCGTAGTCGTACAACAGCTTCAACGGCCACCAATGCTGCGTCGGCCAGACATCGCTGGGATTTTCCGGATGATAAAACAAGGCCGCCAAGCGTAAATCCAGATCTGTCAGCCAAAACAATAGCGTGGTCAGTGCCGCCAATATCAACACCAGCAATAGTTCGTTGCGCGCGCGTCTAATTTTCTGATGGGGCATATCCTTCCTTAACTAATGCCGGCCGAACAGTTTCCGGCCAAAACTTCAGGTTTTCACCTAAATACAGGTAATAGGGTGAGTTTGGCTTACTGGGATTAGGAATTTGCGCCAAAAATCGGAAATTTTCGAACGCGGTTTTCAATTCAGCAGGTAAACCTTCCGCCGGCGTTTCCCCAATCACAAAACCGTTTTTACCGATAAATGCTTGCGGACCGGACCAGACTTCGTACTGCGAGGTCACCAAACCACTGCTTTCATAACGATAAACCTTGGGGTGATCCGGTAAATAAAAAGCCAACTCGCTTGCCAAATAACGGTGGCCCAAGGCTACCACAAAGGTATTTTCCGGATTCGGCAAACTGATCAAACGCTCGAAATGCACATTTATCGCTAATTCCTGCCAACTGTTAAAGCGTTTGGTGGGATCGAACGCCGAATTTTGCAATTTGAAGACTTGTAACACGATGGGTAAGGAATAGGTCAACAGCACCATCGCCAAACCCAGTGCAACGCCGTATTTCAAGGCTGTTTTCCAGGCGCCAGCCAGCCAGTTGCCCACCAACAAAATCAGGCCGGTAAAATAAAAAGGCATTGGCCAATTGCCTTGGGCTTTTTGCAGAACACTGAGTAGCAACACGCCCAGCAGTAAAGCTGGCCCCATCAATAGTAAAAAGCGTTGCTCCGCAGCCAAGTGTTTAAAATTGAGCGCCGCTTGCGCGCTGCTAATCACCACCAATACAAACAGCAGCGGCGAGACCAATAAAATCTGATAGAGCAGAAAATCCCCAGCCCATTGCAAATGCTTAACCAGGCTTACCGGTTCGTGGTTGCCGAAATGGCTTTTGCTATGCCCGAACATCACCCAATCGTGTTGCTGGTTCCACCATAAAATCGGCACTGCCGCGAGGATAATGGGTAGCAAATACAGCCAAAACTCTTTTTTCAGCAAGGGCCGCCGCTGACCATCCAAGGACAAAAATATCAGCAACATCAAGGGTAAGATCAGTGCGGACTGCTTGCTCAGCAAGGCCGCCGCACTCGCAAAACCCGCCCATAACCAGGCTCGCGCTTGCTTGTCGAACAATGCTCGTCTTAAATAATAAACGCTCATCATCCAGAAACAATACAGCGGCGCATCTATGGTCATCAGGAAGTTGGCCAACACATTGATAGGCGTGGCCAGCACCAGTAACAGCGCCATGGCAGCGCCGCGCGCACCGTAAAATGCCTTGGCTGTCGCGTGAAAAAAACCTAGAAATACCGTACCCAGCACTAGAGCCGGCAAACGCACGGTAAAGGTATGATCGCCCAACAACCAGGTAAACGCACCAATCAACCAGGCTATCATCGGCGGCTTGCTGTAATAACACCAATCCGGTTGCCGCGACCAATCCCAGTAATAGCTTTCGTCGCCGATCAAATCGAAACCGTTGATCAGCAAAAATCCGCCGCGCAACAGCATGATCACCAGCAGCAGCGCCAGCGTATGTGCGTCTATCCAGCGTAATACTCTCTCAGACATAGGCGCTTATTCCCATTTCTCCAGATAATGCACCAATAGTTGCAGGCTGCGCTGCCCGCGAAATTCATTAATATCCAGCTTATACGCCGCGTTGATTTTTCGGCAACCCAGCCACTTCTCCGGGTGATCGGCGAAAAACGCAATCGCGTCCAACAACTGGCCGCTAAAGGGCAAGCGCAACACAAACTTTAAATGCTGCTGCCCGACGATGCGGCATTGGATCACATCGAACACGCCATTGAACACCGGCTCCGGAAAGCTCTGCCCCCAAACCGCCACTTGTTGCAACGTTTCCGCGAATGCCAGCGTCATGTGCTGCTCATCCAAATCGCCGTCGGAATAGACTTTTTGCTCCAGATCCACCCACTCCAATTTCGCCGCCACCGTCTCGGCGAAAGCCAGCGCAAAATGTGGGTAATCGTGTAGCTTAAGCGTCAGACCCGCCGCCATGGCGTGGCCGCCGAATTTGCTTAAAATTTGCGGATGCTTGGCAGCGATTTCACTGAGCACATCGCGAATATGCACACCATTGATGGAGCGTGCCGAACCTTTGATATCGCCATTATCGGCTGGCGCAAATGCGATCACCGGCCGGTGTAAGCGGTCCTTGATCCGCGACGCCAGGATGCCGATCACCCCTTGATGCCAGTTGCCGTCATACAAACAAACGCCGGCCGGCACGTGTTTTTCATCCAGTGCCTTCATTTCCGAGAGCAATACCATCGCCTCGGTCTTCATCTGGCCTTCGACTTCTTTTCGGTCTTGGTTCAAGGCATGCAATTGCTCGGCTATGTCATGTGCCAAGCCGGCATCGTCGGTCAGCAAGCATTGAATGCCTAAAGACATATCGTCCATTCGTCCGGCGGCATTGAGACGCGGCGCAATGGAAAAGCCCAAATCGCTGGCATGAATCCCGGACAATTGCTTACCGGCCACCTCAGCCAAAGCCTTGATGCCGGGCTGGCATTGCCCGGAGCGGATGCGCAGCAAGCCTTGATGTACCAAAATGCGGTTAACCTGATCCAAGGCCACCACGTCCGCCACAGTACCCAAGGCCACATAATCCAGGAGACGCGCCAGATTCGGCTCGGGAATGCCAGCCTTTTCAAACCAGTGCAATTCACGCAAGCGAATCCGCAAGGCCATCAGGATGTAAAACATCACACCGACACCGGCAATATGTTGGCTCGGAAACTTATCGTCAGGCAAATTGGGATTAACTATCGCATCGGCATCCGGCAGCTCCGAACCCGGCAAATGGTGATCGGTAATCAACACCTTGATACCGGCGGCCTTGGCAGCCTTCACCCCATCGATACTGGAAATACCGTTATCGACGGTAACGATAATGTCGGGCGTTTGCCGCTTCACCAGTTCGACGATTTCCGGCGTCAGGCCGTAACCGTATTCAAATCGATTAGGCACCACAAAATCCACCTTGCCGGCACCTAACAAGAGCAAGCCTTTTAGAGCCAATGCGCAACTGGTGGCGCCGTCGGCATCGAAATCCGCGACCACGGTAATTTTTTGCTGCTGTCTGATCGCGTCTACCAAATGTTCAACCATCTCCTTCATACCGCTTAACAGCCACGGCGACGGTAAACTCGCCAGACTACGATCCAGCTCTTCGGTATTTTGTACGCCGCGACTGCTGAAAATGCGTTGCAGAACCGGGTCCATCTCGCCTAAATGCGTATGCTTGGTCAGCTCCGGCCTGGGTACGATGGCTTTTTTTACGCTTTGCAGATACATATCAAGCAATAAAAAAGCCGGCAATTGCCGGCTTGTCGATGATCATGTTTAAAATCACATCGAGTCCAAAATGGCTTTTTTCACCGCATCCAGGGTGGCGTCTATGGTCACCGGATGCGCGTCTTTACATTGGCTGATGGCGATATCCGGATCCTTGATACCGTTACCGGTCAGGGTGCATACAATTTTGCTGCCCTCAGGAATATTGCCGTTGGCGATGTCATGCAAGGCACCGGCTAACGATGTGGCGGAAGCCGGTTCGCAGAATATACCTTCAAATTGCGACAGCATTTTTTGTGCGGCCAAGATTTGCTGGTCGGTGAACGATACAAACCAACCACCGGATTGTTTCTGCGCAGTCCAAGCGCCATCCCAGGATTGCGGATTACCGATGCGAATTGCGGTGGCCACGGTTTCCGGGTTTTCCACCGGATGGCCGGCTAAAAACGGCGCGGCACCCGCTGCTTGGTAGCCGCACATCACCGGACGTTTTTTGGTCACGGCTTTATGAGTGGCAGTATCGGTTGAATATTCTTTATAGCCCTTCCAGTACGCGGTGATATTACCGGCGTTACCTACAGGCAAACAATGGAAATCCGGAGCATCGCCCAAGGCATCAACGATTTCGAACGCCGCAGTTTTTTGACCGTCGATCCGATAAGGGTTGATGGAGTTAACAATAGTGACCGGGGCGTGATCGGAAATTTTCTTCACAATGTCCATGCCAGCATCGAAATTGCCGTTGATCTGAATGATCTGCGCGCCATACATCAGGGTTTGCGCCAATTTGCCCAGGGCAATTTTGCCTTCCGGAATTAGCACAAAGGCTTTGATGCCGGCCCGCACCGCGTACGCAGCCGCAGCGGCCGAGGTATTGCCGGTAGATGCGCAAATAATGGCTTGACTGCCCTCTTCCACGGCTTTGGTCACAGCCATGGTCATACCACGATCTTTAAACGAACCTGTCGGATTCAAGCCTTCGAATTTAACGTAGATATCGACATCCTTGCCGATCAAGCGCGGGATGTTTTGCAATTGGATCAGCGGGGTATTGCCTTCGCAAAGACTGATCAGCCGGGTGTCGGCGGAGACCGGCAAGCGGTCGCGGTAACGTTCGATGATGCCGGTGTAGCGGGTTTGGTTTGCCATGGTTTATCCTAAAGTTTCCAAGCGAATGCGCGCCACTTTGCCGCTGACTGTCGTCAAGGCTTCGATGTCGGCAATCGCCGCGTTCATTTCTTTTTCCAGCGTCAGTTGCGTCAACATGATGATAGGCACTGAGGTCTCGCCTTGCGGCGGCTCTTTTTGAATTAGCGCTTCGATACTGATGTTGTGCGCGGCTAATATCCGACTCACGTCGGCTAGTACGCCGGGTTTGTCCTCGGCAGTCAGGCGCAGATAGTAAGCCGTTTTGATCTCATCGACCGGCAGCACCGGAATATCGGCAATCGCATCGGCCTGGAAAGCCAGGTGTGGCACCCGGTTTTCTGGATCGCTGGTCATCGCTCTGACCACGTCCACCAGATCGGCCACCACAGCCGAAGCGGTAGGCTCAGCACCGGCACCGGCGCCATAATATAAGGTTGGCCCAACCGCATCGCCACAGACCAACACCGCGTTCATCACACCGTCGACATTAGCAATCAAGCGGCGTTTCGGGATCAAGGTGGGATGCACGCGTAATTCGATGCCATCCTCAGTTTTCCGGGCGATGCCTAGATTTTTGATCCGATACCCTAGCGCTTCGGCGTACTCCACGTCCAGACGGGTGATTTTGGTGATGCCTTCAGTGAAGACTTTGTCAAACTGCAAGGGAATGCCAAAGGCAATCGACGCCAGAATCGTCAGTTTATGCCCAGCGTCTATCCCTTCCACATCAAAGGTCGGATCGGCTTCAGCGTAACCCAGCGCCTGCGCCTCGGCCAACACATCGGCGAAATCACGGCCTTTGTCGCGCATTTCTGTGAGGATGAAATTGCCGGTGCCGTTGATGATGCCGGCCAGCCAGTTGATGCGGTTGCCAGCCAAACCTTCGCGGATGGCTTTGATGATAGGGATACCGCCGGCTACCGCCGCTTCAAACATCACCATCACGCCTTTCTTGCTGGCTTCGGCGAAAATTTCGTTGCCGTGCAAGGCGATCAGGGCTTTATTGGCGGTAACCACATGCTTACCGTTGGCAATCGCACTTAGCACCAGTTGTTTAGCCAAATCGTAGCCGCCGATCAGTTCGACGACCACATCGATGTCCGGATCGTTGACAATCTCGAACGGGTCGCTGGTCAAGGCAATGCCGTCAGTAGCGCAAATCCGCTCCCGGTTTAGATCGCGCGCAGAGGCGCGGGTAACGACAATTTCCCGGCCGGCCCGGCGAGCGATTTCCCCGGCATTCCTTTTCAGTACGTTGACGGTGCCACCACCGACGGTACCCAATCCCAAAACCCCAACTGTTACCGGCTTCAAACCTGACTCCTAGCGTTATACCCAAAAATGGCGGCGATTATACTACGTTGTCTTTTTTCAGCATATTGCGGATGCTGCGCAAGGCTTGGCGGGTGCGGTGCTCGTTTTCGATCAAGCTAAAACGGATGTGATCGTCGCCGTGTTGACCAAAACCGATTCCAGGCGATACTGCCACTTTGGCGTCGATAATCAATTTCTTGGCAAATTCGATAGACCCCATTTCCCGATACGCTGCTGGGATTTTGGCCCAGACAAACATGGTGGCCTTGGGTTTTTCCACATGCCAGCCCATGGCATTCAAGCCGTCGCACAACACGTCGCGGCGGGCTTTGTACATATCGCAAATTTCCTTTACGCACTCTTGCGGTCCTTCCAACGCAGCAATCGCAGCCACCTGAATCGGCGTAAAAGTGCCGTAATCCATATACGATTTGATGCGGGTCAAGGCCGCCACCAAAGTGGGGTTACCGCACATAAAGCCGACACGCCAGCCGGGCATGTTATAGCTTTTAGATAAGGAGAAAAATTCGACAGCGATGTCTTTCGCGCCTTCCACCTGCAATATCGACGGTGCCACGTAGCCATCGAATACGATGTCCGCGTAAGCGATGTCATGCACGACCCAGATCTTGTGTTCCTTACAAATCGCCACCACTTTCTCGAAGAAATCCAGCTCCACGCATTGGCAGGTTGGATTGCCCGGAAAGTTTAAAATCAACATCTTCGGCTTAGGCCAGCATTCGGCGATGCCTTTTTTCAATTCTTCAAAAAAATCGACACCAGGGGTCAACGGCACATGACGAATATCCGCACCGGCGATCACCACGCCATAAGGATGAATCGGATAAGCCGGGTTCGGCACCAGCACCACATCGCCGGGGCCTAAGGTAGCCAGTGCCAAATGCGACAAGCCTTCTTTAGAGCCTATCGTGACGATGGCTTCGGTATTAAAATCCAGATCAACGTCAAAACGCTTTTTGTACCAACCGCAAATCGCTTTGCGTAAGCGCGGAATGCCTTTGGAAACCGAATAGCGATGGGTATCGTCGCGTTGCGCCACTTCCACCATCTTGTCGAGAATATGCTTGGGGGTGGGCTGATCCGGATTGCCCATACCAAAATCGATAACATCCTCGCCCTCCGCTCGGGCTTTGGCTTTCAGCTCGTTGACGATGTTAAAAACGTAAGGCGGCAGACGACTAATGCGATGAAATTCTTCCATTAATGACTCTTGAAATTCTGATTTTGAAGACGGTTTCTAAAGAAAGCCGGCTAAGGTACTGTTGTTGCAGGGCGATGTCAATTTCGGTACAGCGGTACGCATCCGAAAATCGTGATCGGGCAAATTTTAGGGTTGAACTACAGCGCTTGCAGGCACTTCAGCGGCATCCGTGGTTTGCTGGTGTAGGTAGGAGCCGCCGACCAAAAAGGTCAACACCAATAGGAACAAAACCGCGGCAATGTTTTTAACTTTCTTGCTGCCGTCGTCTTGATTATGGTCGTTCATGAATTAAGGTCTCGTGAATATTAGCTGTTTATAGTGCAATTGTACCGTCTGCACCGGCATCTGAGAATGAAAAGCTCGAACTAAATGCCGGGCCAGACGATTACCGCCGTCCGCAAGCGCGATTTGCCGAAGCAGGACATCCGCTCAAAATCCTCGCGGGCGATGGGAATAAACTGGCAATCCAACTCATTCTGCCGACCATCGTCCGGGTCGGAATCGTGCATATACAAGCAGTCCTTATCAAAACCGCTCATCACCACCCAATGCGGAACCTTCTTACGATCCATCGAATAGGTGCTGATTAGAATTAACGGTATCGCCCCGGCTTCGAACGCAGCGATTAAATCGTTCTGTGTAACGTTGGTATAGTGTATCGCCACGCCCTGCTCCACCGCTTCGCGCTTGAAACAGGTGTCGACCAATTCGACGATCTGCTTTTTGTCCTCGCTACGCACGCCATCGATAAACAATGAACCTGTTTGATTGATCCACACCTCCACCGCAAATTGCCGGCGTTTAGCCGCCAGCGCCAAGCCGATGGGATGACAACCGCCGTGGCCGGAGGTCATGAAAATGGTGGTCGCTTCGCGCCATAACTCGATTTCCTGCTCGCGCGATGGCAGATAACTTTTGTTCAGCGCGTGCATCGCCATCATCAGCGCCGCCGGCCCGCAGGTAAACGGCGTGGTTTGCCGCAGCCAATGCACAGAGCGGTGTTGCGGGGTATCGCGATAGCGGCGGATGCGCTTTTGGTAGCGCAAGGCATCTTTATGGTCTTGATAATAGTCGCGATACATACCAAACTTTTGAAAACCCAGCGCCTCATAAAGGCGGATCGCGGGCGTGTTATCCACGGAAACTTCCAGGCGCAGATAAAGACGACCATCGTCACGTGCCGCTTGCTCGCCGGCCAGCATTAAGCTCTTGGCTATTCCATAGCCGCGTAGCTGAGGAGAAACGGCCAGGGAATAAATCCGCGCCAAGCGGGTGCCGGGGTGATAAATGATCAAAATATAGCCGGCCACTAGCCCGGCCCATTCCGCTACCAGCAGCGCGCGATGTTCCGAACTCAACCAATGCCGAAAACTGCGTCGGCTTAATTTGTCGGTCGCGAAACTGGCATTTTCCAAAGCCACCAAACCCTCAAGATCGGCGCTTTGCGCCGGACGCACCGCCAACTCGTGAGCTAAAGCCGGTAAAGCCGTCATGACGATACCCCGCGTAACGCTTGACTCAGCACTTGCCGAGCACGAAATAACACCATTTCTTGCCAGGCGTTGTCGTTGGGACAAAAGTGATGACGCATCACCATGCTGTGCGCAAAACGTTGTTCGTGATTATCCTCTGCGGCCCACAGTTGATGATCGCGCAGCAGCACTTCAAACAAGTGGTCGGTACTGTAAGTGCCAAATTCCAAGGTCACATAACAGCTCTGTGGATTCATGTTGGCGTGCCAGAGATAATCCAACAAGCCCAATTTCGGCACCGAACTGGATGTGCCGGCTAAAGGCAAAGTCACCGAATCGCCATACCAGCCTTGCGCAACCGCTGCTCCGGCGCTATCGGGTTGATGATCGCAAATAATTTCGCCGTAGCCGTAAGGCCCCAGGCCGGTGTGCAAATCTACCACCGCCAAGCGGCGTTGGGCCAAGCCGTGCCGATTGATCAAATCCTCGCAAACCAACCGGCCATGCGCCGGCGCCAGGCCACCGTAAAACGGTCCGGACGGGTCGCGGTATTGGCCGCCGCTGATGGCTTTTTCCAGTGCGACCCGGCCGTATTGCCGGCTAAAATCGGCAAACGCCTGCCGTCTTTGCTCCCCATCCGCCACGAATAGCCAATCCCGCAACAAATCGTAATCCGGGTTTTCCGGCAAGGGTTGGGAAAAGTCCACCGCATTGCGATTTAAATCCACGCCGTCGCCGTCGCAACGCCGCGACCAGGCGTAACCCCAGGGCGTTAAGGCGTGAATCAACAATATCGCCGTATTGTGCGGAATATCCAGCTGGCGATTGCTTAAACCTTGCAGCAGATCGATCTGTATCGCGCTCCCCGCAAAGCCCTCTACACCGTGCGTAGCGGCAATGGCCACCACCAGGTTTTCCGCATTTTCGTCGCCTATCCAGGCGGTGTCAGTGAGCAAGGTTTCACCGTCAGGGCCCAACCCGGCGCATTGATAAATCTGATGGCGCACAGGCAAGGACATTTCCGCCAGTAGCGCTAGCCAACGCTGCTTGGCCGCCGCGTAACTGGGAGGGAATACACTGGTATCGATCTCCGTGCCGTAGGGGGACAAACTCATCTGCATACGCAAAATTTCCGAGACAGTAAATTCACAGTGTGGCAAACCCCTAAGCCGCAAGCAATAGGCAGGCAAAAAGAGAATTGCAGAATTCGGCTTGTCTTAAAACCCGACTGGTTTCAAAATCCCCGCCTAACATAAACCTACCGAGCACTTTTTACCATGGCAAGCACGCTGCTAGTCGTTGACGATCTTACCGATTGGAATCCTTATTACCCTAGCGACCAGGTGGTCAGCTTTGAAGACTATCTAGCCAGCGAACCAGCCGATCCCGAGCAGCGGGTGCGGGTAATCAACCTGTGCAGCAGCTACACCTATTTATCTGATGGCTATTATTGCTCGCTGCTGGCCGAGGCTCGCAACCATCATGTGATTCCGTCGGTAAAAGTCATCAACGACTTGGGCAAAAATGCCTTGTACCGCCTGCAACTGGAAGACTTGAACCAACCGCTGGCGCGGGCCTTCAAACATCAAAACAAAAACGGCGAAGTTACCCTGTACAGTTATTTCGGCACCACGCCAGAACCGGCTTTTCAAGAACTGGCGCGGCTATTGTTCGAGCGTTTCGCCTGCCCGATTTTGGAAATCAGCTTACGCTTTGAGCAGCAATGGCAAATCACCGATCTAAAAGCCGTCTCCCCCAGGCAGTTGGACGATGCCATGCAGACTTTGTTTGCCGATGCGCTGGATCGCTTCAGCAAAAAGGTCTGGCGGAAAAGCCGGACCCGAAAAACCGCGCGCTATGATTTGGCGATTCTGATCAATCCCTCCGAACAATTGCCGCCTAGCAATCGCGGCGCGCTGAAAAAATTTATCGATGCCGGCCGGCAACTGGGTATCGATGTGGAACTGATTACCTTGAATCATTACGGCCGCCTGCCGGAATTTGATGGTTTATTCATCCGTGAAACTACCGCCATCGACCATCACACCTACCGTTTCGCAAAAAAAGCGGAAGCAGAAGGTTTGGTGGTGATCGACGACCCCACCTCCATCCTGCGCTGCGCTAATAAAGTCTATCTGGCCGACCTGTTTCGCACTCATAAAGTGCCGTCGCCCAAAACCTGGATCTTGCACAAGGGCAATACCCAACACCTGGACAATCTGGAAGCCATAGCCGGTTATCCGGTGGTGATCAAAATTCCGGACGGCTCGTTTTCGCGCGGCATCGTCAAAGTGCATAACCGCCAGGAACTGGAGAGCAAAGTCGCCGAGTTATTCGAGCAATCGGCGCTATTGCTGGCCCAGGAATTTTTGTACACCGATTTTGATTGGCGCATCGGCATTTTCAATCAAAAGGCTTTGTACGCTTGCCGCTACTTCATGGTGAAAAACCATTGGCAGATTTATCGGCATGGCGCCAAACGCACCGACAGCGGCAATTTCGACACCCTGCCCACCTTCGAAGTCCCTAAAGGCGTGCTGGACGCGGCGTTACGGGCCACCCAACCCATCGGTAACGGCTTGTACGGTGTGGACGTAAAAGAAATCAAGGGCAAAGGCTATGTGATCGAGGTGAACGATAACCCCAGCATCGACAGCGGCGTGGAAGACAAATATCTGGGTGATGAATTGTACAAAGCCATCATGAGCGAATTCCTGCGGCGCATGGACAACCGCAGCAAAGGTGTGGCGCAATGACCGCCGCACCGCTCGACGTACTTTGTATCGGCCATGCCAGTTACGACTTGGTGTTTTCGGTGCCGCATCATCCCGGCACCGATGAAAAAATCGTCGCCGACGACTTGCTGGGCTGCGGCGGCGGACCCGCGGCCAACGCCGCCGTCACGGTGGCTAAATTGGGCGGCAAAGCCGGCTTTTGCGGCTATTTGGGTCATGATGTATATGGTGACAGTCATTTGCGGGAACTAGAGGATCACGGTGTCGATACCCGCTTCGTGGTACGCGGCGAGTCGCCCACCCCGTTGTCCACGGTGCTGGTAAAACCGAACGGCCAACGCGCCTTAATCAATTACAAAGGACAAACCAGCGCCCTGCCCGCCACCGCTATCGACTTTGACGGCTTAGCAGCCAAAGTGCTGTTGTTCGATGGTCATGAACCGCATATTTCCCTGCGCTGTCTTGAGCAACTCAGCAAGCCGATACCGACGGTGTTGGATGCCGGCTCCCTGCATGCCGGCACGCAGGCTCTCATGACTAAAGTCGAATATCTGGTCTGTTCGGAAAAATTTGCCGTGCAATATGCCGGCGATGAAAACCTGGCCTTATCCAAACTGGCGCAACTTGCCCCGGTGGTAGTGATTACCCTGGGCGAGCGCGGCTTAATCTGGCAACGCGGCCAGGAACAAGGTAGCCTCAGCGCCCCGCCTATCGTCGCCATAGACACAACCGGCGCCGGCGACGCCTTTCACGGCGCCTTTGCCGCCGGCCTTGCCAAAGACTTGAGCTGGATAGACTTATTGCGCTACGCCAGTGTGGCCGGGGCGTTTTGCTGCTCACGGATGGGGGCTAGGCCGGGTTTACCTAGCTTGAGTGAACATGAAAAATTGCTGGGAAGCTGGAAAGATAGCGATATTTAAAATTAGATGATAACTTGTTAGCTTTAAAATATTGCGTGGTAGATCTGCCAATAAAAGTAAAAATGCCGAATAATGACTTTTTATAAATACACCAATACAAACACTACCAACCTAATACTCGAAAATGAGTCATTGCGATGGTCGAGTCCTGTAATTTTTAATGATATAGAAGAATGCCAATTTACACCTTTCACAAAAGAGCAATATATTAATTCACATGAAAAATGCTGGGATATTCTAACTGAATGCGCAAAAGGAATCTCTGTCTATAACAGTGTTAAATTAAGTGACATCAATAAAACTCTAATTTATATGATACGGCATATGATAGAAGTTGGCACATATAGAAGAGAGCATTTTTCAGAATTCATGGCTAATTTTAATAGGAGCCCTGAATCGGATTTCAGGGATTTTTTAAATATAGCTCAAATCAAATGTTTTCGAATTTTGTGTGTTACAACCGAGTATGATAATAGATTGATGTGGGCTCATTACGCTGATCAACACTATGGGTGTGTTCTTGAGATAGACGAGCCTTTTAAAAAAAAGCCAAATCTATTGAGAGAAGGACCAATAAAATATCATGAAAACTTAACCCCTTCTTTCAATATTCTTGATTATCTTTTGTATGGTGAGACAAAAAAACACCGGGATTCACTCGTCAATGATGTCGTTTTCTCAAAGCGTTCTCTTTGGGGTTATGAAAATGAATATAGATTTTTGTTTTATGAAAGCTTTGGCGAAATATCTGTAACAGTCAACTGCCAAACAAATTCTAAACACATAGATGTCAAAAACCAAAGTGAAGTGCTTTACACTGATGTACCAATTTGTATAGAAGCCATAAAGTCAATTACATTCGGCGCCAGAACAAAAGACGATGACATCGAAGGAGTATTAAAAATTCTGTCAAAAAAAGAATATAAGTGCATGCTCTATAGAATGAAGATGGAAGATGGTCTTATGAAAAGGCAAGCATTGAAATCATGAGCCCCTAGGATGTGGTTAACAACGTGCACCGCATCGTAGGGGAAGGTGTAAGAATTTTTGTGTAAACGATCATTAGGCAAGCCCATAAGATGAGCATAGCATGTGCCGAACGAAAGGAAGCGCATCAGTCACCATCTTATCGAGTTAAAAGATATTGACCACCGCGTTAGGTTCAAATGCTTAAGCAGAAGCAGTTTTCACACAAGCATCATTTCGTCCCTAAGTTCTATCTTCGTGCTTGGTACGATTGCGACGGCATGGGGTTTTGGTTGTACACACGAAATAAAGCCGGGAATATTGTATTGAAGCGTAGACCAGCTAAGTCGGTCGCTTACGTCAACGACCTGTATTCATTCAAACCCGTAGGGCTTCCGTTTCTATCTCAGACTAGTTCTGACGAGCTAGAGCGTAACTTCTTTTCTAATATTGATGATGCGGCGGCGCTGATCCATCAGAAGCTTATTTCTTCAAACATCAATTCGCTATCCGTTGACGATAGGCGAGTATGGTCGCTATTCATTAACTCTCTTCTTGAGCGAAGTCCGAAGCGAATTGCAGAAATCGAGCGATCTGTTAATGCTGCTGAGATCATAGAAGACCTTGTGCGGCGGCGACCGTCCTTGCAATTGCAGGAGATATTGAACAACCTCGATATAGGCGCTGTAGTACGAAACAACCTGCTTACCGCTCTAATAAACTATATATTTGATGAACAATTCATTGAGTACCTTACTCAGTTATGCTGGAGCACATTCGATCTACCAGATGGAGAGCACTTCCTAACGGGTGATTCGCCAGTAGTAGTGAACGGCGGCCTATCGGATAAGCCTATCCACTTGCTGTCTATTGCGTTGTCGCCAAGGCGCCTGCTTGTGATTCATACTTCTGACCCAAATTTTGACGAAAATTTCATTAACCAAATTGCAGTCATGCATAGTATTCAAGTCACCACCCAAACCGAAAAATACTTGGTTTCATCCAGGAAGGTGATCGACGGACTGCATATCAAATATGAACAGGTGGTTAAACTGAAACTAACAAATCTGAATATCTAGCGAATCTATTAAAGAGCCCAGCGGAGCGTCATCCGCCGCCTTAGGATGCCTCTCGATGCATGACGCTATCGCTTATGCATCCTAGGACTGCCGACGATTATAGGGTGGCAAACGAACAGTTAGAGGTCATTGAAATTGCTTCAGCATGAGGCAGTTATTGACCGATAGCCGAACAAGCCTGCCAACAATACATCAATCAATTGCATTCAAGTCCTGAGCGATTGGTTAGTGCCCGGCATGATTTTCTTTGGGGGATTAGAGATTTCCCCTTCATTCGGACCTTGACGCCTCGCGCTAATCGCATTGAGCTATTCGCGCAAACTCCCTTCGCTCGGACTCAGACTAAAACGCTGTATCGCATAGCTTAATAAGCTGGCGAGTAATACAGAAAGCTTTACGACGATAGTAAATCACCTTGTGCGCGAGATTAAACCCGTTGCGCGCTAGGCATTTTGCCTTGCGGGCGAATCAATTTGCCTCGCCCGCAAGGCTTTTAGGTTTAATCGCCAGGCTCGGCAGGCTTGCGCGCAAGGTAAAAATGATTGCGACGATAGCAAAATACCTCGTGCGCAAGCTCAAACGGGTTGCGCGCAAGGTAAAAAGCTTCGCGACCATAGCAAAATGCGTTGCGCGCAAGGCATTTCGCCCGGCGGGCGAATCAATTTACCTTGCCCGCAAGGCTTTTAGGTTTAATCGCCAGCTTGGCAGGCTTGCGCGCAAGCTAAAAAAGATTGCGACGATAGCAAAAGACAGCGTGGGCGAGCTTAAATACTTTGAGCGGAGGGGCATCCACCACGTTGGCTAAGCCTCTCGGGGTATGGCGCAATTGTGTATGTATTCCAAAAAGAGCAAGGCCATAAGGTGCGCTGACTATAGGGTACTGCCGTTAGGCGCACCGTATTGGGCTACCTGCCGCCCAATGGCTTTGAAAGGAAAATGGCAGCACAACAACCTATCTCGGTGTCCGAAAAAAGTTGACCACTACAGTCGGCCATGGCTTGGGCGATCCGAGTCAGGGATTGAACGAGAAGACTGGCCAGAGCAGCCGAAGACGGGCACTTCAGGAGCGGAGCATGCCGCTTTCGGAACCCAATTTTCCATCGGCGTGGAGGCGAATTCACCCACACGATCCTAATTTGCCAGCCACACACTCGATTTGACAGGCAGCAAATGAGTTTATAACTGTCTTTGATCGGCATCCAGCGGCCATTTTTGAAACTATTTGGTGCGGGGATCAATCAATGTCATTATCCCAGCCCTAGTCTTAGAGGATCGCACACATGAGTTTTGCTGCTTTGAGTCAAATATTTTTGTTTCTATTTTGGCCTGGGATTTTGCTGGCGATTTTGTACTTCATTGACAAGGAAAAGTTTAAACAACGCTTGAAGCGGTTTAAATTTAAAGATTGGTAATTCGCAAGGCTGAGCGTATCCCTGTTTCGCCGAAGGGAGAAAGCAAACGATTACCCTACGTGCGCATATTGTCGAGTCATTGCCATCAGGTTTTTCACTTTCTCTGTCCGATGTTGGCCAGTTCATGGCTAGCATTGGCACCAGAAGTTGATGCGGTTTGAATCACTTAAACAAACTGGGTTGCTGGGTATTGTTAACGGACATTAGTAAAGATTTAAAAATTTTAATCGCTTCTTTTAAAGAAGCCTCAGCAGCGACTGAATCACCGTTCTTAATTTGCCGACGTGCATTTTTAAGTGCGTTGGAACCGCGTTCTTTTTTTGCTTCAACCGAACACCTTCCCAAAATGTCGCTGGCAGAGCTCCGCGTGGCATCAATGTAATTTTCCGCCTCATTCAACTTATGCTCAGTCACCGCTTTCAAGGCCGCTTCAAGGTTAACAATGGCATCGTTAGTCGCTTCGGTCGTCAACGCATTTTGAATTTCTGTAAGCGCTGCAATAGGATTAGCAACGCCAAAAAACAGGACTAAAAAACCAACAAGCGGGTATTTTTTCAATCTAACGTTCATGTTCTTACCTTTTTATGTGTTGTTGTGTTCATGCTTAGAAATAACGAAAACCAGGGGTCAGGTCTTGCAATCGAGCATCCATAGCTAAACAGACCCGTCGTTGCACAAATCCCGGTCGTCGTCAGTTGGCAGAACTTGCTCTGCCCAGCAGCAGAATATGCCATTCATGGCATCAAAAGTTGAACATATTGTCTGACACAAATACTAAAAAAATCATTTCAAACGCTATGCCCCTTTTCTCTCACTAAGCCGCCCGATCCCAAATCCCCTACCGCTCAAAATACTCCAACAAAAAATCGATAAACGTGGTCAATTTGGCCGGATAAAAACGCCGTTGCAGATAAGTGGCGTAAATGGCTAGCGCCGGCCGGCGGTATTGCCTGAGGATCTCCACCAACTCACCGCTTTGTAAGTACGGTGCGACCGACAATCTCGGCGCCTGGACGATACCCATCCCCAGGGCCGCCGCCTGACACAATGCGCGCCCGTTGTTAGATGCCAGCACCCAGTCGGATTTGATTTTTTTCAATTCGCCATCGACATTAAACAGCCAAAACTCGCCGTGCGGGGTATCGACATAGTGCAGGCATTGGTGATTGCTGAGTTCGTCTATGGTTTGCGGACAGCCTTTTTCCGATAAGTAGGCCGGCGAGGCATAGGTGCACAATTCGGTCTCGGCGATCTTGCGCGCTACCACGCCGGGGTCCAGGGTGTCGGTGACTAACAAGGAAATGTCGACGCTGCCCACCCGCAAGTTGGGTGGTCTATTATCCAGCGACATCAAAATCTTCACTTCGGGATAACGCTTTAAGTAGCTCTCGATGGCCGGCACCATATACATGCCGCCGAAATCTATCGGCGCACTGATCTTGATAGTACCTTTCACCCGTTCGCCCAACTGCGCGGTGGACGCTTCCAAATCAGCCAAATCTTCCAGCAACTGTTTGCTGCGGTTGTAGTAGGCTTCGCCGGCACTAGTGAGGCTGAGGCTACGCGTCGTGCGGTGCAACAGCACCACGCCCAGGGAGGCCTCCAATTGCGCGATATACTTGCTGATCATCATCGTCGACAGCTTCAACTCTTTGGCCACCGCCGAAAAAGTCCCCAACTCAACGATTCGGCAAAACACCCGCATGTTGTTAAACTTATCCATGACGCCCAACTATAAACTTAAAGTTTATATTTTATAAACTAATTAGCGTCTTTAAACCAGGATTCCGCAAAGCTACAATGCCGCCCGGAGATAGTCGTTACCTCGTCTGGCTTGTCGTTCAGGCCAGACGTTTTTTCACCCACCGAGGTTTTTATGAGCAAAATCCACAACGAAGTACTGTTAGCCAACCGCGATTATGTATCCAGTTTCACCAAAGGCGATTTGGCTATGCCGCCGGCTCGTCAGTTTGCCATACTGACCTGTATGGACGCCCGACTGGACCCCGCCAAATATGCAGGATTATCCGAAGGTGATGCCCACGTGATTCGTAATGCCGGCGGCCGCGCCAGCGACGATGCGATCCGCTCCCTGGTTATTTCCTACAAATTACTCGGTACCAAGGAATGGTTTGTGATTCATCACACCGACTGCGGTATGGAAACCTTTACCAATGAAATCATGAGCGACTTGTTGTCCAGCAGCTTGAAAACCGCCAGCGTCGATGCCACCGGCTGGCATGATAGCGGTGCCGGCCCTGGCTCGACAGACGGTAAATACATCAACTGGCTGACCATCAAAAACCAAGCCGACAGCGTGCTGGAAGATGTTAAACGCATCAAAGCCCATCCACTGGTACCTGGCGACATCCCAGTATACGGTTATGTTTACGACGTAAAAACCGGCCGATTGATCGAAGTACCTGAAGCAACTGCAGCCGGCCAAGCCAGCTAGAGTCAGACTCCGCCGGGCCAACCGGGCGCTATGTTAATAGCGCCCTGTACCGCGCAGCAATCGGGTTTACCAAGGCCCTAAATCGAAGAATCCGCCGTGTATCCTCATCCTGGGTAGTCTTTCGCAAAATCAGTGGCGCCCGTATCGGTTGCAGCAGACTAGCCGGCAACATCATCCTGCCCTTACCATTCTTGCCATCGCGCCCTGAGCACATGGTTACCGATGACCCTGGAATCTGTAAGTATAAATGGCTAAAGTTGCACCCAACCTTGTTTTCAAACTGTACGGTTGCTATCGCGCGCGCTTAGCTTTAAGTTAAGCAACCATGAACAAATACAACAAGCTAATGTTCTGGATTCTTCTTGCTGGGCTGATTCTATTTACTGTCGCGTTTGGCATGCCTTTCTTGGCGCACATCAATTCCAGCAAGGTTCTTACGCTTGCCGGATGCGAACTTGCAGGCTTTGACAAGCAAGCGAGTTGCCCTGAAGGCGCCAACTTCGCAGCCCGTTTTATTCCCCTAAACCATTGGATGTCGCTATTTTTAGCTCCCATGATGTTTATCAAACAGTTTTGGGACATCTTGCTGGCTTGGATTAGTCTTATTGCCTACTTTGGCTACAACGCAATCAAACGAAGACAATCAATCACGCGGTAAGTAACCTGATTTGGTGCAATGGCGCGAGCACATTGCATTGAAGTAGCCCGCATATCCCAGCGATTATTAGAAACACCACTCTTTCCCGCCAATACCGTTAGGTTAAGCCGTTCGCTGAGCGGAGCCGAAGCGAATTGCCGGCTTCGGCTCCGCTCAGTCTGCGGATCACCTTATCGAAAAACACTTAACTTAACGACATGGCCCTTTGCACCACGCATGTGCAAAAAAACGACTGCTGTTTCAATAGAGTGCATCATTTTAAATTCCGCCTAGGTGCATTAACTAAATCCAAAAAAAAAAATCTGTAAAATAAAATCGTAACTAAATGTTATTTAAAGATTTTTTATATAGAAATCAGCAAAATTATTAAACTGGCATCAGGTTTGCTTAGAAATAAGCAATACTCCAGTGTAGGAGTCGTCAACAACTAACCCGCTCACTGTTGAGCAATAAAGACAAAGGCGTCTATTGGCCGATTTGCATGCAGATCAGCCATAGACGCCTTTTTTTTGGCCGATTTTTCTCAATTGACAGGAACCGACATGAAACAGAACCGCATTTTCACCCCCAAGACAATTGCCGCCGCATTTAGCTCGGTCGTCGCGCTGGGCATATTAGGTTTTTCCAACCATAGCTTCGCCGCCGGCAAACCGGAAAAAGAAGATTTGAAATTCGGTTTTATCAAATTGACTGACATGGCACCGCTGGCGGTAGCTGCGGAAAAAGGTTTTTTTGAGGAAGAAGGTTTATTCGTGCAATTGGAAGCGCAAGCCAATTGGAAAGTAGTGATGGACCGGGTAATCAACGGCGAACTGGACGGCTCACATATGTTGGCATCTGCTCCCCTGGGTTACAGTGCCGGCTACGGCGCCAAGGCGGATCTCGTCTCCGCCTTCAGCATGGGCTTTAACGGCAACGCCATTACCGTTTCCAACGACATCTGGAAACAAATGAAAGCCAATGTCCCCATGGAAGGTGGCAAGCCGGTACATCCGATTAAAGCCGACGCACTGAAGCCGGTTGTCGATAAATTTAAAGCCGAAGGTAAACCGTTTAACATGGCGATGACTTTCCCGCCCGGTAGCCACAACGTCAAACTGCGTTACTGGCTGGCTGCCGGCGGCATCAATCCTGGTTTTTATGCGCCACCGCAAGATACCTCCGGACAAATCAATGCCGACGCCCTGTTGGCGGTCACCCCACCACCACAAATGCCAGCCACGCTGGAATCGGGCACGATTTTCGGCTACTGCGTCGGCGAACCCTGGAATCAACAAGCCGTGTTTAAAGGCATCGGCGTACCGGTGATCACCGACGAAGAACTCTGGAAAGATACGCCGGAAAAAGTCTTCGGCGTGACCCAAGCTTGGGCGGAAAAATACCCCAATACCTATTTAGCCGTCACCAAAGCCCTGATTCGAGCCTCGATGTGGCTGGACGCGGAAAACAACAAAAACCGTAAAGAAGCCATCGAAATGCTCTCGCAAAAACAATACGTGGGCGCGGATGTTGATGTATTGGCAGCTAGTATGAACGGCACCTTCGAATATGAAAAAGGCGACAAACGCGCCTTACCTGACTTCAATACTTTTTTCCGCCATGGCGCCAGCTACCCTTCATACAGTAGCGCGGTCTGGTATCTGACCCAGTTGCGTCGCTGGGGCATGATCAATGAATATAAACCCGACAACTGGTACTTGGAAACCGCGAAAAAAGTCTATCGCCCTGACATTTACCTGGCAGCTGCAAAAGAACTGGTCGCAGAAGGCAAAGCCAAAGCCGAAGACTTCCCGGCCGACACCGGCATTAAACCTTCGCAAAACTTCTTCATCGACAAAATTCCTTTCGATGCCAACAAACCTAACGATTATCTGGCCAAATTTCCGATAGGTCTGAAAGGCAAACAAACCGTTTCCGGCGGCAAAATCGTCGATTAAACAAACTCTTGGTGGGTGCTCTAAACAGGATGTGCAGTGGTGCAAGGACGCATCTTTTTTACCGAGCCAACGATACGCGAGACACAAACATGACTAAGCAACTAATTAAATTCTTCAACATCACCGGCCTGACCTGGTTCGTGCCGTTTGTAAAAATTGCGGCCGGCGAAAACCCCGCTCAACAACTACGGCAAATGTGGCTGATCATGGGCGTGCCGATTATCGCCTTCATCCTGTTTTTGGGCTTTTGGAGCGTAACGGCTTCACACATCAATACCAGCCTGGGCGCAATTCCAGGGCCGGTTGCAGTTTGGTCGGAAGTCAGCGGGCTGGTGGCCGAGCATGCCGCCGAAAAAGCCAAAATGGCCGAGTTTTTTCAACGCCAGGAATTGCGTAACAAAGAAAAACTGGCCGAAGATCCCAAAGCCGAAATCAAGCCGCGTCCGTACACCGGCAAACCAACTTATCTAGACCAAATTTTCACCAGCCTGCGTACCGTGTTTGCCGGCTTTATCATCGCTACTTTGATCGCAGTACCGCTGGGCATCATCTGCGGTATGAGTCCGGTACTAAATACCGCGTTCAACCCGCTGATCCAGATTTTTAAACCGGTGTCGCCGCTGGCTTGGCTGCCCATCGTCACCTTGGTGGTCAGTGCCATGTATGTCACCGACGACGATTCCTGGTTTGCCAAGTCTTTTCTCACCTCGGCGATTACCGTAACGCTGTGTTCCTTATGGCCCACGCTGATCAACACCGCCGTCGGCGTATCCTCAATAGACCGCGACTTGGTTAACGTCGGCAAAGTGTTACGCCTGGATTGGGCCACACAGATCAAGCGCATCATCCTGCCCTCTGCCCTGCCCTATATTTTTACCGGTATGCGATTGTCCCTGGGCGTAGGTTGGATGGTATTGATCGCCGCCGAGATGCTGGCGCAAAACCCCGGTCTGGGCAAATTCGTCTGGGATGAATTCCAAAACGGCAGTTCCAACTCATTGAGCAGAATCATGGTAGCGGTATTCACCATCGGCATCATCGGCTTCATCCTCGACAGGGTGATGAACTCGCTGCAAAACCTGTTCTCGTTCCAAAAAATCTGAGGATGCCGTCATGAGCGCCGCCCAAGCAAAAATCATTGAGCTTTCCATGCACAAACAATCAGCAAGCACCGCCGTTCCAGCCAACGATGCCTATAAACCCTTGGTGGAACTGAAAAACGTCTGTAAATCTTACGGCGAAGGCAAAGACAAAGCCTCTATCCTGAAAGACATTAACCTGGATATTCGCGAAGGCGAATTCATTGCCATCGTGGGTTTTTCCGGCAGTGGCAAAACCACCTTGATATCGATGATCGCTGGTTTAATCCACGCCGACAGCGGCGAACTATTGAAACAAGGCCTGCCAATCACCGCACCCGGACCGGACCGCGGCGTGGTATTCCAAAACTATTCCTTGATGCCATGGCTGACGGTTTACGAAAACGTAGCACTGGCGGTAGACGCTATTTTCAAGGACTGGAGCGCCGATCAACGCCGGGCCCACACCGAAAAGTACGTCAAGATGGTAAACCTGGGCCGAGCGATGGACAAAAAGCCGGGCGAACTGTCCGGCGGCATGCGTCAACGCGTCAACGTCGCCAGGGCTTTGGCCGCCAATCCCGATATTTTATTACTGGACGAACCGCTCAGCGCACTGGACGCGCTGACTCGGGGCAATTTGCAGGACGAAATTCTGCAAATTTGGGAACAGGATAAGAAGACCGTCATCCTGATTACCAACGACGTCGATGAAGCCATTTACATGGCCGATCGGGTCATTCCACTCAAACCCGGCCCGGACGCCAGCTTCGGCCCGGCTTTTACTATCGATCTGGAGCGGCCGCGCGACCGCACCGCCCTGAACCATAACGAAGAATTTAAACGCTTGCGCGCCGAAATTACTCGTTATCTGATGGATATCGGCATGGAAAGCGCCGGCGGCGAAACCAGCGACAAAATCAAACTGCCGGACGTACGCCCCAATACCAGCAACGACTGGAAACTGGACACCTCGGCGTTAAAGCCTGCCGCCCGCGATTTGGGCAAAGCGCGCTATCTGGAGTTTGCCAATCTGTCGAAAACCTATCCCACACCCGACGGCAACAGCAGCGTCAAAGTGGTGGACGGCTTTGATATGAAAATGAAGAAAGGCGAATTCATTTCCATCATCGGCCACTCCGGTTGCGGCAAATCCACGGTGTTATCGATGACCGCCGGCCTGAACGAAATTTCCGAAGGCGGCATTATTTTGGATAATCGGGAAATCGACGGTGCCGGCCCGGATCGCGGCGTAGTGTTTCAAGCACCTAGCCTGTTCCCTTGGCTGACCGCATTCCAAAATGTAATGCTGGGCGTGGATAAGGTTTATCCGCATGCCAGCCAAGACGAACGCGACGACATAGTCGAATATTATCTAACCCGCGTCGGCCTGGCCGATGCGATGCATAAAAAAGCCGCCGACATGTCCAACGGTATGCGCCAGCGGGTCGGTATCGCCCGCGCCTTTGCCTTATCTCCCAAATTACTACTACTCGACGAACCCTTCGGCATGTTGGATTCGCTGACCCGCTGGGAACTCCAGGAAGTATTGATGGAAGTTTGGGAACGCACCCATGTCACCGCCATTGTGGTTACCCATGATGTCGACGAAGCCATTTTGTTAGCCGACCGCGTGGTGATGATGACCAACGGCCCACACGCCAAAATCGGCAAAATTCAGGAAATCGACCTGCCCCGGCCGCGCACCCGCAAAGCGTTGTTGGAACATCCCGATTACTACAAATACCGGGAGAGCCTGCTGACCTTCTTGTCCGAATGCGATCACACCCATTAATTTAAAACCGCTTGTTTCCCTAGGGGGCCTTATGCCGCAAAAACTCAAACGTCCAACCGGCAAGTTACCGGCGACACTATTATCACTAACCTTCGTCAGTCTGCCGGCCGCAGCCGACATCACCAAAGAAGTGGAAGATGCCTTGAATTTCTACCATTACGGCAGCAATGGCGCGGTAAAAATGGATTTGAACTACCGTTGGGAGAATGTCGATCAAGACAATGGCGTTAAAAAACCGTCGCCTAACGCGACCAAACCGCTGGAGACTGCCAACGCCAATACCGTGCGCTTACGCTTGGGATTTCTGACACCGACCTTCCATGACTTTCAAGGTTATGCCGAGTACGAAGGTTTGTATGCGGCCCAATCGGACTATGACCGGGGCGGTACCACCACAAACCGTGATAGAAACTATTCCGTCATCGCCGATCCGGCACGCAATGAACTCAACCAATTCTGGCTGAGTTACAAAGGTATCGCCGATACCTTAATCAAAGTCGGCCGACAACGTATCAAGTTCGACGACGATCGCTTCATCGGCAACGTCGGCTGGCGGCAAATGGAATCGACTTACGATTCGGTTTTAATCACGCATAACAACCAGACCTTATTTGGTTTGACCGCTAACGTCGGTTATTTGGACCATGTGCAAAACATATTCGGTGAAACCGAAACCTTGAACGCGCCCATTCTTAACCTGAATTACAAAGTCAGCGACTGGGGTAATTTGATCGGCTACGGCTACTGGCTGGATTACCGCGAACGCGCCAATTACTTCAAATCCTCGCAAACTTATGGCCTGCGCTTCGACGGTAAATCGCCGCAGTTCTGGGATACCGTCAACTTTCTGTATACCGCCGAATGGGGTAAACAATCCAATTACGCCGACAACCCCAACCATTACCAAGCCGACCGCATCAATTTGATGGGTGGTTTGACTGCGTTCAATGTGACCTTGCAAGGGGCGATGGAACAGCTGAACGGCTCCGGCCTGAATAAAACCTTTAACACCCCGTTGGGTACCAACCACGCCTTCCAAGGTTGGGCCGATATATTCATTAACCCGGTAGGGGCCAGCTCGCCCGCCACCATCGCCATGGGCCAAGGTATCCGCGACGTGTTCGCCACCGCCAGCTACAAGGCTATGAACGATAGCCTGATCTTCACCGGCGTGTTTCACGACTTCTCCGACGATACCGGCGGCGTCAAATTCGGTACGGAATGGGACTTCTCCGTGATGAAAAAATTCGGTAAGCATTACTCCTTACTCGCCAAATACGCGGACTTCAACACCAATAATGCGGCGTTCCCCGATACCCAAAAAATCTGGCTGCAAGCCAACGTCAGCTTTTAAGCGGCTGGGGGCGAATTGGAAATTCGCCCCCTATCATTCACCCCACTCATTCGGCAACAGCATGAAACTCAAATTGGTAGTGATAGGCAACGGCATGGCCGGCATGCGTACCGTTGACGAATTGATTCAGACCGCGCCTGGCCGCTACGACATCACCGTGTTCGGCGCCGAGCCGCACGGCAATTACAATCGCATCATGCTAACGCCGGTGCTGTTTGGCGCGAAAAGCATCGCCGACATCATGATTCACGATTTCGATTGGTATCTAAACAACCGGGTCACACTGTACTGCGGACCGGATAAGGCGGTGGTTAACATCGACCGCGAGCGCCGCTGCGTGATTGCCCATGACGGCACCTGTGCGTTTTACGACAAGCTGTTGATCGCTACCGGTTCCTTACCGTTGATGCTGGATATACCCGGCCGCAACGTCGAAGGCGTATTGGGCTTTAGAGACATCGCCGACGTGGAAACCATGATAGAAAAAGCCGCCAGCAAACGCCATGCGGTAATTTTGGGTGGCGGATTGCTGGGCTTGGAAGCTGCCAACGGCTTGCTGAAACGCGGTATGCAGGTCAGCGTCGTCAATCGCGCCGGCCATTTATTGAACCGGCAATTGGATAATAAAGCAGCGGCATTTTTACAGCGCCAATTGGCGGATAAAGGCATACAGTTTTATCTCGGAACCACTATTCAACGCATAGACAGCCGGGACGAGCATATCAGCGCGGTTGAGCTCAGTGACGGCAGCGTCTTACCGGCCGACATGCTGATTATGTCCACCGGCATCAAGCCCAATATCAGCCTGGCCAAACGCATCGGGTTGGAATGTCAGCACGGCATCGTGGTCGACGACAGCATGCGAACCAGCGACCCGGCGATCTTTTCGGTCGGCGAATGCGTGCAACACCGGGGCGAACTGTTTGGTTTGGTCGCGCCGGTCTACGAGCAAGCCAAAGTTTGCGCGCAACAATTGTCCGGACAAACCAACAGCCAATTTAAAACTTTATCGTCCGCCACCATGTTGAAAGTGACGGGTATCGATTTATTTTCGGTGGGCGATTTCGAAGGCGATAACGAATGCCAGACCCTGCAACTGATAGACCATGAGTTGGGCGTCTATAAAAAAATTGTGTTGCGCAATAATATTGTCGTCGGCGTAATTCTGTATGGCGACACCAGCGACAGCGCCTGGTATTTAAATCTGGTCAAGGATAAAACCCCGATTACCGCAATCCGAGACCGCTTGATGTTCGGCCAAACCTCGTTGGCAAATGCGGCATAACCAGATTTACACATGAACACTATCAAAACCACTTGCCCTTATTGCGGTGTCGGTTGCGGCATCGAAGCCACGGTAGAAGACAGCACCACGCACCGGGTTACCATCAAGGGCGACAGTACTCACCCGGCCAACTTCGGCAAACTTTGCTCGAAAGGCGCGACGCTCGGCGATACCGTTTCGCTGGAAAACCGTCTGCTCTACCCCAGCATCCACGGCCAACGGGTCGATTGGGATAGCGCTTTAAACCATGTCGCCGCACGCTTTAACGAGATTATCGAAAAACACGGCCCCGAAGCAGTGGCATTTTATGTCTCCGGCCAATTGCTGACAGAGGATTATTACGTCGCCAATAAATTGATGAAAGGCTTTATCGGCACAGCCAATATCGACACCAACTCCCGGCTGTGCATGTCGTCGGCGGTAGTTGGGTATAAACGCGCATTCGGGGCCGACACAGTGCCCTGCAATTACGAAGACCTGGAATTGGCCGAATTGATTTTACTGGTCGGCTCCAATGCCGCTTGGTGCCATCCGATTGCTTTTCAACGCATCCGTAAGGCCAAGGAAAACAATCCTAATTTAAAAGTCGTGGTGATCGATCCGCGCGCCACCGCCAGCTGCGATATTGCCGATTTGCACTTACCAGTCAAACCGGGCATGGACGCCTTGTTATTCAATGGCATTCTGGCGCATTTACAGCAAAACGGCCGGCTGGATCAAGCTTATATCGATGACCATACAGAAGGTTTTGCCGCAGCCGTGTCCGAAGCGCAACACAGTGCCGGCAGCATCGAACAAGTAGCCAGTGCTTGCGGATTAAGTTCGGCAGCGGTCGGCACGCTATTCGATTGGTTTGCCCATACCGAAAAGACCGTCACGGTCTATTCGCAAGGCATCAATCAATCCGGTTCCGGCTCGGATAAATGCAATGCCATCATCAATTGCCATCTGGCGACCGGGCGCATCGGCAAACCGGGCATGGGACCGTTTTCCTTCACCGGCCAACCCAACGCCATGGGCGGCCGGGAAGTCGGCGGTTTGGCGAATACCTTGGCCGCACACATGGATTTGGACAACCCCGAGCATGTCGATAGAGTTAGCCGTTTTTGGGGCAGCGACAAAATCGCCGACAAACAAGGTTTAAAAGCCGTGGCGATGTTCGATGCCATCGCCGCCGGCCAAATCAAAGCAGTGTGGATCATGGCCACCAATCCGGTGGTATCGATGCCGGACGCTGACAAAGTTAAACACGCTTTGCAACAGTGCGAACTGGTGGTGGTGTCCGATTGCATCGCCAACACCGACACCGCCCAACTGGCCCATGTACTGCTGCCGGCCACCGGCTGGAGCGAAAAAGACGGCACTGTCACCAACCTGGAACGGCGCATCTCCCGACAAAGGCCGCTGTTTCCAGCCTCCGGCGCAGCCCGGCACGATTGGTGGATTATTAGCCAAGTCGCGCAACGCATGGGGTTTAGAGAGGCGTTTAACTACGCATCCAGCGCCGATGTTTTTCGCGAACATGCAGCACTGTCGGCATTTGAAAACGATACCGAGCATCAGCTACGCGATTTCAACTTATCGGCTTTTGCCCGGATCGATCAGCACGACTTCGACGCACTGCAACCGGTGCAGTGGCCGGTCAGCGCCGGGCACACAGCAGGTACGGCCAGAATGTTCGCGGATGGTCAGTATTTCACAGCCAATCGCAAGGCTCGCTTCATCTCGATAACACCGCGTCCGCCGGTCAACGCGCCGAATGCCGACTATCCGTTTACCCTGAATACCGGCCGTTTACGTGACCAATGGCACACGATGACCCGCACCGGTCTGGCCGCCAAACTGACTGCGCATCGGCCCGAACCCTTTGTGGAGATACACCCGACCGATGCCGAGCGCCTAGGATTAGCGGCGCGCAGCCTGGCCAACATCCAAAGCCTTTGGGGTAACATGCTTGCTCGCGTCGAGATCAATCCGGGTCAGCAAATCGGTAGTCTGTTCGTGCCCATGCACTGGACCGGTCAAACCAGTAGCCATGGCCGAATGGGCGCGGTGGTCAACCCGGTTGTCGATCCGCACTCCGGGCAACCGGAAAGCAAGCAAACCCCGGTGCATATCAGCACTTGGCCGGCACAATGGTATGCAACGATATTATCTCGAAAGCCCTTGCACATCGAGGGTGCCGAGTATCAGGTTAAGGTGCGCGGCGAGCGCTACTTTCGCTACGAATTGGCTTCTACCGAAACCGGCAAGGACTGGCGGGTATGGGCACGCTCGTTACTCGCCGCTGAAGAGCAGCATATCGACGACAATTACTGGCTGGAATATAGCGACCAACAAGCAGGCTATTACCGCACTGCTTATTTGCTTGATCGCGAATTACAAGCCTGCTTATTTGTCGGCCCCAATAGCGAGCTACCCGAACCCGGCTGGCTAGGCAGTTTATTTGCCAAAACCGAGTTAAGCAGAGCTGAGCGCCTGAGTTTGCTGAGCGGCCTACCGCCCAAAGGTGAAACCGATATTGGCCGAATCGTCTGTTCGTGTTTCAATGTCGGCGAAAAATCCATCAAACAAGCGGTGCAAACCCAGCAATTGCAAAGCGTTGCCGACATCAGCGCCTGTTTGAACGCCGGCAGCGGTTGCGGTTCCTGTGTCGCGGAACTGAAGGAGTTTTTACCGAAACCCACTTAATTTGATACCAAGGGACGATGCAAGCTAAAACCCAGTTATTTCCATATTTTCAACCGATTATCTCGGTAGCCAGCGGCAAAATCGTCGGTTATGAAGCTCTGGCTCGCCAATACGACGGCAAAGGCAAAGTGGTATCGGCAGGCGCCCTGTTCTCTTCCGCCGATGTCGATGCCAAAACCCGTACCGAACTGGACAGGCAGGTGCGGTGGCAAGCCCTGGAAAAGTTTTCGGAATTGGCCGATACGCAAAGTTATCTCGCATTGAACATTTCCGCAGCCTGGATTGAAAACCTGCGGCAATTGAACACGCTGCCCACACTACGCATGTTGGACGAGCTGAATATCGATCGGCGGCGCATCATCGTGGAAATTTCCGATGCTCATGTCGATACGCAGAAATTGAAACAAATTGTGCGGCGTTATCGCAAACACGGTTTGAGCGTGGCTATCGGCGATTTCGGCGCCGGCTCCTCGCAACTGGAACGAGTCATCGCCATTCAACCCGACATCATCAAAATCGACATGCGCTTGTTCAAACTGGCGACCAAGGGCGGCATAGCTGGCGACATCATTCACATGATTTCGCGTCTGGGCAAACGTACCGGTTGCCGGATCATTTGCGAAGGCGTGGAATCCGACGAAGCGTTTTTATTCAGCCTAAACTGCGGCGCGCAATACATGCAGGGCTTTTTATTTGCTCAGGCCAAAGCCGATTTTCTGCCGGCAGATCTTTACGAGCAGCATATCGCCTCACTGCGCGGTAAGTTTTTGAAAAACACCTTGGCCAAGGTGCAAAAGAAAGTCAGCGCCATCAACACCAGCAAAGTCCTTATCTTCAAATTGGCCGACACCTTGCAAGATGACTTTAATCTGAACGAATTGGTCAGTTGGAATTTCACCGATAGCGGTGTGATTCGGTTTTATCTATGCAATAACCAGGGCGACCAAATTTCGCCGGATTTCAACTTCAAAGAAAACCAATGGTTTACCGATCCGCGTAAAATCGGTTTTAACTGGTCTTGGCGGCCGTATTTCTTTCAATTGCTGGCCTTGGAAAATTGCGGCGATAGCGAGCGTATAGTCACCTCTGAACGCTACCGCGATTTCGAAACCAGCCTGCTCTGTAAAACCTTGTCCTTACGCCTGGATAGCGAACGGATTTTGCTGGTGGATACCGTCGCTGGTGACTGATTTATCTGAAATACACCGCCGCTAACAGCAACAGCGCCAGGCCGGCATAGCGCCAACTTGTATCAACCAGATGCTGGCCCGGTTTGGCAAATTCGGCTTGCTGCAAGGCTTGATCCAGACTATCGGCATCGGTGAGGCGTCGATACTGCAAACCACTTTCGGCGGCGAGCTGGCGCAGATAGCTTTCGTGCAGCCGGCTCAGGTGTTCGTCACCGCTGGCGGCCTCGCTGCCGAACGGCGCGTTACGGGCGTTGTAACCCTGGATCTTTTCCGGGTTCAAATCCGATTCCCCAAACGACGAGCGATGCGGCACGTCTTCGGGTTTATAAAAACCCTGGCGTTGACCCTTGGCGTCGAACTTGGGGATGGGCGACAGTTGATCGCCGCCGACGCCTATGATGATGCCGGCCACCTTATCTTTCAGCGCGGATAAATCCGGTTTATAGCGCGGATTGGGCGGCGGCGCTTCCTGACCATCGCTGAAAAACACCAGAGTCTGATCCTGGTCTTTCAGCATCTCCAGGGTGCTCAGTAAACCGCTGGCGATGCGACTATCGGCGGCCCAGGCCATGCGCCAATCCAATGCCGCCAGTGCGGCGTCGATCTCGGCAAACCCCGAACACACTTCTATCGGTTCGAACAGCAGCGTCGAGCGGCGTTCGGTGAAGAGGCCCAAACCCACTTCCGAACCGCAAGGCAGTTTTAACAACTCCTGGCGCAACGCTTGTTTGACAAACTGCAAGCGGCCGACCGGCTGCCGCTCCAGCTGATAATCTTCGGTATTCATACTGCGGGTAATGTCGACAATGAATGTCAAGCGGTACAAGGACGCTGGCGCGCTGGTTTGCGGATGGAAAAACACCAGCAACAAACTCAGCAGCGCCGCCGCCAGCAGCCAGAAACGGTAATCCCTGAGATTGGGCGTTATGCTCATGTAGTGAAATTATCGGTAAGAAAGAAAGCCGTTGAATTACGGCAAACCACGCGGGAACCCCGGCAAGGTAGTCCATAGCTGGGTCTTTTGGCTGAGATCGTCGGCATCGTCGCCGCTAGAAATTCGGTCCATCTCCGGCAATAGACGCATCGCTACTTCCAGATTGTATTTGGCATCCCAAAACTGACTATCCAGCGTCAAGGCTTCGCGATAGGCTTGCTTGGCCAGACCCAGCAACGGCATCGCTTCGTTGACATTGCCGGCTTCGGCTTTTTGCATGGCTTGGCGTAGATACAGATTGCCTAAGTTGTAACGGGTGTGCGCTTGTGCCTCAGAACCGCTTTGTTGCAATAACAAATTCAAGGTCGTCAAGGCTTCGTCGTAGCGCTGGTGCTGGCTCAGATACACCGCCCTGGCCATGCGCACTTCCGGTGCCGACGTCGCCAATTCGTCGGCGCCGACATCCTTGCCGACCAGCAACTGAGCGATCAACCGATTTTGGCTGGACAGCCCGACCAGTTGTAGCAATTGCGTCAGCGTCAACATTAAGGCCGCCGTCAGCGTCAACCATAACAAACCATGTTTAATTTTGCGGATCACGGCCTGGCCTCGCAGAGTTTGACGCCCAGTAGTAACAGCAGCATCGTCGCCGCCCAGGCATAGCAACGGGTGGATAAATCCTGCTTTGGAATCCGTTCGAAATAATGCAAAGGCCTATTTTCCAGGTGATTAATGTCGTCTATGGCTTGCTGCAACGCTCCGGGGGTCTCGGCTTCGTAAGCTTGATACGGGATATGCAGGCTGCTAAAAAACAGATGCAGATAGCGTTCCGGCATGGCCTGAGCGTTGTCGTCGCGCGGGTCTTCAGGAGTTTCAAACAAGCCAGGGCTGTTGGCGGTGCGCAGGAATACCCAATACAAGCTGACTTGGCGTTGTTTGAACAGCTCGCGCAAGGCCGCTTCGCTGTCCGGCTCGATCACTGCTGCGCCGTCCGACACCAATAACACGATGCGCGAACCGGTCACCGGCCGGCTATCGAAGAATTCCAAGGCCATACTCAAACCTTTGCTAACGTTGGTATAAGCCAAGGCCGGCAAGACCGTGGCGTCTATCGCGGCATGAATCGCAGCTTTGTTTTCGGTGAGCGGCAGCACGAACAGCGGTGAGGTACTGTAGGCGGCAATACCGATCAAATCATGTGCGCGCTGCTCGACAAACTGGTTCAACAGGCGACGGGCAGCGCTGGCTTTGGATTCTTCGCCTTGCGTTTCCGGCGCCTTGCCGGCAAAGGTATTGTCCATGCTGTTACTGCGATCCAAAAGCATGACGATATGCGCACCATGGCCGATGCGCTCCACTTGCTGCTCCTGCCAATAAGCACCTGCCAAGCCCAGACACAGTGCGCCTATCGCCAACACGCCCAACAAGCGGATCACAGCGCTGATGGCCAGCGATACAGGATCGACGGGTAATAACGCCAGCCAGGGATAAGGGTTGGCGACCGCGCCTATTCTAAGCATCGGCAACAGGCATAACAGCAAACCCAGCAAGGCCCACGGATAATCGAAGCCTAAATTCATCGGCTGCCTCGCTCGATTTCCCGGCAGTGCAGACACAGGGCTTTGATTTTTTGCAGATCGCTTTCTTGCGGCATGGTCGAAGCGTCGTCGAAAAAGTAGCGATTGGAATAATCGAAAAACCAGGACAATTCGTCGGCGATGCTGCAGTATTCCGGATGGCTTTGATAAAACTCGGTCAATTTATGTAAAAACACCGGCTTGCCATGCAAACCATTAAAAGCAGCATGCAGTGCAGCCAGCGCCTGCGGTAATTGCGACAGGCCAAGCTTTTGCAGTTGCCGCTGCGCGCACTTAAACACCCGGCGCTGCGCTCGACCTGGCAAGTAACCGTAGAGCCAGGCCAAACGTAAAGCCACACCCAAGACCACGGCCAAGGCCATGAATAAGCGCTGGACAATGACAGCGTCGTCTAACAAGGGCGGTGCTTGGTCCGGGCGCAGGTATTCGCCGTGTTGATCCTGCCTGACCACTAACTCGCGTAAGGGTGCGGCGGTAAAGGTCCATGCCGCAACCGGTTGCTCCAGGCTTTGCCCATGTTGCTGAAAGCGCAAGTTATAGCCTGGTATGTTCAAGGCTTTGACTTCCATAGGGGCGTAAAATTGCTGATATAGCAGATCGATTTGATAGCGCTTGCCGTCACTACCGCTTAGCTCTTGTACGTGCACCGCATTCAGTTGTAGCCAGCGATTCACCCGACCCGGCGTCGGCAGACTGCCGCGTTCCAGTGCCATACCGGCGCGGGTTTCCAGCACAATCCGCTGCGGTATGGTATCGCCGATCACATAACCGAACGGCCGCGGCGTTTGCACTTGAAAGTCGCGGAGTGCTTGATTGGAGGCGCCTGAGCACGCCGCTAACAGCAGCACGCCAAATGCCCTTACCGAACCGGAAAAAAGCCGCTTTGCCGCCACTGTCACCCGGCTCTCCTTAAAAAATATTGCCCCAGCTGCTCCGCGCGGTAAGCGTTTTCGATGAATAAGGGCTCACAGCCCAAAGCGCGAAACTGCTGTTGTAATTGCGCACGGCGCTGCGCAAATGCGTTTTCTATGTTGCGCTTCAACCCCGGACGCAGCCACAGCGTGCGCCGTCTGCCGGTTTCCAGATCCTGAACTTGAAACAGTCCCCAATCCGGCAAGCGGCTGTATTCGGCCTGATCCCACAGCACCAGCGGTACCACATCGTGACGCCGCAAGTTTTGCAAAATAGCCTGCAACTGCGGCAAGGGAAAATGAAAATCCGATGCTAAAAACACCAGGGCCCGATGATTGGGTAGATAGCGTTGCGCTTGTTGCAAACCGGCCGCACCGGGTTGCAAGTCGACTTTTTCCAGGCGCTTAGCCATCGCTTGAATCCGGCCCATGTGTTTACCGGCCGGCAAATAACAATCGGAGAGCACGCGCTGGTTACAAGCGATAAACCCGACATTATCGCCATACTCCAAAGCCGATGCAGCGACCGATAACAGCATATCCGCCAACGCACGGCGCTTGTCATAGCTACCGACGAACTGCATGGACGCAGATAAATCAGCCAGCAGATACACGTCGATCGCGCTATGTTGCTGCTGCACCCGCACTTGATAATTACCAAACGGATCCAACAAGCTGGCCCTTAAATCGATGCGTCTGGGGTCCGGACGGGCGATCAAGGTGTCATGGCGCTTGAACAATTGGCCGTTACCGACCATTTGTCCGGGATGCGCGCCGGGAAACACGCCGACTACCGGGCGCGGCAGGCGGTATTGAAAAGGCTTTATCGTGGCCGACATCGTTTTAGAAGATTTTTGACAAAGTTTGTACCCATTGGCAATGCCAAATAGGTCGTTCGCTGAGCGAAGCCGAAGCGAACGGTTGACTTCGACTCCGCTCAGTCAACGGCAAATTGCTTGGTTTCGGTACATTTATGGCCATAAATTGCCTTAGCGCGTGATTCGTTATTGGCTGACAACCAAATTGGTCAGCACCGCCGTCACAACTAGGTATCCGGGCAAAGAAAACTTCAACGGCACCCTCATCAATAAGGCCACCACACCTGAATAAGACTGCCCATTGCGGCTATGGATGGCTTCGCCGAACAGCCACAACAAGGAGTTCAACAGGCAGAGCGCCAGTATCGTGAAAAATCCGACATCGCTGAACAAAAACGATTTATTAGCCAGCAGCGAGATGCGCTCGCTGGTATCGATAAAATTGGCGGTCAAAATCCCTATCATCAGGCCGCCCTCATCAAAGGCCACCAAAAAAAAGGTATAGGTGAACTGCCGCAAGCGCCGACTAAGCCCAGTCATGGCTGGATAATGCAGCGCCAGATATAACACCGGCAAGCTCAGACAGAACAGCAAGCTGCCGACCACCGCCAGCAAAATCCAAAATTTAAAACCCACGGCGTCGTTAAGCGCGCTGGTGTAATACGCGGCATACGGCACATCGGCATGTTTATCCAAGCTACTGGCTATAAAGGAGCAGATAAAACCCACGCCCGACCAAGTTAGATAGGTTTCCAATAGGTGGCCGAGGCCGGCATGCGGTAGCATGGCGTGCAGAGTCGATTTAATATTCATGGATGTTACGGTGCGGCGATTTGGTTGAGTATGCTGTCTATCAAGGTGGGAATAATTTCGTCTTGGCGATAGCTGTACATCGGGTTCAGAAATATCCGGTGCGACATGGTGACCGCGAAAACCGCCTGCAAATCTTCCGGCAACAGACTGTCGCGATTTTCCAGCCAAGCCCGAACTTTGGCGGCACGTATCATGTAGCTGACGCCACGCGGACTGGCGCCGGCCTGCAGCAGGTTGTCCATGTCCACATCGGCTAAAGCGATGCCGAATGCGCCGGGATCGGCGGTGGCTTTCCATAACTCCAAGGCGTATTGGCGCAACGCGGCACTGGGCTGGATGCTGCTCTGAATCGCCGCCGCCCAGTCGTTGAGCTGGTAATAAGGCATTTGGCTGGCGGCCATTTCCCCAATCAAGGCATCGACATCGTGGTAACGCGGATTGAACAACAAATCGTCCAGCACGCTATCGTCACTGGGCGTGTTGATGTTGATTTCCATAAAAAACCGGTCGCGAGCGGCCGCCGGCAATTCAAAAGTTTCTTCTTTTTCCACCCGATTGCGATCAGCAAACACCTGAATGTGCGGCATCCGGTATTCGCGGTTGAATGCGCCGATGCTACGCTCGGCCATCACCCGCAACAGCAGCGAATGCACTTGCGGTCGCGCCCGGTTAATCTCATTGAAGAAAAACACCGACAACTGCTCGCCCTGTTTTAACAGCGGGCCGGGATCGACGCAGGGTCGGCCGTCGCTGTTTAAATAGGTGTAATAAATCAGATCGGCCGGCATCAAATCGATGGTGCCTTCGATACGTTGATAGTGGCCGCCCAGCCCTTGGGCGATGGCCCTTAACAAGGTAGTTTTACCTACCCCGACCTGGCCTTCCAGCAACACATGGCCACGGGCGAATACTGCTATCAAAAGATTGCGCACTGCCGCCTGTTGACCAACGACGACATGGTTGATTTGTTGTTCCAACTGCAACGCACTGGCGCGCCAGTCGCTGAGAGTTTGCTTGCTTGTCATAGCTAATTGAGCGCGGTTTATTAAAGCCAATATCGCAAAAAAAGACTCCGAGGCAGGGTCACAATGCCGCAACGCTAAGCAACACTGAGCTCGGCGCTGGACGCCGATAGTGTAATTTGCGATTGAACATGGGAAACGCCCGGAGCATGAGGTTGGGTTCAAAAGTTGTTTAAAGGCTACTGCACTCGCGAAGTTTTTAAACAACTGATAGCTAGCATGCCAATCCGCCACACACTCCCTTGCGCTCGCTTCGGCGAAATTATTTCCGGTTCCGTCCGGCTTTAGTTGCCACCATCCCTAGTGGCGTCCTAAGGGTCCAATTTCCTAGAAAACTGCCAGGGAACCTTGCGCGCCCCCAGACCTAGCCAAATCACTATTGGCCTTCCACGTCGTAAACGAACTTGCCGGTTTTCGCCAGCACTTCACTACGCTTGGCGTTACGTGCTTCCATTTCCTTAATAGACTGAGCCTGTTTATTCAGTTCGTTAGGATCGTGTTTAGGGTCGTATTTACTGCCGACCACTTGTGCCGGATAGCCCGGTTTCGGCTCCCAGCAGTTACCGGCTTCTTTACATTTGGTACCGTCGTAGGCTTTCGCCGCGCCGGACAGGCCCAAAGCCAGCAGTACTGCGCCTAACATTATTAGTTTGTTCATGTTGATCTCCTGATGTATCAAATTTAAATTTTCCAACTCCCCCACCCTTTGCTTCCTAGTTCCCACGAGCTGCGAGGGAATTCAGGGCTTGGCCGCGCTGCGGCCAAATCGCCACCGCCGCGCAGTAAATCCGCATTTCCACGCGGCGCGTGGGAACGAGTTGATCACGCAAACGCGGTGTTATTTCAGCCAATCAGCTTTCTTCGGATCGCCTTTGTAGATGTGGCGAATAAACGCCATGATGTGCAACATGTCGTCGGTACTAAAGTTGACGTATTGCGGCCCCATCATGCCGTTGGCCCCGCCGAACAACAGCTCGAACAAGCCTTGATCGGTGGAGTTTCTGGGATACGTCCAGTAGTCGTCGGCTAAACCAGGCCCAAGCTTGCCTTCGGCTTCGTGACCGTGGCAGCCGGAACAGCCGGTCATATAAAGACTTTCGCCTTTCTTGATAGCTTCTTCGTCACTGTTGTAAGGGTTCTTACCGGTTTGCATGAATTGTTTGAACTTGTCGGTGTTGCCGCCCTTCTTGGCAAAACTCAGGTCCAGTACTTCTCCGGTCAAGGAATGGCGCAAGGTAATATCGGCCTGCGCCGTCGGCATACCCATCACTGTCAGAGTCAGCGCCGCGCCGCTCAAAAGTGTTTTAAATTTCATTATCGAATGTTTCCTGTTAGTTCATGGACAGAGCGGTATCGGGTTCATCCAAGAGCGGAATGCCATCCGCTTCCAGGAGTTCTGCGATCTCGTCCTGCTGGTCTTTAATGATTTTGTTCAATTGCGCCAGCAAAGCCGTATCGCCCTTACGCACCCCGATAGATGTGCTGTAATGGAACCCGACTTTCTCGCCGTCAGCCCGCTTGTTGTTGTCGGGTATCACCGTCATGGTCAGCGGCTTATTGGACGCCTTGACATAACGCGCCGCCGCCGGCCCCCACAACACCGCCAAATCGGCCCGACCGGTCGCCACTTCGTTAACCAGCTTGTCGTTTTCGTATTTGATATATTGATTACGCCTGGATTTGAAATCGACCAATTCCTGCTGGTAATTGAACATATCGTTGTAACGGCCAATGGCACGCAACATGGTTTCTGCAGGTGTGCCAGGCACGAAAGCAATCCTTTGTGCTTTGCTCAGCACTTCGCTATCCCAGTTTTGTAAATCCAGCTTGTCGTCACTGCGGCTGATAAATACATAGGCGGAGCGATAGTAAGGCGCCGAGGTGGACAGCCGCGGATCGCCCTGATCGACACCCATCACCACGTCACACAAACCTTTATCTACGTAGTCGCGGACGAAGTAACGCGGATCGGTCCAAGTCACAGTTTCCAGTTTTCGGCCCAGTTGTTCGGCCACATACTGCGCCAGCTTGTTCTCGAAACCTTCGCCATTTTTATTGGAATAAGGCATTTCGTTTTCGGCTGTGCAGACTTTCAAAGTCGGCTGTTCGGCCTGGGCGCTGGCAAAGCCAAGACACAGCGCCGTAGCGGTAAAAATACGGATGGTTGTTTTCATGGATTTAGATTCAACGTAGGGTGGGCACGTGGTGCCCACCAATTCGGCCAACCAGGTGGGCACGCGGTGCCCACCCGACGATTTACAGTGCAAACACCATGACACCGCCACCCATTTGCGTGTAGTGCGCCAGTTCCTTAAACGCACCCACTGCACCCAGACCCGCAGTAGGATCGGCCAAGTCAAATACCAGGCCTACGCCAGGCCAGCCGCCGACACCGTAATAAATCGCCACATACTGTTTATTGTTGTGTTTATAGGTAATCGGGTGACCAATAACGCCGGAAGGTAATTTGAACTTCCACAGCTCTTCGCCGGTTTTGGAATGTCTGGCCTTGATGTAACCATCCAGGGTGCCGTAGAACACCAAGTCGCCCGCTGTCGCGGTGGTACCGCCCCAGACCGCGAATTTCTCCTGCACTTCCCATTCCATTTTGCCGGTCACGGAGTTCATGGCCTTGACTTGACCCAACGTGCCTTTGGGACCCGGATACATGTTCAAGGTGGCGCCGACGAAGAACTGGCCCGCGCGGTAAGGCAACATGAACGGTTCCCAGTCCATGCAGATATGGTTGGTACCCATGAAGAACAATTGCTTGTTCGGATCGTAGGATTCGATACCCTGGTTGTGATAACCCATCGCCGACGGACAGATGCCGGTCGCTTGGTGGTCCATGTGGGTCGAATATTCCGGATCACGGATAGGCAAGCCGGTTTTCAAATCAACTTTTTTCACCCAGTTCACGGTGTCGTCGATTTTGAAGGCATTGACCAAGTTACCGTTTTCCCGGTTTAAGGTGTAGACCAAGCCATTCCGATCCGGATGAGTCAGCAGTTTGGTCATTTTGCCATCGACCATTTGCTCGGACAGGCCCATGTAGTTAACACCGGCATAGTCCCACTCATCGTGCGGGGTTTTTTGATAACCAAACTTGGCTTCACCGGTATTAACGTCGCGGCCCCAGATGGTCATGGTCCACTTGTTGTCGCCGGGACGCATGGTTTCGTTCCACGGTGCCGGGTTACCGGAACCGTAGTACAACATTTCCAGGTCGCTGTCATAGGCATACCAACCCCAGTTGGTACCGCCGCCGATTTTCCAGGCGTCGCCTTCCCAGGTTTTTTGACCTAAGCCAAACTGACCGTAGTGCGGATTGGCGCTATTAAAATCTTTGGACAATTTCAAGTCTTCATCCGGGCCGGTCGCGTACACCCGCCAGGCTTGTTTGCCGTCCTTGATGTTGTACGCCGTCGCGTAACCGCGCACACCCAGCTCTGCACCGGCAGAACCGACGATCACTTTATCTTTGACCACGAATGGCGCCATGGTCAAAGTGGAGCCCATGGCAATATCGGAGTTTTCCATCTTCCACAATGCTTCGCCGGTCTTGGCATTGATTGCCACCACATGACCGTCCAGCTGATTCAGGAAAATAGTAGCCGGATAATCTTTACCGGCCGGCGCGTACGCCAAACCACGGTTCACCACGTCACAACAAGCCACTGCACGAGCCGCCGGGTTTTGCTTGGGCTTATATTGCCAGAGGATTTTGTCCGGCTCATCCAAACTAATCGCAAATACATTATTTGGATACGGCGTGTGTACATACATAATGCCGTCGATCACCAAAGGCCCGCCTTCGTGACCATTCAACACGCCGGTAGAAAACGACCAGGCTACTTTGAGGTTTTTGACATTATTGGCGTTGATGTCGATCAGTTCGCTGAAATGTGTAGAGCCGTAATCCTTGGTCTGCATCACCCAGTTGGTGTTCTGCTTGGATAGTTGTTCCAGTTCTTTATTCGCTTGCGCCGATTGCGACACGGCCAAGGCCGCAGCCGTCACTAATGCCGTGGTCGATACCTGCTTGGCAAACCGTGAAATTTGCATGAATCCTCCTATGTTGTTTATTAGGTTGCATGGCCAGGCAAATCGGTTGGTTAGGGGAGCCTTCCGTTAAAAGCGGATACGCCATCGGCATTTCCGGGCAAAATCAATCACAAACTGCGTTTAATTTTGGCGTCAATCCGTCACGCGAGATCTTGCTTGGTAGCAGAAATCTCCTTCACTTTTCACATCAGCAATCTCGATCAAATCGCACAGAATATTGATTTAGACCTACCGGGCCATGCTGGCGCAAATGGTAAAGAAGTCGACCTATCCGGCGTTACGGAATAATCCACGAATAGACCGGGAATTCGGCGAAAAAACCTATGGAAAGTTTCCCGCCCCCGGCTCACGCAAGGCCGTGGCAAAACGGGAAAAGCTCCCATGGTTTCCCGGCATAAAAAACGGCATGATGGCAGCGCAAGAAACGCCGTGCCACGGAACGCAGCGGCTTTGCCGAAGGCGTTTCTTGCTCATCTAACCAACCGGCGAGGGTAGTTATTTAGTGGCGAATAAAATCAGCGTTTTATTGGTGGACGACCATGCAGTCGTGCGAGCCGGTTATAAAGCCTATTTGTCGTTGTCGGAACGGATAGGCATGGTCTACGAAGCCGATAGAGGCGAAACCGCCTGCCAGGTGTACGACAAGCAAACGCCGGATGTGGTGGTGATGGATTTATCAATGCCCGGCCTGGGCGGCTTGGAGTCGGTACGTCGGCTGTTGGTCCGCCACCCCAACTGCAAGATACTGGTATTTTCCATTCACAACGAACTGGTTTATGTGACCAGAGCGATCAAGGCGGGTGCGAAGGGCTATATCAGCAAAAACAACGAACCGGACACGCTGGTAACAGCAGTTTGTACGCTGGCCGAGGGCGGTACGTATATCGAACCGGCGTTGGCGCAACAATTGGCCGTGAATATGGCCATAGGTCAAGATGAGGCTTATAAAGTTAAATCGCTATCACCCCGCGAATTCGATATTTTCTGTTTACTATCTAATGGTCTAAGCAGTCGCGAGGCGGCGGAAAAATTGTGTTTGAGCTACAAAACGGTCTGTAATCACTGCACCGCGATTAAAGAAAAACTGAATGTCAAAACGATGTCAGAATTGACCTTACTGGCCAGCCGGCAAGGTATTATCAAAATCGGTACCGAGATATCCGAGAGCTGATAAGAAAATAGTAACCAATAACCTCCCTGTTTCAGCCAATCAGAGTTTCCCCGTTCGTCCTGAGTCCTTCGATAAACTCAGGAGAGCCCTGTGCACCCACTCTGCGCCAAACCATTCACGCTTCGACTGGCTCAGCACGAACGGTTTGGCGGGAAAAGCCATTTTTGGAAGTTGTGTTTGACCGATTTCTAAGCCAGACACCCCACGATCGGGATCGCTGGAAATCAGGTCTACCTTAAAGTCTAACCCCTCACCACCACACGCCAACTGACAACCAGGTCATCCTCCACGGCAACACCCAAAAGATCTTAATCATTACTTCATCATTTTTTAATATTCAGTTCATCTTCATTGGTTAATCTACAAATTGAATAACCTTATAAAAAAAAGTGATAAACAGGACAGGGGAGCGGGAGTTAGCCGCTTGAGTCCATTCATGCGGGCAATTTCTTAGCGCCCATCCGATCAAAAGTATTCAGGGAGACATTATGAATGCGCATACATTTATATTTCGGTTTTTGCTGGTCTGTTTGGGTTTTTCGGCGTTTAGCAACGCATATGCCCTTGAGCTCAAGCCGAATTCGGTTGAAATCCTAGTTGGGCAAGTGACCAAGGTCACCGTATCTAAATATTCCGGGACAATAAGCGTAACATCCAGCAACGCGAATATCGCGACTGTCGATTATTCTAAGGGCATCGCCAGCATAAAAGGCGTTAGGGCAGGCTCGGCTACAGTTACCGTCAAAGACCGTAAAACCTCAAAACGCGTGGAAGTTAAAGTAAATAGCGCCCCGACTTCCGGTTTAACGATTTCTCCGACTGTATTAGCGATAAATGTTGGCAGCAGTGCGAGTATATCGGTAAGCAACGCGTCCGGTACGGTAAGCACACAATCGTCCGATACCACGGTTGCCTCGGTCAGCTATGCCAACGCTACCGCTACGGTCAAGGGTATCAAGGCGGGCTCCGCGACAATTACCATCCGGGATAGCAAGACCTCCAAAGCGGTGCCGGTTACCGTCTTAAACACTACCGCTATCGGCGACTATACCCTGTTGGCCTGGAACGACTTGGGCATGCACTGCATGGATGGTCTGGATTTTTCGGTGTTTGCGATTTTGCCGCCATACAACACCCTGCATGCGCAATTAAAAGATAAAAACGGTAAATTGGTTAGTAACAATGTACTACTGACTTATGAAGCGGTTGCCGACAGCAGCGGTTCTATCAATACCAGCAGTGCCAATAAAACCAATTTCTGGTCTTGGGTAGGCGAACTGGTCGGCCTTAATCCCGCACCTGATGTTGGCGTCAATCTGGACGGCCTCGCTAGCGGCACACCGATGCCAGGCAATAAAACGCCGTCGTTAACGCCCGCGCCAATGAGCTATAACATGGCTTACGAGTGGTTCGAAGCCGAAGGCATTCCAGTGACCCCCTTCGACGATAAAGGGAATAAAAACTTCTATCCCAACGTTAAAGTAGTCGCCAAGGATGCCTTGAGTGGCAAAGTGCTCGCCAGCGCCACCACGGTATTACCTGTCAGCGACGAAATGACTTGTAAAGGTTGCCACGCCTCCACCGACGCCAATAACAATGCCGCACAAATAGCCGCCAAACCGAAAACAGGCTGGTTGTTCGACGCCGATCCGGACAAGGACTGGAAAAGAAACATTCTGCATTTGCACGATGAAAAACAAGCGGGGAATAAGCTATTTAACGATGCGCTCACCGCACTGAACGCCAAAGGTTACAAATCCAGCGGTTTACTTGCGACTGCAGATGGCGGTCAACCGGTTTTGTGCGTGGCTTGCCATGCCAGCAATGCTTATTTTGACAAGGAAAACAAAACCACGGTGATGGGAGGAATGGCCGGCATTGCCTCGTTTACTCAATCATTACATTTAAAACACGCAGAGGTGAAAGACCCGGCCACCCAGTTAACGCTGGATAGCATCGACAACCGTAGCGCCTGTTACCAATGCCATCCGGGTTCGGTTACTCAGTGTTTGCGCGGTGCGATGGCCACAGCCACCGACGCGAATGGAGACCCGTCTATCAGTTGTCAAAGCTGTCACGGCAATATGAAAGCCGTAGGCAGTGCGACACGGCAAGGCTGGTTCAATGAACCCACTTGCGAGTCTTGCCATAACAGCGCTGCGCCAGGCAAACGAGCAATCTCGGGGGTAGATGCCACGGGCAAAGCCATTGTACCGAGCGACCATACCTTTGCCACCAACGCCAATGCGCCGGTACCTGGATTAAATTTATACCGCTTTAGCAAAGGCCACGGCGGCTTGCAATGCGAAGCTTGTCACGGCTCGACGCACGCGGAGTATCCGTCCAGTCATGCCGATGAAAACCTGCAAAGCACTGCTGTACAAGGGCATGCCGGACCGGTTGCAGAGTGTAAAGCCTGCCATGCCACGATCCCCAGCACAGTAAATGGTGGCCCGCACGGCATGCACACGACCGGCGATGCCTGGGTCAATCAGCACGAAGACGCTAATAAAAATGGCACGGCCAGCACGCCGAGCTGTAGTTATTGCCATGGCACCACCAGTGCCGGCACGCCATTAAGTGCGATCAAGGTTGCCAAAACCATCAATGCCGGCGAGTTTGGTACAAAGAATTGGCCGGCAGGTTATCAGGTGAGTTGTTTTAGCTGCCATAACGGGCCGAACCCTTAAACTGTAAACCGTCTGACCAACAATCGCCCCGCAAGGGGCGATTGTTTTTGCGCTAATACATTTGAAATTAGCGGCGGCCGGGGCGACTTGATTCCAACCTTCGATTTATTTCTCTAGCTTCGCTTTCAAGCCGTTCAAGCCGTTCTTGAAAAACTGTGTCATGGCTTTAACGGCCGCTTCGTCGTTTAAATTTTCCGGCGGCGTATTGCCGGTATCGCCGCGATAGAAACGGCTTTTAACCGTCACCACGCTGCTATCAGGGGTTTCGCCCACAACCACTTTGACATCGACAGTATGCGAACTGGTGGGTACGGCTTTGGTGTTCTCGGCTTTCAACCGGTAGCTGTATTCGTGTTCCGCCTCGTTGTAATAATCCAGCTCTTCGGTGATGACTTCATCGTTCTGAAAGGTCAAGGTACGGACACCGCCGGACTGATTTTTGCCATCACCTGCGCTCTTTTTTAAGTCGGTGTGCCAGTTGGCAATGTCGTCGAAATTTTTCAGTTCGGCCCACACCTTAGCAATCGGCGCTTGAATCGTCAGCGATTCCTTAGCTTTTTGTGGCGTTGGACCGTGCGCATGCGCTTGCCAGGAAAGGAGCAAAATGCAAAATGAAAAAATGATGTGTCGCATGGGGAATACCGGATGAAGGTGAAAAGCCGGTATTATCCCGATCTGTCAGCCAGCTTCCTTGGGAATAAACCCCGATAAACGCCAGGCAAACTTCACTAAATCCTGGCTGGCTAGCGACAGCTGCTAAGGGGCAGTGGACAAGCATCCATGTAAAAAAAAGCTCACCGCCTGCCGCACCCACAGCTCGACCTCGGCTTCATCCGGTGCCGGTTCCAAGCCCAGTTGCAATCGTTGCAAACGCTCACTGCGCAAGGCGCTAACGAATTGATCCGCCAGAAAATGCGGATCTACTTTAACCAAGTTACCGGCTTGTTGATGGCGACTGAAAAATTGGGCCAGCCTATCCAAAGTCCGTTGCGGTCCTTGTTCGTAAAACTGCGTGGCCAACTCAGGAAATCGCGGCGATTCGCCAATCAGGATCGCCCGCATCCGCATCACATCCGGCCGGGTAATCCTGAATAAAAATTGCCGGCCAAAAATCGATAACGCGTCTTCCAAGGGACAATCATCGTCCAGGGTGGCGATGAACTGGTCGCTGCAACGCCGCATCAACGCACCGAATAAACCTGCCTTACCGCCAAACTGGCTATAGATAGTGCGCAGCGAGACCCGCGCATCGCGAGCTATGGTTTCCATGCTGAGGTTGCCATAGCCGTGCTCGAGAAAAAGCTGCAACGCAGCGTCGAGTAAGCGATCCCGACTTTGTTGCTCATCACCCTTACACGGGCGCCCACATTTGACCATGCTGTGTTATTCGCAAAATGAATTGACTTGAGTAAAGATGATAACCTAGACTAAAAGGTAATAGATATTACCATTTTAGTTAAACGACTTTTGAGGCAGTACGGCAATGGCAGAAAATAAGCGCATGGCGGCGGCGATTAAGCAGGAGAACTTGAGTCCGGGACAAATTCCTCGGCACGTTATTTCGGTACGCGCCCTACGATTAGGCATTATCGGCACTGCGATGCAACTGGCTTTATTGGGCTGCAGCGGCAGCAACGATGCGGCAAACGCACCGGCTGCGCCACCGCCAAGCAATGTAAAAATTGCTCAGGCCTTGAGCCAAGAAACCACGGAATGGGACGAATATACCGGCCGAGTCGAAGCTGTTAACGCCGTCGATATTCGTGCACGGGTCGGCGGCTACCTGGACAAAGTCAATTTCACCGCCGGCGAAAAAGTCAAAAAAGGCGATCTGCTATTTCAGATCGATCCCAAACCGCTGAAAGCGCAACTTAACTTTGCCGTAGCGGAACTGGAACGCGCCAAAACCAAACGCGAGCTGGCCAAAAACGACCTGAGCCGCGCCGAAAACCTATTCAAAGCCAAAGCCATTTCGGCAGAAGAATACGACGGCCGTAACAAAGGTTTACGTGAAGCAGCCGCAGCCGTCGAATCGGCGGAAGCCAATGTCTATACCGCAAAATTAAACCTGGAATACGCCGAAATCCGTGCGCCGATTAACGGCCGCGTCGGCCGCGAGATGATCACTGCCGGCAACTTGGTCAAAGCCGACGACACCTTGCTAACCAACATCGTTTCTACCGACCCGGTCTATGTCTACGTCGATGCCGACGAACAATCGGTACTGAAATATCGCCGCCATGCCCAACAACACGGCAAAGGTTCCGCCGATTTAAAAGGCACGCCGGTGGAACTGGCGGTGGCCGACGAAACTGGCTTTCCGCATCATGGCCAACTGGATTACATCTCACCGCGCGAGGAAGCCGCCACCGGTACGTTGACCCTGCGCGGCGTATTCGCCAACCCCGACGAACTGCTCAGCCCCGGCTTTTTCGCCAGGTTGCGGGTAAAGGCTTCGGCATCTTACCTGGCGCTACTGCTGCCTGACCGTGCCATCGCCACCGATCAGGCGCAACGCTTCGTATGGGTAATCAATCAGGACAACCAAGCGGAATACCGGCAAGTCACGCCGGGTGCCCGAATCGGCGATTTGCGCGTGATTCGCGACGGCCTGAAGCCCGACGACTGGGTGGTAGTCGAGGGTTTGCAAAAACTCAAACCGGGCGCCAAGGTTAATCCGGAGCGCACGGTGCTTGCAGAGCCAGGAGCCCAATAAACTATGGATAAATTTAGCCATTTTTTTATCGACAGGCCGATTTTCGCGGCGGTATTGTCGATTGTCATCGTGTTGGTCGGCGGCTTGGCCCTGATCGGCTTGCCGATTGCCCAATACCCGGAAATTGCGCCACCTACCGTAATGGTCAGCACCAACTACCCCGGCGCCAACGCCAAGGTAGTTGCAGAAACCGTGGCAACGCCGATTGAGCAGGAAGTCAATGGCGTGGAAGACATGCTGTACATGTCTTCGCAGTCCACCAACAGCGGTGCTATGGCATTGACCATCACCTTTAAACCCGGCACCAATCTGGATAAAGCCCAGGTTTTGGTGCAAAACCGGGTGGCGCTGGCCGAACCGAAACTGCCGGAAGAAGTGCGACGCCAAGGGATTAGCGTCAAAAAACGCAGCCCGGATTTGAGTCTGGTAGTCAATCTGATCTCACCCGACAAACGCTACGACAGCGTTTACATGAGCAACTACGCGCTGCTGCAAATTCGCGACACATTGGCAAGGCTGCCGGGCGTCGGCGATATATTGCTGTTCGGTGCCCGCGACTACAGCATGCGTTTGTGGCTGAATCCGGAAACCATCGCGGCCCGCAATCTAACCGCCGCCGAAGTGGTCAACGCGGTGCGCGAACAAAACGTGCAGGTGGCGGCCGGTGTGGTCGGCCAACAACCCTCGCCAAATAATGCCGAATATCAATACACCGTCAGCACACTAGGCCGCTTGATCGAACCCGAACAATTCGGCGACATCGTCATCAAGCAAGGCGATAACGGTCAGGTCACCCGCTTGAAAGACGTAGCTCGTATCGAGCTCGGCGCCAAGGATTACAACTCCGGTTTATACCTGGACGGCGATCAAACTGTCGGTTTGGCGATCTTCCAATTGCCCGGTTCCAATGCCATCGACACCAAAAAAGCCGTGGTCGATGCCATGGAAAAACTGAAAACCCGCTTCCCGGAAGGCCTGGATTACGTACTGGTCTACGACACCGTAGTGTTCGTGCAACAATCCATAGACGCTGTGGTGAAAACCCTATTCGAAGCCTTGCTGCTCGTTGTATTAGTCGTGATCGTGTTCCTGCAAAACTGGCGGGCGGCGGTAATTCCGCTGCTGGCGGTGCCGGTTTCGCTGATCGGTACTTTTGCAGTGATGTCGGCTCTGGGGATTTCCTTAAACACGCTGTCGCTATTCGGGTTGGTACTGGCGATCGGTATCGTGGTCGACGACGCCATCGTAGTGGTGGAAAATGTCGAGCGCCATCTCGCGGAAGGCATGCGTGCCCGCGAGGCCAGCCGCAAAGCGATGTCGGAGGTGGTTGGGCCGGTGGTCGCTACTGCGCTGGTGCTGGTGGCGGTATTCGTACCGACAGCGTTCATCACCGGCGTATCCGGCGCGTTTTATAAGCAGTTTGCCTTGACGATTGCCGTCTCCACCGTAATTTCCGCGTTCAACTCACTAACGCTGAGTCCGGCTTTGTGCGCGCTGTTACTGGATCGCGCTCATCATGACCGGGATGCCTTCACCAAGGTATTCGATAAATTGTTCGGCTGGTTTTTCGTACGCTTCAACCGTTTTTTTGATCGTTTCAGCGTGGGTTACTCGCGGTTGGTTGGCCGAATGATCCGCATGACCGCGGTAATCCTGGCGCTGTATGTCGGCTTAAACGGCCTGAATTTGCTGGCGTTCGAAAAAGTCCCCACCGGCTTTATTCCCAATCAAGATCAAGGCTATCTGGTGCTATACGCACAATTGCCGGATGCCGCTTCGTTGGCCAGAACCCAGGATGTGGTACAGCAGGCCACTAAAATCGTACTGGAAACGCCGGGCGTCAAACACATTAATGCCTACGCCGGCTGGTCGGTTTTGAGCGGTGCCAATCAATCCAATGTGGCGACGATGTTCGCCCGCCTGGACGGGTTTGACCAGCGCGCCGGCCACCCGGAATTACATGCCGATCAGGTGATTAAAAACCTGGGCCAACGCCTAGCCAGCATCCCCAACGCCCGCATCGCTGTATTTCCGCCACCGCCGATACGCGGCATGAGCTCGGTCGGCGGCTTTAAACTGCAAATCGAAGACCGAAACAATGCCGGCGTCGATCAGCTACAAAAAGTCACCGGTGAAATGCTGGGTAAAGGCAATCAACAGCCTGGTTTAGTAGGCTTGTTTACCACCTTTGCTTCCGGCGTACCGCAATTGTTCGTCGATGTAGACCGCACCCGGGTCAAATCGATGGACGTACCGCTGAAGGATGTCTTCGATACCTTGCAGATTTATCTCGGCTCTTTGTATGTCAACGATTTCAACGCCTTTGGCCGTACTTACCAAGTGGTGGCGCAATCGGATGCCGCGTTTCGGATGTTGCCCGGCGACATCGCCGAACTGAAAACCAAGAACCGCCAGGGCGGCATGGTGCCGTTGGGTGCTATCAGCGAGGTTAAGGAAATCTCCGGTCCGGACAAAATCACCCGCTACAACATGTATCCTACCGCCGAAATCAACGGCAGCACCCTGCCCGGCATCAGTTCGGGCCAGGCTATCGATACCATGAGCAAGCTGCTGTCCGCCGAATTGCCGCCGGGTTTTGATTTCGAATGGACTGAATTAAGCCTGCAGCAAGTGTTGGCCGGCAATGTGGCGATGTTGGTATTTCCTCTCAGCGTAATCTTCGTGTTTCTGGCGCTGGCCGCACAATACGAGAGCTGGTCGCTGCCGTTTGCGGTGATCCTGATCGTACCGATGTGCATCCTGTCTTCGATGACCGGGGTGTGGCTGGCAAAAATGGATAACAATATTTTCACCCAGATCGGCTTTATCGTTCTGGTGGGATTGGCCAGCAAGAACGCGATCTTGATCGTCGAGTTTGCCAAACAACGCCAGGAAAGCGGTTTAAATCGGTTCGAAGCGGCGGTGGAAGCCGCACGGATACGCTTACGGCCAATTCTAATGACTTCGTTTGCCTTCATCATGGGCGTGTTCCCGCTGGTGATTGCCGAAGGCGCCGGTGCGGAATCTAGGCGCTTGCTTGGCACCGCAGTCTTCAGCGGCATGATAGGCGTGACCGTGTTCGGCTTGTTACTGACGCCGGTGTTTTACGTCACGGTGCAGGCTATCGTCCAGCGCTTGCGAGCGGCCGGCAAACCGTCTACTCAACATTCTTCGGATGTATCGCCATGATTCGGCCATTAAGCAAACACACTTTCATTTATACCGTTTTCAGCTTGATGTTGCTGAATGGCTGCGCGGTTGGCCCGGATTATCAATTGCCGGTCACTAAGCAGTTACCGGCGGCTTTCGTCAACGCCGCGCCAGCCGAATTCGCGGAGCGCGAAGTCGAAACCGCGTGGTGGCAGCTGTTCAACGATCAACAACTCAGCAGTTTGATCGACCAAACTATCCAGCATAACTACGAACTGAAAGCCGCCCGCGCCAATCTCTCGGAAGCGCGGGCTTTATACCTGGAAACCGGTTTGAATCTATTGCCCACGGTGACTTCGCACGGCAATTACACAGAGCAAAAACGCAGTACCGGCTCGTTTAATAACCGCACCGGGGTTTTTCCGCGCGAATTAAAACTGTATAACACCGGCTTCGATGCCTCGTGGGAAGTCGATTTCTTCGGCCGGGTGCGGCGCAACGTCGAAGCCAGCAACGACGAAGTCGAAGCCCAGGAAGCCAGCCTGCGCGACATTGGCGTCAGCTTGATTGCCGAAACCGCCCGGAATTATTTCGAATTGCGCGGCCTGCAAAACCAGTTGGCCGTCGCCCGTAAAAATGCCGATAACCAGGCGCAAACCCTGGATATGACTCAGGTCAAGCTGGAAAACGGTCGGGGCACCGAGCTGGATACCTCCCGAGCACTGGCGCAACTGGAAAGCACCAAAGCCAGCATTCCGCCCCTGGAAAGCGCGCTTACCCAAGCCATCCATCGGCTCAGTGTGTTGACCGGACAAATGCCGGACGCATTGACAGGCACTTTGGCGCTGGCGGCACCGCTACCGAAAGCACCGGACACTATCCAAATCGGCAACCCGGAACAGTTATTGCGCCGACGCCCGGATATTCGCATCGCCGAACGCGGCTTGGCGGCAGCTACCGCGCGGATCGGCGTGGCTACTGCGGACCTGTTTCCCAGAGTCACCTTCGTTGGTAGTCTGTCATTGGAAGCCAGCACCTTGTCCGGCATCGTCGCACCAGGTTCGGAATCGTATTCGGTCGGCCCGAAAATCAGCTGGGCGGCATTTGATTTAGGCCGGGTTTACGCCCGCATCAAAGCCGCCGACGCCCGCGCCGAAGCCAGCTTGGCGCAGTATGAACAAACCGTGCTGAATGCCCTGGAAGAAACCGAAAATGCTTTGGTCACCTATAAGCAGGAACGCGCCAGACGGGCATCGTTAACTGCGGCGGCGCAAGCCAGCGAAAAGGCCTCCGAATTGGCGCATCTGCGTTATCAAGAAGGCGTATCGGACTTTCTCGCCGTACTGGACAGTGAACTTCGCTTACTGCAGGACCAAAGCCAATTGGCACAAAGCGAAACCGCCACGGCGACTGCCTTGACTGCGGTTTACAAAGCTTTGGGTGGGGGTTGGCTGGACTCGGCCACCAAAACTAATTAACTGTCAAAAATGCCGTGCGCTAGATCGGCAACGCTAGTCGCGGCAGCTTTTATGTCGGTTCACATATTTTCGATCATCTGGCTTTGGGTTTGGAAAGTGGTAGCGCGTCACATCTTCGTGATACGCGCTGCGGTTGTTCTCCAAACCCTTACCTGACGGGTACAAAACCTTATCTCAGCCTGACTCTAGCGCAACCTGAACATCACTGGCTGTGCTCAACCCCGCCATTTCATCTGCAGACAACACCTTATTGACGTTGAGCAAAATGATGAAACGCCAGTTGCGCTTGGCCATGCCGCTGATGAAATCGGAATGGATATCGGTACCGAAACTCGGCGGCGGTTCGATGTCCTGCGGGCCGATGTCGATTACTTCGTTGACGGCGTCGACGATGATACCGATGTCCTGCTGGTTGCCGTCGCCTTGACCGCCTGTTTCGACGATGACGATGCCGGTACGTTTAGAGACTGCGGTGCTGCCCTTGCCAAAGCGAGCCATCAAGTCGATGACCGGCACCACGCTACCGCGCAGGTTGATGACGCCGCGCACGAAGGCCGGCATCATCGGTACTTCGGTGAGGTCGTCGTAGTCGATGATTTTCTTGATATTCAAAATTCCCAGCGCATAGACCTCGCTGCCCAGCACAAAGGTTAAATATTGGCCGGCGGTGGCCAGATTGCTCTCCGGCACAATGGCCGGCAATTGCTTGTCACAGTTTGCAATGACTGCCATAGTTTGCTCCTAGAAGGGCTCGAATTTATTTAATTTAATATCGCTACCGTTAAAATTGGGCGCGAGTCCGGCGGTTAAATCCGTCATGGTTCTTTCCGGTTTGCCGGCCGATTTTGCGCCGGTCCGTATTTTGGGAGCTTTGCCGGTATAACCGATTTTGAAAAAGCTCATCAATGTTTGCAATTGCTCGGTCTGAGCGCCCATTTCTTCGGCGGTGGCCGCCAACTCTTCGCTGGCTGAAGCGTTTTGTTGGGTAATTTGGTTCATCTGGTTCATAGCCGCGTTGATCTGACCGACACCCGACGATTGCTCTTGTGAGGCGGCGGCTATTTCCTGCACCAGATCCGAGGTTTTAGCGATGCTGGGGACAATAGCGTCCAGCAATTGTCCGGCGCTTTCGGCGGTCTTGACACTGGATTCCGCCAGCTGGCCAATTTCCTGAGCCGCGATTTGACTGCGCTCCGCCAATTTGCGGACTTCCGCCGCCACCACCGCGAAGCCCTTGCCGTGATCGCCGGCGCGGGCCGCTTCAATCGCGGCGTTCAAGGCCAGCATATTGGTTTGGTAGGCGATGTCGTCGATGATGCCGATCTTGCCGGCGATGCTTTTCATGGCTTCCACGGTCTGTTTCACCGCCGTGCCGCCTTGTTGGGCTTCCTGTGACGCCTTGCCGGCCATGCCATCAGTGACTTTGGCACTCTCGGCATTTTGATTGATGCTAGACGCCATTTGCTCGATGCTGGCGCAGGTCTCTTCGACGCTGGAGGCTTGTTCGCTGGAGGCTTGCGACAAAGATTGCGAGGTGGCGCCGATTTGCTCGGAAGCCGTTCCCAACTGGTCTGCTGCATTGATGACTTCCGAGATGGTTTGCGACAACTTGGCGACGGTGTTGTTGACGGTATCTTTAAAGTCGCTCAGTTGACCTTTGTAATCACCTTTGACAGTGTGAGTCAGGTCGCCTTGTTCCACCAGCGACAATACCTCGACGACCTCGTTGATCGGCAGAATCACACCATCCAGGGTTCCATTGACGCCTTCAACGATCTTGCGGAAATCGCCCTGGTGTTTACTCGCATCGGCGCGAGTTGCCAGCCGGCCTTCCACGGCGGCTACCGACAGCATATTGGCGTCTGCTACCAGGGCATTGACCGCGTCTATACAGGTATTGAGGTTATTTTTCAAGACATTGAAATCGCCATTGTAAGTATCGGTGATCCTGGCAGGGATGTTGCCCTTGGCGATGTTATCCACATAATCGGCGGCAACGTTGAGCGGACTTATCACCGCGTCCAGTGTGTTGTTAACCCCGGCGACGATTTTACGGAAATCGCCTTGATGCTTGTCGGCGTCGGCGCGGGTTGCCAGCCGGCCTTCCACGGCGGCTACCGACAGCATGTTGGCGTCTGTTGTTACCAGCGCCTGGATATTGCGCTTCATCAATACCAACCATTCGTGAATCTGATCGTCGTTGGAGGCTTTGGCCATTTCCGCCGTCATGTCGCCATTGGCAATCTTGGTGACATAGGCAACTAGGTCCGCCAACCAGCCATGTACGCCGTTGACCGCCTGCTTCATTTTGTCGTGGTCGCCTTTACAGGCAATGTCCACACGCTGCCGCAAGTCGCCACCGCGAATCAGGCTCAAGATGCGGTTGCCTTCACCTATGGGTAACAAGATGGCATCCAGCATGTCGTTGATGCCGCCGACCACCTCGGCATTGGCGCCTTGGAATTGCTCAGGCTTGCCGCGCTCGGACAATTGGCCGTCTTTAGAAGCCAGAGTCAGTCGCTGTAATTCCTTTTGCAAGCCTTGCAAGGTGGTCCCCACCTTGTTGACGGCCTGCTTCATCTGTTCGTGGTCGCCTTGATAGTGCTGAGCGATCAATTCGTCGATCTTGCCGCCGGAAATCTGCGCCAGAATCCGGTTGCCTTCACCTATTGGCAACAAGATCGCATCCAGCATGTCGTTGACACCGCCGATCACCTCGGCATACGCTCCCTGGAATTGCTCCGGCTTCCCGCGCTCGGACAGGTGGCCGTCTTTAGAAGACAGGGGCAGGCGCGGTAATTCCTTTTGCAAACCTTGCAACACGCCAAGGATTTGTACCAGGCTCTTAGACACGACATCATTTTCCGAATGCACCTTGACGTTGATCGACAAATTGCCGTTGGCAATAGCCTGGGCATCCGCCGCCTGTTGGCCGATGGTGTCTATGGCCTGATTGAGGCTGTTTTTAATCGTGTTGAAATCGCCGTTATAGCTATCGATAATTTTCGGAGGAATATCACCCTGGGATATTTTCTCCACATAATCGGAAGCCAGTCTGAAGGGGGGCACCATCGCGTCCAACATCTTATTGATCGCATGGCCGAAATGTTGGCCTTGCCCGTCAAGTCTGGCTGTAATGATCCGTTCGTTAAGTTGTCCGGCAATGATCGCTTACGTGACGCGGTCAATTTCGATGGCCGCTTGTTGATTGCGGTTGAAAAATAATTCGCTCCACTTCACGAGTTTCTCCTGGCTGATTATCGAGTTTTATACGTAGCGGTTGTTGCGCAAATTCCGGTAGCGCGATGATATTTAGAATTCCTTGCTTAACTGGTTTTTCGCCATTCCCACAGCGGTGGGAATGGCGCTGCGGTTTACTCCAATGCCGGAGAACGATTGCTATCCGTAGCGACGCTGCTCAAACCCGCCAATTCATCCACCGACAACACCTTATTGACGTTGAGCAAAATGATGAAACGCCCATTGCGCTTGGCCATACCGCTGATGAACTCAGAATGAATACCGGTGCCGAAACTCGCAGGCGGCTCGATGTCCTGCGGGCCGATGTCGATCACTTCGTTGACAGCGTCGACGATGATGCCGATGTCCTGCTGGTTGGCGTCGCCTTGATCGCCTATTTCGACTATGACGATCCCAGTACGTTTAGCGACTCCGGTGCTGCCCTTGCCGAAGCGCGCCATCAAGTCGATGACCGGCACCACGCTACCGCGCAGATTGATGACGCCGCGCACGAAGGCCGGCATCATCGGTACTTGGGTCAGCTGGCCGTAATCGATGATTTCCCTAATGTTTAAAATCCCTAGCGCATAAATCTCGCCACCTAAGACAAAGGTAAGATATTGGCCGGCGCCTGCCTGAACCGCTTCGATTCTGACCGCAGGCAGTTGTGGGGATATTCCGACGATGGCTGTCATGATCTGCTCCTAAAACCGACTAAACTGGTTTAAATCAAACTCCATCTCCAGGCCACCATTACCTTTGTGGTGACCCTGAGCAGCCGGCTTGATTTTTTCCGCTTTTTTGGTGGGTTTCGCAACCGTAACATTCGGCCGGGCTTGAGCAATTTTGAAAAAGCTCATCAGCGTCAACAATTGCTCGGCTTGGCCGGTCATTTCCTCGGCGGTGGCCGCCAGCTCTTCGCTGGACGAGGCGTTTTGCTGGGTAATCTGGTTCATTTGGCTCATCGCGGCATTGATCTGACTGATACCGGCCGATTGCTCGGAGGAGGCAGCGGCGATCTCCTGGACCAGATCCGAGGTTTTGGCAATGCTGGGGACGATAGCGTCCAATAATTGACCGGCGTTTTCTGCGGTGTTGACGCTGGACTCGGCCAGTTGGCCAATTTCCTGCGCCGCGATCTGGCTGCGTTCTGCCAGTTTGCGGACTTCAGCAGCCACAACGGCGAAACCTTTGCCGTGGTCGCCGGCCCGCGCCGCTTCGATGGCGGCATTGAGCGCCAGCATATTGGTCTGGTAGGCAATGTCGTCGATGATGCCGATTTTGCCGGCGATGCTTTTCATGGCTTCCACGGTTTGCTTGACTGCCGCACCACCTTCGATGGCTTCGTGATTGGCTTTACCGGCCATGCCGTCGGTGACTTTGGCATTTTCGGTATTTTGGTTGACGCTAGCCGACATTTGCTCGATGCTGGCCGACGTTTCCTCGACACTAGCGGCCTGTTCGCTGGTCGCCTGAGACAAGGACTGCGAAGTGGCGCTGATCTGTTGCGAAGCGTTACCCAGTTGATTGGCGGCCTCGGTCACTTCGGCCATGGTTTGCGCCAATTTGTACACCGTATTGTTCAGACTTTGTTTGACTTGATCAAAGGCTCCTTGATATTCACGGGTCACCGTGCGGGTCAAGTCACCCTCTTCTAGTGCCTGCGCGACCGCAATGGTGTCCTTGAAGGCAATATCGACGGTGTCGGAAAATTGGTTCAACAATTCGGATAAGTCCTTGTTGTAGCCAAGCTTGCCGCTCAAATTTAGCTTAGTGCTGAAATCGCCCTTGTTGGCAGCGGCGACGAGACTCTTGATCTCGCCGACAATACCGATCAGGCTGTCCTGCATAGCCTTCATGGCGCTGAACACGCTGCCGGTGTCACCAACACGCAGTGCGATCTGACTCGACAAGTCTCCGTTGGCGATTTTGTTTGCTACATCGGCTACCGAGCCGGGTTCGCCGCCCAGCTGTTTAACCAAGCCACGGGTAATAATCAGCGCAACTAAAACTCCCAACACGAAGCCAAACACAATCAGACCGGTCACGATGTTTTTCGCCTGAAGGTAAATTACATCGCCCTCCGCGCTGGCTTTCTCGCCACCCTTGATATTCAGTTGCACCAGTTTAAGTAGCTGTTCACTAAACTCGTTGTACAGCGTAAGCGATTCCCCGTTCATGATGGCCATCGCCTCGTTGGTCTTCATCGCCCGCGACAAAGGTAACATCTTGTCGTGTGCCACCATGTAAGCGTCAAATTTGCGCTTAAATTCGTCGTAAATTTCCTGCTCTTCCGGAGAGGAAATCAGTTTGAGGTAAGCGGCTTCGTTTTTGCGATAGGTCGCCAAAGTATCGCTCATCATCTTTTCGGCAGCCGCCATTTCTTCCGGTTTTTCCGAAATGATATGGTTGAGTTCGCCGATGCGATAATCGGAGGTATTGGTGTTCATCTCCTCGACAGTCCGTACCGACGGCAGCCAATTGGAAGCGATCTCGGTCGATTGATCGTTGACGGTGCTCATCTGACTTAGAGCAGCAATCCCAAGAATCGTCATCAGCAGCAGTAGACTTCCGAAACCGATTGCCAGTTTTATAGCGATTTTCATATTTTTAAACATGTTTTCTCACATAATGTTGACAAATTACAGGAATGATAAACATAGCTCATAAACCCGGATCGCGTATTTTCATTGTTGGATTAGCTTTCTTGCTGTTCCTCGGTTTTCTGGTTAGCGCTGTAACCAGGCTCGGCCCTTGTCGGACTTCCAAGCGATTGGCAACGGCTAGGGTGCTCTGGCCTACATCGATTTGCACTACGCCGGTGATCGTCGCGAATTTTATCTGATTACGCAACGGAATCCTTGCGCTCGATTGGGTTATGTCTGGAAGGCGAAATGCGGGATTTTATCCGGGTTTAGTGTTATGGATCGTTGACAATCAACGACATCAAACCAGGATGATGTTGTTCGACCCGGAAGCCCAGACCGGCATCATTGACGAAGCGGACTTGGGCTGAACAATTAGGTAAGCAGGACATTTGCCGGCATTGCGCCGTTGAACTGGTTAGTGCGATTCGTCCTAACCCTTAATCACAAGCAGAGGCCCTTACCATGCAAGCCATAGAATTCGAAGCCAGCATTGAAAATGGTCTGATCCATTTGCCTAAGAATTTACGGCACTGGCAGGTGGTCAAGTTCGTCAAAGTGATTGTGCTGGCTGATGAAAATATAGGCACCACAGACATTAGCCTATTAATTGCCACGCCGAAAAAATCCGCTTGACTCAAGCCCGCTGGCCTTTTAGCAGGCTATCAGGGATGAATGGGCATGAACATTTTCTTTAGCATGTCGGTAAATTCCCCTGTTCTAACCGCCTGAAAAGTCTAATCCAGCTGTCGACAAATCCCTTCGTATCATTCTAAGGCTATCCTTAACCAACGACTGCACGGCAATTCTTGATCACAAAACGATATTGCCTAACTACTAAAATTCCCTTGATACCGGTGACTGCACCATGACCAAGCCTAACTATTTCCACGACAACGAAAACTGTTTCATGATTGAGCAGTACAACGACTGCGCCCCGTTCGCCAGTTTCTTGCCGGGCATTGCCGGCATGCACGGGCGTCCGGCCTGGGTGTTTTACGTCAATCGCGGCCAGGCTATCGCCAGTTTTGGGGTGCGGAATAAAGACGGGGCTTTTTTGGAGTTTTTTCCGGCTGATAAGGCGTATCAGCTAACCCCGTCGCGCGGTTTCCGCACTTTTCTAAAAGTCGCCGATGACCGGCAAAGTCTAAATTACGAGCCGTTTCAGCGCGGCGCCGGACCCGAAGTTAAACAACGCCTTTATGTGACGCCGCATGAAGTCGGGGTGGAGGAAATCAATCCAAAGTTGGGTTTGCGTCTGCGCGCCGACGTATTCACCTTGGCCGACGCACCGGTTGCTGGCTTGTTGCGTCGTGTGGAGATAGCCAACACCTCCGGGAAGACCATGAAAATCGAGATTGTCGATGGCTTACCGCAAGTGCTGCCTTACGCGATGAATCAGTGGATACTCAAATTCATGAGTCGTACTTCGGAAGCCTTCATGCGCGTTGAGGGCGTCGCAGAAAATCTGCCGTTTTATCGCTTAAAAGTTTGGCCAACCGACAGTCCACAGGTGGAAACAGTAATTGCCGGCAACTTCTTCGTCGGCTTCTTGGATGGTCAGCATACCCGCGTTATCGTCGATCCGGAGCGGATTTTTGGGTTGGCCGGCGATTTTTCTCAGCCGGAACGATTTTTCGATAAGCAGCCGCTGGACTTTGCCGATCAGGTAAGCGCCAATCAAACCCCTGCGGCTTTTCAGCATTTGTCTCTGGAATTACAACCCGGCGAAACTCGTGTGTTTTATGGCGTTTATGGTCATGCCGGCTCCCGCGAAATTTTTAATCAATTCCTGGCCGAGACGGCTACGCCGGATTATTTCGTCGGCAAACGCGAGACCAATCGCCAACTGGTGGAGCACATCAGCCAACGGGCGTTTACCGCAAGCGCGCTGCCGCTGTTCGATGCCCATGCCCGGCAATGTTATTTAGACAACGGCTTGCGCGGCGGATTTTCGATGCCGGTGCCCGGCGATGCGCATTTATATTTGTTCGGCCGTAAACACGGCGATCTGGAGCGGGATTACAACGACTTTTTATTGCAGGACACGCCCTATTCCGAAGGCAACGGCGACTTTCGCGATGTGCTGCAAAACCGGCGCATGGATCTGTTCTTTGATCCGGCTCTGGATGCCAAGAATATTCGCTACTTTTTCAATCTGATTCAACCGGACGGCTACAACCCCTGTGCTTTGCGCAACTCGCGTTTTGCCTTGGATGCACCACAGCATTTTGCGTCGTATTACCCGCGCTTTCCCGAGTTGGAAGCCTTGCTGCGCAAAGAGTTTAAATATGCGGAGCTTGTGCAAGCACTGGAATCGGCAACAGATGCTGAATCGCTACTTCACCAGATTTTGGCGCAAGCGCGGGAAGTGGAAGACGCCGAATTCGACCGCGGCTATTGGTCGGATCACTGGACTTATCTGCTGGATTTACTGATCAGTTACGCGGCAATTTTTCCAGATCGCCTGGCGAGCTTATTCCTGGAAAAAACCTACAGCTTTTTCGATCCTACCCATTTTGTGGTGCCGCGCGCTGAAAAGTATGTGCTAACCGCAAACGGTGTTCGCCAATACGGCGCGGTGCAATATCGCCCGGCGAAAAAGGCATTGATAGACGCGCGCAAACAGCGCCGTTATCAAGTACGTGCCGAGTCCGGCCAGGGCGAAATTGTTTACACCAGCTTATTGGGTAAAATCCTGACGCTGGTAGCCAACAAACTGGCTACGCTCGACCCAGCCGGTGTTGGTATCGAAATGGAAGCCGACAGACCCGGCTGGTGCGATGCGCTGAATGGCTTACCCGGCATTTTGGGATCGTCGGTAAACGAAACCATCGAACTAAAGCGCCTGGTGGACTTTACTCGCAATGTAGTAAGCGATTTACATGCACCCTGCGCCTTACCTTTGGAATTAGCCAACTTTGTAGCGCAGTTGCATGCCTTGTTAAACCACACCGATTTGACTGCAGAGCTATTCTGGCAGGAAAGCGGCGCGCTGAAAGAAGCTTATCGGCAACAGGTATTCATGGGTTTTGCCGGTGCCGAACAAGAGCTCGCGCCAGGCGAAATTCAAAGTTTCCTGAGCTTGGTAACAAATTATTTAGACACTGCGATAGACAAAGCCCGCACAACCCAGGGCATCGTCACCTATTTTTCTTACGAAGCTGAACAATATCGGGAGCTTGAAGGCGGTGGCCTGGTGGTAACCTGCTTTCGACAATCATCCCTACCCTTATTCCTGGAAGGTTTTGTACATGCTTTGCGTATCGCCGATTCGAGCCAAGCCCATTCCCTTTATAAAGCCGTGCAACACTCCGAATTATTCGATGCAAAACTAGGCATGTATCGGGTCAACGAACCCTTGGGCAACAACGCACTGGATTTGGGGCGCATCGGTGTTTTTAACTATGGCTGGCTGGAGAACGGCTCGATTTTCTTGCATATGCATTACAAGTTTGTGCTAGAGATGGTGCGTGCCGGCTTGCTTGACGAGTTTTACGCAAATATCGACACATTACTGGTGCCTTTTCACGATCCCGACGAATACAAACGCAACCCAGTCGAAAACTCCAGTTTTCTGGTCAGTAGCGGGTTTACTATCGATCCACGCCAACACGGACGCGGTTGCGTGGCCCGCTTATCCGGCGCCACTGTGGAGTTTTTGCACTTGTGGACGCATCTGTTCCTGGGTGCTGCGCCATTGGTATTCGAGGCCGGCCAGTTACGGTTTAAGCCAGCCCCTGTATTGGTCGGAAGGTTTTTCGCAATAGAGCAGCAATCGGTCAAGCCGTTTGGGCTTGAGGAAAGTTTGCCGGCAAACAGCGTGGCTTGCGCCCTGTTCGGCTCGACTTTGCTGGTTTATAGCAATCCACTGCGGAGGGACACCTTTGGCCCCCATGCTGTAAAACCTTGCCAATACCGCTTATACGGTCGGGACAGCGGCACTCAAACATTCACAGCAGACTGCATCGCGGGGCAAACGGCGGAAGCGCTGCGTTTAGGCCAATTCCGCCGCGTCGATGTGCTGTTGGAATGATAGCAGGCTACGCTGCCCAAACATACGTAGCCACCGCAGCCGCCGACAACGTCACTACTGCGCTTTTATCTTGATATTGGATGGCAAACTGTTGTGCTTCGGCGCTGTCATTCAAGGCCATTAACACGATATTACCCTCGGGCGTCAGAAACGCCACATTCGGTAGCACCTGTTCATCGGAATGAACGCGTAACGAGCCGGGCCGTATCCATTTGGCGGCGTGAGCAATGATGTAATAAGCAACGTTACGAGTGACCTGGTCGCCGTCTATGGTTAATGCACCGACACAGCGCGCCTCGCCGCCAGGCGTATGCGGGCCGCAAAAGGGGTCGGAAGCCAGATTCCATTCCAGCACCACCCTACTCCAGTGTCTTATCGAGCCGATCATCACATGGCGTATATGCCACAACAAATCGCCGCCGAACTCGCCGTCCGAGCCTACCCATTGTTCGGTGAAATACAACTTCATGTCCGGGTAAGCTTGATGCATCTCAGACAATACCGAAATATCGCCGCCATACAGATGCCAGGCCGAACCGCTCAGGTACTGCCGCGCATCGGCGTCGGCAAACACCGTCAACGGGTACTCCTTTACATCGCAATTGTGGTCCCAGCAAAACAGTTCAACATCCGCCAATCCCGCTGCCGACAAGGCCGGCCCAAGATGACTCTTGATGAACTCGGCTTGTTCGCCGGCTTCCATGATCATGCTGGGCTCATTTTTTTGATTCAACGGCTCGTTTTGCGGGGTAATGGCGTGAATCGTTATGCCCCGCTCGCGCATGCTTTGCAGGTATTTGACCAGGTAAGCGGCGTAAACGCCGTGGTATTGCGGATTGAGTTTGCCGCCGACAAATGCCTGGTTGGTTTTCATCCAGCGCGGCGCCGACCAGGCTGTCGCCATGATCTTGATCTCCGGATTCAGCGCTAGAATTTCTTGAAGCAGCGGGATAAGCTCGAGATCACCGGCATGCATATCAAAATGCGCTAGCTCGAGGTCGGTCTGCCCATCCGGCATATCATCATAGGTAAAGCAACGCTCGCTTAAATCCGAAGCGCCAATGCTGAGGCGCAAACAGCTGACGCCGATACCATCGCCCTCAGGCAAAAATAATTCCCGCAACAAAGCCTGCCGCTCGGCGTCGGGTAGTGCAGCAATCAGCATGGCACTGCCGCCAGTCAAGGAGAATCCGAAACCCTCCATGGTTTGATACACATCGCCGGTATCGACTGTTATTGCCGGTAAATCGTGGGCAACGTGTGTAAAACTGACAGTGTCTGTCTGCGATTGAAACAAGGCGCGCTGGTCGGCGGTAGTCAGCCAAGCCTCGACAACTGATGGCTCCCCCCTGAATGAGATATTGATTGGTCAGCATTGGTTTGCTCAGACATGAAAGCCCTCATGGTTGGCGCGGAAGCGGATCCGCCGGATTAAATACGAACAGAATCGGGCTTATATTATCTGTGCTTTGCATGCGCTAGCCAGCTTAATATTCATCCTGGATAGTCAGGATAAACAAAGATTACATTGTGCAAAGCATCGCAGGATTTTTTGCCTAGCACTGTCATCAAACCGTCAAAATCACCTATACTGCGGTTTCTGTTCTAACGCATGGAGATTGGATATGAAAAAGTTGGTATCAATTCGCGCGCTAACGGCTCGGCTAAATCGTAAGCTGGCTAAAGAATCAAAAAAACTATTAAAGTACAAGCCCAGGCTGCAGAGTAACGATCCCATTGTCGAGTACGCGATTGTCGATTTGAAAACAAATTCCATCATCAACTTTCACATGGCCAGTGAATTACAGGAATTTGCCAGAGGACTAGGCTGTTTAGCCAGTCTGGAAGAGGTTTCCTTCGAGTAACAGCCGTTAAATGGCTGCGACGTCTAAAGCCGGGTACGCCCGGCTTTTTTGTGCGCGTAGAAATGCGAGTAATGCTTGGATTACCGGCTTTCTAAGTCTTGGCGTTTAACTGGTTAAGTAAAGCGCGTTCCGAAATTTGGTTGTAAAGATTCGCCAACTCAGCTATCAATTTTTGATATTCAGGGTGATGTTTCAGTAATGGCATCATAGTGCTGGCTTCGGAAAGCATTTGCTCAAAATGCATTATCTCAATCTCGTTTAGTGTGTCTCCCTCTTCTACTCTTTTTTTAACGGCCAACGCGCGCGGGATTGACTGCTCTTCCAATTGCTCTACAAAGGCCGTGATAATGCCTATTTCATCATCTGACGAATACATTTGTATTTCCTGTTTGTCGCGATGAGAGGCCACCGCAGCCAAATTATCCCATAGTACCAGGGTATTGCTCCGACATTATGCGCACAAATCCGGAATCCGCCAGGCCGAGTATCGTTTGGATTAATAGAAGTGAAGGCGTATTTTGATTTGCCATTTCACACCAAGGGTTTGATCACATCTCAGCGGCAACAATCCTAGATTGAACATAACTCATCTACCTGAGAATTTTGGGCACTCTGTGCTGCCCAAATCGATGGGCAGAGTAGTTATTGCAAGACGATGCGAGTTGAAATTAGTTAACAGAATTGCATGAAATCTCATATTCGCTACAGATGCGCACTAAATCCACGAGGTTACTTGCGCCGGTTTTCTCCATGACGCGGGCTCTGTGTACTTCAACTGTACGGTGGCTGATTCCCAAATGCCGGGCGATTTGTTTATTCGATTGGCCGGTAATCACCAAATACATCACTTCCAATTCGCGGGCTGTCAGGGTAATGATGCAATTGCATTTATTTTGCTCTAATACCAAGGATTGTTGCTGGAGCACAGCTTCTATCCGCGTCAATAGTACCTTGCTGGGTATAGGTTTAGTCAGAAAATCGATGGCGCCTGCCTTAATGACTCGTACCGTCGTCGGTATGTCGCCAAACGCCGTTAAAAAAATGATGGGTATCTGGATATTTAGCCGAATCAGCTCATTTTGTAATTCGTCACCACTCATGTCGGGCATATTTAAATCCAGTACTAAACAACCTGGTTGCCCTGGCCTATAGGCTTCCAAAAAATCTTCCGCACTTTCAAAAAGCTGGCAAGGCAAGCCGGCAGCTTGCATAAGCTGCCCGAGACTGTCGCGTACCGCATCATCGTCATCGACAATAAAAACTAAGGCTTCCTCACTCATTCGGCAAAGGGCAAGGTGAAATGAATCGATAGGCCTTGGCCTGCATTCTGTTCCGCCCACATCTTGCCGCCATGTGCGACAATCAGAGAACGACTAATAGCAAGCCCCATGCCCAAACCCTTAGGCTTAGTGGTATAGAAAGGTCGAAAAATCTTACGCAAGGAAGCGCTATCGACCGCGCCTTTACCGCTGTCCCGCACGGTGACTTGAACCATGGACGCGTCAAGCACCGAGCGGCCACTGATGATCGCAATCGTGTCAGCGGTTTTACCGTGTTCCTGCATAGCGTCCAAACCGTTACGCAATAGATTGATCAACACTTTCTGGACTTGCAATCCATTAGCCAAGACCGGCGGTAAATCGGCAGCCAGGTTGGTGACGACCGTAACCCCATGTGCAAACTCATCAACGTTCACCAACTCTATCGCCTCCCGGATGGCTAAATTGATATCAAAGGCTTCGTTCGGTATTTCCTCTTTTTGTAACTGGGCCAACAATTGCCGTATCACATTACCTGCACGCTGGGCTTGGGTCGAACAGTTTTCCACCAACTGAGCAAGTTTTTTTTGGTTATAGCTGTCGATTTGCATTAGATGCAAGGCCACATCGGCGTAGGACGCGATAGCGGCCAGCGGCTGATTCAATTCGTGGGCAATCGCTGCGGCAGTCTGCATAGCAACATACAAGCGAAACGATTGCTCCACCTTCTCGCGTCGCCCGCTAAGCTGTTTTTGTTTCATGTATTCGGTAATGTCCAAATTCATGCCCAGCACACGATAGGGACGGTTATTCAAATCACTCAGCAATATGCTGCGGGAATGGAACCAGCGGTAACCACCATCGCTATGCCGAAATTGAAATTGGGCTTCGTAATAGGGTTGCAAACCAGTGAGGTGCTCGTCCACCAGTTTCAGTACGAAAGCACGGTCGTCGGGGTGCAATCTCTCCTCCCACTCCGCTCTTCGTTTGGGTATATCGCTATCGGTAAAGCCTAATTGCTGCTTCGCTTCCGGCGACAAAAACAACTGCCGGTCGATTAAATCCCAATCCCAATATCCGGCTTTTACCTGATCGACAATCAGTGCCAATCGCGCTTCGGAATTAAGCAGTTCCAGTTCGGCTTTTCGCCGCACGGTCACGTCATCGCTAGTAATAATAATACCGCCAATGTTTCCACTCGTGTCAGTCCACGGATGGGCGGCCCAATTATACCAATGCCGACTACCATCGGCTTGCACCCATAAATCGTCGTTGTTGCTGAGGAACTCTCCGGACAAAACACGCTGGTGAACCTGTTTCCATACCATAGGAAGATCGGGATTGACGACGTAATGGTTACGCCCCGCCAGATCGTCGAAGTTTTGTCCAAACTCCTTGACCCAACGTCGGCTGGTCACCAAGAAATTCATATTGGTATCGAACATGGCAATACTGAGCGGCGCCTGTTCCACTAATAGCCGTAGTTGCAGTTGGCTTTTGGCAAGGGCCTGTTCCGCGTGTCTGAGCGAGGTAATATCCAAAAACGCCCCAACGGCTCCTCTTGGCTTCCCTTCGTCACTCAACAACGGTGTTGCATTGCACAGAGCCGTCACCACCCGGTAGTTCGGGAGCAGAATTTCAACGGTTTGATTGGAAATTATTTCACCGCGAATCGCGCGTTGCATGGGCGAATCTTCGAAAGCCAGTTTGGCTCCGTTTTGCGTGACACAAATACCCACAGCAGAATTTTCTTTAAGGGAAAGTTCGCTATGGGGTGGCAAGCCCAGCATACGTTCAATCGCCGCATTGCCGCGGATATGCGTGCCATCCGTGCCATGGGCAATACTCAAACCTATGGGGGCAGTATTAAAAATCACCTGCATCTCTTCGACGCGCTGCTGTAAGCGTTGATTCAATAAGGTGATTTTATGCTCGGACATCACCCGCTCTTCAATATCAAAGACATGTACCACAATGCCCCTGATAACCCCCTCGGCATCGACATTTGGCATATAGGTGGCATGCACCCAACGGTTGGCTTTGTTTGCATAAGGGATTTGCTGGTCAAAACTGACCTGTTCACCGCGACGAGCGCGTTGCAGGTAGGGGCCGACTAACTGCCAGGCCTCGATGCCTAAAACATCTTCCGCTTCACGCCCTACAATCTGCTCGGCGGACATGTCGAACCATTTTTCGTAGGTGGCATTGACACGTAAATAACGGAAATCGAGATCCAGATACGATATCAACGCCGGCGTCGTATCCATTATCAGCCTCAATTCATTCTCGCGATCACGCAAGGCTTTCTCCCCTAATTTACGTACAGTAATGTCGCTTTCCGATCCGGCCATGCGCATAACCTTACCATTGCCGTCTTTCCGGGCAATACCGCGGTCCAATACCCATTTCCAGGAACCGTCTTTACAGCGTATCCGGTATTCTTCGGAAAATACCGGCGTTTCACCTGTAAAATGGCGCTGCACCGACGCTAATATCCGTTCAAGGTCATCGGGATGGATAGCGTTGCTCCACTCTTCTTCGCCGTTGCCGATCTCGTGTTCCGTGTAACCACGAAGCGCTTTCCATCGAGAAGAATAATTCACTCGCCTGTTCGGGACGTCCCAATCCCAAATGGCGTCTTGTGCACCGTTAAGGACCAACTCATAGCGGTCTATGCGTTCCTGAAGCGCTTTTTCGGCATTAATACGTTCGGTAGCGTCGTGCACGTAGCCATGCCAAAGAGTGCCGCCATCAGCTTCCTGGATGGGCAGCGAATGGCCTTCGTGCCAAACCTCACCCTTGGTTGGATGGTTATAACGGTAAGTATCGTGCCAGGGTTGTTGGCTACGCGCCGATTCAGCAATCGACGCGTGAATATGCCCAATATCGTCCGGATGGATACGAGCGAATACGGGGTTGAAATCTTGCGAAACGATTTCAACCCCGAGTCCGTATACCGATTCGATGACCGGACTGGCGTAAGGCATACACGCACTACCATCCGAGCGTAAGCGAAAGGAACAAATCAAGCCGGGCGCCGATGCCGCGACTTTAGCCAATTGATCCTGTAACCCCATTCGTTGCGTAATGTCTTGGGTGGTGCCAAAGCCACCGAGCAATTTGTCTTTATTGTTGAATTCCAGAACGGCTTTTTCCCGCACCCATTTCACTTTACCGCCCACTACCACTCGGTGTTCAATGTCGTAAGGTGCGCCGCGCAAGCAGGCTTGCCACATGTGATCGACATATTGCCGATCATCAGGATGCACAATGGCAAGAAACGTCTCGTAGGTCATCGGCGTACCTTTGGGTATGCCAAAGATGCGATGATTTTCGTCAGACCAAATCAACTCGTTACGCGCGACGTTCAAACGCCAACTACCGATTTGGCCAACCAATTGAGCATGCGCTAAATCTTGCCGACTTTCCCAAAGTGTTTGGGCTAATTGTCGATGAAAACTGGTTGTGAATACCATGACGACCGAAACAAAACAAAACCCGGCATTGAGTATCACTAAATCGCCCGTCGCGATTGTCTGGGGGAATAATACGAACAGATTAACCGCGGACAAGGACAGAATGGCGGCAAGCAAACCTGGATATAAACCAAGCCAAAACGAAACCTGAATAATTCCAAAGAAAAACAGTAAAAACGCAGCCCGTTCGCCAATCACCTGAAGATAAATTGTTGCCAAACTGGTTGCAACGACAACAATCACTGCTAGGCCATACCGTATTAATGCCGATTGAGAACCTAAATAAATGAAAATGGATTGGATATTAAATTGCCTCACTCAAATACTGTCGACTAATTAAAAACATAAACCCCTCACCCTATTTTCCTGGAAAATAAGCCAAAAAAATCAATTGATTGTCATGAAAATACTGTGAATTGCCCATTCATTTAAACGTAGACCATTGAAAACCAAAAGCCATAACCAAAAGAATACGTAGTAGCACCTACTTGAACAGGCCAATGGCAACACCTAAAATGACGACTGAGTCAATCGAGCGCCTTTCCAAATCTTCCATCGTGCCAAGCTATCTTTCATTGACTTCTCCCAACTGCCAAAAACTACGTCTGATCGACAGGCGGTTCTTATAAATCACCTGTTTGTGGCTGCCGACTTCAGTGACATCAAAATGCCCCGCAACAGAATGACCATCCAATCCGGCCGATTGTCGAGTTCATGGCGAACCTCGTAAAACGCCTTTTCCAACAGAAACAGTTCGAGTAGACCGCGCAACGAGGCGTCGGCTGCTAACAAGCCTGAGCCCTGAGCCACTTCATCGTAGGCCTCCAGAAAAACCCGCTCGACTTCGGCTTTCCAGTCTCGCAGCAAAGGCTCGAATTTTACTGTCGGTTCTGGGCGTTCCGCACTCTCCTTCTGCACGGCCGAGTGAGCGGCGTAATCGAACGATTGCAGCATGCCGGCCACATCGCTTAAAGGCGAATATTTGAAGCGACGTTCAGCGAGCGTTCGCGCCGGATCGCCTGCAAAATCGGTGATTACGAAATCGTTGTCGGCGAGCAGCACTTGTCCCAGATGATAATCGCCATGGCAGCGAGTCTTGACACCTTTAACCGGCCCGCGAATACATGATCGGATACACGCTATAAGCGCATCCCGTTGCAGCAGCAACGCTTGTGCCAAATCGCGCACCGTTTCGCTAAGGCCTGGCAACCGGTGTTCCAGGTGATCCAGTGTGGCTGTCGCCTCCCATTGCGTTCGCAACACCCAGTCAGCCAAGTCAGCGTCTGTCACGGGTTCAGGGTCGAAAGCGGGATCGCCCGTCGGCGTGGCCAGCGCATGGTGCAATTCGCCGGTGCGTTGGCCGAGCTTGCGTACCAGGACCAAATAGGCGGTGTGAGCTTGTTCCGCGGGTTCCGGCGTCGGCACCACGCGGCAATCTTCCAGATGACGGCCAAGATATTCCAGTGTGTAGCTCCAAAAGTCGCCCTGGTTTTCAACGTAACCCTGCAACAACGCCAGCGTCACGTTTTGGCCGTCGCCGCCGTCATACTCGATCACACCTGCAACAGGCGCGATATAGGGAAATCCCAGCACGTCGGTTAAAAATCGGCCCATTTCAATCTCCGGGCGCTTACCGTTTTCAAGATACCGATAGCCTTTCAAAAATAGATGTTTCCCCAGGACGATTGCGGTATTGCGGCCTTGCTTGATGGCAGGGCGTACCGGCAGGTCGTCGGCTATCTGCCCAGCGAGGGCCTCGAATGCATTGGTAGGTGAAAAACGAAGGGTGCCATTTTCGCAGGCTAAGCTTTGGCGGTTACCGATGGCCTGTACCAAAGCCCGGCAAAACGCCTCGTCCGCGAAGGCATCGCCCAGAAAGCCAACGTGTGATTGTTGGCGTGCTTTAGCCAAGGTGCTTGGCAACATGGCAGGCAATCGGGCGGAGTCACCGTTTTCCCAGGCCAGCGCAAGCGGTAAAAAGTAGGTCTGCCGCTCACCGCTTATGGTTTCGACGCCGACCAGGGTGATCAACCAGTTATATGTGCCCTTCTCCCATACGCAATGATCGCTTATGGTTACGCGGCGTACCGGTTCGCCCTTCGGGCCAAACCAGCGTTGCGCGGCAATAAAGCGCGGCAACACCTCGTTTTCAAGCTGAACGCGCGTCTTCTCGGCCATCGCCGCACGCCGGATCACAACCCGGTTAGCGAAAAAACTGAGCCAACCGTCGAATAACACGATCGTCGGCAGTTCATCGGGCAACGAGTGTTCCTCGTGCCAGGCCGGAACCTCTTCGCCGCTGGCCAGCCGAAACCAATAGAAGTTATGGCCAGGCAAGGTAAGGAGATAAGGTAGCTCGCCTATCGGTGGAAAAGCCGAGCGCCCCATCAATTCGACGGGCACACACCCCTTATGAGCCGACAGATCGAGTTCGACCGCTTGCGCGGCACGCGACAGATTGGCGACGCAAAGAATAATGTCACCCTCGTAGATTCTGAAGTAGGCAAGTATCTTGCGATTGCCCGGATGTAAAAACACCAGCGTCCCTCGGCCGAATGCCGGATGATTTTTGCGCACCGCCAGCACCCGCTGCATCCAATTCAGCAGGGAAGCACGCTCTCGTAACTGTGCCTCCACATTGACCGCCCCGTAGCCGTAAACCGGGTCCATGACAGGTGGTAAATACAGACGTTGCGGATCGGCGCGGGAAAAACCGGCATTGCGGTCAGGGCTCCATTGCATGGGGGTGCGCACGCCATTGCGGTCGCCCAGAAAAAAATTGTCCCCCATACCGATTTCGTCGCCGTAATAAATAATGGGCGAGCCCAGCATGGACAGCAGTAAGCTGTTCATCAAGCGAATTTTGTTGTTCTCATTGTCCATCAGCGGCGCCAAGCGCCGGCGAATGCCAATATTCAAACGCGCACGCGGATCGTCGGCATACATCTGGTACATATAATCGCGCTCTTTGTTGGTGACCATCTCCAGCGTCAGTTCGTCGTGATTACGCAAAAAAGTCGCCCATTGGCAGCTTTCCGGAATATCCGGGGTCTGGCGTAGAATATCGGTGATGGGGTGGCGGTCTTCCTGGGCGATGGTCATGTACATCCTCGGCATCAACGGAAAGTGGTAAGCCATATGGCATTCGTCGCCATTGCTGAAGTAGTCGCTGACTTCTTCCGGCCACTGGTTGACTTCGGCAAGAAAAACCCGATTCCGGTATTGCGTGTCGAGTACGCTGCGCATTTGTTTGATCACCGCATGCGTTTCCGGCAGGCTTTCGTTTTGGGTGCCTTCGCGCACGCACAAATAGGGAATCGCGTCCAGACGCATGCCATCAACGCCGTGGTCCAACCAAAAACGCATCAAGCGGATTACCGCCTTCACCACTTGCGGGTTGTTGAAGTTCAAGTCCGGTTGATGGGAGAAGAAACGGTGCCAATAATAGGCTTGGGCTTCGTCGTCCCAAGCCCAGTTGGATTTCTCCGAATCGCTGAAGATTATCCGCGTTTCCGGAAACTTACGATTCGTATTGCTCCAAATGTAAAAATCGCGTTTACTGGAACCGGCCGGCGCCCTACGCGCGGCTTGAAACCAGGGGTGTTGGTCGGAGGTGTGGTTAATGACCAGCTCGGTAATGATTTTAAGGCCGCGGCGGTGTGCTTCCTTCACGAACTGTCTGAAGTCGGCCATGGTGCCGTATTCGGGATGGATATTGCGATAGTCGGCAATGTCATAACCGTCATCGCGCATCGGCGAAGGATAGAAGGGTAACAACCAGAGTGTGTTCACCCCCAAATCCTGCAGGTAATCGAGCTTTTGAATCAATCCGGCAAAATCGCCGACACCATTGTTATCGCTGTCGAAAAAAGCTTTAACATGCAGTTCGTAAATGACGGCATCTTTATACCAAAGCGGGTTTTCCATCCATTGCGAGGCGTCAACCGGCGTAGTTTCTGTCGAGTTGGCTGTCGTCTTCTTCATGGTGCCCTCTCATAGAAAATAGTCGAAGTCGCGTTCAATACGGACGCACCGGGTAGACGATATTGCTCGCCGCCATCCTCGCAGTGGATGGTATTCATCAACTCGCACGCCGGCCCGTAGATGCCGTCATTCGCGCCAATACCCTTTGCGATATAAACGCCGGGCGGCCACCGAATTACCGTTATTCGGTCAGAATATCGGTGGATTCCGCCATAAATTGTGGTCGCCTTTATTCGCGTACTTCCGTACGAGTGAGCGAGGTAAAATAAGTTTCCAGTATTTGCGCTACGGAAAATAATGCTGCGACTGGCTGAAACCCCGCTCACGGATCGGCAGATGTCTTGCTGATAAAGCATGGCTTCGCGGCGATGAAAACGGTTGAGATCTTCTACCCGCTGCAGCAATGCGGCGAGATGTGGACACTACAACGCGTTCCCACCCAAGCTGTCATCCTGTTGTCATTCGCGTTTTTGCCCAAATTCACAGCCTATGAACAATAGTTGCTTGCCCGGAGGCCCCGCATATAGCCACACCATAAATTTTGCCGCCTTTCGCCACCCGGCGTTTGTCCGATCATCGAACCTTTTCCCTAAATCACTTCGTAGCCGGTAGGCAATAGAAAACATCTCTCTCAGGCTGCGTTACTTTAGGACGGCTGCTTCAGTATTCAAATTGATAGAGCACGCCAATACTATTGGTTGAAGAATTACCGGAAGAAGATGTGCCGCCTATACCGCCGACGTTGCCAATGGTACTTTCCAACTTAAGGCCTTTCAAAACATCGATCTGGATCACTGCCTGGGGAGTACCACCCGAAACGCCCTGTTTGGCGCCAAGGTAAACGCCCGGCGCAATATAACGGCCGCCTTCCACACTCGGATTGGCACCGCCTGCCGACAAGCGGTCGAGACCAAGCCGTTTTCGCGCGCTTTCCAACGGATCCTGGCCGCCGCCGGTAACGCCGGTCAACGACGCCAGCGTCGAAGCAATCTGCACCATTTCCAGCGGGCTTAGACTGGCGCTACCCTTGCCAAACAACAGATTTGCCAGGATCTCGTCCTGTGGCAATTGCGGCGTACTGCTGAGGGTAATTTTAGGTTGTTGAGCGCTACCGCCCACGGTTAGCGATGCGGCTATATTGTTTCGGCTGGTGGTGGCAACGAAATTCAGCGACGGATTGGTCAGGCTACCGCTATCGAAACCAACTTCCCCCTGATTAAATACCAGGGATTGTCCGGCCAGCGAGAATTCGCCGCGCCTTTGATGAAACGTCCCATCGGGCCGAAGTTCTTTTAACGTGCCGGCAATATGCACTGTACCACCCAGTTCGGCATCCAACCCTCTGCCTCGCACGAAGATTTCCCTTGGCGCATCGACCATTAAATTCAATGCTATATCGCCCTTTGCTTCAGGCGCAGGTGGTGGCGCGGCGGGGTTATTCAGTTTCAGCACGGCGATACTGGTTGGCATCCGTTCCGGGATACGAATGTCCGCACGGTTGATGCGGATACGTCCGTCAACGTTCAAGCGCTCGACGGCAAGTCCGCGTACCGCAAGGTCCGCATCGAGATTGACCGTCAAGCGGTCGCTAGCCAGTGGCTTGGCATTGCGAGCAGTGACCGTCAGATCGACCGGGAAACCCGCCGTCGATAAACCGACGCTGCCTGCTGCGGCAAGCGTGCCGGACCCTGCTCTGCCCTGCAGTTTGACAATACGTAAGGTGCCATTCTCAGCTTGCAATTCCGCCGCAATATCTTTGACGCTTACACCCGCGACCGCATCCTGCCAATCACCGCCATCAAGGTGGGCATTCATAGTGACGACCGGCGCCGGCCAAGTCCCGACCAGTTTGGCATCGGCTCGTAGCAGGCCGCGCATTCGCCGCCCGTCGGCGCTCAATAGGGGATTAAGTTGTTTTAAATCCAGAGCGGCTTCGCCTTGCAGATTCAATAATCCGGTCTGCGTCATGGGCAACTGTCCGGAGATCTGCACGCGGGTGTCGTTGCCGACGTTGAGCTTGGCATCCAGCTCGGCAACCTCGCCATGGATCGAAGCCGTGACATCAATCCGGGCAGGCGGCAGCCCCCGGCCTGGTCCTTGTTTCATTTGCAGCTTGTCGGCCTGGAACCGGAACAAACCCTTGGGCTGCGCCAGACTGCCAGCCAGTTCGGCAGAGGCATGCAGTGTGCCGTTCATCGCCAGATCGGGCGCGAACAGGCTTATCAGCTCGGCCGGGGTTTCGTGCAACTCGGCGTTAAGCGCCAATTCCGGCGTAAACTTCCCGGCGATTTCCAGTTCCGCCTGCCGTAAACCCAGCCGCAGCCGGTCGACGCTAAGCCCCTCGGCAAACGCTATCTTTGCCGGCGCCAGCAGCCGGACGGTTTGTTGCCGCCAACTCGCTTCCATAGCGCTCACCGCCAGCACACTGCCCGCAGCGTTGAGTTGGGCGGCGGCGCTCAGTTGTGCGGCGCTACCATTTAAATTTGGCGAGATTGCCGACAACCCCAAATGAAGGCTGTCCATCGCTCCTTCCATTTTGAGCCGCGCCGAACCGCTTATCTTGCCGGCACTAATCCCGTTCAGGGTCAATAAACCGTCCAGTCTGGCCTGCGTGGTGGGCTCGCTGACGGTCAGCGCCAACGAGGAAGTTTCGGCGGTCGCCGTTCCTTCAAGGCCGGCGTTCCGCGCTTCAAGCCCAATTTTCGCCAGCGGACGGCCGCCGCGTTCGCCCAGTTCCAAAGTCGCATCGGCGCTGCCGGACAATGGCTGACCGAGCAACGGCCGAAAATCGGCCAGCCGGTTTATTTTCATGACTATTTTGCCGGCCGGTGGCGAATTGTCCCGCGTCAGCGTCAAACCGCCACTCGCGCGGGTGCTTTTCCAGTCGGCTTGATCGATGTCAAGCCGAATGGTTTTGCCGCCGGGACTGTCGACGGCCAATCGCACTTCGATCGGCGAGCCGATCAGTTCCCCATTCAGGTTAATTCGGCCATCTGGGGCATCCGGCAAATGTTGTAATTGAAGAGCGGCTTTGATGGGGCCGCCGGGATAACCCTGGCTCTTCAGATTGCCATTCAACTTGGCTTCCAGCGTCAAATCATCTCGTTCCCCGTTCAGGCTGCCTTCTATGGCCAGTTTTCCCGAAGCAGTATCGGCGATGGCCGAGACATCATTGAGTTGTGCCTGCCACTCGAAGTCGGCATTCCCGGAATCCAGTTCGCCATGGGCCGATAGGCTCAAGGCCTTGCCATCGAGTTGCAGCCATGACAGGGTCATATTTTCTTTCTCGCCCGCCATGGAAAGATCGAACTTCGCGGATTCGCCCAACAATCTGGCCCAACTGGAACCACCGCTTAGACCCAATATGCCGGCTATCTCCAATTTGCTGCCATCGGCTTGCCGGGCAGCCTTCAGTGTCAGCATGCCATGGCCCTCCAATTGCAAGCCGTTCGCAGCAGCCAGAGGGCGAAGATCGGGCAAATTTAAAGCTAACTCCGCACGTCCGCCCCCCTTCTCCAGGTGAGTGTGTCCAGAAGCGTCAATCAGCGGGTGTTTTATGACAAAATCAACCGGGTAATCCGGCGTATCCCATCCCATTTTCGCCTGAAACGCCAACGGCGTAGCCTGTAATAGATCGGTTTGCGAATCCGCTAGCTGCAACCCTGCTAGTTCGCCATCCAGATCGATCCGTCCACCGATTCCCTGCCATTTGACGTCGAGATTGCCGATATCGGTTTGTGCGGCATGCAAGCCATCGAGTTGCAAGTCGGCGTTGATAGCCAGATCCTTTAAGGCCCCACGCATTTGCAGATTTAGCGACAACGCTCGCCAAGCCAGATCAGGCCGTAATTGCATGGCCGGAGCAGATGCTGTGAGCGACAAATCGGCGCCCGGCTGGACAAAGTCGATGCGGCCGCCGAGCTGTGCTTGTAATTCATCCAGCTTCAAGTCCACGCTGCTGAGAACCCCGGATAACGGGCCTGCCAGCGACGCCTCCAAACTCAGCCCCTCGCGGTCATGCAGACCCGCTAGCAATGCCAACGGCCCTCGAGCGGTTTCATGCAGGGACAAGCGGGCTTGCAGGCTATCGTTGCTCAATTTGGCCTGCACACTGTAAGTACCCTCGCCGTCCAACTGCTTGGCCTTAAGTTCGATCGCTCCTCGGAAAGCGGTGGTGAGTGCCAGCCCCCCGCCTACGCTTAAATCAATAGCCTTACCGGCAAGCGGCGGCGCCATCTCGACACGCTCGACCAGCAGATTATTGACATTAATAGCCAGCGGCAACGACAGGCCGCCGGATGTTTCCGGTTCGGCAGCAACACTTGGCACGGGCGGGCGGGCGACAGCGATTTTTCGGACTTGCAGGCGCTCAATGGCGACTTCGCCCACCAGCAGTTTGGCCGGCAGCCAGTCCAATATCAGTTCGTCTATCGTCAACCAAGGACCGCCGGCGTCGCGCAGTTCGATACGCTTAACGGTCAGTTGCGCGGGTAAATCGCCTCCTAGCCCGTTCAAGACAATTTGGTTCGCGCTCAGTACCGACACCGCCCGTTCGATTTCGGCAAGGCCGGTTGAGGTATTTGCGGCCCCTATCAACAACGCCAATGCGAGCAGCGGCAGGGCCAGCAAGCCAATAAAGCCCCACAGTATCCAGCGGCTTAGCCGTTGCATCAGAACGCCTGCCCCAAGCCGATGTAGACTTCGAACGAACCGCTGCCCGGCTGTGGGTTCACCGGAAACGCCAAATCGAGCCTGATCGGCCCGAACGAGGTGTAGTAACGAAGGCCAGCGCCGGCGCCGATTTGCCAGCTCCCGGAAAAGGGGAAACTGTCGACGCTAACCTGCCCGGCGTCTGCAAACAGCGCCACGCCATAGTCGTCTAAAATCCGTTGCCTCAATTCCACGCTTCCGGCCGCTATCGCCGTGCCACCCTGCGGTTTGTGATCGGCAAACGCCGGGCCGATGGACTGATATTTATAACCGCGTACCGTCGCGCTACCACCGCCGTAAAAACGTCTATCCGGAGGCAAATCGAACTGGCCGGCGCCCTCGGTATCGCCGATCAGGCCGCGTAAGGCCAGCACGCTACGACCCGGTTTGCCAAGATCCAGATAGGTCGAAGCGGAAACCTGCATCGTCACGAACGGCTTGCCGCCGCCGGCCAACGATTCGGTGGGCGTCACCGAAAATGTGCCGATACTGCCTTCGGTCGGATCCAGCGGGCTGTTGCTGCTATCGTATTTCAACGTCAACGGCATACTCAGCAAGGTATAGTCGCGCGTCACGCCTTGCTGGGCGATACGCGATTGTTGAGTGGCTATACCCACACTGCCATGCCAATATTTGGACAACTTGCGGTTCAACAGCAACTCGGCCAGGACCGTTTTCAGGTCGTAGGCGTCCAAGCTCTGTTTGATCGCATCGAGTCCAATCTGCAACGATTGATCGCGCTGTAAAAAATCCGGTTTACTGAAGGCGGCTCCTCCTTTGTAGCCGATGCCGGTGGCGCTGTTGCCGCCCAGTTGCATCACGCCCGCACTCAGATTGAGCTGTTCGGCATTGCCGAACAGATTGCGGTGCTGCCAAGCGCCCGAGAAACTGGCGCCAAGGTCGGTGGAATAGGCGGCACCGAGATTGACCGCATGGCGTTGACGTTCCGCGACCTCAAAATTGACCGGGATGCGACCTCCGCTATCGAGCTGCTTGCCGGTCTGAGCGCTGACCGAAGAGAAAACCCCAAGCGCAGCCAAGTCCTGCCGGGCGATTTCGATGGTAGACGGTTGAAACGGCTGGCCTGGGCTCATTATAAGGTGACTACGAACGAAGGTTTCGTTCAGCGCCTTTAAGCCATTCACGGCAATATCGCCGACAGCTACCTTAGGGCCGCTGTCAACTCGAAACAGGATGTCGACACGGTCAGTATCCTCCCGTAACGTGGCGACAGGTTCGTCGACTTTCGCCAGCGCGTGGCCCTGCTCGAGTAGTTCATTCAACAAACGTTCCCGCGCCGCTAGTGCGTCCTCGGCCAGTGCAATGTCGCCGGTGTTCAACTTCAGCGCGGCGCTCGCCTGCTGGGAAATATCGCCCTCCGTCGTGATCTGTCCCCAATGAAACTGCGGACCAAGCTCGAACGCCGCAGTGACCATCACCGGCGGATCGGCCGGCGCATCGATTAACGAATCGATTAGCGCCGGATCGTCTAACATCCGCCCGGCTATTCGCAATGACACCTCGCCCTTGTAATAACCCAGCGCATGTAAAGCGGCCATAAAGCGCTCCTGATCTTGTTTGCAGCGTGTGATCAAAGCAAATGGCCCCACCTCGGCGCTTTCCCGAAGGCTGATCAATGTCGACGCATCCTGAAGCAACTGATCCAAGCGGGCGCTGCCGGTCTTGTCGAGAGTGACGCTATAAGCTTGGGGATCGGCGGCATGGGAAACCGGCGCGGTCAAAGTCATGGCGACGGTCATCAGGCACATTAACGCGGCCAGGGATAAATTTGCCGATCTATGCGTTCCGGGCATGGCGCTTCAATACGAGAAGGCCGGCAGGCCAATTCAGCGCGATACTCAACTTTGCGCGCCAGCGGTAATCCGACTCATTGGAGCTGCTTCTCGCTTGCATGAATATTGGATAGCCCATCATTAACGACCTTTTGATCCTTTAACTGAACTAAGACGAACCGGCGTGAAAACTCCCTATTCAACCGATTAGCAGGGTTATCTAAAAGTATTCCCTTAATAAATAATCGACACCGGACGCATGTTGTTTCGGGTTGGCTAGGCGGTGGCATGCATTAGAAGTTCGGCTATTATCCAAACAGTTTGCCATTTTGGCTAGCAGGTAGGTATTTTCACTTATTGTGTTTTATTGGTGGACTTGTATTCTACAGCCAAGATTGTCCGTGATAAAGTTTTTATCCAAAATACAAGCCATTGATAACGGACTTAAGTTTAAACCATTGATTTGATATTAAAATAGATCATCAAATCAAAATACCTTTTTCAATACCAATAACTTAGCAACGGAGCACATGCATTGCGCTCTTTAATAGGCGGCATTAAAGATAATAATTAGTCCGGCATTATTGAATTACATCATAGCCATATATCTCATTATTATCTGAATCCTGGGTTTGATCAGCTAAGTTTTAGAAAACACCATACTGTCTAACGTCAGGCATGACATCCTAGTTACTCACGACTACTCGATATGTAGACATCGTCAAAACGCGATAATCAGCATGCAAATAAACCGTATATCCGACAATAACTTTACGTCGCGATGCTGTGCTTCACGGCCGAATATGTCAGGCATAGCAAACCCCTGTTGTTACTGAAATCGGACAGAAACGCCTGTCTAGAGACAAAAACAATTCGGAGAAAAACATTATGAATACCAAAAAAGAAGCTTATCAAGAGAAATTCGAAGCCCAATTGCGAGAGTGGGCAGCCGAAATCGAGGTATTAAAGGCAAAAGCTGACACGGCGACAGCAGAGGCCAAAATCGTGTATTTCGGGCAGATTGAGGAATTACACGCCAAGCAGACGGCCGCACAAACAAAATTACAGGAGTTGCGTGCATCCGGAGAGCAAGCGTGGGAGGCACTCAAGCCAGGATTGGAACATGCTTGGCATGATCTTAGAACAGCCATTGACGATGCGGTTTCCAAGATTAAGTAGCATTTTCGCCAGCCCGTTTTGGCTACCTTTTAATAAGATTTGTTCTGTCAACGTTATCGTTTTCCCTAAAAGGAGAATGCACCATGTCGACTCATAATCATACCCGTCGAATATTTTTGCACGGCTTGCTCGCTGCCGGATGCGTACAGTGCCTACCTCGTTTCGGCTTTGCTGAAACCGGCAAGATGAATAAAACCCAAGCAAAATATCAGGATAAACCGAAAGGCGATCAGCAGTGCAGTAACTGCATGTACTTTATCGCACCCAGTGCCTGTCTGGTAGTCGATGGCAATATTAGCCCTGATGCTTGGTGTAGCCTCTGGATTAAGAAGCCTGCTGAAGAGCCAATCGGCAAAATTTGACAGCCGGTAACCGCGTCGCACATCGACGGGGATGAGCGACGACGCGTTCCCATTCGGCAAACCAAGGATCATCTCATGAGAATAAACCTGTCTTTGAACAATATGGAACCGCTCTTGGCCTTGGTCGCCGGATTTCTGATTTTGATGATGCCGGAACTTCTAAATCTTATCGTGGCGGTTTATCTGATCGTGAGGGGCTCTCTGGGATTACGCTCCAGATTTTAAGATATTTCTTAAAGATTATGGAACCAAATATGAAAACCAAATACTTGGCTATTTTTGCATTGATGTTGTCATTGCTAGGCTTCACGGCGACTGCAAACGAGAAACACAACGAGCAAACATCGGATGCCTGGCTGAAAGCAAAAATCGTGACGACTTACGCCTTGAGCGAGCACCTGAATCCTTTCGCTATCGACGTCAATGTAAAACGAGGCGCAGTCACCTTGACCGGTACCGTGGAGAGCGACATTGCAAGCGATCTGGCCGGTGAGATTGCAAAAGGCATCGACGGCGTGAAGCAAGTCGACAACCAATTAAGAGTCAGCGCCGCAGCTCAACGTCATACCGAGCAAGCTTCATTCATGCATTTCGTGGACGATGCCAATATCACCGCCAAAGTCAAATCCCAACTTTTGCTGAATCCGAACGCGCATGGCCTGAACATCCATGTCAAGACCAAAAATGGCGTGGTGTTCCTTGAAGGCCAACTGAGTTCTGAAATAGAGGCCGATTTGGTCCGCCAAATTGTCCGTAATACGAAAGGTGTCATGGATATCGAGGACAATCTGACCGTAGCGGAAAAACAGCCGGCCACACCATGAAGACCTCGCCTGGACGTGATTCCTGTCACCGACGTAGCGAAAGCTGCCACATGACACGGTAGATTGAGACCGGCGCATGTCCAGTGTACATCGCTCGCATCCCATGCCTTTCGGCACCCGCATACTGGATGACGGCAGGGTCAATTTCCGTTTGTGGGCACCTGGCGCGGATAAGGTCGAATTGTGCCTGCAAGGTTTTGCGCCCGAACTCAAGCTGCCGATGGCCGCCGAGGACAATGGCTGGTATGGCATTACTACCGGTTTCGCCAGCAGCGGTTTTTATTACCAGTACCTGATTAATGGCGAACATTATGTGCCCGACCCGGCCTCCCGTTATCAACCTGAGGATGTCAACGGTTCCAGTCAAGTCATCGATCCCGAAGCATGGCAATGGCGGGATGACGACTGGAAAAGCCTACCCTGGGAAAAGGTGGTGTTTTACGAGCTGCATGTGGGCACCTTCAGCGAGGAAGGTACTTTTGCAGGGGTAAAGCAGCATCTGGACCATCTGATCGAATTGGGTGTCACCGCGATACAGTTGATGAGTATCGCCGACTTTCCGGGGCGGCGGAATTGGGGCTATGACGGCGTGCTGCTATTTGCGCCCGACAGCAGCTATGGAACACCCGACGATCTTAAAGATCTCATCGAGACCGCACATGCCAAAGGTTTGATGATTTTTAACGATGTGGTCTACAGCCATTTTGGCCCCGAAGGCAATTACCTGCATCTGTATGCGCCGGCTTTTTTTACGGATCGTTATCATACGCCTTGGGGTGACGCGGTAAATTTTAAAGCCTCGCGTCATCACTGTGTGCGCCGATTTTTTATACACAATGCCTTGTATTGGCTGGAAGAATATCATTTCGACGGCTTACGCTTGGACGCAGTACATGCCATATTCGATGATTCGTCGCCGAACATACTGGAAGAACTAGCTGAAGCCGTCCGACTCGGACCTGGAAATGACCGCCCCGTCTATTTGGTACTGGAGAACGACCACAACGCCGCCCGTTATCTCCGATGCGAGCCCTACGCTCCGATCTGCCATTTCGATGCGCAATGGAACGACGACATTCATCACGTACTGCATCTGCTGCTAACCGGGGAGACCGGCGGCTATTATGGCGACTACAAACAGCAGCCTTTGACCCATCTGGGCCGTTGTCTGACCGAAGGTTTTGCCTACCAAGGTGAGGCATCCCTTTACCGGGACGGAAAACCCAGAGGCGAACCGTGCCGGGATTTGCCGTTGGCGGCTTTCGTGTCTTTTCTACAGAACCACGATCAAGTCGGAAACCGGGCGCTTGGCGAACGCATCTCAAATCTTTGTGCACCGGAGGCATTGCGGGCGGCAACGGCTGTTTTGTTGTTAACACCCTCGCCTCCCTTGTTGTTTATGGGCCAGGAATGGGCATGCAGCCAACCGTTCACCTATTTTGTGGATTTTCCTGAGGAGCTGGGCAATAAGGTTTCAGAGGGCCGCTTGCGGGAATTCGCCGAATTTCCGGCATTTAGCAGTCCTGAATCCCGCCAAAAAATTCCGCTGCCCACGGCCGCCGCCACCTATCAACTAGCCAAACTGGCCTGGGACGAATTGAGCCATGAACCGCACCGGCAATGGTTCGAATATCACCGCGAGTTATTACGGCTTCGCAATCGCTATATCGACCCCAAGTTAAATGGCCTTACCGGCGGACAAGCCGATTACCGCCTATTGAGCGACAGAGCGTTAACCGTGCAATGGCAGTTGAACGATGGCTCGATTTTAAAGCTGATTGCAAATCTAGGTAGCGAACCTGTCAGCGTCGATTTTTCCGGCGGCGGAAAGCTGTTGTTTTCCAGCAATGCCGAACTGGAAAACACACTACGCCAAGGCGGCATGGAACCCTGGTCGATCTTTTTATATTTACAGGAATCCGAAATATGACTAACGCGGCAGCCACTTTCTGCTGTTTGCACTGGGTATGACGGAACCCGCCAAATAAGGGGAAGCGACGGCCATTCCGGTTTCAACTTATCGACTGCAATTTAACAAACAGTTTACTTTTGCCGAGGCCACCCAATTTGTCTCCTATCTTCACCAATTAGGCATCAGCCACTGTTACGCATCCCCTTACCTGAAAGCCCGCCCGGGCAGCAATCACGGTTACGATATCGTCGACCATAACCAACTCAATCCGGAAATAGGCAGCGAAGCGGATTTTGAGGCGCTGATCGCCGAATTACGGCAGTACGGCATGGGGCTAATCACCGATATTGTGCCAAACCACATGGCCATTATGGGTAGCGACAATATCTGGTGGCTGGATGTATTGGAGAACGGCCAAGCGTCTTACTATGCCTCGTTCTTCGACATCGACTGGCAGCCTGTCAAAAAAACCTTGCAACATAAAATACTGCTCCCGGTACTGGGCAGTCACTACGGCAACATTCTGGAGCAACAGGAACTGACACTGAGTTTCGATGTGGAACAGGGCGAATTCAGCATCTATTACTATCAACACCGTTTTCCGGTCGATCCGCAAACTTACCCCTTAATCCTGAGTTCACAACACGAGTGGTTATCGAACGAGTTCGCCGCCGACGATCCGGTGTTTTTGGAATACCAATCCATTGAGAACAGTTTCAGCAAACTACCTTTACGCACCGAAACTAAAGAGGAAAAAACGGAAGAACGCAAACGGGACAAAGAAGTTTTTAAAAAACATCTGGCCCGGCTGTGCGCGGACAACCCGGCGATCATCCGCTTCATTAGCTTCCGTACGGCGGAATTCAAACGGGTAGCGGGTGAAAACGGGCAAATGCACGCCTTACTGGAACAGCAAGTTTACCGGCTGGCCTATTGGCGGGTCGCCGGCGATGAAATCAATTATCGGCGCTTCTTCGACATCAACGATCTGGCCGGGCTGCGTATTGATGACGAAAAAGTCTTCGAGGCGACACACCGATTTATCCTGTCGCTGATTGAACAAGGTAAAACTCAAGGGCTGCGTATCGACCACGCCGACGGCTTATACGATCCGGTCGCCTATTATCAACGCCTCAACCAAAAAATCACGGCCCTGTTAAATCTAAACGACGATCAAGGGCTGCCGCCCATCTATATCGTCGCTGAGAAAATTGTCGCCAACTATGAGTATTTATCCAGCAATTGGCCGATACACGGCACCACCGGCTATGAATTCGCCAATATCGTTAACGGCGTTTTTATCGATGGCGTTGCGGAAAAACCGTTGCTGCATTGCTATACGCGTTTCATCGGCCATTGGCAAGATTTTGAGGAACTGGTTTATCTAGCCAAAAAACATGTGATGAATACTGCGCTCGCCAGTGAATTGAACGTACTGGCTAATCAGCTAACCAGAATAGCCGATGTCAGCTCAAAAACCCGCGACTATACGCTTAATGCGTTGCGAAACGCCTTGTTGGAAGTGGTGGCCTGTTTTCCGGTTTATCGCACTTATATAAATAGTCAAACCGTCAGTAAAGAAGATAGCCAGTATATTAACTGGGCCGTTACGCAAGCCATGCATCGAGTCGGGTCGGCAGATAAGAATGTCTTTTCGTTTATTCGGGATATTCTGCTGCTGGATCACGGCAAAGTGGTTCCGGTTAAAGATTTGTTGAAATTTGTTATGAAATTTCAACAATATACCGCACCGGTGATGGCCAAAGGCCATGAAGATACCGCTCTTTACCAATACAACCGGCTCATTTCTTTAAACGAGGTCGGCGGCGATCCGCGGCGTTTTGGCTATTCGGTGAATGCCTTTCATCATTTCAATCAGGAACGACTAAAAAAATGGCCGCACACCCTGCTGTGTTTATCCACGCACGACAGCAAACATAGCGCTGACGTGCGGGCAAGAATCAATGTATTAAGTGAAATACCGGCACAATGGGCGGATGCAATTCGGCGCTGGCGACAAATGAATAAACCCCAAAAAACCAAAAACAAGCGCGCGGTCATTGCTCGCAACGACGAGTATCTGCTCTATCAAGTGCTCATCGGCACCTGGCCGTTAAAGAACCTGGATGACAGTGCGCGAAGCGAATATCGTCAGCGCCTGCAAAACTACATGATAAAAGCGGTACGCGAGGCGAAAGTGCATACCTCGTGGCTTGATCCCAGTGAAGATTATGAACAAGGAGTGATGCTTTTCATCGAACACTGCCTGGACAACAATATCAGCCAGCGCTTTTTACAGGATTTTTGCGAGTTCGAAGCCAGGATCAGAAAACCGGGTTTGTATAACGCCCTCGCCCAGACCTTGCTGCATTTAACTGCACCAGGCGTGCCGGATATTTACCAAGGTCATGAACTTTGGCAATTTACCTTGGTTGACCCGGATAATCGCCGGCCAATCGACTTCAACGAAAATAGCCGATTATTGATTGCTCTCGATACCGCTCTGGCGTTGCCGGGTTGCAATCGAGCGCGCCTCATCGAGTCGTTATTACACAACATGGACAATGGCCTGATCAAACTGTTTGTGGTGCTGCAAACTTTGCGCTTCAGGCATCAATACCCGGCATTGTTTAAAAGCGGCGATTACCTGAAAATCAATATTCACGGCACGGCAAGCGATCACCTGCTGGCATTTGCCAGAAAAGATCGGGAACAGTTTGTCATTATCGTGGTTCCCCGGCTAATAACTCAGTTACTGAACAACCAGTGTGGCGAGCCTTCATCTGTTTGGGAAGACATTTGGCTCGAGTTACCGAATCAGGCGCCCAGTCTTTATCTAGAACTATTCAGTCAAACACGCCTTGCGACTGAACCTGCGGGAGACTATGTGCAATTTTTTATAGGCGACAGTCTGAAAATATTTAATCTCGGCCTATTCTCAGGTACTGCGGGTGACAATTAACCTCTCGTGCAAACCAAAAAGCGCTAGTCTGATTAAACGCACCCCATTTCCGCACTCACACTTGGCTTGTTAGACAGAACAATAGCGATACAAGGCTCCAATCTAATGTATGCGTAGAGAAAAATGCTTGGTTATACATTCTTGTGCGAATCGCAAAAGAATGGATGGAGTCAAACTCCATCCAGCCCAGAAACCCTATATAGACAGGGAACTAAACAACATCTTTACGCCGCCCCATGTACAACATGCCCAGCATAGCACTGGTCATTAACCATGCTGTGGCCGGAAGAGGCACTGCGGAGACGCCGCCTTGGTCAGCTGCTGGTTGTATGTCAACGCCAAACAGGAAGCTTAGATTATTGGTAATCATGTTAGGTTTTACAAAACTCAACATGTACATATTCGGAGTGCCCAGGCCGATATTACCTACTTCACTAGCCCAACCGTTTGAAGTCAACATACCAAGTTTAAAAGGGCTAGCAGACGAAAAACTGCCTACACCGGTAAACGTGTACACAGGCGCATCAGCAGCCAAATTGGCGTTAGCTGCAAAAATACCGAAGGTCTCACTGGAAGGAAATGGGAGCGACCCAGAACCGAAGGAGAGAAAATTGCTATCACCATCAGTAGATTCCCAAACAATGCCTGCCGAACTCACAGTCGAAACTGCAAATAGGCAAACAGCAAACCAAAGTTTTAAAGATAAAAGCGTTTTCATGGATTTTCCCCATCTATAGTTACATTTACAATTGGCTTTCCTTTAGCCACCTTTTACTCTGAAGCCCACATTGCAGAGCAATATCGGCTTTAGCAGAGTTTTTTCTGCTTACGTTAACCGTAAAATCACGCAAGCTTCTATTACTGGAGATTCAAAGCTCTGAAGACGACAACGTTAAATACCTAACCACTAATGCGGCGACAAATTAAAACCGAGTAAATGACAAACTATGACCGGCACTTCAATTAAAGCCAGTTATAACTTATTAAAATCTCTAGTTATCATATGCACTCGTACAGCTAGGAAAAATTTAATAGAGTGCATAATAAAATAAATTAACCATGACATTTTGTTTAGAAGTTAAATAAATTATTTAACAAGATAAAACTGATTAACCGTATCAAAGCAAATATTAAATACCTATAATTTGCTTTGAAAACCATTCCTCATAACTAAATAATCCGACATGAATCCAGCTTTAGCTATAGGTTGATTAAATCCCATAACAATCTAGGGATAAATCCGTATGGATACGTAAGTAAATTTACGTATGGAGGGTTCTACACATTCACGAATCATCGGATTTTGTAGGTAAATCGCCAACAAAGGGCAATACTTAGGCGCGACTACGGGATCTAGTCAGTCATGATTAGTGAGATACGATGGTTAAAAAAGAGCCCAAAGCTCCCTTGAAATAGAAAGATACGGAGGAACGATTACCGAGGGGGATTTATAGTCCCGAATGAAGAGAGCAAGCGCTTAGGTTTTACCAAAAAGAACGGCCCGCCATTCCGGAATTAGCAAAGCGGCTGTCACCAAAGCATATGGACGTTGGCCATTCAAAACCCAAAAATACGTAGTTCTACTACTTGAGTAGATCCACAGCAAGGCCTAAGCTGGCGCATGAGCCAGTCCCACGGCTTTACTAGTTTTCCATTGTTCCAAGCTGTCTTTCAATGAAATTTGTCAGGGAGAATTCCATGAACAAGCACTTACAACTTGTCCGCGACTATCATGAGCGATTTGCGATAAAACAATCCCATTATCCGGAAACCGCTCCGCTCTCCGACATGGACATCGTCATGTATCAAGCTTTGTTGATGGATTCTGGCAGCGCCACGTTTAAGGCCATGACGTCGGGAGATCTAGCTAAATACTGGCTGGTTTGGTCGATTTGGCCTATGCCGCACTCGCACCTATCGCCTGCCGCGGTGACGATGTCGTCTCCACGTCGGTTACGTGGCGCCAGGACGGTTCGGTGGTGTCGGTTGTAAAAGTGCTTTGCGACAAAATCAGCCTCTGCAGCACCGGCGAGACTGCCCATTATTCGACGCTCTACAATATTTGTGAGCAACTGTCGCGTGGGTTTATTAATGCCGATTTCGATAAAGCATTTGAATTAGTGCACAGGCATTTGATGCTTCAGCCGCCTCCTCTTACAGAAGATCAAAGTTACGCGGCCCGTATCGTTCGGGCCAGCCTGCCTGTTCCGCCGGACTTGAGCGAAACACTTTATGAATAAAATATGTCAGTCATGTTTCCGTATACTTGCGGATGGCTTGTTCGAATTCCCATTGGCAAAACAGCGGCATTTCATGGCCAAATGAGGCATCGTGGCTTAAAGTCCATATATTGGGAATGCACCATCGATCGAATACCCGTACCCCGTCGTCGCCAAACTGCCCGTAAAGTATCGTCATACTGCCTTCGTCTTCAACCCCATGGTTTTCAACCACCATTTTGAATAATAGGCCCATTACCAGTAACACATCGGCATATGACATTTGCACTTTAAGCTTAGCCGCGTAGTAATTATCTCCGGTATAGAAAGTCGGTTCGGTTTTTACGCAATCGAGCACATCATATTGACATTCAAGTTTATTCAGATACCGACCCAACAGCTCGCTAGTTACCGCAAAGGTAGCGTTGAAATCCACAAAGAAAAAAAAGCGAAACGCGGTTCGCTTAACCAGCCTCATAAGCTTATTATCTATCCAGGGTATATACGCAGCTGTCTTTCTTAAAGGATCGATATAATGTTCGCCAATCAACAATTCTTCATCGGAAAACTCATAAACTTTAAACTCGCATGGAAATATATTTTTTATTTTTCGCCAAAAATCTTCAATATTTTCCCGGTCAACAACAAACGAATGGTAGCGTTTGTGTAATTTCATGGATTCGCATGGCAGATCAATCATGATTATTTCTGCTTCGGATATATTAAGCTGGTATGTGTTATCGTCATAGACAACCCATAAATACGCTTTTTCCACGGTCAGCCTCCTGATCGCTACAAAAAATAGCCGGATCGCCTCAGTTGTAACGATGTAGTTGCGTCTTGAATTGAGTCGCTTTAAATTCGTTTTCCAGCGTTGCTGAAGTTTCCGGTCGGCTGAAAATATAACCCTGTAGCGAATCGCAACGCTGTTTGCTAAGGAAAGCCAACTGCTCTTCGGTTTCCACGCCTTCCGCAATCACATTGAGTTTTAACTCATGAGTCAGTGCAATAATCGCGCTGACCAGCGTCCGGCAGCCTTCGTCGTTGGAGATGTCGGCCACGAAGGTTTGGTCGATCTTGACGCTTTGTACCGGAAATCGCCTGAGGTAGGTCAGACTGGAATAGCCGGTGCCAAAATCGTCGATACTCAATGTAACGCCGAGTTCACGCAGTTGTTGCAACACCTTCAAGGTGTTTTCCGGATCTTGCATGACTGCAGACTCGGTGATTTCCAGTTCTAGTGCAGACGGATTAAGCCCGGTTTCCACCAGCGTCTGTTTAACGGTTTGGTAGAGATTGTTTTCTAAAAACTGCCGTGCCGATAAATTGACCGCTACTGCACTGAATGGCCCATCATGTTCATGCCAAGATTTGACTTGTTTGCAAGCGGTACTTAATACCCAGGCACCAATGGGTACGATCAAACCAGTCTCTTCGGCAACCCCGATAAATCTGTCCGGGTAAACCAGCCCCCATTCCGGATGCTGCCAACGAACCAAAGCTTCGACGCAGGTTGCCAGCCCGGAGGCTAAATCAATCTGCGGTTGGTAATGTACCCGCAGCTCGTTATTGGCCAATGCCCGGCGTAAGCCGCGCTCGATGGTCATGCGCTCCAGCGATCTTTCCGTCATCGCCAAGGTATAAAATTGATAATTGTTTTTCCCGCGTTCCTTGGCTAAATACATGGCCGCATCGGCATTCATCAGCAAGGTGTGACTATCCTTGCCGTCATCTGGGTAAATGCTGATGCCGATGCTGGCCGTCACCACGATATTGTTACCCTCTAGCGTGTAAGATTGCGTGAGCATATCGATAGTCTTTTCGGCGACCCTGGCAGCATCGTCGATTTTGTTAATATCACTCAGTAGGATGATGAACTCATCACCGCCCAACCGAGCCAGAATATCTTGTGCCCTAATCGAGGTCCGCAATCGGTCGCTAACCGACTGTAGCAGCAAATCTCCTAGCCTATGGCCCAAGGTATCGTTGATCAATTTAAAACGATCCAAATCCAAATACATCAACGCTAATTTCGTGTCGTAACGCTGCACAGCTGCCAAAGCTTTGGTTAGGCGGTTATGGAACTGCTCCCGGTTCAAAAGTCCGGTTAAGGGATCGTGATTCGCTAAGTACAGCAATTGCTGCTCGGCAAACTTGCGGTTGGTAATGTCCTGAATTTGCAAGATGAAATACTGCGGCTCGCCATCCGAATTGCGGACCAAGGACCCGCTTAACAAGGCCCATACGACTTTACCGACGATTTTATGGTAACACTCAATCTCGATTTGAAATGATGGCAACTCATCGGCCAATAATTGCCTCAGGCGAAGCGCCATGGCGTTATCCGTATTCTCCGCATGCGTCAGCATTTGTAGATTCGCTTGCAATAATTCAGGTTTCGAATAACCGAAGATGTCCATTAACGAGTTGTTGACTTGCAAAAATCCGCCGTCTAGTGCAATCAATGCCATGCCGATAGAGGCTAAGTCGAAGGCGCTATGAAAGCGCTCCTCGCTCTCGCGCAGTAACTTCTCCATGCGCCGCCGTTCGCTGATGTCGCGAAACACCATCACCGCGCCCAACAAACTTCCGTCATCATCCAGAATGGGTGCCGCGCCATCTTCCACCGGAAATTCGTGACCGGATTGATTCACTAGCAGCGTGGCGCAATCCATACTGGTAACCTGGCGGCTCTTAAGTGTTTTCGGCACGGGGTTTTCCATAACTGCGCGATTGCTTTGGTTAAGCAGCGTCATTAGTTGCTCGACGCTGGTGCCCTTGGCGTGCTCCAGGTCCAATCCGATCGCGGCCTCGGCCACCGGATTCATGAAGCGAATGTTACCTGCGCCGTCGGTTGCAATCACTGCGTCGCTAATACAATGCAGCGTTTTGGCAAACCATTGCTCGCTATCTTTGAGTTTTTGTTCCAACTGGCGCTTATAAAGTGCAACTTCAATCGACGCGTGCAATTCGTCGGGGCGGAACGGCTTGATCAGATAGCCGTAGGCACCGGTGGCCTGCGCGCGTCGCAAGGTATCGGGATCGCTATAAGCGGTCAGGAAGATTACTGGAATGCGCAAGGTCTCGCTGATCGCATGCGCCGCACTGATGCCGTCCATCTCGCCTTTAAGTACGATATCCATCAACACCAGATCAGGCTGGCTCTGTTCGGCCAAGGTAATTGCTTGCCCGCCCGAAAACGCGGTGGCGACCACTTCGTAGCCGAAGTCTTCCAGCTGCCTGCGAATATCCATGGCGATGATGCCTTCATCTTCGACAATCAGAATCTTGCTGTTCGGCATGGCAGGGTCCTCCCGATCAAAGTATTTCGGCGAAACGCAGCGTAAAGGCGGCGCCATGGCTACGCTCAACGGTCATTTCCCCCATTAACTGGTTAGTCAGGGTGTGGACCAACTGTAGGCCCAAGGAAGTGCTATGGTTTATTTCGAGTTGGTCAGGAAGACCGATACCGTTATCGGCAATCACCAACATCAGTTCGCCTTGGCTGTGAGTAAAGCTTATGTCGACTTTCCCGCAGCTATCGCCGGGAAATGCATGTTTCAGCGCATTGGACAGCAGTTCGTTGATGATCAGCCCGCAGGGAATCGCGGTGTCGACATTCAGATACACCTCGTCGACTCTTAGATCGACAGCGATTTTGCTCGAATGCGTTCCATAGCCGAACAATAAATGGTCGACCAAACTGCGAATATAATCTTTGAAATCGATCTTCGCCAGATCCTTGGAGTGGTAAAGCTTTTCGTGCAACAGGGCCATGGCTTTTATCCGGTCGGCACTCTGCTTCAACAAATCGCCGGTCGTCTCGTTTTTGACATTGCCCGCCTGCAAGTTGATCAGACTGGACACTACCTGCAAATTGTTCTTGACCCGGTGGTACACCTCCTTGAGCAATACTTCTTTTTCGTTGAGGGCTTGCTTTAATTTATCGCTAGCGTTCCGGCGCTCGGTAATATCGATGATGGAACTTAGCACGATGATACCGTCCTCGTCATCAATCAGCCCCAGGCCAATTTCGACGGGGAATTCGCTGCCGTCTTTACGCAGACCGAACAGCTCCCGGCCTTCGCCCATGGGCCGGGATACCGGAGCGGCCAGATAAGCCTGGCGAAAACCGATATGCGGACCGCGAAATCGCTCCGGCACCAATACCTCAACAGCCTGCCCGATCAGCTCATCGCGCGAGTAACCAAACGATTTCTCGGTTTGAACATTGATCATCACAATGGTGCCCAACTCGTTAACCATCACAATGGCGCTGGGCGCGGATTCGATGGCTTGGCGAAACCGGTGCTCCAGCTTTTTATGTTCGGTGATATTTTCGTGCATCACGATGGCCTTACCCATGGCTTGATCGGAAAAAGGTACCACTTTACCTTCAAACCATCGCCGCCCGGTCCGCGAAGCATAGGAGTATTCCATAGCGAAGGCCGTTTGCGTACCGTTCAGCACCGACCGCACGCCCTGAATAAAACCTTCGGCGCCGAAATGGCGAGCCAAGCCCCCTTCCAGTAGTGACAAATAGTTTTGGCCGATCGGCAAAGTCTGTGGTCCGACGCTTTTCGCAGCTTCAATCTCCGCCCAGGGCCTATTGCCGGCCAAGATAGTGCCGGCCGCATCGAGCACGCAAAACTGAATCGGTAGTGCACTGACGACGGCATGGATAAACTGTTCCGACGCTTCGGGCGAGTTTGGCGGCTTTTTCATTGGGCTAGCCGCCAGCAGATAACCTGCCTCGAGGCCCTGGGACTCTGCCAAAGAGAACACGGAGAGTGCTACCGGAATGCGGCTATTGATTTTGCCGTTATAAGTCCATTCGCAGTGCTCACCGCAAATTAAACTCAGGGCTTGCAGACTTTCCGCCGTCGTCCTTTCATGTAGCGCGATGTCTTTTTCGGCAAGGTCGGTAGCATCGAAGAAAAACAAAGGCGTGAGGATACCGACCACTTCCGTCCGGTTGTAACCCAATAGCCGTTCAGCGGCCGGATTAAATGCCTGAATAATGCCTTGGCTGTCGGTGGCCATCACGCAGACATCTTGTGCATCCAACACCGCCAGTAGCAATGGTGCCGATGCAGCTTGCAGCAAGTCTGACATTTCTATCCTCCTTGGCCCGTTCACAGATGTTCGTTGCGGCGTTTCCTAGCCGCCAAGTTAACCCGCAGACGCAAACTTACCTAGCGCGGCTTTCACCAGCATAAGCCTCCCAGATGGGGCCATCAAGTACGTACGTCTACCTATGTGCCCACAGAAATGACTTTATTCCCCCCTCAGCCCTTCACCTGCTGCCACCTCGGTTAAATACCCTTGCGCCTGAGTCAAATACGTAGTCGTCCGTATTTTTGCTCGAAATAAGTAGTGTCAAAATGCAACGCCAACATTCACGCGGCGGGGGACCACGTATTGCAAAGCTTCGCCGGGTTACTGACGTCGAAGTTACGGCAACGGGATACCTTGGCAAGGCTTGGCGGCGACGAATTCGCTTTGCTACTGGAGCACACGACAATAGATCAGGCCTATGACATTGCCAACGAATTGTGCGAATGCGTGCGGAAATTTGCGCCTGATTTGGGCGGGCCAAGAGTTTGCGGTCAACGCCAGCATCGGCATCAGCGCGCTGGCCGGTACCGCTGGCAATATTGCGGACGCACTGTACCACGCCGATTCAGCTTGCTACGAAGCCAAGAAAAAAGGCCGTAACCAAATCCACGTCTATAGCTACCTTGCCCGTCAATGCCCCGCGTTGCCAATATTCAATTGCTGACAACTGCATTTAGCAAAAAACTGGAGAAAGACCATGACAAAAATCTTTATAGTCTTCATCGCTCTGTTCATTTTTACCGCCATCCTGCACGCCGACGAAAAAAACACGAATACCCAAGCTAAAATCCTGGAGAAATCTTTGGACAGCTTATTACCTTACACAGTCGAGCAAACCGAGTCATCTTTTACCAAAACGAGACACGGCGGCGTGCAACATGTCGTAGCCAAATCCGCAACCGATAGCATGTTGATAGCATCGATTCAGACCCATTTGCGTAAAATGATCGGGCAATTCAGAAAAGGCGATTTTTCGACAACTGAACGCATGCATGGTGCCAATATGCCTGGGCTTATGCAGTTAAAAACAGCCAAATCGGCTGATATAAGATTCGCGTATCGAGACTTGGAAAATGGTGGCCAAATTCGTTATTACAGCGAATATCCGCAATTTGTTTCGGCGCTACACGAATGGTTTGACGCTCAGGCACGCGCGCATGGTAACGTCGATCTACCCAGCGATATACAGCACCATTTAGCTAAATCTGAATAATATCGCCTAACGGCCAATAAAAGTTGCCGCCGCAGAAGAATACCCTTATTGCAAACCTCTACGCTGCAACCGGTGATTTACCTGCCAATGATACATTCTGGCTAACAAGGGCCGAATGAATGGCAGACCAATCAACCAGGCGAGCGGTTTTAGCTTAGGCACTTTAGCCATCAACACGATGTAGGCATCCAACTCGGTGACGACACTGCCGTCGACTTTACGCACGTGCAATTCTGATAAGGCTAGTTTTGGATCGATGCCCAGCTCGCACAACCGGCTTTCCTGGCCGGTAATATCAAACCAACAGACTTGCTGGTCCGTAGCACCGGAGAGTTTTTGGTAGGAATCTCTGTCGCGGACGCATTTCGGACAGGCACCGTCATAATAAACGGTCAATGGCTGGTCATTTTGGCGTTCGGTATCGGCTGGCATGGCAAGCTTCACGTCACCGATAACAGCCGTTCGAATCCCGGCAGCCAGTCCGAAAAGTTTGCAACGTAGTTATAAGCACAAACCGTTTTAAGGGATTTCGTGCCGATGATTTGGTAAATCCGTTGCGCTTGTTTGCGGGTTTCCGATTCCGGTCCGTATGGATTGAAACACAGCCCGGATGACGTCAGAAACACGTAGTCGCAGATGAACAACACATCCCGGTAGATATAAAAGGTAAATCCCGGCGTATGGCCGCCGACGTGGTAAGCCTCTACGCCACGGTGGCTGAAGTCCTCAGTGAAACGCCGGTCGATGTCGAATAAATCGACCAAATGGTGCTTGGCATCCAGTTCATGCAACCAGACCTCGGCGTTCCAGATTCGCCGGTATTGATTAGACGCGCCTAGGAAATGGTGGTGGGTGAATAGTATGCTTTGCACCGGCGCCAAATCGCGATTAAATGCCGACGGCGAATCAATCCACACCGCACCATCCGCGGTTTCAATACGGTACGCGCTGTGTTCCAAACCCAGTTTCGGCTCCGACAGCAATTGGCTGACCACATCGTTTACCGGATGAACGGTGACGCGATAGGCCTTTTCGGCTTCGTCCCAAGCCATGAACTGATCGTGGTGGGCGCCGCAAAACGGGCACACGTCCGGCATCTCGCCGATCATGTTATAACCACATTGCAGGCAAACCCATTGTTGAGAGTTTTCCGGGAAGTCTTGGCGAGGCATTTTTCGATCTCCTAAAGTGTGGCGATGGCCATAAGAAAACTATTTTGTGCCGACCATGCGCGCCGGGCAAACGATGGCATCAAAACCTTCGGCACTAATCAAGCCGCTGGCAATAGCTTCTTCCCGCAGTGTACTGCGATTGGCCATCGCCGCCTTGGCGATACGCGCGGCATTGTCGTAACCGATCTGCGGCACCAAGGCGGTCACCAACATCAACGATTGCTGCATTAACTGCTCGATACGTTCAGTGTTCGGCACGATACCGGCCAGACAATGGTCGGTAAAACTGATGGCGGCGTCGGCGAGTAAGCGGATCGATTGCAAGACGTTGTAAATGATCACCGGCTTGAAAGCGTTAAGCTCCAGATGCCCTTGCGCGCCGGCGAATGTCACCGTCACGTGGTTGCCTATAACCTGTGCGCACACCATGCTCAAGGCCTCGCATTGGGTAGGATTGACCTTGCCGGGCATGATGGATGAACCGGGCTCGTTTTCGGGAAGCATCAATTCCCCCAAGCCGCAACGCGGCCCGGAACCCAGCAGGCGCACATCGTTGGCGATTTTGTTGAGGCTAACTGCGATGGAATTCAACACCCCAGAGATTTCCACCAACGCATCATGGCTGGCCATTGCCTCGAACCTGTTGTGGGCGGACACAAACGGCAAGCCGGTAAAACTCGCCACCTGTTCGGCAAAGGCTTCCGCAAAACCCGGCTTGGCATTCAGACCGGTGCCGACCGCCGTACCGCCTTGAGCCAGCGGGTACAAACGTTTAACACTGTCGTTAATACGCTCGATAGCTAGTTGTACTTGCGTGGCATAGCCTGAAAACTCCTGGCCTAAGGTCAACGGCGTGGCGTCCTGCAGATGCGTGCGGCCGATTTTGATGATGCTGTCCCAGGCCTGGGATTTATCGTGCAACACCTGATGCAGGCGTTGCAGGGCCGGAATCAGTAATTGATGCAATTGCTCAACTGTGGCGATATGCATCGCGGTTGGGAACACATCGTTGCTGGATTGGCTGCGATTGCAATGATCGTTGGGATGCACCGGTATTTTTGAACCTAGCGCGCCGCCGAGTCGTTCGCAGGCCAGATTGGCGATGACCTCGTTGGCATTCATATTGGATTGGGTGCCGGAACCGGTTTGCCAGATCACTAAGGGAAAGTGTTCGTCCAATTCGCCTTCTATGACTTTCTGCGCGGCTTCGGCAATCGCCTGCGCAATCGTAACGTCGATATTAACGACTTCGATGTTAGCCAGTGCCGCGCAACGCTTGACGATACCAAGCGCCCGAATCAGCGGCCTGGGCAGTCGTTCGTTACCGATTTTGAAATGCTGTAAAGATCGTTGAGTTTGCGCGCCCCAGTATTTCTCGGCCGGCACGGCGATTTCGCCAAAAGAGTCCATCTCGATCCGCACTTTGGAAGACTCCGCGTTCATGCCTTGATCCGCCTATAAATCGCCGGGTTTCAACAACATCTTACGCACTTCGCCGACGTGAGTTTCTTCCAGGGCACACAGGCGCCGCGCGTACTCTTCCAACAGCACATTGCGGCCGTTTACCAAACCCAGCAAGCGGTGGTATTCGGCCAGAGCTTGAGTTTCGTGCTCAAGCGATTCGCGTAAAATGTCGCCGATGTCGTGACGGTGGGTTTCGAGTAGCGGGCCAATGCCCAACGACGGATGCCCGCCCAAATGGGTGATCATTTCGCCGGCCTGGTTGGCATGCGTCAACGACTCCGAGGCTTGAGCACGCATCCACGACACGATCGGAATACGGTTGTAGCCGAACACCATCAAAGCATAGTGAGTATAACGCACGACACCCGCTAATTCGGCTTCCAGAATATTATTCAAAACGCTTAACACGGCATCTTGATCGATTTCGGTATTAACCATAACGCCCCCTTTGCATGTGGGATAAAGCCATTCGCACCGTAAAGCCGATCCGACAATATGGATAACGATAAGTTTGATTTTATAAACAAACTTTTGGGTTAAAGATGTTTGCAACGGCTAGCTCGCTAGGCTAAGCGAACTTAACCGCCTGTAGTGAGTCTTCCACTGTGCGGCGTTATCACGTCAGCAGCTCTCCAATCGACAGGAGAATTCATCATGGCAAATTTCGATCCTTTCGGTGTGATAAGGCCTTTAGGCCTCCCATCAGCTCCTCAGGCTACCTATTATTCATTACCTGATCTGAATGTCGGCAATGGGATGGGTATTGCCCGGCTCCCGTTTACCATCAAGATTCTGTTGGAGTCAGCGTTACGCCACTGCGACGGCTACCAAATCCACGAACAAGACGTCATCAAGGTGGCTGGTTGGCAAGCGCACGGCGTCCGACACGAGATACCTTTCAAACCCGCGCGGGTGGTGTTACAGGACTTTACCGGCGTCCCCGCATTGGTTGATTTGGCGGCAATGCGCGATGCGATGAGCGATTTGGGCGGCGATCCCAGCAAGATCAATCCGTTGGTACCGTGCGATCTGGTGATCGATCATTCGGTTCAGGTGGACTACTTCGGCAAGGCCAATGCCTTGGCCCAGAATGAAACGCTGGAGTTTCAGCGCAACGCCGAACGCTATACCTTTCTGAAATGGGGCCAAGCCGCATTCCGCAATTTACGGGTCGTCCCGCCTGCCACCGGCATCGTACATCAGGTTAATCTGGAATATCTGGCCTCGGTGGTATGCCGCGATAAAACTTCTAATGTCTGTTACCCCGACAGCTGCGTAGGGACCGATTCGCACACGACTATGGTCAACGGCTTGGGCGTATTGGCCTGGGGCGTCGGCGGCATCGAAGCCGAAGCCGTAATGCTGGATCAACCGATCTATATGCTGCTCCCCGATGTGGTCGGCATAAAAGTAACCGGCAACCTGCCAACCGGCGTCACCGCCACCGATCTGGTGTTACGGCTTACCGAGCTGTGTAGAGAGATTGGCGTCGTAGGAAAATTCGTCGAGTTTTTCGGCTCCGGCCTATCCTCGCTAAGCGTCGCGGACCGCGCTACCATCGGCAACATGGCGCCGGAACAAGGTGCGACGGTGAGCTATTTCCCCATCGACGATGAAACCCTGAACTACCTGCGGCTGACCGGACGTAGCGACACGCAAATTACGCTGGTCGAACATTACGCCAAACTGCAAGGCTTGTTTCGCGACAAGTCGACCGTAGACCCCGAGTTCAGCCAAATAGTCGAGCTTGAGCTTGCAGGTATAGAACCGTCGGTTGCCGGCCCAAAACGCCCACAAGACCGCGTCCCGTTGAGCCGGCTGGGACCGACCTATCGGCAAATGCTCACTGCGCCGGCCGGCAATCAGGGCATGGGTCTCGCGGCAAGCGAGCTGAATCGGCGAGACCTAGTAACTACTCGGGGCAGTAGCGAAACCCTAACCCACGGCGCTGTGGTGATTGCCGCTATCACATCCTGCACCAATACCAGCAATCCATCAGTCATGCTCGCCGCCGGCCTGCTGGCAAAAAAAGCAGTGGAAAAAGGTCTGAAAGTCAAAAACTACGTCAAAACCTCGCTGGCCCCCGGCTCGTTGGTGGTCACGGACTATTTGCAAAAATCCGGATTGCTGCCGTATTTGGAACAATTGGGTTTTTATCTGGTGGGTTACGGCTGCACCACCTGCATCGGCAATTCCGGTCCATTGGACCCGGCCGTGGAAACAGCCATACTCGAAAACAACTTGGTGGTTTCGGCGATATTGTCCGGCAACCGAAATTTCGAAGGCCGCGTACACCCGTTGACCAAGACCAATTATCTTGCTTCGCCACCCTTGGTAGTCGCTTATGCGTTGGCCGGTTCCACGGCTATGGACATCAGCCGCGATCTGATCGGCACAGGCAACGACGGCCATCCTGTCTATCTGAAAGACATCTGGCCGAGCAATCAGGAAATCACCGACACCATCCGCCAATTCGTCACGCCGGCGATGTTTAAACAGCGTTATGCCGACGTGTTTTCCGGTAGCGCAACCTGGCGGCAGATTCCGGTGGCCGCATCCGAACGTTATCAATGGCAGGCCGATTCGACTTACATCCGCAAACCGCCGTTCTTCGAAGGCATGTCCGCGCAAACGCAATCGATTGCACCGCTGACCGGCCTACGGGTATTGGCAATATTCGGCGACTCGGTGACGACCGATCATATTTCTCCGGCGGGGCAGATTGCCGCTGACTCGCCGGCCGCCACCTATTTATTGGAGCACGGCATAGCCCGTAGCGACTGGAATAGCTACGGATCGCGCCGAGGCAACGACGAAGTCATGAGTCGCGGCACTTTCGCCAATATTCGTATTCGCAATCTGCTGGTGCCGGGCAGCGAGGGCAACCTGACCGTTCACCATCTCAGCGGCGATCAGATTAGTATTTTCGACGCAGCGATGCGGTATAAGCAAACCGGTACGCCGTTATGCATTTTGGCAGGCAAGGAGTACGGTTCCGGTTCGTCGCGCGATTGGGCGGCCAAGGGGCCGTACTTGCTAGGGGTTAAAGTGGTGATCGCCGAAAGTTACGAAAGAATCCACCGCAGCAATTTGATCGGCATGGATATCTTGCCACTACAGTTTTTGGCCGGCGACACAGTGGCCAATCTCCAGTTAACGGGCAACGAGATATTTTCTGTCGATTTGAGTGACGCAATCACCAGCCGAGAAATAAGTGTTTCGGCCGCAGTAAAAGACGGTTCGGCTATCCGGTTTCAAACCATAAGCCGCATCGACACAGCCGTTGAAGCTCAGTACTATCGAGATGGCGGCATTCTTCGCACCGTGTTGAAAAAGCTAGTGCAACTTGCAATGCGCGAAACGGCAGTTCCGTCGCACTCGTAAAATACACCCTTAACTTTTCTAGTTGCACAGGGCAAAAACCCATCTGGAAGCTGCCGATAAGTAAGGCAAAGCAACCGCCAAGGATGGCAATTTTCCTGACTCAGCGATGAGCTCGCAACAATTGACACCCAATCAAGTAACACCGTTTTTTGTTGGCTCTTTTGGGAATGTTTTATTTCTAACTGCGACAAAATTGCGACAGTTAAAAAAAAGGCCTAGGTCGTTAAACCTAAGCCTTTGATTTGTCTGGTAGCGGGGGCAGGATTTGAACCTACGACCTTCGGGTTATGAGCCCGACGAGCTACCAAGCTGCTCCACCCCGCGATTGATTTGGCTAATTATACAGACTAAATAAAATTTAGCAAGCAATAAACATGCTATTAATTTCTATACGGCCATCTATTGTAAGGTGGGCTTGGTTTTAGCGGTTTACGGGTTGTTACCTATAGGGGCTGAGACGATAATCGCAGCATTTTTGACATCTTCATCGCCTATACATTTAGGGTGACCGAAGCCGTGAGCACTTTTACCGTTGGCATCCAAATCAAAGATAATATTGTCGCCGTTGGGGCCGGAAAGACCGGCTGGTACAAAATCCAACTTCAAGCTATCGCGCACACGCCAAGCGATATTATGGTCAGCACATGACGTGTCGCCGCTAACACCAACCGCACCGAGCAATTTGCCGCTTTCATTGTATAGCGCCAAACCACCGCCAAAAACGTTAACGCCTCCTACTCTACGACCATTCATCGGATCGTCATTTCTGCCGAATTTTTTTGCGTTACCGGCATAAGCCCAATTGGTATCGACAGGATTGCTGTGTTGCAAACCAAACAAGCTACCACCCGGTTGAACGGCGGAATAAAGATTGGCTGTCGACAAAGCCAATCCATCCAAATCAGCAGTTGGATTAGCGCCATCCGTCAAACTGAACGCATTTGCGGTATAGGCTTTTTGGGCTGAAATGACTCGGCTACCCAACCATTGCGCATTCAATCCGTCGCCGGATTTCGCGACCGCGCAAACAATACCGTTTGCGTTGACGACTGATGCCCACATATGAAACCCCAGACCGCCGTTAGCTTGAGCCTGCGCGGATTTAAGCGCGGTTTCCAACGCGGCGTGACTGACGGGGCAAACATTTTCCGATCTGTCGTCGTTATCGTTTCTATCGGCAAACGCCACGTTTGTGGCGGCCAATGCAAGAGTCGAAGCACAAAGTAATAATTTTTTATTCATTATTTCACCTGGTTTATAGTTGTTAAAAAGACTGCAGTGATGTTTGCAGGAAATTTCCAACATTTAAATGTTTGGATGACAATAAACTGCAAATCGGACGGGATTTTAGTCGCCGGTTACATTTACGGTCAACCATACAAAATCACCAACTGGCAAGCTTGAAATACATGTCAAAAATCAAACGCTTATTTATAGAAACGATTATTTGCCTATCCTTGACCGGTATCGCCTTGTGTTATAGAAATGAGATTGGCGAGGGATTTGTTTACAGCTACCAAAGAATCTTACCCGGTCATTCAAAGCCTGCTGCCGATAACGACTCCAATTCCATTAAGATGCGCGCCAACTTGCAACTACAACAACAAGCCCAATTAATTCTGAACCCAGCACCCGTCAACAACGAAACAAGCGATAACGAAAAACTAGAAATACTAAACGACGCACTGCACGAACTCGAAAGTGCCGAAGATGAATACGACAGGGAAATAGCGGTAATGACCCTGGGTGATTATACAGACGTGGCAGCCAAGCAAGGTATGATTACCGCGCTGCATGACACGTCCAAACTGGTGACGACTCAGGCCGTACGCCAAATAAACCACTGGCAAAATCCTGCGGATCGCACCGAGCTACTGTTGCTTGCGCTAGAAAACATGGACGACGAGATTGTCGAACAAACCCTGCGAACCATCACCATGGTGGAAGATAAAAGATTGATTGCCCGGATAAAACAACTTAGGAAACACCGCAACCCGGACATCAGGGACGCTGCTCAATTAGCGTTAAACTTGGCCCCTTAGCGAGAAATACCGCTCAAAACCAAAAACGCAAAACTATTGCGGCAAACAGGCCGGCAACGACATCGTCCAACATAATGCCGAACCCGCCTACCACATACCTATCCAGCCATTTAATCGGCCAGGGTTTAACAATATCGAAAAACCGAAACAGCACAAAGCCAGCTAATAAGCTCTGCCAGGAATAGCTGATACCGAACATTGTAATCAAAAACCCGGCAATTTCATCCCAAACGATACCGCCGAAGTCGTGGACATCGAGTTTTTTTGCGGCTTGGTCGCAAATCCAGATGCCCAGGCCGGCACTGATCAGCGTCGCCAATAAATAGATCGTATTGCTGGTTTGTAGCAAAGCCAAATAGACGGGAATAGCGGCGATAGTCCCCATGGTGCCGGGCATGGCTTTGGACAAACCGGAACCGAATCCGAAGGCCAGAAACAGCGTGGGATCTTTGACGATCTGCGCCGCAGTCAGTCGACTGTTACCGTAATGCTCTCTAAGAAAAATGCTCAAAACCCTTGACCTCGAAACTATTGACCTGCCCTGCCCGGTTAACCCGCAAACCCGGCACCGCTTCGATCATTCCTACGCAATAAGAACCAGCCGGCACCAAAGCCGACAAATCGGCGGACACGGTAAAACACAATTCATAATCGTCGCCAGCCGTCAAAGGCATGCGCCAATCGCCGCTTCGGGCTATGTAATCCATCACTTGACCGGATAAGGGCAAATCCTGCCATTGCAAACAGGCACCGACACCGCTTTTCTCCAGAATATGTCCCAAATCGGCCGCTAAGCCATCGGAAATGTCGATACAGGCATTGGCGACGCCGCGCAAGGCCAAACCTTGCTGGACACGAGCTTGCGGTTGGTTGAAGCATCGCAAGGCCAATTCCGGATCTGCGCAGGCATAGCCTTGCTTAATTTTCAGCCCCAAGCCAGCATTACCGAGCTGACCGCTGACATAAATCAGATCACCGACTTGGGCGCTGGAACGCAATAACGCCCTGCCCTGCGGCACCACACCCATCGCTTGCACCGTCAAGGTCAACGGCCCGGACGTAGTATCGCCACCGATCAGATCAACATGATGTTGACGCGCCAGATTGATAAAGCCTAGCGAGAAAGCTTGCAGCCAAGCTTCATCGACTTTGGGCAAGGTCAAAGCCAATGTCACCGCAAAGGGTTCGGCGCCCATTGCCGCCAAGTCACTGAGATTAACTGCCAACAGTTTATGACCAAGCAGTTCAGGATCCGCATCGGCAAAGAAATGCACGTTCTCAACCATCGTATCGGCGGTTACCGCTAATTGGTAACCGGCCGGGACGTTTAGTAATGCGCAGTCGTCGCCTATCCCTAATTGGTTGTACGGATGTTGCGGCTTATTGACCGCGAAATAGCGACGGATTAGGTCGAATTCGGCCAAGGCCATCAGCTTTGCGGTTTAGCCTTTTTTGCGGCAATCTCGACGGCACGCTGTTTCTGTGCGACTTTATCCAGTATGCCGTTAATATACTTATGGCTGCCGTCGGCGCCAAAGTCCTTAGCCAGATTGACGCCTTCGTTGATGATGACCTTATACGGCGTTTCCAAGCGGTTGATCAGCTCATATGCGCCGATACGCAGAATCGCGCGTTCCACCGGATCGATTTTTTCCACCGGCCTGTCGACGAATTCGGTCAACGCCGCATCGATCACATCCAATTGCTTAGGCACACCATGAAACAATTCGCTGAAATAGGTTTTTTGCGCACCTTTCAGATGCTCTTCTTCCAGAAAATAGGTTTCGATGCGAACCAGGCTCTCGCCTGACATCTGCCATTGATACAGCGCCTGTACCGCGCATTTTCTGGCGTTGGTTTTTGCTTGACTCATTAAAGACCCAGGTTGTTAAACAGACTGACCATTTCTATCGCCGACAAGGCAGCTTCCGCGCCTTTGTTACCGGCTTTGGTGCCAGCACGTTCGATAGCCTGTTCGATGCTGTCTACCGTCAACACCCCAAAAGCCACCGGCACATCATATTGCAAAGCAACCTGAGCGATGCCTTTTACGCATTCGCCGGCCACATATTCGAAGTGTGGTGTGCCGCCGCGAATTACCGCACCCAATGCAATAATCGCATCGTATTTTTTGCTGGCGGCGATGCGTTGCACCACCATCGGTAATTCGAAGGCGCCGGGCGCTTTTACCAGGGTGATGTCGTTTTTATCCGCACCATGGCGAACCAGTGCATCGATTGCGCCACCTTCCAGCTGCTCGACGATAAAGCTGTTGAAGCGTGAAGAAACGATGCAAAACTTGCCGCCTTGCGCGGAAAAATTGCCTTCCAGAGTAGTGACTGTCGCCATGTGTTTACCTGTTGTTGAATGATTGAAATGTTTTAAAACCCACTATCAATGCGTCGCATCGATATGCTCGACCACTTCCAGATCGAAGCCGGACAAGCCTATGTATTTTTTCTGAGCGCCCATCACCTTCAAGCGCCGCACCCCCAAATCCGACAAGATACGCGAGCCGGCACCGGTGGTGCGCCAATCGGCATCGGCACTCAAGTCTTGGCTGTTTTTGACGCCGTGATCCTGCATTTGGTAGGTATGAATCAGTTCCACCAAGTCTTTGTTATTTTCTTTTTGACGGATGATCACCAATACGCCGCGACCGGCTTCGGCGATATTTTTCAAGGCCTCTCGGACCGGCAGACTGCAATCGCTACGCTTGGAAAACAATAAATCGTCGATTAAATTGCGGGCATGGACCCGCACCAACACCGGGTCATCGCCTGCCACGTTGCCCATCACCAAGGCTAGATGCACATTATCGTCGTTGCAGTCTTGGTAGGCGTAAAGCCTGAAGTCGCCGAATTCGGTCGGATAAACGCATTCGCTGATGCGCTCCAGCGTATTTTCGTGTTTGATGCGGTAATGAATCAAATCGGCAATGGTGCCAATTTTAAGATCATGCTGCTCGGCAAACACCTCCAGGTCAGGCCGGCGTGCCATCGAACCGTCGTCGTTCAATATTTCCACAATCACGGCTGCCGGCTCGACGCCCGCCAACCTGGACAGGTCGCAACCGGCTTCTGTGTGGCCAGCCCGGTTTAGTACGCCGCCGGCTTGCGCCATCAATGGAAAAATATGTCCGGGTTGCACCAGATCGCTCGGTTGCGCATTTTTTGCCACCGCCGCCTGTACTGTCAACGCGCGGTCGGCGGCTGAAATACCGGTTGTCACACCTGTAGCAGCCTCAATCGACACCGTAAAATTGGTGGTGTACGGGGTATTGTTGTCGGTGACCATCAGGGGCAAACGCAATTGCTGGCAACGTTCGCGGGTCAAGGTCAGACAAATCAGACCACGGCCGTATTTGGCCATGAAATTAATGTCTTCCGGCCGGGCAAAAGCCGCCGCCATCAACAAATCGCCTTCGTTTTCCCGGTCTTCATCGTCCATGATGATGACCATTTTGCCTTGGCGGAGGTCGTCGATGATTTCTTCTATGCTATTCATTTAATAAAGCCTGCGTTTTGTAATAAGGCCTCGGTGACACCGCCTTGGCAGTACGCCGCCGCTTCGCCTTTCATTAAGCGTTCCAGATAGCGGGCCAGTAAATCCACTTCCAGATTCACCTCGCTGCCTACCTGGGTGCTACCTAGGGTGGTTTCTTGTAAGGTATGCGGCACAATGTTCACGGAAAAATACGCGCCGTCCACACTATTGACAGTCAGACTGATGCCATTAATACAGATTGAGCCTTTCTCGGCGATGTATTTGGCCAGCACATCCGGCGCCTTGAATTTGAAGCGAATCGAGCGACCGTCGGCCTGTTTCTCGATCACTTTGCCGATGCCATCGACATGACCGCTGACGATATGTCCGCCCAGCCGGCCGGAGGGCGTCATCGCCAACTCCAGATTAACCGGCGTACCGGTAGTCGCCGTTTTTAAAGTCGTGCACGATAAAGTCTCGTTGGAGACATCGGCAAAAAAATAACGCTCGCCCAATTCGACGGCGGTCAAACAAACACCGTTGACGGCAATACTGTCACCTAGTGCGCAACCGACTAAAGACAGTTTGCCCGTGTCGACTTTCAACCGACAGTCGCCGCCGCGCGGCTGGATGCTGGCGATTTTGCCGACTGCAAGTATGATACCTGTAAACATTGTGACCTTTATATTCGCGAATTAAACGTCAGCCTCAAATCCGGGCCAACTTGTCTAACTTCAAGTAACTTTAACTGCTTTTTATCCGCCATCGTCCGCAAGCCGGGCAAATGAAAAAGTCCACGTCCCTCGTCGCCTAATATGCAAGGCGCCATATAGATCAGCCATTCGTCAACCAAACCACTATCGAGCAGCGCGCCGTTCAAGGTGGCGCCGGCTTCGATCAATACCGTATTAATTTGTAGCTCGGCCAACAATTTAAAAACCTGGGGTAAGTCTGCGCGTCCGTTCAGCGCATCGACCTGAAAAACTTTACAGCCCACGTCTCGCAATGTCTGCGTTTTAAGCACATCGTCACTGCAGGTAATAATCCAGACATCCACTGCATTTTCCAGCAGTCTTACGGATAATGGCATGCGCAATTGCGAATCCAGCACCACTTTGACCGGCTGAACTGCGTCGAAATCAACGCGCGCATTCAACTGCGGATCGTCGTACAGCACCGTATCGATACCGGTGACAATCGCGCTGCTGGCCGCCCGCCAGAGCTGCACGTCTTGCCTGGCATTGGCGGATGTGATCCATTGGCTCTCGCCGGACGCCAGCGCGGTGCGACCGTCCAGGCTCATAGCCAGCTTGCTGCGTATCCACGGCAAGCCCTGCTGCATACGTTTAAAAAAGCCTTGGTTTAGCTTTGCAGCTTCTTGCTCCAAGACGCCGACCAGCACCTCAATACCTGCTTCGCGGAGCTTTTGCAATCCGCGCCCAGCTACCAGGGGATTGGGGTCCGGCATGGCCACTACCACTCGACTGACGCCCGCCGCGGTTAATGCGTCGCTGCAAGGGCCGGTTTTACCGAAGTGACTGCAAGGTTCCAGCGTGACATAGGCCGTCGCACCTCGCGCGTTATCTGTTTTGCTCAGCGCATCGACTTCTGCATGGGCAAACCCGGCGCGCTGCGTCCGGCCTTCGGCAATAATCTTACCGTCCTTCACCAGCACACAGCCCACATGCGGGTTAGGGTCAGTCGTGTACCTGCCGTGTTCCGCCAGTTTAACCGCGCGGGCCATATAGGCCGCATCTTGACTAGACGTCATGCTTTTGCAGATTTTCGATCATGGTGGTGAATTCGGAGACATCCTGAAAACTGCGATACACCGAGGCAAAGCGCACGAAGGCCACATGGTCCAACGCCTGCAATTCCTGCATTACCAGTTCGCCTAATTCACGCGCAGGAATCTCGCGCTCGCCTTTTGCTGTCAGGGCTTTTTTGATGCGGCTAAGCGCCGCTTCGACCGCGTCGACCTGTACCGGGCGTTTTTCCAGGGCGCGTTGCATGCCGGCCCGCAACTTGGCTTCGTCGAAGCTCTGCCGGGCGCCGTTGCGTTTGATGATGCGCGGCAGGGTCAATTCAACTACTTCAAAGGTGGTAAACCGCTCTTTGCAGGCCACGCATTCGCGGCGGCGTTTAACTTGATCGCCGTCGTCGGCCAAGCGGGTGTCGATTACCCGAGTATCTTGTGCTGAGCAAAACGGACAACGCATATTAAAGAGCCAAATCGATGATCAAAGGGCGGCCATTTTATTACAGAATGGTTTTATATTGAAATCGGCTAATAAACCGGGCCTCATTCGTTGAATACTCCCTTTGCGACCGAACGGATATGCACGTCGCGTTGCGGATACGGTATCTCGATATGGTGGGCCAGCAATGCTTCGTATATTTGCGTGTGCAGGCGATGCGTAACCACCGTCCTATCACTAAGTTCACGGACAAATACGTTAATTTTGAACTGTAAGGCGCTATCGCCAAAGCCGACAAAGATCACCACCGGTTCCGGATCGCAAAGCACTTGCTCAATGCTTTTTACCGCATCGGCCAAAATCTGCTCCACCATTTCCACATTGGTGCCGTAAGCCACGCTAACCGGCACCACCAATCTGGTCACGGTATCCGACAAGGTCCAGTTGATCAAGCGGTCGGTAATGAAGGTTTTATTGGGCACCACCAACTCTTTTCTATCCCAATCAACGATATGCGTCGCCCGCATTTGTATTTTGCTAACCCGGCCTGTGACATCGCCGACGGTCACAGTGTCTCCGACCCGAATCGGCCGTTCGAACAGCAAAATAATACCCGATACCATATTGGCGAATATTTCCTGCAAGCCGAAACCCAAGCCTACCGAAAGTGCCGCAACCAGCCATTGTACTTGCGACCAGCTACCGCCAAGCTCGTTGGCAATCGCCAGAAAGGCCACGGTAATCAGTGAATAACGCACCAATTGAATCAGCGCGTAACGGCTACCGGCTGTCATAGCGAACTTGCCGGCGGTGATCAAGTCGACCAGAGCCGGAAAATTACTGGCGAATATAAAAGCCAGTCCGCTATACACTAAACAAATCAATAGATTGATCAAGGTAACGGGCGCTAATGTTTCCTTGCCCTCCACCATTTCACTATGCTGCCACAACACCACCTGATCGAATACTGTCAAAGCCGGTAAAATATCGCTCCAGATCATCCAGAAACCGACCAACATGATCACCATGACCACCGTGGTCAACAACTTATGGCTCTGCTGGTTAATTTTGGAAATATCCAGCAACTGCTCCTCGACAGGATACCCCCCTTCCAGATTGGCGCTGCTAACGGCGGCTTGCTCGACCTGCTTGCGTTTTTTTTCCGCATTCTTCAACGCCAGCTTGCGTTCGGTATTGCGCAACCAGCGCAATACCAAGCCTTGGAACAATACGGTGAGAAAGATCAAACGCAAGCTCATTATCAGCTTGCCTTGCAGTTCCAGCGCGCTTTGGTAATAGCCCGTCACCCCAAAACCGATGATTACCAAGGGTACCAACACCGCAATTGCGTACCACACATAGCGCAAACGGCTGATCCAGCCTGCCGATTGTAAATACCAATTCTTTGCCAATCCCGACTGTGGGTGCATCAGACGGTGAAACAAATAGGCCATCGTTGCCATCATCACGATCAACGCGGTTCTGCCCAATGCATAACTGTGTTCGGAGAACAGATCATTACCGGTCATTGAGATAAGAAACACGCAGGGCACCAGTATGAATCGGGCCCACTTCATTTGCGTGTGCAACAACAAAATGGCGTGATCAGACCAATGGAACAGGGTATCCGCGACGCCGCGCGGCCGAAACAATCGATAGAAGAACTGTACCAGGCACAATGACAAGGCCGAAGCGATTAAACCGGCGGCGAACGAGTGACTGAAAAAATCGGCTCGCGCGTTCAATATCAGCACACCGCCGATCCAGGCCATCAATAAGGCCCCATAAAGAGACATCAATAACAGGTAAAGCAGACTGGAAACAATATCGCCAAAATTGTGATTGATAGCTTTTTTAGCTAACAATACGGCGAGTTGCTGCTTGATTCGAACCCGGAAACGCCAATGGAGTATTACGATACCCAAGCCCACCAATACCAACAGCGGGAAATGGTTGATGCCATCCCAAAAAGCCGTCGCCACGCCCAGCCAATTGCTCGGACTCATGAACCACAGCAATGAGGAAAAAATTTCCTGCAAATAATGTTTGTCGATAACCGGAGCGCTCGGTACCCACAATAAACGCTGATCCAGATAGCCGCTAAATTTATCGGCGATACTCAACATTTGCTGCAAACTAAAATCGACATCACCCAGCAGCCGGCCGTAGTCGCTATAACCACTCGCCAGTCTTGCCACCAAGTCTTTCTGGTCGTTCAACAACATACGTAACTCGGTACGCACCCGTAGCCTTTCCGACTCGTCCGTATCCGCCGGCAATTGGGCAATGCGCGTCAGCAACACCTGGTTAATATCGGCCAGACTTTTTTTGGCCTCGTCCAACTTAAACATTTCCAGACTGGTCAAGGCAATCTGGTTTTGAACCTCTTCACTCAAGGTGCTGTATTGTTTACGTTGCGGCAAGTTACGGCGCTGTTCGCGTAGTAAATTGCCCAAAGCCGGACTTAAACCCGCAAGGCTAATTTTTTGCTCCGCGCTCTGAAAATCTTTTTGCAACTGTTTATAACGAACGTCTATTTCATTTTTTTGGAGCGAGTATTGCTCCGTGTTTTTATTGATCTCCTGCAAATTGCGGTTGAACTGCATATTCTCTTTCGTGGCGGCCCTAATCAAAGGATGTTTGCTCTCCGCGTCCTTTTCGGCCTGCAATAATGCCGTCTGTTCTTTATCAGTTTCCTGTTGGCGCCGCTCCAGCAAGAAATTATCGAGGTCAGCAATTAGTAAACTCTGCTGCTCCCGTTGCAAGGTCAACAGATGTACGCGATCCTTGTTAGCTTGCACTTGCAAGGGATTACTAAGATTTTCCAATTCCAGCGTTTTCAGCGTGCTGTTTAACAGACGAATCCGGCTATCCAGTTGTATCTGCCTGGCCTCTTTTTGATAAAGATTGTCACCAGCCCTGGATGCCAAACTCTGCTGTTCCTGCTGACTGGAAGTCTGTTTGCTCTTGATTTCGGAGACTTTTTCCCGAATCAATTGCGGCCGGCTATTCAATTCACCCAAAGTCGCTTCGATACGGCTGACTTCGGCGTCTAAATCACTAAGCTTGGTTTTTTCGATAAGCAGGCGTTGCTCTAACTCATCCGTCGGAAAAATCAGCAGTTTCTCGGATTTCCGATTTTTTAAATTGCTCTCGGCGTCGGCTATTTGCCTTGCCAATTGCTTAACTTCTATCGGTAGGCTGTTTAAAGCCTGCTTGAAGGATTCGGCTTGCGCGTCCTGTGCCTCCAATTCGTTGAGATTATCTTCACTTTCGTGGTACGCCGCCAGAATCCGATTTTTCTGCTCTTCAGGCAGATTTTGCTTATCTTTGATGACTTGAATGCGTTGCTGTACATCGGTACGCGATAGCGCTTTATTGGCCGGGTTTTGATTTGCGGCGTACGCAAGGTTTAAACTGATCAGCAATAAGAGCAAACAAAAAGCAAAGCCGGATCTTAAAAAATTAGGTTTCATGCGGTGGCTGGATAACAAATAAGTCTAAAAAACACATTATAAAAATGGAAAACAGGTTCAGCGAACTGGAAGGTGTTATTAAATATCGGCTTGATCATCAGCATGCCGAGTTAGCAGCGGACATCGATATCAGCGAACTCAACGCCTGGCGTAGCCTGTTTTATCGCTTGCGGCTAATTGGCCAGATAACCGAAAAATACGCAGGACTGGGTTTCGGCAATATCAGTCGGCGCTTGGTTCCCGGTGGCCAAGAGTTTTTGATCTCCGGCACCCAAACCGGGCATTTGCCTGTTCTTAACAAACAACATTTCGCGTTGATCGAAACCGCATCACAGGAACGTAATGCCATCAAATCACGCGGTGCATCGCAGCCATCCTCCGAAGCCCTTACCCACGCCAGCGTTTATCGACAACACTCATTGATTGCCGCAGTGATCCACGTACACTGCCCGGAATTATGGTTACAGACCACTAAATTAAACCTGGCTTGCACTGCAATGGAAGTACCCTATGGCACACCGGAAATGGCAAACGCTGTTGCAAAGCTATTTGAATCAGGCAGGCTACAACAAGCGGGATTGTTCAGCATGCTGGGCCACGAAGACGGTATCGTGGCATTTGGTGCAACGTTAACAGAGGCGGCCTGCTTATTAATTGAGCAACTCGCCAAAGCCATTGCTATTGAGCAAAGCCAGCTGTGGCCTTAGAATACCCCCATTCATTAGCAATTATTAATTTTTCTCATGCCGGACATTATCATTTACACCGCAAAGCTCTGCCCGTATTGCACTATGGCGAAAAAACTTTTCGATAGAAAAGGTGTGGGCTATACCGAAATCAATGTGGATGCCGAGCCTGGACTACGTCAGCAAATGATGGAAAAGACCAAGCGACGCACCGTACCGCAGATCTATATCGGCGAGCGGCATATCGGCGGTTTCGATGACTTGCACGCCCTGGATATGAGCCACGAGCTGGATCCACTGTTAAACGCTTAAGCGGGTCAAAACTAGCAATCGACAATAATTGTCAGCTAATTGCGCAATTGTTGGAACACGCCTTTCCGTGTGGCATGAATTTATGGACGTCATTTTTAAATGAATGACTCCATTGCCGCGAAAAAGCGGCCTGAAGTTTTTATGCTGGGCAAATGCTGCCCCAAAAATCCGAGGCTGCCTACAGGACCCTATCTAATTACCACCAGTTGCAGGCCTAGGCGGGTGACCAGCTCATTGCTCTCGACCCAGACCACTTTGCCCAATGCGCTCAATGCCAAGTCGGCAACCAACAGCTTAACCGGTGCCTCAACCTTGATACAAGGATGACTACCCGCCAACTTTAGACACATGCCCTCTACCGAGCGGTTAACACCTTCCACACTGAAGCGCTCCTTGTCGATAAACAATTCGGCTTTAAACGCTTCCACTTTGCGGTAGCCGCGCCGCTTACGCCAAAGTTTGTGCGCGTTGTGCACGACATCGTGAAACTCCAAGCCCATCATGATGCGGTTGCGCTCACGTTTCACCCAAACAATATCGACCTCGCCAGCCAACATCAATTCCGCGACAAAAATTTCCGCCTGCCGATCTTCATTAAGAAACGCTTCGAAATCCTGGATAGTGGTTAATAAATCACCTGAATTGACTTCCACCATTGCGCCTTTCAAGGACACATCGTAGCAATTAAGCTGCAAAGTCTCGCCACCCACGAACAGCTGGCCTTCCGCGTTAAAGTTTTTTCGGTACTCTTTTCTGTCCTGAAACATGATCGCAATCTCTATATAACGTCGGTCAAAGATAGCTTAATTTTTGATTTGCGGCAGGCTTTATCTGCCTACAGGTTTAGCAATGCGCCAAGCCGTTAAGCAAATCGGCCTTAATATCGTCGATATTTTCCAAACCTACCGAAATTCTGACCAAGCTATCGTTAATCCCCGCCTCAGCCCGTGCCTCCGGCGTCAAGCGGCCATGAGTGGTAGTCGCCGGATGCGTGATGGTAGTTTTTACATCACCCAGATTTGCGGTAATCGACAACATGCGAGTGGAATCAATCAACTGCCAAGCATGATCCTTCCCGCCTTGCAGCTCAAAACTGACTACCGCGCCGAAATGACTTTGCTGGCGTTTGGCTAATTCATGCTGGGCATGTGATTCCAAGCCGGGATAATGCACCTTGGCTACCGCTGGCTGTTGCTCCAACCATTTGGCCAGTTCGAAGGCATTATCGCAATGTACTTTCATTCTGAGCGCCAACGTTTCCAGTCCGCCCAAAAATACCCAGGCATTGAACGGACTCATCGTCGCGCCGCCGGTACGCAGATACGGATACACGTATTTTTCGATCAATTCTTCGTTAGCCACCACCGCGCCGCCGACGCAACGCCCTTGGCCGTCTATGTATTTGGTGGTGGAATGCACTACCAAGTCCGCACCCAAAGTCAATGGCTGCTGCAAAATTGGCGTGCAGAACACATTATCAACCACCAATAAAGCACCATGCTGATGAGCGATGTCCGCCAGTGCTTGAATATCAGCAATTTCGATCAAGGGGTTAGACGGCGTTTCCAGGAACAGAAACCGGGTATTGGGCTTAATCGCCGCTTCCCAGGCCGCCGGCTCGGTCAGACTGACAAAATCGGTCTCGACCCCAAACTTGCCGAAATAGTTCTGGAAGGTCAGGACGGTGTTTCCAAACACACTGCGTGAGCACACCACATGGTCACCGGCCTTCAGTAAAGCCATACCCACGGCCATGATTGCCGCCATACCCGACGCAAACGCCAGACAACGCTCGCCTTTTTCCAGATAGGCTAAACGCTCCTGAAACGCGCTGACAGTGGGATTGGTGAAACGCGAGTAGATATTACCGGGCTGTTTGCCGGTAAACCGCAGTGCAGCTTCCTCCGCCGATTTGAACACATAGCTGGAGGTGGCGAAAATCGGGATGCTGTGTTCGTCTTCGTGGGTGCGTTTATGCCCGGCGCGGATAGCCTGCGTTTCCGGCGCATAATCTTGCCAATCAAATTCGCTCATCTTTAGTCCTTTTACTTTGCAACCTGCATTTCTATGATAAAGCTACTGCCGTTGCGCAGTTCCTGTGCATTGTCATTACGCAAGGCTTCGATACGCGCCAGATAAGCATCGTCAATATCGCCGGTAATGTAATGGTGACTGAAACATGACGTATCGAAATGCTTGATGTCCGGATTACCTTTACCGACCGCATCAATCAAATCGTCCAATTCTTGATAAATCAGCTTATCCGCACCCAAGGCTTGGCAAATCTCATCCTCGGTGCGATCATGCGCGATCAATTCATGCGCGGCCGGCATGTCAATACCGTATACATTGGGATAACGTACCGGCGGCGCTGCGGACGCAAAATACACTTTCTTGGCGCCGGCATCGCGGGCCATCTGGATAATCTGCTCGGAGGTAGTGCCGCGTACAATGGAATCATCCACCAGCAGTACATTCTTGCCGTCGAATTCCAGCGAAATCGCATTCAGCTTTTGTTTGACCGACTTTTTGCGCATTTTTTGCCCAGGCATAATGAAAGTCCGACCGATATAGCGGTTTTTCATAAAGCCTTCGCGAAACTTCACACCTAAGTCGTGGGCAATCTGGGATGCTGCGGTACGACTGGTATCCGGAATCGGAATGACCACGTCGATATCGTGATTTGGCCACTCCCTTTGAATTTTTTCGGCCAGTTTTCTACCCATCCGCATTCTGGCTTTGTACACCGAAATATTGTCGATGATCGAATCCGGCCGAGCAAAATAGACATATTCGAAAATACATGGGCAGTGATCAACTACTTCCGTGCATTGCTTCGTGTGTAACTGGCCGTCTGCTTCGATAAACACCGCTTCGCCGGGCTCTATATCCCGAATCAGCTGAAAATCCAATACATCCAGCGCCACACTTTCCGAGGCGATCATATAATCGATGCCGTCTTCGGTTTTCCGTTGCCCGAAGACGATGGGCCGAATGCCATGCGGGTCGCGGAAACCCAATACGCCGAAACCGGCAATCATAACCACTACCGCATAGGCTCCACGACAGCGTTTGTGCACGGCATTTACCGCCTGAAACACATCATCAACGGTCAATTTGAGTTTGCCGAATTGCGCCAATTCATGCGCGAATACATTCAACAATACTTCCGAATCCGAGTCGGTGTTGATGTGGCGTTGGTCGTCCATGAACACCTGATATTTCAGTTCTTCCGTGTTGGTCAAATTGCCGTTGTGCGCCAGCGTCAATCCAAACGGCGAATTCACATAAAAAGGCTGAGCTTCCGCCGAACTGGTGCAACCAGCTGTCGGATAGCGCACATGGGCAATACCCATATTGCCTTTCAACTTCATCATTTGCTTACTGGAAAATACATCCCGCGCCAAACCGTTATCTTTGCGCAAATGCAAACGACTGCCGTCGCAAGTAACGATGCCGGCGGCATCCTGACCCCGATGCTGAAGTACTGTCAGGGCGTCGTACAAATCCTGATTAACACTTTGATTGGAAACAATAGCGGCAATACCACACATAGCAGATCCGAGTTATCGATAATGGATGTAATCCGCCAACCCTGTCGGCATGTGCGCTTTCAACCACACTGCCAAGGCTTGGAACGGAGGAATGAGAAGGGATTGTTTCCACCAGGGATCTTCCGGTAACGGCGTTAAGCCGGCCAGCATCACCAATAGAGAAACCAGTACCGCCCCGCGGGCAATACCGAATAACATACCCAGCAAACGATCACTACCGGTCAAGCCGGTCTTTTCTATCAGCTGGCTCAGCAAAAAGCTGATTAAACTACCCAAAATCAAGGTCGTGAAAAATAATAAGGCGAAAGCGGCAGCGATTCTGGCGGAAGGAAAACTGATGGTGGATTGCAGTAGTACCGAGACATCACGGCAGTACTGTATTGCTACCCAAACCGCCACCATCCACAGTGCTAGCGCAAACGCTTCTTTAATAAATCCGCGCAATAGGCCCATTATCGCCGAAATCGCGATAATAGAAACAATGACGTAATCCACCCACAATAGCTTAGCCCAAGGCACAATATCCAACATGGTCTAGCCGGCTAATCCAAACAATACATCAGTCGCAATTACTTATTCGTCCGCAGAAACAAAGCTGTTTACATTGATTTGCGCCAGCTTGGCCTTGACTGCCTGGGCTTTGACTTTATCGACGATAGGGCCTATCCGCACTTTAAATACCGCACCTTTATCGCTGGCGACCTCTCTGACGGATGCCGCGAAACCTTGTTGCTTCAAATTCTCCTGCAAACTGACTGCGTTGGGTTTTTGACTAAACGTACCCACTTGCAAATACCAGCGATTGCTTTCTTCGGCGGCTGCAGGCTGCGCCTTGCTAGCTGTCGTTACCGGCGATGTTGGTGCCACCTCGGCTTTTAGCTCAGATAATTTATTGACCGGCTTTAACACTTTCGGCGTTGGACTGACGGCTTGCAAAGGCTGTACGGCCGGGGCCGGTAACTTGACAGGTTTGTTGACCACCGGCGGCTCATCTTCGGCTTCGGCGGGTTCCTCACCGAATTGCGCGACCGCCGCCGCTGGCGCAGCGGATTTGGCAGCCGGCAAATTACGTTGCACCGGCGCGGTGTCCTTGGCAGATAATTTAACTTGCGGCTTGGGCGCTTCCAACTCGGCTTCGGCCTCACCTTCTTCCAGCGCTTTCACCTGTTGTTTAGGCGCATTCGCCGCCGGCAGGTTTTCCGCTACCTCTTCCACTTTTTCCGGCAACGGCATGATTTCCACATCCTGAGCCTTGGCGGGTAGCTCGGGGATTTTTAATTCATTGATGCTTTTGCCGGTTTCGTCGATCGGGTCGTCGAATAACATAGGCACAAAAATCGCCGCCAATGCAGTAATCACCGCCGCACCAATCAATCGTTGCTTTAACTCCTGATCCATTCTCATCACCTCTAAGAAAATTTCGATAAATATTCGGATACTAGAAAAAAAGAACCAAAAATCAAAAGCAATTCGTCTTGCCCGGCATTTTGCCGAGCGGCTTGAAATGCCTCGGTAAAATCGGCAAAACCGCTGCGGACATTGTCCAGGCCTTGTTGCTGAAAAATGGTTTCTAACATATCCGGACTAGCAGCGCGAGGATTAACCAGCGGTGCTAAGTACCACGTCGTTACTCTATCGCGCATCATGTTCAATACGCCGGCAATATCTTTATCCCGCATCATCGCAAAAACTGCGTGTATTCTGATCTCGGGGAAGTATTCGCGCAAATAGTCGATTAATGTTTGCACAGCCTGCGGGTTGTGCCCGACATCAAGCAAAATTCGCGGCTGGCCGGCAATCAATTGAAAACGCCCCGGCAACTTCGCGCTGCGCAAACCTTGCCGAATGGCGTCGTCACTGACCGCCAAAAAAGGCTGCAGGGTTTTTATAGCCATTATCGCCGCGGAGGCGTTTCGATATTGGTGCTCGCCCTTAAAGGCCGGCTGCGGCAGCTGACTAATTTGCATATCCGCAGACCGCCAATCCCAAGTATCCGCCTGTTTTTGATAGGTAAAAGCTGCGCCCATTTGCAGCAAAATTGCACCAACCCGCGCCGCCGCTTCGGGTAAGGAACTAGGCGGCAGGCTATCCCCGACTATCGCCGCCACTCCCGACCTGAAAATACCGGCTTTTTCCCGGCCGATTGCTTCTTCGGTATGGCCCAGCCAATCAACATGGTCGAGTGCTATGGTCGTCACCACTGCCGCATCGGGATCGACGATATTCACCGCATCGAGTCTGCCGCCCAAACCGACCTCGAGCAACTGTATATCCAGATCCGCGTCGGCAAAAATACTCAGTGCGGCTAGGGTGCCAAACTCGAAATAACTCAAGCTGGTGTCGCCGCGCGCCGCATCGATGCGGGTAAACGCCTCGCAAATCAAAGTGTCGTCGACCGGCTCACCATCAATACGAATACGTTCGTTATACCTCAAAATGTGCGGCGAGGTATAAGCACCAACCCGGTAGCCGGCAGCGCGGTATATCGCTTCCAAAAATGCCACGCAGGAACCCTTGCCGTTAGTGCCGGCAACCGTAATGGTCGGCGTTTTTTTGGGGTCCGGATTAAGCTGCCGATAAACACCGGCAACCCGTCCCAACCCCAAATCGATAGGCCGAGGGTGCAGTTTTTCCTGCCAGTCCAACCAGGCTTGCAGCGAATCAAAACGCGTCATTTCGACCGTATTTATTCCTGATGCTGCGGATTATTGCTTTCACCTTGATCGCTTAAAGACTCACTGTTGGGATTGGCTTCGATCACCACATCGGCATCGCTGCTGCGCCCGGCACACATGATAGCGAGAATACTGGCTATTTTCTCACGCATCTCGCGGCGATCGACGATCATATCTATAGCGCCGTGTTCCTGAAGAAATTCGCTGCGCTGGAAGCCTTCCGGCAATTTTTCACGCACCGTTTGTTCAATAACGCGCGGCCCGGCAAAGCCGATCAAGGCATCAGGTTCTGCCACGTTAATATCGCCCAACATCGCCAGACTGGCGGAAACCCCGCCCATGGTCGGATCGGTCATGAAGGATATATACGGAATGCCGGCTTCTGCCAGCTTGGCCAATGCCGCGCTGGTTTTAGTCATTTGAAACAGCGAGAACAAAGACTCCTGCATCCGGGCCCCGCCACTGGCGGTAAACACGATGAACGGCACGCCGGAACGCAGACTCTCATTGACACCGCGCACGAAACGCTCGCCAACCACCGAACCCATGGAACCACCCATAAAACCAAAGTCAAACGCCGCAGCGACAATACCGGCGCCTTGCAGTGACCCTTTCATCACTACCAACGCGTCATTCTCGTTGCTTTGTTTTTGCGCTTGGCTGATGCGGTCTTTGTAGCGTTTACTGTCCTTAAATTTCAAAGGATCACTGGGTTTCAATCCAGCGCCTATTTCTTGACGGCCGCCTTCATCCAGAAACATATTCAGCCGCTTACGCGCCGAAATGCGCAAATGGTGATCGCATTTTGGACAAACGCTAAGATTCTTCTCTAGTTCGGCATTGAACAAAATCGCATCGCAACGTGGGCATTTATTCCACAAGCCTTCCGGCACCGTGGTTTTTTTCTGCGAGGTTTCGGTTCTAATGGCAGAGGGGACCAGTTTTTCAAACCAACTCATTCGGTGTATTCTCCGCTTAAAAGCTTAAACATCCATGGCTTGACGCATGGATTTTAATAAGGTGACGATCTCATGCTTGGCTTGCTGAGGATCATCGAGATTTGCTTCTATTTTACTGATCAGCGCGCTACCCACCACGACACCGTCGGCAATCGCGGCGATGGTTTTCGCGGTGTCGGCATCCTTCACACCAAAACCGACGCCGACCGGCAAAGCTGTATTTTGGCGAATCAGTTGCAGTTTTTGTTCGACGTCGGCGGTATCCAGATGCCCGGCGCCGGTCACGCCTTTCAAGGACACGTAATACAAATAGCCGCTACCCACCGCGTCCATCTTCTGAATGCGTTCGGCATTGGTGTTAGGCGCTAGTAAAAAAATCTGGTCGATACCGCGCTCGCGCAGCAGTCTGACACACTCTTCCGATTCTTCCGGCGGCAAATCCACTGTCAACACACCATCGACATCGGCGCGTTGTGCGGCGTTGGCAAAATCTTCGTAACCCATGATTTCTATCGGATTTAAATAACCCATCAACACCAAAGGGGTGTCCTGATCGGTTTTCCGGAACTCAATTGCCATACTTAACACTTTTCGCAAGCCCACATGATGCGATAAAGCCCGCTCGCTGGCTCGCTGTATCACCGGGCCATCCGCCATCGGGTCGGAAAAAGGCACACCCAGCTCGATAATGTCGGCGCCGGCGGCGACCATTTCGTGCAACAAGGGTACGGTAAATTCCGGATACGGATCGCCGGCGGTAATAAATGGTATCAGCGCCTTGCGGCCGGAGGCTTTTAATTCAGCAAATTTGTTAGCTAAACGGCTCATAGACTGATGCCCTCGCGTTGCATAATGGTGTGCATGTCTTTATCGCCGCGTCCGGATAGGTTAACGATAATAATTTGATCCTTGCGCATAGTAGGCGCCAGCTTCATCGCATAAGCCATCGCATGGCTGGACTCCAGCGCCGGGATGATGCCTTCCATCTTGGTTAAGGCATGAAAACCTTGCAGCGCCTCTTCGTCGGTAATATTGGGATATTGGGCGCGGCCGGTATCTTTCAACCAGGCATGTTCCGGACCGACGCCAGGATAATCCAGACCGGCGGAGATGGAATGCGTTTCGATAATCTCACCGTCGTCATCGGCCATCAGATAGGTACGATTGCCGTGCAATACACCGGGCCTGCCGGCCGACAACGGCGCGGAATGACGACCGGTTTCGATGCCGTCGCCGGCAGCCTCTACCCCATACATTTTCACGGTCTTGTCATCGATAAACGGATAAAACAATCCAATGGCATTGGACCCGCCACCCACGCATGCCACCAGCGCATCCGGCAAGCGCCCTGCTTGATCGATACATTGTTGGCGGGCTTCGCGGCCTATCACCGCCTGAAAATCCCGAACCATGGCCGGATAAGGATGCGGACCGGCGACTGTGCCGATAATGTAAAACGTATTGTCGATATTGGTTACCCAGTCGCGCAGGGCTTCGTTCAGCGCATCTTTCAGGGTTTTGGAGCCGGATTGCACGGGCACGACAGTGGCGCCCAGCAACTTCATCCGATAGACATTCAAGGCTTGGCGCGCAACATCGACTGCGCCCATGTAAACCACGCACTCCAAACCCAGGCGCGCAGCGACAGTCGCAGTCGCGACGCCGTGCTGGCCAGCGCCGGTTTCAGCGATGATACGGGTCTTGCCCATGCGTTTTGCCAATAACGCCTGACCAACGGTATTATTTACCTTATGCGCGCCGGTGTGGTTGAGATCTTCGCGCTTTAGATAAATCTGCGCGCCGCCCAGTACGCGGCTCCATCGCTCGGCGTGATAGAGCGGGGATGGCCGGCCCACATAATCCCTGAGATCGGCATCCAACTCGGCAATGAATTCAGGATCCTGCATATAGCGCTGGTAGGCTTCGTTCAATTCGGTAATTGCCGGCATCAGCGTTTCCGCTACAAAAATACCGCCGTAAGGCCCGAAATGGCCCCGGGCATCCGGCATATCGTACTTGTGCCCCTGAGGGTATTTCTCTGTCATAGTTCTAAAGTCACTTGATTAGTTTTTCTTATAAACGCAGCCATTTTTGCCGCATCCTTAATGCCTTTCCCGGCCTCAACACCGCTGCTGACATCCAGCGCATACGGTTTTACAGCTTTAATCGCATCACCGGCATTTTCCGGCGTCAATCCGCCCGCGAGAATTATCGGCACACTACGAGTCTTTGGAATCAAATCCCAGTCAAAACCGCTACCGCTGCCGCCTTGCACGCCTGGATGATAAGCATCCAAAAGTAAGCCGGCCGCATCGTGGTATTGCTGTTGCAGCGCGCCGACGTCCGTATCCGGGCGCATGCGAATCGCTTTGATGTACGCCTTATCGTAAATCCGGCAATCCTCGGCAGCTTCATCGCCATGAAATTGCAGGCAATCCACCCTTACTTTATTTAACACCTCGCGAATCAAAGCAGGCTCGGCATCGACGAACAAGGCTACCACGTTAACAAAGGCTGGCAATGCTCTACTGATAATGGCAGCTTGTTCGATGGATACGTTTCTTGGACTGGGCGGATAAAACACCAAACCGATGGCATCGACACCCAAATTAGCCGCACAAAGCGCATCTTCAACCTGAGTAAAGCCGCAAATTTTAACGCGGGTGCGCATCAAAAGCCTCACAAAAAACGGCGGCGTAGGATAACACAGCTAGCCGAGTTGTCATGTCCGGGCCAATAAAAAAAGGCTGACCCTTGTCAGCCTTTATCCGGCGGCTCTGCAGGCTTACGTCAATGCGCATGATGATGGTCGTGATGATGACCGGCAGAGCCATGCGCCGCTTCATCGTGATGACTATCATCCGGTTTCAATTCTTCCACGTCGACTTCTTCATGTATTACCGACACATTATCCTCAACAACGCCTTCGTGTTCGTGGGCTTGCGCGGCGGCTCGATTGATCTGATCGGCAGCTTGCACCGACACGCCATATTTATAAACCATCAGGCCACCTAGGTCGGCGGTAAACGCCAACAGCCCAGATAAAATCGCCGCCAATAACAAGTACAAGGTATTGGCTGGACCGACAATATGCCCTTTGCTCAACAAGCGCCAGGCCGCCAGAACTGCAGCCAGGCTCAATACCGAGATACCCAGATGTTCGTGATGCTCCATCACTTCATGGACGTTGCCGCCATGCGCCACTGTCGCAGCCGCAACCAAACCGGCCGCCACGGCGAACCCGGCAAACACCGTACCCAGATACAAAAACGCGCCGGCTATCTGCCGCCACTCCGGGCGGTTCGCCAAGCTGCCTATCAAATCCAGGGTAAAGAACAATGTCAGCAAAGCAATCGGAAAATGCACCAGCAAGGGATGAATATTCTGCAACGCGGCAATGCCTGGCAACAGACTATTAAAACTTTCCGAAGGGGATTGCCGCACCAGTACTTCGAGAAACGACAGCAAGCTGTCTACCCCGCCGCTCAGCCCGCCGCCGCTATCACCACCGCCATGTACGGCAAACGTTAAATGATCGTTTAGACCCCACATAAAACCTCCCCCGATTCCGTTTTGCGCGGATACTACCACGATAGGACTAAGCCTAGTTAATCGTCACCTGAGTCGACATTGTCAAGGCTCTAGTTTTGCTTTCCACAAACTCGGTGCCTTGTTGCTGGATAAACATCACCTGCAATTTCTCGGCATCAGCGAGTTTCATACCCTCTTCTTGCCCCAAGCATAGTAAAGCAGTAGACCAGGCATCTGCGATAGTGGGGCTTTCATTAAACACACTAACAGCTACCAAATCGTGTGTCACCGGTTTGCCATTGCGGCCATCGAGAATGTGGCTGTAACGTTTGCCTTTAATGTCGAAATAATGCCGATAAGTGCCGGAGGTCATCACCGCCATCGGTGTTTCTTTGGGCAAGGTCACCACCTTGTGCATTTTTTGCTCACCGGGCAGCGGCTTTTCCACTGCAATCCGCCAGGCCTTACCGTCCGGCTTGCTGCCCAGCGCTTTCAATTCGCCGCCAATTTCCACCAAATAGTTTTCGATACCCAAGGCCTCAAGCGCACTACTGATTTTTTCTACGCTATAACCCTGCGCTATCGACGACACATCGACTCGCACATTCGGTAGTGTTTTCAACATATGGCTATCGTCGACCAGCTGCAATTTATCCATGCCGATATTCGCCAAAGCTGCCTGCAGCGCGGCATCGTCGGGAATAGTCAAATCGTCGCCCATAAAGCCCCACATCTCGAACAAAGGTTTTATGGTCAAATCGTAACAACCCTGACTCAGTTTACTGACGTTCTGTGCAACTTTAACCAAAGCGACGATTTCCTCGCCAACCTGCTGACTGTTTGTCGATGTGTTGGCGTTGAATTGCTCGATTATCGAGTCAGGCCGGTAGTTGGATAAGGTTTTATCCAAATCCAAGAAAACTTTTTCAGCCTCAGCGGTAATTTGCGCATCATCCAAGGCTTGCGGCGTCCAATAGCTGATGTGGTAGGTGGTCCCTTGCGCAAAACCACTAAACGTCTGCACTGGCGGCAACGGCTCCGCACACCCCTGTATTAGCAACCATCCAAGTACGACCGCGCTCCATCCTTTCCTTAGCATTAAACCCCCGATTAATTAACGCAAAAGCGCTGAAATAGTTTTGAAATGGCTATGCCGAGCATCCCGCAACCATTCGAACAACACTGATTCGTGACAGCTCAACGTAGCGCCTTGCTGCTGCATACGCTGCAAAGCGAAATTTTTATGTTCCGCGCGACGCGAGCAGACAGCATCTTCCAAAACGTGAACCTGATAATGCTGATTTAACAACTCAAGCGCGGTTTGCAACACGCAGACATGCGCTTCCTGGCCTATCACGACGACTTGTTTCCGCCCGGTATCAACCAAAGCTTGATTGAAGCCGTCCGCGGCGCAACAAGAAAAACCGGTTTTACTGAAACACCGCGAGTTGCCCGGCAAATACTCGCCAATCTCCTGTTGAGTAGGCCCAAGACCTTGGGGATACTGTTCGGTCACTAGCACCGGCACATCCAACAACCCCGCAGCTTGCAGCAAACGTTGGCCGTGCATGAGCATCTGCTGCAGCTCTAAAACGGGCATCACCGTAGACAAACGCCCTTGAATATCAACCACTAGCAAAACGCTATTGTTTGCGTCTAATAAATTCGGATGCATGGCCATCATTAACCGTGCTTCATGATGCGCGCCCTATCGCGCTCCCAATCTTTATCCTTGGCAGCGGCGCGTTTGTCGTGCAGTTTTTTACCCTTGGCCAGACCGATTTTTAACTTGGCGCGGCCTTTAATCCAGTACATCGACAACGGAATCAAGGTATAGCCCTTGCGTTCCACTGAACCGATCAGCCTATTCAGCTCGCGTCTATGCAACAACAGTTTTTTCTTGCGCACCGCATCGGGATTGACATGGGTAGACGCCGACAACAGTGCCGAAACATGCGCGCCGCACAGCCAGGCTTCACCACGTCTGACCTCGACATAGCTTTCTTTCAATTGAATCCGACCGTCGCGTAAACTCTTTACTTCCCAGCCTTCCAATACCAAACCGGCTTCGAAAGTCTCGTCTATGGTGTACTCGTGAGTAGCCTGGCGATTAACCGCAATGGTGTTATCGGTGGCTTTGTTGTCCTTCTTGGATTTTTTGGCTGCCATTCTGTAGCGAAGATTTTTTAAACTGACTGAAAACGTGAATTTTGATATTTTACTCACACACCCGTTAAATAACGACATAAAAACACAAGGGCTCCCCAACATGACAGATAAAACCCCATCCATCCACGGCGAATGGTCCTCCCGCTTCGCCTTTATTCTGGCCGCCACCGGTTCGGCGGTCGGTTTGGGTAATATCTGGAAGTTTCCTTACATCACCGGCCAAAACGGCGGTGGCGCCTTTGTAATGGTGTATTTGCTCTGCGTAGCCGCCATCGGCATACCGATCATGATTGCGGAAATTATGCTGGGCCGACGCGGCCGGCAAAGCCCGATCAACACCATGCAAAGTCTAGCCGCGGAAGCTAAAGTCGATCCACGCTGGGGGTATTTGGGCTGGATGGGCATGATCGCCGGTTTTTTAATCCTGGCCTACTATAGCGTGATTGCCGGCTGGGCTATGGCTTATATCTTTAAAGCCTTTTTCGGCGGCTTCTTCGGTACCGACGCAAGTGAAGTCAAGCAAATGTTCGACAACCTAATGGCCAGCCCGCTTCAGCAAATTTTCTGGCACTCGCTGTTCATGTTCATCACCATGCAAGTGGTGATGCGCGGCGTGAAAGGCGGCCTGGAAAAAGCCGTGCGCTTCTTAATGCCGGCTTTGTTTGTCATCCTGATCATTTTGGTGGCTTATGCGATGGCTTCCGGCGCTTATGCGCAAGGCATCCACTTTTTATTCAGCCCCGATTTCAGCAAAATCAACGCCGACGCTGTACTTACCGCAATGGGCCACGCCTTCTTTACTTTAAGCTTGGGCATGGGCGCGATTATGGTTTACGGCTCTTACCTGCCCGGTCATGTCTCTATTGCCAAAACCACGTTTTTCATCGCCGGCGCCGACACGGCGGTAGCCTTGCTGGCCGGCATCGCCATCTTTCCCCTGGTATTTGCCAACCAACTGGAAGTTGCCACCGGCCCCGGCCTGATCTTTCAAACCCTGCCCTTGGCTTTTGGACATATGAGCGGCGGCTGGATGTTCGGCGTGCTGTTTTTTGTGTTGCTGTTTTTTGCCGCCCTCACCTCCTCTATTTCTTTGATTGAGCCGGCAGTGGCCTGGCTGGTGGAAAACAAAAATATTGATAGGCAAAAAGCCTGCGTCTGGTCCGGCACCGCTTGCTGGGGTTTGGGCCTGGCCGTGGTATTTTCCTTCAATATCTGGTCCGGTTTTAAAATGTTCGATAAAAATCTATTCGAACTGCTGGACTATCTGACCGCTAACCTGATGCTGCCTTTGGGCGGTTTGTGCATCGCGGTATTTGCCGGCTGGATGATGAAACAAGGCCATGCCGAGCAAGAACTGGAACTTCCTAAGCAAGGCTTTCAAGCCTGGCAATTTCTGATCAAATACCTGGCACCGGCAGCAGTGTTCATCGTCTTCCTGCACGTGCTCGGGGTCCTGTAATGATCACGGTTGTACAAAAAAGCGCCCTGGTCAAATTCTCGGCGAAGCAGATGTTCGATCTGGTGGACGATATCGAGTCGTATCCCAAGTTTTTACCTTGGTGCTCCGGCAGCAAGATATTGAAGCGCGACGGCGACATCGTCGAAGGCCAAATCGACATCGCCAAGGCCGGCTTTCATAAGTCCTTTACCACCCGCAATAAAGTCGATCAGGGCGGCAAAATCCAAATTAGCCTGCTGGACGGGCCGTTTTCCTCGCTTGAGGGCTTTTGGAGCTTCATGCCGCTGCGCGAGGACGCAAGCAAAATCTCGCTGGACCTGGAATTCGAAATCTCCGGCATGCTCGCCAATCTTGCGTTCGGCCCGGTGTTCAATCAGATCTGCAATACCATGGTATCTTCCTTCACCCAGCGCGCTAAATCGTTGTATGGCGGCTGATTTGATAAGCGTTGAAGTGGCTTATGCCCTGCCGGATCGGCAGTTGCTTACTCCCGTCAGTTTAGCGGCTAATAGCAGTATCGAACAGGCGATAGAAGAATCCGGCATTTTGCGGGAGTTTCCGGAAATTGATTTGAGTAAGCAGAAGGTTGGGATTTTTGGGCAGGTTTGCAGTTTGGATAAGATCCTTAGTTCTGAAGATCGTGTCGAGATTTATCGGCCTTTAAAACAAAATCCGATGGATGCGCGGCGGGTGCGATTGCAGAAGTAGTTTGGGTAAAATTTGATTTATGCAGTGCTAAATGAAGACACATAGTTGAAATGAAAAGATATTTTTATTTTTTAAAACGTTTAGACATCGTTTTGAGGCAATGTTTTGCGTCATTTAAGATGTCTAATTTTAGTTAGAGCACAGATGCGCCGCGCCTTCCAGAGCACCCCGTTTCTGTTTCTTCTGGCACTTGCGGTGCTAGGTATCTCAATCTATTTGGACTTTGGAACAAAGTCGTGGGTTTGGTTTCAACGGTCTGGCTCCGTTCTCGTGCTTTTTGGCGCTGTCCTTAGCTACCGAAGTGTCGTCCGTCTTGGCATCGGCGGTGTTGGAGGCGCCCCCGTAACTTTCGCCTTGGGCTCACTGGTCTCGGTTGATGACTCCGGGCCGGTCCAGAAGATGAAGGTTGCCTACGACACAGAGACGGAAGAGCGGTTCCTCCAACACCAGCTGGATAAAGCTGCCGGCTACATAGGTGCATGGCTAATGATTCTAGGTACACTCGTGTGGGGTTATGGTGATCTTGTCGGTGCAGTTCTATGAAACTGTGCTCTAACCCTGCATTCGAGGCTACCAGCGCGAAAAGCCGCGCGGGCGCCTCAACTTCACGTTAGAGCCGTAGGTCCGATTAGCAAAGCGTAATCGGACGAATGGAGCACCCGGATATAACGATCACACGCCTCCTCGACTACGCTCACGCCAATCGAGGCTACACGATTTTCCGCCCCCTTAATCCAGCCATTTCTCTGGGTTTCGCTGCGCTCTACCCAGCCTACGAGAAGACTGCCGATTAAGTTCTTAAACGTTCGCCATAGGCAATCCGCCAGCGCCTGCAATACAATATGCTATTAACGCCTTAACCTTGGCGGCGACATTTTGTTTTTCATTCAACCGCAAACCAGCATGAGCAAAGACATCCGCATTCAGCGCCTTAGCGGCGAAGCCTTGATTCAATACATTCCGGAACTGGCGCGCCTGCGCATCGAAGTGTTCCGCGATTTTCCGTATCTGTACGACGGCGATTACGACTACGAGAAGAAATACCTACAAACCTACATCAACTGCCCGGAAAGCGTGATCGTATTGGCGTTTGACGGCGACGCGATCATTGGCGCATCGACGGCGATTCCGCTGAAATATGAAACTGAGGAAGTTAAAAAACCGTTTGTTGAAAACGACTATAACCCGGACGAAGTGTTTTATTGCGGCGAATCGGTGTTGAACAAAGCCTATCGCGGCTTGGGCATAGGCGTGCGCTTTTTCGAACAACGCGAAGCGCATGCCGAGGATTTGGGCGGCTTCAAACACATTACTTTCTGCTGCGTCGAACGCCCGATTGACCATCCACGCCGTCCGGCCGATTACGTGCCGTTGGATGCATTCTGGAACAAGCGTGGCTACCTTAAACATCCTGAGTTGAAAACCACTTACACCTGGAAAGATCTCGACGACGTCGCAGAAACTGCCAAACCTATGACTTTTTGGTTGAGAGAAGACCGTGCCTAAAATCGCCAGCGCCCAATACGACATCAGCTTTCTGGAAACCTGGGAAAACTTCGCAGCCAAGACTCGCCGCTGGGTCAAGGAAGCGGCAGATAACCAGGCCGACATTCTGCTGTTTCCGGAATATGCCTGCATGGAACTGGCATCGTTGTTTCCCAAGGATGTGTATTCGTCTTTGAACGGCCAACTGGATGCCTTGCAAACCTTGTTGCCGGATTATCTGAACCTATTCAAATCTTTGGCTGCCGAGCATCGAGTGTATATTCAGGCCGGCACTTACCCCGTCAAACACGACAGCGGCGAATTCCGCAACCACGCCTATTTCTTCACCCCGCAAGGCGATGTGGATTCTCAGGAAAAGTTGACGATGACGCGTTTCGAGAACGAGCAATGGCATATTTCGCGCGGGCTGGACATCAAGTTGTTCGATACCGTATTCGGTAAGGTAGCGATCAATATCTGCTACGACAGCGAGTTTCCGCATTACGCCCGCCAACAAGCCGAGCGCGGCGCGACTTTGATTCTAGTGCCTAGCTGCACCGATACCGAGGCCGGTTATTATCGGGTGCGCATTGGTTGCCAAGCCCGTGCCTTGGAAAATCAATGCTATGTGGTGCAAGCCTCATTGGTCGGCAACGCAGATTGGTCGGAAGCAGTAGATGTTAACTGCGGGGCGGCGGCGATTTATACACCAGTGGACAGGGGCTTTCCGAGCAACGGTATTTTGGCTATAGGCGAATACAACACTGCGCAATGGGTTTACGCCGACCTGGATTTGGCGGCGGTAGACACCGTGCGCCAGGAAGGCCAGGTGTTCAATTATCGGGATTGGCCTAAGCAGTTCGATTGCCAATAGGCACGCAAAACCCTTTTCAAGCGCCAGGCTTCGCAAGGCCTGGCGCGATCAAAATACTTCGCGATTTCGATCTAAATCAATATGTCCCAGCCTTATCTGATCGTTCAAGCTTAAGGCTATTTGTCTCAGGCAATAAATGCACCCAAACCAAGCAATTTGCCGTTGACTGAGCGGAGTCGAAGCCAACGGCAAATTGCTTGCCAATGGCTACAAACTTTCTCAAAAATCACCTTCACCAAAGTTTATCGCCTTGGTTTTTGGACCAATTCTCCTAAACTTGCGGAATGCCGAAAAAACAGTGTCTGCAATAGCCAAGCCCGGTTATTATTGAACTATCGTCCACTACACGCCCCGGCGGAGATATGCATGCTTGATTCAATCGCTCTTGACATCCAGGCTTTGGTCAATCTACTCAGCAAGTTAAGACCGGAATTGCTGGATCAAATTTGTGCGAAACATCCAGGCTATACCGAAACCCTTAGACCCGGCAAATTACTGGGGCAAGACAGCGCATCACAGTCTCAATTGCTGGTCGACTTGGCGCTAAACACCAATGGTCTGGTCAAGCAGGAGTGTCTGAGCATCTATCACTTGTTGAGTACGCGCTTGCGAGGCTCGGTGCGTTTGCGCCTGATAGGCAGCACCATAGCCACCGTGTCGGCAGGCGCATTGATAGCGGCTCTAACCCAGGGCATCCCGAAGTTGGTGCTGGCATTTGCAGTACTGACGGTGTTTGCAGCGGCATTCATGCTGGTCGGCGAATGTCTGGAAGGTTATTTCGGCCGACAACGCGACTTGCGGAAAATGCAGGATCGCTTGCTAAAAAATCTGCTAGAAGTAGCCGATGTTGAAGCCGAGCTGCGTTTGATGGAATTTCGCGGCAACTTCGAAGGCATCGAACCGCAAATCCGCAAATTAAATGCCGTCGCGGTAACCAGCCAGCAAATTCAACATCTGGTCGACTGACATTTTTTTTGCACCACTGGTTGGGCCACTAACCGGGCGCTAAGCTCAACCTCAGTAGCGAAACTTCAAATCACATTCCCCAACCAATCGACTAGACAGCGAATTATCTTCGCTGGCAAATTGATTCACATCCACACCGCACCCTACATTTACCGGCCGGCTTTTTCGCTTTTCAGTCGGCTGCAGACTTGCCGTACCCTGCGCTGAATTACTCAACATAAGATTCGCGCCATGGGTAGCATCGGCTGTCAACGTTTGGTCAGATGGCGTCAAAATTAACCCCGAAGGCGTGTCGAAGCTTTCCGGATGCGGCGTGTCCGCGACGACGTTTAACGCACAAAAAGCTAACAGACCACCGAGGACGGCGGAAATGGTTTTGGGATGCTTTAGAAACGAAAAATCACTGGCTTGCATGATTTCCTCCTATTCCAAAGTTGACGTTATGCGCCCAACGAACAAGCCCTTCTTCAATACAAGCTTGCCCAAAGAGCACGGTCGGCACTATTCGTCGCCAGCGGCCAAAACTAACGGCCTGAGTAATAATCGGCCTTAGCAAATTCCCATACCTGGCTACGCGTTGTTTGCTTAAGACATTTTCAATCCCGTTCCGTTAACAAGTTCGCAGAAAACGCTCAAGAATCAATATTAATACTAGCGTGATACTTGTGTTTTTGCGAGCTTTAAAACAATTAATAGAAAAAATATTTCTTTTTAATGTCAATTAGTTGACGTATAAATCTCACAAACTTTCGAGCATAATTAATGCCAAATCGCGAAGACAAGTTTCATACAAAGCAATTTCATTAAATTGGGCTTTGCTTTGATAAGCAAAGCCGGTGAATATTTCGACACTTTGTACCAAGCTTTTTAGGAACAGCCTTATGAGCCAGCAACAAACACCGACAAGTCCACCGCCGCCTGTCAGAATAAAACAAGCTTTTTGCTATTGGTTAAAACTCGGGGTTATCAGCTTCGGCGGGCCGGCCGGGCAAATTGCCATCATGCACCAGGACCTGGTGGAAAATAAGCGCTGGATTTCCGAACGCCGTTTCCTGCATGCCTTAAATTACTGCATGTTGCTGCCTGGTCCTGAAGCACAACAACTGGCAACCTATATCGGCTGGCTGATGCATCGCGGTTGGGGTGGCATCATGGCGGGCGGCTTGTTTGTGTTGCCGTCCTTGTTAATTTTGATCGGTTTGGGCTGGATTTATCTGGCTTACGGGCATTTACCGGCGGTTGCCGGCGCGCTGTACGGCATCAAGCCAGCGGTGACAGCGATCGTGTTGTTCGCGGCGTATCGAATCGGTTCTCGTGCTTTAAAAAACGCTTGGTTATGGGTGATAGCAGCTCTAGCATTTCTAGCTATATTTGCGTGGCACGCACCGTTTCCGTTAATCGTATTCTTCGCGGGATTGCTGGGTGCCATCGGCGGCAAACTGGTTCCCAAGTACTTTAATTTGGGCGGCGGTCACGGTAAATCCAATCAGCATTTCGGACCGGCGTTGATAGACGACGACACCCCAACGCCGGCACACGCCCGCTTCAACGGTAAGACCCTGGCCAAGCTGGCTTTAATTGGTTTGACATTATGGGCCGGCGCGCTCGGCTGGCTCTGCGCCAAATATGGCTGGAATGGCGCATTGACGCAAATGGGCTGGTTCTTTACCAAAGCCACCCTACTCACATTCGGCGGCGCCTATGCGGTATTGCCTTATGTGTATCAAGGTGCGGTGGAACATTATCACTGGCTGACAGCGATACAAATGATAGACGGTCTGGCTTTGGGCGAAACCACGCCCGGCCCGCTGATCATGGTGGTGACATTCGTCGGTTTCGTCGCCGGCTGGAGCCAGGCGCTATTCGGCAGCGAGCATCTATTTCTAGCTGGCGCGGTCGCCGCGACCGTGGTGACTTATTTCACCTTTCTGCCCAGTTTCTTGTTCATCCTGGCCGGCGGGCCATTGGTGGAATCTACCCACAACAACCTGAAATTTACCGCGCCATTGACCGGCATTACCGCCGCAGTGGTCGGCGTGATTCTTAATCTGGCGGCATTTTTTGCCTATCACGTATTTTGGCCGCAAGGCTTTAGTGATGAGATCGACGGCGTCGCATTGCTGCTAGGATTAATCGCTATCTTTGCTTTGTTTCGTTATAAAGCAGGCGTTATCCAGGTTATCGCCTGTAGCGGCACGGCCGGACTGTTATTGACCTTTCTGAAACCCTGGCTAAGCCAACATGGACTGGGCTTATGACTAAACGATTACACCCGGAGAGATTTTTTAGCCACACCCACGACTCGGTAACAAATTTTCCAACGGTTTAAGCTCGGGGTTTGCACCGGCCGGAAAATACCCCTGCCATTCCATCCCGCCAAGCGGCGCCGACTTCCAGAATATTTGGACACCCTCTCATCCCAATGAACAGTCGAACGGCAAGCCAACGCAGAACTGGCTTGATCCGCTTTGCTGTCGGACTAAATTATTGCAATCGACTTCAGTCTCGCTATCATCGATAGCGAGTTAATCTATCCGGAGAGCTCGATGCCGAGTTTAGTTGTTAGAAATCTTATAGCCAATATTCCCAATGTAGGCATCGATACTGACTTTCAGAGAGTTAACGACGATACTCATATTGCCGGTGTATTTAATTGATACCAATGTCATCAGTGAAATCAGAAAAGGCGATAACGCTAATGCAGGCGTTCGCCACATTTTCGATACGCTAATTACGCAGAATACTCGGCTCTATATTTCAGCCATCACCATTGGCGAATTACGCCGAGGCCTCGATTTAATTTTACATCGTGGCGATAGTATTCAAGGCAAACTCCTGGAAAACTGGTTAATTACCTTACTTCAACACTATCAAACCAATATTCTCGGTATTGACAGTGATATTGCTCTGCTATGGGGAAAGCTGCGTGTTCCGGATGCTCAACACGAGCTAGATAAACTCATTGCGGACACCGCGCTCATTTATGACCTGGCCGTAGTAACTAGGAATGCTAAAGACTTTAAGCATACGGGTGTACGTTTGCTGAACCCTTTTACGGGCAAAAACCAGTAATGCCAATGAAACTTTCAGCCCTGCGTTTTAGCGTAAAAGATCAGTCATTGCTCCAAACATCCAGTAAAAATATGATGTTTGAATCAAAGGTGCGCGGCGCTACCCTACGAAGCTGGTTTGATCGGAGTTGCTGACATTCAAACGTAGGGTGGGCAAATTTGCCCACCATTTCAATCCGCGTGGGCACAAACAGCGGTGCCCACCCAAACTCACGACAATCTACATCCCAGATTACCGGGGCGCTTCACTAGTATTCCAAGTAAGCCAATGCTAAATAACCAGATTGCTGAAGGCAACGGCACTACAGCTATCCCGTGGGTAGACGGAACTGGCAGTAGATTATCGGTTTCCACATAACTTCCTTGTTCAGTACGTATTCCCCAGGTATCGGACGACGGCGAATGAATATCTCTAAAGCCTACCCAAAGCACACTACCCACAGCAAGGGATAGCGATGTCCAATCATAATTGTGTAGGTCAATATTAGCGTTCCAAGGTTGCTGATCATAAGCAAATACTCCGTTTGCATTTTGAAAAGAAAACTCATCATGTACACCACGATGATCCAAATATTCGGACAGTATAAATTCAAGTGTCAACGGTGAGTTACCTATATTACTGATGATATACCGATAATTCCAGGTGCTGCTAATGTCCCTAAATGCGTAGCCTTCCACCATTAAACCAAGTGTTCTTAAATCCGTCACTGGGGCGATCACCAAGCCATTCTCCTCTGCAGTGTCACTATCGTACGAAGGATAAAAAGATAAATATTCAGTCCTACTTCCCCCAGTTGAACCACCGAATGATGTTTGACGTTGATACCAATAATTGAGGGAATCGGTGTATGGAGGGATTTTGGTTGGGTCCATGGTTGGTTGGACCTGGACGCCGGCTCCAGTTGCAGCACCTGTCCATGACGTTTGACTTACGTTACCACCTTGAATATCCCTGTGCCAAAACCCTGGATTTTCAACCAGATTGACATGATTAGCATAAAGGTCATTGCTAAACCAGCGTGTATAAGGTACATGGTTGTTTAACATATCATCGACTATGCCCGCAGTTGCAGGACCGCTGATCGCCAGACTGAGCAACAATGCTTCACATATACAGAGTGATCTTGCTTTAGAATAAAAATCAAACATAAGACTCTCCTTAAAAGCTTTTACTTGGGAAATAATATAATGGACAACAGCATCAGCAAATTTTTGAATAAACCGTCCGGCCTCAGTCCGCGTTGGAGAAATTAGCACCTTCATTCGTGCAATTTCACTTTACTAATTGCACTACCCCTAGCTGCTATTTCAGACTAACAGCGAGCCTAAACCGCCACATCTACCAACTGATATACAAAACCCATCAACCAACTACCCCTGCGTAAACAAATAAATCAACCGCAACAAATCCGCCTGCCTTCTCGTCCCAGTTTTCCCTAACACCCCATGCAATTGGCTACGCGCGGTACCGGTAGTAATGTGCCATTGGGTGCTGTACTCAGTCAGCGTCAAGCCCTCGACCAGACTTTTACACAGGCGGATTTCGGCGCGGGTCAGGGCGTATTGGCGAACGAAAAGCAGCCATTTCAGGGATTGAAAATGACAGAAATAATGCAGCTTAAGCAGATAGCGGGCGGCATGGGGAATGCTGGTTGACGGCTTTGGTAATTGGTGGCAACTCAACAGGATTCTTTGTTGCTCCTGTTCGTTTTCCAGCAAGAGACAAAGTGGCTCGGTGTCTTGAGTTTTATCAGTCCCAAAGCTTTCCAGCTTGGCGGCATGTTGTGGGTTGAGTAGTCTGAATGCCGGCGATAATGTAAATAGTTTGGGGTGTTGTTTGATAATGCCGGTGGCTTGTGGCGTGATATAAATCAGTTGTTTTTGGCTATCCAGTAACAGCTCATTTTCATCCCAGTTTTGCAAGCAATGATGGCAATGCGGGGTGGATAATGTCTTGTAAAGATCGTCCTCGACTCGATCTGATTCTCTTCGCCTTAGTTGTGCTCTGCGTTCTAGCATGGCCTGACTCTCCTTAGTGCATATAATCAGTCGCCAGCAATTATAGACGGTCAGGGAAAAAGGATGAGCTATTGCACGTGAGGGCCGTAGGGTGGATAAGCGAAGCGCCATCCACCATAGGAACGCAAATAGGTGGATGGCGCTTCGCTTATCCACCCTACAATTTTTATTATTTGAATGGCTGATTTAAATTTTAAACCGACATTCAAGATAAATACACGAACTTCCGCCTTGAGTCGGTTTCAACAATTCCCCATTTAGAAAAACTGTCATTCGCCAGTGGCGTAAGTCTCGCTGAAACCATGGCTCATGGGTGTTACGTATAAACCCCAACAACATGGATTTTTGCTTGACCTCTATTGTCGGCAAGTCAAAATAGCTTTAGCAAACACCCCGTCGCTGCTTTCCAACAAGCTAAAGTGTTGTTTGGCGCGGGTGATGCCGGTGTAAATTAATTCGCGGGTGAGCACCGGGCTGATGTTTTCCGGCAGGACCAATGCCACATGATTAAACTCCGAGCCTTGTGATTTATGCACGGTGATGGCGAAAGCGGTTTCGACGTCCGGCAGGCGCATTGGCGAGATCCAGCGTATTTTTAGATTAGCCGATGGATCGATACCCGCATCGGCACTGGGAAATGCCACTTTAAGCTTGCCGCTACTGTCTCGCAAAGCAATCCCAATATCGCCGTTCATTAAGCCCAGATTGTAGTCGTTGCGGGTGATCATCACCGGCCGGCCTTCGTACCATAGCGCCTGCTTGGCTTTGGCAAACAACCATTCTTCAATACGCTGATTAAGACCCTCTACGCCCCAAGGCCCTTTCCGCAACGCCGACAACACTTGAAACGTATCGAAGGCGGTCAACACTTGCATGGCCCATTCGTCGTAGCGCTCCGCATTATCCGGCCGGCCATTATTGATTTGCGCTAAATAATAGCCATAACCTCGGCGGGTGGCGTCACCGCTATTTATCACCAGTTTTCTTAACAAACTATTGGCGGCGTCCGGGCTGGGGTGTTGCCGTAAGGCGATATATTCTGCATGCGGTTTGGGTAGCAAATCCGGGTACTGTGCGGTGTCAATTAAGATCGCCTGAGCCTGCAAGGCATCGCCCCGATTCACGGCTTGAGCCAATTGACCAATGCCGCTGTGTGCATCGAAACGATGACTGTGCCGTAACATGACGGTTTGTTGATTGATGGCGGAACCGGGCGCTGCGGTAGCTTTGAGTTGTTCGCCGGCATAAGCAGCAATCCAAGCCAGCGTTTCCGCAACATAAGCGGCGTGTTCTGCACCGCGACATAAATCCCCCATCACCGAACCGGCCTCGACGGATGCCAATTGGTCCTTGTCGCCCAGTAAGATCAACTGCGCGTTGATCGGTAAGGCTTCTAAAAGCGACGCCATCATTTCCAAATCGATCATCGACGCTTCATCGACAATCACGATGTCGGCGACGATAGGATTGTGGCGATTGTGTAGAAAGCGCCGCGAATCATGCCGGCTGCCCAGCAAGCGGTGCAAGGTGCTGGCCTTTCTGGGAATAGCTTGTTTAATACTGTCGTCGATAGCCAAGTTGTCGAGTGCTTTGGCAATCGACTCGCTGACTCTAGCCGCCGCTTTGCCGGTCGGCGCCGCCAGCAAGATATTCAGATGTTTGGGTTTATCGCTCTCCTGTTGCGCCAGTTCAATCAACAAGGCCAACAGCTTGGTCAAGGTAGTGGTTTTCCCGGTACCCGGCCCGCCGGTGATGATGGCAAAGCGGGCGCGCAAAGCCAGGATACAAGCAATTTTTTGCCAATCCTGGCTTTCCGAGCTGGCGGAAAACAGCGTTTGCAAGCGTGCCACCAACGACACCGGCAAGCTATCTCTCGCCGGTTGCAAGCGCTGCATAATGCAGGCCTGCGTGATTTGTTCATAGCGCCAGTAACGCCGCAAATACAGCCGGTTGCCCGCCAAAATCAGCGGCGTATCGCCTGCTCCTGATGACACCAGTCTTGATTGCGATAGCGCCGCTTGCCAGACCTCAAGACTATATACTTTTAAGCGTGCCAACTCGGCCGCCGCCGCGTCCTGCTCAATTGCCCAAGCATCATCAGCAGGAATAGCCAGCGTCATTCCCGGCTGCTCACAGAGTTTTGCCAAGTCCAAATACACTTCACCTCTATCCAGCTGATGGCTGACCAAGGCCCCTGCCCATAGCACCGGGTCAGACGCCGCCGGGTCGAGATCCAACAGAAATCCCACGAAGGCCCGATTCAAATGACTCAACCAGCCTTTCGCTACCCAGTGCTGCATGCTGTCTATTACCGCCGCTTGCCGGATCATGATGATGCTCCAAACAAGGCATCCAAGCGCTCGATCAATAGCCTGGGTGGTTTATCGAATACGCGCCCTGCTGTTGGCCCTTGCGCGCCTCTTAAAAACAAATACAGCCCTCCGCCGATGTGCGTCTCGTAATCGTAAGCAGCGCCCAATCTGACTTTCAGCAAACGATGTAAGGCCAGTAAATACAAGCTGTATTGCAGATCGTAACGCTTAGCCAACATGGCCGCAGTCAAGGCTTCTTGCGTATACGCCGCGTCATCGGCACCCAAACTATTGAATTTATAATCGATCACGTAGTACCGCTGATCGTGCACGAACACCAAGTCGATAAAACCTTTTAGTAACCCGTTTACTTGGCCGGGCAGTAAGCCAGGACGGGCTTGACCGCCGAAGGTGTGGCGGCTGACCAAGCGGTCCAGTTCCTGAGTGTCAACGGTATCGGCACCCAGCAGAAACTCCAGTTCGGCTTGATAGGCATTAGTTTCTAGCGCAGCCAAACTAAGCTTAGCGTCCTCCAGCAAGGGCATGCTCAACCAGTGCGCCAAGGCCGAAGCGATGACGGCATGTTTGTTCTCCCATTCGCCGATAAAACGCTTTTGAATCAACTCTTGTCTTAAGGCAGGATTTGCGGCCACATTGGCAAAACCGCATTGCGCGCACTCCTCCAGCAGATCGTGAATCAGCACGCCGGGGCCGGCGCCTCTGGGCAAAGCATGGACACCGGACAAGGGTTTACTAAGCGCCGCAGCAATTTCGGCTTCGTCGTTTTGCTTATCGTCATGAGCGGTTTCAAACTCCGGCAAGGGCTGAGACTGTTCGTCCGCAGGCGTCAGGTGGTCCGCGATGTGCAAGGCGCTATAACTGGCTATCCACCAATTACTGAATACTTTACTGAGCGGCACGCGCGCACCAAAGCCACCCTCGTCAGCCAAGACCGGGCTATAGCGCGCGTCGTCAATTTCCGGTAAAGACGTTATCGAAATCGCGTCACAGCTGCCTTTCAGTTCAATCAGTTGCTCGGCCAAGGCGCTGATGGGCATTTTGGCCTGCCAATTGAGTAAGGCACCCATGGCCGATTTTTCCAACTGGCAATCCTTGGTACTGCTGGATTTGACCGGCGCAATGCCCAACCAACAAGCATGCCGGGCTCGGGTCATCGCCACATACAGCAAACGCAAATCTTCCTGTAACCTTTCTTCGTCGCTGATGGCTTTAATGCGATCTTGTTTATGCAAGTCGATTTGCAAATCCCGGTTCTCGTCGTGATAGCGGTAATAGGCATTGAAGCGGCCGCCGACCTCCCGGAAACTGCAAATAAACGGCAAAAACACCAGCGGGTATTCCAGGCCTTTGGATTTATGGATGGTAACCACTTTAATCAGATTGGCATCGCTTTCCAGCCTGATAATGCCGTCATCGCCGGCCTGGCTACCGCCCGCCTCTATCGCTTCGGCCAGATACCTGATCAGGGCTTGCTCGCCTTCCAACTGGGTACTGGCGCGTTGTAACAATTCGGCGAGATGCAGCAGATTGGTAATCGATCGTTCGCCTTCATTGTCGTCAGTCAGGCGCGCATGCAAACCGTAGTCGTTAATCAGCTGCCGCAAAGCCGGCAAAATGCCATCCTGTTGCCAGCGTTGTTGATACATCAGAAAGCGCTCCAGATGCAATTCCCAGCCGGGTTCGTCCAAGGCCAGTGAGTGAAGCGCTTGGTAAGACCAAGCGAAGGTCGCCGAGCTTAAGGCCGCGCGCACCTTGCGCTCATTACGCGGTTCGGCCAGGGCATTTAACCAAAGCAACATGTCGACTGCTTCGCCGCTGGCAAAGATGGAATCGCGTTCGGACAGGTAGACACTGCGCAAGCGGCGGCGTGCCAAAGCGTTGCGTATCGCCGTTGCTTCGGTGCCGCTGCGGACCAGGATGGCAATGTCGCCAGGCTGCAAGGCCCGCATGCCGGATGCCGAGCTAAACCCGGTTTGCCCTGCATCAGCTGACTTCAGTAATTTAACAATCTGACTGGCGGTCACCTCTGCCATTGTTTCCCGATAGGCCGGCATGCCGACCGCGCCCTCGGTTTTCCAATGCCACAGCGTTAAGGCCGGGGCGGCTTGCTTATCGATAAGCCATACCTCGTCGCGGCCCTGGGCCTTGACCGGCAAAAAAGGTAAAGGATTATCTTGTGCCGTTTTAAATCTGAACGCGCCCCGCTCTTGTTGATCGGCTTGCAAAAAAACCTGATTGACCGCATCGACTAAGGCCTGGGTGGAACGGTAATTGGTACCCAGGGTGTAATGCCGGCCGTTGGTGTCGCTATGCGCTTTAAGATAGGTATAAATATCCGCGCCGCGGAACGAGTAGATAGCTTGCTTCGGATCGCCAATCATCAAACACGCACAATCAACTGCGGCCGGCGTAGCGTAGAGCATGGAAAAAATCCGGTATTGCAGCGGGTCAGTATCCTGAAACTCGTCGATCAATGCAATCGGATACTGCTCGCGAATCACCTGCGCGAGCCTGTCGCCATTGCGGCCTTGCAGCGCGTTATCCAGCCGAATCAGCATGTCGTCGAAAGTCATCCTGGCGATGCGTTGTTTTTCAAAATCGTAACGCTGCCTGATCCAATGCACAGCGTGCTTGATCAGCTCGACTTTTAAACTGGGCAGCGCCGCCAGTTCCGCGGGCAAGCAGCCTATCGCCGCAAAACCAGGATGCTCCGGCGGGGTTTGCCCTGGATTGGCTAATTGTGCCATGCCGGCCGGCGACAGATTCTCAAAGCCCTTGCCGATGTCCAGCGTATCCTGCAAAGGGTCCAGGCTCCAGGCTTCGATTTTGTCCAGCCAGTTGCGGCGATTAGTGGCGTTGTAATTTTTTGCCGGCAGCACTTTGGTTTCTATAGCCGCCTCTAATAATTCGCGCACTTCCGGCAGCCAACTTAGCCAAGGCGCTTTTAACGCTTGTAACGCCGACTGCCTGATGGACACGACCGCGGAAATCAATTCTTTAATCGGTTGACCGTCGGCCACACCCACCGGTATCGGCTCAGCGTTACCCAGCAGCGAACGCACCGCCAGCAGTAATTCGTCCGGATGTTTGAACAACGCATACAGACTTGGAAAATCGGCATCGTTGGACATCTCGTAATAGAAACTGCGCCAATAGTCCCGCACTACCTCATTCAACAATTCCGTGTCGTCGGTATTCACTTCCTGCCGAAACAAACTGCCGCTATCAAAAGCATGCTGTTGCAACATGCGATTACACCAACTGTGGATGGTATACACCGCCGCCTCGTCCATCCAGTTGGCCGCCAATTCCAAACGCCGGGCGCAGGCCGGCCAGTCCACTTCAGGATAAGCGGCACGGATGTCTTGTAAGAAGGCATCCTTCGTCGGCAATTGCTGACGAAAAAACCGCGCCGCCTCACTCAAGCGCTCGCGTATCCGTTCCCGCAGTTCCTTGGTGGCGGCCTCGGTGAAGGTCACCACCAAAATATCCGGCGGCAATAGATACCGGCTGAGTTCAGTATTCTCGGGATGGTGTCCCAGAATTAAGCGCACATATAAAGCCGCGATGGTGTAAGTCTTACCGGTGCCGGCGCTGGCTTCGATCAGCCGGGTAGCCGATAACGGAAATTCGAGGGGGTTGAGTGGGATTGCGCTGGTCATACCGACACCTCCCCTGCCCCAGGCAATTCCCGGATGTGCGCCGGCATCGGCCGATACAAATTATCCGCCCAGTTTGCAAAATCCTTGTCTGCGACAAACGCCGTCAAACTGGCAAAATTGGGAAAGAAGCGTGCCAGATAGGCGTCGTATTGCACTTCGCCGGCATTCCAGTCGTCGCCGTCATATCTGGCTTGGGCTTTTTCCCGCGCAGTTTCCGGAGGGGCGGCAAGCCAGCAAAATGCGGTGCGGCAAGCCACCGGCAACGGCGCTTGCATGCCGTCGTGATAAGCAGCAACCAGGTCTTGCAACTGTTGGTAAGCGTCGTCTTGCTCGACAACGGGCATTTCAAGTACCGTGTCGGCACCGACAACTAAGGTGTTTACCGGCAAACTATCGGCGCAAGCGGCCAAATGCTGTAGCCACTGCAAAAATAAATTCGGATACTTGATGGATTTATCCTTATTCAGCAGATTTTGCGCCGTCAAATGCAACAGACCGGCTTGCTGGTTGTGCCGGCGCAGTTGACTAAGATCGCCGGTCAGTTGCACCGTCACGCCGTCGGCCAATGCAAAAGGCGCCAGCTGCAACACGTGCGGTTCTAAAACCTCTGACCACACCATAGCCAACTCGCGATAACGCTCCCAAGCCGCTGTGACCGGCTCGGCCAAGGCCGCGAAACTCGCCTGGGCAAAACCGCCCAAGGGCAATTGGCCTTTCTGCGTCATCACGGCCTGCTGCCCGGATAGATATTCTTCCAAGTCGTCCGGATGCTCTGTGGTTAAACCCTGAAGCAATTCATCGCAGAATAAATAGGCTTGCAGATTATCGATCCCAAACGGCTCGCAGTCTTCGCTGGTAACGGTCAGGCTATCAAAGCCAAACTTGAGGGTTTGATTACAAAAACTTTTCACCGGCGCGCGTAAAAACCGCGCAAGTGATTCCAGGCTCAAGGCGTAGGTTTTATCATCCGCGCTGGGGACGATTTGCCCGCTAAGCGGCTGAGCCGCCGGCGGTACGAACCATTCCCTGGCATAGGTAAAAAGGCTGGGATCACGGTGTTTTTGCACATAGGCTTCGCTAAACGGTTGCAATGGATGCGCGACGGTAATTCTCTCCAACAATGCAGGCTGATCGGCAAGTGCCCAGCCCTGCGCCAGCATGTCGCGCAATTGACTGATTAAAACCGAAGGCGGCCGCTCGCTGTTATCGCGGATACTGCGCCCTACCCAGCTGATATATAGCTGTTCGCGCGCCGACAGCAACGCTTCCAGAAATAGATATTGATCGTCTTGCCGACGCGAACGATCACCGGGGCGATATTGACCGCGCTGGCTCATCAAATCGAAACTATGCGCTTGTTGATTGCGCGGATAGTCGCCGTCGTTCATGCCCAACAGGCAAATCAGTCTAAACGGGATGGCGCGCATCGGCATCAAGGTACAGAAATTCACCCGACCGCTGAGAAAGCGTTGATGCAAGGACGGTTCGTCAACCCCAGCCAGCCAGGCCTCGCGTACCACGGGGATGGGCAGTAAATCCGTCTCGCTTAAACCGGCTTGTGCGCAGTGTCTGGCCCAACTCGTTAAGGCACTTGTTAGAGTTTCCAGGGTTTTTCGCTCGCGCTCATCGCTTACTTGAAAAAAATCGTTCAGCAATTCGGACAATAGCTGCTGCCATTGGGCTGGCGCGTATTCCAGCCGCAATAGCTCTGCGTATTTTTCCAGCGTTTCCAATAAAAACGCCAGACCGCCCAGCCATTTTGCATCCAGGCCGCCGATTTCTTCGTAGGGTTGAATTTCATCGAACGGTGCACCGGTACCGACCGCATACCCCAACAACATGCGCCGCAGTCCAAACTGCCAGGTATTGGCTTGCAGGTTTGCGGGCATATTGACTCGTTCCGCGCGCTGCCGGGCGTTCAAGCCCCAGCGGATGCCGGATTCTTCAATCCACTGATGTAGTTTGGAGATGGCGGTTTCGTCTATCTCAAACCGCGCCCGCAGGGCCGGCACTTCCAGCAAGCCGAGAAATTCACTGACCGCAAAGCGCGACTCCGGTAGATTCAGCAGGGCTTCCACGGCAAGCAGCAGCGGATTTTGCCCGCGCTGTTGCTGGTCGGCCAAGCTGTAGGGAATATAACGCGGATCATCGCTTTGAATTTGGCCGAACACCGCATGGATATGCGGAGCATAGGTATTGATGTCCGGCACCATCACAATGATATAACGTGGATACAAAGGCTTGCCATTTTGCTGCGCACTATCGAAACGCGCCAACAATTGATCGTGCAGAATTTCGACTTCACGTTGCGGACTATGGGCGATATGAAATTGGATAGACGTATCGGCGCTGGCCAGGCATACCGGTTGCTCGGGCAAGGGTTCTAAGTCCAAAATAGATTGCTGCAGATGTTGCAGCAAACTCCGACTTCCCGCATCCCCGTACTCTTTGAACATATCAATTTTGCTGTCGGGCCAATGCCAGTTGGCGTAGGCTTGGGTTTCATCGAAATGATCCAGCAAACGAATATAATCCCGGCCCTGTTTGCCCCAAGCGGCCAATAAAGGCGGCGCCTGTAAATGCAATTCCGCATCGCTTAATGCCGCACTCATACCGGATTTGTAGGACTGGCGACGGCGTTCGGCTTTCAGCAGTTCTTTGTCTTCGATGATGTCGGCCCAATAGTGCTGACAAGGGTTATGCACAAACAATACGATCTGACAGAATCGGCCCAACTTGGCCAATACTTCCAGCGCTTGCTGCGGTAAGGACGATAAACCGAATAACATGACGCGGCGCGGCATACCGGCGGGCCGGGCAGTCAAGGTATCGATTTTAGCCATGAATTGGGCATGAACCGCTGCCCTGCTGGCAAACGGCGAGGACTCTTCACCCAAATCCTCGAGCACGGCGCGCCACAAAGCGGCTTGCCAAAGTTGCGCGCTCGGCAGAGGGTTGCTCTCGCCATGCCCGTTGCGCAACACATCTTGTCCCACCGCCCAATCAGACACCCAATCGGAGCGATACACTTGATATTGGTCGAACAGGTCCGCCAGCTGTTCGGCAAGTTGGTGACGTTTGCGGCAATGACTGTCGTCGGTCAAAAAACTAGCCAGGGTTTCGAAACCCGGTTGTTTCAGCAAACCTGGCAACAGGCGATATAAACGCCAAATAAGCGGATCTTTGGCTAAGGTTTGCTCGGTGGGAATCTGCTCGCCCAATATTGCTCGGTAAACACTCCAGATAAACAAAGACGGCAGTTGCATCTTCAGCGCGGCGGCAATGCCTAGCGAAGAATTTTGCGCCAGACTTTGCTTCAACCAATGCCCCATGCCGTTGCTCTGCACCAGAAAAATCTCGTTTTCCAAGGGCAGCAAGGGATGCTGTCTGAGCCAGTACTCGACCACATCGCGGAGTTCTTCCAGTTGATTGGAGTGGATCACGGCGATGCCGTTATCCAGGGAATGTGCGTGACCTGATTCAGGCATGATGGGTTGGTATTGGTTAAGGATGAGCGATGGACCCTATTATCGCCTTTTTTGCCCAGGCCATCGAGAAGGTAGAAATTGGCGCTTATGAATATCACCGGCGGTATCGGGGCCTAAGCAAAATAGCGCTATTGGTTCAGAGAAAACCGCGCCTCCACTTCTCATAAGACAAAGAAGGATAATCTTTTACACCTTGGCCTAAGGTTCGACAGATGGCAGATATTGTGGAGCGACAGACCAATAAGCTGTCATTGAAAATGTCCCACCTTGCTTAGCTTTAGTGCATTGTGGCGGGTGTATTTCGGTAGGTTCAAAGGGTAGCTCGGAAGTACCCGGCCGACCTTCGAAACAACCCAGCGGAGTTTCCTAAGTACCCGGCCGATTCTTTGGATATCAAGGACTAAGCAAAATGGGAAGTCGCTTATCATTTGGCATCGAATCCTTGGTATCGACCGGCGGCTGCCGACCCAAGCAAATTATAAAGTGATAGTTGAAAATATTTTGTTTACAGCCTGTTAGCCGCATGCCTTTTTCTGATTATTGAAAAACCGAATAGACCGGAACCAAAGAGTATTCCGGCAGCTGGTATCGGCACGGGTGCCAGTGTCGAGCTTATACTGCTATTTAAAAAAGCGCCACCGGCAGGATTGGCAAAGTTGTCCAGGTCGAGCGAGTTGATGTGTCCGATTAAATCAACGGAGTCCGTATTGCAAGCTGGCCCGATACCGAAGGGGCAGTAGCCATAATCGTATATCCGCACACTACCCATGGTAGTAAAAGTATCTCCCCCTGGGTGGCCGACGGTAAAGTAATCGGCCTCCACCATTGGATCAGCAAGACTCAGCGTTAGAGAAGACACAATCGCAATTGCCGAATGCAACGTAACAAAATTGGAATTTAAAAAGCTGAACTCAAGAGCGCCAGCATTTTTCGGTAAAGCTGAAATGGGTCCCATCCGATTTCAGCGCGAAAAATTTGCTGGCAGTTTATGCCTTCGGCGGCCCCGACTCGTCCGCGTCACCTCGTTTCGACCCAACAGGGGGTCGAAACATCGGCTCTCGCATGACTTGACGCCGTGTCGCGATGCCTTGCAGGTTTTCTCCGCTTCGCTGCGAAAACCCGCCCGGCGCTACGGCTATCGGGGACTAAAAATCGTCACTTCGCTATCGCTCCGTTTCCAAGATTTTCAGCGGTGGTTATCAGTCTGGGAAATAAGGTCAAACGGATAACCTTCAGCGCTGAAAAGGACAGCTTCAATTTATCTGATGCCGATGCTTCAATCTCAACAGCCCCAGCATGCCGGAACCAAACAGCCAGATTGCACTGGGTACCGGAACCTGAGAAACAGACACATTGCCTGGAGCAACTGCCCATACGAAAAACGAACTTGTCTTACTGCTAAATGTTTGGCCGCCATCGCTCATGCGAAAGTACCATGCAGCGGAGGAAGGTGGATGGTTTTCGGTGCCCGTCCAATAGGTGCCGCTTTGAATGTTGTTAAATGGGCCGGATGTGGCTAAGGGCGTTCCTCCAATACCACCTAATTCGTTGTAGAACAACTCACCTAATCCTAATTCGCTGCCGCTATTAAAGCCGCTTATCGCAGTACTAGCAGGCAATTGCCATTTATCAGTGCCGCCGTAAGTCGTAAAGTTCAAATAATGTACAAACGCTTGAGCACCCCACCAAGTCGCTGTGCCATCTGCATGAAAATCCGCAGCTGATAAGGTGTAAACTCCGGTGTTTGGTGAATTTACTAAGTAGTAAGGATCAACAACACCGTGCGGGTTCGCAGCTAGTATTTCATTCACTACGGTACTATTTATACCGCCTTTTGTAACGAGTAGATTTGCATCCTGTGTCCAGGTTATGTCCAGGCCGGAATCATAAATTAAGCCATTGCCGTTATCGGTCAATGCTGCAGTAGCCTGGTTGAAAAATGCCAATGTTAGGCTTAATGTCAGTCCAGCCAGCGCTCGGTTAGGCTTAAGTTTCGTGAAGGTGCTTTGCATATTGCCCCTTGGGCGTTTGTTAGAAAAAAATCTCAGTTGATGACAATCGACGCGCTCCGGGTAATGGACGAGAAACTTCACCATAGCAGGCTAAAATCGACCGATATTCGGCGCCCCGACAAGAGATCTCAGCTTGCTCTGCAGTGGTTTTAAAACGTAAAACCCTGACGTTGTGAACACGGCCACATTCTTCTGCTTCCAGGCCTGTTTGTCTAGCTAGCCTTGTCCCGTGAAGACGGGACAAATTCTAACGTTTTACCTCGCTAACGATCACCTGGGCCACCGTTGAGTGATAGACTCCGGCCATGAACTATTCCGTACTTATTGTCGAAGATGACCCACAGTTCCGCACCGCTTTTGCCGATGCGGTGGCTAGCGCCGCCGATTTGCGTTTGGCGGGTGTGGCTGACGATTTGCCCGAAGGACGCCGCCTGCTGGAATACACTAAACCGGACGTACTGTTAGTCGATATTGGCTTGCCCAGCGGTAGTGGTATCGAATTGATCCGCTGGGCGCGACACTATTTGCCAAACTGCGATGTGATGGTGATCACTGTGTTTGGCGATGAACGCCATGTGTTGCAATGTATCGAGGCTGGTGCGACGGGTTATTTGCTCAAAGGCGCGAGTAGCTTGGATATTGTCGAACAGATTCGCGCCTTGTATCAGGGCGGCAGCCCGATTAGCCCGACGATAGCCCGCCAGCTGCTAATCAAGCGCTTTCAACTCAATAACGACGGTCCCTTGGAAGAGCAATGCTTGTCGGCTCAGGAACGCACGGTGCTGGAACTGAGCAGCAAGGGTTATAGTTACGAAGAGATCGCCGAATTGATGCAGTTGTCCAGCAATACCGTCGGTACATACGTGAAACGCATTTATCTGAAGTTACAGGTCCACAGCAAGAGCGAAGCTATTTATGAAGCGCGCAAGTTGGGGCTGTTGCGTGATTGAATCGAATGCGGTCGGCTTAGAAGAAAGCCTTAGAGAGCGAACCCGTATCGATGCAGTGGCCTTGTTTTTGGCGCACTGGCGCATGTCTTTGCTGTCGGTATCGCTGGTCACTATGGCCGTATTGTATGTCTGGGGCGATTATTGGCCACGCCATCTTCAATTAATTTGGTGTATGACAGCCCTTAGCAATTATCTAGCGCAATCGTTTGTGTCCTGGAGGATGGAGTCGGAGGAATCCCTGAATAAAGCGATGTATCGCTATATGCCGTGGCTATTATTTTCGATCACTGTTAGCGGCGTAGTCTGGGGTTCGCTGCCCTGGCTGCTGTCACCGCCCATAACAACAGTATTCGCTTACGTCAGCCTATTTAATCTGATGCTGGTATTTTGCGTAGTCAACTCCCCCTGTACCCGAATGATGCTAATTTGCGCGGTGTTGCCGGTCATGTTGCTAAACACGTCGGCACTGGCGTTCCGCAGTGAGTTGATCTATGCTGGCTATTTCTTGATCTTGATGAGTCTGGTTTTATTGTATGGTTTGCGGGTACAAGCGGCTATCCACACCACCATGACAGAGCGCCACCTGGCTAGGGATCTAAACCAAGAATTGACGCGACAGCAGAAGCAGCTAGTGGCCGTCGAGCGTGAAAATGCCTTATTGTTGGAGCGGCAGCGTTTAATGTACGACATGCACGACGGCCTGGGCTCGACTTTACTGGCGACCCTCTGCGCCATTGAACGAGATGATTTGCCGCAATCAGCCGTCATCAACGCTTTGCGCGGCTGTGTGGATGACCTGCGCTTGGTGATCGATTCATTGGAGCCGATGGAACATGATCTGGTTACTTTGTTAGCCACAATCCGTTATCGCATGGGGCCGCGCCTGGCAGATGCCGGCCTAACTCTGGATTGGGACATTCATGATTTACCGGAGCTGCCCTGGCTGGAACCGCCCGATGCCCTGCATGTACTGCGGTTGGTGCAAGAAGCATTAGCCAATGTACTCAAGCACGCTCATGCCGACCGGGTGAGACTGGCCACGCGACATTGGCAAGATCATGTTGAAATTCGTATCGAAGACAACGGTTGCGGATTCGACCTGGATACCGTCACATTGGGTCGCGGTCTGCGCAACCAAGACCGGCGCGCAAAACATTTGGGCGGTGAATTAAAAATCGAAACTGCGCAGGGAGGCGGTACCTGTCTAAAGTTGTTCCTCCCTGTTTTGAGATAGCTTATTCCGTGGCCGGCTTAGCTGTGGCTAGCTCGAATATAATTATTTCCGCTTCGCCTTTTCCAACATTCTCAACCGTCATTTCAGCGCCGGTTTCCCAAAACACTTCACCTTGGCTATAGACATTGATTTGCCCATCGTCTTCGACTTTGAGTTTGCCCTTCACCACATAACGCGGCCCCGGCCCTTCGTGAGTATGTGACGGCGTTTTAAAGCCTTTCGGAAACCGCACGCGGATCACGTGAGCGTCTACTTCCTTGGCTGCTAGCGATATAGGTTTTTTTAATAGCAATTCGCGCGAGAATTTCGCCACCGAGTCTTCGCCTTTTACAATCGGCGATGCGCACAGCAAGAACCCCAATGTGGAAGCCAAATAAAGAATGCGGCCAAAGTGTGTCATGTTTATATCTCCCAATGTTTACGGGTAGTTTACCGTCAAAAGACCTGATCCAAGCGGATTTTACCGCCCGTTAACGCACGACCAATCGATAGGTTTGCTCCGCCATTTTACTCAAGCCGCGCTCTTTAAAATGTAGCTCGGTCACTAAGGCATCGTCACTGGTCAGCAATTCGACTTCACACCAGTGGTTATATAAATTCTCAACTTCATCGGTCTGCACGCTAAATGGCGGTCCGGGCATTTCATGTTGGGGATAATCAAATGCTATCAATAACATTTGTACGTTAGGCGGCAACAGCGAGGACAGCTTCATCACATAATCGATGCGCATATCCGGCGGCAAAGCCACCAGCGCGGCCCTATCGTAAACCGCATCAAGCTCACCGACATCCGCGGCTTGCAACGCAAAAAAATCGCCGCAAAAAATCTGCAAGCCATCCACCTCGCTGACCCAAAATTCGCCTTGGCGACGCACGGTGGGTTTCAAGTCGTTATCGGCGAAAAACGATTCGACGGCCAGCGGGCTTAATTCAACGCCCACCACCTGGTAGCCCATAGCCAATAGCCAAAGTAAATCCTTACTCTTTCCGCACAGAGGCACCAACACTCGGGCATTTTGCCGGATAGCCAAGCGCGGCCAGTGCAGTTGGAGAATCGGATTGAACGCTTGTTGGTGAAAACCGATTTGGTTCTGCTGCCAGCGCTGATGCCAGAAATCATGATCCATAGCCTGCTCCTTATCTTGAATTTCAACAATGGGACATTCTATGTGACTTGTCCATTTGCTGCTCGGCATTGTGCCTATTCAGTATGTGTTGAGGCATGTGCGGCCGATCCGGACCAAGCCATAAGCGGTTATCAAGAGGGGGATAGGCCGCGATAAAGCGGCCGAGGATGTGTTGAAAGTTAGTTACCGGGGTCTAATCCTGGCGCACCGGTAACGCCAATTGTCCTTGGCGTTACCGAGTATTTAGCCAGGCAACATCTTAATTACGGGTTTCCGTAGCCAGTTCCAGCACCGACTGCGGTCCGGCCACCTTGCGCTTTTTCGGTTTAAAGGTTTTGACCAGCCTTTTCCAACCGACCACCAGCGAACTGGCGCCCAGTACCAAACCGAAACCCACCCAGGTCAACATCCAGGCATCCCAGATCGGCCGGTGATACAGCCAACCGAAATCCCAATGATGCAATCCCGAATACAGCCAGCGATAAACTCTGCGGCTGCGATCCAATTTGGCGAGTAAGCGACCGTCTTGCGGGTCCAGATAAAACCGGGTGCCGGCTGCGTCAGCCAGCTCTACCACGACCACCGGCAAGGGCTTTTCCACCAAGCTTTGATGATGGCGGGGATAATAATAGCTGTCGTAGTCGTCCAGCAATTCCTGGCTGGCGATGGGCGTATCTTGCGACACACGTAAAATCGCCTCGGTTACCGAAACCTTATTGAATTGCTGAACCGCCCCATCCACCGCTTGCGGCAATCTCTGACCATCGCGGCCGTAGGCCAATAACACCGCATCGCCGCCCAAGCGCCGCCAAGCCAATTCAACAATGTCCTTACCCTGAGCCGTATTAAGCTGGCCGGGCTGCCAATTACGCATCGCGTCGGGTAACACCTTGCCCAAATATCTGTTCAGCTCTTGCCGAGTCGGATTGGCTTCGGAAAATAATTTGCCGGGATTAGTGTCGATAAATCCGCTCAGCGCCCAGGACAGCGCCACGGTCCCGCCGATCAAACCGCTCCAGAAATGCCATTTAAACCAAAACTCCCGGTACGGTTGCGTGCGGCCTTGCGAGTACGTGGGCTTGCCGTTAAAACCCGGCCGCCAGCGCAGCCACCCGATAATCAAACCGGTGATGCACGCGATGGTCGCGCCCAATCCGGACCACAGTTGCACGTCGTGGCGATATTGCCCCAAGCCAATGGCCTCCAGTGGTTTGAATAAATGCAGCCAATTGCCGGCGTAGTAAAACGCCCTATCGACACGGGTCGAGGCATGCAGGACTTCGCCGGTACGCGCCGAAATCAACAATTCGTCGCCGTCGTCGCTAGCCACCCGATGAAACGGTCGCAAAGCCTCCTGATTGCGCAGAATAATGGGCGATTCGACCGTTTCCACTACTTGCAAATTCTGATTAATACCCTCGCGTTTGAACCAGTCGTCGGCGATGCGTAGCGCCTGCTCCACCAAAGTTTCGCGCAAGCTGCCGTCCAGTGCGGAAAGCGCAAAACGCGCGCCTTTGGTATCTTCCACCAGCCAAAACGGCTCATCGTGATGCCTTACCAAGTGGGCATCGGCTATACCAACAGCCGCTTCGGCGCCATTACCAGCCTCCTCGGCTTTTGCCTGACCGCCATGTTCACCCATGTTGGCAGGCTTGGATTGATGTTGCGCGGCAAACAGCTTGCGCTGCTCGGCACTGCGCTCCCAGACTTCGCCCAAGCTCAACCAGCCTGCTTCCGGTGCTAGGCTTTCCGCGTGCGCCAATTGCTGACTGCGGCTTTGCGTGGTCGGCGTCGAATAGATAATCGCGATGCCGGTGAAAAACCAGAAAAACATGAACAAAGCCAACACCACCCCCAGCCAGCGGTGGGTTTCATATAACAACCAATTCAAAGACTTCTTCATTGCCGCCCTCTTAAACGCCTTTTTGTTGATGACACTATCCGTTGAAAATAACTTTGCACTTCGCCCCCTACTGCACACTTCCTTAAACCCTTATTGACCCGCCTGCGCGGACTTACCCAAACCTTGCACAATCTCCAAGGCCTTTTCGACATTTTCGGCGGGTTGCAAGTCGCCGACGCTGGCGACGATCTTGCCGTCCGCAGCGACCACAAACGTGGTCCGAGCGATGGCACCGTGATTGACTTGCAAGCCGCGGCTGTCCAAGCGCCGGGTTTTCGATTCATCCACACTCAAGCCGTAAGCATTGGCAATCTTGCCGTCCACATCCGAGGCGACTGGAAATTTGCTGGCGCAGTAGTCAGGGTCGGCCGAAAACTCGTTCAACCGCTCGATACTGTCCAAAGACACGCCAACGATGGTCGCACCAGCGGCGGCGAATTTGGCGTGATTGATCGCAAAGGTTCTTGCCTGAATATTGCAGCCGCGCCCGTAAGCAGTCGGATAGAAATACACCACCACCGGACCCTTGCCGCGCGCTTCCTTCAAGGAATAGGCAAACGGCTTGCCGGCAAACGAGGCGTGGGTTTCGAAATCCGGCGCGTTATCGCCCTCTTACAAGCCGGCCAGCGCCGAGAACGCCACTAACAGCGATAGTGCGCTACCCAGAAAAAATCGTTTCATATCAACTCCGTAAAAAGGATGGGAATAAGCTTCCGGCGGCACACTCATCTGTTTACAATCCCGATAGGTATTCGACTAAGGCATTCAATTCGTCGTCGTTTAAAGACTTGGCGACCTTGTTCATCACCGCTTCCGGGCTGTTTTTGCGTTCGCCCAGCTTCCAATTGGTCAACTGGCTGCGTAGATAAACCCGGCGTTGTCCGCCTATCACCGGGTAAATGACGTTATCCACCACTTTGCCTTTACCGTTTTCGCCGTGGCAACTAGCGCAAGCGGGTAAATCCCGCGCTGCATCGCCGTTTACAAATAAATTTTTAGCCAGTGGATTGTCAGCAATCCGCTCGCCGCGCATGATTTGTTGGCTGGCAAAATAAGCGGCGATGTCGGCCATATCTTCTGGCGTCAGATCGGCAGCCATCACATTCATAATCTCGTGGCTGCGGGCGCCGGATTTAAAATCGCTGAGCTGCTTAACCAAATAACCGGCGTATTGGCCGGCGTGGCTGGGGATTCTGACATCGCCGCTGTTGCCGTCCTCGCCATGACATTCCTGGCAACGTTCGTCAGCCGCCTTATGTTTTCCGGCGACCGGGTTGCCGCTGCCGATACGCTGTAAGGCAAGCTCAGCGCTCTGCTCGGCCAATACGGTTTTCGCCGAGGCCAGCAAGGCAAAGGTACTGACGGCCAGCCACGGACTGCGGCGGCGCCAATGAACCCTTGCTCTGCCGGGTTTGGTGTCGGACCTTACAGCACTTAGCCAACGGCAAAACTCCATGCCTAGTTCGCCTTCGGTCGATCAGCGGCAAGCTTTTCGACGATTTCCAACGCTTTGGCGACATTTTCTTCCGGCTTCAAACCGCCCAAGGTCGCAGCAATTTTGCCGTTCGGCGTGATCACAAAAGTGGTGCGCTCGGCAAAGCCGTGGTTGATTTCCACGCCCCGGCTGTCGGTTTTACCCGGCGCAGCGGCTTTCACAGCAATATCGTAATTGCCGGAAATTTTGCCGTCGGCATCGGATGCCACCGGAAACTTGCTGGCGCAATAATTGGGGTCGGCGGAAAAGTCGTTCAGGCGTTCGATGCTATCCAGCGAGACACCGACGATGCTGGCGCCGGCAGCGGCAAATTTTTCGTGATTGACCGCAAAACTATGCGCCTGCAGATTACAGCCGCCGGTATAAGCAGACGGATAGAAATACACCACCACCGGGCCTTTTTTCAAAGCGTCTTCCAGCGTGTAATTAAACGCCTTGCCGGCCAGGGAGGCTTGCGCTTGAAAATCCGGGGCCGGGTGGCCTTCCGGGAGCGCGGCCATCACCGGCAAAGCAAAGACGGCAGGCAGCAGGCTTTTCAAAAATAAGTTTTTCATCATTCTTCAATTAGAGGGGTTTGTATTTGTCGTGGCAGGCGCCGCGGCATTGTTTGGAAAAGTCATTGGCGGCAACGGCAGCCGTATCGAAATCACCGGCAGCCAGCGCATTCTGAATATTCGCCGCCTTGTCCTGATATTCCTTGGCGTTATGCGTGGCATCGTCGGCGTTGCCACGCTTGGCAAAAAATCCTTCAACCAGCTTGAATTCATCCTGTAATTGCTTGGCTTGGGTTACCGCGGTGTTGGCGTCCTTGGCGGCAATATTGTTTTGCACTTCCTGAATTTTGGTTTCCACATCATTCATTAACTCTTCGAAATCAAATTCGCTTTCGGCAATCACCGCGCTGCTGCTGAGAACCAACCCAATTCCGAAAAGGTAAATCGTCTTTCGCATATCGTTAACCCTGTCGCGGCATTACCCGCATGTTCTCGGAACATCTCTAAAATTCCCTCTTCGCCAAACAGGACTCAAACGACCCACTGTCACCCAAGGCCCCCACAAAGGCCTGGCTTCGCGTATTACTGGGAGATATCCGGTTTGCCATCCATTGGCCCCAGCCTCCTTGCCGGGATAAACGCTCACCTGCCAGCGTCGTCCTAACGCCCTGTTTGATAAAGAAGGAATTTCAGAGATGTCCACATTGATTCAAATTCGCCTTGCCCCGGCAAATAGCCGGTTCGGCGAATCGCTTACCCGAAAGCGCCGAGCCTTCGGGTAAGCTGTTAAAGCCCGACCTTAAGCAATCAATTCCTTGATCACTTTGCCGTACACCACGGTTGGACGTTCCGAACGGCCTTGATACTTGTAAATCAGTTTCAAGTGATCCAGACCCAACTGGTTCAACACCGTGGCATGCAAGTCGTAGGTGTCCACCTCGGTACCTTTGATGGCTTGCACGCCCAGCTCGTCGGTGCCGCCATACGTGTAGCCGGCTTTGACGCCGCCGCCCGCCATCCATTGGGTGTAGCCCCAAGGGTTGTGGTCGCGGCCATCGCCGGATTCGCTCCATGGGGTACGGCCGAACTCGGAAGTCCACACCACCAGGGTGTCATCCAGCAATCCTTTGGCTTTCAAATCTTTCAACAAACCGGCGATTGGTTTGTCGATAATTCTTGAATGCTTGCTGTGGTTGTCTTCGATGTTTTGGTGCGCGTCCCAATCGCGGCTGTCGCCTTTGATGTCGGTCGGGCCGGATACGACTTGCACGAAACGCACACCGCGTTCGGTCAAGCGTCTGGCACGCAACAACAACTCACCGTACGGGCGGGTGATTTCGTCGTTCAAGCCATACAGCGCTTTGGTGGCATCAGACTCCTTACTGAAGTCAACCGCTTCCGGCGCAGTTTCCTGCATGCGGTAGGCCAGCTCGTAGGATTCGGTGCGGGCTTGCAGTTCGCTATCGGTTGGATAGTTGGCCGCATGCTGTTGATTAATCTGTTTCAACAAGTCCAGGGCATGGCGTTTTTCCGCGTTAGCCAGATATTCCGGGTTGTTCAAATGCAGAATCGGCGAATTGCCGGGACGGAACGGCGTACCTTGGTAAACCGCGGGTAAAAAGCCGGATTCCCAGTTGGTCACACCGCCGCGTGGTTCGCGTTTGTCGTTGTACAACACCACGTAGGCCGGCAGATTTGGGTTCGCCGAGCCCAGGGCATATTGCACCCATGCACCCAGCGTTGGCCGGCCGGGGTTTAAACCGCCGGTGTTCAGCTTCATGATGGAAATATCGTGGGTCGCACCGACTGTGACGCTGGATTTAATAAATGCCAGGTCGTCAGCATGTTCCGCCAGATTGGGCAGCCAATCGGAAAACCAGGCGCCGCTTTGCCCGTGCTGTTTCCAGTCACGTTTGGTGGCGATCAATTTGGTGATACCGCCTTGGGTACTGGTTTTGATACCTTGCAAAAACGACGCGGGAATACCGGTACCGGCTTGTTTGACCAATTGGGGTTTGTAGTCGTACAAATCCAGCGTGCTGGGGGCACCGGACATATGCAGCCAGATGACGGTTTTGGCTTTAGCCGCAAAATGCGGCGCTTTGGGTGCTAAAGGGTTGGCACCGGCCAGCGCTTGCAAAGCCGGATCATCAGCCAATGCCGTAGCGATTACGCCGCCACCAGGCAGAAAACCACTAACAGCCAAGCCGCCCAAGCCATAGCCGGTTTTTATTAAAAAATCGCGACGTGATTTGTTGTTCATTATCTAAACCTCTTGAATAGTATTTTGTGTCGGCAACTGCTTCGGGTTGGGTAAGGCGCCTACCGATTTGGCAGACGCCCACTTAAACCGAGTCGTATGAATCGTTAAAACCGGTAGATGAACTCATTGGAGTTGGCGACGACGTGGACCAAATCCACGAATGCGGCGGCTCTAACAGGGTCACCCAGCGGCTTGTCCTTAACGCCGGCCGGCACATTCACTTCAAACTTACCATCCGCTGCCTTGGCGCGAATGATGGCTTCTTGTTCATTCAAGAAGGCCTGCAGCGATTCTTTCTCGTTATCGTTCGGTTGCCGCGCAAACAAGATTTGATACAGTCTGCCGATCCGATCTTCTTCATCTTCACCCGCCTCGTTGATTACCCGACCCGCCAGGGATTTAGACCAGTCGAAAATCAGCTCGCTGTTGTACAGGGTCAGGGCTTGCAACGGCGTGGTGGTTACCTCGCGTTTGCTGTGCGCTTCCTGCGGCGATGCCATATTGAAAGAATCCAGGATTGGGTACGGGATACTGCGCCGGGTAAAAATGTATAAACTGCGGCGATTCTGATCGTGAACATCCTTGGAGGTTTTCCAGGCAGGATCGCCTTGGAAGTTACCGCTGGCGGTGTTAATCGCTTTTGGCAACGGTGGGTAAACACTAGGCCCACCCACTTTCTCTTCCAGTTTTCCCGCCGCGGCTAACAAGGAATCCCTGACCTGCTCGGCTTCCAGACGTTGGCGTGGAAACACTGCCAGTAACTGATTTTCGCCGTCGGCTTGCGCCACATCTTCCCGATAATCGGACGATTGGCTATAAACGCTGGACAGCAGGATTTCACGGTGCAGTTGCTTCACGCTCCAGCCGTCGTTGACGAATTTGGAGGCCAGGTAATCCAGTAACTCGGGATGCGTCGGCTTTTGGCCGGCTTTTCCGAAATCGCTGACCGTGGTGACGATGCCTTTACCGAAATACTGGTCCCAAATCCGGTTGGTATATACCCGAGCGGTCAAGGGATTGGTCGGGCTGGTAATCCATTTCGCCAACGCTGTCCGGCGACCGGAGGAGAATGGCAGCGGTTTGATATCCGGTTTTTCGTCGGTAATCGCTTCCGGGAACGCCGGCTGCACTTCTTCCAGCGGTTTTTCGTGATCGCCTACCGCAAATACATAGCTAGGCGGCGCATCCGGATGACCCAGTTCGGTCATCGCCGAAATGGTGTTGGAGGACGTGGTGGGTTTCAGATCGTTGAATTTTTTAAGTTCTTTATCCAGTTTTTCCAACTCGGCCCATTGCTCGGCAATCTTTGGATCGCGGGTTTTGGCATCGGTACTTTCGCCTTTTTCGCGGAAATACGATTCCATGCTACCTTCGTCGGTCACATTAGCCAAACGATGGTTGACCCAACGGTCACGGGCGTTCCACTGCTCTTTAGGTTTGAAGATCGCTTCCCGCGAGTCGGTCAAATAACGTTCCTTGTGATATTTAAGCGCCTCTTCCCTGTGCGTATCGATAATGGCTTTTTTCTTGGCGCGAATATCTTTAGTCGCCTCTTCCCATTTGGCGTACTGTTGTTCGTAGGCTTTTTCCACTTCGCCTTTCTTCGCGGGGATGTTGTCTACCGGTGCGACATTGGCAAAGAACGACTGCAGCGAGAAATAATCCTTCTGGCTGATCTTGTCGAATTTGTGGTTATGGCAACGCGCACATTCCACGGTTTGGCCCAACACTACCTTGCCCACGGTATCGGTAATATCCGTGGTAATTTGGTATTTGCGCTGTACCAAGTCGCGGGAGTTGCTGTTATCCGGGAATTGTGCCATGAAGCCGGTAGCAACCAAAGCTTGTTCGTCGCCCGGCCACAATTCGTCGCCGGCTAATTGTTCTTGAATGAATTTGCTGTACGACTTGTCCTGATTAAATGAATTGATCACGTAATCGCGGTAACGCCACATGTTCAAGCGATCATTATCGTTTTGAAAACCGGTACTGTCGGCATAACGTGCCAAATCCAGCCATTTGCGCCCTTGGCGCTCGCCGTATTTCGGCGAAGCCAGCAAGCGGTCCGCCAGTTTTTCGTAGGCATCGGCCGATTTATCGTTAACAAATGCATCAACTTCTTCCGGAGTGGGAATGACGCCCCACACATCCAGCGTGGCCCGGCGGATGAACGACGCGCGGTCGGTATCCTGTGAAGGTTTGATGCCCTTGGCTTCCAGCGGTGCCAACACGAACGCATCAATAGGGGTTCTCACCCAATCTTTCTGCTGCACGTCAGGCACGGCAGGCGCTTTGACCGGTTGATATGACCACAGCTTGGATTTGGTTTGTCCGGCGGGGGCAGCGGCTTCGGTGGCCGGTTTCTCCTCTGCTGCCTGGGCTGCGTCGGAAAGTGCCAGTGCCAATCCCCAGACCACCGCGCAATATAGTTTGATTTTCATTGAATTCCTCCAAAATGACAGCTTGATGGAACGAAGCCGGGGCTTAACCCAACCTCATTCGGAAATTAACCTTTATGCTTATGGCCTTTGCTGTGCTCTTGCTCTTGCTCTTTGGCATGCTCTTCGGGCTTAGGCGCGGGCGGGACAATTTTGGTAATCTTGCCGCCCTCTTCTTCATAGTTTTGCGAACCTATCGCGCCTACTACTTTGAAACCCTTTTCAGCCAGTAAATCCCCGGATTTACCGGCCCGGCCGGCGTGATTCGACACGGTGACAATCGAGCGTTCTTTAGGGATAAACGGCAATGCCTTATCCAGTTCAGCGATTTGTACGTTCAAATAGACGGGAAAGGTACCGATCTTGCTGATCTCATCAGGACGGCGCACATCGATAATCAATACTTGCTCAGGCTTGGCGAGTAAGGCATCGATTTCCGCGCGATTCAGTTTTGGCGTTTTATAGGTATAAGGCCGTGCGGCTGGCGCCTCGGTTTTTTTACCGGCGTCCGCGTCGGCGGCAAAAGCGACTGGAGCCGCCAAGATCAGAGCTAAAAGAGCCGCTGTGGTCGTGTTTTTCATTGCTATGTCTTCCTGTTATTAGTTGCTAACTGCACGGTTTATCGCGCTTGAATAAGGTTCCTCATTGGGTAAAAAGCAACTAGCATGCCACTCGAAAAATATCCGTCATTAAAAACCATCATAATCCTGTTACTCATTGATTTAAAAAGTGATATTTATTTAGCAGCACTCTCGATAACACTTGATAAATCCCTCAATATGCAAGTGCGGCCCAAGCAACTGGTGGAAATTCAGCAGGGTCGCAACATGCCCTGTTGCTGGGCTAGCACCACCCCAACCGTTGATTAGTCCGGCCGGATTTATTTCTGCTGCGTTGGTCGAAGCCTGAGCTGATTGGCCCTTCGTCGATACCTTCAAGTGCATAAAGGTGAGTAGTATTTGAGGTTAATAAAGTTGCTTGGATCTATAGCAAGGAGGCGTGCAGATAGGTCAAGCAGGAACGCTGTAACTTCCGCATCTGCACCACTTGGCGGCCGGCCAAAACGCCGGACAAAAAAACGGGCTAAGGATCAATCCTTGCCCGTTAGAGGTTCTCACCACGAGAGCTTGATGAAATGCTGGGGGCCCTTAAGTCCCGCTTTAAGGGCCGATTGAGATACTTCGTCAAATTCGCTATTTCGGCCGACTTCTAATACCCGCAGTCAGCAACGGAATTTTATAGGCCGCGCCGCGACCGACGACATACAGGGTTTTCTTATCAATACCCGCAAACGCCAGATTCTGCGGCTTTTTGGGTAATGGAATCACTCCCAGGCTCTCACCTTTAGCGCTTATGATTTCTACGCCGGCGTTGGAGGCAACATACAACCTGCCTTCGTCATCCAATGCAATGCCGTCGGCACCGCTGGACCACGTGCCGTCTTCGCCTTTTTTCCAACCGTCCAGTTTGGCGAAATTGCGCCGATTCTGAATCGAGCCATCCGCAGCAATATCGTAAGCCAGGGTGTGTTCGCCTGGGGTATTGGCGACGTACAAGACTTTTTCGTCCCTGCTTAATTGAATACCGTTGGGCCGTGCAATGTCGGTCGCCAATTGTTTCAGCTCGCCGCCGGGTGAAATATAAAACACGCCGGGATGTGATGGCGGCGGATTAGGATTTTCCTTGCTCGGCCGTGTACCGCTATCGGTAAAGTAGATACCGCCGTTGCTGGCGCGCACTAAGTCGTTGGGTCGTTGAAATGCCGTGCCTTGATAATTTTCGGCCAAGGTATTTTTCTTATTGGCCGGGTAAACCACACCGACTTTGGTTTTGACGGTTTGTACCGCGACAATTTCGCCGTCGGGCGTTAACGCCAGGCCGTTGGCGCCATTGGAATTTTCCAAAAACGTCGAGACTTTGTCGTCCGTACCGATACGTATAATTCTGTTGGCTTGGGTTTCGGTGAACAATAAACTGCCGTCGCTATAGCCGATAGGTCCCTCGGTACCGTTAAAGCCGTCTTTGATCAGCTCGGCTACCACACCGCCGGCGGCAACGCCGGGAATAGCCGGGGTAACCGGGTCGTCCGCACTAGCCGCCGCCGCATAAATCAACGCGCTAAATCCCAGTAAATAGAAGTGTTTAAATAACATAAGTATTTCCTTTGCAAATGTTTCGATAAATCAGTTTGCCGGACGGCGGTCTAGCCGTCCGGCGAGTGTAACCATTAGAACTTGGCTCTAAAGTGCACCCCGTAGTAGCGCGCATCGCCGTAAGACGCACTCGCCGCGCTGGTGCTGGAAAAGTTACTGGCATTGGTGAAGTAAATAGTGTCGAAAATATTCCGACCCACCAGATCCAGGTTGTACTTACCATTTTTGGTACCCACGCCAATCCCGCCGTCGGTGACGTGATAGGCATCCTGCTTACCGTAGCGCGACAAACTGGCGTTGTAGTTGGCTGCGGATTTAAAGCTGTCGATCAAATAGGCATGCCATTGCAAGCCGTAGTCATTACCGTAACCAAAGGTCAGTGGTGCACGATAATCGACACCGTAATTGGCGGTAAAGGCCGGCGCATTCGGGATGGTTTTACCGGTTTGATCGCAAAATCCGCTGCTATTCGCTTCCGGCGGGCACGGCGCATTGGCAAAGTCGGTATATATGGCTTTGTTATACGAACCGTTTAAGAACACGTTCAAACCTTGGGTAATATCCCAATTGGTTTCCAACTCGATACCGCGCAGTTGGATACCGCCGATATTGCCGAGCTGCGACAAGAACTGCCCTGAGCGCAACGGATCGGCCTTCACCAACTGCGATTGGAAACTTTGAATATCGGTTTGGTATAAGTTGACGTTGAACACTAGCTTACGATCCAGCCAAGTGCTCTTGACACCAAATTCGTAGTCCATCACATCTTCCGGCTTGACGTTTTCCGTAGCCCCGGTGTTGAAATTGAACTGCGCGGCACCGGATTTTTGACCACCTGCCACCGAGCCGTAGACCATCAGGTCTTTGTTGACTTTGTAGCTAGGGTTGATTAACCAGTTTTGCGAGTTTTGATCAAAACCTTGCCGCGCCGCATCCCATTCCGGGCCCAAACGATTGCTTCGGATAGCCTTCGCCGCAGCAATCTGCGCGGCATTGGCACCTACGGAGGCACCCAAAGCGTCTAAATCCACACCTCCCAAATTCCGGCTATAGCCAGTGTTTTCCCTGCGTTCGAAGGTATCTCTCAAGCCCAAGGTCAAGGTCGCATCATCAGTAGCATGCCAGTTGATCTGACCGTAACCGGCATAGCTGTCAGTGGCCGGCACCACGTTTTGCGTCAGCATGGTGTCGCGCATAGACGCGGCCAATAATTGCCTGGACGCCGGACTGGCATTCAACAGGCTGTACTGGCTATCGCTGGCATAAAAAGCGCCGGCATCGACACCAAAAAGTCGTTGGTTAAAGGTATTGGCGATAGCGCGCATTGCAAACACCCCGAATTGGTAATCGATTGGCCCAGGGTCTTTAGACGCCAGCCTAAGCTCCTGCGACCACTGTTCGTTTTTAACCGTCCAACCGGAGATCCGTTCGATATCGGCCGTTGAACCGTCGCCATCATGGTTAGGTTCGAACAGCGCATCCCGGTAGGAGGAAACCGAGGTAAAGCGATGTCCCAGCACATCCCAGTTGATTTCCGCCGATACCCCGGAACCGTCGCCGCGCGACTGGCGTCTTTCGTTATTGGCCATCGCTCTCGGGTCGCCAATTACCGTGATTGCTTGGCCATTGGTAGTCAAGGTATTAAACCAATCCCGCGCCAGACGCGTACTAAAGGTCGTGTTGCGCGTAGCCCCGGTATCAAACCGAGTTGGGTCGGCAGTAAGCGGTTGCACACTCATGGTCTGAGTGGAGGCAGTTTTATCGACGATTACCTTGGCGCTAAGTACTTCGCTAGGCGTAAACAAAAACTGCAGCCGGCCACCCAATGCATTGGTCTCGCCCAAATCACCCTCGCTACGATGCACATCCAAATTTTTCACAAAGCCATCGCGCTTATCGATAAAACCGGATGCTCGATACGCCAACAAGCCAGGCAAGATGGTACCGGTAGCCCCAAATTTGCCTTGCAGCGCGTCACGATTCCCGGCAAAACCATCCACGTAGTAACTGTTCTTGAATGACGGCGCTTTGGTAGTAATGTTGAGCAAACCCAGGTTACTGTTTTTACCTTGCAGCGTACCTTGAGGGCCGCGCAACACTTCCACTTGATCCAAATCCGCAAAGTTGGCCCACGCCGCACCCGTCCATGCCCGCCAGACGTTATCCACCATCACCCCGACACTTGGCTCCATGGATTCGTTGCCGCTGTTTTTACCCAAACCACGCAAAGCAATACTGGTTTGCCGGGCATTGGCAGAGGTAACCCCGAGGTTGGGCGCACGCCGCGAAAAATCCTGTACCGACACCACGTTGTCGCGTTCCAGCGTTTCCCGGTTAATCACCGCCACCGGAATCGGCACTTCCTGTAATTTCTCTTCCTTACGCCGAGACGTTACGACCACTTCAGACAGGTTTTGCGGCTCATCGGCCTTCTCTTCCGGCTCAGGCTCAGGCTCAGCGGCGGCTACGGCATTGTCCGGCTCCTGACTGGTTTGCGCAGCCGGATCGGTAATACCAGTCGCCGGCGCGACCGCCACGCCTCTTTTAAGTAAATCCTGCTCGCGCCGTTTTGAGGCTTCCAATTCCCGGCTCAAGCGTTCGACCTGCGCTTGTAAATCGTTCACTTTGGTGTCGGCAACCGCTTTATTACCGGTCTTTTTCGCGCTTTTTTTGACCGACGCCGTTTGGGCAGTCGCATCGCTAGCAATCAGCATTGAACCACCCGCTATGGCCATCGCCACGCATACCGACAAACCACGCCGATTGCTGATGTGCAGCGGCACTTTCGCCGATTCAATGTTGTCTGCCGACAGACTCCAAATTAAATTTTCCTTCACGATCTCACCTATGCGAATGTTACAAAAACCAATTCGAGCCAACGCCACGACGACGTCCGCAATTCGAACTTTCTGTAACGCTCAACGCAACGACCATGCCACCGGACGCTAAACTGTCTCCAAAGCATCCATTAAGCCTATTTAAATAATTGATTTCAAATAACAATTTTAAAATTCAATTTATACGGCCGGCTAACACCATTCCAATGCCGCCGAGCGAAAAACTGTTGAAAGGCCATCAGCGCTTGCTGACTCGCTGCCTGCCTATCAACAGTACCACCCTAGGCTTACCAGCCGACTCAAGCGAACTTTCTGCCTGGCCTTTTCCGTTAAATTTTCCCGCTTAGCTGAATACCGAACCAACGTGGATAAGGATCCGGCCCGTAGGAATTCCAGCCAATTTCGTGATTTCTATCGTTGAAGATGTTTTTACCGATCAGGCTCAAGTCCCAGTGTTTGTCGCGGGTACCGATACTGATCGCCGCGTCCGTTCTGGCTCTATCGGCCACCCAGCCATAGGCCGATAGGTTATCGGTGTTATTGAACTCGGTTTGGTAGTTGGTATTGAAGCTGGTGTGCGCGATGTATTTGCTCTCGAAAATCGGCTTGGAATATTCGGCACCGAGTTTAAAGTTCCATTTGGACGCGCCAGGCAAATACTGGCCGGTCATATCGACATAATCGCCGGTCGGATAACCCAGCTCACCGGCACCGGCACCGGCACGGATTATGATCCGGCGCATTTGCAGGCGGTGCCGGCTGGCAGCTTCGTCACCCACTATGGCAACGAAATCCATTATGACGGTGCCAAGGACGAAGACACGATTCTGCAGATTGTCGGCATCGGCCCGGCGACGTCTACCCCGGCACTTGGAAAATAGCGTGTTGATGCAGGCAGCTCGCCATTTGCGAGCTGCCTGCAGAAACTTAGCGGAGATTAATCTTCGCCTTCTTCGTAGGCAACGGCCAATTTTCTCTGACCATTGGCCAACATGCCATACAGCCCTAGCTTGTGCCGCAAGACATTGCGGCTAATATCCAGCAGGCGCGCGGTTTGCACCTGGTTTTCTTCGCAAAACTCGAACGCCGTACGAATCACGGTTTCTTCGATAATATCGAACAACTTAGGCGGCGCTTGTTCGCACAAGCGTAGTAATGAACTTTCCAGCGAAGAGGTGGAAACCACGGGGCCGCTCTGCGAGACCCGTACCCCCGACAACTTAAAGTCCTCCGGACGCAAGCGATTGCCTGGGCAGACCAACAACGCCCTATGTACGGCATTTTCCAGCTCGCGAATATTGCCGGGCCAATCGTAATTTAACAAGGCCAACTCGGTGGAAGGCGACAGCTTGATTTCGGCGTAACCCAATCTATCGCCGTAGATTTTTAGAAAGTGTCTGGCCAAAGGCAAAATATCGCCCGGACGTTCCCGTAACGGCGACAGATGAATGGCCGCCACATTAAAGCGGTAATAAAGATCGGCACGAAAATGCGATGCCGCCACCGCTTCTTCCAAATTAACATTAGTAGCAGCGATGACTCTGACATCCACCGGCGAAGGCGTGCGCGAGCCCACCTTAACTACCTCTCTTTCCTGTAGCACTCGCAATAATTTCGCTTGCAAGCCCAGCGGTAAATCGCCGACTTCATCCAGAAACAAACTACCTTTATTGGCGGTTTCGAACCAACCTTCTTTAGTATTCAAGGCGCCGGTAAACGCACCTTTTTCGTGGCCGAACAATTCGCTTTCGATGAGATTTTCACTGAGTGCCGCGCAATTTAGAGCACCGAACGGTCCTTTGGCGCGCTTGCTAAGTGCATGTACATGCCTGGCCACCAATTCCTTGCCGGTGCCAGTCTCGCCAATGATCAGCACTGTCGCATCGCTGGGCGCGATCCGCTCGATATGCTCCAACAGCTTTCGTGAAACCGGATCCTCGAAAACCATCGCCGTGGCCCGCACCGTGTGCGACAACGATCGTAATTGCAATTCGTCAAATGCCAATAATGTCATACGGTTTCCCCTTTACTGCGAGCCACGTTGCCGCCACTCAAAAATAGTTCCATGAAATATCTTTTCCTAAGATGTCAAAAATAGTGATTCGTCAGCGGTATCACCAATGAGCTGCGAATACGCAAACGCCAAACAAAAATCAGCCTTACCCTGCCCAAAGTCGGTCAACACACCGGCACCTGCGCTGAGCACAGGCCAAAAAAAAAGCCAGCAGTCCTTTGGGGACAAACTGGCTTCCGGCGATCCGGTCAGCAGAAGTGAATGTTATGGAGACAAAATGCTCGGAAAATAGCAGCGAGATAACTGGCTCTAAGCACTGTTCATGCCACTTCGTATTTCTTGGTAAGAATAAGGGATTACGCGTTTTTGCGAAACACAAATGTTTCTACAGCAGCAGATATTGTTGATTTAGTGTTTGTATTTCAACAGTTTTGCGAAAATCCGAATGTTGTTTGCCCAGCATGACGCTTTTCCCAGTCATCCGGGCTTTTTCGGTTGCCGGAGTCATCCTAACCCCGCCATTCCGGCAATCAAAATAGGCCAATTACTCAACGGCCTGCACGTAAATCAACACTGTCTGCTGATGCCATGCTGATTACTCAGCCGATTCCAAACTATTTGCCGACTTACTCTCTTGCTTCGCCGCCTCGGCAACTTACGCTTGCGTGGTTAATGTGCCTGGACTGCAGGTGTCATTACTTAGTATTTCAGCGCTCGCCGCGCATGTTGGCACCTATATTGCCTGAGACTACTCTATCAAGGCTAAGTCGATACCGGCGAGCGGCTTAGCTAACACCATCAACTTTAAATCTTGGAGCAAAAAAATGGGCTTGAGTATTCCCCATCTATTAGTGGTTTTAGCGATTGTGATTTTAGTGTTCGGCACCAAACGCCTGAAAAGTGTCGGCGCAGACCTGGGCGATGCGATCAAGGGATTTCGGACGGCGGTGAAGGAAAGCGAAGAAGCCCAAGACACCAAAGCCATCACCCAACTCTACCAGGAAGAACTATCCGCTGACTTGATCAACGTACCCGACCGCAACAAGGCTTAATAGTCCAGTTTGCCTCCCCGCCTCCAAACACGCGCAAAACAGCAGCCTGTTAGCAAAGCAGCAGCGTTTGCTTGTCGCCTGCTGGTAGGGCAACAACACAGAACGCCTACCGAGCAAAAACTGCGCTGTTAACGTTCACCCAAACTCCAGCGCACGCCACGAACTATGCATCGAAAACCCTATGGAGATTGATTGGTATAGCTATTGCCTTACATAAACACGAAATTGCCTTTGCCGGCGAAACGATAGATTTAAAACCGGCCGGACCTCTCTAACCAATCGGATCTCCCGAGAAATCCATGTGGATCGTTAATATCGCTTTACGCCGTCCCTATACCTTTATCGTGGCGGCGCTGTTGATTCTGTTGTCTACACCCTATGTGTTGCGGAAAATGCCCACCGATATTTTCCCAACCATTGATATTCCGGTGGTAGCGATGCTCTGGCAATACAACGGCATGACCGCCAAGGAAATAGCCGACCGCTTGACCACCACGGTCGAGCGCTCCATGGCCTTGATCGACGGCATCGAACACAGTGAATCTTTGTCTTACAGCGGTGCGGCCGTAGTTAAAGTATTTTTCCATCCGGGCACGGACATCCGCACCGCCATCGCCCAGGTGATGTCCAGCAGCAACTCAGTTTACCGCTCGCTACCAACCAATGTGGCGCCGCCGCAAGTCATTCAATATTCGGCCGCCGACCTGCCGTTGGTGCAGTTGGGCATTTCCAGTAGCGTCGTCCCGGAAACCGATGTCAACGATCTGGTGAATAATATCGCCAGAACCGCGTTGCAATCCAAACCCGGCGTGGCAATGACGAATCCGTTCGGCGCGAAAAGCCGGCAAATTACGCTGGATGTCGATGCCCCGGCCCTGTTGGCGCGCGGCCTGTCGCCCGCCGATTTAAACGATACCCTGGCCGCGCAAAATCTGATCCTGCCCACCGGCACGGTAAAAATCGGCAGTAACGAATACGACGTCAGCCTGAATGGCGCGGTGGCGGCGATACCCCGGCTCGCCGACCTGCCGGTCCGCACCGTGAACGGTGTCACGACGCTGGTACGAGACGTCGCCACGGTGCGCGATGGCGCGGCACCGGTGACGACCATCGCCCGGCAAAACGGCGAACGCGGTATCTTGACCTCAATTTTCAAGGTGGGTCGTACCTCGACCCTGGAAGTGGTTGAACACGTCCGGCAAACCATTCCGAAAATGCTGGACCTGATGCCGGATGGCATCAATATGCGCTTGATGTTCGACCAGTCGCTATTCGTGAAGGCCGCCATCGGCAATGTGTTGCATGAAGCATTGATCGCCGCCGGCTTGACTGCCGCGATGATCTTGCTGTTCCTAGGCAACTGGCGCACCACCTGCATCATCGCGGTATCGATACCGCTGTCTATCATGTGCTCGCTGATTGCCTTGTATCTTGTCGGCGAAACCATCAATCTAATGACAATGGGCGGTTTGGCATTGGCGGTGGGGATTTTGGTGGACGACGCCACCGTGGAAATCGAAAACATCGAGCGGCAAATGCTGTTGGGAAAGAACCCGCATCAAGCCATCCTGGACGGCGCGGCGGAAATTGCGATGCCGGCGCTGGTCTCCACATTGTGCATCTGCATCGTGTTCGTACCGATGTTCTTCCTGTCCGGCGTGGCGCGCAGCCTGTTTGTGCCGATGGCGGAAGCGGTGGTATTCGCGATGCTGGCTTCCTACATTCTGTCGCGTACCCTGGTGCCGACGCTGGTGATGTACGTGATGTCCGGCCATCACGGCCATACCGATGCGCCGCCGACCAACGCACTGGCAAGAGGTTTTCAACGTCTGCATCACGCCTTCGAGCACGGCTTCGAACAGTTTCGCGGCCACTATCTGATCTTGGCCAGTCATTTACTCAAACACCGCTTGCGCTATAGCTCGGCAATTCTAGGCTTTTGCCTGGCATCGCTGGGCTTGGTCCCGCTATTGGGAGAAGACTTGTTTCCGGCGGTGGACGCCGGGCAGATTCGTCTGCACGTCCGCGCACCATCCGGCACCCGCATCGAGGAAATGCCGCAACACATCGATGCGGTGGAAAAAGTCATTCGCAGCATTATTCCCGCCGAAGAGATCGCCGATCTGCTCGACATTATCGGCGGCCCCTACAGCACCCGCAACACCTTATTCGGTAACTCCGGCACCGTGGAAACCGCCGACACCGAGATCATGATCTCGCTACGTCCCGGCGACCACGCCCCGAGCGCCGATTACATCAAACAGTTGCGCACGGAATTACCCGGCCGTTTTCCCGGTTTGGAATTTTTCTTCCAGCCCGCCGACCAGGTCAGCCAGACCTTGAATTTCGGCGTCCCCGCGCCTATCGACATCCAGTTCATCGGCGGCAAGCCGGAAGAAGTCATGCCGCAGGTCATCGCCTTGGAAAATCGTTTGCGGCAAATCCCCGGCATCGTCGATGCACATATTTACCAACGCATGAATCGGCCGGCGCTGGACCTGGAAATGAACCGCCAGCAGTTGCAACAACTGGGTTTGTCGGCCCGCGATCTGGCGCAAAACCTGTTGTTGACGCTCAGCGGCAGCATGCAAACCGCGCCGTCATTCTGGTTGAATCCGGCCAACGGCAATTCGGTCAATATCGGAGTGATGGGCAATCCGCTGGATTTCGATAACCTGGATGCCTTGATGCGCACCCCGGTCGGCGGCGGCAACGGCCAGCCGCAACTCCTCGGCAACCTGGTCAAACTAAAACGCACGGTAATGCCGGCCGCGGTGACTCACTACAACGCCAACAACGTATTTGATATTTACGCCGGCGTGGAAGACCGCGACCTGGGCTCGCTCAGTCAGGAGATCGAAACCTTGGTTACCGAGGCGCGTGAGCATCTGCCGCGCGGCGTCGAGCTGAATGTGCGCGGCCAGATCCAAACCCTGAACAGTTCGTTCACCGGTCTGGCTGCCGGCTTGGCCGTCGCGATTGTGTTGCTGTACCTGCTGCTAGTGGTGAATTTTCAATCCTGGCTGGACCCGATGATTATCGTCAGCGCCCTGCCCGCTGCGTTGGCGGGCATCGCCTGGACTCTGTTTTTGACCGGCACCACCTTGAGCATCCCGGCTTTGACCGGCAGCATCATGGCGATGGGCGTGGTCACCGCCAACAGTATCTTGCTGGTGTCTTTTGCCCGTACCCGGCTGGCGGCCGGCGTGCCGCCGGTAACGGCAGCGCTGGAAGCGGCGGCGACCCGGCTTAGACCGGTGCTGATGACCGCGTTTGCGATGATCGTCGGCATGTTGCCGATGGCTATCGGCTGGGGCGAAGGCGCCGAACAAAACGCGCCGCTGGGCCGCGCAGTGATCGGCGGTCTGGCCTTTGCCACCGTATCCACTTTACTGTTCGTTCCGCTGGTGTTTGCCGGCACCCACCGCTGGCTGGCGCATCGATTTTCGCATCGCACAAACTTTGTAACTCCCTAAAATCATATGAATAGCATCCCTTCATCAACCTTTGCGCGACCGTCCACCGACCATACGCACCGTACCCTTTTGGTAGTAAAACGGCTGGGTTTGGGGCTATTGTTATTGCTCCTGCTGGCCGGCGCCTGGCGCCTGGCACAGAACCTCCAGCAAGAGGAAACCTTGCAGGCGCAAACGGCGGCCAGCCAGCAGCGCAGCGTCATCGCGGCGCATTCCCGGCCTGGAGAAGCGACCCGCAAACTGGTGTTGCCTGCCAGCTTGCGCGGCAATACCGAAACCCAACTCTATGCGCGCAGCAACGGCTACTTAAGCGCCTGGCACAAAACCATAGGCGATCAGGTTAAGAAAGGCGACCTGCTGGCGGTCATCGACGTACCCGAGCTGGAACAGGAACTGGCGCAAGCGCGCGCCGCGCTGGCCCAGGTCAAAGCCCGGCTGGAACTGACACGCACCACCCTGCAGCGCTGGACGCAATTGAACGGCACCGACAGCGGCACCCAACAGGAATTCGACGAAAAACGCAGCGCGTTCCTGCAGGCCGAAGCCGATTTCTCTGCCGCGCGAGCCAATGTCAAACGCCTGGAAAATATTGAAGGCTACCGGCGCATCGTCGCCCCGTTTTCCGGCGTGATTACTCGGCGGGCGGTCGATGTCGGCAGTTTAATCGTCGCCGGCAGTCAGGAGTTATTTGCGTTAACCCAAACCGACCCGTTGCGGTTGACGGTTTGGGTGCCGCAAGTCTATGCCGACGACATCAAGGCCGGCCAGGAAGTCTCGGTAAGAGTGCTGGAATCGCAAGGCAAGCCGGTAAGCGCCCACGTGGATCATGTGGCCGGCGCGTTGGACCCGGTTAATCGTTCCCGGCAAGTGGATATTACCCTACCCAACAAGGACGGAAAGTTACTACCCGGCTCCTACGTCGAGATCTCGATCAACGTCGCCGGCAAATCCAGCCCCTTGGTAGTGCCGGCTAATGTGTTGGTGATCGATCAAGCCGGTCCGCATGTGGTAGTGGTCGACGCGGAACATCGTGTGGCGTTTCGTCCGGTAAAACTGGGCCGTGACTTTGGCCGCGAACTGGAAATATTGGAAGGCATCTCGGCCAGCGATACCTTGGTCGCCAGCCCCTCGGATCTGTTAGTGGAAGGCGAAACCGTGGGCGTGGTGGAAGCCCAAGCAAAACCGGCGGCGAAAGCCAAGGACAAAAGTCCGGCGAAATCGTGATACATTTCAACGCGTCGCGCGGTCTGTCGAGCCGGAGCCGCCGCGCACGTTTTTTCCTGCATTGACAGGATAGAAAACCCGGCTCAAACCGCGCTGCCGAGCAATTCATACTGTACTTCACTCAGTGGCAAACAACTTTTAACCCATAACAAGGAATTTTCATGGAACGTCGCGATTTTATTCGATTGAGTGCCGCCGGTGCGGCGGTAGGCATCATTGCCCCAACCCTAGCCCAGGCCGAAGCCGGCAAACAACCCACACCGCCGGGCGATGTGTTTTATACCAAGGACGCGCAAGGCCGCTGGGCCGGCAAAGCCGCGACGCATCTGCCGGAGGTTGAAGTCGTTAAAACCGACGGAAAAACCACCGTCAAAATCACCACGCCGCACGAAATGAAAGGTTACGAGCATTACATCGTCAAACATGTGCTGCTGGATAAAGACTACAAATTCCTGAACGAGCATATGTTCGATCCTAGCAAAGACCCCGTAGCCATTTCCGAATTCAGCCTGGCAGGCTACAGCGGCACGGTCTACGCATTGAGCCTATGTAACAAACACGATCTTTGGTTGAATAGCGCCGAGGTATAAAGTCATCAGATCGGCGATAACAAGGACGTTGTCGCCGTTTCGCCACTTACTTCCGTCAGAAGCTCCCGTGCATCAGCGGTCACGATCCAAAAAAGACGGTCAGCACTAATTTCATATCGAAAGAAGCGAAGATAGTGTCCACTTATCATCAGGTGGACACTTATGAAGGAGCACACTACTCGCTTATCGCGACCATTGATTGTAGGACACGGGCGAGATGGCCGATGTCTTTATGATCCGGAAGCGAAACGGGAGTTGGTCCGAATCTGTTTGCAACCGGGTATATCTGTGGGCGCAAATGACCGACTCCGGCCCACCGATCCGACTGTTCAGCTACACGCCCGGTCGTGGCGGAAGTCATGCGCAACCCCTCTATGAAGGCATCCAGCCTGGCACCGTTTTCATGAGCGACGGCTATGAGGTGTATAACGCTATTGCAGCGGTGCGCGGTGCCGAACAGCGTGGGCAACAGCGCCAACAGTTAAGCAAGCCGGTATTGGCCAAGATCGAAGGCTTGCTGGTCGCGCATCTGCATGGAGTCACGCCCGACAGTTTGCTGGGCAAGGCCTTGCATTATCTGTCGTCGCAATGTCCGAAACTGATCCGCTTTGTCGACAACGGCGCCTGGCCCATCGACAACAACCTCTGCGAGAACGCATACGCCCGTTCGTCGTCGGTCACCGTAACTGGTTATTCTGCGACACGGTGGCTGGTGCCCAGGCCAGCGCCAATCTCTACTCGCTAATCGAAACCTGTAAAGCCAACCAAATCGAACCCTACACCTATCTTGTGGCATTGTTCCGTCAGTTACCTCTATCCAAAACCGTCGAAGACCTTGAGGCATTGCTGCCTTGGCGACTCGTCGAGCCAAAATCCCTATAAACTGCTACGGTGTTGGCTTTGTTTAAAAAATCAATCGCGTGGTTTAAAAGGCGCACACGATTTTTTGATTAGGCGTGGCTATGGACCTTACTGCGAAATGGCGTCAGCATATTGCTGCGTGGTAACGCAGTAGGTTGTCGCAAGCCGAGTATTGTGCGCAGCAGGAAATCAATATTCGTACATTCACGGCATGATTAAGTGATTATCGCAAAGGGCCGGTGACAGAGCCGGTGGTTTTAGTGCCGGGGCAGGTTAGGCCGGCTGAGCCTACTTCTGTGGCGGTACCTGCGGCGGCAGCTATGGCCTTTACCCATGGCCACGGTCATCGACTGGCGCTTTCGTCTTCGGTTTCGGCGGGTTGGGTAGCTGAGTGCTTACAATGTCTGGCTTGACCGATTACCCTGCACAGATTTGGTTGGCTGCGGCGCCGGTCAACATACCTACAGGGCACAAGTGCAGCATGGCCTGGATGGCTAGTCGACCATCGCGCAGCAGAGTCTGGGTCACTCACCCTGCGCCGGATCGGCGTTTATTTTTCGCAGCCGAGTGGGTAATCGGTTGAGGCTGTTGTTGTGGGATGGCATTGGCGTTTGGCTGTGTCAGCGGCGTTTATATCAGGGCGGCTTTATCTGGCCCAGGATTGGCGATGCGGTGTTTGCACTGACGCAGGCACAATGGCAGTGGTTGATTACCGGCGTCGATTGACAGCTGTTATCCGCTTGGCCCCAAGCAGACTGACAAGTTTGAATGGGGGGTCAAAATAGGGTCGTACAAAACTACTAAAGCCCCGTCATATCAAGGCTTTGAAAGGGGGTGCGGTATAATAACCCAATGAATCCGCAGGCAAAACTTGAGCAATAGCATCTAGCACCGGCTACCAAAACCGAAGTGGCGGCAGTGCTTCAGGCGTAAATCGATCAGGCAATCCGGGATGCCAAAGCGATCCAAAGCAAAGACGCCACGTTTTACGCTAAAGACATCAAAATTGGCGCGCTGCCCCATTTACAAGCGCAGCCGCTTCAGTACCATGAGCGAAGCCCTGGCCCCGCTGCAGCGGGATGTGTTCGAGGAAACCTGGAATACTGACATCTCGGCAATTGATGAAGAAGTCGAACAACTGCGCGATGATCAGTCCTGCGACACTGTTGATTTGCCGTTCAAGCCGGAGACACCTGGTAATGCTCTGAAGCCTACGGAATATAAAGCTCCGTGACTTTTTAGGGCGTTCTTAACGGGACACTAGTGACTTGAAGGATAAAAAATGAGCAAAATATTTTTTAAGATCGACGATCTGTACGAACGCTACAAAAAACCTAAGCGTACAATCTATCGATGGATGAAAGTTGATGAATGTCCATTCCCTGCGCAGAAGATTAGACAAAAAGGTACTACCTGTCTTTGTGATCCGGAGGACGTCGTCTGGGAAGAATCTACGATATAATTCCAGTATTTTCCGGCAATTCAAATCGTATTGTCGGAAGTGTACTTTTAATTTTGTGTGCATAACCGTGTACATAATTATGCAAATCCAAACAAAGTAACCAATGGAATCCCCAGAATATAAGCGACGACGCACTTTCGCCATCATCTCCCACCCCGACGCAGGTAAAACCACAATCACCGAAAAACTGCTTCTATTTGGCGGCGCGATTCAGTTGGCCGGCTCGGTAAAAGGCCGTAAAGCCGCACGTCATGCCACCTCCGACTGGATGGAAATGGAAAAAGAGCGCGGGATTTCCGTGACCACCTCGGTCATGCAGTTCGAGCATAACGGCTGCATCATTAATTTGCTGGATACACCTGGTCACGAAGACTTTTCCGAAGATACTTACCGCACTTTGACAGCAGTCGATTCGGCATTGATGGTTATCGACGTGGCTAAGGGTGTAGAGGACAGGACCATCAAACTGATGGAAGTCTGCCGCTTGCGCGACACGCCGATTCTGACTTTCATCAATAAGCTGGACCGCGAAGGCCGCGAACCCATTGAACTGCTCGATGAAGTCGAAAGTGTTTTGAAAATCCAATGCGCGCCGATGACCTGGCCGATTGGCATGGGCAAACGCTTCAAAGGGGTTTACCAGCTTTATAAAGACGAGATCTTGCTGTTCAGTCCGCACCATGGCGGCCGGATAGCCAAAGCCGAGATCATCAAAGGCTTGAATAATCCCAAACTCGACGAACTATTGGGGTATCAAGCGGAAGAATTGCGCGACGAGATCGAACTGGTTAAAGGTGCCAGCCACGAATTCGATCACGACAAATATTTGGCTGGCGAACAAACACCGGTGTTTTTCGGCTCAGCGATCAATAACTTTGGCATTATCGAATTGCTGGATGCATTCGCGGAATACGCGCCGGGTCCGCGCTCGCGGCAAGCCGAGCAACGCGAAGTATTGCCTAATGAAGAAAAGTTCACCGGTTTTGTGTTTAAAATCCAAGCAAATATGGACCCGGCTCACCGCGACCGGGTGGCATTTATGCGAATTTGCTCCGGTAAATTCGATAAGGGTATGAAGGTCAATCATGTGCGGGTCGGTAAAAATATCCAGGTCGCCAACGCCATTACCTTTCAAGCCGACAGCCGGAAAAATGTCGAAGAAGCTTATCCGGGCGACATCATAGGGCTACACAACCATGGCACGATTCAGGTCGGCGATACTTTTACCCAAGGCGAAACCCTAAAATTTGGCGGTATCCCTTACTTCGCGCCGGAACTTTTCCGGCGCGTGGTGCTAAAAGACCCTTTGAGGGCAAAGGCATTGCAGAAAGGTCTGATTCAATTGACCGAAGAAGGCGCCACGCAGTTATTCAAACCACTTAAGAATAATGACTTAATCCTGGGTGCGGTAGGTATCTTGCAGTTCGATGTCACCGCGCACCGTTTGAAAAACGAATATAGCGTCGAATGTGCTTATGACGTATCGCCGATCAACACCGTGCGCTGGATTAGCTCTAAAAATCCCGCGAAATTGGAAGAATTTAAAAACAAAGCCTTCGAAAACTTGGCTGAAGATGGCGGCGGCTATTTGGTTTATCTGGCCAGTAGCCGGGTCAATTTACAATTAACCCAAGAACGCTGGCCGGATATAAACTTTAGTCAGACTAGAGAACTTTAACAGCGCATGCAATGCCAATAGTTTAGTTTGGGATCTTGCAGAATCGCTAAGGCTTAGCGATTCCTGCGAACCTTTTTTAAGCCCGCATACCCGTTAAAAATCACGTCTCAAATACCACCGGCAATCGCTGGCTACAGGCGAAAACACTCTCGCCGCGACACCCCTAGCGCAAAATGCCACCTCAAAAAAACATCGCTAAATACTTAATAATTATAGAAATATTTGCACAAGGGATATACACTGCAAGCGACAATCCGATAAAGACCTGACTTTAAGCAAAATCCGCAGGAGTAAGCTTATGCGCACACTGTACTATAGTCACCCGGATTTTTTGGGCCATGACACCGGCGTAGCCCATCCAGAGAGCGTCGACCGGCTCCATGTGATCGAACAAGCTTTATCCAGTCCTGAATTTAACGGACTGCAGAGAGTAGAGCCCATTATTCCCGCCGATATTCAAGACAAGATTGGCTTGGTACACAGCAAAGCCATGATCGCCAAAGTGTTGGCAAGCATTCCCACGCAAGGACTGGCGAACCTGGACGCCGACACCGTAGTATCACCCGGCTCGAAACAAGCAGCGCTGCGCGCAGTGGCCGCAGTGTGCGATGCGGTAGATAAAATCTGTAGCGGCCAAAATGCCAGAGCTTTTTGCGCATTACGGCCACCGGGCCATCATGCGATGCCGGATTATGCGATGGGGTTTTGCCTGTTCAATAACATTGCAATTGCCGCTGAATACGCAAGAGCCCAATACGAATTAAAGCGTATCGCCATCGTCGATTTCGACGTTCATCACGGTAACGGCACACAAGCGGCATTTTACGAACAGCCGCAAGTGCTCTATGCCTCCAGCCATCAATGGCCGCATTATCCGGGCACCGGTCATCCTTCGGAAAACGGCGTCGGCAATATTATCAATGTCCCCCTGCCTTCCGGCAGCGGTAGTGAAGTGTTCCGGGAAAAGTATCAGCAAACCATTTTGCCGGCGGTGAAAGCATTCAATCCGGAGCTGATTTTGATTTCGGCAGGCTTCGACGCCCATCGGGACGACCCCTTAGCCTCGCTGGATTTACTGGAACAAGATTATCGCTGGATAAGCAATGAGTTGATCGCTATTGCCGATACCTGCTGTCAAGGCCGAATCATTTCCGCGCTGGAAGGTGGTTATAACTTGAGGGCCTTAGCAAACAGCGTCGCTGTACACGTAAGCAGTTTGATGGGTTTAGAAATCAGAGGCGAATAATCCCGCCTCTGATCAACGGTGCCGCGTTTATTGCAGATTAGGCAAGGTATAAACGTAGTCGCTGTCTTTCATGGGTAAATGACAGGCAAAACACGGTGCGGATTTTTCCTGATCCAGCATTTTTAAGGTTTCGCCTTCCCAGATGCCAAAACCCCAGCCGCCGGTTTCTGCGTATTTCTTGCTATCTTTCACCATCGCTTCGGCGGCAGTGAATTCGCCGGGTACGGTCGCTTGTTCCCAGTTGGGATGCTTTCTTTCGGCCCACTTAATTTTGGCGATAATACTGCCGTCCGGCCAAGGTTTGACTTTGCCGGCACGGGCGGCATTGATAGCCACATGGTTACCCACTATGGCCCGTATACTGTTTTTGTCGCTGCGCAAAGACACACCCAGCAAGCGCCAGTCGCGGTACTCGCCATGTTCCGGTTTAGCAGTGGGCTTTGTGTCTGCGCAAGCCATGTTAAACGGCATTAAAACCGCAGCGGCCAAACATAAGCCGCTGAAAATAGTTTTGGTCATTTTCTCGTTCTCCTTTATCTGCAATGGGTACTAAGCCTTAATTATACGCCGGCGAGTTTAACGATTAACGCAATTGCTGCTAACGCGCGCGTTCCAGTCGTACAAACCTAACTGACGAGGACAGTTTATTAGCAATAAAACCAGCACAAACAGCGGGTTTCCGTGCTAATCCGCCTACAGCAATCGACTCCGGCATGCTACCATTTTGCGAACTTTATCACGCAATGCACAGCACTATTTTCGAAAGGAATTCGCCATGTCCGGCAACAAACAACAATTACCGTCCATTTTCTTCTGGGCTTGTGTGGCCCTAACCGGCGCCTTCTCCCTGGGCGGAATTGCATTACAACGCGGCGAAAGCATCAACAGCATGTGGTTGATCGTCGCGGCAATTTGCATCTATGCCTTGGGCTATCGTTTCTATAGCGCGTTTATTGCCACTAAAGTGCTAGTGCTGGATGCCAGCCGCGCCACGCCCGCCGAGCGTTTCGACGATGGTCGCGACTTTATGCCCACCCATAAATGGGTAGTATTCGGCCACCATTTTGCGGCAATCGCCGGCCCCGGCCCATTGATCGGCCCAACTCTGGCCGCGCAATTCGGTTATTTGCCCGGTACTTTATGGATTTTGATCGGGGCGGTGCTGGGCGGCTGCGTGCAGGATTTTGTCACGCTGTTTTTCTCGATACGCCGCGACGGCCGCTCCTTGGGACAAATGGCCAAAGACGAACTCGGCGCGATAGGCGGTACAGCGGCGATGCTGGGAGTGATGATGATCATGGCCATTCTGATCGCGGTACTGGGCTTAGTGGTGGTCAACGCAATGAAACACAGCCCATGGGCCACCTCCACCGTGGCAGCGACGATCCCGATTGCAATGTTGATGGGCCTGTATTTACATCAATTAAGACCGGGCCGGGTGGCTGAAGCCACGCTGATTGGCGTTTCCTTGCTGATTTTTGCGGTGTTGGGAGGCGGCTGGATCGATAACAATCAGACCCTACGCGGTTGGTTCGATTACGACGCGCCGCAACTGGCACTGATGGTGATCTTGTATGGCTTTGCGGCGGCGGTAATGCCAGTCTGGCTATTACTAGCACCAAGGGATTATTTATCCACCTTCATGAAGTTGGGCACCATCAGTGCGTTGGCAATAGCCATCGTCGTGTTGCGCCCGGAATTGAAAATGCCCGCCCTCACCCAGTTTATCGACGGCAGCGGCCCGATTTTCGGCGGCAAGCTGTTTCCGTTTGTATTTATAACCATCGCTTGCGGCGCCATCTCCGGCTTCCATGCCTTAATTTCCTCCGGCACCACGCCCAAGTTACTGGCTAACGAACAGGACGCCCGCTTCATCGGTTACGGCGCGATGATGATGGAATCCTTTGTCGCCATCATGGCGATGATCGCCGCCACGGTACTGGAGCCAGGCGTGTATTTCGCAATTAACAGCCCGGCCGGCGTCGTCGGCAAGGAAGCGGTCGATGCGGTTGCCAAAATCAGCAGTTGGGGCTTTCCGGTCGGCGTCGAACAAATGCAGCATTTGGCGCAGACCATGGGCGAGTCCACGCTATTTGCCCGCACCGGCGGCGCACCGTCGCTGGCGGTGGGCATGGCCAGCTTGTTCGCGCAGGTATTTGGCGAGCATTTGTTGGCGGCCTGGTATCACTTCGCCATCATGTTCGAGGCCTTGTTTATATTAACCACCCTGGACGCCGGCACCCGCGTTGCCCGTTTCATGTTGCAAGACATGTTGGGCAACTTCAATATCGGTCTCGGCAAAACCAGCAGCTATCCCAGCATCTTACTGAGCAGCGGTTTAGTCGTCGGCGCCTGGGGCTATTTTCTGTACATGGGCACCATCGACCCATTAGGCGGCATCAACAGCTTGTGGCCCTTATTCGGCATCGCCAACCAAATGCTGGCAGCCATAGCCTTATGCGTCGCCACCACGATTTTGGTGAAATCCGATAAATTAAAATACGCGTGGGTCACCGCCCTGCCCTTGTCCTGGCTAATCATCGTCACCAGCACCGCCGCCTGGGAAAAACTGTTTGCTACCGACCTGCGCGTTGGCTTTTTAGCGCACGCAGCCGACCTATCCGCCAAACTGGCCAGCGGTTCCCTGCCGGCCGAGCAAGTCAAAAACGCCCCACACCTGATTTTCAACGACTATTTAAATGCCGCTTTAACCAGCTTGTTCATGCTTATCACCTGGCTTTTACTGGCCGATACCCTGCGGGTGATCTACTGCATCATCTCCGGCAAAAACTACCCACAATCCAGCGAGTCGGCACATATTCCCAGCCGATTGATTGAGGAATGGGTGAGGGATTAGAATTTTTCAGTATCGATCTGCTCCCTGGAACGACTTGATCGCGATGATTGATTTAGTTGGGATTAGTCTAAATTCAATCCGCCAATTTGATGAACCGATTTCGATTAAATCACACAGTGATGATCCAAAATGAACCTAAACAAACGCGTAGATACTCTGTTCAAAAGCAACAAATTTCATCATCTTTTACTCAGCGATGATCGATTCAGGGATGGCATAAAACCGTGTGTTATCGAACGGCTGGTCGTGCTTCAACATGCCATGGATCGCATGCAACAATTTACGCATGACAGCGCAGACAGCTTGTAACGGTTTCTTGCCGTTGTCGATCAGATGCTGGAAATACGCCCGCACATGCGGGTCATGTTGTTTGGCACTTAAGGCCGGCATATACAGCGCGGAGCGAATGTGCCGGTTACCGGCCTTGGACAGCCGCATTTTCTTGTGTACGCTTTTGCCGGATTCAAACGCCTTGGGATCGAGTCCGGCAAACTTAACCCATTCGCGATGCGACAGATTGGGCGGCAATAACAGCAGTTCGCCCATCAAGGCAATGGCGCTGGTTTGGGCAATGCCTTTGATCCCGGTCAGTAGCTCAAATATTCGCTGAAGTTCAGGATGCTGGTCGATTAAATCCATCGCTTCGTCTGTCAGGGTATCGATGCGTTTTTCCAATTGACTGACCGCCAGTTTGGCATCGCGCAGTAGAGCCTTCGGGGTTTCCTGAGTGGCGCTCAGCGCATGCAGATGATTCTTCGCGGCGGCCTTCTGACCGGTTAGCGCGTCGATACGGCGCGCATAGCCGCGCAAAGTCAGAGTCTGATTCGAAGGGCGAGTCCAAGCCACAAAATCCATGCGCTCGACATATTCGGCCAGGGTGTTGGCATCGACGGCGTCTGTTTTACTGTTTTTCATCAAGACCTTGGCAAAATTATGCGAGGCCTTGGGATTAACCACCATCACGGGAATACCGGCGTCATGCAGCGCAATTGCCAGATCGAAATGGTAAATGCCGGTGGCTTCCAGACACACCTTGATGCCGGATAATTTGATCAGCTTATTGACCAACCGGGTACGGTCGCTACGGGTATTGGCATATTTTTGCGGATCGAACGGCTTGCCATTCTTACGGATCACTAATACCAATTCATCGGCGCCCACATCCACGCCGGCAAACAGGCGATGGACAGATTCAGCGGTAGTGTTGAGCGGGCGGTTCGTCATAATCGTTTTTGAATACAGTTAAAGGGAAGTACACTATTCATCGGTTCCCGACCCTGCACATGCACCTACCTTCCTTGTGTATGCAGGCTCTTAGCCTCGGATACTCCACGGTATGGGTGAATAGGGCGGGGGCCAATCTACACGGACAGGCTCTGGTAAACTACCAGTCCTCAGGGTGGGACGGCCTCCCAATGAACGATGACAGCTTAATCGGTTTTTCTGCGCTATCGGTTGTTAAAATTCATCATACAAGGGTGGGCAATGCTTTTCTGCCCACCGATATAGACAGCGGCTTTAATCCCGCGTGGGCACAAAAACCGTGCCCACCCGGCTTACTCGAGTTTTCAGAATTATGTCAAGCAAGGAATTTATCCCGAAAACTGGGGTAGCGTTGTGCCGTTAGATATTGAAGGAATTGAATAACTCGAAAGATGCGCCGCCCGTTGGTTGGCGCATCCTACTGGCTAGGTTGTGCGGCAGTGCAACGAAAGGAGCCGGATCAGCCGAATATTAATTCTATGTTTATTTGTCTTGTAATGAATAGTGGTCAGTAAACTCTGAAAAAGAGTACACAATTGATGTCGTTTCCATTATTTTACAATCAATAAAATCAGCAGTGTCTATATCAAACCTGAATCCGTGTTGCTATCAGTTCAAACGTCCGCCAGCATTCGAATGAGGGTCATTTTTCCGACTACCCAACCAGCCCTGCGTTGTTCTTCTCAATCTGCAGATGCGTTTTCTCTCCAAAAAGCCTCTGCCAGCACCTGTTCTGGCCATTTCGGCAGCCAATGCACAAACGGACGGCGCCCCGGTCAGTGAGTAGCCGGGGTGAGTCCGTATGATTGTGCGTTTCCGGTCGCGTTTATCCCGGTGCGGCAGATGGCTGAATCACCAACCGCTGCTGCAGATACTCAAATAGCCGGGCAACGGGCGAGAATTGGCCCAAATCCAGCCACCATTGTCTTGCTTTGTGGATAACCTGCGCGGCCCGGTACATGATGTCCTGTAACACCGTTCTGATCCGCCGCCGCTTGGCCGGGTGTCGGATCGGCGCCAGATCACCCAGCAAGCCTAATTGTCCAAGCAACCGCAGGCAATTGTACGCCAGCATCCCCAAGCACAGGATGACATCGTTGGTGTCAAACCCTTCGACTTCGCTCAGAACAGGTTTACCCGACGGCAGGCGTTCCAAGTCCAGGTCAGTCTTGAACTCGGAGTGGAATTGTTCATGGGTGCCGTGGTCGCGGTAGCGTTCGATGACCAGCGCTTCGTCGTCGTCCAGACTGGTCCACCAGCCTTCCAGTTCGATGTCGGGCAACAGCAGGTGTTGTCCTCGCCGGTCGATGGTGCGTTCGATTAGGCGAATCACCAGGCGAAAGGTTCGGGTTTGTTTGCCGAAGGCGCGTTCGACGTTCATCGAGAACAGCGCTTCGCGTTTGCCGGGGCGCTTTTCGACGAAGCGACCTGCGGCCTCGGCCTGCATTACCCAGGTTTCTTTAGCCTGGCGACGTGGATTCCACTTCACCAGATAGTCGAAGCGCCGGTCCATGGCGGCCCAACGCTCTTTTTCAGCGGCCGCCGCAAACAGCAGTTTGGCACTGTCGAAGCCAGAATCCTTGCGCATCAGTACGGCTTGTTCGGCTGACACCAGACGTTCGACACGCGGCAACAGCCGTTCCAGAAAATACTCGATCTCCAAAGACGAATGCCAGCGTCCGGGGCGAAGCTCCAGGCCAACACACCAGCCTTCGTTGCCCAGATACGCCGCCACCGGCGTATAACCATCCACGCCTTGGTAGGTGCGACTGACTTCTTCCTTCTTGCTGCCGCTTTGATCCATCACAAAGGTATCCATATCCAGGCAGACGTAGCCTTTGTGCGGCGTGATCGGTACGGCGGCGCGCTCAATCAGCCGAACCGACATCTCGTCCAGCGGCTCGCGCAACGCATCACTGACCCGATCCAGGCGTTGCCGCAACCACACGCTACCCGGCACTTTGCGCAGGTTCAGCGCCTGCTTGAAAAACCGATCTTCCCGAAATGGCTCAATCGCCTCGAAGTCACTCTTGCCGATACTGAGCAGTCCCGTCGCCGATTTCACGACATCCGACGTCTTGATGCCTTGCGAGACCGGTATCCGCCCATCGACAACCGCTTCAACGTTGATGATATCCAGGCATTGCCCCACCAAGGCCAGTCCGGCGTACCCGGCGCTACGGCTATCGGGGACTAAAAATCTTCACTTCGCTGGCGCTCCGTTTCCAAGATTTTCAGCGAAGGTTATCGCCTTTAATATCAGGCTTTGTAATCAGCCGGTCGCGGGTTGGATGACTATAGAGGCTTAGGTTGAAAAACCTAGGCCTTTTTATACCCTTCCGAATTGCAACGCTCACATTGTTTCAAACACAAGTTGATCGAATTGAACCGTTATTCCATGACAGTACTGCACTTATAGAATCGTCAACTGCGGTCGGAATATCGTTTTGCACCAGCCACTCAAGCCACAATTATATTCAGCAACACCGCTTCACACCATGCCATTTTCGCCGAGTTTCAGCGGCGAAGAATGCTTTTCGACTTAATGGTGATACTTGTTCGGCGTGATGCTCATGCCAGTGTCGCAGATAGCGCTCATACGCCACGTCGCCGTTCAAGTGGCGCCAGAATGCTCGCAACGACAACATGAATGCGCTCATTAGCGTATCAATTAATCTTTACGGTTCGGCACCAACTTGACGCATTCGAACATCAGATCATCGAATTCGTCTTCGCTGTGTTTATTGACGTTATATTGCAAGCCGCATTCGCGGTCTTCGCGGATATGCTTGATGTTGCCATGTATCGACATCGCCACCCGCGATTCCGGCAATATAATGGATATACGCAATTCGGCCTCGTCCACCGCTTGCCCCAGGGGTTCTTTCAAGCGAATTTTAATGCCGCTGTAACTCATATCGACGACTTGGCCGTCGATGACAATTTCACCGCCGGGCGGCGGCGGTTCGATAGTGATGTGCGCCACGAGTCCTTCCGGGTTAAAACGTATTCTGGTACGGTTTTCGTTCTCCACTGCAATGCTCCATATTTTGGTCCTGAGAGTATAGGCAGAAACGCCGACGCGACAAAATTTATCTGACATCAATGCTCTGCCGATTCGGCACGGCTGCCCGCCAATAACGTTGCCTTTTTGCTCGTTCCGCTATCGGCTGAATGCTTTCAGTGCCGCTACGCACTGATATAGCACCCTGTTCGGCAGTATTCAACCAAGCTATGCCAAGCTGCCGGTAGCGTTCGATAACTTGTCGATGCGGAAAGCCGAAGCGGTTTTGATAACCGGCCGGGATCAAAATCAGTTTGGGAACAACCGCTCCAAGCAAATCCAAACTTGAAGAGGTTTTACTGCCATGATGCGGTGCCAGCAATACGTCACTTGCCAGTCTGTCGCCGTACTCTTGCACCAACCAGGTTTCAGCCGCTTGCTCGATGTCGCCGGTCAGCAAAAAACGCTGCCGCGCGGTGCTAACTTGTAAAACGCAGGAGTTATCGTTATCGCCGGCAAATCCGCTTTCCGACGGCGACAGTACACTAAAGCTTACATCGTCCCAGCGCCAAGTTTGTCCGTTCCGGCAATATTGTCCATTCTCACGTTCCGCCCAATCCGAAACGCTGCTAAGGATTTTGTCTACCGACAATTCGTTTAGTATCGAGTCCGCACCGCCACTGTGATCATTATCGCCATGACTAATCATCAAGCTATCGACGCGAGTGATACCTTGCTCGCGTAAAAACGGCAAAACCACAGAATCACCCATATCGGAATATTCCGAATAACGCGCACCGGTATCAAACACCAGAGTATGTTCCGCAGTTTGCACTACCGCTGCTAATCCTTGCCCCACATCCAGCACAGTCAGCCAAGCTTCACCGGGTTTCGGTCTCTCAACCGTCACAAATATCAGCGGTAAAAATAATAATGGGCTTAAATATTTGCCGGGAAAACCGCCCGGCGCCAACAGCAGTAATACGCCGGCGGCCGCCAGTGCAACTGCGTACCACGGCGGCGGTAGGCAGGAGATGCTGGCTAAGGGCAAATCGGCCATTTGCGCGAGTAGCCACCACAGCCCTTGCAGCAGATAGTCCAGGAGATGAAGCAACAGCGCCGCCAGCCACGGCCATATGAATAGCAATACTACCGCCAGCAAAGCCGGCGGTACGATTAATATGCCAATAACCGGCACGGCCAGCCAGTTGGCAACAGGCGATATCAACGAAACCTGCTGAAAAAACACGATCAACAAGGGCGACAAACCCACTGCCGTCGCCAATTGCGCCCCGCCGGCTTCGCGCCAGTACGAGGGTCTGCCTAATCGACCCGCTGACACATAAATCAACAATGCCACCGCCACGAATGATAGCCAAAAGCCGACAGATAACACCGCCAACGGGTCGATCAAACAGACGGCCAGCAATGCCAGCAATAAAACTCGCATGGGTGCGGTGTTACGTTGCCAGGCGATGGCTGCCAGCGCCACACTTAGCATAATCACCGCGCGCAAGGTTGGTACCGAGTATCCTGCCAATCCGGCGTAAAACACCGCAGCCAGCCAAGCGCACAATGCGGCGGCCCGTTGCGGCGAAATACTTAACACCCCGGTGTAAGCCCAAAGCCTTCTGCTCCAAAGGTAAATCAGGCCGGCAATCAAGCTAATATGTGAACCGGAAATTACGATTAAATGCACAACACCGGTGACTCTGAACACTTGCCATTGTTGTTGCGTGATCGCGTTTTGGCTGCCGATAGTCAACGCTTTGATAATACCCAGCTGCTCACTACCGGGTAAAGCTGCGTCCAGCCGGTCGGCAATTGCTTGCCGATACCGGGCGAAATATTGGCCAATACTTGGCGATATACTCACGATTTGCGGCGGCGGTTTATCGCGCACATAACCTGTCGCCCCGATATGATTGGTAAATAGCCAGGCTTCAAAATCAAAACCGCCAGGATTGAGGCGACCATGCGGTTTGCGCAGTTTTACGTGGAATTCCCAACTTTGCCCGGCCGCCAAATTCAGTTGCGGGTAATACCAACTCAACCGAATTTTATCCGGAAAGCCGTCTGTCGGTGCCGTCACTATAAAATCGAAATTAGTCCGCTGATCTTGTTGTTGCGGCAGGCTGGCAATATAACCCTGCACTTTGACTTCCCTATTTTGATAGGTGTCAGGCAATTGTTGGGACAGTCGCCAGCCGCCGAATAAACTCGCCCACAACAGCCCGGCAAACAGCGCAAAAAATCGCCAATCACGCCGGAAAATCAACAGCAAACAGCCAATACCCAGACCGAGTAATTCGAACATATTGGGTAAGCGGCTGAATTGTTGCACGGCAACAATGCCCGCCAGAAACATTAAACTGCTTGAGTTCACTGCGTCTCCAATCTAAGTCTATCCGTCGCTAGACATGTCACTTTTTTCTACCAAACAAAGTCAGCCGCCTGACAGCATTAACGCAGTCTAGTCCAATTTTTAAACTTATCACTGGATCAACATTCCCGATAGGCTGGCTGTCGTTGAATTATTCCTGCAAAATAGCCGGCTTGCCGCGAGCGGCTAATTGTCGAAAAAACTGTAACCATTCTTCCGCATGCCCGAAATTCATTATCCACTGATCGTCCGCCCGCGCTTTATCGTCAACGCCCGAAAATGGTGGCGGTTGTGTCATGTTTATTTGGCATTAAGTTTGGGCCTGGTCTTTGCGCTGATCGGTTTGACGGGCAGTTTGAGTATTTATCGGGAAGAGCTGGATATTTTGTTCAATCCAAAATTGAGTATCGATGTCCCGGCAGACAAGATCCTGTCATTGGATAAGATCGTCGCCGCAGTACGCGCTGCGAATCCGGATCGGCATGGACCCTGGACCCTGGAGATGCCGCGCACGGCAGACGGCATGATCACCGCCTGGTTTGAAAAGCCTAAGGAAAGCGTGGACGCATTTTATGCGCCCTTGATGGTCTCGGTTAACCCTTATAGCGGTGAAGTTGTAGCCAGCCGGCTTTGGGGACAAACGCTAAGCACTTGGGTGTTGGATCTGCATACGCAACTGCAATTGGACGGATTTGGCCGGAATGCACTAGCCGTTTTCGGCGGCCTAATGATGCTGTCAGTATGCAGCGGCTTGTACTTGTGGTGGCCCGGCTGGCGACAGTTGTCACGCGCATTTACAGTACGTCAAGATGCCGGTTTGATGCGGCTATTGTTTGATTTGCATAGACTATTTGGATTCGCGAGTTCGGCCTTATTAATTTTACTGGCTTTTACCGGCTTCCATTTGGCTTACCCTAGCCTGCTGGAACGCCTGACCGCAGCTTCCGGCATGGGGCATGGCGATGCAGGTCCCAATGTAAGCAGCACTGCAATCCCCAATGACCGGCCGGTTAGTCTGTCCGAAGCTTTATTAGTGGCGCGCGGGCCGTTTCCCAGCTCGGAAGTTCGGCGTATTACCACGCCGGTTGGCGAGCTAGGTACGTATCGGATCAATTTGCGCCAACGCGACGAGATCAACCAACATCATCCGTTCACTACCGTCTGGGTAGATCGGTGGAGCGGGCAAATTCGCGATGTGCAAAATCCAAGCAAATTCTCGACCGGACAAACATTCACTACCTGGCTTTGGCCACTACACACCGGCGAAGCCTTTGGTAACGGCGGCCGTTTACTATGGTTTTTTGCGGGACTGATGCCAACCCTGCTCTATTTGAGCGGTTTAATACACTGGTTATTCCGGCACGGCTTTGTCGCCGATAGACAAATAGACTTAAAACGAGCTACTGAAACAGCAATAACTGCTTGTATCAAGGCGTCAAAATACGGATCGAAGTTGATTTTTAAGGTATTGATACCTGCTTTAAGTAAAGCGTTGCAAAAATTATATGGCCGAATCAGACAGGTAAAACGACTACAGTAGCCGGGTTTCTAACTAGGTCAACGAAACAGCACTTTTGCTAATTCTTGGGTTTTTAAAAACTGGACTTGGAGATCGGCAAACAACTCGGCTTGGCATGCCTGGCTGAGCGCCAGTTTTTCGAAAGCCGCTACCGGCCATGTTTCTTTATTGTCAAACAGGCTGCCAACCATGTGCGCTGCGGCGCCTACTAAAGCCGCTTGGCGCCAATGACTGCCTTCATAACCAAGATTGCGGTGGTAGCGAATAATTGCGACCAACGCTTCGGGTATGCCCCAGGAATAGGCCAAATGCGCCCCTACTTCGCAATAATCGGTTTGTAGTACTCTGCGTAAAGCCTGATTCAGGTCTAATTCGGAGTCGGATTGTTTGAAACGTAGGGCTTGGTGGGTTTCCTCCGGCATGATGTCGGCCATGCAAAGCAAGCCAATATTGTGCAGTATGCCGCCGGTATGCACCGTTTGCGCCAAATGCTCGTTACCCCGCTCCGACACCGATTCATCCGCTAACGCGCGTGCCGCATGTGCAACCAGCATAGTGCTGATCCAATAGCGCTTAATATCGAAGCTTCGGCAACCCCTGACATTGAACGGCTTCATCACCGCTAGCCCGATGCCGACGCCTCGCACCACATTCAAACCTAGTTTCTGACAGGTTCTCTCCAAGGACGTCACCGGTTCGCTGGAGTTGTTGAACCAGGCCGAATTGGCCAAGGCAATCAAGCGGGAGGTTATCGTCGCATGCCCTGCCAGGATCTTTGCTAACTGGGCATAGTCCAGATTGTCGTTGGATAAGGCTTTGACGACTTGATGAACATCATGTGGCAATGAAGGTAGCCGCTTAACATCAGCGAACCGCTCCGGTAGTCCAAGATCAGTCATAGCCCTTTACTTAGTCATTATTAGTCTGTTTCGACTGAATAAACTCCAGTCGAAAATCTTTGTAAAACAATGCCGGCAATTCGGCTGCACTTAGGGGTGGGCTAAACAAATAGCCTTGAACCACCTGACAACCCAAACCGCTCATGACCATGGCTTGCTCTATAGTCTCGACGCCTTCTGCTACTAACGAGAAATCCATCGCATTGGCCATGCCGATAATCGTTCCCAACAGAATAGGTGTTTGCGGATTGAACAACACATCCTGGACAAACGTTCGGTCGATTTTCAGGCAATCCACCGGCATCTGCTTCAACGACGCCAGCGACGAAAAACCGGTGCCGAAATCGTCTATCGCGATTTTGACGCCTATGGCTTTCAATTGCTTAAAAATATCCAAGTCCGTCGCGTTTTGCATCGCACTTTCCGTGACTTCGAGTTGTAAGTATTGCGGGGGGAATTGCGTACGTTTAAGGATTTCCTGCAAGGTAATCGGAAATTGCGGATCACGGAAATGGCTGGCAGATACGTTGACAGCCGTAGTGATAAGCGGCAAGCCTTGTTCTTGCCAAGCGATTAATTGCGAACAGGCTAGCTGAATGGCCCAATCGCATATTTTACCGATCAAACCCAATGCTTCGGCCAAAGGAATAAACTCGTTCGGCCCTATCAAGCCGCGCAACGGGTGTCGCCAACGCAGTAAGGCTTCGATACCTATCATCCGGCCATCCAACATGCTCACTTGTGGCTGGTAGTACAGTTCAAGCTGTTGGTATTCCAGCGCGTCTCGCAAGGTTTGCTCGTCTTGCAAGCGTTTGATGGCGAGCCCTGTCATCTCCGGTCTATAGTAAGCGTAACGCTGTTTGCCGGCACTTTTAGCGGCGTACATAGCGGTATCGGCGGCTTTCATCAGGTCGTGCTCATTCTCGCCATCTTTTGGGTAAATGGCGATGCCGATACTAACGCGCGGTTTTAAATGGTGAGTATCCAGAATTAAAGGCCGGTTGATTTCTTGCAGACAGCGTTCTGCGATGTCCATGGCTTGAAATTCGTCGGTAATACTGCTGGCGATAATACAAAACTCGTCCCCGCCCAATCTGGCGGCAAAATCTTCTTCGCGGACCACGCTTTGAATGCGCTGGGCTATCGCTTTCAGGAATTGATCGCCAATGTTGTGCCCAAAGCTGTCATTGACATATTTAAACTCGTCCAGATCCAAGAACAAAAATGCAAATTCCTGCTTGCTGCGCGCCGAGGCTTTTATGGTTTGCTGAATACGCTTGTGATAATGAACGCGGCTAGCCAGCCCGGTCAGCTCATCGAAATACGCCAACTGATGAATAATGTGTTCCGATTGCTTTTGCTTGGAAATGTCCTGAACAGTGCCGGTGACGAAGCTTAGCGGTCCGCTACTGATCAACGCGGTATCCTGACGAACGCTAATCGCGGCTTCCAGGTCCGGACGCAAACGATACTCGACATACTCCACTTTTTCGCCTTGGGCAGCCGCCTCTATCAATGTCTGCACGATTTTGCGATCGGACGCTTCGATCAAATTCAGATAGTTGCTTAGTTCGCCCCGGAAATAATCGGCAGGCATTTGGCACATTTCCGCTAAAAATGGCGAAATGGTGAATTTATCTTGCTTGGGCTCCCAGGTCCAGTAACCCAAACCCGCTATACGCTGTGCCGCGGAAAGTTGTTGTTTACTATTACGCAGTTCAGCGGTGTCTTGGCTGGAGCGCAGCAAAAATCTGATGTGATGAATCAGCACCACATGATTGAGCGGTTTGATAATAAAGTCGGTAGCACCTGCCTTGAATGCTCGATTTATCGATTCTATGTCTTCCAAGCCGGTAGACATAATGATAGGCACGTCGGTCATGGCGTGAATGGCTGTCATACGACGGCAGGTTTCGAAACCGTCGATGCCAGGCATAATCGCATCGACTATGACCAGATCGGGAATTTCAACATCCAATCGTAACAGTGCCGCTTCTCCACTCTCGGCCTCGACGACGTCGAAACCGGAGGCTTTTAACTGTTCGCTGGTAATCAATCTAAAATTTGGATCGTCGTCTATCAGTAAAATCTGCTTGGCTTCCAAAGAGCTGCCGCTTACTTGATTCTCAGCCCTGGCTTGCGGTGCTACAGAAATTGCTACGTCGGCGATAGCGCGCAAGGCCGCAACAACCGCCGGCAATTGCGTCTCAAATAACTCAAATAATGCCGGAATAGCCTCAAGATCGGCCTGACGGCCGGCGGTTTCCAACATCAAACACGTATTAGCCAGTTCCTTGGCTCCCAGATTCGCGCTCGACGACTTCAGCGCGTGGGCCATATTGGCTAACAAATCCGGTTGAGTATTAGCAACGGCCTGTCTCAGTTTTTCCGCTGTTTCGGGCGCTGTTTGCAAATATAACGTTATGGCTTTTTCTAATAAGCTTACGCCATTGGCATCGTATATATCCCGAAGCTGATCCAGATCCGCCTCGCAAATCGGGCTTGGCGTCGAATCGTCTATCGCTGCGGCGACAGTTGGTTCAAGTGCTGCCGGCACTAACGCCTTATCCGCAGTACTCGGCAACCAATGCGTCAGCAATTGGCGAAGCTGTTCCTTGCTAAACGGCTTACTCAAATAGCCGTCCATGCCCACCTGTTCACACTGGTCATGAATGCCTTTTTGCACATCGGCGGTTAAGGCGATGATGGGAATTCTAGGCGTGGCATTGGATTGCTCATACTCGCGAATTTTAGCGGTGGCCGAAAAACCGTCCATAACCGGCATATGGCAATCCATCAAAATCAAGTCGTAACGACGTTGGCAGGCGGCTTGCAGCGCTTCCTGACCGTCTTTCACCACGTCCGTGGTGCAACCCATGTTTTCTAAAAAGCTTTTAACCACTTCCTGATTGACCAAGTTATCCTCGGCAACCAAAATACGTCCGGACAGCCTGCTTTGCTCGGCCGGCATGGCGGACGAAGGCGGCAGTTCGGCGGGTGAGCAGGTAGCGGTTTCCAACAAGCAATTGAGTAAACGTTGTTGGAAAACCGGTTTGTTTAAATAAAAGCTAATGCCGTATTCTTGAGTGAGGCCGGTTTGCACGTTGACATTTTCGGAACTGAGCATGATCAAGGCCAGTTTGGGAATACGCTGATCGCGTTGAATAGCCTTTGCCAAAGTCAGGCCGTCCATAACCGGCAAATGCCAATCCAGTAAAGCGACTTGAAACGGATTATTGAGAGTAGCCGCCTCCACCAATATCTTTAATGCTCTGGGGCCGCTATCGACCGTGGTGACGTTGGCTCCCCACGGCGAAACCTGGTCGAACAGTATCTCGCGGTTTATCGCATTATCATCGACCACCAGGATATTCAGGCCCTCTAACGCGCTGGTGTCGGCGCGTTCGATGTTGGTCTGGATACCCAAATCAAATTCCAAGTTGAAGTAAAACCGCGATCCGCGGCCGATTTTGCTGTCGAGCTGCAGATTGCCGCCCATTAATTCCACCAACTGCTTGGAAATAGTCAGTCCCAAACCGGTACCACCGTAACGCCGGGTTATGCTGCCGTCTGACTGGGTGAAACTATCGAAAATTTCCGCCTGACGTTCAACGGCAACGCCTATACCGGTATCGATTACTTCGAACAGCAATCTGACACTATCATGGGCCGAATTTTCCGCAAAATTCACTTTAAGCTGAACATCACCTGCTTCGGTAAACTTTATAGCGTTACTGAGCAGATTAACCAGCACTTGCCGTAATCTCTCCGCATCGCCTTGGACGATGAAACTCATCTGATTCGGAAGATTCAGGATTATTTCCAAACCCTTTCGATGGGCTTGTTCGGCCATCATTTCCACGGTGTCTTCCAATAGACGGCGCAGGTCGAACTCCTGGACGATCAACTGTAATTTGCCGGCTTCGATTTTGGAAAAATCGAGAATATTATTGATGATGCTCAATAGCGAATTAGCGGAACGATAGGCGGTATCGGCAAAGCGGGTTTGCCGGTCGTCCAGACCAGATGACATTAACAGTTCAGTCATGCCCAGCACGCCATTCATCGGCGTTCTAATTTCGTGGCTCATAGTCGCTAAAAATTGCGACTTGGCTTTGCTGGCTTGCTCAGCTTGTTCTTTTGCCGCCAGAGCCTCGGCTATGCTGTGTTTCAATTCTTGATTGGTGTCCGCCAATTGTTGGGTTCGTTCAAGGACTTGCTGTTCAAGAGAATTTCTATGCATGGCGAGTTGATCATCGCGGAATTGAATTTCCGCAAGCATGGCGTTATAGACATCCGCTAAATCACCAAACTCGTCGGTACTCGTCTTATTAATACGATGCGAAAAGCTTTTTTCATGGCCGACCGACTTCATCGCATCCATGAGTTTTAATAAAGGCCCCAAGAATATTTGTTGCAGCTTGGTGGTTAGCATACCGATAAAAATCATGGTAAAGACCACGATTAATCCGGTAACAAAATAAAAGGTTTTTAAAATCGCATACAAACCGCTTTGATCGTCAACTAAATGTAAAATCCCGATAACATCGCTGTCCAAATAAATAGGACGTACAAAATGTAGGTTATTTTTCGTGTCGTATTCAAATATATCCCTATTACTAGCTTGATCTATTGGTCGTTTACCATATAAAAATAATTGGTTAAACGTATCGCTAAAAATTTGGAGCGTATTTTCAGAGAAATCGGCTTTATGCGGACTTTCTAAAATTTCTAGAATTTTGGATGATGTCCAATTTTCGCTGGCAGTATTTGGCCCATGATAATCCGCAAACAAAATACCGGCTTTATTATATAGCTCTGCATTTAATATACTATCTCGTGTTTGCATGCTTGCCAGCATGGAGCTAGCCGCAGCCACATCTTGAAATGCCAAGGCTGCAGAGATATTAGACGCGATAATATCGGCTATTAAAACTAACTGCTGTTCTGTTTCTTTTTTCTTTGCAAAATATTCATTAACAATAATAGCTGCCGTTGCCAAAAATAAAGTTAGCATAGCGGTAAACGTTAATATGGACACCAGCTTTATTTTAATTGGCGCGTTATTAAACCATTTAAACATTTTTGCTCGTCTCTCCTAATTTTCGCCGACAATTTTCGCTAGCCGCAGCAAATTCGAGCTAATGCTCAACCGCGCTGCCTTCACAGCGGCTAAATTAACAGATAATTGAATCTTGCCCTCCTTGTTAATCATGCTGACCATGCCGCCGGAACCCATAAACTCTTGATCCTCCCCCATAGTCAAAACAGGGTGAGATTTAATATCGATAAAAACTTGTAAAAGTAAATTCTTTGCTAATTCACTAATAAATAACACATGACATTGTGTTAAGTTTCGCAAGCGATCAGCATAGATAACTTTAATCACCCTATCTCCAACACTTTTGCCGTTTATAGACTCAAAGGATTGCTGCACAACATTATCGCCTACCAAACATAAATTCAATGAGTCGCCCGATTCTGCAAATGCCTGCTCAGGCCATTGAGTGAATCTGGCAAAATTCAAAGTCAACGCTGCCAACACTGTATATTGCTCCATTGCTTGCGGCGCCGCGCTGGCTATCGGCGCAGTAACTAAACATACCGAAACCGCTAAATATCGAATTAGCTTTTCCATGTCATTTGCGGCAGGGCAACATTCAAACTCACTATTGGATTGCAAAGGTAATCAGAAAGACTATTTAGTGGCCATCAAGATATATTTATACCTACCAATGTAAATTATTCAAAAACTCCAACTCACTTTACCGTACATACCGCGGTCAATTAAAGTTGGCATGACCAGATTTTCCTGTTGATATTCCAAATGGCTTGATGTGAATAAGTTTTGTCCAACTAATGATAACTCCACCTCATGGACTGGTCGCCAAGCCACCCTAGCATCCATAGTTACGTAGTTATTAATATGTTTTGGACCGTATATTGTGACGCTGGTATTGTTATCGACATACTTAAACCATAAATCAAAATCCAGCTCCTTACTCACTGATAATGCACTGCGTAGGCTCACTCGCTGTTGTGGACTGACACCGAATGGGGGGGCAGAATCTTGCAGATCGGTTTTTAATAAACTGTAATTCGCATCCCAACGCCACCAATCCAGCATTTGCCAAACGGTGGACACCTCAAACCCGTAGGTTTTGGCTTTATAGTCGTTACTTAAGGGTACCGGTTGCACCACGACGAAGCGCGTAGAATCGAAGTAATAAGCGGCTTGGGCAGGATTACGCAAATTATTATAATTGTTATAAAACCCGGTAATATCAATAGACAGCGACTTTATAAATGTCGTTCTATAGCCCAATTCGTAAGAAATCACATCTTCAGTGCGAAAATTACGGGTTCCTTGTAAATTCACCTCGGTTGGGAACGGGTTCAACGCGGAGGGCGGCACCACTGTTTGCAATAGGGTCATATTGTGTTCAGCGCGAGACGGTGTCCGCACAGCCCTTGACACCGCTCCCCATAGGCGATGTTGAGAATGCGGTGTCCACATCAAGCGTGCGGTAGGCTGCCCCTCGAAGCCACTGTAATCGTTATGTTCTAATTTGGTGCCTAAGGTTAACCACAATTTTTGATCGATCAATTCCATTTCATCCTGCACGAAGGTGCTGAATAATTGATCGTTTCGACTGGTCGGGCTTAGACTCAATAACTTGCCGGCACGAGTGTCGTCATGGGTGTACTGATAACCGAAGCCCCAGATGACTTCATTGTTATCGAGCAAGCTAAATCTGTGCTGAAAATCCAAATCCAGGGTATTCCTACCCTCGCTAAACCAGGCCTCGTTGCGCCGGTAGTAGTCGTAATAAAGTTGTAGGGAATAGTCCGAGCTGGTTGAAACAGTGTGTTGCCAGCGGCCGAGAATGTTGCCACCGTAGGTTTCAGCTTTGTCGCGAAAAGTATCGGCATAAGGCGCCGTGATCTGCGGAACTGTTACCGTTTGATTAAGATGGCTGTGATATAAGTCGCCTTGCAATTTTAATTCGTCTTTTAACGTTAAATTGGAATCTATTCTAAAGCCACCTTGCGCTTTGTCCCAATCGTCGCCCGCGCCAGCACCCAGGGTGTTAGTGTTCTCGTCGCGTTTGAAGCCCTTAACGTATGCTCTGCCCGTGGTATCGTCGCCTAACTGCCCACCATAGCGTAAAGCCCCAAAGCCTTGCTCCTCTGTACCACCACCCCCGCTCAGTAAACCGCCTTCAGTTTTTGAGGAGTGCTTAGTAATAATATTGATAACACCATTGACCGCATTGGCCCCCAAAGCGTGGCACCAGGTCCTCTGATCACCTCTATTCTTTCCACATCTTCGAGCATTACATCCTGGTTTTCCCAATAAACACCGGAAAAGGAGCGGGTATAAGTATTACGACCATCGATTAGCACCAAGAGCTTATTCGCAAATCGACCGTTAAAGCCGCGCGCACTCACCGCCCATTTATTCGAATCTATCCTTGCCACATCCAAACCCGGCGCCATCCGCAGCGCCTCCGGAATACTGGTCGCACCGGTGCGTTTGATGTCATCGTGAGTAATCACAAATATCGCGGCGGCAGAATCGTTTAAGGCTTGAGCTTTTTTTGAAACAGAAGTGACTTCGACATTTAGCAAGTCTTCCACATTCAGCTCAAGAGCATCTTGAGATGCGGCCCATGACGTACAGGCATAGCCGGTAGATAATAAAAATCCGGCAATATATTTTTTCATAAGAGCTTTTGATCAGTGCTGTTAGTAATCCACGGTTTGCTTCACCACCGTATCCAGTGATTATATTCCCGTATGTCGTTTTGTATGAGCCTGACCTTAAAATGCCGCGAGTCTAAGGCCACTCAACGCAGAAATTCAGCCCGTTTTATAAAAAGTTATTAGGGCTATATCGGCAAGTCTAGTCCAATTCTCAAATTGGGGCACGAGGAGGTGTAGGTGTCATGCCACACTACGGACACCGAACCAAACCGGAAATGTTTCACCAACTTGGCGGAACGACGTTGGCGAGAAATTATTCGTTTATGCTATGAAATTAAGCTGCTGCACACTGCCGGCTTTGCCTTGTTCGGTTAAATAAATGCCGCTACTGGTAATTTCGCCCAGCGTTTGATTAGCCGTATCTTTCAGTTGAAACGGCGTAGTCAGGTGTCCTAAGTAAATCGCACCGATGTTTTTATCGCCCAATGCAAACAATTGCTGCGAGCCGTCATCATGATGTTGCCAGATTCGCAGTTGCTTGTAGATGGCATCGCCTGCATCGATAAACTGATTTTTATCATCGTCGTATGCCGCTAAATCCGCGAAGCCGTCGCCGCTTTTCGGGCCGAACAATTCCGAACCGTCATTGATTAGACCATCCCGGTTCTTATCCAAAGCCAACATACCGCTGCCCGCTTTCAAGCCGGCAATTTGATCCAGGCTACCATTGGCATCAATATCGAACTGAAATCGGGTATCGCTCAGTTCCGCGGCAGTGCCATCAAAATTGATGACCAAGGGGTCGGTTTTCACCGCATCGCCCGCGCGCATAGTCAGATTTGATTCGGTGTAAAAGCGACGACTCATGGATAAGGACACCGAAAAACTCAGATTTTGACCGTCTTTGGTGTGGATACTGCCTTCGGCGCTGAAACTAGTGGTTTCGCTTTCGAAATAAGATGCGGATTGTTGATACACCAAACCATACCCTTCGCGTTCAGGGGCGGACGTCGCCGGTGCTTGCTGCGGAGCCTGAATAGTCACTGGATCGGCTTGCCTCTGCAGATCTTCCGGAGCGTACAATTCAAAATCCCGGCCGGTGACTTCCTTGACCATACGCCTGACGATTTGCAGCAGCAAAGTATCTTTGGAACTGAGTGCTTTATCGGTATCCAAGGTTTGTGTGGTAATTGCCGAAGTTTGCGGGGCGTGGCTTAAATCAAGCGTGTCTTGAATGGGGCCGGCTTCGGCACGGTGCGAAAGCACTTTATTGGGTTTGTCTTCTGGTTTATCTATCCAGATTCGCAACGATTCGTCACGCTTGGCAATCTGTTGCGATTGGTGTTGGCTTTGAAACTTGACGGCGGAATTCTGAATAATCATGACAGCCCCCACAGCTCTACTGATTTGAGCTGAGTATCGGCTGCGAAACCTAAATATTTAATTTATCTTCTATTTTTTGTTTGTAGTTTAGAAAATGCGTGGCCTGTAACTGCTCTTTACGCTCCGTGCCCAATGTACGGCAAGGTACATCGATTTCCGTGATGTGAAACGGGTAGTCGTCGTGGTTTTTACGGTAACCCGATATGTGAGTGCGGATAGCTTTAAAGCTGTCGGCGTTGGTGACGGAGAACTTCGCTTCGTTGCAATATATCGCCATAGCGCCCGTTTCTTCGGCAGCTATTCTGACTCTTAAATCCATTGCGCTGCTGCAGAGTTTGACCGGCACGACCTGACAAGACAGCACGCCCGCCGAATTACGCTGGATTTCGTAAAATTTGACACTTAAGCCATCCGGCAATTGAGCGCGTGCCAGCAGCGTTCCCAAAAACATCGAATAGTGGGTAATGACGTGCTCCGGATTGGCATTGCTATGCTGACGGACGAACAGCGCCCCTTTTTCATCAAGCAGATAAACGCCAACGTGTTTACTGGTCGCATGATAAAAAATCTGAATCACATCGGCCAAGTTGTGGCTATATAAAGAGGGAATATAGGTTTGATCCAGTACGTAGGTGTCAAAAAATACTGCAGAAAATTGCGGATTGGGTTTCGCCAATTCCTGTAAAAGTTGACTATGTGTTTCCAGCCGATAATAACCCAGGCTGCGGTTTCTAAGTTGGAACAAGCAATAACCTGTCTCCGCAGCAACAATATAGCGCTGTAAGCCGTCCTGGCCGGGCGCGAAAAACTTTAACAAATTGCCGAACAAGGCTTCGATACGCAAGACTATGCTTCTGCCGCGTACCGGGTTGTAACACAATATCCGGAGCTTATCGGCGGATAAAGGCGTAGCGCTATTATTGAACACATCGACTAGGCAATTAAAAACGCCATCAATACCGATATAGCGTTGTAAGCTGGCCTCGCCCCAACTGGATACGGATAAACACTGAATGCTCTGAATAAAACACTGACGGCTGTCACCGTAACTTAAGGGGTCCGAGCGCTCGCTCATCACTAATTGCTGATTGTTCGCGTCGATGGTCAAACTTTCACCAAGATTAATCAGCAACAACGAAGCCAAGATGCGATTAGGCTCGCCGTAGACCTCCAAATCGTTCTCTCTGCCAGGCAAGTGGCGGCTTAGAAAGGCATTTAACTCATTAAACAGCTGATATAAGTCGTTACTGGAAATTTTAAGACTTGAGGTAACTAGCTGCAGATTGAGCGATTTTTTGTACAGGCCGTTTACCACCGCCCAACATAAAACCTCAAGCAGGCTCTCGCCTGATTTAATAGCGCTTTCGGGGAAGGCTTTTTGCGAAGCGATTCTATCGACATATAAACACCAGCATGGTGGCGTGTCGTCAGTAATGACTTCGACAAGGACTAAAAGGTCGGGTTTGGCATGGACGGTAGTTCTGGTAGTGAGCACTTCAATTTTATCCGGGCGTAAATCCAGGGCCGCCCGTAATTTACGTCCAATCAATTTCAAATCTCGGTTTTCCCGCTGCGCCTGATCCAAGGGCAAACCGGAGAACTTTAAAATCATCCGCAGACATTGCTGCAGTTGGTCGCGAATCACTACATGTTCGACGCTGGCTTTTTTGATATCCCAAAACTTTTGGCTGGCCAAATTCTCCAACAAATCGTCCGGCCATTCCCATTGATTGGCCACGCTGTGCAGATAATTTTCACGCTGCAAGCGCACTCTGTTCTCCGTGAGATTTTCGGAAGCAGCCATGATTTTCATGTAAAAACATTCCCGAATCAGGTTCAACCGCCGTTTTGACTGAGCTTGGCGCAGGTAGGCATCCACTTTGCGATACATTAGCAAGTATGGGTCCTGGCTATCGACACTGAAATCGCCCTGATAAACCGACTGTTTTAATGACAGACACAGCCATTGCGGGTTGGGAAATTCACTGGCATAACTCTCCATCAACAGCAGTTTCAATAATGACTTATGTGGTGAGGTCAGAGACTTGTATATATGCCAGAGCGTAGCGCTGACAAATTCAGCCATCGGTATATCTTCCAGACCACCAAAATCAATGATGTCTGTTTCCGAGACAAACCGATTTTCCAGCAAATGTGCGACATATTGCTTATAGTGTTTTTCCTGCTCTGGCGGCACCAACCACCAAATCGGTACCCGCCCGGCAATATAAATCGAGGTGCGGTAAAACTCCTCCAATAACAAATAATGTTGTGTTTCGCCACTACTCTCCTTGGAGATAGGCGTATTTTCACCTTGTAAAAACTGCGTAGCATCGACCAGAAAAAAATGTGCCTCGATTTTTAACGATGCGGCCCATTTTTCCACTTCGTGGGCTTTTTGCCGCAATTCGTTCAATTCATCGAGTGCCAGGGTGGATGAGTGACAAAGCCAAATATCGATATCGCTATTTTTTGAAAAAGCCATGCTACCCACACTACCCATTAGAAAAATAGCCTGGATCGGATAGTGTCTTAATGCCTTACGCTTATAGACAAACCCTTTGGAAAACAATTTGGCGACATCGGTGGTTTGCTTGCTGGGCGTGTAATCGGGAATACCGGCCGGGCTTTCCAGCGAGACGAAACCGGGCAACAAGGGATGGTTTTGATGAAATAATAAAGGCAGCAGCTTTAAAAAGTCCTGCTGGCGTGGCTGCAGGAAACTTTGTACATGTTGCAAACGCAATTGGTTGAAGTGCTTGAAACGTTGGGCAACCGCATACAGATCTTTTTTGCTGATCTCTTCGCCCGGCGCGCCTAAATGGATGGGTAGGAATCGATTCGTCAAAGTGGCGGCGCCAAAATCAAATGTGAGGCAAGTATAGAAGACTCAACCCGGCTTGTGAAAGTTAAGCTGGACGAAGCGGCCATTGCCGTCGTCAAAACTGGTAAAACGGGTCAAACAGGCGTGCGGCAAGTCGATATGAAAACTTTGGGTAACCGTTAGTCTGAAGGCTTCCGCGAATAGCGCTCTGATCACTCCGGCATGGGTAACAACCAGTATTCTGCGTCCGCCATGTACAGCCAATAAATTTTCCCAGCCTTTTCGCACTCGGGTGGCGAATTTTTGGTAGCTTTCGGCGCCGGGCGGTGTAAATTTTATGGGGTCTTTATAATATGCCGCTAGCGCATCGGGCCACCGAATCGAAATTTGCTCGGCGGTTTGACCTTCCCAAGCACCGAAATCGATTTCACTCCAAGCCGGTTCGATCAGTAAGTCCAATTGTTGTTGTTCGCACCAGGCAGAGGCAAAGGAGCGGCAACGTCGCAGCGGCGAACTGACTACGGTATCCCACTGCCCTTCCCCGCATTGGCAATACATTTGCCGCCACCCGCGTTCCGTGAGTGGATCGTCGGTAATACCTCGATAATACGAACCGCCGCAGGCTTCGCCGTGTCGCAAAAAATCTATTACGGTTGACTGATTCATCGCGACTAAATTGGTATCAGGTGTTCAAGGTATCCATCAAATCGATCATAAACTCCATTTCTTCGTCTTCGATCCGTTTCCAGGCCTCGAAACCAAGCGCGTTCAACACCCCGCTACCTTTTTCATCCTTATCCATATCCACCAGTATTTTTTGAAAATCGCCTCGGCGGCCCTGCAATCTCGGCCCTATCATTAGGGAATGGTTGATAACACTAATTTGACTGCGCACCAATACCCGTAATTGTTTTTTTATCATACCAGATAGATTATCGTATGCCTCCGCCAGAATAATGCCAACGTCGGCTTCGCTTTTCAGCAGGTGTTTAGCGACCAAAACATGATTATCCGATAATATTGGGACAATATTATCGGCATGCAAATCGGCGGGTTCTAGCATGATCATACCCATTAAGCGCACATCCGGATCGTCAGTGAATGCTACGCGGGTATTTGGTTTTAAGTCGATCACATCTCGGATATTGCTGTCGGCATTCACGGCAATGATCGCTTCGTCGGATTCACCATTAGCGCGTACCAGAGGCAAAAAACCTTTCTCTCTGACCAAGGTCGCAGCGTCGAAGGGATTGGCATAAATTAAATCGATCTTATCCGCTGCTATTGCATGGTGTAAATCCTGATAGTGGTTATACATTTCCAGATGGATGGCTTCGGCACTCTGTTTCTGCAACCAGGTGTTGAAGATATACCAACCTGACAGGCGATCCGGGGCAAAATCCGGACTAACTGTAAACATAAAAGACATGATGTTCCCCCATTAAAAAAGTGTCGGATACAGCGCGATGCATTCATCGACTTTAGTGAGCGATGGCTTTCTACGCACCGAGGTATAACCTACCACCTTGCCGCCGCGCACGTTCGGGATCACCGTGGCTTTTACCCAATAATAACCGCCATCCTTACGTAAATTTTTTACGAATCCTTGCCATTTCTCACCCCGCAACACCGTATCCCATAGATCTTGAAAAGCAGCTGGCGGCATGTCCGGGTGTCTAAGAATACAATGCGGTGCGCCGAGCAATTCCGCTTCGGTGTAGCCTGACATTTCTACAAACGCCCGATTGACATGACTGATAATGCCATCCGGCGTAGTCGTGGAAACGATTAATTTGCCGTCGGGATATGGGGTTTCAAGCGCGGTGTAAAGTACTTTTCGGGATTTACCATCGTAATAGGTAAGAGTCGCTTCCTGGTACTCGCCTACGATATCTTCTGGTTTCATATCAACGAACATAATTTGCTCCAGGTTGCCGGTTATGGTTTACAGCATTTCGGAAATACTCTCAGCTGCGCGCTTGACGTCAAGGAAGATTAATCCGAGTTTGGCGTTAGGCTTGGCGAGCACAGTGAGCACGGCTTCGTTACCGGCATAGGTCATTAACACATAGCCCCTGGCACCTTTGATCAACACCTGTTCCAAATTGCCGCGATTTAATTCTTGCGCGGTTCTATCGCCCAAAGACAACATGGCAGCGCTCATCGCACCTACCCGATCTTCGTCCATACCGGCGGGCAATACCGATGCCATCATCAAACCATCGGTAGAAATCACGCCGGACGCTTCTATATCCGCCGATGTTCCGTTCAGCTCGTTCAAAACCGACGTCAGCATGTCTGCTTTCATAATTTAATTCCTCTTTGACAATGAGTGAGTTGCACTGCGTTCAGCTTGGAACGTCAGCGACTTTTGTTAAATAACGCGTGATCAAAGCCCAAGCTAAAGTGACGAACTCAGCCTGATTAAAATGCGGTACACCTGTTATTGCTAATACGAAACGATGCTTACCGACGAACATCGGCCAAAAACCAATTTGACTATTACCGAAAGGATCAACGATGGCCCAGGCATGGCTGGATATACCCATATTGTTTATCAATAGGCCTGATCGACGTTTATGCACGGTCGCCAGTTCCGCGCTAAGCGCCGACAGCTCTTCGGCAACTTCATGGGCAAAGCCGCTACAAGCCAAGTAAAATCCCTGATCGTCGGCCAATAACACTTTGCCGCTTTCTGATATTTTCCCCAATAATTCCGGCAAAATGTCCTCTAATGCTGTGCTCGGTGCCTGCAAAGGAGCATCCACACCCTGCACCCAACCCAGCTTTTGGCAATACAATAACAATTGCAACGCTTTGTCTTCGTCCTCAATTTCCATCAATTTTTGCAGTTGCTCTATGGTCAGTTCGGGGGTTCTTGCTTGTTGCAGCAAGCGTATTAAGAATCGCCGCGGTTTATCGGTTTCGGGCGACGATATGGCGTAATAGGCGCCCGCGGGAGTGGGGTATAAATACAACCCATCAATCAAATTAAATTTTTCCATCGCCCTTATCCCACCAACCCCGGATCCAGGGAATACAACAACGCTTGCACCAATAGGGAGACATCATTCTTTTCCCGCGCATCCACGGCAAACACTGGCGGTTTTAGGCCAAATCCCTGTAAGTGCGCGTGATAGTCTTCTATTGAGGGCTTAGTGCTCAAATCCATTTGTGTTACCCCAATCGCCACGGTGGTATCGTCGATAAACTTACCGAACGCGTCCAGAAAGAACTTCATGTCCAGAAAAGGATCCGCGCGAGTGTTATCTAGCAGTAAGATTAAGCCGATACCGCCATTGGTTAAAATATCCCACATGAAATCGAAACGCTCCTGGCCGGGAGTTCCATATAAGTGAATTTTTTCACCGCCTGCCAAATTCATCACGCCGTAGTCCATCGCCACCGTTGTTGATGCTTTACGGTTTTTTGTCATATCGCTGGCCGCCGCATCGGTTTTAACCGGTGGCACATCGCTGATGGCATTGATCGCAGTGGTTTTGCCGGCGCCCACGGGGCCAGTGAAAATAATTTTGTATTGGCTCATGGAGATTCCTTATCGTTTGCTAAGCGCCACGTAGTTTGCTGAGAATTTTGCTTAATAAACCTTTGTTTTTAGGTTTTGTAGTCTGTTCAACGGCGATGACCGTATCGACCTGACGTTCGCTTTGTTTCAAAATACCTATTGCCTGACAAGCACTAATAAATACAAACACATACTGTGGTTTGACATGCAATAGGCCAGAGACCTCGAGAGGCGTTCTGGGCGCCTGAACCAGTAAAGCGGCAATACGCAAGGCATCGGGCGTGATGACCAGTCGGGTAAAATTAGGCCATCTTTCCAAATAGACCGGACGCTGAATATCCAGCCCTATCGGGAAGCGACCCTTGGATGTCCAAATTGCCAATTTCCAGACAAAAGCCCACATATCCTGCAATTTGTTTTCAGGCCTCTGAATGGTTATTGCCGGATCTACCGCCGTCAAAATCATTTTGCTGACGGAGCCTTTTCCTAATGGCATCCCGGCAAATGCTCGGGTTTGCTTATCGTCGGCATCTACCCAGATTTCCTGAGTTTCTGGAAATATCGTTAATGGTTTCCAAATCGAACAAAGTTGCAATACGCGCGACTGCAAATTGGCAGTTTTATATGCTGACTGTACGTAGCCTAAAAAATACTGCCGCGGATCGTAACAAGCCGTTAACAATTGCGCCTCATCGTCGAAGTCGATATTAGTCAGCGTTCCCAAAAATGCAGAAAAGCCTCCTTCATTTAATTGCATCGCCGACTGATGCTTGCTGGCTTTATGATGCTCAGTTTCGACGGGGTTCGCTGTTTTAGACTTATTGACGTACACGTCCATAGCCATTTTTTTTGGCGGCTCTAGCTTAGCGGGTTCCGGCGAGTCAGGTGCTTTAGGCTGCGGATCAAGGACGGGTTTAACACCGCCACCAATGGCTTTGCGAGCGTGTGCAACGGCCTTGATCTTGTCAAGAACCGCCAATATTTGTTCGACATTAACCGGCTTTTTTATAAAATAGGTATTGTCTAGTTGCAGGTTTTGTAAAGACAGCAATATGATGGGCCGGGCCGGTGTGGAGGCTTTTCTGGCATCCAGAATATCACGGGCTTTTGGATGATCTGCATCGATCATGTCGATATTGGCTTCAGCCTCATCAACCACAATTGCAGCGCCTCGGCAGGGTCCTTTCAAATACATTTCCATGGTTTTACAGGTGCGGCTATCCATGCCGTGAAGAGCAATTCGAAACGGTGTCTTAGTCGCCTTGCTCATGATTCCTGCCTGTCAAAAAATTGTGCCAATACCAACCATTCTTCTAGTAGTGCGACACCAGAGTCGCTAAATCTTTGTTGGTGGATTTGAAAGCGTTCGCGGTTTCCTATCGATTTATAAAGTTCCAATAAGGCCTGCTGTAAATCCGCGCGTTCAGGATGCAGGCTGATTCCGGTTTCCAACACATCCATGGCCTGCTCAAGTTGACTGTATTCGATAAAATCATTCGCCAACTCCAGAAAATCATGCTGCATTTCGGTTTGCTGCTGGGAACTGACCAATTCGCGGCTGCCCGTAATACCGCTGCTAAACAGCGAATAAGGATTACCAAACTGCGCGCGCCCAGTGGTTTTATGCAAGGCCTGAAATTGCCCACTATTTAGTCGAGAACGACTGGCCTCTATCATACGGCGGCTTATCAAACTCCCTTTACCATCCAGGACTATAAGCAAATCTAGCAGAGCCGCGTAAAGCTGCTCAGCTAAATGCTGGTCATAACAAAAGTAAATTCGGCGCACATGTGCCAGCAGATCTTTAGGCTGTCGCCCAACTTTGAAGACTAGCGCATTTAAGGTTTGACTTTGATCGCCGTCAGGGTTGTAAAGTAATACTAAGGCCTGGTCTCGCCAAAAACTGGTTTCTTGGGAAAACTCATCGGCGTGTTGCCCTGCAATCAGCCGAGAAAAATATTGCGGCATGCCACCCTCCGAATCAAACAATGTTCGAAGGGTAGCAGTTAAACAACTAATTAACAGAATTTAGTAGGGTATTTTGTCTTGCGTCACAAATTGCCTTACGAACTGCTTCCGGAGCCGTACCGCCGATGTGATTTCGGGCGGCGACCGATCCTTCCAATTTTAGAATATCGAATACATCCGCCGTAATCGTTTCGGCAAAGCCTTGTAATTCAGCCAAGCTCAATTCCGACAAATCCCGCTCAGTTTGCAAACCCAGACGCACCGCCTGCCCAACCACTTCGTGGGCATCGCGGAACGGCATGCCTTTCCGCACCAAATAATCGGCAAGATCGGTGGCGGTAGCGAAACCGCGTTTGGCGGCGTTATACATATTCTCGCGCTTGGCTTGAATGCGCGGCATCATATCGGCAAACGCATGCAGGCAATTGATCAGGGTGTCGGCGGTATCAAACAAGGGTTCCTTATCTTCCTGATTGTCCTTGTTATAAGCCAATGGCTGACTCTTCATTAGCATCAACAACGACACTAAATGACCCGTGACCCGGCCGGATTTGCCGCGCACCAGTTCCGGCACATCAGGATTTTTCTTTTGCGGCATGATCGACGAGCCGGTACAAAATGCATCGGGAATGTCGATAAAATTAAATTGCGCGCTGGCCCATAACACCAGTTCTTCGGAAAATCGCGACAGATGCATCATGATTAAACTACCGGCCGCCGCGAATTCAATCGCAAAATCGCGATCGCTGACCGAATCCAAGGAGTTGTTCGACGGCCGGGAAAATCCCAACAATTCAGCGGTCATGAAACGATCGATAGGATAGCTGGTGCCCGCCAATGCTGCCGCGCCTAACGGCATCACATTGAGACGTTTACTACAATCTTGCAGACGTTCTTTATCCCGGCATAGCATCTCGAACCACGCCATCAGATGATGCCCAAATGTGACCGGTTGCGCCACTTGCAGATGGGTAAAGCCAGGCATGATGGTATCGGCTTCGCGTTCCGCTAAATCCAGCAAGGCGATTTGCAGGCGTTGCAATTGCGCCAGTATCATTTCGATTTCACTACGCAAATACAAACGAATGTCGGTCGCTACTTGATCATTGCGTGAGCGGCCGGTATGCAGTTTTTTCCCCGCAATGCCAATCAGATCAGTCAAACGCGCTTCGATGTTCATATGAACATCTTCCTGTTTGATCGACCAGACGAACTCTCCGCGTTCGATCTCGCCGCCTATTTGCATCAATCCGCTGCGAATATCGGCGAGTTCCTGTTCGGTCAGAATTCCTATTTTGCAAAGCATGGCCGCATGCGCCAACGAGCCTTGAATATCCTGGCGAGCCATGCGCTGATCGAAACTGACGGAAGCGGTAAATTCCTCGACAAAAGCATCGGTGGCTTCGGCAAAACGGGCGCTGGAAAGTTTTTCGGTATTAACGGTGATCATAAGCTAGCTTTCGATGAAAATTTAATGAAGCGCAATTATACCTTCACCGCCCTTTTCCACTGACGGATTTGCAGGTCGCGATTGATTTTGGTGATTTATAGCGGAAACCGCACATTAACCAACAATCCACCAAGCGCTTGAGAACGAACGATCATCAAGGTACCGCCATAAAACTCGGCGATATCACGGACAATAGCCAACCCTAAGCCATGACCTTGCACCGCCTCATCCAAACGCAAGCCACGCTGACTAAGCTGTAGCATGTCTTGCTCCGCGCAGCCCGGGCCATCATCTTCCACACTGATCATCATGCCTTGCCGAATTTCGACATTTACCACCACATGCCGGTTGGCCCACTTACAAGCGTTATCCAGCAAGTTACCGGTCAATTCCAACATGTCTTCCCTATCAAAATGGATTAATTGATCTGGCGCGTTCACCTGGATCATCAAGCCCTTATCGTTGTAAATATTGTGTAACAACATGGCCATTGCCGTTAATTCTTGACGCGGATTGAATGCGCTGGCGGTGTGGGTATTGCCGGAAATACGGGCGCGCTTCAATTCGCGCTCTATGCGTTGATGTATGGCTTGAGTTTGCTGTTGCAACTGTTGGCGTAACTCAGGTTGTGCGTCGAGTTGCGGATGTTCCGCCAACCGAAATAGCATAGCCAGCGGTGTTTTCAGGGCGTGTGCCAAATTGCCGATAGCGGTACGCGACTGATGAAGGCGGCGTTCCACCAAGACCAGCAAACGATTGACCTCTTTCACCAAAGGCTTGATTTCCAAGGGCACGCGCGCTTGAATCTGCTGCTGCCGGCCGCTGGCAATCAACGCCAATTCATCACGCGCCGCCTGTAACGAACTCAACGACCTACGCACATCGTTGCTCTGTAGAGCGATAGCAATCAGCAAGACCATGGCGGTCAGCGCCAGGTATGCCAGCCGAATTTGGTCAATATCTTGACCCATATCGGTGAGGTCTTCACCAATGCTAATGCTAATAACATGACCGAATCGCTCCAAACCACGGCTCAATACCAGAAGCGGTTGCTGCTGTGGACCGTTGGCATAATGGAATTGTTTAACGGTACCTGGCGGCACCGCGGCAAACGGTAAAACAAGCGCTTGCAGTGATTTTGAATAATAGGTTTGGCCGTCGAACTCAATGACGAAATAGTGCCCTGAATAGGCTTGTCCATAAACCGTGCCGGCATGCGAGCTATCGAACATCATTTGTCCATCAGCGGCGAGCTTTAGCGTGTCTATCAGCGAATCGCCGTCGTGTTGCAGACGAGTCAGCATTTGTTTTTCCGCCACGGCTCGAATTACCCAGTCCGCCGCAAGCCAATGACCGACAAACACCACGCTTAGGATGATGACCAAGCCGCGATTAAGCCGCTGCCGCAGTGACATCATATTTTTTCGCCGAAGATATAGCCTTGCCCCCGTCGGGTGGTGATTAAATCCTTACCTAATTTGCCGCGCAAGCGATTGATGTAGACCTCGATGACGTTGCTGGCGGGGTCGCTGTCACTCTCGTAGATATGTTCCAACAAGTGAGTTTTGGTCAGCAACTTGCCCGGATGAAGCATGAAATAACGTAGTAAGCGAAACTCGATTGCCGTTAGTTCGGCTTCTCGCGAGTCATCCAAGCAGACAGTTTGCCTGTCTTCGTCCAAGGTTAATCCGCAGCCACTCAGTTGCGGCTGTATTCGCCCATGCAAACGATTTAACAACGCTTGTATACGCGCTAGTAATTCTTCGATATGAAAAGGCTTACCCAAATAGTCGTCGGCACCGGCCTTAAAACCGTCGACCTTCTCGTGCCAGGCGTCGCGCGCTGTCAGCACGATGACCGGCACATGATTACCGGCCCGACGCCATTGCCGCAACACCTCCAAACCGGAGATTTTCGGTAACCCCAAATCCAGAATAACAATATCGTAGATCTCCGTCGTCCCTAAAAACTCGCCTCTCTGTCCGTCCATGGCTAAATCGACGGCAAAACCGGCGCGCTCCAGATCGGTTTTTAACGAACGAGATAAGCTTGGGTCATCTTCTACCAGCAATAATCGCATCGATTGTTGTCACACCTGTTTGGTTTGAATTGAGCTACACCCCGGCTCTCATTACAAGAGCCGATTTTTCCGTTTAAGATTGGTTTCATATCCGCTTTCTATAATACGTATCGCCAGTACATTACAACATCGGAGCACTAATAATGAACAATGAAAATACCGTAGCAGTTTGGGACGTGTTGATCCGCATCTTCCATTGGTCGTTAGTATTAGCTTTTACGGTAGCTTATTTCACCAGCGAAGACGAAAACGCTTGGCACATATACGCCGGTTATTCGGTTCTGGGGCTTATTATATTTCGAGTTATTTGGGGATTCGTTGGTAGTCGCTACGCCAGGTTTAGCGACTTTGTCCATTCCCCAGCCAATGTCTTCCACTATATTGCCGAACTCCGCGCCGGCACCGCCAAACACCATTTGGGCCACAACCCCTTGGGCGGCTGGATGGTATTGGCATTATTGAGCACTTTATTGGTCGTCACCATAAGCGGTTTGAAAGTGTACGCTATTGAAGAAGGACGCGGACCACTCGCTAGTAATTTACCAATGCTCAGCGTGATCAGTGCGGCCCATGCGGAGGATGACGATGAAGGCGAAACAGGCGGTGAAGGACGTCAGGACGAAGAATTTTGGGAAGAAATTCATGAAGGTGCGACTAATTTCATGTTGGTATTGATTACCCTGCACGTGCTCGGCGTTGTCATTTCTAGCAGAGTACATAACGAACACTTGATAAAAGCGATGTTAACCGGAAAGAAGTCAAAAAAATGACAATAAAAATGTGAAATCTAACACAGTTTTAATTTTAAATTCATTTTCCGGTGTTATAAATCCTGCGACTTTCCGTTGCCTTACAGTTTGAGTTAGTCTCTCGGGGTTGGGCAACTCACTTCATGCCTTGCGGCAACGCTACTTTGACTTTCGTTTTTTTAAAAACCGATGGGGCTTTTAGAGAAACAGTTGATTCGTCCGCCGCCGAGTCTCATCGATAGTTAGGTCAGTTTCCATACCACCAACCAACAGAGAATACACAATGAAAAAGATGACATTCTTATTGCCATTGCTTGCGCTTGGCTCTGCAGCTCAGGCGAGCGACATCAGAGGCGGACTAGGCAATTTCGACGCGCTAAATCACAGCGGCGGCATCGTCTATGGCATAGAAATCGAATTAGACGACGCGCACAGCAAGGATGTGGTCGGCACTTACCCTGGCAATCATTACGGCTATGGAAAAGTACGGGAAGATCTTACAGACCCTGCGCACCCGAAAACATTTGTGCGCTATGACGGGGGAGCCTTCACCAATCCCTATCCAGCGGGCTCCACTGTCTCTTGCTACAATTTGGCTTTGAATGTGGGTTGTGAACATTTTGGGGTGCATTTTGCCTATTCCGCCAATAGCACCACCCCGCCATACAGCGCAGTCAAGTACAACTGGCTGGTTAAAGATAGTAGCGGCAAGCTGGTAGTGGGCCCTGCGCTACAGTTAAACACGCCGGTATTCGACTACACCCCGCCAACCGCCAACTTTCCGGCACAAGTCGTGGCAACCATACCAGCTCCGGTTGTTCCGCAACACGTAGTTAAAGAATTTGGCGAACCAAGCTGGGTCAAGGTTATAAAAACCACCACGCATCGAGCCCGCGCTTTGGCCTTGGGCGATTTGATCAGTGACGACCATGACGGTGATGGCCATGCGGACTGGACCAACGGCGAACCGGACGAAGTGGAATCCGAATGGTATCTATTGCAATCACATAATGGCGCCAGCAATGCTAAATCTGAGTTGCGCGGTAGTGCCGACCACATGGGCAACAACTCTGAAGAAGCCGTCACCCGCCGTTTTGAATTTTATGCTTATGCAGGGCCCGCCGCATCCATTGATGGCGAAAAAGGCGAAGCCATGTGCGACGCGGTTGCATCGGATAATCTGCATGGTAGCGGTGTCGTGGACGTCACCGATGCCAACGGTGACTCTTACCCGTTTGATTGCTCAACTGCGGTAATCGTCGGTGCCTATCAGGGCGCACAAATGACGGAATTTCTGGCTATCTCACCTTTAGCCATGGCTGATGCGCTGCAAAACGGCAAGGTTAACGAACTGTTTCCTGAGCGGCCTACAGTTAACGGCGGCAACACCCCATACGTGGCAAATGTCAGCGTCGGCGCCCTACCAAATGGCTTGACAATTGCGCAGGACACAGGTCTGTTGTCCGGTGTGCCATCCAAAGTCGGCATCTTTAACTTTACCGTCTCGGCTAACGATCACGATAACACAACCGCATCAAAAGCCTTTACCGTCAAAGTAACCGGCCCCGGCGATACCGATGGCGATAGCGATATCGATATGCTTGATTTGAACACCATCAAGGCGAAATACGGTCAAGTAGTCGCAACCGGCAACCCTGCCGATCTGAATGGCGATCTAAGAGTGACTATCGCCGACTACAGAAAAGCTGCAACGCTATGCACCTTACCCCAATGTGCTTTGGTTACGCCTGCACCTTAAATCACACCGCATCTTTTAACATGGTGCTAGTGGGGTTACCCACTGGCACAACTAATCCACAAAATCTATTATGAACAAAAATGTATTTGTTAAACTGATTGCCCTGGCTTTCGTTGGTATATTCCATACAGCCGAAGCGACCACACTTAGTCTTAAATTTCCAAACAATTCGAATATCTACACTACTTCAGTTGGTTCGACTTTTGACGCATATATCTATGCCGACGGTTTACCAGACTTCGGTGGCTTCGATTTCTACCTGACATACAGCAGCACGAACTTATTGGCTCAATCGTTGACCTCTGCCACCGTATTTGGTGCAGACACGGATGCTAGCTTTGCAAATAGCATTGCCCCTGGCTCAATCCATTTTGCCGAAGCTATAGCCGCTGACAGTCTAGCAACCGGGGGCTTGAATATCACCGGGCCTACTTTATTGGGCACCGTTAAATTCAAAGCGCTGACGGTTAGCCCGATTAATACTGCCTACTTAATCAATTTCAGCAATCCCGCTATCTTCACTTTCGACGGCACTTCGGTCAGCGGCTCAACGCAAGGTGGAAACGTCAAAGTATCCGCGCTTGCGGCAGTTCCGGTGCCAGCCTCGATATTTTTGTTTGTTCCGGGCTTGTTGGCGGTATTTGGCGCCATAAGCAAAAGTGCGGGAAAAATCACGGCATAATTGCTGAAGAAGTCTTCTCGGCAGTCTCCGTCCACCGGCAAAATCCGCAAAAAGCCATCTTGAGAGAGATGGCTTTTTTATTTGTGTTTTCAATATGAAAAAATCCAATTGAACAGTGTTTAGTTTATCGTTATAGTGCCTCCCCGGCAAATCGCAAACTGTCTGCTAATATGCGCTTACGGGAGGAATACTATGTTAAAAATTGTTTTACGCTGGCTGCTGACGCTGGTCTATCGAGTGAAGGTCCACGGACTGGAAAATTATGCTAAAGCTGGCAACCGAGTATTGATAGTAGCTAATCACACGTCGTTTCTCGACCCATTGTTATTGGGTGTGTTTTTGCCGGACGACATTACCTTTGCGATCAATACACAAATCTCCGAACGCTGGTGGCTGAAACCGTTTTTGCGTTTATCCAAAGTATTTCCGATGGATCCCACCCATCCGCTATCTTTAAAAGCGCTGATCCATCATTTGCAAAACGACACCAAAACCGTTATTTTTCCGGAAGGCCGTATCACCGTGACCGGTTCGTTGATGAAAATCTACGACGGCACCGGCATGGTTGCGGATAAATCCGGCGCAACCTTATTGCCGGTTCGCATTGAAGGTGCCGAGTACAGCCGGTTTTCCAAGCTAGGCGGTGCGCGTCAACACTGGTTTCCGCGTATTGCCATTCATATATTGCCGCCAACGCTGATAGAGACGCACGGCGAAGTGACCGGCAAAGCCCGCCGCAAACACAGTGGCCACATCCTGGCCGACATCATGACCGAAATGATGTTTGCCACCAGTCATTATCAACAAACCATCTTCGAGGCCTTACTGGAAGCGCGCGCGCTGCATGGTGGACGTTACACCGTTGCCGAAGACCTGGAACGCAAACCTATAAGTTACGACGCGCTGATCACTCGCAGCCTCATCGTAGGCAAGCTCATAAAAAGCATCACGCAAGCCGGCGAGAATGTCGGCGTGTTACTGCCCAATAGCTGCAAGACTTTGAACGTAGTGTTGGGCTTACAGATTTATCAACGAGTACCGGCGATGTTGAATTATTCGATTGGTGCCGCCGGGATGGCCGCTGCCTGTAGCACCGGAAAAATCAACATCGTTTTGACTTCACGCAAGTTCATTGAGCTGGCGCATCTGGGAGAGGAAGCGGCGATCCTGGAGCAACATGTCAAGCTGATTTACCTGGAAGACTTGGCGACATCATTGACAAGTTTCGACAAATTGACCGGCTTGCTACAAGCTAAAACTGCGAGACTTTGGTACAAAAGCCACGATTACGATGCCGACGATGCGGCGGTGGTGTTGTTTACCTCTGGCTCGGAAGGCTTGCCGAAAGGCGTAGTGTTGTCGCACGCCAACATTCTGGCCAATCATAAACAAATCAGGTCGCGCATCGATTTCGGCCCAGGCGACGTCGTACTAAATTTTCTACCGATGTTCCATTCCTTCGGCTTCACGGTCGGTACGATGATGCCCATCTTGAACGGCATGACCAGCTTCTTCTACCCGTCGCCACTGCATTATGCAGTAATCCCAGAAATGGCTTACGAAGTGGGTGCAACCATCATGTTCGGCACCAACACTTTCTTGGCTGCTTATGCAAAAAAAGCCCATCCTTACGACTTTTACTCTCTGCGATACGTGGTAGCCGGTGCGGAAAAGTTACAAGAAACCACGCGCACCACTTGGCTGGATAAATTTGGCATTCGCATCTTGGAAGGCTACGGCGCAACCGAAACATCCCCGGTAACCTCGGTAAATACGCCAATGGACTATAAAGCCGGCAGCGTAGGCCGCTTCATGCCGGACATGTTGCATAAGCTGGAACCCGTGCCCGGCATAGAAAATGCCGGCAAATTGCATGTCGCCGGCCCGAACATCATGAAAGGTTATTTATTGCCGGATAATCCCGGCGTATTGGTGCCTCCCTGCTCCGCCGCCTACGGCGAAGGCTGGTACGATACCGGCGACATCGTTCATGTCGACGACGAGGGATTCATCCATATTCAAGGCCGTAGCAAACGTTTCGCAAAAATAGGCGGGGAAATGGTGTCGCTGACTGCCGTCGAGCAGTTGGCCATCCACGCTTGGCCGGAAGCGCAACATATTGTCGTGAGCTTACCCGACCCTAAAAAGGGCGAACAACTCGTATTGTTGACCACCCGCCGCGACGCCAACGCCAAACAATTAGGTGAGGCCTCAACGGGTGTCGCCACCATCAATCTACCCAAGAAAGTGTTTGTGCTGGATAAACTGCCGGTATTGGCGACCGGAAAAACAGATTATCCGGGCGCGACCAAGCTGGCGGCGGAATTGCTGGGTAATTCATAACACAAAACAGGCATCCTTGCAGGAGGCACGATATGCGAATATCGACAGAGCAAGCACGATTGATGGCGTATACCGCTAAGCAAGTCTTTGGCGTCAATACCCGATTACGCCTGTTTGGTTCGCGACTGGACGATACTGCGCGCGGCGGGGATGTGGACTTATTGGTCGAAAGCGATGACCCCATAATTGAACCGGCATTGCTGGCGGCTCAATTGGCCGGCAAGGTATCCAGGCAGATGGGTGGGCGTAAGGTCGATGTGGTGGTAGCTGCACCCAATTTGCAACAAACCCCATTACATAAAATCGCTCGCCAAGCAGGTATATTGTTATGAACAAGCCTGACGTCAATCTGGAGCGTTTGCTGTTTTTACGGCGTGTCGTGCAAAAAGAAGCCGATTATTTGCGAACTACGGACCAACGGCTTTTCACCATCCCCTTTGATGAAGAACTGGCCGGGCGCTTAACGGCCGACATCGAATTGGCCGAACGAGTCGAGGCATTTGTCGGCCGTTTCGGACGACTGCAAGACACCCTGGCCGATAAATTATTGCCGGTATTGCTGTCGGTCTCGGGCGAACAAGTCGGCGCGGCAATCGATAATCTGGACCGCGCCGAACGATTGGACTGGATAGCATCGACCGATGACTGGCTGACCATGCGACGCTTGCGAAATCAAATGGTGCATGAATACATTGAGGACCTCACGGTACTAGCAAACGCGCTGAATAGCGGCCATCGCTTTGTGCCGTCGCTGCTATCGGCTGCCGGGCAGTTGTTATTGGCGGCTCAACACCTTATAGAACGTTTACAGAGTAGTAGCTCCGATTAGCGTAGCGTAATAGGAGACAACCATTTGTACGATTACGCGTTCCGCACCTACGGTTCTGGCGACCGGTAAGGTCGATTATCCGGCATCCACCAAGCTGGCCGCCAGCTTGGTGGATGCCGGATAATAATGACGTCTGATTTTATCGAATATAACAATGGCCGATTTATTGAATAACATCGAGCGGTCGTTAATTACCGAGTTATTCGGCATAATTAGCGTAAACAAGGGATCAACCAAAAACTGACGGCGAGGTAATTCTGTAGGTTGGGCTGAATGCAATGAAGCCCAACAATTAAGATTATCACACCTTGAATAACTGACGTGTTGAGCTTCGCGTTGCTCTGCCCAACCTACGGTCCTAGAATAAATATAGATCAAAAAGAGAGAGAAAATGGCATCAGATTACAACGAAGGCTTGGAAGACATTCAAAGCGAAAATAACGACTTAGAATCAACTCCAGCGACTTATGAAGTTATTACTTATCCTGCCGATTTCACTTTGGAAGGTTTAGTTTCTAAATTTAAGAAGGGCACTATGACTGTACCTGGATTTCAAAGAAACTATGTATGGAATATCAAACAAGCAAGCCGTTTAATTGAGTCTTTTTTACTGGGGCTTCCTGTGCCTGCGATATTTTTATTTACAGATGACATTAATAATGAACAATTAGTTATTGATGGGCAACAGCGACTAATTTCGGTTGTATATTTTTTTGACGGTTACTTCGGTGAACAAGATAGCAACGGTCGTCGCAAGGTGTTTAAACTTACAGGCCTAAACGAGAATAGCCCCTATTACAATAAAAGTTATGCGGATCTTGAAGACTCTGATCAGGCTGCATTCAACAAACTAAATGATAGCGTTTTACGGGCATTCGTAATCAAGCAGATTACTCCTAATGGAAACACAAGTGTTTATCATATATTTGAGAGATTAAACACAGGAGGCACCCAGCTGGTAGGCCAGGAAATACGTAACTGCGTCTACCATGGATCATTCAATAACTTATTATGCGAGTTAAACAAATACGATAATTGGAGAAAAATATTTGGCAGCATTCCTAATCATAAACGCCAGAAGGATGTTGAATTAATTCTACGTTTTTTTTCATTCTATGAAAACGGCCATAATTATGAACGACCAATCAAAGATTTTATGTCAAATTTTATGCGCGATAATCAACATATTAACCTTGAAAAAGCTCGGACTTTCGAGCAGATTTTCAAAGGCACTTGCGACAATGTTGTAGCTTTTCTAGGAGAAAAACCATTCCATATTTGGTCAGGACTTAACGTCGCTGTTTTCGACTCTACATTTACAGTCCTAGCAAAACATGGATTTAAAGATGATTTAAAAAAACGATTTGAATCCCTTAAGCAAGATGAAAGTTTTGTTAAAGGCGTTCGCGGTGCGACGGCAGATGATTCTGTAGTTGAGCTAAGAATGGTACTAGCTAAGCATTACTTGGTGGATTAATGCTTTACCAAAGAATAGAGAATGCGTTAGAAATATGTGCCGCACATATTTCCAACCTTGACCCTACAAACGTTAAAGACAAAGAAATAGAGTCGTTTTTAGTGTCCGGTTTAATCGTATTAATTGTATCTGAATATGAGGATCATTTAGAGTCTATATTTTTTAAAAGGGCTGATAAGTGCGGTGACACTCATGCTGCAAACTACATAAAGAAAACTTTGTCACAGAAATTCAGAAGCCCAGATTTATCAAAAATAAACGAAACTTTAAATAGGTTTGACGGAAGTTACAAATCATCTTTTATGGATAACATTGAAAACTCTCCAGAACATGCTGCATGGGATTCATTGTTGAAAGCTAGGCATGCAGTGGTACATAAGAAGGGCAGTCTTAATCTTACCTTTCGTGAGCTTAAGGAGAAATACCCATTAACAAAACAGATTATTGCGAATGTTGAGTCGGTTCTGGAAGTCACTAGTTAACAAACAATTCTCGCTCGCTCCTAATTTAACGCTGGGAGTGCGCTATGAAGGCCCATATAACTGAACAAAGTGAAGCACATCAATCGCGACCGATGCGCCTCCTACATCACCGCCCCTGCTACAAAAACCTAGGCCAACAGTCATCGCGATACTTCCCGATTTTTTTAAAAGAAACGTTTTTTGCCAACCGAGCCAACCCATGAGCAAACACCTCTACCCTCTCCTTCTCGCCCAATTCCTCTCGGCATTTGCCGACAACGCCATATTGTTTACGGTCATCGCGATGGTGATGCAAGACGCGCACCCGGTCAGTTGGTATGTGCCTGCGCTGCAAAGCGTATTTCTAGTGGCATTCGTGGTCCTGGCACCCTGGGTGGGCGGCTTTGCGGACAGTCATGCCAAATCGCGGGTATTGATTGTCGCCAATCTAATCAAGGCCTGCGGCGCCGGCTTGTTGCTATTTAAAGTAGAGCCATTGTTGGCTTACTGCATCGTCGGCGTCGGCGCGGCGCTTTACAGCCCAGCTAAATATGGCATTTTGCCGGAACTGGCCGGACATAACGGCTTGGTTAAAGCCAATAGCTGGATCGAAGGTTCGACGATATTGGCGATATTGACCGGCATGGTAGTTGGCGCCCAGCTTGCCGACTATTCGACCAGCTGGGCACTAATAGCAACAATCGCGCTATATTTGATCTCGGCGGCCACTACCCTGTTCTTACCGGTTGGTTTGCGCAAAGCGCCGCCATCCGGCTCGAAAATCTTACTGTTTTACCGGGAAGTGAAAACTTTTTTGCTCATGCCGCGCGCCAGGTTCGCGGTGTTGGGCGCCTCTTTATTTTGGGCCGCAGCAGCCTGTGTGCGGGTAATTATCATCGCTTGGGCGCCCTTGGTATTAATGACGCATAACGCCAGCGACATTGCCAACCTGACGCTGTTTTTGGCTATAGGCATCATCGCCGGTTCGGTAATGGTGCCGCGCTTGATTCCGCTGGAACATTTGCGCCGCGCGCGCATCCCGGCGTATTTGATGAGCATATTCATCATCGCCCTGAGTTTTACCGAGGCAGTCTGGCCGGCGCGTTTTGTGTTGTTTTTTATGGGTATGGCCGGCGGCATATTTATCGTACCGGTCAACGCCGCGCTTCAGGATCTTGGTCAACAAAGTATTGGCAGTGGCGGCGCTGTGGCGATGCAGAACTTTTTCCAGAACGTAGCTATGTTATTGTCGGTAGGCGGCTATACCCTGGCTGCTGCCGAACAAGTAACGCCAATTTCCGCGCTAATCGGTTTGGGCGTGTTACTACTGGTGGCTACTTTTCTGGTGGTTTGGCATTTACCTGAAGTGGAGCCAGCGTCTTCCAGCCTTGAATAAAGGTCTGTACCAATAAATCCACGCTGAGTTTGGACGCTTCAATATCGCTGACTTGCGGTTTGGCGGTCAGCGACAAAATACAGATTCCATGTACGCCACTCCACAAGGTTCTAGCAGCAAGGCGGCTTTGCTCGTGCGAACTGCCGGGTGTCAGTTGGATAAACAACACTTCCACAATCGCAAACATCTGTGCGGTTTTTTGCTGATACCACTCGGGCTGAGGTTCCGCGCTCTGAATATCGAAAATCATCCGCCAGCGATTGAAATGCTGGGCCGCAAAATTCAAATAGGTTTCAGCCAACGTCAGAATATGCTGCTCTACGCTGGCGGGCGGCACGCAGTCGGTCAATTGCTTTGCCAACTCATCCAGTGTCCGGCCTTTGACGTGGGTAAACAAATCGTCCATATTGGCAAACACCATGTAAATGCTACCCACGGTATAGCCAATTTCCATGGCGATTTTGCGCACTGTTAATGCGCTAACCCCTTCCTCGATGACAATGGTTTCCGCTGCAACCATTACCATTTCTTTGATTTGTTCCTGACTATGTTCGCTTCTTCTTGCCATATGTTCTCTGCGACATGCACTAAAAACGGCTACCATACACGACCTTGCCCCAGGAATCGATAGTTTACATGCACAACGAGCTTCTCGATGTCGTCGATATAGACGATGCCGTTATTGCACAACAACCAAGATCTGAAATTCACGCCAAAGGTCTGCGACATCGGGCCGTGCATATTCTGGTATTCAACGATCACGACCAGTTATTTCTGCAAAAACGCTCGATGAAAAAAGACCTGAATAAAGGCTTATGGGACAGCTCGGCGGCCGGCCATGTCGACGCCGGCGAAAGCTACATCAGATGTGCACCGCGTGAGTTACAAGAAGAATTGGGTGTGTCTGTAGACAGCCTAGAGGCCTTATTCAAATTAGAACCCAGCCCGGAACTAGGCATGGAATTTATTCAGGTCTACCGCTGCCGGCATAACGGACCGTTTAGCTTGGCGGCTGAGGAAATTGATGAAGGCTGCTGGTTGAATCGGCCCAGTGTCGATGAGCGCGTCGCTAGTAACGATCCGACGTTGACGCTTACCTTCAAAATTATCTGGCAACGGTTCAGGAAATTCCCAAACCATATGGATGCGCGGGCCTTATTCTGAAGATAAGTAAAACGCTGAGATGAAAACTGCGGGTAAACCAAAAAAGTGGCGGAGCGGACGGGACTCGAACCCGCGACCCCCGGCGTGACAGGCCGGTATTCTAACCAACTGAACTACCGCTCCGCAGTAGAGAGCGGCGCATTCTACAGCATATCAACCTCGCGTCAAGCAAAAGCCTAAATTAAATATGCCGGCACCACCCTGCCCACTCTGTACCAGTGCCGATACCCGCCATTTTCATAGCGACTCGAAACGCGTATACAGCCGTTGCCGGCACTGCTTATTGGTGTACGTTGACTGTGCGCAGCACTTACCGCCAAGCCAAGAACAAGCCATTTACGATCTGCATCAAAATGATGTTGACGACCCCGGCTACATTAAGTTTCTATGCCGATTGGCAAAGCCTTTGCTCGAAAGATTACCGAACAATTCCGAAGGCCTGGATTACGGCTGCGGTCCCGGTCCGGCGCTGGCGGACCTGTTAAAAGCCCAAGGACACCGCATGAAACTCTATGACCCATTCTATGCGGACTTTCCTGAGCATCTGCAACAAGCATACGACTTTATCGTCTGCACTGAAGTAGTAGAGCATTTCCGTGCGCCAAAAAGTGAATTCGACACGCTGTTTGATTTATTGAAACCCGGCGGTTGGCTGGGCATTATGACCAAATTGGTTGTCGATGCTGAAGCGTTTGCCAAATGGCATTACAAAAACGATCAGACCCACATCAGTTTTTTTTCCCGGCCCACTTTTTACTGGCTGGCGGCGCGTTACAACTGTCAAATCGAATTCATCGGCAACGACGTGATTATTCTGCAACGCAGTCCAGACCGTTGCAGCGATTAACCTCTACGGTGATATGGTCGAGCCGCGCGAATTTGGCTAGCAGGGTCTTGTAATAATTAGGTGACTTAGGCTCCTGCGTGACCAACACCACGATTGCCGAATAATGATTGGCGCTGACTGGCCAAACATGCAGGTCGCTGACCCGGCATTCGCCATCTTCCTCCAACGCGGCTTGCATCGCCTGTGTATAACGCTGATCGAGGCTTTGGTCCAGCAATACCGGACTGGTTTCTTTGATTAAGCCATATGCCCAAACCAGAATCACCGTAGCGCCGACAAAACCCATCACGGTGTCCAGCCAAACCCATCCATAATATTTACCGGCAACCAATGCGACAATAGCTAATACCGAGGTTAGCGCATCGGCCATTACATGTATATACGCTGCCCGGAGATTATGATCCTGATGATGGGGATGATGGTCATGCTCATCGTCATCGTGATGGCCATGCTCATGGTGGTGGTTATGATTGTGCCCATGGTGATGATCGTGATGGTCTCGCAACAACAGCGCACTTAACAAATTGATCAGCAAACCCACTTGTGCCACCAAAATAGCCTCATCGAAGCGAATGATTTCAGGCATCAGCAAGCGTTCCACCGAATCGGCAGTCATCACCAATGCCACCATTGCCAAGGCAATAGAACTGGCAAAACCGCCCAGTATCCCCACCTTGGCCGGGCTAAAAGCAAAAGTTTGGTCATCTTGGTGGATGCGAGTGTACCGATAAGCGAAGATAGCAATCATAAAAGCCACCACATGCGTGGCCATGTGCCAACCGTCGGCTAACAAAGCCATGGAATGAAACTGCATGCCGGCGACAATTTCCACAATCATCGTCGCAAACGTCAGCAACAGCACCCATTTGGTACGCCGCTCGCCTTTGCGATTGATCCGCGCGAAATTATGCGAATGTTGCCAGTTACTCAATTGATGTTCATGCATCTGTAGTTCCTTGTTCTCCACGTTCATCGAAGCACCATTCTAGCGCAGCTTAACTGGAAACACCCTCCGCAAAGCAAAAGCATCTGTTATTTACGGCGAACCACCGTAAAATACGATTTTGAACTTCTTCGCCATCGACTTTCAACCATCCGATGAGTAATTCCGCGCATATATTCAGCGTATCCCAGCTCAACCGTGAAGCCAAACGTTTGCTGGCCAGCCACTTCCTCACCGTCCAAGTGCAAGGTGAGATTTCCAATCTCAGCCTGCCTTCTTCCGGCCATTACTACTTCACGCTAAAAGACGCCCAAGCCCAGATCCGCTGTGCGATGTTCAAGGGCCAACAGCAACGGCTGCTTTTCAAACCGGCCAACGGTAATTTGGTCGTCGCCACTGCTCAAGTCAGCTTGTACGAACCACGCGGCGACTACCAGTTGGTGGTGGAACAACTGGAAGAAGCCGGCGATGGCGCATTACGGCTGGCTTACGAACGCCTAAAGCAAAAACTATTGCTGGAAGGCCTATTCGAGCAAAGCCGTAAGAAACCGATACCGCAACTGCCTAAGCAAATCGGCGTCATCACCTCGGCCCGCGGCGCAGCCATACACGACATCCTTAGTGTATTGAAAAGACGCTTCCCGGCAATCCCAGTTCTGATCTACCCGGTAGCGGTTCAAGGTGATAGTGCCAAATTCGAAATTAGCACGGCACTGGAAACTGCAAACAAACAAGACCTAGTGGACGTGATCATACTGGCACGCGGCGGTGGTTCGCTGGAAGATTTATGGGCCTTTAACGAAGAAATCGTGGCCCGAGCGGTAGCCGCCAGCCGGATTCCGGTCATTTCCGCGATTGGCCATGAAGTGGATTTCAGCATCGCCGATTTCGTTGCAGACTTGCGCGCACCAACGCCATCGGCAGCCGCCGAACATGCCGTGCCGGATCAATCCGCGTGGCTGAACCGCGTTACTAATATCGAGCGCCGATTGGCTCGGCAGATACAAGGCAAATTACAGCAGCAGCAAGTGCGATTGAACTGGTTGAACAAAGCCTTGCAAACCCAACATCCCGGCGAAAAACTGCAACGCAATGCCCAGCGCCTCGACGAATGGGAACAACGCTTGAATAGAGCAATACAAGGCAGTCTGCAGCACAATCGACAACAATTAGCGTTAAACGAGCGACGCTTACACCTTCACCAGCCGTTGGCTGCGATTCAAGGCTATCGGCAACATCTTGATTATTTCCAACAGCGTTTAAGCCGTTCCATGAACGTTAAACTAACAACGTTGCAAAGCCGACAACACACGGCTGCACAAACCTTAAACGCAGTCAGTCCTCTGGCAACGCTGGAGCGGGGTTATGCTATTGTGCAAAAATGTGACAGTTCGCAGCTAATCAAGTCGGTTACACAGCTAACCAAGCATGAGCTAATCGATAGTCGATTAGCGGATGGTCGCATCGTTAGCGAGGTTAAAGAGGTAATCCCGGATTAAATCTTGTTCTGATTTAATGATTAACTATCGCTCTTCCCTCAAGTTTATCGCCGACATTTGTCAGGCATAAAACATGCTTATTTAAGTAGTTTACGAATCGCGCGAGTGTTTATATGACAATATTTGAAACAACTATTCCTCTGAGTGTTGGCTACGCTCTCATCGATAATGATCACAGCATATTTATCGATCTGATAAATCAATTGGATAATGCCAATAACACCGACTTCCCCGGATTATTCACGCAGTTGTATCAACACACCGAAGAACATTTTGAATCCGAAAATCGGTTAATGGCACAATTTAGATTTCCGGCAGAAAGCGAACATAAAGGCGAACATCAACGGGTTTTAGGAGAATTCAAACAGTTTAAAACTCGTATCGACAAAGGGTTAATCCCCTTTGGCCGTGCATTTGTAAAAGAGCGTCTGCCGCAGTGGTTTTTGCTGCACATTACGACAATGGACAGCGCGTTGGCCGCGCATATCAAAACTCAGCAGGAATTACCCGACGAATGAAACCTGATAAGGACCTTAGAGTAATAAAAGATTTTTACGACTCTGACGAAAGCAGCACTCTCTATAGGCGCTTACTCCAGGAACAGAATTGGCCAGACAATTGTTATAGCGTTGCCGGTCGGGAGTTCACCTTACCTCGCCTGCAAACCTGGCATGCCGATCCGGGAATAGTTTATAGCTACAGCAACAATCTGTTAAAAACTAGGCCCTGGACGCCGTTGCTATCGGATATACGGCAAAAAATCGAACACTTCTTAAACTTTTCGTTTAATTCCGTTTTGGTAAACTTGTACCGAAACGGTGAGGATTATGTAGGTTGGCATGCGGATAACGAAGCGGAGTTGGGAGAAAGGCCCTTCATAGCGTCATTGACGCTGGGAGCAACCCGGCAATTTGCATTCCGGCATAAAAAAACCGCAGAAAGCGGCGGTATTTTACTCACTAGCGGAACGCTATTGATTATGCAGCCCGATTTTCAACATCACTGGCTGCATAGTATTCCTATCGATAAGAAGCTGACTCAAGGACGCATAAACTTAACATTCCGGAAAGTTATCGCTCCCAATTAGCTTGTTTAACGTCACTTAACTTCTTAGAGCGACAACGATTAATGTTGCTCCAATACTTGAGATTGCTCAGCTTCAAATTTTTTTCTTTTGTCGCACTTCTCACTGCAGACACAGTTGCCGGTACCACCGCAAGAACCTTTGATTGCATGCCGACCAAAAATCACGCCGACCGCCATTACAGCAATAACGATCAACATAAACAAAAACGTTACTAAAAAATAACCCATTTTTTTCTCCTGTTTTTCTAATCGCTGAAACGAAAAAAGGAGCGATCCGAAAACCGCTCCCTGTTATTCGTGTCAGATTAATATAAATTAACCGCCGAAATCATCCAACATAATATTTTCAGGGTCAACACCGTTAGCAAGCAACATGTTGATTACTGAAGAGTTCATGATTGGTGGTCCGCACATGTAATATTCACAGTCTTCCGGATTCGGATGGTTCTTAATGAACTCTTCGAACAACACGTTATGGATGAAGCCGGTGTAACCTTTCCAGTTATCTTCAGGTAACGCATCCGACAATGCCACATGCCATTCGAAATTATCGTTTTCTTTGGCCAGCATATCAAAATCTTCTACATAGAACATTTCGCGTTTGCTGCGGGCACCATACCAGAAGGTCATTTTGCGTTTGGACTTCAGTCTACGCAATTGATCGAAGATATGTGAACGCATGGGTGCCATACCAGCACCGCCACCGATAAAGACCATTTCCGCATCGGTTTCTTTAGCGAAAAATTCGCCGTAAGGACCGGAAACGAATACTTTGTCGCCTGGCTTCAGATTGAAGATAAACGACGACATAATGCCCGGAGGAATGCCGTCTGCACCGCCTGGAGGCGGAGTGGCGATCCTGACGTTCAGCATAATTTCCTTTTCTTCAGGATATGATGCCATTGAGTACGCACGCAGAGTAGGCTCTTTTACATCGGACACATAACGCCACAGATTGAATTTATCCCAGTCAGGCCTGTATTCGTCGGCAACCTCCATCTCAGCATATTTTGAAATGTGTGGAGGACATTCAATCTGAATATAACCACCCGCACGATAGTTGATAGCTTCGCCTTCGGGCAACGCCAACACCAATTCTTTTATGAAAGTGGCTACGTTGTCATTGGACTTAACCGTGCATTCCCATTTTTTTACGCCGAATACGCTGTCTTCAACTTCGATATCCATATTCTGTTTAATGGACACCTGGCAAGCCAGACGTTCACCGTGCGCAGCTTCACGCTTGGTGATATGCGATTGCTCGGTCGGCAGAATGTCGCCGCCGCCGCTATGCACTTTAACTTTACATTGACCGCAAGTGCCACCGCCGCCGCAAGCGGAGGAGACAAACAACTGGTTATCCGCCAGTGCTGTTAACAACTTAGACCCAACCGGTACACGGATTTTCTTCTCATGATTGATTAGAATTTCCACGTCTCCGGAGGCCACCAATTTACTCTTGGCGCCGATAATTAAAAACACCAGCGCTATCACGATGACCGTGAAGAAAATAACACCTAATGCAATTTCCAGCATTACGATACCCTTATAATTGAATTCCAGAAAAAGCCATGAAGCCCAGAGACATCAAGCCAGCGGTGATAAAAGTGATGCCCAGACCTTGCAATGCAGCAGGTATATCGCTGTATTTCAATTTCTCACGCACACCGGCCATGACGGTAATCGCCAGAGCCCAACCGAAACCACTACCAATACCGTATACCACGCTTTCGCCGAAATTGTAGTCGCGTTCGATCATGAACAAACTACCGGCCAGAATCGCGCAGTTCACGGTAATCAACGGCAGGAAAATACCCAAGGCTTGATACAGAGCCGGAAAGAATTTATCCAAAATCATTTCCAGAATCTGCACGATCGCAGCGATCATGCCGATACAACTCAACAAGCTTAAAAAGCTCAAGTCGACACCGGTAATACCGATCCAGGCCAATGCATCTTCTTTCAACAAGGTTTGATAGATAAATTGATTCGCCGGTACGGTCAGGGTTTGCACCACCATCACCGCGATACCCAAGCCCATTGCAGTGGAGATCTTCTTGGAAACCGCCAAGAAGGTACACATGCCCAGGAAGAAAGATAACGCCAGGTTTTCGATGAAAACCGCTTTAACAAATAGACTGATATAAGCTTCCATTAGTGGTGCCCTCCTTCACCGTGAGCAATCGACATAATTTTGAACTCGTTATGTTCAACCTGCTTAGGCTTCCAAGTACGGAAAGCCCAGATAATCAAGCCGATGATGAAAAATGCGCTAGGCGGCAGCAACATCATGCCGTTAGGCACATACCAACCGCCATCTTTGACTAAGGGCAATACGTCGAAGCCGAGTAACTTACCTGAGCCAAGCGTTTCTCTGAACAGCGCTACTATGATCAAAATCAGACTGTAACCGAGACCGTTGCCGATACCGTCCACAAAGCTTTGCATAGGCGGATTTTTCATTGCATACGCTTCAGCACGGCCCATCACGATACAGTTGGTGATGATCAAACCAACGAATACCGACAGCTTTTTGCTTACATCAAACGCGAAGGCTTTTAGCAATTGATCGACCACAATAACCAGTGAAGCAATGATGATCATCTGCACAATAATACGAATGCTACTTGGCGTGTGTTGACGCACAGCGCTGATAGCAGCACTCGAACATGCCGTCACCGAAGTCAGGGCCAGAGCCATGATCAACGAAGTTGACATTTGCGAAGTTACCGCCAGCGCCGAACAAACCCCGAGCACCTGCAAGGTGATAGGGTTGTTATCGACCAACGGTTCGAATAATACTTTTTTAGTTTCTTTATCCATTGTTCTGCCCTAACCGTTTGTTCTAATCTTGTTTAGATAAGTAGCGAAACCTTCCGTGCCCATCCAGTATTGGATCAGGTTGCTGACACCCCGACTGGTCAGTGTCGCACCGGCCAAACCGTCAACTTTATAAACTGAATCAGGACGACTGGAATCAACACCACCTTTCACCAAAGTCAAAGCCACTTCACCTTTGTCGGAATAGACTTTTTTGCCTTTCCACAACGCGCGCCAATTAGGATTAACCACCTCACCACCCAGACCCGGTGTTTCACCTTGGTCATAGAGATTAATGCTTTGTACGGTTTGTGCATCTGACTCTAAAGCCAGAAAGCCGTACATGGTAGACCACAAACCATAACCGTTGATTGGCAGAATGATGGATTGCAACTGATCGCCTTTTTTGACCAAAAACACCTTGGTGTATTTGGCCTTTTGGCGAATGCTGGCAATATCTTTCTCGACCGGAATCAATTCGTTCTGCGCTGGATCTTTAGCTGCCTTACGCTGGTCGTATTCGTCGACGTTGATATTGTCTACGTAATCGCCCGTTTTCAGATCGACAATCTTGCTTTCGATTCGATCGGCAAAGGCTTGGTCGATATCCGTGCCCTCTTCCAACAAGCCAGCCACATCAAGAATGTTTTTCTTCATGTCCAGGGCTTTGTTGTAGCCTTGCAAAGGACGCAAGGCTACAGTCGCGAGAGAGACCAATACCGCGCACACCAAGCATAGGGCCAAGGCTACGTTAACGGTTTTTTCCAGGCTGTCGTTGCTTAGGGCCAGGATTCTATCGGCATAAACTCTGAACTGTTCGTAGTACTTGCAGAGTTGCTCGTTATACTTGCAGGTTTTTTTCTCGGCATTAAGCATGGCGTTTGATCCTTCTTCTAATATTTGCTTGAACAACAAAGTAATCAATCAATGGTGCAAACATGTTTGAGAAAAGAATGGCAAGCATCACACCTTCGGGGAAAGCCGGGTTAATCACCCGAATGATGATAATCATCACACCGATCATCACACCGTAAATCCAGCGACCGGTGTCGGTGACAGCAGCAGATACAGGATCGGTTGCCATAAACACGGTGCCAAAAGCAAAACCGCCTACAACCATATGCCAATACCAAGGTATCGCAAACATGGGATTCGTGTTGCTGCCGATAATATTCAGCAAAGTAGACATGGCGATCATGCCGATCAATACGCCACCCATAATGCGGTAAGAAGCGACGCGGGTATAAAGCAGGAAAGCCGCACCCAACAGACAAGCCAAAGTCGATGTTTCGCCCATGGAACCAGGAATGAAACCTAGAAATGCCTGTATCCAGCTAAAGCTTTCTTTGATCGCTTCCAGGCCGCCTGCGGAAGCCAGGGACAATGCTGTAGCACCGCTATAACCATCCACTGCAACCCAGACCGCATCGCCGGAAATTGACGCCGGATAAGCGAAGAACAGGAATGCACGACCGGTAAGCGCAGGATTCAAGAAGTTTTTGCCGGTACCACCGAACACTTCTTTACCTAGAACGATACCGAATGAGATACCCAACGCCACTTGCCATAAAGGTATGTCAGGCGGCAGGATCAAGGTATACAGCATCGAAGACACCAAAAAGCCTTCGTTGACTTCGTGCTTACGTACGGTAGCAAACAACACTTCCCAAATACCGCCGACCGCTAAGGTCGTGATGTAAATCGGGAAGAAATACAACATACCATGCACTAGGCAGGAAAACGGATTGTAGGGATTATAGCCAAACAAGCCCATGATCAGACTGCGCCAGCCATTAGTCTCTTCCAAACCCATGCCTTTCATAGCCAGATTGGCTTGATAACCGGTGTTGTACCAGGCCATCAATATACAAAACGCTGTGGCGATAACCACGAAAGTCATGGTCCGTTTTAGGTCATTACCGTCACGAACATGGGTTTTACCGCGTGTTACATCGGATGGCGTATAGATGAAAGTATCGACCATCTCATACAGGCCATAATACTTCTGGAATTTGCCGCCCTTTGTAAAATGCGGCTCTATGCTATCTAATAAGTCTCTAGCCGACATTATCCTTCCTTCTCTATTTTATTTAAATTTGCTCTTAGCACAGGCGCGAAGTCGTGTTTACCGGGATCGACGAAAGTGAACAAGGACACGTCTTCCTCACTCAATTCCAGACAGCCCAAAGCTTGGGCAGTATCGGTGTCGCCGACTACGATCGCTTTCAATAAAGGTGTCGCCAAAATATCCAATGGCATAACCGACTCGTAGACGCCGACAGGCACTATGGCGCGGTTGCTACCATTCTTGTCTGTGGTCAACGGAAACAGGCGATTATCTTTGCGATCTTTGCTGGAGACGTAGACATTCAAAGCCGAATACTTGTCTTTGCCAGGCACGATCCAACCGAAGAATTCCCGCTCACGACCTTCTCTAATCGCCGAGACCTGCAAACTGTAAACACTCAAAAATGCGGCAGATCCAGCTGCTTCATGGCCATACAAAACAGAACCTGAAATCACGCGGCTTTCAACATCTTGCAATTCTCCAGCGACCAACTCATCCAAGTTCGCGCCCACTCGTGTGCGCACCAATCTAGGATTTTTTACGGTTGGGCCAGCCAAAGAAACCACACGCTCAACATTCAGTTTACCGGTGGTAAACAACGCGCCGATAGCAATCACCGCTTGATAATCGATATGCCAAACAAATTTATGGATATTGACCGGATCAATAAAATGGATGTGGGTACTCGGCAATCCTGCTGGATGCGGACCGGAAAACTCGGCAACTTGAACCGCTTGGTTGGCCACCACATCGGTACTTGCAGCCTTGCAAAGATAGGTTTTACCGCTTGTCAACTTGGAGATCACAGTCAAGCCATTAGCAAAGTCGGCGGCGCGTTCTTTGATAATGACAGCTGGATCGGCCGCCAGCGGACGAGTATCTATCGCTGTGACAAAAATCGAACTAGGGGCGGAATCAACCGCTGGGATTTTGCCGTAAGGACGAGTCAGGAACGCAGTCCACAATCCCGATGCCAGCAAGCTTTCCTTGACTTGTTCTTGAGTCAAGTTGCCTAGCTCGGCTTCGCCGTACTTGGTGAAAGACTCTTGCTGATTACCCTGCAATTCGATGACCACGGATAACAACGCCCGTTTGTCACCGCGATTAATAGCTTTAACTACACCTGCGCCGGGCGAGGTAAAGTTAACACCTGGATTTTTTTTGTCGGAAAAAAGCGCCTGTCCTAATTTGACCTTATCCCCTTCGGCAACCATCATTTTCGGTTTCAGATCAATATAATCAGCACCCAACAGGGCGACCGATTTGATGCTGTTACCATCGCTTATCTTTTGTTCGGGGCCGCCTGTTATAGGCAAATCCAAACCTTTCTTTATATTAAATTGCATAGTTAATACGCCTGCTCCCCAGACTAGTTGCAGCAAAAAGCCCATTGAGAAACACCGAACTCAAAGGGCACTTCAAGACAAAACGTGTTCATTACATCACAAGTTATCGGCTTTCTCAACGGAAAATCCTTAGGTTCGCAGGCCGAGAACCCGCCCCATAACGCCCGGCGTAAGTGGGAATGCCTCTCAAATTTCAACTACTTTATTTATATCGAAACCGCTGACATACTTGCGCCCGACATACCCGCGGGTATTGCTTAAAATGCGCGCATCGGCTATCCGGTAATCGCCCAAATTATGTACATGACCGTGGAACCAGGCGGCGATTTCATGCTCGTGAAACAAAGACTTTAAGTCGTTACAATACGCCAGCTTTTTAAGTACATTAGGTGAATCAATCCAACTCCATTCCGTGGGCGCATGATGCGTAACCACTATGGTCCTGCCGGCAAAAGGTGATGCAAGTTGTTGTTCCAGCCAGAATTTCGATTCACGATGCAATTCAGTGAAGTGCTTAGGTTCGAAAGCTTGGCCTGCAAACGACACCTTGCGAAAATCGTTCAAGGTTTTACCCAGTACTTCGGCCTTTTCAGTACCTTCGATAAATAAATTGGTCCACAAGGTGCATCCTAAAAAACGCACACCCTGGAAAATAAACTGATCTTTTTCCAAAAACTGAATTTGACTGCCCGCGCATTCATTGCGCAGCATATTGATGGTCTGTTGATATTCGTAACCATAAAACTCATGATTACCGGCCACGTAAATCACCGGCTTATCAATAGACTTCAACCACTCGACGCCTTGCTTGAAAATCCCAATATCACCCGCCGCCACGACTATATCCGCATTGGTTTCCGGCAAACTCTGCTCGCCAAATTCTAAATGCACATCAGAAAAGTAATTTATCCGCACAATTTGCTCTTTCGTCTCATAACTAAGGAGGTATAATTTAATACTAAGTGATTTACTTGGTATTTTTTAGATAACTTTGATTTTTTGCACACAACAACTCTATGTCGATTAGCCCCAGAAAACACACCCAACAGGTTTTGGTAGGAAACGTAAAAATCGGCGGTGAAGCTCCGATTGTAGTTCAATCCATGACTAACACCGATACAGCTGATGTTGCAGGAAGCGTTCAACAGATTATGGAATTAGCGACAGCCGGCTCGGAAATGGTCCGCATCACGGTCGACCGTGAAGAAGCCGCGCAAGCCGTACCGGAAATCGTCAACCAGCTGGCACAAAAAGGCTTTTCGGTACCCATTATCGGCGACTTCCATTTCAACGGCCACAAGTTACTGGAAAAATATCCGGATTGCGCGCAAGCACTTTCCAAATACCGCATCAACCCCGGCAATGTTGGCAAAGGCAAGGCGCGGGACCCGCAATTTCAGCAGATGATAGAGTTTGCGATCCAATATAACAAACCCGTGCGCATCGGTGTCAACGGCGGAAGTCTGGATCAAGCCGTACTAACCCGCTTGCTCGACGAGAACAGACAATTGGCGCAACCGAAGGAATTGCCCCTGATCACCCGAGAAGCCATCGTACTCTCCGCCCTGGAAAGCGCGGCAAAAGCCCAGGAACTGGGACTGGGCAAAGACAAAATTATCCTATCGTGCAAAATCAGCGATGTTCAAGAGTTGATCAGCATTTATCAAGACCTGTCCAGCCGTTGCGATTACGCCCTGCACTTAGGTCTTACCGAAGCCGGCATGGGCTCCAAAGGCATCGTCGCATCATCGGCTGCGCTTGGCGTGTTGATGCAACAAGGCATAGGCGACACCATCCGCGTATCACTAACGCCAGAACCCGGCGCAGCACGCACCAAAGAAGTGATCGTGGCTCAGGAAATCCTGCAAACCATGAACTTCCGCTCTTTTACCCCCATGGTAGTGGCCTGCCCCGGTTGCGGCCGCACCACCAGCGATTATTTCCAACGCCTGGCGCAAGACATTCAAGGCTATTTACGCGATCAAATGCCCATCTGGAAAGATAAATACAAAGGCGTGGAAGACATGAAAGTCGCGGTGATGGGCTGCGTAGTGAACGGCCCCGGCGAAAGCAAAAACGCCAACATCGGCATCAGCCTACCCGGCACGGGTGAATCGCCTGTTGCGCCGGTATTTGAAGACGGCTTCAAAACCGTCACCCTCAAAGGCGACCATATTGCTGAAGAGTTCCAGGAACTGGTCGAGCGTTATATCGAATCACATTACAGCGCACAGTAAAAACGTTACAGCACAAAGAAGGTGGCTAAAAGCCGCCTTTTTTTATATCAACTACCCAGACTCTATCACTGACCGACATTAGTACTTGGCAGGCTTGAGAAAATTACTGCCAATCTCCTAGACTGCAAATAAGATAAATTTGAAAGGACAAGAATAGGCAAATAAACGTGACAGCCTGCAATCAAAAAGCGGCACAATAAATAATACCGCTTTCGTCCACGGCCACTACCCGCCCTCGCAACGCCAGCTCAGTAGACCAGCGTTCAGTCTCTTCTACGGGAACATTGCATCTGGCCGACACCGGCCCCAATGCCGGCTTGCGAAACTTGGCATCAAGCTTTCTGACCACAGGAACAATGCCGGAAATATCGGAAAACTGCTGTGAAAGAAACGCACCGGAACCCGCTGCGGCAACCGACAATAAGGCGCTGCCGTGGACGGTGCCGAGATGATTGGCGTATTGAGGGCTTTCCGGTAAGCAAACTAAAAAGCCGCTATCCGGCTTGGCTAGCTCTAACCTATCATTTGATTAAAGGGTAATTGGGAAACGTCCATGCTTGGTTCTTTCAGATAAATGTTCAGCGTCGAAATAGGCTGCTTGCCGGCCGAGATTGGAGCCGCACTACACGCAAATACTTTTCATAGTGTTGACCACTCTGGGTTTATTCGCTGGTTTCTTCGACGTCCGGCAAGTGCTCATACACCTGCTCGACGGTTTGGTGTTCGGTTAAGGCTTTAATGACTGCCGTTAGAGGTTCCGCATGGATGTCGGGTAAATCTTGCTCCAAGGGATTCACAATCGAAAACGCTAATTTTTCCAGCGGCGGGCAAAAATCCGCTGCCACACCGGGCTTATTGCCGCGCGCATCGACTCGGTACCAACCATATTGCACCAGATAAACCGCGTTCAAACCGTGCAGGCAATAAGGCGGCTGGTTGCCGTCTAACGTCAGCCGCTGGTAACACAGTCCGGCTGGAATGGCGTTGGCGCGCAAAAGAGCCGCCAGCAAATGGCTTTTGGCGTAACAGTAGCCGGTACCGTGGATCAACACCTCGGAGGCTTTGCAGGTCACGGGGGTCAGCCGGTAGTCCCAGCTATGCTTGATTTCGTCGCGGACGAATTCGAAACAGCGTTTGGCGATTGCTTCCTCATCGGCGCAACCCTCCGCCAACTTCGCAGCTTGGGCGACGATTGCCGGATGTTGGCTGTCGATATAAAGACTGCTGCCCAGGAAAGGCTTCATGTCCGGCAACCGCTTTACCGTGCGTTGGATTTTCGCTAATACGTCGGTCAGTAATGAAACGATTTCCGGCATCGCCAAAAGCTCCGCTTCGGAGATGTTCGCGCTCGGCAACGACAAGGTGATCGATGCGGCTTCGATTAGTGTGGCCGACATGGTGATCAAGGTTTCCCGGAGCGCGGCATCGGCATGACGAGCACGCGGCGTGGCGTTCAATATCGCCACCGGTTTGTCGGCAAAGCCCTCGAATGCGACCAGCCAATCCAGCGCGTTTTTGATGGTGCCGGAAACGCCGTGCGCATATTCCGGGCTGGCGATCAGCATGGCATCGGCCGAGGCGACTTCCTCGCGCAATCGCTGTGCGACGGCCGGCGGCGCGTTTTCCAAATCCGGATTGTATAAAGGCAAGTCGCCAAGCCGGGTAAACAGACAGACTTCGATAGCCGCCGGCGCCAAGTCTCGTGTCACACGCAGCAAAGCGGAATTGATGGAAGCCGCCCGCAAGCTGCCGGATAAAGCCAAAATTTTCACGTTACGGTTCAAATGCCAGGAAAAACTGGGCTGGCGGCCAATCGCTTCAGCCCAAATATCGGCAGAATAAGTCAATTTAGGCCGATTGGGTACTAGAATTATAACCCACGGTTAAAGTAGACCCCCGAAATGCAGGCATAAACAGGTTTTTCAGGGTGTCCCTTTCGCCCGCTGCGCATGCCTGTTGTGCGGGAGGAAAATTGGCGACCAATGCGCTCAAGGCCTCACCCAGCCAGGCTTCTTCGCTGAGCCGGGTCGTCACATTATTCAGATAACCTTGCAGCTCCTGGCGTTCGACCATCAACATCAGTTCGCTCATATTCCGCAGGTTCCAAAAAGTCAAACCGATGCCCACCAACAGGACTGAAACCGAAGTCAGTACGGAAACGTTTACCCAAATCTTGGCTTGCTTAAGCTTTCATCGATCTCCATAAAAAAGGGTTGTGTATGCCATTGGTGTCCAGAAAATATTAGTGGCGAAAGCAAAGCTAATTAGATCGACCTTATATAGCAAAGCTCTAATAATACTCAAGTGCGCCATTTGAGAGTGCTGATGCTCAACGATGGTATTGAACAAAGCCATAAAGCGTGCTCACAAACAGCCTGAGCACGCAGCCATTCTCGGCGCCTTGGCACTAGAGACAAGCCTGCTGCACTGGAAGAAAGACTCTATACTGATGCGCTGGATGTCGAATTGAAATTTAGGGTGTCGGACAATCTAATCGCGAGTGTATTAGTTCGGCAAAATAGAGGTTGGAAAAAACCCTAAAATGATTGCTCATGTGATATGAGTTCTTGCGTTTAAGAACAAAAATAAACTTACCGTCAGCTCGATACGTTCAGCAGTCCAACTGGAACAGTGATATCCCAAGCCGGTTATTTCTCGGCAAAAGCCCACACGATTGCCACGGTCCGGATCGACAATAATGACTTGTGCGTTTGGTGCGGCGTGGCGCACGATGAAGTTGGCCAACTGCTCGGGCTTGTGGCGTTCGTAAAGCACATCGCTGCCGATAATCAAATCGAAGCGCCCCAAGCCCGGATTCCCGATGCCCCAATTGCCGGTTTTATATTGCAGCGGCCCGAGTTTATTCAACAGCACATTTTCGTTCAGGGAAGCCTCGCTCAAGGGATGCCAGTCGCCGACCGCAATATTGCCGGCCCGGCGATGAATTACCAAGCTGGCCAAACCCAAACCGGCGCCTATTTCCAGGATGCGTTTCCCAACCAAATCAACGCTATGCATAGCCAAGGCCAGCACCCATGCGGACGGCCAGATTTTTCCAAACAACGACCAACTGACGGACGAAATTCCCGCCAATTTCGCCTCACCGTGCGGATCGGCATATTGTTGCAAATCGGCTAAAGAGCGAATGACGTAATCGATACCGGCAACGGTGACGGTCTCAAATTTGACACGCTAATCTGACATTGAGGTTTACAGCCACAAGGCTGTGCATCAGGAAAGGTTCTGATCGAAGGGCACAACGCTTATTGAAAAGGGAGATGCTGGCCGAAAAGGCGCTCGCGAAGTTGCCGGAAACGGACAACTATCTACGCAGGGTAACACATCGGCTAAGCGACCATACGGCTAGCGCCGATTAGTAGAGCATCACGGGCAGCGTGCTATTCGGGAAACAACTTATCCCGCGCATTCTCCAGAATCGCGGTCACGGCCGGATGCTTGAGTTTGCGACGCATAGTAATCGCATAAACACGTTCATGTACCGATTCGATACGGCCAATGGCTTCCACACCGTATTGGCTGTGGATTTCGGCTTCTACATTGCTCGGCGCGACAAACAAACCCGCACCGCCGCTACCAAAAGTCTTGATTAGCGCGCTGTCTTCAATCTCCGCCTGGATGACCGGACTAATGCTTTCGGCGTCGAACCATTGATCCAGTGAGCGCCGCAACGAGGTATTGCCGGTCGGCAGCAAGAACGGCGCGCCGCTTAAGGAACGCGGAAAATTTTGCCGATAAGTCGCAGCTAATGCCGGCGCGCCGAACACGGTAACCCCGCATTCGCCCAGCAGATGATTAAATGCTTTGGCGCCGCTGGTCGGTGTCAGCGGCGCATCGGACAGCACCAAATCCATACCCTGCATGGCCATCTCACTCAACAAACGCTCGGTTTTGTCCTCATAGCACAGAATCTGCACCGGTTCCGGCAAACGAAATGCCGGTTCTATCAAGCGGTAAACCACCATTTTCGGCAACGCATCGGCGACCCCGACCACCAGCCGCAAGGCCCGCCCCGTCGGCCTCCCCTTCAAAGTATTGCTTAGCTCTCTGCCCAGCGAAAATATCTCTTCCGCATAATGAAATACCACCCGACCAGTATCCGTTAGCGCTAGTTTACGGCCTTGTTTATAAAACAGTTTTTCGCCGATTTGCTGTTCCAACACCGCTAATTGGCCGCTAATGGTCGGTTGCGCCAAATGCAGCTTCTCGCAGGCTCGGGTAATGCTTTCTTCGCGCGCTACATGCCAGAAATAAAACAAATGCTGATAGTTGATGCGTTCCACAAGCGTTTAATCCATAGGAATTTACGATGCATTTATTCTAAACATTCTATTTAACAATATCAAAATCCCGCGTTAGGCTATCAGCCAACCGTAAATCATCTTGAGAACTGAACATGCAGAAACTAACGGCGCTATGCGCCGACGACTCGACCCCAAATGCCGGACCTGAACTAGCGGATTACGACAAGTCAACGTTCGAACAGGATAACAGCAGCGCCAGCCAAATTCTCAGCGAGCGCTTATTCGACAGCCACGGCGACGACAAAGAACTGCGCAGCGCCATTCGCTTGCTTGGCTCGATATTAACAAAAGTCCTGGCTGCGCAGGCTAAACCGGAAGTCGCCGGCGCAGTGGCACAATTGCAACGCAAGTTTGCCAGCTTACTGCGAGAAGGCGGTGCCAATCGCCGCCGCCAATTCATGGAGATTCTCGATGGCCTGGACCCGGAAGAAATAAGCGAAGTGGTGCGAGTGTTTAATGGTTATTTCAGCCTGATCAATATCGCCGAAGAATCGCACAATTTGAATTTGCGCCGACAAAATCAGACCGGCCGTTATTGGCCCGGCTCGTTTCACGATACGCTGATCAAATTGCGCGACAGCGGCGTCAGCGCCGACAAATTGCAGGTGTTACTGGACGAGATGCTGTATTTGCCGGTGATGACCGCTCATCCCACCGAAGCCAAACGCCGCACGGTAAAAAGCGCCTTGCGCAACGTGTTCCTCAGCCAGGAAGCCTTGGACGATCCGCGCTTACGCAGCCAACAGCGCAGCGAAGCCTTGGACAAATTGCAAGCACAGATTCAATTGCTGTTAAAAACCGACGAAGTGCGCGCCCGTAAACTGGGCGTAGCCGACGAAATCGATGCGGGCCTGTTTTATTTTTCGCTGTCGCTGTTTCAGGCCACCACCTTGGTTTACCGTAACTTGCAACGTGCGCTTAGCGATGTGTTCGGCAGCGATTTGGCTAGCCAAATCCGCATCCCCAGCTTCCTGCGCTTTGGTTCGTGGATAGGCGGCGACCGCGACGGCAATCCGAATGTGAAGCCGGAAACCACCGAGCTTGCCTTGCGTATGCAGGCACAAACCATCATGCAGGAATATCTCGCCCGCCTGGATCAATTGCGCGGCCAGTTGTCGCATTCTTATGGACTTTGTGACTTGACGCCGGAATTTATCGACAGCCTGCACGCCGACCGCGCCATGCTGGGCGCGGTCGTCACAGACTTGGAAAAGCCCTATTTACAGGAACCTTACCGGCACAAACTGATATTAATGAAATATCGCATGCAATCTACCTTACAGCACGTGCAACAACAACTGCAGGGCCAACCGGAACAAGCCAATCGCCTTGCGTATGCCAGCGTGGCCGAGTTTTTACTCGATCTGCGCTTGATCGATGCGTCCTTGCGCAGCCACGGTGACGCCAATATTGCGGAGCTGGAACTAGCCGATCTGATGCGGTTGACCGAGGTGTTTGACTTTCACTTGATGCAACTCGATGTCCGGCAGGAATCGACCCGCCACAGCGAGACAGTCGCGGAGATTCTAAAGGCGGCGCTGAACATTGACTATCTGGCGCTAGACGAAGCACAACGCATGGCATTATTAGCCGAGGCTATCGCCGCACCGGGTGGCTTGATGTTTGACGCCACCGCGCTGACGCCGGCCAACCGCGAGACGCTGGAGTTGTTTACGGTGATGGCGAAAATGCGCCGGGAAATAGGCCCGAATTGCTTTGGCAAATACGTGATTTCCATGACCCACTCGGCCAGCCACGTCTTGGAAGTCTTGCTGCTGGCGGCACAAACCGGCTTGGTCGGCAGAATCAGCGGACATTGGCATTGCCATATCGGCGTCAGCCCTTTGTTCGAAACCATAGACGACTTAAACCGCGTTTCCGACGTGTTGACGCAATTGTTCGATACCGCCTGCTATCGGGAATTGTTGCGGGTCAGCGGCGACCGTCAGGAAATCATGCTGGGTTATTCCGATTCCTGCAAGGACGGCGGCATCTTGGCGTCGGCCTGGGGCTTGTCGCGCGCGCAACGACAAATTATTGCGATCAGCGAGCGTTACGGTTTGAAATGCCGCTTATTCCATGGCCGCGGCGGCACCGTTGGTCGCGGCGGCGGCCCGACGCACGAAGCGATTCTGGCCCAGCCGCCGGATACCGTGCGCGGCCAGATCAAATTTACCGAGCAAGGGGAAGTGTTGTTTTATCGGTATAACAATATGGAAACAGCGGTCTACGAATTGACCATGGGCGTTACCGGCTTGCTAAAAGCCAGCGTCAGCCTGGTGCAAGCCATCCCGTTGGATCGGCCGGAAGACTTGGCGGTGATGGACGAATTGGCACGGATCGGCGAACAAAGTTACCGAGAATTAACCGAACGCACGCCCGGTTTTTTAGACTATTTTTACGAAGCTACCCCAGTGGGCGAGATCGGCGGCTTGAACATCGGCTCGCGGCCTTCGCATCGCAAAAAACTGGATCGCTCGAAAAACTCGGTGCGGGCGATAGCCTGGGTATTCGCCTGGGCACAGTCGCGGCAGACTTTTCCAGCTTGGTACGGCATCGGTTTCAGTTTGGCAAGCTGGTGCGCCGGCAAACCTGAACGCCTGGAAACACTGCGGCGGATGTATCGCGACTGGCCGTTTTTCCGCAACTTGCTCAGTAACGCGCAAATGGCGCTGAGCAAGTCGGACATGAACATCGCCCGCGAATACGCGCAATTGTGTAACGATCCGGAAACCGGCAAACGTGTTTACAATCTGATAGCTGGCGAACATCAGCGCTGCGTGGAGTGGATATTGGAAATAGCCAACGCCGACCACTTGCTCGCCGAAAATCCGGCATTGGCAGCGTCCTTGCAGCGCCGCGATGCCTATCTGGGGCCACTGAACTATCTGCAGGTATTTTTGATACGCCGGCTACGGGAGATTAATGCAGAGAATGCTGCGGAAAGTCCGTGGATGAAACCCCTATTGCGCAGTATCAACGCGATTGCCGCAGGCATGCGCAATACCGGTTGATGTTATTGGCCCGGCCCTGAAATACCGGCCGTCCTGAACTGGTTGAAGGACGCCCCCCTGAAAGGGGGAAAGGGCTTTTCGGCAGACTCTAAAGGGAGGAGAACCATGCAAAACGCCTACGCATTGGCACACTGGCTTAGAGTAATCATCATCAACACGGGGCGCTGGCTGTTTGAAAACAAGCCTGCTATGGCAATCTTGACCCTGATATTTTTGTATAAATTTGGCGACACCTTGCTACCCTTTCTATGGCACATTCTGCACCTGGCCATTGAGGTGGTCGAGATGTTGTTCGAGCATTTTTTGGAACATGTGTTTGGGGTAACGCCGCGTCAAGCCGAGTTCATTGTATTTTGGACCGGTCTGAGTGTGCTCGGTACTATGGTTTGGCGCTTGTCATATAAAGCTTATCTAGTGATCGTGCGAGCATGCGAAGCTGCTTGGCAGAACTGGTGTGAAAAAGCCGGCCCGGCCAAATTACTTGCAACCCTTAAGCTGACGCTTTTGCTGAGCATACTCGGCAAGACCATGCTGTTATTCGTTTAAACCGATAGGATTTCGTTACGTATGAGCACCACTGCTGGAAACAAGGAACACCCGCACCGAAAACAGTCAACGCAAACCTTGCTGGGATTCTTATTCGACCTGCTGGAAATCCCCAGTCAAGCCAAAGGAATCCGAGAGCGTTTGCTGGAGTCAGCCAGCGACGACAGCCAGGCAGCGCTGAGCAGCATCGGTGACCATTTGGGTTTAAATATGGAGAGCGCGCTGCTTACGCCCATTGCCGCGGCCAACGCCTCAGCCCCGCACACGCCGCTGCTAACCAGCCTCTCCGATGGCTGCGGCTGGCTGGTATTGTGCGGATTTCGCGGCGGCAAAGTCAGAGTGGCCCTTGCGCAGGGCGAGGTTATCGAAGAGCGCCACGTCAAACCGGCAGACATCGCCGCACTGTTGGGCCGAAGCGATGCCGGCATCAGCAAGTGGCTGTTAGTACAAGCCCAGGCGCCACTGGAGAATGCCGTCAGTCAAGACCACCATGCGCACATGCCGCCATTTAGCCGCTTGCTGGAGCTGTTACGCGCTGATCGCCACGATCTCTGGCTATTGTTGGGCTTGGCTTTGGGCTCCGGATTGCTAGCGCTGGCTTCGCCGGTGGCGGTGCAAGCGCTGGTTAATACCGTGGCGATGGGCGGCATGGGCCAGCCTTTAATCGTATTGGCCACCATACTGTTTTTCTTTCTAAGCTTCGGCGGCGCGGTCTATGTGTTGGAATCTTATCTGGTGGAAATCGTGCAGCGGCGAATTTTCGTGCGCCTGGCCGCCGACCTGGCCTATCGCTTGCCCAGGGTGCGCAGCGATGCCTACGATAGTCAAAACGGCGCGGAACTGGTCAATCGCTTTTTCGATGTATTGACCTTGCAGAAAGCCGGTTCTGCGTTGCTCTTGGACGGCTTGAGTACCGTAGTACAAACCTGCGTCGGCCTAATCATGCTGGCCTTCTATCACCCCTTCCTGCTGGCCTTCGATGTGGTGTTGCTATTGTCTATCACTGCCATCGTATTTTTATTGGGCCGCGGCGCGGTCACCACGGCAATTCAGGAATCGATCAGCAAATATGCCTTGGTCGCCTGGCTGGAAAGCGTTGCCGGGAATATTCAAACTTTTAAATTCGGTAACGGTGCGCTGATGGCCGCCAACCGTACCGACCGTCTGTCGCTGGACTATTTAACCGCCAAACGCCAGCATTACCGCGTGCTGCTGGGCCAAGTCATCGCCTCAGTAGCGCTGTATGCCATCGCCAGCACGGCCTTGTTGGCTATCGGTGGCTACTTGGTCATAGACGGCCATTTAACTTTGGGGCAATTGGTGGCGGCGGAACTGATCGTCTCGTCAGCTTTACTGGCCTTGATCAAATTCGGCAAACATCTGGAAGGCTTTTACGATTTGATGGCCGGCACGGACAAGATCGGCCATTTGCTGGATTTGCCCTTGGAAGAGTCAGCAGAAGTAGACGCAGAATTTAACGGTCCGGCGTCGCTGACAGTCAGCGACTTAAAATTCGGCTTCGGTGTTCAACGGCCATTATTCTCGGGTTTTGCGATGCAAATTCAACCCGGCGAAAAAGTCGCGATTTTCGGCGGCCCCGGTAGCGGTAAAACCGCGTTGGTCTCGCTAATCAGCGGGACGCGGCAAGCACAAGCCGGCCAAATACAAATCAACGGCCAGGCACTCGAAGACCTTCGCTTGAGTACCTTGCGGCAGAACATCGCAGTAGTCAGCCGACTGGAGACTTTTCACGATAGCCTGCTGGAAAATGTCAGGCTTGGCGATGCGAACCTGAGCGTTGCCGATGTCCAGCGGGCCTTGGCCAAAGTCGGCTTGACCGACTTGGATTTGGATACCGTCATGAGTCCCGGCGGCTCCCCACTTGCCCATAGCCAAGCCATACAAGTTATGCTGGCCAGAGCCATCATCGCCAACCCTGCCTTGTTGATCGTGGATGGCATACTCGATGGCTTGGATAGCGGATTACAGCAGCAGTTGGCATCAATACTGTTGGCCGCTGACGCGCCCTGGACGTTACTGCTACTAACAGGATCGAAAGAATTAGCCGCACTTTGCGGGCGCGAGATCACTTTGCCGGGAGCCGCCCATGACTGATTTACAGATTAGGCTGTCGGCGCTATCGGCAGCTCACACCCCTCGTCTAGTCAGCAGTTTAGCGCGCGCTTGCGTCTGGCTATTTCTGTTGACACCTCCAGCCCTGCTAATGACACCTTGGCAACAAAACATCAACGGTAACGGCCGAGTGTCCGCGTTTGCACCACTGGAACGCCAACAAAACTTGGATGCCCCGGTTTCCGGCCGTATCGTCAGTTGGCATGCTAAAGAAGGCGCCAAAGTGAAGGCCGGCGATTTGCTGATGGAAATTACCGATGTCGATCCGGAATTGCTGGCACGCTTGCAGCAGCAAAGGGCGGCGGCCGCCGCAAAATTGGCGGCTAAAGAAGACGAACTGCAGGCGTATCGCCTGCAAATCGACAATTTGATTGCTACCCGCGATTTACAAGTAGCTACCGCGCAATACCGGCTGGATGTCGCACGGCAACGCGCGCGCTCCGCCAGTGAAGCCATTGCCTCCGCCCGTGCCACGCTGGAAACGGCCAGCGTGCAAACCCAGCGCCTGCAACGCTTGATAGGCGACGGCTTGGTATCGCAACGCGATTACGAAGTTGCTCAGCGCGACGGTATCGTCGCGCAACGCAGTCTGAACAGCGCGCAAGCCAGCCTGGAAGGCGCCTTGGCCGAACAACGCGCCGCCGAAGCGGAAATCGGCCGAATTCGCGCCGATGCCCAGGCGCGTATCGACTCGGCGACGGCCTCGGCCAACAAAACTCAAAGCGAACTGGAAGACAGCCGCAGCAGCCTGTTAAAAAGCGAAGTGGATGTGTCACGCCAACAATCCCAACAAATCAGAGCGCCACGCGACAGCAGCATTCTTAGGCTGCTGGCCAATCCGCAGAGCGACATTGTCAGACAGGGCGAGCCCTTGCTTGTATTGGTGCCGGATATGGATGTGAAAGCCGTGGAACTGTGGGTCGACGGCAACGATGCCGTATTAATCACCCCAGGCCGGCATGCGCGTCTGCAATTCGAAGGCTGGCCTGCCTTGCAATTCGCCGGCTGGCCGGAAGTGGCGGTCGGCACCTTCGGCGGCTTGGTAGCCTTCGTGGACTCTACCGACGACGGCAAGGGTAAATTCCGGGTACTGATCGTGCCCGACCCCAACGACCGCCCCTGGCCGACAGAACGCTTCGCTCGCCAAGGCGTGCGTGTCAAAGGCTGGGTGTTGTTGAACCGAGTAACGATGGCTTACGAACTGTGGCGGCAACTGAATGCCTTTCCGCCGCAAATGACTATGGAAGCACCGGCGACCGATTTGGTCAGGCAAAAACTGAAATAAGCGCTTATGAATCGTTTTGCATCCCGTCAACACCAATCAGGGGCTACGGCCAAACACTTACAAGCCTACGGGCGACGTATCGGCACAATCTTGCTGATACCTTTGCTGGTCAGTTGCGGACAATATCTCGACACCAGCCCCGACCGCAAATTGGTCAAGCGCGTGGAAGAACGCTTGAAGCCCGATGAGGGCTTGCCGCTGCCGGCGATCTCGCAGCTGCCGCCGCAGACCGTCGAGCAGGCCTTGCCCAAGTTTAAGGAAGGCCGGCCCAAGTCGGCGACTATTCTGCCACCGCCCAGCGCGACGAAACCGGAATTACCCAAGGCAGCACCGGAAGCGAGCAAGCAGTTGTCCATCGCGGCGGTGCGGAGTATGGCTTTGGAAAACAACCTGGATTTAAAAATAGCCCAGGCCGACCCGAAAATCGCCGCCACCGCGGTCAGCGAGGAAGAAGCCAAGTTCGACGATTTAATCTTTGCCAAGGCCAAATACGGTAAGAAAAACACCCCGGCGCAAAATCTGGATGTCGTTAGCTTCACTCCGGTTGATTCAAATTCGCCACTGAAAAACGAAATCGACAAACTCACCGCCGTGCCGCAGGAAACCGAGATGCTGGATATGGAGGCCGGGATCGTCATTCCGTTGCGTACCGGCGCCAAAGTGACCGTCAGTTCACCGTTCGACGGCAAACGGCAATTTCGTGGCGTCGCTTCCGACCAGTATCAAAACGCGCTGCGGTTTTCCATCAGCCAGCCCTTACTGCGCGACGCCGGGATTTCCAATAACGTCGCCGGCATCCGTATCGCCCGCTACGAGCAACAAGCCGTCGACGTCAAAACCCGCTTGCAGGCGATTCGGGTATTGGCCATGGTCGAGCGGGCTTATTGGAGCCTGTATGTGGCTTGGGGCGAATTGGACGTGCGCCGCCAGCAGTACGAAAACGCCTCCAATAATCTAAGCATGGTCAGAAAACGCGTGGCGGAAGGCTTGACAGCGAGCATCGAAATCAACCGGGCAGAAATCGGCGTGGCCGAACGCCTGGAGTCCTTGATTATTGCCGAAACCAGCCTAAAAACCCGCCAACGTCAGTTGAAGTTGTTATTAAACGCGCCCGGCCTGGACCTGGATTCGCAAACGCTGCTGATTCCCGAAACCTCGCCGACCCTGCTGGAGTTTAATCTGGACCGCGAGCAACTGGCGCAACGCGCGCTGGACGGCCGCTTGGAATTGCTGGAATTGGAGTTGAAACTGGCGGCTGACTTAACCAAAATCGACTACCTCAGCAATCAAACCCTGCCGATGTTCATGCTGGATTACAACTACGCTGCCTTGGGCCGCGATACCTCGTCCTACAGCGGCGCTTTCGACCAGACCTTAAGCGGCAATTACTCGGACTGGTCGGTGGGCTTACGCATGGAAATTCCGCTGAGCAACGAACTGCGCCGGGCTCGCCTGGACCGCGCCGTGCAAGAACGCATGCAACGCCTGACCAGCCAACAGCTACGCGAATTGAGCGTGCGCCGAGAAATCTACGATGCGTTGGATCAAATGAACCAAAACTGGCAACGCATTCTAGCCACCCGCCAAAACGTGGTGCTGGCCGGCCTGAATTACGATGCCGAACTCAAACAATTTAAGGAAGGCTTGCGGACGATGACCGAAGTACTGGAAACCCTGACTCGTCTCGGCGAAGCGCAACTGCGCGAGGTGCGCGCCATCGGCGATTATCAAGTGTCGATGATAGACCTGGCATTTGCTACCGGAACTTTGCTGGGACATAGCCGGGTGGATTTGGGATGGCAAAACAATTGAATTTAAAGAGGCGCAAAAGTCTTGCACCTCTGCGTCCCAAACCTGTCATTTGCCAAGATTTACCCATAAACCCGGCGTATTCATCTCCTGCAAACCGTCCTTGGTTTGTCTATTAAGGACGGAGGGTATTAATGATGGCAGCCTGCGCCGTGGACATGCCCATGGGAAACCTCATCGGCGGTGGCCGGTCTGACTTCGATGACTTCAACGTCAAAGGTCAAATCTTCG